>NZ_CP172954.1:3677500-3706751 GCF_050547225.1 Enterococcus sp. AZ089 | reverse complement strand
AAATTGTCCTCCTATAACTAAGAATAGATATAACTAAAATAGCACGGATTGAAAAAGTTTTCCACAGATTACGATAAAAAAGGTTAGAAAAAAATACTTTTCCACAAAACGGGATAAAAGAAAAAAGGAAATGCACATGTTCGAAAATGCACTATCCACAGGTAGAAAAAGAATGTGCATAACTAGAAAAAAATCTCTCTTATCCACAGATCTATGTGAAGATCACGCCTTGATAATACTAGGTTTTAGGGCGGTTATCAACAGCTGGAAAAGCGATTGTGGAAAACTTTTCTACAGGCTGTTTGTTTGTGGAAAAAGTCAAAATAACTCTGGGGAAAAAGTTATCCACAAAAATTAGCTGTAAACAGCAAACCCACACAAATCAAGGGAATTGTGGATAAAGAATGGTCGATTTTGAGCAAACTTCTTATTGACAAACTAGTACTTGACTCGTTATACTATCAAAGTATGTCTGTGCGCATAAGCATTATCCTGATGGAGGTGGAAATAAATGAAAAGAACGTATCAACCAAATAAACGTAAACGTCAAAAAGTTCACGGATTCCGTAAACGTATGAGTACAAAAAATGGACGTCGTGTTTTAGCTAGCCGTCGTCGTAAAGGCAGAAAGGTTATTTCTGCGTAAGCCACTGAATGCCAGTGGTTTTTTTTTATGCCGTTTTTGCGGAATATAGTGTCTGACTTTTGGCAAATATGGTATTATTGACAGGTGAGTGGTTACGGATTCAATCCGTTTCGCGAAGCTTAATTGAAAGAAGTGAAGGAACCGAAGATGAGAAAATCCTATCGAGTAAAAACAGAGCAAGATTTTCAAAAAGTTTTTCAGGCAGGAAATTCTTTTGCAAATCGGAAGTTCGTGGTGTATGTCTTACCTAAAGAGCAATCACATTTTCGAGTTGGTTTATCTGTAGGAAAAAAAGTCGGTAATGCAGTGAAGCGAAATGAGGTCAAACGTAAGATTCGTGCGAGCTTAACGGAAATGAAGCCGCGAATCGAACCAGCGATCGATTTTATTGTGATCGCCCGTCCAAGTATCGCCATTTGTTCCTCAAAGGAAATCTACTCGAATTTAGAGCATGTCTTAAAGCTTGCCAAAATTATTCATTAATGGAAAGGAATTAGTTACGTGAAAAAAGGGAAACGCGTCTTACTATTTTTGGGAGTTCTCTCATTAGTAGTTGTCTTATCTGCCTGCGGTGCAACAGGTGAAGTAAATGCACAAAGTACCGGTCTATGGGATCGTTACATCGTTTATTATTTTGCAGAGGCGATCAAAGCCCTCTCCTTCGGCAATGCCGGGATCGGGATCATCCTATTTACATTGATCATCCGGGTCATTTTGATGCCGTTGATGCACTTTCAAACCAAAAGCATGCGCAAAACGCAAGAATTACAACCGAAGCTAAAAGCGCTGCAGCAGCAATATGCGTCAAAAGATACAGAAACACAAAGCAAGTTAAAAGAAGAAACACAACGTTTGTATGCGGAAAACAATGTCAATCCCTATGCCGGCTGTCTACCATTATTGGTACAAATGCCGATTTTGATGGCCTTGTGGCAATCGATCTCACGGGTTCCTGCTCTGCAAGAAGGAAAATTCTTATGGCTGCAGCTGGGTGATCGTGACCCATACTTCATCTTGCCGATTTTAGCGGCGCTCTTTACTTTTGCAAGTACCTACTTATCAAGTATGAGCCAAGTGGAATCAAATGCGAGTTTGAAAATCATGAATTTCGCTATGCCGATGATGATCTTACTGATGGGGATCAACATTGCCAGCGGTCTTTCCTTGTACTGGGTTGTTTCTAATGCATTCCAAGTCTTGCAAACAATGATCTTAAATAACCCATTCAAGATTCGCCAAGAAAGAGAAGAAGCCGCCCGCAAAGAACGCGAGCGTGAACGAGCCCTGAAAAAAGCAATGAGTCCTAAAAAGAAACGGAAAAAATAAGAGGAGGTTGCACTGCAATGCCGATTTATGAAAATCTGACAGTAGCTGAAGCAATTCAAGAGGGATTGCAAGTCCTTGGTATCACCAAAGATCAAGCAGTAATCGAAGTCCTGGATGAAGGAAAAAAAGGCTTCTTGGGGCTAGGAAAAAAACAAGCACGGGTCTCCATTGAAAAAAGAATCGTTGAAGAACCGGCACCCGTTGAAGAAGTACCAGCAAAACCGCTGGTAGAACCAGATCCTGTGACGACAGAGGATGCAAGCAGTGTGATGGAGGCGGCCGCGAGCGAACCTGTTTTGCTGACGGATCTTTCAGATGAGGAAGCACTGGCTCAGTTGGGACTCTATCTGACAAATATTTCAAAAGCATTGAATGCACCTGCCTTAGTAAAAACCGCTCGTCAAGACGGCGTGATCATCTTTCAATTAGAAACGCAAAAACAAGGCATTTTGATTGGGAAGCACGGCAAAACCTTGAATGCACTGCAATATTTGGCGCAAGTTTATATTCATCGCATCGCGAAAAACAAATTGTCGATCGTTGTGAATGTCGGGGATTACCGTGAAAAACGTCAAGCGATCTTAGAACGTTTGGCCAGCCGTACTGCTGAAAAAGTCAAACGAACAGGCCGCCCGGTCTTTTTAGAGCCGATGCCGGCGTTTGAAAGAAAGCAGATCCATTCCGTATTGAGTAAAGATGCGTATGTTCAAACTCATTCTGAAGGGGATGAACCGTATCGCTACTTAGTAGTGGAACCTGCGGACAAACGAATTTAATGAAAAAAGGGAAAGGCGGTCTGACAAGCCTTTCCCTTTTTTGATGGGAAAAAGCGATTGACAACAAATTTAAAACCAAGTATCCTTGACTAGAAATCATTCTTATCAAAGTCAACATACGTTACGTAGGTCAGCCTTTGGTATCAAAAAAGAGTCCGTATGCCGCGGACTCTTTTTTGTATTTCGTTGTTCAAAGGGGCAATTAGCCGCCAATGGTTGATTGAGTAAATTGAACCACCGTACCATAGGCAAAGATCTCAAGGTAGGTTTTGTCGCCTTCGACGATGCGGTCGTGTTCGAAATGACAGTTGATCACTGCATTCGCACCGTAGCTGTGAGCTGTTTCTTTTAAGCGATAGGTCACATCTGCCAAAAGATCGTTCAAATTCACAGATGTATCAAATAGATCTACTTCGATTTTGTCTGCCGCAAAGACGATATCCCGCACGACATAAGGCCGATTCACGTTTCCTGTCGATAAAATGATTTCTTTAATGCGGGCAGCACTGTTTGATGATTTGATGGTTTCCATAATAGATCCCTCTTTTCTTATTCTTTGCTTTTATTTTAAAGGTTTTTGCGGACAGATGCAAAATTTAAAAGTTTTTGAAGGAAGCTTGCGACTCGCGCAAAAATGTGCTAATCTATTTCCAGAATTTAATTGACAAGCAGTCAAAGTGCTAAGTCTACTCGTTTTTATTGATTTTCAATCAATTTGACGGGTGGAGTGGGCACTTTTTTTATGTGAAAAAATAGGAGGAGCATGCAACATGGCGAATATTACGCAAGAATTTGATACGATTGCCGCAATTTCCACCCCGCCAGGCGAAGGGGCCATCAGTATTGTGCGATTAAGCGGGGAAGAAGCAATCGCAATTGCGGATCGGATTTTTCAAGCAGGCACTAAAACCCTCGCCCAAGTCCCTAGTCATACGATTCATTATGGTCATATCGTGGACCCAGAAGAAAACCGTTTGATGGATGAAGTGATGCTTTCAGTGATGAAAAAGCCGCGGACCTTTACCCGAGAAGATGTCGTTGAGATCAACTGTCACGGCGGGATCGTTGTCGTCAATCAACTCTTGCAACTGGTTTTACGACAAGGCGCACGTTTGGCTGAGCCGGGGGAATTCACGAAGCGGGCCTTTTTAAATGGACGGGTTGATCTTTCTCAAGCCGAGGCGGTGATGGACCTGATTCGTGCTAAGACCGATAAGGCGATGAATCTCGCTGTCAATCAGCTGGATGGCAATCTTTCCCACTTGATTCGGACCTTACGCCAAGAGATCTTAGAGACGTTGGCGCAAGTTGAAGTGAATATCGATTACCCTGAATACGATGATGTGGAAGAATTGACGACCCGCTTATTGTTAGAAAAGGCCACGATGGTCAAAGGGCAGATCCAAGCCTTATTAGCAACTGCCCAACAAGGAAAAATTTTGCGAGAAGGCCTGAGTACTGCGATCATCGGTCGGCCGAATGTCGGTAAATCCAGCTTATTGAACCATTTATTAAGGGAAGAAAAAGCCATCGTGACAGACATTGCCGGCACCACCCGAGATGTCATTGAAGAGTATGTCAATGTTCGCGGGGTACCGTTGAAACTGATCGATACGGCTGGTATCCGCGAAACGGAAGATGTCGTTGAGAAAATCGGGGTCGAACGCAGCCGCAAAGCACTGGCAGAAGCGGAGTTGATTTTGCTGGTTCTCAACCAAAGCGAAGGATTGACCCAGGAAGACAAACAATTGCTGGAGCTGACTGCTGGCAGCCGTCGGATCATCTTATTGAATAAGACCGACCTTGAGCCAAAACTAGCGCCCGCTGAATTAGCGCAGTACGCAGCAGATGAACCGATTTTTTCTGTCTCTGTATTGACCAACGAAGGCTTGGATCAACTGGAACAAGCCATTGCCGATCTATTCTTTGGGGGGAAAACCACCGACAAGGATGCTTCCTATCTTTCTAACACCCGCCACATTGCCTTATTAGAAAATGCCGTTCAGTCGTTGTCTGAGGTCATCCAAGGGATCGAAGCAGGAATGCCTGTCGACTTGGTTCAAATCGATATGACACGCTGCTGGGACTATCTAGGAGAAGTTGTCGGCGACAGTGTCCAAGATGAGTTGATCACCCAATTGTTCAGTCAGTTTTGTTTAGGAAAATAAAGAATGCGCCACTGGCGTAAAAAGGAGAACACCATGCAAGAATATCAAGCAGAAAGTTATGACGTGATCGTTGTTGGTGCCGGCCATGCCGGATCAGAAGCTGCCTTAGCAGCCAGCCGAATGGGGGCAAAAACCCTTTTACTGACCATCAACTTAGACATGGTCGCATTCATGCCTTGTAATCCCTCCGTCGGCGGACCAGCAAAAGGCGTCGTGGTACGCGAAATCGATGCTTTAGGCGGAGAAATGGGCAAAAATATCGATAAAACCTACATCCAAATGCGGATGCTCAATACAGGAAAAGGTCCCGCAGTGCGGGCTTTGCGGGCGCAAGCCGATAAACATGCCTATGCGGCTGAAATGAAACGAACGATCGAAAAAGAAGCCAATCTAACACTGCGCCAAGGGATCGTTGAAAAGCTGATCGTTGAAGAAGGCGAGTGCCGTGGCGTCGTGACATCTACAGGCGCTCGTTACCAAGCCCAAGCTGTAGTGATCACTGCAGGAACAGCGTTGCGAGGGGAGATCATCATTGGAGAGTTGAAGTATTCTTCTGGTCCAAACAACTCCCAGCCATCGATTGGATTAGCCGATCATTTGAAAGAGCTTGGTCTAGAGATCGCTCGTTTTAAAACCGGTACACCACCGCGGGTCAAATCCAGCACCATCAACTATGAGGTAACGGAGATCCAGCCTGGCGATGAACAACCGAATCACTTTAGTTACAGCACACCCGATGAAGCCTACAATCAAAACCAAGAACCTTGCTGGTTGACCTATACGAACGAAGGGACGCACCAAATCATCAACCAGAATTTACATCGGGCGCCGATGTTTACAGGGATCGTCGAAGGGGTAGGTGCCCGTTATTGTCCATCCATCGAAGACAAAATCGTGCGTTTTGCAGACAAATCTCGTCACCAACTATTCTTGGAGCCAGAAGGATTGAACACCGAAGAAGTGTATGTTCAAGGGCTTTCTACTTCTATGCCAGAAGACGTCCAAGTCCAAATGCTGCATTCCATCGCAGGTTTAGAAAAAGCGGAAATGATGCGGACGGGCTACGCCATTGAATATGATGTCGTGGTACCTCATCAATTGCGTCCAACATTAGAAACCAAAGTCATCGAAAACCTCTTTACGGCAGGACAAACCAACGGAACCAGCGGCTATGAAGAAGCGGCCGGTCAAGGCTTGATTGCCGGCATCAATGCCGCTTTGAAAATTCAAGGCAAAGAACCTTTCATTATGAAACGCAGCGACGGTTATATCGGTGTGATGATCGATGATTTGGTGACCAAAGGAACCAATGAACCATACCGTTTATTGACCTCTCGTGCCGAATACCGCTTATTGCTGCGTCATGATAATGCCGATCTGCGTTTGACCGAAGTGGGACATCAAATTGGGCTCGTCCCAGAAGCGCAATACGAAGCATATGTAGCGAAAAAAGAAGCTGTTGAAGCAGAAATCAAACGCTTGTCTAAAATCCGCATCAAACCAACGCCAGAAGTACAAGCATATTTGACTGCCAAAGGGACGGCCACCTTGAAAGATGGCGTTTTAGCAAATGAATTCTTGCGCCGGCCTGAAGTGACGTATGCGGAAATGCTGCAATTTATCGAAGCCAATGAAGCATTGAAGCCAAAAGAGATCGAACAAGTCGAGATCCAAATCAAATACGAAGGTTATATTAAAAAAGCCCTCGAAAAAGTGGAGAAACTCAAACGGATGGAAGCCAAACGCATTCCTGAAAACATCGACTATGCCGCTATCAATGGCTTGGCAACAGAAGCCAAACAAAAACTGCAAAAAATCCAACCCGAAACCATCGCCCAAGCGAGCCGTATCAGCGGAGTAAACCCAGCTGATATTAGTATTTTGATGGTGTATATCGAACAAGGGAAGATTGCAAAGGTTAACTAAAGACGGTTAATATTCTTTGAAAAACCAATTTATAAATGGTAAATACAGTGTCAAAAGCCCGCTACGAGAGTAACTCGCAGCGGGCTTTTTGTGTTAGCAATTGAATTATTCAACTTTTTCAATCGTAGTGGTTCCCCAATTCATGATGTTGCTGAGATGGACATAGCCATCGTACAAATTCAAGAAAATTGAGAAGGCACAGACGATATAGATCAATACATAAAAATTATTGGCCTTTTTGTTACGCCATAAGACAAAGCCATCTAAAATCAAACCTAATGGAAAGAGAAATGAGCCGATTCCAGCTAACAGTAGCAAGAGCAGACTTTCATCTTTTTCCGTTGCCATCGTTCTTTGGAGTAACGACAATTTTTCTTTTTTGTCGTTGATCTCTTGATTATTGGTTTCGATCCGCTCTTTTAACGCTTCGTTTTCCCGCAAGAGCTCATCAATCGAGACTTGATAGAGATCGCTCAACAAAATCAAATTCTCAATATCTGGATAGCCGCGCCCGTTTTCCCATTTTGAAATCGACTGGCGTGAAATCTGTAATTTTTCTGCGACTGCTGTTTGCGACAATCCGGAAGACTCGCGACAGCTTTTTAATTGTTCTGCTAAAGCCAATGTATGCTCCTATCTGCTATTTAACAACTAGCTTCCCATTTGAGATCGTGGTTACGACACTCCCATTGGTAGTGATTATACCTGCTTTTTGCTTAAACGTACAGGTGGCTTTAGTGGACGTGTGAGTTAATGAACTAGAAGTGATACTTCCTCTGTGAGCAACTAAACTTAAATTCGAAGTGCCTGTAAATTGATTGCGGCTATTGACCGTGACATTGTAACTAGCGGTCCAATTACCGGTGGATGTTTTTGACACGCGATACGTTCCTGCTGCCAGATTTGCCCGGAATGACGGCAATTTTTCAATGGTCAAAATCAACTCGTTGCCTTCTTCATCTACGGTGATCAGCTGCTCATAGGGACTATCTGATGCTAAGTCGTAAACGAGTTCAGGTTCTTCCACTGTTTGGGCGGCAGCTGGGAGAGCAAAGAAGAAACAAATAAAAATAAACGGCACAAAAAATAATTTTTTCACAAATACCACTCCTTGTACTTTTGATAGTTTAAGTATACAAGGTTTGGCTAGTTAAAGAAAGCACAAGCTAATTTGCAACGGCAACGGATGGTTTACAGTTGTTGCTAGAGCAGCATTTCATAGGCTTTTTTTTTAGGGTGTCGAGAAATTTTAAACGTAATGGTTCATTCAAAAGGTCTTCGTTTTTTAGGTTTCTGACAATGAAACGTTGCTTTTTAAAAGAAACGTTAAAGAAGCGGTTGCTTTAGTTTTAACCAAACCTAGCTGTAAAAGGAAACAAAAAAGCGAAAGAGAAGGTAACGTTTCGCGCCGTTAAAACGACAAACGTAAGACCTCCTTCCGCTTTTTTGCGGCCAATTTTATTCTCCTAAATCAATATCCTTTTGATGGTCACCATCTTTTTTATAAACGTTCACCACGGATTCTTTGTTTTCGGCAATTTCTTTGGCACGGGCGATGGCCTCTGCTTTATTGTCGAAATGATCACTGGCACGTTTTGCTCCTTTGGAACGGACTTGCCATTGGTCCTCTTCATACACAACTTCAACATCCGCATTCATTAATTTTTTCGCATTTTTATTGGTTTGATGGGAATCGTCTTTTTGCGGATTTTTCTCTTTCTGAAAAGCTTTCTTCTCCTCTTCATCTGCATTGTCATACCATTTTTCTGCTTGACTCGTGGCGATCGGGATCGCCCGATCATCGGAATAGCCATCGGCTAGCAGGGCATTGGCGATATCGATCGCTTTTTTACGAACTAAGGGGTCTAGATTCTTCATTGACGCAGGATAATCACGGACATTCCAAGGCATTGTTTGGTTCCTCCTTTTTCTTGATCCAAAGTCATTTTCCTAGGGGTTCCTTTTTACAGGCACCACCAGATATTACTTATTAGTTTACCCCCTTCTATAAAAAAGTGAAATCATTTGCTTTCTGGTCAAAAATGAGGGCACTTTCTTTTTTCATTTTCTAATAAACGAGGATTTATTTTTGTTAACAAAGCGTTATATTTCCCAAAAAAAAATGAATGGTTTAGAATTTTATTATAGAGAAAAGGAGGACGTAAGAATGAGTGAACCTATTTTGACTGATCCACGGGAACTTTATCACACGGGTAAATACAGCAAACAGGAACAAGATACGCCTGCTTTACAAGAAGAAATGCGACCAAAACCTGATTGTGGTGAAGACTCTTATGAGGGAAGTCAGCAGTTAGAAAACCGGCGGGTACTGATTACCGGTGGGGATTCTGGGATCGGACGAGCAGCAGCGATTGCCTTCGCTCGTGAAGGAGCAGACATTGCCCTGCACTTTTTCCCAGGAGAAGAAGAAGATGCCGAAGAAGTTGCAGGGTACATCAAAGAAGCCGGACGCAAAGTGATTTTGCTACCCTATGACCTGCGAGACGAAGCGGCACCACAAGAGATCGTTGACAAAGCGGTAGCAGCATTAGGTGGGTTAGATACATTAGTATTGAACGCAGCACAGCAAATCACGCGGCCATCGATTGCAGAATTACCGATTGAACAAGTGAAAGACACCTTTATGGTAAACATTATCTCAATGTTTGCATTAGTGAAAGCAGCTGAGCCACACTTACCGGCTGGAGGAGCGATCGTGACAACGACTTCTGTCCAAGCCTTTAGTCCAAGTGCCCATTTAATGGATTATGCGGCAACCAAATCGGCGATCGCCAGTTTTACAGTCAGCTTGGCGAAACAATTTGCTGAAAAAGGGATTCGGGTCAATGGGGTAGCCCCAGGACCAATCTGGACACCATTACAGTTAGATCATGGCCAACCGCAAGACAAGCTGCCTGAATTTGGTCAGCAAGCATTACTGGAGCGGGCAGGACAACCAGCTGAGCTGGCACCCGTCTATGTCTTTTTAGCTTCCAATAAAGCTAGCTATGTGACAGCACAGATTTATGGTGTTACCGGCGGAGAAGCCATTAACTTGTAAGCTTATCAAAAAATCGGAGAAAAAGGAGGAGGTGTCCTATGAGTAAAGGGTGGAAAATCGTATCAATCATCGTTTCGTTGATCTTTATCACTGTCTTATTACCAATCGTTTTAATGAGTAATCCTTACATGCAGCTGCCATTTGGTTTGGACAGCAGAGGCAATGTCGTCACGTATTTCTTTGACAACTTGTTTATGCGTCAATATATGTTTTGGGTAGCCGTTGTTTTAATCGCCGTATTCTTGATCGTGATCTTAGTCGTGCTGTTTTATCCAAAAACCAAAACAACCTTTGTTTTGAAAGAGGATAAGGGCGCATTGACGATCGATAAGAAAGCGATCGAAGGACTTGTACGTACGAAAGTAAATGAAAAAGAATTTGTTGAAGGACCAAAAGTTCATGTCAAGGCGACCAAAAATCGAATTTTAATCAAAATCAAAGGCCGCTTGAAACGGACGTCTGCCTTAGTTGGCAAAACCGAAAACTTAATGGCGGAAATCCAACAAGATGTCCAACGAGTGCTTGGCTCAAGTGAAAAAGTCAAAGTCGAAGTCAATTACGCGAATTTTGAACAAAATGAGACTCCGGAAAACCCGCGAGTAGAATAGGAGGGCTATGATGAACGAACTACAACAATACAAAATCCCATTGATTTTTGGAGCAATCGGCCTTGTTCTGGCTGTGTTGTTTGTAACGATCGGTTTTTTCAAAACATTGCTGATTCTACTCCTAACAGGTTTGGGTTTTGCGCTAGGATTGTATCTCCAACGTACCGGTATCATCGACGAATTTTTTAACCAACAATAACGTATTTTATAGGAGGAATTTTTAATGAATAACGATAAAAACGAATTAAACAATGAAAAAAATGTCAGTGCACATCCAGATCCAGTGGTTCCCAACACCAATCATCAAGCCAATGAAAATGCGATTCCAATGACTGAATCACCTGATCCAGTGGTACCAAATGCTGAAAAAGCAGTAGCAGGACAACAAAATGGACCAAAACCAGGGGATCATCCAGCACCAGGAAATCCAGATCCAGCCGGACATCATCCAGCACCGCCAAAACCTGGCCACAACGATTTTGAAGGACCAACCGGGGATGCACCCGTTCATGGTTCATTGACCTATGATGACAAAGTGATCCAAAAAATTATCGGAATTGCATTAGAAAATGTAGATGGCCTGTTGACGGTCGATGGTGGTTTCTTCTCTAATATTGCTGAAAAATTAGTTAATACAGATAATGTGACTGCCGGTATCAATACTGAAGTTGGGAAAAAACAAGTAGCCGTTGATTTAGATATCGTGGTTGAATACGACCGCAACATCCCAGAAATCGCTGAACAAGTCAAAGAAGTCATTCAAAAAGAAGTAACGACAATGACCCAATTAGAAGTGATCGAAGTCAACATCAACGTTGTAGATGTAAAAACGATCGCTGAATACGAAGAGGAACAAGAAACGGTTCAAGACAAAGTAACGTCAGCGGCTTCTAAAACCGGCGACTTTGCTTCACGTCAAACCAACAAAGCCAAACATGCGGCTTCCCGCGCGTCTGATCGTATCGAAGAATACAACGAACCTCGCGTGAAATAAAAAAGTTTCATATGAAACAAAAACAAGCATTGATCCTGTGATCAATGCTTGTTTCTTTGAGAAAAAAGCTGACCAGGAGGGTTGGCAGCCTTGCTGGTCAAGGAAAGATGAAAAAAGTTTTTTGGATTGAAATGAGTATAATTTCTATGCCTTAAACCAACCTTAAAGCCCCAGTTAAAAAATGGTAAATTCTCCTAGAAAGCAATCTCTGGCTATTGCATCACACTGCTTTTTGCGTTAAAGTAGGAACTAGTCTGTGAAACATTTTTCTGTTTCACAAAATAGAAAGGATTCGTTATGCTACCTGAAGAATTTCATGAAGAATTACGCAAAAACGGGATCGTTTTAACCGAAGAACAAATGGAAAAATTCGCTGTCTATTTCGAGCGTTTAGTCGAATGGAATCAGAAGATGAATCTAACCGCAATCACGGAAAAATCAGAAGTGTATTTAAAGCATTTCTACGATTCTGTTTCCTTAGCTTTTGAAACCGCCTTTGACCCGCAAAGTCATTTGTGCGATGTCGGTTCAGGTGCTGGCTTTCCAAGTATTCCACTAAAAATCGTGTTTCCTGAATTAGAAGTGACGATCGTCGACTCTTTAAATAAGCGCATCACCTTTTTACAAACTCTTGTGACGGATCTACAATTGGAAAATGTCCACTTGTACCATGACCGTGCAGAAACATTTGGTCAAAACCCGCAATTTCGTGGGCAATTCGATTATGTGACCGCTCGAGCGGTTGCCCGTTTGAATGTGTTAACGGAACTCTGTGTGCCATTGGTGAAAAAAGCAGGCTATTTTTATGCGCTCAAAGCTGCCAAAAGCGAGGAAGAACTGGTTGAAGCCAAACCAGCGATCTCACTCTTAGGCGGCAAATTTATTGAAGAAAAAAGCTTTACCTTACCGGTCAGCGGCGATGAACGCCATCTTTTGATCATTCAAAAGAAAAAAGAAACGCCAAAGAAATACCCCCGCAAACCGGGAATGCCAGCGAAACAACCAATTAAATAGGAGGAAAATCAATGGCCCGTATTATTTCTGTTGCAAACCAAAAAGGCGGCGTAGGCAAAACCACCACAACGGTGAACCTAGGTGCGTCCTTAGCATTTGTCGGCAAAAAAGTGTTACTCGTAGATATTGATGCCCAAGGCAACGCCACAAGCGGTGTCGGCATTCGCAAACCAGTTGTGGAACAAGACATCTATGATGTATTAGTCAATGAAACACCGATCGTTGAAGCGATTTTACCTAGCAGCCGAGAAAACTTGGATATCGTTCCAGCGACGATCCAATTAGCTGGTGCGGAAATTGAATTGACCTCCATGATGGCACGGGAATCTCGATTGAAATCGGCTTTGAATGAAATCAAAGAACAATACGATTATATCTTTATCGATTGCCCGCCATCTTTAGGTCATTTGACGATCAATGCCTTTACCGCCAGTGATTCGATTTTGATCCCAGTCCAATGTGAGTACTATGCATTGGAAGGGCTGAGCCAACTATTGAATACCGTGCGTTTAGTACAAAAACATTTTAACCCTGAGTTAGAGATCGAAGGGGTCTTACTGACGATGTATGATGCCCGCACGAACTTAGGCGCGGAAGTCGTGGAAGAAGTCCGCCGCTATTTCCAAGAAAAAGTATACGAAACCATTATTCCGCGGAATATCCGGTTGTCTGAAGCACCTAGTCATGGATTGTCGATCATTGATTATGATCCACGCTCAAAAGGAGCCGAAGTCTATCAGACGTTAGCAAAGGAAGTGTTAGCCCGTGAAGAATAAAGGGAAAGGATTAGGGCGTGGGATCGATGCGTTGTTTCAAGACCTGCAAGGGTTAGAAGAAGTCGATATCAAGACAGAAAAAGTCGTTGAACTGCCTTTAAACGAATTAAGACCCAACCCTTATCAACCGCGAAAAACCTTTGATGAGCTTTCATTACAAGAACTAGCCAATTCGATCCAACATTCGGGGGTCTTTCAACCGATCATCGTGCGGCAATCATCCGTCAAAGGCTATGAGATCATTGCTGGTGAACGCCGGTTTCGAGCATCCAAATTAGCTGGCAAGGAAACGATCCCAGCCATCATCCGCAATTTTGATGAAGAAGCGATGATGCAAGTCGCCGTTTTAGAAAACTTGCAGCGGGAAGATTTAAATCCTTTAGAAGAAGCAGAAGCCTATGACATGCTGATGAAGAACTTGAAATTGACCCAAGCACAAGTCGCTGAACGTTTAGGGAAAAGCCGCCCGTATATCGCCAATTATTTGCGGTTACTGTCCTTGCCGAAACTCGTCAAAGAAATGGTTCAAGATGACCGTTTGTCTATGGGGCAAGCCCGGACATTATTAGGCTTGAAAAACAAAGAACAGATCTTAAAATTAGCCAATCGTTGTGTCAAAGAAAATCTGACAGTCCGCCAATTAGAACAAATGGTCGCTGAGATGAACGACACGAAAAACGAAAAGAAAAAAGTGCCGCGTCTGATTCGGGAAAAACCGTACTATTTACGAGAAAGCGAAGAACGGTTGATGGATAAATTCGGCACGAATGTCGAGATCCGCGAAAAAGAAGGCAAAGGAAAAATCGAGATCGAATACCTGTCACAAAAAGATTTAACCCGTATTTTAGATTTATTGAACATTCAATTTGATGAAGCTTGAGGTGATAAAGATGTATGATCTTGGGGATATTGTCGAAATGAAAAAACCGCATGCCTGCAAAGCCAATCGTTGGGAAATCATCCGCATGGGGGCAGACATCAAAATAAAGTGTACGAATTGCGGCCACATCGTCATGATGACGCGCCGAGAATTTGATAAAAAGATGAAGAAAATCCTAGAAAAAAAAGAGAAAGAGTGAAGTGAAGCATGGCGTTAACTGCCGGAATCGTTGGATTGCCAAATGTGGGCAAATCTACTTTATTTAATGCAATAACCAAAGCAGGAGCAGAAGCCGCAAACTACCCGTTTGCGACGATCGATCCGAATGTAGGAATGGTGGAAGTGCCAGATTGGCGCTTACAGCGTTTAACAGAATTAGTCCGTCCGAAAAAGACGGTCCCAACCACCTTTGAATTTACGGATATTGCCGGAATCGTCCGCGGTGCCAGCAAAGGGGAAGGATTAGGTAACCAATTTTTGAGCCATATCCGCCAAGTGGATGCGATCTGTCATGTCGTTCGTTGTTTCGACGATGACAACATCACCCACGTGGAAGGCCGCGTGGACCCATTAGCTGATATCGACACCATCAATTTGGAGTTGGTTTTAGCGGATTTAGAATCCGTCAACAAGCGCTATACTCGGGTCGCAAAAATTGCCAAAACCAAAGACAAAGATGCAGTTGCGGAACTGGCCGTTCTTGATAAGATCAAACCGGTCTTAGAAGAAGGGATCTCTGCTCGTTCGATCGAATTTACAGATGAAGAACAGCGCATCGTCAAAAGTTTGTTTTTACTAACGACCAAACCAGTTTTATACGTTGCCAACGTAGCAGAAGAAGACGTGGCAGACTATGAAACCAATGACTATGTCAACAAAGTGAAGGAATTTGCAGCGAGCGAAAATGCGGAAGTGATCGTCATCAGTGCTCGTGCCGAAGAAGAGATCGCTGAGCTGGAAGAAGAAGACAAAGCAGAGTTTTTAGAAGCATTAGGAATTGAAGAATCAGGGTTGGATCAATTGATTCGTGCTGCCTATGATTTGCTGGGTCTAGCAACGTACTTTACCGCTGGTGAACAAGAAGTGCGTGCGTGGACGTTCCGTAAAGGCATCAAAGCACCGCAAGCAGCGGGGATCATCCATACGGACTTTGAGCGCGGCTTTATTCGTGCGGAAACTGTTTCCTTTGAAGATCTGAACCAATACGGCACGATGCAAGCGGCCAAAGAAGCCGGTCGGGTACGTTTGGAAGGAAAAGATTATGTCGTGCAAGATGGCGACGTGATGTTGTTCCGTTTTAACGTATAAAGGGCTTTCTTCCCAGTGAATTTGTGGTAAAATGTCCATTGTGAAGAAAACGCAGAAGGGAGAATCAATTCATGGAACCAGAAACTCTGCGAAATTATGTTTCCGAAAATCGTGAATTAGAACAACAATTAACAAAACGAAACCAACAATATATATTTGATTTAAAAAAATCGCTAGAGGCAGCCAACCTTTCTGAAGAAGAAAAAACGATTGCCTTGCATGAGATGCTGCCGGTCTTAGTCAAAGAACAAAAAGGCGGCAAAACGGCCCGCCAATTATTTGGTACAGTGTCTGAACGTACCGAAGCCATCATCAACAAACCCGTTGAGCAAAAAGAATCCGGCCCCTTCTTGATGTGGTTGGATAACACCTTGCTGATTTTAGGGATTTTTGGGTTGATGCTAGGGGTTATGGGAATCTTTACTAGAGGACAAGCACAACCTTATGGCTTATTGACCCTCTTCTTGATGGCGATGCTTGCTGGTTGGGTCTTCTACTTGATGTACAAATACATGTATCAATATGAACGCCCGGGTGCTGATAAGAGCAAACGGCCGAAGATGTGGAAGATCATTTTGATTTTAGTCGCAGCCTTCATGCTATGGATCGTTGTGATCTCGCTTTCTGCGATGATCCAGCCACCATTGAATCCACAAGTGGACCCTGTGATCGAAGCCTTGATCGGGGCAGTGGCATTAGCAGCGAAGTACTACTTGAAACGCAAATACAATATCATCAGCAGTCTGTCTGTTCCTAGAGGCTGATGGCTACACGTTGATCGTGCGCCTTCTTTTGTTAAAAAAGACCGCACGATCAGCGTGTTTTTTTAGAAAAAATGGCGAATTATGAGATTTGACCAAAGGTTTGAAGAGGATTATTAAGAAAGCTTTCCGAATGGTTGACTTATGAAAAAATCTTTGCTATTTTTTTTAAAATACCTAAAAACTTTAAGGAGTGGTTACAAAAATGTCCAACTGGGAAACCAAATTTGTAAAAAAAGGGTTAACGTTTGATGATGTCTTATTGATTCCGGCAGAAAGTCACGTCTTGCCAAATGACGTGGATATGAAAGTGCAGCTTGCCCCGAATATTACACTAAATATTCCAATCATAAGTGCCAGTATGGATACCGTAACTGATAGTAAAATGGCGATCTCAATGGCGCGTCAAGGCGGACTTGGCGTGATTCACAAAAACATGAGTATCGCCGCGCAAGCAGATGAAGTGCGCAAAGTAAAACGTTCTGAAAGCGGCGTGATCATCGATCCGTTTTTCTTAACACCAAGCCACTTAGTTGCTGATGCAGAACATTTGATGAGCAAGTACCGCATCAGCGGGGTACCGATCGTAGAAACGATGGAAAACCGCAAATTAGTCGGTATCATCACGAACCGCGACATGCGTTTTGTCACGGATTATACGATGCCGATCAATGATGTGATGACCAAAGACCAATTGATCACAGCACCTGTCGGTACTTCGTTGAAAGATGCGGAAAAAATCTTACAACAACACAAGATCGAAAAATTACCGATCGTTGATGAAGCAGGGATCTTAAGCGGGTTGATCACCATCAAAGATATTGAAAAAGTAATCGAATTCCCGAATGCAGCCAAAGACACGCATGGACGCCTATTAGTGGCAGCAGCAGTCGGCGTTACCAGCGATACCTTTGAACGTGCACAAGCATTATTGGATGCAGGCGTGGACGCGATCGTCATTGATACTGCCCATGGACACAGTGCCGGTGTTTTACGCAAAATCTCTGAAATTCGTGCACATTTCCCAGAAGCGACATTGATTGCTGGAAATGTTGCCACTGCAGAAGGCACGAAAGCATTGTATGATGCTGGTGTCGATGTCGTAAAAGTCGGGATCGGTCCAGGATCGATCTGTACTACTCGGGTGGTAGCCGGTGTCGGAGTTCCTCAATTGACAGCGATCTATGATGCAGCCTCTGTGGCACGTCAATATGGCAAAGCAATCATTGCCGATGGTGGGATCAAGTACTCTGGCGATATCGTCAAAGCTTTAGCAGCTGGCGGACATGCTGTAATGCTCGGTAGCATGTTGGCAGGAACTGACGAATCACCAGGTGAATTTGAAATCTATCAAGGCCGTCGCTTCAAAACGTACCGCGGAATGGGTTCATTGGGGGCAATGGAAAAAGGCTCCAGCGACCGTTACTTCCAAGGGGGCGTAAACGAAGCCAACAAATTGGTTCCAGAAGGCATTGAAGGACGTGTCGCTTATAAAGGCAGCGTTTCTGATATCATCTTCCAAATGATCGGCGGGTTGAAATCAGGGATGGGTTATGTCGGTGCCGGCAATCTGCAGCAATTACGTGATGAAGCACAATTCATCCAAATGAGCGGCAACGGACTAAAAGAATCACATCCCCACGATGTTCAAATCACGAAAGAAGCACCAAACTACTCCGTAAAATCATAAAATGTTTCACGTGAAAACCAACGCCCCCTCTGTTCAAAAGTGGACAGAGGGGGCGTTTGGTTCTAAAAAAGGGTGCCGATCTTGCCAAAATGGCTGAGATCGGCACCCTTTTCTCTAAAATCGCTGCTGGATGATCAGCAAATCGCTTTAGCAGTAACTTATTCGTTTGATTTCAACGCATCGATCATATTGACATGAGTCAGTTTCACATGGGTGACGTACATCACGATGATCGTAAAGAGAATCGTCATGCCACCGGCTAAAGCATAAGCCGGCCAATTGATCACTAATGGAAAGACCATGTTCTCCATCGAAGCTTGGATCAAAATAAAGTCAGTCAAGAAGTAACCTACCACGTAACCTGCGAGAATCCCAAATAACGTAAAGACGATATTTTCTCGTACGATGTACATAGTCACTTCCTTATTGTAAAACCCTAATACTTTGATAGTAGAAAGCTCGCGAATCCGCTCGGAAACATTGATGTTGGTCAAGTTATACAAGACGACAAAGGCTAATGCCCCTGATAATACAACTAAGATCAAGACAATGGCGTTCAAGTTACCCATCGAATCATCCTGCATTTTGATCTGAGTGGAAAGGAACGTCGTGTTTTTGACTTTGTCGGTATCTAACAAGGCTGTTGATAAAGCTTCCTCTTGTTTTTTCGTCATCGTCTTGCTTTTGACTAAGAACGCATTTGGTTCAAAGGTACTATTGGTGATTTCTTCATAAACGGTCGGCGACAGATAAAGAGAATTGCCTAAATAATTTTCTGCGATGCCACTAATAGGTACTTCATAGGCTTCTTGATCGCTGGTATAGAAGGTCAATGTATCGCCAACGTGCAAATCATATAATTCTGCGTACTTCATAGTCAGCACGGCACCCTCTGTTAATGACAGCTTCTGTCCTGCCGTCGTTTTCAAATGGACATAGTCTGCAAAAGCATCCTGATCTGCCGGAACCATCAAGGTCAGACTTTGTTTTCCTTGGTTAGTCGGTCGAATCTCGATCGTTTCATTGTAGACTAGCATCGAATGGGTCACAAGAGGCTCGTCTGTTAAAACCGTTTCAGCGGCAGCAACGGTTTCTTCCTTCGCATCATTTAAGGTCACGACGGCTTGATAATCCGTAATGGGCCCAAATTGTTTTGCAGTCACGGCACTTAGAGAATCTTTCAACCCAACGCCTGCCACCATCAGTCCCGTACAACCGGCGATGCCAATGATTGCCATGATCATTCGCGATTTGTAGCGGAAGATGTTACGGAAGCTGACTTTTTGATTGAAGCTTAAACGGGACCATAAGGGGGTAATTGCTTCTAATAAAATCCGTTTCCCGGGCTTTGGTGCGCGAACTTGCAGCAGCTGGGCAGGTTTTTCCCGCAATTCTTTGATCAGAACAAACAGACAGGCACCAAGCGTCGCCAGTAAAAAGGCGATTGCGGCCAAAATAATTGGCGACCAGACATAATAGACGCGAATCCCGTCTAAAAGATACCGTTCGCTGGATAGGAAATAGATCAAACGCGGCAACAGTTCGGTTCCTAATACGGCACCACTAATAATGCCAATGGCCGAAGAAAGGAGGGCATAAATCAAATATTTAAGGGAGATCTCGACTTTGCCATAGCCCATCGCTTTTAAGGTACCGATCTCTTTGCGGTTTTCTTCTACCATCCGCGTCAGTGTCGTAAAGGTGATCAACGCAGCGATAAAGAAGAAGAAGACAGGAAACACATTGGCGATCGCTGCGATACGATCAGACAGCCCACCATATTCTTGGAAACCGGGATTGTCTTTGCGTTGGTTGTAAAGATACGTCGGCTCTGCCAAGTCTTCGATCTCTGCCCGTTTTTCTGCCAGTGTTTGTTGGGCATCGGTTAGTTCTTGTTGCTGTTCATCTAATTGGTCTTGCTGCTGTGTCAATTCTGCTTCTCCAGCCGCCAATTGGCCTTCGAGGGCTGCTTGTTGTACGGGCGGCAGCTGTGCCAAGGCGGCTTGCTGTTGTTCTAGTTCCGCTTTGGCCTGATCCAGTTGTGCTTGTCCATCAGCTAACTGTTTTTGTCCATCGCGGACTTCTTTTTCTGCAGGGGCTAATTCATCAAAAGCGTCTTGTTGAATTTCTGCTAAGCGTTCCTTAGGACGGTCCGCAAACAGTTCCTCAATCGTTTCTTGATGGGCTGCCATCTTGTCGGTGTACGTATCGGAGTATGTTTCAAGCCCGGCGACATCATCAAAGGCGAGATAGAGGATCGATTTGACCTCCATCGTGAACTGTTCTTCCGGTACATAAGCAAAGTACGTCACGACACCGCTGCCGACATTTGCATAGCCCCGTTCGGCAGCACTGATATAAATGGGAGAAGTGGCAAACCCAACGATCGTATACTCTTTGTCCGACAGATTATCGGCATCATCGATCGTAAAAGTATCACCTATTTGCCAGCCATAATTTTTTGCTTCGGTGTCCAGCACGATTTCATCGGCTTTTTCTGGCAGTCGGCCGTCCTTCACCAGTAACTGGTTGAGTTCCTGTGAGGGGTCATAGGAGGTCACTTGCACGACTTCATCTGAATTGGCAGCGTAATAAAATTGATAGGCGGCTTCTGTGTGAGCACCGCTTTTTTCCGCGGCATCAATGTCTTCCTCTGTCAATCCCAGTGTTGAAGTGACTTGCAGATCTGCTAATTGCTGGCCGTTGACATATTCACTCGCGGAATGGTTCAGGATCGGGCCGGTTGCTTTGACACCGACAAAGAGAAACGTTCCTAAAAAAATGATCAAGGTGATTGCGATAAAGCGGCCTTTTGATTGGCGAATCTCTCGCAAACTTGCTTTAAGATAGGTCTTATTTTTCATCAGATCCTCCTACCAAACGATTTCATCGATCGAGATGGGATGAGGATTCTCTTCAATGGAACGGACAGTGGCATCGTTGATATGGATCACCCGATCGGCGATCGGGGCAATGGCGCTATTATGGGTGATGATCAACACCGTATTGCCATTTTTCCGGCTAGCGTTTTGCAAAAGCTTCAACACTTGTTTTCCTGTTTCAAAGTCCAAAGCACCAGTCGGTTCATCGCATAGCAGCAGTTTCGGGTTTTTGGCTAACGCCCGAGCGATCGATACCCGCTGCTGTTCCCCACCAGAAAGCTGAGAAGGAAAGTTGTTTTTGCGGTTTTCTAACCCGACTTGGGCCAAGACTTCATCAGGATCGAGTGCATTCGGTGAGACTTCAGTAGCCAATTCAATGTTTTCTTTTGCTGTCAGATTTGGGACCAAATTATAAAACTGGAAGACAAACCCAACGTCTGTGCGGCGGTATTCTGTTAATTGTTTGTCGTTAAACTTCGCGATATCGACATTGTCGATAATGATTTCTCCTTCATCTGGCGAGTCCATCCCGCCTAAGATATTCAAAACGGTCGATTTTCCGGCACCACTAGGTCCAAGAATCACCACTAATTCGCCTTCTTCAATGGCAAAGGAAAGATCATTGTTGGCAGTGATAGTGGTTTCGCCCATCTGATAGCGTTTATATTCATTCTTTACTTCAACATAACTCATTAATAAAGCCTCCATTTTTTAAACACGTGTTGATTTAATCACATGGTGTTAGTATACTAAGAAAGAAAAGTAAGAGCAATCCTCAATGCTTGCTTATTTGTCATTAAATAGACAAATATTGATTAAATGTACAGAGAAAAGGGGAAACGATATGGTAGGGACTGTCGGGAACCGTCGAACGATCTACTCGAAAAAAGTGATCCGGCGCGCCTTTCAGGAGTTATTGTTGGAAAAAGAGTATCGCAAAATCACGATCAAAGAGATTGCGGAACGAGCAGATATCAATCGGGGAACATTTTATAAATATTATAAGGACACAGCCGCTTTGTTGGAGGAGATCGAAGGGGAGCTCGTTGAGCAGATCGCATCGAACTTGCAGCAGGAAAATTTGTCATTGGATCTTTGGCTGGAAAAACTATTGACGATTTTGTATGAGAATCCTAGTACCACCCATTTGATTTTGTTGAACAACAGCCATTTGCTGAATCTTTTGTTGTCAGAAATCAAACCGGAGACCTTGAAACGATTTGCCCAATACTTTCAAGATGCTTCCGAGGAAGAATTGGAACTGTGCCTTAGCTTTTTTGTCTGCGGGTCTATCGGTTTGATCGAACGCTGGCTCAAAGATTTTTCAACGATGCCGCCAAAAGCTGTCGCTGATCTATTGATTCAAATTTTTGTGACTAATGTGTATGAAGAAAAGAAGGGCTAAAAAAGAGGGGATGATCCAATAACTAAAAAGGAACGCAGCAAGAGACAATTTGCTGCGTTCCTTTTTCTCTTAATCAACGAGGCGTTCATCGTTCATCCCAAAGTATTGATGCAACGGTTTTTGCCGTGCTTCTAATAATTGATCGACGGTCACGAATTCGTAGCCTTCGTTTTTGAGTGTTTTAATGACTCCCGGTACGGCTTTCACAGATTTCGGGTGAATATCATGGATCAAGATCATGGCACCATTAAAGACATTTTGTTGAACCAAGGCATTGATTTTCTTCGGATCCTTCAATTTCCAGTCTTGAGAATCGATGTCCCATTGAATGATCGGCATGCCGATGGTTTCTGCGCTTTGTTTGTCGATAGCGCCATAAGGGGGCCGTAAATTCCTAGGTAGTAAACCCGTCGCATTGTAAATGGCTTTATTGGTTTTCGTAACTTCTGCCTGCAAATCTTCCGCTGAAAGAGTATTCAGCTGCGGATGAGAGTAAGAATGACTGGCGATCTCGTGTCCAGCTTCTTGGACTTTTTTGGCGGCTTGCGGATATTGCTCAACCATTTGTCCCAGCATAAAGAAGGTCGCTTTGACGTCATTTTCTTGTAAGATGTTCAAAAGATCCATAGTGGAGGTACTGTTGGGTCCATCATCAAAGGTCAATGCCACGTATTTTTTATTGGGGTCAAGACTTGGCAAGGCATTGTTGAGTTGGTCAGCAGCCACGAGATCAGGATCAATGAATGGGGCGATCTCGCTGTAAGACAGGGTGATTTCTGTCGCTTCCGTCTGATTTTTTGGCAATTCGATGGTCAGCTTTTCCGGATCATAAGTAAATTTCGAATCGAAGGTGATCCGCTCCATAGCCAAGACGGCGTCGATGATTTTTGCGGGTTCCTTGGCTTGATCCAGCAGTTTCTGTTGAATGACTTGTTGAATACCTAATAAGCTGCCTTCATCAGGAACAAGTTCTTTCAAAGACAATTCGGTTTGCGTCTTCTCTGATACGAAGATCGGTGCATCTGTTAAACGATCAGCATCTTCAAAACGACCGGTTTCTCGATTCCATACATAGCTGTCGGCTTTTAATGAATAGGTAGAGACTTTTGCAGCTACCGTTTGTGCTTGGATACGGGCAACGGTGACGACTTCTTTTTCCGTTTGTTTTTTGCGCAATGACTCAGCGGCTTTTGTCAACCGGTCTTTGATATCTTTGATGGGAAACGTATCGAGGTCTTGCGGGCGGTAGATCAGTTCTTTGTTTGTTCCTTCTGAGAGCACTTCAGGCGATGTTTTTAACCCATTTTGGCTTTGTTCTGCTTGGATTGATGCCAGTAATTTCTCTGCAGCTGCCTCATATTTTGCTTTGGCCGCAACTTCTTGTTGGTGCAAGGTGTAAAGAACCGAGCCAGCCGTTGCGATCAAAACGATCAATAATAAGGCAAATAAGGAAAAAATGGCTTTCCGATACGGCTTCTTTCTCGAGGGTGGTCCTTTCGGTCTTTCTTCAGCTGATGCTGTTCGTTTTTGATTATTGTTTGGTTTCTTGTGCAAGTCACTCCGACGGGCATAGGTCTTTCGTTCGGGCATTGGTGAAGCTCCCTTCATTCCATCCTAAATTATGCCCACGTTACCATAAGTCACAGGCACTTTCAACGATCATGCCCGGTTTCTGATAGAGGATTAAAAAGACAAAGGGATTTTTCTAATTATTCGCTTAAAAATTACAGCCTTGTTGCGTTGTTTCTCTTGCAAGAAGTGATCAAAGTGGTTAGGGGGATGGAAACCACTCTAGGCTACGTAAACAAGAAAACCCCTAGGCAACAGCTCACGCGGTGTGACTGTTCTCTAGGGGTTGCTACTGAGGTTACTAAGGCTTAGGCTTTTTCAATTTTTGTCAGTCCGCCCATATAAGGAACCAGAACTTCTGGTACCGTTACACTGCCGTCTTCGTTTTGATAATTTTCAAGCACTGCGGCTACCGTCCGACCGACAGCCAAACCAGAGCCGTTTAGTGTATGCATGTAGTGAATCTTGCCCTCTTGATCACGGTAACGGATCATGGCACGACGTGCTTGGAAGTCTTCACAGTTTGAGCAAGAGCTGATCTCACGATACATCTCTTGGGCAGGGATCCATACTTCTAAATCATAGGTCTTCGCTGCAGAAAAGCCCATATCTCCTGTACACAAGCTAAGCACACGGTAAGGTAAATTGAGTTTTTGCAAAATATCTTCGGCATTAGCCGTCATTTTCTCTAATTCTTCATAAGAATGTTCTGCATCACTGAATTTCACCATTTCGACTTTATTGAATTGGTGCAAGCGAATCAAACCGCGAGTGTCACGGCCAGCGCTGCCGGCTTCTGAACGAAATGATGGGCTCAAGGCAGTGAAGTAGGCAGGGAGCTGTTCTTGTTCTAAGATCTCCCCTTGATAGTAGTTGGTCAAAGGTACTTCCGCAGTCGGGATCAAAGTCAAATCAGTGTCTGCCAATTGGAAAACATCTTCTTTAAACTTCGGAAATTGCCCAGTACCGAACATTGCTTGGCTGTTGACGATATACGGGGTGATCATCTCCGTATACCCATGCTCATAAACATGCTGATCCAACATGAAGTTGTATAAGGCACGTTCCAAACGAGCACCTAAGCCTTTGTAGTAAACAAAACGGCTACCAGAAACTTTGGCACCCCGCTCAAAGTCGAGAATCCCCAAGTCTTCTGCGATCTCCCAATGGGGTTTTGGTTCAAAGGCAAAGGTTTTTGGGTCTGCCCAACGGCGGACTTCTACATTGTCATCTTCATCTTTGCCCACCGGAACAGAATCATTCGGCAAGTTCGGCAACGTCGTGGCGATCTCTTTGATGTCTTCATCAATTTGAGCGATCTCTTCATCCAATTGCTTAATTTGGCTGCCGACTTCTTTCATTTGGGCAATTTTATCTGCCGCATCTTCTTTCGCCCGTTTCAAGGCGGCGATCTCACCAGAAACCTCATTACGCAATTTCTTGCGCTCTTCCGTTTGGACTAAGAGTTCTCGGCGACGCTCATCAAGTGTTAAAAAGCGGTCCAACACTTCTTTTTGGACACCTCGTGTTGCGAGTTTGCTTTGTACTTCAGCAAAATTTTGGCGAATCATTTTTACATCTAACATAGTGATACATCCTCCTTTGATTTTTCCATAGAAAAAAGGCCATTCCAATCCCGTATTGCTTGGGACGAAATGACCATTCGCGGTGCCACCCAAGTTCAGCTTGCGCTGCCCTTGCTGCTCGTATCGTGAGCCAACGATTTTTCTTTCGAAAAATACACGTTAAAGAACTGGATTCTATTTTTTCCAACACTGATTTTCACCAACCATCAGCTCTCTATACAGATGAAAAAAATATACTAGGTTCTGTGCCTTGATTATTTTCTCTAGCATACCCAAAAAATGTTGGGTCGTCAACCATAGGTTTGTGTGTTGGATAAGTTGTTGCGTTTCAACGGGAGATGGATAATAAAGGACGTCCATTCCGGCGTTGACTTGGCATAGATATAGCCGCCATGTAAGGCGACGATGCTTTGAGCGATCGCTAGACCTAAGCCAGTTCCTCCTGTTTCTTGAGAGCGGGATTCTTCCACTCGGTAGAAACGGTCGAATAGAGAATCAAGGGCTTGCTTAGGGATCATTTGCCCATTGTTTTTGACTGTTAAGATCGCTTCGGTCCCGACTTTCTCGACTTCCATGCGGATCTTATCGGCGCCTTTGCCGTATTTCAAGGCATTCGAAAGCAAGTTATTGAAGACCCGCACCAGTTTTTCGGTATCGCCATCCATCTCGATGTGTTCCGGACGGGTGTATGTTTCAATCTTGATGCCTTTCCGACTAGCTTCTAATTCAAAGTCCGCCGCCAATTGTTCCACTAGCTGGGCCATGTCAAATTCCATCACATTGATTGGGACGCTAGGCTGGCGCACTTTTGTGTATTCAAACAAATCATCGACAAGGGATTTCATTTGCTTGGCTTTGACATACGCCGTATGGGTATATTTCAGCAATTCTTCTTCTGAATGGTATTGTCGATCTTCAATTAGACCTAAATAGCCGATGATCGAAGTCAACGGTGTTCGAATGTCATGACTGACATTGGTAATCAGCTCATCTTTGGATTGCTCGATCCGCCGTTCATCTTCAATCGCCGCCACCGTACTGTCGACTAAGCCATTGATATTAGAAACGATCCGACTTAAATCGCCCCGTAACTCGAAGGGGATGCGATGATCGTAATTGCCTTCCGCAATAAAATGAAGCTCGCTGATGATGTGACGTAGCTGCATTTGATGGTAGCGACGAATCAAACGCCAATATAAGACGATCACATCTAATAGGAAGAACATCGGTAGAATGAAGTTGCGCCCACTGCGGAAGATATCTGTATTAAAGGCAGATGTGAAAGCATTCTTCGATGCGTAGATGGCATCAACTAAATCTGGTGAATTTTCAACGATTGAGGTCAAGATGACCAAAATAGCGATATTTAATAGAAGTAAAAGAACAATCGTTACAATTCCTTCGGCAAATAACTCACTGATTTCCTTTGAGGTCAGCGTGATCCGTTTCTTTTTTTCGATTGGTGTGTTGCGCTTTTTTTCAGTTGGTTTACTTCGCATCTATTTTGTAGCCGACCCCCCATACTGTTTGGATGACTTTTTCACCATCCGTGGCTTCTTCGATCTTATCTCGTAAGTGACTGACATGGACCATAACTGTTTTGGCAGAAACGACACTTTCTTGTTTCCAAACTCGTTCAAAAATCTCATCGGCGCTAAAGACACGGTTCGGATGCGATGCCAGCAAGTAGAGGATACCGAATTCTAATGCAGTCAATTGAATTTCGTTGCCATCGACGGTTTTTACTTCATGGGAATCGCGATTGATAATAAGGGAGCTTACTTCTAGAATCTCTGGTTGATTTGAAGCAGCCTGCATCTTGGTTCTTCTCAATAGCGATTTTACCCTGGCCATAACTTCTAATGGGTTGAAAGGTTTGGTGACATAATCATCAGCACCGGCGACCAATCCACGAATCTTATCCATATCGGTTGTTTTAGCGGTCAGCATAATAATAGGGATTTGGGATTCTTTTCTCAATTCTTTCACGACTTGCATGCCATCCATTTCTGGCATCATGATATCTAAGATCAATAGTTCGATATCAGAAGTGGTGCGGATCTTGGTCAGTGCTTCTTTTCCATCATATGCTTTGACCGATTCATAACCTTCATTGTGTAAATAAATGCTTAATAGTTCTACGATCTCTTTGTCATCATCTGCTACAAGTATTTTCATACTGGGTCCTCCTAGGAACAATATTCTTTTCTCCATTTTAGCAAATATTCCACAAAATAGATAAAATCATACTTAAATTTATAAGAATGATAGGAATTAAGAAAACACAAAAAGGAAAAAGACGAACGATAGGCAAATAATAACGGAAAAAGTCCTTAAAAAAGGCGGAAATCACGGACTAAAAATCACGAATCATCTTTGGAAACGGAGTAACTAGAAACGTTGGTCTATCAATCATTTTATGGTTGACGAATAGCGCAAGTCTTGGTATATTATTACATGTGCCAAATGACTAAACGAATTCGTAAAAAGAATTTAAAAAAGTGGTTGACGCACAGCTCGACAGATGATATTATAACGAAGTCGCAATTTTAAAACAGTTAATCGATGTTGATACATCAACAAAATTAATTAAAAAAAGTTGTTGACAAATAACAAATCATTTGTTATTCTAATGAAGTCGCTGAGACAGCCGCTACGAAGTTGAAAAACAACGGGCGAAAAAAACTTTTTAAAAAAGAGTTGACAATCAACTGTCGCTCTGATATGATATAAAAGTTGCTAACACAGCACTGTAGACCTTTGAAAACTGAACAAAGCAAGCAAACGAACCAATGTGTAGGACGTTTCAATTTATTGAAACAAATACATGCAAGCAATAGCTAGCAAAGTTAATTTTTATGAGCTTAATGACCGTATGGTCATTCAAACAAATCATTATGAGAGTTTGATCCTGGCTCAGGACGAACGCTGGCGGCGTGCCTAATACATGCAAGTCGAACGCTTTTTCTTTCACCGGAGCTTGCTCCACCGAAAGAAAAAGAGTGGCGAACGGGTGAGTAACACGTGGGTAACCTGCCCATCAGAAGGGGATAACACTTGGAAACAGGTGCTAATACCGTATAACACTATTTTCCGCATGGAAGAAAGTTGAAAGGCGCTTTTGCGTCACTGATGGATGGACCCGCGGTGCATTAGCTAGTTGGTGAGGTAACGGCTCACCAAGGCAACGATGCATAGCCGACCTGAGAGGGTGATCGGCCACACTGGGACTGAGACACGGCCCAGACTCCTACGGGAGGCAGCAGTAGGGAATCTTCGGCAATGGACGAAAGTCTGACCGAGCAACGCCGCGTGAGTGAAGAAGGTTTTCGGATCGTAAAACTCTGTTGTTAGAGAAGAACAAGGATGAGAGTAAAACGTTCATCCCTTGACGGTATCTAACCAGAAAGCCACGGCTAACTACGTGCCAGCAGCCGCGGTAATACGTAGGTGGCAAGCGTTGTCCGGATTTATTGGGCGTAAAGCGAGCGCAGGCGGTTTCTTAAGTCTGATGTGAAAGCCCCCGGCTCAACCGGGGAGGGTCATTGGAAACTGGGAGACTTGAGTGCAGAAGAGGAGAGTGGAATTCCATGTGTAGCGGTGAAATGCGTAGATATATGGAGGAACACCAGTGGCGAAGGCGGCTCTCTGGTCTGTAACTGACGCTGAGGCTCGAAAGCGTGGGGAGCGAACAGGATTAGATACCCTGGTAGTCCACGCCGTAAACGATGAGTGCTAAGTGTTGGAGGGTTTCCGCCCTTCAGTGCTGCAGCAAACGCATTAAGCACTCCGCCTGGGGAGTACGACCGCAAGGTTGAAACTCAAAGGAATTGACGGGGGCCCGCACAAGCGGTGGAGCATGTGGTTTAATTCGA
>NZ_CP172954.1:3385000-3672500 GCF_050547225.1 Enterococcus sp. AZ089 | reverse complement strand
TATAATCTATTGGATCGCTTTTTAGTGACCTTAGAGTATGAGGGGATCGAACCGATCATCTTTTTGACAAAAGCGGATCTTGTGAAAGATCTTGCCGCAATGAAAGCAATTGAGGAGACCTATCAAGCAATTGGCTACCACGTGATCACGTCAAAAGCAGAAGGCGAAGATCTATTGGAACTTCAACGGTACTTCCCTGAGCGGATCACCGTTTTTATGGGGCAATCTGGTGCTGGAAAGTCTACGCTATTGAATCGAATCGTCCCGGAATTAGCATTGGAAACAGGAGTGATCTCAGAATCTCTCGGACGGGGGAAACATACGACCCGTCATGTGGAGCTCTTGCCGATTTGTGATGGATTGGTTGCCGATACACCAGGATTTAGTTCGATCGATTTTCTGGAAATCGAAGCAGTAGAGTTACCAAAGCTCTTCCCTGATTTTTTAGCAGTAGCTTCCAACTGCCGCTTTAGGGAGTGTATGCACCTCAATGAACCTGATTGTGCAGTTAAACAGGGAGTTGCAGCAAATGAGATTGCTGAAACTCGTTACAAAAACTACGTGCAATTTTTAGAAGAGATTGAAAACCGACGTCCGGTTTATAAAAAGAAGAAAAAGTGAGGGAAAAGCATGATGAAACTAGCACCATCTATTTTAAGTGCCGATTTTGCAAATCTTCAAAGAGACATTGAGCTGGTAGAGCGCCATGGCGCAGATTACATTCACGTAGACGTGATGGACGGTCATTTCGTTCCTAATATTACCTTAGGCCCAAACATCGTTAAAGCGATTCGCCCAGTTACCAAGCTGCCGTTGGATGTTCATCTAATGATCACCGAGCCAGAAAAGTATATCCATGCCTTCGCGGAAGCTGGAGCAGATATCATTGGTATCCACGCGGAAGCAACGCCTCATATCCATCGTGCGATCCAAATGATTGTGGCAGAAAATGTCAAAGCAGAAATCGTCATCAACCCAGGTACACCAGTTTCAGCCATTGAACATGTTTTATCTATGTGTGATCAAGTGTTAGTTATGACGGTCAATCCAGGGTTTGGTGGGCAATCCTTTATTGAAGAATCACTGGAAAAAATTGCGGCGTTGGCTGCTTTAAAAGAAGAAAAAGGCTACCATTATGATATCGAAGTAGATGGCGGGATCGTTCCTGAGACAGCCAAACGCTGCCTGGAAGCAGGCGCAAATGTCTTTGTAGCAGGAAGCTATATTTACGATGCCGATGAACCTGCGGCGCAAATCAGAGCATTGAAAGAAGCTTTGCAATAAATGAAGATTTTGTTAGCGGCAGGTGGAAGTCCTGAAAATTGGCCACAGTTGATGGCGTATGATAAATACATTGGAATTGATCGTGGGGCCCTGTTTTTGCTTCAGCACCAACGGCCAGTCGATCTGGCAATCGGTGATTTCGACTCCCTGACCGCAGCAGAACTGCAAGCGGTCAAACAACAAGTTAAGACAGTGATCCAAGCCCCTGCTGAAAAAGATGATACAGATACTCAATTGGCATTGGTTGAGACGTTGCGTCTTTATTCAGAAGCGCAAATCGACGTGATTGGTGCAACGGGGGGACGCCTTGACCATCTTTTAGCCAATCTGTGGTTAGTTTTAGAAGATCGGTTTCGTCCATTTGCCCCAAATCTGCGTTTTTTAGATCGTCAAAATGTCGTTCAGTTCTTTTTACCAGGCACCTATCAATTGGAAAAAGAACCCGGGATGCAGTATTTGGCGTATTGCTGTTTGACGCCGGTAACAGATTTGACGTTAACAGGTAGCAAGTATTTATTAGAAAACGTCCAAGTACCGTACCCAACTTCTTATGCTAGCAATGAATTTCTGACACAAACAGCAGGTTTTTCCTTTAGCAGCGGGATGATAGCAGTCATTCAAAGTTGTGATTAAGAGACGGAACGTCTCTTTTTTTTGTTGAAAATTTCAGAAACTTAATTACAAAAAAAACATTAAGACGGACAACTTAGCTTTTGTTTGCAGGGTATTAATGGTAAAATTGGAACTACAGTTTGGAATTATTTGAGGTGTCTTTGTGAAAAAGTTTAATCCTAATAAAAATATTATCATCACATTGATTATTGTGATTTTAGTTGTCACCGTATTAAGCGTGACGATCGCCCGCCGAGCAGCGGGAAACTCCACCAATGCCGTGCAATCTACGGTCAATGACTCCGTTGGCTTTATCGATAAAATGATTACCGCTCCTTTTCGTTGGATCGAAAATGGTGCCAATTCAGTCAAAAATTTGTTTGTGACCTATGAAGAAAATGAACGTTTAAAAGAGAAATTGGACAGTTTTGAGGAACTGGAACAAGCGAAGGACAATGCGCAAAGAGAAATCGATGCCTTGAAAGAAGAGCTAGAGCTGAATGCAACCTTGACGAATTATGAACGGATCTCCGCCAATGTCATCAATCGGTCACCTGATACTTGGCAAGATATGCTGATCGTGGACCGCGGCTCAAGAGATGGTGTTGAGGTCAACATGGCAGTTATGTCGCAAAAAGGCTTGATTGGTCGTGTCATTGAGGTCAATGCAGCTTCTTCTAAAATTGAACTTTTGACTTCTGAAAACCAGAATTCCAACCACTATCCGGTTCGGATCAGCGGCGAAGATGGGTCAAACTTTGGGATCCTAAGTAGTTACGATCAAAAAGAACGTTCCTTAGTCATTACCCAATTGACGGGGGACAATGAGCTGAAGGAAGGCGATGTCGTGCAGACCTCTGGATTAGGAGGAAACTCGCCCGCCGACTTAGCGATCGGAACAGTGATCCGTACCACCAAAGATGAGTTTGGTCTTGATACCCAAGTATTTGTAAAACCGTATGCCCAAATGTATGATATTCAAGCAGTAACGATTATCAAACGCTTGGCAGGTGAGGAATAGCCATGAAAAAGCATGACTACATCAAATACCTGGCAGCGGGCGTCTTCTTTTTGATGATGTTGGCAGATGGACAACTGACGCGTTTTTTGGAAAAATGGACCCAAGACAATTATATCGCCAGTGCGCATCTTTTATTGATCGCTCTTTTATGTGGCGCGAAGTATTTGCCGAAAAACTTTTTGATTACCACGGCGCTGGTGATCGGCTGTCTCTATGACGTGTATTATGTCGGTGTGATCGGCATCTACACGGTGGCGTTTCCCTTGATCGTATGGATCATGTATATTTTGAAAAATACGCTTTATCAAAATGTATTTACCATGTTTTTCGGAATGATCATCTTTGTTACAAGCTTAGAAGTTGTGACATTGGGGGTTCAATTGCTGTTTAAGATCGCATCAGTTAGCACGTCATTCTTTGTTTCCCGCTTTCTAGCACCAACGCTTTTATTGAACATCCTTTTGTTTATCCTTTTAGTCATTCCATTCATGAAGCTATTCAAAGACGAATAGCTTCATTTTTTTTGCGTTTGACTGTATAAAAATAACAGCGATTGAAATGTTTTTGTAATATTCCTTTTATCTCTCTGACATACGGCTGTGTTACAATCACACTATCGTGAAGGACTTTAGGTATTCTTAAGCATTTATACATAAAAAAACCATATTAGGGGAAGCAACAGCCGGAGGAATGAAGAGTGAAAAAGCGAATTTTATCTTTATTGTTAGTAAGTTCAATTGTTCTTACTTCTGCAGCAGCACCGACACTTGTCTTTGCATCAGATTTTGACAATAAAATTGAAGAAAAAAATCAAGAGATCTCTGACTTGCAAAACCAGCAAGCGAGCATCCAGTCACAAGTAGCAGCACTTGAAAGCGACGTGACTGCAATCAATGAAAAAGCCCAAACTTTGTTGCAACAACAAGGGGATTTGCGTGCGGATTCTGAAAAGTTGAAGCAAGAAATTGCCGATTTGAAAGTCAGAATCGAAAAGCGTGAAGAAGCGATCCAAAAACAAGCTCGTGATGTTCAAGTCAATGGACAAAGCACGAACTTTATTGATGCAGTATTAGAAGCTGACTCTTTAACAGATGCTATTGGCCGTGTGCAAGCAATGACGACGATCGTCAATGCTAACAAAGATCTTGTAGATCAACAAAAGGCAGACCAAGAAGCAGTTGAAGCGAAAAAAGCGGAAAACGACGATAAATTGGCAGAGATCGCAGCGAACCAATTTGAATTAGAAACACAATTAGGGGATCTACAAGCCAAACAAGCTGATTTGAATGTTTTGCAAGCGGAATTGGCTGTTCAACAAGCATCTAAAGAAGATGAAAAAGCTGATTTAGAAAAACAAAAAGAAGAATACGAAGCAGAACAAGCTCGCATCGCTGCAGAAGAAGCGGCGGCAGCAGCAGCTCGTGAACAAGCAGCACAAGAAGCAGCGGCTCAAGAAGCGGCAGCAAGCGAATCTTCAACGTCGAATTCAACGACATCAAGCGCCACAACAAATTCTAGTACGACGACTGATACTACGCAAGGCAGTTCATCACAAGGCAGCGGTTCAGCAAATACGACCCCATCGACACCTGCCAATAATAACAATAGCAATAACAACCAAGGATCAAATAATAGCAGCAACGGTTCAAGCAGTACTCCTGCACCCGCACAAACGGTCAATGGTTCAGCAATCGTAGCAGAAGCAATGAAATACATTGGTACCCCTTATGTTTGGGGTGGTACGACACCAGACGGCTTTGACTGTTCTGGCTTTACACAATATGTATTTGCTAAAGTTGGGATCTCATTACCACGGGTAACTTACGCACAAGAATTTTCCGGTACGGTAATTTCGATCAACGAAGCAAAAGCCGGTGACTTGTTATTCTGGGGTAGCCGCGGAAGCACACACCACGTGGCGATCGCTATGGGTAACGGACAATACGTTCATGCACCAACACCTGGTCAAAATGTTTCTGTCAGCAGTTACTCTTATTACTCACCAGATTTCGCGGTGCGCGTAAACTAAATCAATTGAAGCTATTTCAAAAGCTGGCGTTTTACGTCAGCTTTTTTTGATTTCTGTTTTAAAAAACGTATGCTTTTTTTGTTTTCAGTCTTGCCAGAACATCTTATAATAGAGAAGAGAAAGGAAGCGGATAAAATGAACAAGACCTCGTCTTCCAGAGAAAAAATGATAACGGTTAAGTTTTATACGAATTATCTTTCTCGCATGATGATGCCGAATTTAAGTATTTTTATTGCGTGGATGCTGATTTCATTCCTGTTGCCTTTTTTCTCAGTCGATCAACAAGTGATCCAGCAAATGGAACAAGGGGTCTTGACTGTGTTGCTGCCCCTCATGATTGCTTATACAGGTGGGCAAATGTTGGCGCCTGAACGCGGTGGGGTCGTAGGAGCAGTGGCGGTCTTAGGGGCTATTCTCGCAACCGATATTCCCCAGGTCTTTGGGGCGATGCTGCTGGGACCGCTAGCGGGCTGGCTATTGTACTGCAGTGATTCGATCGTGAGCAAAGTCAAAAGTGGCTATGAGATGCTGGTGCGCAATTTTATTGCAGGTGCGTTTGGCGGACTCCTTTTTTTAGGCAGTTACTTTCTATTGGCGCCGCTTTTTAATTGGTTCAGTCTCGGCAGCTATCAGCTCGTTGATTATTTCGTTCGGCAAAACGTCGTGCCCTTTATTCATATCATTGTAGAACCATTGAAGGTTTTGTTTTTTAATAATATTGTCAACCATGGACTATTTACGCCGCTAGGAATCGAAGCCGCGGCAGTTAACGGTCAGTCGGTTTTATTTTTGATCGAGGCCAACCCCGGTCCGGGATTAGGGGTCTTAGCGGCGTATCTTTTCTTTGGTTCAAAGCGAAACCGAACGAATGCCGCAGCATCCATTTTTGTGCAGGCTATTGGTGGGATTCATGAAGTCTATTTCCCGTTTGTTCTGCTCGATCCTTGGGTGTTGCTCGGTCCGATCGTTGGTGGTTTCAGCGGTACACTGATCTTCCAATTTTTAGGAGTAGGCTTGAGAGCACCGGCGTCCCCGGGCTCGATTTTGGCGATTTTACTCAATACACCGGCTTCTATGATCCTTGGTGTCTTAACTGGGATTGTCGTCAGTACGGTCGTATCGTTTGCGATCGCTAGTGTGCTATTAAAACGGAAGACCAATACAGAAAATGAGGAGCGTAAGATGCCGAAAATGAAGAAAGTCACGGAGATCGTCGTGGCCTGTGACGCAGGGATGGGGTCCAGTGCGATTGGTGCCAGCATACTAAAAAAACAGTTGCAAGAAGCCCAGCTAACGTTTCCTGTCCGCTATCAGTCGATTTATCGTGTGACGGATGATCCCAAGCTGTTAGTGATCACCCAACGGGAATTAGCAGCTATTGCCCAAAAGCAGACACCACACGCACAGCATTATGTGCTAGATAATTTTTTGGCGGCAGATGAGTATGCTCCGCTGATCCAAGAATTACAAAGAAGAGAACAGGATCCGCAACAATCGTTACAAATCGAAGCAGCAAATTCGCTAGGGTTTTCAACGATCATCTTTTTGTATACTGGAAAAAAACGCGGTTCACAAACGATGGCAGTGGAGATACTAAGAAAAATGGCCCGCCAACAAGCGCTGTCTTTGACCATCAAAAAAATGGCATATGAAGGACAAGCTCTTGATCCTACGGCAGTCTATATCCTCCCGAAAGAACTTGCAAAAAAGTGCCCGATCCCAGATGTTTCTTTACTGGTGGTGGATGATTTATTGACGACAGATGCGTATCGTCAGTTACTGACAGAAGGAGTCGACTATGTTTTTGACCAATCGTGAAACACTTTTATTAACGGAATTGATGAATAGTACCGGTCCGGTTTCTTTAGATCGCATGATGCAAGTCTTAAAAGTCAGTAAACGAACGGTGTACCGTGAACTGGCTAATCTAGAAAAATCCTTAGAAACAGTAGATGCTACCTTAGAGAAGGTCGGTCGTGGTCATTTCCAAATTTTTGCATCAGAAACGAGCATTCGCCAATTACAAGAAGCCATTATGGCAGATACCGATCAAGAATTCGCGGCTAGTGAGCGGCAACACCGTATTTTGTTGCAACTGACTACCGCCACGAAGCCTGTATCCAGTCATTTTTTCTTGGAGCGTTACCAAATCAGCAATACGACGTTTTTTTCAGACATCAAACAGCTTGAAGAGAGTCTCGCACGGCTGCCGTTAAGGATCGTGCGCAATCAAGGGTATGAGATCGAAGGCTCCGAAAAGTATCGGCGGTTGCTCACAGCCAATACACTAGTGATGGAGATCAATGAATACCAATTTTTCCATTTACTGGAAACCGATGATGAAGCCCCGTTTATTTTTCAATTTCTGTCCCGCGACCATCTATTGCTAGCCCAGCGGTTGATTCGGGAAACCATCGAACCCCAATTCAAGGAACTTAGTGACCGCAAATTAGCCTTTATCGTCTTGATGCTGGCGCTAGCCATGGATCGGGTAGCTTTGGGCTATACGGTGGAAGAAGAGACGTACCCGAGTCAGATCAACAAAGACTTGCTGAAGGTGGCGAAAAAGATTTTTGCTCAGATCGCCGAAAAGACCAAACTGCTTTATTCCATCAACGAAATCGTCTTTTTTGCCGTGTTACTAGGTGATTTTGCCAATTCCTTTGACCGTGATTTTTTTGATGACAATTTTGATACCGACTTGGCTTATCGTGTAAAACGCTTGATCGAATTGGTCAGTGAGCAAACGGAAGTGGCGTTTTATGAAGACACGAACTTGTATAAAATGCTGCTGACCCATATCTCAGGAGTAATGACGCGGGCTATTTTAGAAGAAGATCATTTGAACAACCCTATCCTAGAAAAAATCATGAACCAGTATGTCGAGATTGCCAGCGGGATTCGCAATCATCTGCCGCAAGTCTTTCCGCAGCAGCAGTTCTCGGAAGAAGAAATTGCCTATATGGTCCTGCATTTTGCCAATTCGTTGGAAAAAAATCCGAAAGTGTTAGAAGTCAATATTGCAGGGATCTCTCCTAGCGGATTAGCCTCCATCAGTTTGTTAGAGATGCAGCTGCGGAAACATTTTCCCTTTATCAATCAAATCACCTTCTTTCGAGTGGGGGATGTCAAACGGGAAAATATCGAGGAGACCTATGACTTGGTGATCTCGACTTCATTGCTGCCAGGGTATCAAGGAGAGTACAAACTCGTTTCACCGATCCTGCTAGAAGAAGACATTCAAGAGTTGAAGAAGGCCTTCCAAGCCATTAGTCAGAAAAAACGTTCCGCCAAAAAAGCGCCCTCTGCTTTGGTCAAAGAGGAATCCTATGAAGCGGTCTTGGCTTTTATCGAAGCTATTAACCAGCTATTGGCGCTGTTTCAAGTGCAGGCGATTGATAACCCAGCGGACTTGGAAGAAACGTTGCAGCTGGTGCTGACGTCTTTTGATGCACATGTTGTTTTAGATCGTGAGAAAGTTGTTGATCGTCTCTTAAGGCGCTACTTCCAAGCGCCAGTGGGCATTCCTGACACCCACTTTGCCTTGTTTCACGCGGCGAGTTCGGCGATCCTGCAACCTGTTTTTCGTATTTTCGATTTGAAACAGCCGCTGCCACTTCTAGCGATGGATAAAAAAGAAATCGCTGTTACCCGTTTATTAGTCATGCTGGCGCCCTATCCTATCAATGAAACAAGCTCTCAGATGTTAGGGAAGATCAGTGGTTCGATCATTATGAATGATCTAAATACGGAGATTTTTAATTCCGGCAATGATTCGATTATTTATCAGTTACTCTCTTCGCTCTTGATTGAAGAAGTAAAACAATAGGAGGGATCAGCGATGTATATTCCACAGGAGCGGATTTTGTTGGATCAACACTTTACCGATGCCACAGAGGCTCTGACAAAAATTGGCGAGTACTTAGTCAACCAGGAGATCGTCTCTTTACCTTATGTCAAAAGCCTTTTGCGGCGCCATCAAAAAACAGGTGTTTACATCGGTAACTTTGTTGCATTGCCCCATGGGGAAGAAGAAGCCCAGCAATGGATCAAGGAAGAAGGGCTCTTTTTGATCCAAGTGCCGGATGGCGTCGACTTTGGCACGAAGGAGCAACCCAAAATCGCTACGATCCTTTTCGTAGTCGTCTTAAAAGAGCAGCAATTAGCTGTTTTGCAAGAAATCGCCTTTTTTTGTTCCGATATGCAAAATGTTCGGGCGCTTAGTGATGCCGAATCGGTTGAAGAGATCCAACAGATTTTGCTTGCAGAAGAATAAGCGGTCAGCAGCAGACTGGCTTGTAACAAGAGAAGCGAACGAAATGAGTGAATGAGCTGCCTCCGTGTGCTCGCTCTTTCTACCTTGTGTAGAAGGAGCGGGTACACGTTTTTTTTTGTGTTTTGGCAAAAACCAGATAGAAATGCTCCACGTGAAACATAACAAAAATAAGCGAGTGCAGGGGCTACTCGCCTTTTTTTGTTCTATCCGTTTGGCTACAAGTTTTGGCACAGTTTTTTGTGCCAAAGTACGACTTTCGACCGTTTTGGGAAGCGCCTACAATAAGGGTGTAAGCAGACGAGAGGAGAGAAAAAAATGGAACAGACACAAAAAGCAGCCAAATCATCAGTAAAAGCAAAAGTTCAAAAATTAGGCAGTACGTTGTCGAGTATGGTGATGCCAAATATCGGCGCATTGATTGCATGGGGTGTATTAACGGCATTATTTATTCCAGATGGGTATCTACCAAATGAAGCCTTTGCAACGATGGTCGGTCCAATGCTAACGTATTTGATCCCAATCTTGATCGGGTATACCGGCGGGAAAGTGATTGCTGGCGACCGCGGGGCCGTGGTTGGGGCGATCGCGACGATGGGGGTCATCGTCGGAACAGATATCCCAATGCTATTGGGTGCGATGATCATGGGTCCTTTAGGCGGTTGGGTCATCAAGAAATTTGACGAGATCTTCCAAGACAAAGTTCGCGCTGGCTTTGAAATGTTGGTCAACAACTTTTCATCAGGTTTGATTGGCTTTGCCTTAGCATTACTGGGCTTTGTAGCAATCGGGCCAGTTGTTAACACCTTGACACAAGCAATGGCAGCAGGGGTAGAAGTGATCGTCAATGCCCACTTGATTCCATTAGCCAATATTTTTATTGAACCAGCAAAAATCTTATTCTTAAACAATGCCATCAACCATGGAATTTTGACACCACTAGGTACTGAGCAAGTCAGCGAATTTGGGAAATCAATTCTTTACTTATTAGAAGCCAATCCTGGACCTGGTTTAGGAGTCTTGCTAGCCTTCACTTTCTTCGGAAAAGGAGCAGCGAAATCTTCGGCACCTGGAGCGATCATCATTCACTTTATCGGTGGGATCCATGAGATCTACTTCCCATACGTCATGATGAAACCATTGATGTTCTTAGCAGTGATTGCCGGCGGTGTATCAGGAAGCTTTACCTTCCAATTGTTAGGTGCAGGCTTACGGGCACCTGCTTCCCCAGGTTCGATCATTGCGATCTTAGCAATGACGCCATTCAACTCGGTGATGAGTGTTGTTTCTGTCTTAGCCGGAATTGCCGTAGGAGCAGGCGTATCCTTTATCGTCGCTGCCGCAATCTTGAAAGCGGATGCGAAGGACACGGTGGATAATTTTGAAGAAAAAGTACAACAAACGCAAGCAGCAAAACTCAGCGCCAAAGGTTTGGCGGCTCAACCAATGACTGGCATCAATCGTATCATCTTCGCATGTGATGCAGGCATGGGCTCCAGTGCTATGGGGGCATCGATCTTACGTAAAAAAGTCAAAGAAGCGGGTCTTCCACAAAATGTCTCGAATTCCGCCATCAACAATTTGACGGACGATGCCAATACGCTGATCGTCACTCAAGAAGAATTGCAAGAACGTGCCAAACAAAAAGCGCCAAATGCGACCTTCGTCGCGGTTGAAAATTTCCTGAACTCTCCACGGTACGATGAAATCGTAGCTACATTGTCAGGGACGAAGACAGCGGGGGAGTCAGCAAAAACGTCTGAAGCAGGCAACCAGGCAGATGTTCCTTCCGCCAATGACCTTAAGCAAGTCAGTGAAATCATTTTGGCCCACGATGATCGCAAAGGTTCGGCAACGATGGCTCAGAAAGTCTTCCAAGATCTTTTAGCCAAAGAAGCTCTGACGATGCCGATCAGAAAAAGCCATATCAATGATCTCCATGCCAACGCCTCTTCCCTGGTGATCACAAAAGAAGCCTTAACGCCGCAAGCGCAAACTTCAGCGCCAGAAGCGATCCACCTATCCGTTAATAATCTGATGGGAACGACGAACTATCAACGGATCGTGGCATCAATCAAAGCAGCGAATTAAGAAAGGATGAGCCGAATGCAAGTATTAGAAAAAGACATGATTGAATTGAACAAACAATTTGCGACCAAAGAAGAAGCCATTCGTTACTGCGGCGAAAAATTGCTGGCGGCAGGCTGTGTGGAAGAAGAATACGTCGAAGCCATGCTTGAGCGTGACGAGATGCTCTCAGTCTATATGGGGAACTTTATTGCGATTCCTCACGGCACGGATGAAGCCAAAAAATACGTCAAAAAATCAGGTATCTGTATCGTGCAAGTACCTGATGGCGTGAATTTCGGTACCGCGGACGAAGAAAAAATCGTCACCGTTCTTTTCGGCATCGCGGGCAAAGGGGAAGATCATCTGCAATTGGTCCAACAAATCGCCCTCTTTTGCAGTGATATCGATAACGTCGTCGAATTGGCGGATGCTTTGGATAAAGAAGAAATCGCCCAAAGTTTGACCGTAGCATAAGGATTTAAGGAGGAGACAAGACATGAAGGCAGTTCACTTTGGTGCAGGTAATATTGGTCGCGGCTTTATCGGCGAGATATTGGCTGCCAACAACTTTGAAATCACATTTATTGATGTCAATGAAACGATCATTGACGCCTTAAAAGCAAGACAAGGGTATACCATCGAATTAGCCGATGAGACCCAAGAACAGATCCACATCGAGCATGTGACAGGATTGAACAATGCCAAAGAACCAGAAGCGGTGATCCAAGCGATCGCCGAGGCAGACATCCTTACGACCGCCATTGGTCCCAACATTTTGCCGCATATCGCTGAGCTGATCGCCAAAGGCTTAGAAGCACGTCAGCAACACCCAGACAAGCCAGCCATTGATGTGATCGCCTGTGAAAATATGATCGGCGGATCGACCTTTTTAAAAAGCGAAGTGCAAAAATACGTTGCGGATTGGTCAGCGTTGGAAGCGACGGTTGGTTTTCCAGATGCAGCGGTGGATCGCATCGTACCGCTGCAGCACCATGAAGATCCCTTATTCGTTCAAGTAGAACCCTTCTGCGAATGGGTGATCCAAGAGTCTGGGATGAAATCCTCGATCCATCTGCAAGGGGTCCATTATGTGGCGGATCTGGAACCGTATATTGAACGGAAATTATTCAGTGTCAATACGGGTCATGCCACGGTAGCGTACACAGGCGCCCTCCAAGGCTATCAGACGATCGATGAAGCGATGCAGGATCATTTAGTGGTGATCCAATTAAAATCCGTTCTCGAAGAAACTGGCCGCCTTTTAATTGAGAAATGGGCCTTTGATCCTGAAGAACATGAACGGTATATCGAAAAAATCATCCAACGCTTTAAAAACAAGCACATTTCCGATGCCATCACTCGGGTGGCACGGACACCTGTCCGCAAATTAGGGACCGAAGAACGCTTTATCCGACCAGTCCTTGAGTTAGAAAAACGCAACATGCAGCCAGATCATCTCTATGAAACGATCGGCATGATCTTCAATTACAAAGACCCTGAAGATGAGCAAAGCCAACAGTTACAAGCACTTTTGGATGAAAAATCACTACCGGAAGTCATTGCAGAAATCACTGGCTTGCGTGATGAAGACATGATTGAAACGATCCGACAAAACATTGAAAAATATGCGTATGTTGCCGCATAAAAACGAGTAACACACAGAACAAGCAGATAAATTGCCGCATCCGTAAAAGCTAGCCCAACAAGTGAGCTTTTGCGGATAGGTCAATTTCTTTCAGCGCTTGTTCTGTATTTTTTTGCTCACCGATTGACCTTTGCTGCCAACTTGACGATAATAAGAAAAGAAATGAGGGAGAGCAATGGAACGATGGTTTGAAGAAGCCCAGCTTCAAGTAATTGAGTTGCCGATCGAATGGCAGGAAAACCGTCCCGTCTATCGGGCCTTTATCCGTGAATTGCCGACGATCCAAGGGGAAGGAACTTCGCGGCAAGCTGTTTATCGGCAGTTGGCAGAAGCCTACGCGGCTTACCTTGCCCAACTTCGAGAGGTCAATGAGGCGCAGGAAGAAATGACGTCTTCCTTATTATCGACGGAAGAATTATTGCGCTACTATGATGGCGAGACCTTCGATGGTTTTGAGTTGCCCTCTGACGAGTAACAGGAAACGAGCCATGAACTGAAAACTGAAAAGCTACGCAAGAAAAAACCGCTCAGCTGCAGCTCGATCGATACGAAGGATCAAACGCTGCAACTGGCGGCTTTTTTTCTATCAAAGAAACCACGTCTTATTCGCGGTTAGTTCAATGCCTCAGTAATCGCTTGATTGAAGGCATCTAAGTCATCTGGGTTCCGACTGGTGATCAACCGATAGGTTTCGTCGATCACGACGGGCTCATCTTTGACGGTGGCACCTGCGTAGGCTAAATCTGGTCGCACAGAATCATAAGCCGTCAAGGTCAAATCTTTCGTCAGTCCTGTTTGGATAAACAGTTGTGGGCCGTGGCAAATGGCAAAGACGGGACGATCAGATGTCAAAAAGTCTTTCGTCAATGACACATAGCGCTCATCGGTCCGTAATTGGTCAGGGGAGAAACCGCCTGGGATCAACAAAGCATCAAAACTGGCGGGATCGATCGTATCGATGGCCGCATCGACGGGAAACGTTCCACCTTGTTTGCCTTTTACGGTCTCGGTGCCTTCATTACTAATAACGACTACTTCATGTCCGGCCGCTTCCAGTGCTTCTTTTGGTGACGTCAATTCAACATCTTCAACTAGATCAGTGACAATAACAGCAACTTTACTCATTCGATCTCCTCCTTATTACTTGATGAACAATTTGTTCACCTGCTATTATTTATGCTAACGAAGATTTTCGCTGTTGACAAATCATCTGTTTTGTCCGCAGCTTGAAAAAGAAAGAAGGCAACGCCATGGCAACGATCCAACTATTTATCTCTGATACCCCCCTTTGCTTTGAAAAAGCGGAATTCACTTTTATGGAAGAAACATTTGTCATCGAGAAACAGCAATTATTTGAAAAAGTTGATGCGGTGATGCATCAGGAAGTATCCTCGGCCTTGGTTTCATTGGTAGAAAAAGCCCTTTTGACGCTAGAAGCGATCGGGGAAGAAGAGGATTATTTCGACCTGCTTTATTTGACCTATGAGAATACCCGTCGTTCCCCCAGCGGACAGCAATTACTCGCACAGCCTTTTCCAGCTGTAGAGACAGCCTTGCAGCCGGTCTTTGATGAGTTGGCAGAACCGATCATAGAAAAGTTTTATGAAGAGCTGACCAATCAGCTAGAAGAAGTCGCCAATGATGAACTGTTTAGTTCTTACTATCTGGATGATGAGCAAGCGGTGATTCAAATTGATGCGCCGATCCAACATGAAGAAGTAATCGCTTTGCCCGCCCTTTTACGAGATTACCATGGCACGTTGCACCTGACCTTTGAAAAGTTTTATGAATACCTTGTGTAGCGACGGCAACTGCCGTCGTTATTTTTTGTGAAAACAGTTACATGTTTAGTTTTTTTTAAATCCTGCGACAGAAGCCTCGGGAATCTTGACCCTTTTGTCAGAAACGATTATAAAGGTAAGAAGAGGCTGAAGGAACCGAGACTGCCGATGGGCAGAATCGGGTAAGAAAAGGATGAGAATCATGCGAAAAGTCCCGCCTATTTTAAAACCAATTGCACTTTTAACGATATCAACGATCATTGCCACTGCCACCGGCGTGGTGAATTCAGGCAGTTACCGCCAACCAAGTCGTGCGACGGAAACGACAGAAACGACCGAACAAGCACCAAGTGAAAGCACACCGTCTTCGATAACGGAAGACAGTCAAAATCAAACACCTGCTAGCACGGACTCACAACCGACGAACGATGACCAGCAGACAACACCGTCATCCAGCAGTGAAGTAGTAACACCAGAAACGACCCCGTCTTCTTCGGTGCCGACAGAAACGACACCATCAAGCGATGAGAGTGTTTCACCGGCGACACCGGAAAACAATCAAGAAACGCCTTCTTCAAGTGAAGAAACCACGCCAGATCCACAAGGGATCATGGATGAGAATCAAGGAAATGAGTAGGTGAGAAAATGACGCTTATTTTAGATTTAATCAACGGCATCCACAAATTTTTGGGCTATCTTGACATCAGTCCCAAATACTTGAATCGCGCCTATACCATCCTCAGTATCATTCCAACGGCGTATATTTTGCGGATCGTCTATGGAATGTTTGCGAACCAAAACTATTTTCAAGCGATCCTTTATACGATCGGCTTTTTGGTCTTAGTCTATTTTTGGGTACTGAATATCTTCTATTATTTCTTGAATAAAAATATGAAGTTCGATGTCACTCAGACCTTTGTCAAAGTCTTGCCGGATGAAGTCTTCAATATTGAAGGGGAAACTATCAGCACCACCGACATTGATCGTTTGACGACTGAAAAAGCGGTGATCGATTTTGAAGAAGACTATCAGCTGGTATTGGCGAATCATTTGCAGACCTTGATCGCTCAAGAAGAATTGGCGATCAAACCGTCATCCAACGGCTTTACGATCCCGAAAAATACCTTGTATCCTTACTATTTTGTCAAACAGCAAGGGAAAAACGAGTACGTATTGCAGATCGGGACCAGCTACACGGAGATGACGAAAGTCGGCACGATTCAATGGACCGGCAAGCAACCTTTAGAGCCAGTGGGCTTATTTATCACTGGCGGTGATTTTGTCAAAAATGATGTCAAATACCATGAACCCTACAGTTTGAAATTGTACGTCAAAAAAGAGGTCTCCGAAGAAGAACCACAGACCTCAAGACAGGCATATCGACGACAAGCACGCAAATAAGAAAAGGCAGTTCCCCCAGAGCGTTCTCTGAAGGGACTGCCTTTTTGGTATCTCGGTTATTCGATCGGAATGTTTTTTGCAGGTGCGTCTTTGTAGCTAGCTTTCGGTAAAGTCAGGGTCAAAACGCCGTCTTCAAACACTGCTTTGATGGACTCGTCATCAATGTCTGTGATGGTGAAGGTCCGTTGATAGGCACTGCTGGAGCGTTCTTTGCGCAAATAATGTCCGAAATCATCCTCGGTTTCAGTGGTCTCCGTTTGAGCCGCTGAAATCGTCAAGGTATTGTTGACGTAACTGACGCGGATGTTTTCTTTCTTGATGCCGGGTAAATCTGCTTGAACGAGATACTTGTCTTCGTATTCTTTAATGTCCGTGTTCATTTGTCGTTCTTGCCAAAAACTGTTCATTAATTTGCCTAATAGTTCTTCGCCGCCTGCTAAATCTCTTGGAATCAAATTTGCCATGTGGTTCCCCCGCTTTCTTTTATCCATTGAGTTGGTACCTCTATTTTACGAGGAACCAAGCCAAAGGGCAACCAAAATGGCAACAATCATAAAAACAAGAGAAATCACTCAACTATCTTATAAGAATCTGCTATGATAGAACTAAATAACTATCAGATGATTGGATGAATGAAGATGGAGATTATTGAAAAAGCGCCAGCTAAGATCAACCTCGGTCTCGATGTGTTAGAGAAAAGAACAGACGGCTACCATGAGTTGGAAATGGTGATGTCTAGTGTTGATCTAGCCGACCGTCTGATAATGGAAGAGATAGCAGAAGATAAGATCATTGTAGAAACCAACAAAGCTTTTTTACCGATCGATAAACGCAATAATGTCTATCAGGCCGCCAGTATTTTAAAAAAACGCTATGGTATCAAAAAAGGCATCCGCATTCGCATCACCAAGAATATCCCGGTGGCAGCTGGGTTAGGTGGTGGCAGTACGGATTGTGCGGCAGCGCTGCGGGGGATGGTTCGCCTTTGGGACTTGGACCTCTCCATGGCAGAGCTGATCGATATTGGTATGGAAGTTGGCACTGATGTTCCCTATTGTCTGTATGGGACCACTGCTCATATTGCAGGAAAAGGGGAGCTGGTGACGCCGCTGCGGCCGATGCCGCAATGTTGGGTCATCTTAGTCAAACCTCGTCTGAGTGTTTCAACGGGGAAAATCTTTCAAGAAGTTGAGCTGGACCAACTGCACCATCCAGATATCGCAGCATTGTCTGCCGCCGTCTTAGCCGAAGATTACCCAGCAATGATCGCTGCCATGGGCAATAGCCTAGAAGCCATCACGATCCCGAAGTATCCGATCGTCCAACAGATCAAAGATCGCATGATGAAATACGGCGCAGATGTTGCCTTGATGACCGGCAGCGGACCGACTGTCTTTGCTCTTTGTCAAAAATATTCGCGGGCACAACGGGTCTATAATGCCTTAAAAGGATTCTGCGATGAGGTTTATCTTGTACGTACATTGAAATGAATGAGTCAAGGACACAGGCAGGAAGTGCCTGTGTTTTTTCGTTCCTTCGATAAAAATCAGTCATATAGCGAAGAAAAAGGCAGCTGAGGTAGGGAGGAAGCATCTAGAAGCTGCCCTACACAAAAGTCCCCGACTAAAAAAAGACGTCGGGGTCTGATTCTTTACCTAAAGCAAAGGCTATTCTTTTTGGTGCTGCTTCTTTGCGGATTTTTTCTTTTTGTCTTCTTCGTACAATGGTTTGTCGATCGTTTTGCGGATTTCTTCGGTTTGCTGCGATGCAGGATCTTCCGGTAAATCGATTCGATTCAGCAGTTCGCTGTTGTTTACAGTTGGCGGCACAGTTACAAATTCGTTCATCTTCGTTTCCTCCAAGTGCTTTTAGATGATTATCCTACTTACTCTCTAATTTTTCAAGTTATCACAAAGGAATCGCATGGCCAACGGTGTAAAATAAGACGATGTTCCCGAGAGAAGAATCCGCTTCAAATGAACGTTTTCTCCTATGTTTTCCGATTTATCTCGAAATAAAAGTTTTAAATCGTAAAACGTACGATTTGTCTTGACGAACCGGAAATCATTTGATAGAGTAACTTTTGCTAACAAAACGGAGTTGTTCCGTTTTAAAATAAAAAGATGAGCCAGCAAATGGAAGGGGAAATCCCGATGAAAAAAATCTTACTTACTACAGCACTCCTTTTAGGGGGCGTGCTTCTTGGCGCTTGTGGGCAGCAAGAAGCGACAAGTCAATCGAGTGACGCAGAAAAGCTGTCGATCGTCACGACCTTTTACCCAATGTACGAATTTACGAAAGAAGTCGCAGGTGAGGCAGCGGATGTCTCCTTGCTGATCCCTGCAGGAACAGAACCTCATGACTATGAGCCAAGTGCCAAAGATATGACCAAAATTATGGATGCAGATGCCTTTGTCTACAATAGTCCTGAGCTAGAAACTTGGGTTGCTAGTTTGACGGATTCCGTCGATCCTGAGCAAACAGCAGTGATTGAAGCGGCCAAAAACATTCAGTTGGTGGAAGGCACAGAGGAAGAGCATGGTCACGAGGACGAAGACAGCCATGAAGGCCATGATCATACGTATGACCCTCATGTTTGGACTGACCCAGTCTTAGCGATCCAAGAAGTAGAAACGATCCGCGATGACCTGATTGCGAAGTTTCCTGAGCAAAAGGCAACCTTTACGGAAAATGCGGCTGCCTATATCGAAAAGCTTTCTGCTTTAGATGAAGCCTACCAAGCGGCATTAAAGGATGCGACCCAACGAACCTTCGTTACGCAGCACGCAGCCTTTGGCTATTTGGCACGGCAGTATGATTTAGTCGAAGAATCGATTTCGGGCATTTCACCCGATCAAGAACCAACGCCAAGTCGGTTGGCTGAGCTGAAAGAATATGTGGAAGAAAAACAAGTCAAAGTTATCTATTTTGAAGAAAATGCCTCATCGAAGGTGGCTGAGACCTTAGCCTCTGAAACGGGCGTGGAGTTAGCGGTCTTGAATCCATTAGAAAGCTTGACGCAAGAGCAGATGGATAACGGCGAAACATACCTGTCTGTAATGGAAGACAATTTGGCAGCATTACAAAAAAGTATTCACTAAGGAGGCGCCTGCGTGCGTTATATCGATGTAAAAGATTTGACCTTTTATTATGATGATGAGCCCGTCTTGGAAGACATTTCTTACTTTGTTGAAGACGGCGAATTCGTGATTTTGACCGGCGAAAATGGGGCGGCAAAATCTACTTTGATCAAAGCAACCCTTGGTTTGTTGAAACCTTCTAAAGGAGCAGTCACCTTGGCGACCAAGAATGCAGCTGGTGAAAAATTAAGCATCGGCTACATTCCTCAGCAGATTGCTTCCTTTAACGTCGGGTTCCCCAGCACCGTTTTGGAATTGGTCCAATCAGGCCGCTACCCAAGAGATCGTTGGTTCAAGCGACTGACGAAACGAGACCATGAACATGTCCGCCGTGCATTAGATGCCGTCGGGATGTGGGACGTGCGTCATAAACGGATCGGTGAGTTGTCCGGTGGCCAAAAACAGCGGATCAGCTTGGCACGGGTCTTTGCCACGGATCCTGATTTATTTATTTTAGATGAACCGACTACGGGGATGGATGAACAATCCCGCAATCTGTTTTATGAACTGCTGCGGCACAATGCTCATGACCACGGCAAGTCGATTTTGATGATCACTCATGATCACGAAGATATCAAAGAATATGCGGACCGTCAGATCCGTTTAGTGCGGAAGGAGGATTCACCATGGCGCTGCTTTCATATGAATTCATGAGAAGAGCTTTTCTTGCGGCGATTTTTATTGCTGGTATCGCACCAATGCTAGGGGTCTTTCTGGTGATTCGAAGACAGTCATTGATGGCTGATACGCTGTCCCATGTCTCTTTAGCAGGGGTGGCACTAGGCTTCTTTCTAAATCTAAATCCGAGTTTGACGACGCTATTGATTGTAGTCATTGCCGCAATCATTTTGGAATACTTGCGAACACTGTACCGCAGTTATTCAGAGATTTCGATCGCCATTTTGATGTCCGGCGGTTTAGCGTTAGCCCTCGTCTTGATGAACCTTAGCGGGGGGAACTCCGCAACGAGTATCCAATCGTATTTGTTTGGGTCGATCGTTACGATCACACAAGAGCAAGTTTGGATCTTAGGCTTTTTGTTTTTAGTCGTTTTTGCTTTATTCTTCTTATTCAAACGGCCCATGTACATTTTGACCTTTGATGAAGATACCGCTCATGTCGATGGCTTGCCTGTGCGAGTGATGTCGATGCTCTTTAATGTCTTGACGGGGGTGGCAATCGCCATGATGATCCCGATTGCGGGTGCATTGCTGATCTCTGCGATCATGGTTTTACCAGCTGCCATCAGTATGCGTTTAGGCAAAAGCTTCAACGCGGTGATTTTGATCAGTGTCGTGATTGGCATGATTGGGATGATGTCTGGTTTGACCAGTTCCTTTTATTTGGACACACCACCGGGAGCGACGATCACGCTGGTTTTTATCGCTCTTTTCTTAGTAATCAATTTGATCAAACGCATCGTGATCCTCGTGCAACGAAAACAACGCCTCAAATAAAGGGCTTTATGAAAAAGAAACGAAGAATTTTCGTTTCTTTTTTTTAAACTCTAATCAAAACCGAACGATATAAGCAATATTTCAGATAATGCTCGCATTTATCCCGAAAAAGCCTTATAATAAGGCGAATAAACTAAAGGAGTTGTCCGGTGTGAAAATACGTCGAAGTGAACGACTGATCGATATGACACATTACTTGTTGAATCATCCCCATGAATTGATTTCATTGTCCTTCTTTTCTAAACGATATGCCTCTGCAAAATCATCGATTAGCGAAGATTTATCTATTATCAAAAAGACCTTTAAAGAACGAGGAACAGGCATTCTTGATACCGTGCCAGGCGCTGCTGGCGGTGTTTTTTTTGTGCCTGAAATTTCTGAAGAAGAAGCGTATGCGTACGTTGAAGGGCTGGCAAAACGCTTGTCTGAGCAAGACCGTTTGTTGCCTGGCGGCTATGTCTATCTATCTGACTTATTGGGCGAACCGGAATTGCTGCGCCAAGTCGGCCGCATCATCGCTTCCAAATATTTAGGCGAACAAATCGATGCGGTGATGACCGTTGCTACTAAAGGAGTTCCGATCGCTCAAGCAGTCTCTTACTACTTGAATGTTCCCTTCGTGATCGTGCGTCGTGATTCCAAGATCACTGAAGGCTCGACCGTGAGTGTCAATTATGTCTCTGGTTCTTCAGAGCGGATCGAAAAAATGGAATTATCCAAACGCAGCTTAAAGCGCGGCTCTAGAGTATTGGTGGTTGATGACTTTATGAAAGGCGGCGGCACGGTCAATGGGATGAAGAGCTTGATTGAAGAATTTGAGGCCGAATTAGTCGGTATTACGGTTTTTGCCGAAACGAAATTCAAAGGCAAGCGGGCCATCAGCGATTACAGCTCTCTGCTGTATGTTGAAGATGTCGATACCCAGACCAAAACGATCTCGGTAGTACCGGGAAATTATTTTGAGAAAAAAGCCTGATTTTTGTGGCTCTTAGACTGGCGCAAGCAGCTGTTTTTCGAACGGCGGCTGCCAGTCTTTTTTTGATTGGTCTAGGTGGAGATTCCTTAAATCGTTGAAATTTACAAGTACTTGGGCTAAACTGTTTATAGGAAATTCAATGAACAAAAATCGTTCAGATTGATAGGAGTGGAATACGTGGACGCACGTTTTGCAATAATTTTAGCGGCTGGAAAAGGCACGCGCATGAAATCGAAGTTATATAAAGTGTTACATCCGGTTTGCGGTAAGCCAATGGTGGAGCACATCATGAACCGAGTGGTGGAAACAAGTCCTGAAGAGATCGTGACGATCGTTGGTCACGGGGCGGAAATGGTCAAGGAGCAACTGGGGGATCGCACCAATTACGCCTTACAAGCCGAACAATTAGGTACCGGTCACGCTGTCGTTCAAGCCGAATCATTTTTAAAGGGCAAAAAAGGCACGACCTTAGTAATTAGTGGGGATACGCCGTTATTGACGACGGAAACCTTGAATAACTTGTTCGATTACCATCAAGGGAAAAATGCATCGGCAACGATCTTGACGGCACAAGCGGCAGACCCAACGGGCTATGGCCGGATCGTACGGGATCATGTCGGCATCGTGGAAAAAATCGTCGAGCAAAAAGATGCGTCGACCGAAGAAGCACTGATCCAAGAAATCAATACAGGCACGTATTGCTTTGACAATGAATTGTTATTTGACGCCTTGGCAAAATTAGATACGGACAATGCCCAAGGGGAGTACTACTTGACTGATATTATCGAGATCTTAAAGGAAGACGGCAAAATCATCGCTGCTTATCAAACCGAAGATTTCCATGAATCTTTAGGAGTCAACGACCGCATCGCCTTAGCCGAAGCCAATCGCTTGATGCGCCAGCGGATCAACCGTCAACACATGCAAAACGGCGTGACCTTGATCGACCCGGCGACGACTTATATCGACGAAGGCGTTGTGATTGGTTCAGATACCTTGATCGAAGCCGGTGTGATCATCAAAGGGCAGACGACGATCGGAGAAGACTGTGTCATTACGGCAGCTTCTGAAATTGAAGACAGCAAGATCGGCAACCAAGTGACGATCAAGGCATCGACGATCGAGGAGAGCATCATTCATGATGGCGCCGATGTCGGTCCCAATGCCCACCTTCGCCCCAATGCGGAAATTTTGGCCCATGCCCATATCGGTAACTTTGTGGAAATCAAAAATGCGACGATTGGTGAAGGCACCAAAGTCGGACACTTGTCCTATGTCGGTGATGCAACCTTAGGCAAAAACATCAACGTCGGCTGCGGTGTAGTCTTTGTTAATTATGACGGCAAGAGCAAATTTAAAACGACTGTCGGGGACAATTGCTTTATCGGCTCCGGGTCTAATCTGGTTGCACCCTTGACCATCGAAGAGGAAACGATGATCGCTGCTGGCTCAACGATCACCAAAGATGTTCCTAAACACAGTATGGCGATTGCCCGCGCCCGTCAGGAAAATAAAGCGGATTACGCGAAAAAGTTACCTTATCTAAATTAGAAATAGCGAAATGACTTGATTTCTTAAGGAAAAATGACTACTATTTATTAGGAAGAAGATTCTAGTAAAAAGGAGTCATTTTTTTCTAGATGAACGCAAAGAAAGTGGAGGTTCTCATGTCAAATCATTATTTTGATCCAAGATTGAAGATTTTTTCTCTGAACTCAAATCGTCCTTTGGCGGAAAAAATCGCAGCTGCAGTAGGTGTTGAATTAGGTAAGTGTTCAGTCAAACAATTTAGCGATGGTGAAATCCAAGTGAATATTGAAGAAAGTATTCGTGGTGCCCACGTCTACGTGATTCAATCAACCAGCAGCCCTGTAAACGATAACCTAATGGAATTGCTGATCATGATCGATGCTTTGAAGCGCGCCAGTGCGAAGACGATCAATGTAGTAATGCCTTATTATGGTTATGCAAGACAAGACCGCAAAGCGCGATCAAGAGAACCAATCACCGCAAAACTTGTAGCAAACATGATCGAAAAAGCCGGTGCGAACCGTATGGTTACACTGGATTTGCATGCTTCACAGATTCAAGGGTTCTTTGATATCCCAGTTGACCACTTGATGGGTGCACCATTGATCGCCAACTACTTCTTGGAAAGAGGCATTCAAGGCGATGACGTCGTAGTCGTTTCACCAGACCACGGTGGCGTGACTCGTGCCCGCAAATTAGCTGAGTTTCTTAAGTCACCAATCGCGATCATCGACAAACGTCGTCCGAAAGCCAACGTAGCGGAAGTCATGAATATCATTGGTCATGTTGAAGGCAAAACTTGTGTCTTGATCGACGATATGATCGATACTGCTGGTACCATCACATTGGCTGCGAATGCGTTGAAACAAGCAGGTGCCAAAAGTGTTTACGCCTCATGTACTCACCCTGTCTTGTCAGGACCTGCCTTGGAACGGATCGAAGATTCGGCCATTGAGCATCTAGTTGTGACAGATTCGATTTACTTGCCAGAAGACCGTAAGTCGAAAAAAATCGATGAGATCAGTGTTGGTGCCTTGATGGGCGAAGCGATCAAACGAATCCATGAGAACAAACCAGTAAGTCCACTGTTTGAATCAAAATTATCAATTTAATCGTGCCTCATAAGCATGAGAACAACAGCCAATGGTCGGTCTTTAACCGCTCATTGGTTGTTTTTTTCTGAGGAGTTTCAGGATGTTTTTAGAAAAAACGATCGCAGTCATGTTTCTTTTCACCAATTTATGGTATTCTTGAAAGTGACTTGCGAAACGCAAGCACAAAATAAAATAGAATCTAATCACAAAGGGGAGTCTGCAAAGGCTGAGAATGAGAGTACTCTAAACCCTTCGTACCTGTTTCGATCATGCGAACGTAGGAATTGTGACGAGTTGAAGTGTCTAACACTTCTCCTTTGTGAATTGTGATGATTCTAAAGGAGGAGTTTTTTTTGAAACGAAAAATGTCGCTGCAAGTGTGGACGGAAGGAACGATGATTGCTGCGATCGGGGTCGTCTTGTCGTATATCCCAATCCAGACAGCCAATTCCAGTATCGACTTGTCTCTAGGGCTCGTGCCCTTGGTCTTGTATTCGTATCGTCGCGGGGTGCTGCCGGGAATGACGGCGGGATTTATGTGGGGCTTGCTGAATATTTTGATTGGTAGCGCCATGCGTAACTTTATCACCGTTCCACAGATCATCTTTGAATATCCCTTTGCCTTTGCTTTTGGCGGGATGGGCGGCTTGTTTGCTAATAAAATCCAGCAAGCGATCCGTCAAAACAGCAAAACCGTTACGTGGTATGTCGTCTTAGGGGGCATCGTGGCGGTGATTAGCCGTTGGTTTTGGCATTATTGGGCAGGGGTGTTTGTCTGGGGAATGTACGCACCAGAAGGACAAAGCCCGTATCTGTATTCCTTGATCTTCAATGGAACATCGGTCATTATCAATATCGTTTATGTAGGGGTCGTCCTAGGTCTCTTAGTCAAGGCCGCCCCGAAATTATTTGTGCCGAAAGCTTAGTTTTAGAAATGAAATCATAAAAAATGTCTTGATGCTCTTTGAAAAAGAGAAGCATCAAGACATTTTTTTGTCGAAAAAGCCAAAAGCCAAATCTTCTTGATCAATTTCCAACGACCAGTTTTTTTTGCTGGCTGAGTAGCGCAAAACTGCAATTTGATCTAACTCTTTTTGATTGACCAATGTGCTTTTCAAGCCAGCATCTTCTGACAGATAGATCGGGATCGTATAAGTTTTATCGATCAGTTGTTCTTGTGTCAGACAGAAGACGATGCCTTCTTGCATGATTCCCCGCAACTCTTTCAGCAAATTAAAATCGAGTTTTTCCACCGGTGTTGCTTTTTTAAAAAAGGAGAGGCGATCATTGATTTTTTCTAAGACGATGCGGGTGATCCGATCCGCCAAGATCCGGTAATACTCATCTAAGTAACGATAATAAACGCGGGAACGTGCATCTTTTAAGTCAAAGAAAACAAAGTTATTTTGCAGTTTGTAAAAGAAAGGGGAGTGGAGGTGTGTCTTCATGTGGCCAAAATATAACAATTCGGAGATCTCTAAAGGCGTCAATTCTTTGACCATCTCGTAATCATTAAAATCGATCCACTTCATTTCTTCGGCAATGCGACCTTTGTTGATTTGCTGAAAAAACAGTTGGACATCTTCCATTCCGCGTATCACTTTTAAGCCCGTATGACCGTCGAATTCGCCGAAATCACTGGAAGGATCAAGCAAGAGCAAATTCTTGGGCTGATGGACGATGCTCTTGTTAAAATCTTGGGGGGCAAGCCCGCGGGTCAAGACGGCATTGCTGGTTGTATCAATATGTACGTAAATCGTGTTAGACATGCCGATCGATCCCTCCTATATACTAAGTTCATTCTACAACAAAGCGCTGAAAATTGCTTGTATCTTTTCGTTTAAAGTTATATTACAAAATAACAGAAAAAACAATTTTTAAGTTCCCTTTTTCGACAAAAAAAGGCAAATCTTGTCTTTTCGTAAAAAAACTGGCCAAAATTGGCGTCTTTATGAGGATTTTGGTATGATAAAAGAAGAAACTAATGGAGACGAGAACCTATGAGAAAAAAGAAAAGCAGACTTTCGAATTGGCTGAGCAATCTCTTTTTGCTTGTGCTGTTATTGATTGGTTTAGCATTGATTTTTAATAATCAAATCAAAAATTATTTTATTAAACAAACAGGTGAAGCATACGCAGTCGGCACCATTGATCGTAGTGAGGTCGAAAAAAATATGGAAGCGGAAGCGACCTTTGATTTTGATGCCGTGGAGCCGGCAAGTTCAGAAGCAGTCTTACGGGCGCAGCTGAGCAACAAAGCTTTGCCAGTGATCGGCGGCGTGGCGGTTCCCAGTGTTGGGATCAATCTGCCGATTTTTAAAGGCTTGGCCAACGAGGCCTTGCTGTATGGTGCTGGTACGTTAAGTCCCACCCAAAAAATGGGGGAAGGCAATTACGCGTTAGCTAGCCATCGCGCTCAATCGCCAGAGCTTTTGTTTACGCCATTGGATGATGTCGCGATCGGGGCGGCTATCTATGTGACCGATCTGGAAAATATTTACACGTATACTGCGACTTCTTCTGTGCGGGTCGACCCGACCGATGTTTATTTGCTTGACGAAGTAGAAGGCCGCAAAATGATCACGCTGATCACCTGTGGGGAAATGGGCGGTGTCACCCGTCGTGTGATCCAAGGTGATCTGGAATCTGTAACGCCTGTCGACGAAGCAACGGATGAGATGTTGGCAGCATTCAACATGGCACAACGAACATTTTAATCAAAAGAATAGCTCGAGTGGTACGGCAGATGGCGTGTCATTCGTCTATTCTTTTTTGCATAAGGAGGCGTCTTGATGAAAGTGAAAAAACTGACTTCGATCGATTTTCTTGCACAAAGGGCAGGGTTTCAAGAAAGCCGACTGGTCTTTTCCTTTTTTGAGTCGCACTCAAAAGCGCGACGAGCATTTCTTGCCGACATGGCGCAGCAGGGCTGGCAGATCGACAGCCGTTATGGCCGCTTTTACCTTGCCGGGCAGTTTGATTTTGACCAAAAGACACTGACTATCACCAATCTGCTGGTGGAAGCGGCCGCCGAGTTTACTTGGAAACAACTGCTGGCCGTGACAGAAAGCTTCGCCCGCAGTCGCTTTGTAGCAGCCGTCTTGTGGCAGCTTCCTCATCGGCCCCCCTTGGCTGAGTGGTTTATCCAGCAAGGGTATCAGGTGGTCCCTCAAGGGTATCAAAGAGCGCTATCTTATCAGACGGCGCTGGTTTTAGGCGGTGGCGGTGCTCATGGGGCGTATCAAATCGGGGTTTGGCAAGCGCTGCAAGAACGGGGCATCACCTTTGAATGGATCACGGGAACTTCCGTCGGTGCCTTGAATGGTGCCTTGATTTTAATGAACGATGTGGAAGCGGCCGTCGATTTATGGGCAAATATCTCCAGCGAGCAAGTATTGCACTATCCGCTTGCTTCGGTACGAGCCCAAACACTGCGGGATTTGATGAATCAAGCCAACTCGCTGGTCCGTGAAGCGGTCAAAAGCAACGGCGCCAGTACCGAACCCTTGGCAAAGCTTTTGCAAAAGACCTTTGATCAAGAAAAATTCAGCCAAACTGCTTGTCATTTGCTAATCTGTACGACTCGTCTGCCAGATTTCAAGGAGACGGTTTATGCCTTTGATCCATCAGCAGTAGAAGAAAACCTGCATTGGTTATTGGCATCCGCCTCATTTTATCCAGCGATGCAGGCGCAAAAAATTAATGACGCCTATTACATCGATGGCGGCTATCGCAACAACCTGCCCATCGATGTCGCTCTACAGCAGGGGGCAACGGAATGTATCACCGTGGATGTCCAAGGACCCGGCATCAATAAAAGGACGGTTTTGACGGAAGAAACTGCGCAACTTTCGTTAGGGTCTCCTTGGTCCTTAGGCAGCTTTTTGGTTTTTGATGCCCAGCGTTCGCTGGATAATATGACCTTGGGCTATTTGGAAACCTTGAAAGTGTTCGGCAAATACCAAGGCCATTGGTATACCTTTGAAAAGACGGTTGATTTTCAGCCGTTATGGCGGGGCTTTTTGAAAGAGCTACGCCAGACAGACCCGTTGCTTTATCAGGAACTAAAGAAAAAAGAATTTTGGAAAAAAATGCGTAAATTCTATCAACAGGATGTGCCATTTGAGCAGTGGGGGCGTATACTGATAGAGTGTACCGCGAAAGTATTGTATCTAGCGCCTACGGTGATTTATGAGCAGGAAACGATGCTAACGGCTTTAGCTGAAAAAATTGCGCTAAAGGCAGTGGAAGAAGCCGATGCCTGGTCGATCACCGAGTGGCTGAGCTATTATCGCGACCGTTTTTTTGTCTTGTCCGAGCAAAACCGCTTTTTCTTTTTTTATCGGACGCAGCAATTGAATCTGCCCGCCCTTCAGCAGATTCGTCGGCGTTACCCGCTGACTGCTTTAATGGCAGCGTATAGTCACTATCTTTTGAAAGGAGCAGAAAATGGATAAATTTTCGTATGAAATCGTTGAAGAGATCGCCGTGCTTTCGGAAAATCAAAGAGGCTGGCGCAAAGAATTGAATTTGGTGAGCTGGAATGGGCGTCCGCCAAAATTTGATCTGAGAGATTGGGGCCCAGAGCACGAGAAGATGGGCAAAGGCGTGACCTTATCCAATGAAGAATTTGCAGAACTTAAAAAAGCCCTGCTTTCCATGTAAGAAAGCAAAACGGTGAGGAGTGATCAAATGAAAAGTATGACTGGTTTTGGCAAAGGCAGTGCAGAAACGCCAGATGTGCAGATCGAAATTGAGATCAAAAGTGTCAATCAGCGCTTTTTGGACCTGCAGCTGCGAATGCCCAAACAATTGAATCCTCTAGAAGGTGCTTTACGGCAGTCGATCAAGCAGACCCTCCAGCGGGGGCGAATCGAATTGTATGTGACGTTAAAAGAAAAAACCGCAAATACGAAACAGATCGAGATCCAATGGGACCTGCTGGAACGTTTCATGCAGGAGATCGATACCGAAGCCAACGCCCGTTTTGACCTGACAGAGCTGCCAAAAGCAGCATTGCTGGAACAATTCCTGCTCCATGAGGCTTTTCTAACGATCTCTGATCAAGAGCCAGAAGAAAGCACCTTAGCCGATGGCGTGATGGAAGCATTAGACCAAGCGTTGGCAGCGATCGACCAAAGCCGCTGGGTGGAAGGGCAAGGCATTCTGCAGATCTTACAAGAAAACCAGCGACAGCTGCAGGAAAAGCTGACAGAACTCAAACAATTCGTGGCCCTCTATGAGGCGGACTACCAAGAACGCTTTGAAAAGAAACTGACTGCTTATTTAGGGGAAGAAGTCGATCGCGATCGTTTACTGACAGAGTTGGCGATTTTATTGGAACGCGGCGATATCCACGAAGAACTGGATCGTTTAAGTATCCATTTAACGACGATGACGGAGCTGCTGGCAGCCGAGACACCAATAGGTCGAGAACTGGATTTCTTGATCCAAGAGATGAACCGGGAAGTCAATACGATTGGTTCAAAATCGAGTCCGATCCAAATCAAAAACAGTGTCGTCCAAATGAAGACGATCATTGAGAAAATCAGAGAACAAGTTCAAAACATCGAGTAGGAGGAATGAACCAATGAAATATTACGATATCACCTTTCACGAACTGAGCGGAAAAAATGTCATCAAGCGCAGTATTCCCTCTGATAAAGAGAATTTCTCTGCGTGGGAAGATGCCTGCGTAGCCATCGATCCGGATTTTCTTCATCTACTAGTTGATGGCGTAGCTGTTTCTTTAAATCGTCGGTACATCGTGCGTATCGATTGCCAAGAAGTGACGGATCCGACCGAAAAAGCGATCACTGCCAAAGACGAATTAGCAGGGGTCATCAATACCTTAAGCAACATGGGCTTTTAAGAAAGCAGCCGAAGTGTAGACTAGCAATTTCATGAAATTCCCATTATAATAAAGTAGTTCTTGAAAGTTGCTGAAAAAAAGTGCAAAATAGACGTTAAGCAAATGTCAGTGAAAGGACGTCATTATGTCAGAGCGAGGATTACTTATAGTTTTATCAGGACCTTCCGGAGTAGGGAAAGGGACCGTGCGCAAAGCAATTTTTGAGAGTGACGACAACGATTTTCAATATTCCGTTTCAATGACCACTCGTCAAAAACGCGAGGGGGAAGTGGAAGGGGTCGATTACTATTTCCGCACGCGGGAAGAATTTGAAGCCTTGATCGAAGCCGGTGAAATGCTGGAATACGCCGAATATGTCGGCAATTATTATGGCACACCATTATCTTATGTCCAACAAACACTGGATCAAGGAAAAGATGTATTTTTAGAGATCGAAGTGCAAGGGGCAAAACAAGTAAAAGACAAAGTTCCCGATGGTGTGTTTATTTTTCTGACGCCACCTGATCTGGCAGAATTACGCTCTCGTATTACAGGAAGAGGAACCGACTCTGCCGAAGTGATCGATGAACGGATGCGCGTCGCCCGTGAAGAAATCGAAATGATGGCTTTATATGATTATGCCGTTGTCAATGATGAAGTACCTAAGGCAGTCCAACGAATTCGCGAAATTATTTCGAGTGAACATTTTCGCGTTGACCGAGTGATCGGAACCTATATCAAAATGTTAGAGGAGCTGTAAGAAATATGATGTTAAAACCTTCAATCGATTCTTTGTTGGATCGTGTCAACTCAAAATATTCATTAGTGATCTTAGCAAGCAAACGGGCGCATGAACTTGATGCCGGTGCGCAAGCAACATTAGAAAACTTTGATTCAGTGAAAAGCGTGGGTCAAGCGCTTGAAGAAATCGAAGCGGAATTAGTCGTTAATGATCCGCATCCGGAAATCAAACGGGCCCGTTTGAAAATGGAACAAGAAGAGCGCAAAGCGCAAAAAGACCAAGAACAAAAAGAATTAGAAGCGCGTATCCGCGACGAACAAAAGCTATAGACAAAAGCAAGCTAGAGCACGCCTGTGTTCTGGCTTTTTCTTTTGAATGGCGATGGTTAAATTTTTGTAAGGGGTACAGACAAACCCCAGCCCATTTAGTAAAATAGAACCTAAAAGGAGGAGAAGAGATGGCGTACATAGCAGAAGTGATCGTGGATGTTCCCACGATGCAGACCGATCAGCCTTTTACTTATCTGATCCCATCAGAATTACAAGCCGCCATTGAGACAGGAATGCGGGTCGAAGTGCCATTTGGCAAAGGTGACCGTCATATCCAAGGGTTCGTCGTCGGGCTTTCAGAAGTTGCCGAACCGCAACAGACCTTAAAACCAATCGTTCGTTTGTTGGATTTGTCGCCTGTCGTCAATGAAGAACTTCTCCAATTAGCCGACTACATGAAGGAAACGACCTTTGCCTTTAAGATTACTTGCTTGCAGACGATGCTGCCTAGTGTGATGAAAGCCGAGTACCAAAAGCAGATCGTTTTACTCGAAGGAAATCATCCCATCAAAGAATATTTTCCCGAAGACGGCATCCTCAGCTGGCAAGCCGCCGAAAGTGCAGGGCTGCTGCCGCAGTTGAAGCCTTTGCGGGAAGCCGCAGTAGTTGAATTGCAGTATCTCGTGAAAAATAAAAACAAAGCGAAAATGACCCGTTACATTGAACGCAAGATCGAGCCAGCAGAAATCCCCGCCGTCCAGCAACAGCTGCGCAAAGGGGCCAAACGCAAGCTGGAAATCTTACAGATTTTGACAGAGGAAGCCCGCTTGCCGGTTTCCTTTTTTACCGAACAAGGGATTTCCACCGCGGCTTTGAACCAAGCGCAAGAAGCTGGCTGGCTGACCTTTACGGAAGTTGAAGCCTACCGTGATCCTTACAAAGACCGTCAATTTCAAAAAACGGTCCCCCTTGAATTAAATGAAGAACAGGCAGCTGCAGTAGCGCAAATCACTGCTTGTGCGGATAACCAAGAGGCGCAGACTTTTTTACTGGAAGGGATCACCGGCAGTGGAAAAACAGAAGTCTATCTACAAGCGATCGCCCAATTGCTGAAACAAGGCAAAACTGCGATCATGCTCGTACCGGAGATCGCTTTGACCCCGCAAATGGTCGAACGCTTTAAAAGCCGTCTCGGCGACGCAGTGGCTGTTTTACACAGCGGCTTGTCCCAAGGTGAAAAATACGATGAATGGCGTAAGATCGAACGTGGGGAGGCGCAGGTGGTGGTTGGCGCCCGCTCGGCGATTTTTGCTCCGTTGAAAAACATCGGGGTCATCATCGTCGATGAGGAGCACGAAGCTTCCTACAAGCAAGATGAAGCCCCTCGTTACCATGCGAGAGATTTAGCGATTTGGCGCAGCCAGTACCATCACTGTCCAGTGGTGTTAGGCAGTGCGACGCCGTCATTAGAATCTCGTGCTCGGGCCCAAAAAGAAGTCTACCGCTTATTGAAATTGAATCAGCGGGCAAAAACCAGTGCGCAATTACCGCAGATCGAAGTCGTGGATATGCGTACCGAATTTGCTAATAAAAAGTATCAAACTTTTTCTCGTCCGTTACAGGAAAAAATCACAGACCGCTTGGCCCGGAAAGAACAGATCGTCTTGCTGCTGAATCGGCGCGGCTACTCTTCCTTCGTGATGTGCCGCGATTGTGGGTATGTTTTGCCTTGCCCAAATTGCGACATCTCCTTGACGCTCCATATGGATACCAAAACGATGCGCTGTCATTATTGCGGACATGAAGAACACATCCCCCATCGTTGCCCCAACTGTAATGCAGACAAGATTCGTTATTACGGAACGGGCACGCAAAAAGTGGAAGAAGAGTTGAAGGAACTGTTTCCCGAAGCGCGGGTTTTACGGATGGATGTCGATACCACCCGCAAAAAAGGCGCCCACGAAAAAATCTTGACCTTGTTTGGGGAGAAAAAAGCGGATATTTTGTTAGGGACTCAAATGATCGCCAAAGGCTTGGATTTTCCTGATATCACGCTGGTAGGGGTCTTGAATGCCGATACGGCCTTGAACTTGCCAGATTTTCGTTCGAGTGAACGGACGTTCCAGCTGCTGACTCAGGTCAGTGGTCGGGCAGGTCGGGCGGAAAAAACCGGCGAAGTGGTGATCCAAACATTCAACCCTGAGCACTATGCCATCCAGTTGGCGCAGTCGCAAGACTACGAAGATTTCTATCAAAAAGAGATGTGGATGCGGCACCAAAGCGGTTATCCACCGTATTATTTCACCGTCAAAATCACCTGCAGCCATCCCGAAGAGCAAGTCGCCGCTCAGAAGATGTTTGCGATCGCGCGGGATCTGCAGCAGGAGCTGTCACCGCGCAGTATTTTGTTGGGTCCGGCACCAAGTGCGATTTTGCGGGTGAAAAACCGTTATTACTACCAATTGATCATTAAATACAAAAATGAACCGCAGCTACCTGCTTTGTTGACCCGTCTGTTGGATCAAAGTCAAATCGATCAGCGCAAAGGATTGTACGTATCGATTGACCAAGAGCCGTTGAATTTTATTTAGAGGAGAAAATATGCGTTATCCTATTATTATCACCCCCGATGAACGTCTTCGTCGGCAAGCAAAACCCGTCAAAGTAATTACCGATGAACTCGTTCAGCTACTAGACGACCTTTATGAAACGATGGTCGCCCATGACGGGATCGGTATTGCCGCACCGCAAGTCGGCAAAAACCTACAAGTGGCGATCGTGGAAGTCGAAGAAGACGATCGCTTTGAAATGATCAACCCTGAGATCATCGCTTCTTCTGGTGAATCCCTTGATGTGGAAGGCTGCTTGAGTATTCCCCACACCTTTGGGACCGTCAAACGAGCAGACGAGATCACTGTCCGCTATTTCGATCGAGAAGGAGAAGAAATGGAAGTGGAAGCATTCGGTTACTTGGCGCGTGCGATGCAGCATGAGATCGATCATTTAAATGGCGTGCTGTTTGTCGACAAGCTCGTCGAACGCATTCCTGAAGAAGACTTAGAAAAGTATATGGAGGAACATGAAAATGACTAAAATCGTCTTTATGGGTACCCCGGCGTTTTCCGTCCCAATTTTAGAAGGCTTGCTTGAAGCCGGCTATGAAGTGGCAGCAGTCGTGACACAGCCGGATCGTCCCGTCGGTCGCAAAAAAACCATCACTCCGACACCCGTCAAAGAAGCGGCGTTGAAGCATGGCTTGTTGGTTTTACAACCAGAAAAAATCAGTGGGTCACCAGAAATGGAGCAGATTCAAGCTTTAGCACCTGATCTGCTGATCACGGCAGCTTTCGGCCAATTTTTACCTAGTGCTTTACTAGAAGTACCGAAGTATGGCGCTATCAACGTTCATGCGTCCCTACTACCGAAATACCGGGGCGGAGCACCTGTGCATTATGCCATCATGGAAGGCGAGCAAGAAACGGGTGTAACCATCATGGAAATGATCAAAAAAATGGATGCTGGCGGTATTTTTGCTCAAGCTCATTTGCCGATCACGGCACAAGATGATGTGGGGACGATGTTTGATAAGTTGAGCCTGCTGGGCAAAGACTTGCTGCTGGAAACCCTGCCGAAAATCTTGTCAGGAGAGTTGCAGCCGGTTCCGCAAGAAGAAGCGAAAGTAACCTTCTCGCCGAATATCAGCCGTGAACAAGAAGCCATCGACTGGCAGAAAACGGCGGTGCAAATCGATGCCCAAGTCCGAGGCATGCGGCCATGGCCGATCGCCTTTACGACACAAAACGGCAACCGCTGGAAGCTTTGGCAAGTAACACCGCTGGAGCAAACGACGACAGCCCAGCCAGGAAAGATCATTGAACGGACGAAAAAAACGTTGCTGATCGCTTGTGGGGAAGGCACGGTATTGGCTATCGATGAATTGCAGCCAGCTGGAAAAGGCCGACAAGACATTGCCGCATTCTTAAACGGCAGTGGACAACAGATTCAAAAAGGGGATCAGGTAGGTACCTATGAAGCGTAATCTTGGAGACATACAATATACAGTGCGTTTTGTGGCACTAGAAGCGTTGTTGCGAATCGAAAAAGGCGGTGCTTATTCCAATCTACTGCTGCGGGAATTGATGAATCAAGGGCGTTTAAATGACAAGGACGGTCGCTTACTGACTGAATTGGTGTACGGCACCATCAGTCGTCAGCTTTTATTGGATTATTATTTGGACCGGTTTATTAAAAATGCCCGCAAAGTCGACCCGTGGGTCAAAACGCTGCTGCGGCTTTCCTTGTATCAGATGCTGTATCTCGATAAAGTACCCGCCCATGCCATCATTCATGAAGCCGTGGATATTGCGAAAGCCAAAGGCAATCCGGGGACTGGTAAATTCGTCAATGGCGTGCTGCGCACGATCCAACGACAAGGAGTGCCAGACTTGGCATTGATTAAAGACCCAATGGAACGTTTAGCAACGGAAATCAGCCTGCCCTTATGGCTAACGAAGAAACTAGTCAAACAAATTGGGATCGAAGAAACCAGTGAGCTAGGCTATGCCCTATTTGAACCCAATCATGCCAGTGGTCGTATCGATCTGCAGCGCATCTCGCAAGCAGCAGCGATCGAACGGCTACAAGAAGAAGGCATTGACGCACGACCAAGTGAGCTTTCCCCTTATGGGGTTGTGGCTGATAAAGGCTTTATGGCGGGCTCTTCCCTCTACAAAGAAGGCTTACTGACGATCCAAGATGAAAGTTCGATGCTGGTTGCCCCCGTTTTACAAGTAGCCCGGAACCATCAAGTATTGGATGCGTGCGCCGCCCCAGGAGGCAAAACGACCCATATCGCTGCCTTCTTGTCTGCCGTAGAGGGCGGCAAAGTGACAGCACTGGATATCCATGCCCATAAAGTTAAGCTGATTCAGCAAAATACCCAACGTTTAGGCGTAGAAGCAGTTGTGGAAACCCGCGTGATGGATGCCCGAGAGACGGCTCAAACCTTTGCCCCCGAACAATTTGATCGCATCTTAGTGGATGCCCCTTGTTCTGGATTAGGGTTGATGCGCCGTAAGCCGGACATCAAATACAGCAAGACGGAGGCCGATTTCCAACGCTTGCCGCAGATTCAGCGAGAGATTTTGGAAAGTGCCGCCCCAACCTTGAAAAAATCGGGTATAATGGTCTACAGCACATGTACGATTCTAGAGGAAGAAAATCAACAAGTCGTGGCAGCGTTTCTCGCTGACCATCCTGAATTTGAGCAAATGCCTCTTGCGGTAGGACCGCTGGCAGCCGAAGCTGTTCAAGAGGATATGTTGACGATCTATCCGCAAGATTTTATGACAGATGGCTTTTTTATCAGTTGTCTACGCAAAAAGTAACGAGGTGAAAGAAATTGGAGATTCGTTTTCAAACAGATGTCGGCAAACGTCGCAACACAAACCAAGATTTTGCAGCAACCTATGTAAATAAAGCCAATGTGACATTGGCCTTGCTTGCCGATGGCATGGGGGGCCACCGGGCCGGAGATGTCGCTAGCCGTCAAGCAGTCAGTGAGATTGGCACCGCTTGGGAACAGACAGAGCTGACAGACAGTGAAAAAACTGCCCAATGGTTGATCCAAAAAATCCAAGCAGAAAGCCAAGTGATTTTCCAAAAAGGACAAGAACAAGAAGAACTTAGCGGCATGGGCACCACGATCATTGCTGTGGCCTTATTAGGCGACCAGTTTACGATCGCCAATGTCGGGGACAGCCGTGCCTATCTTTTACGCAATCAAGTGCTGACCCAAATCACAGAGGACCATTCACTGGTCAATGAATTGGTGAAGTCAGGACAAATCACAGCAGAAATGGCCTTGAATCATCCTCGCAAAAACGTTTTGACCCGCTCGATCGGCATGCCAAGCGAAGTCGAAGTCGATGTGGCGATCCACTTTATTGCAGACGGGGATTATTTGCTGCTGTGTTCAGACGGATTGACCAACATGGTCTCAGATGAAGAGATCACAGCAACGATCCAAGAAACCCCTGTGCTGGAAGAAGCAGTGCAATCATTGATCGATCAAGCCAACGAACGCGGCGGTGTCGACAATATCACGGTATTATTGATTAAAGTTGGAGGAGAGCGCCCATGATCGAAATTGGGAAGAAGATAAACGGCCGATACAAAATCATCGGCAATATCGGCAGCGGCGGAATGGCAAATGTGTTTTTGGCGCATGACTTGATCTTAGACCGTGAAGTGGCAATCAAAGTGCTTCGTTTTGACTTCCAAAACGACCAAAGTGCGATTCGGCGCTTTCAACGAGAAGCATTGGCGGCGACTGAGCTGGTTCATCCCAACATCGTAACCGTTTATGATGTCGGCGAAGAAGACGGCATGCAGTTTTTGGTGATGGAATATGTCAAAGGGATGGATCTCAAGCGCTATATCCAAACGCACTATCCAGTACCTTATTTGCAGATCGTTGATATCATCCAACAAATCTTATCAGCGGTAGCGCTGGCCCATCAACACCGCATCATTCACCGGGACCTCAAGCCCCAGAATGTGCTGATCAATGAAGATGGCGTGGTGAAAATCACCGATTTTGGGATCGCGATCGCCCTATCAGAAACATCGATCACCCAAACCAACTCGATGTTAGGCTCGGTGCATTATCTTTCACCAGAACAAGCACGAGGCAGTATGGCGACCAATCAATCAGATATTTATGCGATTGGGATCATTCTCTATGAAATTTTAACCGGCAAAGTACCTTTTGATGGCGAATCAGCCGTAACGATCGCCCTGAAACATTTCCAAGATGAGATCCCTTCGATTCGGATCTATGACAAAAATGTTCCGCAATCGCTGGAAAACGTCGTATTGAAGGCGACCGCCAAAGAACCGGCGGATCGGTACAAAACTGCCGATGAAATGCGAGCGGATCTTGATACTGTATTGTCACCTGATCGACTCAATGAACCGAGATGGGAACCTCATGCCCTGATGGATGAAACGAGAGTGCTGACCCCTGTAGAAGCAGCCCAAGTTGAAACGCCGCCAGTGGAAGAACCCGTGGCAGAAACGGCTGCGGATCAAGCCGAAGAATCAGCGAAACCGAAAAAGAAAAAACGCAAACGCTGGCTGCTGCTGCCGGTCATTATGGTGATCGCACTGCTAGGCATAGGCAGTTATTTCCTATTCGGCGGTGGTCGGGGGGATGTAGCGATTCCTGAAGTCAACGGCAAGACAGAAGCGGCCGCCCGGGCCGAACTGGAAGCCGCTGGCTTACAAGTGGCAGACGAGGTGGAAGAAATCGAAGACGATGAAGTCGAAGCAGGCAATGTCGTCAAGACCGATCCGCCAGAAGGCAATGAAGTCAAAAAGAATTCCGTCGTGACCCTCTACATCAGTAGCGGAACCAAGAAAATCACCCTTGATGACTATGAAGGTCGCTCCTTTGATGATGTCAAAAAAGAGTTGATCGATTTGGGCTTTGATGAAGACAGAATCAAAGAAGAGCTAGAGTCGTCAGATGATGTCGATGAAGGGGATATTATCAGTCAATCACCAGCAGCAGGGCGGGAAGTTTCCCCAGCAGAAGACGAAATCACCTTTAAGGTCAGCTCCGGACCAGATAGCTTCGCAATGGACAACTATTATGGCATGACAGAGGCAGATGCACGAGCAGCATTGACTTCTCGTGGTGTCGACCGATCACAGATCGAAGTGAACTATCAATCTAGCAGTCAACCATCAGGCACGATCATCGCCCAAGCACCCGCAACAGGTGAAACGGTGGTGACTTCCCAAACGACCATCACTTTGACGGTCAGCAGTGGGCAGGAAATGGTCAATGTACCAAGAATCGTTGGGAAAAGCCAAGCCGATGCAGAAGCAGACTTGAATGAAGCGGGATTGGACTCAACTTTTGAGGAAGAGGACGGCTATAATGACTCGGTACCAGCTGGACATGTTGTCCGTGTCTCTCCAGGTGCTGGAACCTCCGTCGAAGTTGGCTCTACTGTAACGGTCACGATCTCTAGAGGACCTGAACCAGATGATTCGTCCTCATCGACGCCAAGCAGTAGTTCAGATGATTCCTCTGATTCAAGCGCTACGAGTGAAAGTAGCTCAGAAAGTGATTAGAAACTAGCTAAAACCAAATACTTTAACCAAGCAGCCTTCGGGGACCAAAGAATTCTCTTTTTGTTCCCCGTCCAGCTGCTTGTTTTTGTTTCTAAACCTTATAGTGAGGCACAGGTGTCTTTAAAATTTCCTTTAGTCCTGCCATTTGTGCAAGCGTACATCTTTCCAAGGATTCAAAAATTGGGTATAATGAAGGTCAGAATTAGTCAAGGGAGGGAATGAATTGAGTCATCACAATACTTCCGATTTGATTGAAGCATATTTGAAGAAAATTCTTGAAGATAGTGAAACCATTGAGATTCGTCGCGCGGAAATGGCAAATTTGTTCAACTGCGTGCCCTCACAAATAAACTACGTGATCAATACCCGCTTCACCGTTCAAAGAGGCTATGCGGTTGAAAGCAAACGCGGCGGGGGCGGCTATATTCGGATTGAAAAAGTCAAAATCACGGACAGCCACCACTACTTAAAAGAAATGAATCAACTATTCGATGAAACCATCTCGGAAAAAGATGCGTATGCAATAATCCAGAAACTTTATGAGGAAGGAATCCTGTCCAAGCGAGAAGGCAACTTATTATTGACCGTCATCGCGAAAGCAGTTCTAGGACGTTCTCCTTATGAAAATAGAACACGAGCTGATTTGCTCCATGCAATTCTAGAACGATTAAGTTACGAAGACAGGAAGTGAAAGAGATGGATGAATTATTCACCCAACGCGCGAAAGCCGTTTTGGCTATCGCCCAAGAAGAAGCAAAATACTTTAAGCACCAAGCAGTAGGTTCTGAACATATTCTATTGGCATTGGTCATTGAACAAAACGGGATTGCCGGCAAAACCTTGCGGGAAATGAATATCACAGAAAATGATATTCGTGAAGAAATCGAACATTTAACAGGGTATGGCACTGTCCGTCAATACCCAGAAAACGCCTATCTCGCGTATTCACCACGAGCAAAACATACATTTGCTTATGCAGGGGATGAAGCCAAACGCTTAGGGGCACCACAAATCGGTACTGAACATCTATTATTAGGCTTATTAAGAGATGAAGACATTTTGGCTTCTCGAATCATGCTGAATCTCGGCTTGAGTCTCGCGAAAATGCGTCAGCTTTTGAAGAAAAAAATGGGCTTCAATGAAAGCAAAACCAACGGAAGTGCTGGTCGTCGTCGTCCAGCCCAAGCCAAAGCGCAGCAAGGAACACCGACCTTGGATTCCTTAGCCCGTGATTTGACCAAATTAGCCCGTGAAAAACGGTTGGATCCTGTTGTCGGTCGTGCCAAAGAAGTCAAACGCCTGATCCAGATCCTTAGCCGTCGGACCAAAAACAACCCTGTTCTCGTGGGGGAACCTGGTGTTGGGAAAACCGCGATCGCCGAAGGCTTAGCCCAAAAAATCATCAATGGGGAAGTCCCAGAAGACATGCAAAACAAGCGTTTGATGATGCTGGACATGGGGGCTTTAGTTGCCGGAACGAAATACCGGGGCGAATTTGAAGACCGAATGAAAAAAATCATTGATGAGATCTATCAAGATGGTCAAATCATCTTATTCATTGATGAATTGCATACACTGATTGGGGCCGGCGGAGCAGAAGGGGCGATTGATGCCTCGAATATTCTGAAACCAGCCTTAGCCCGTGGGGAATTGCAAACCATCGGTGCCACAACACTAGATGAGTACCAAAAATACATTGAAAAAGATTCTGCGTTAGAACGCCGTTTTGCCCGGGTGCAAGTCGACGAACCGACACCAGAAGAAGCGGAAGAAATTTTACGGGGCTTGCGTCCTCGTTATGAAGAACATCATGGGGTGGAAATTTCTGATGATGCGTTACACGCCGCTGTGCAACTGTCCGTGCGTTACATCAATTCGCGCCAATTACCAGATAAAGCCATCGATTTGATGGATGAATCAGCTGCCAAAGTGCGTTTAGACAAAACCGATGAAAGTTCAGAATTGGCAGATCTGCAAAACGAGATCGCCAACTTGATCGAAGAAAAAGAAGCCGCTATTCGTCAGCAAGATTTTGAAGCAGCAGCTCGTTTACGGATCAAGGAAAAGAAATTGACCCAACAGCTGACGGAAGTAGCGTTTATGGAAGTCAAAGAAGCATCAGGCTATGCCGATAGTGTTACTGCAGAAGATGTTGCTACGGTCGTTTCCCAATGGACCGGCGTACCTTTGCAGCAGATGGAGAAAAAAGAAAGCGAACGCTTGTTGGATCTTGAAAAGATCTTGCATCAACGGGTAGTTGGCCAAGAAGAAGCAGTCAAGGCAGTCGCTCGTTCGATCCGCCGCGCCCGCAGTGGGTTGAAAGATCCGAACCGTCCAATTGGTTCCTTCATGTTCTTAGGCCCGACCGGTGTCGGGAAAACCGAGCTTGCCAAAGCCTTAGCAGAAGCGATGTTTGGTAGTGAAGATGCCTTGGTTCGTGTCGATATGTCCGAATTTATGGAAAAATACAGCACGAGCCGTTTGATCGGTTCACCGCCAGGCTATGTCGGCTACGATGAAGGTGGGCAATTGACGGAAAAAATCCGTTCAAAACCATACTCCGTCATCTTATTGGACGAGGTGGAAAAAGCCCATCCCGATGTCTTCAATATCCTCTTGCAAGTGCTAGATGATGGTCATTTGACGGATGCCAAAGGTCGGAAGGTCGATTTCCGCAACACGATTTTGATCATGACCTCTAATATCGGTGCCCAACAAATCCGCGAAGAAAAAAGCGTTGGGTTTAATGTCACTGATTTAACGAAAGATCACCAAGCGATGCAAAAACGGATCTTAGAAGAGCTGAAAAAAGCCTTCCGTCCAGAGTTCTTGAACCGTGTGGATGAAACAGTGGTCTTCCAATCCTTAGGTGAAGGGGAGATCCACGAGATCGTGAAGATCATGAGCAAAGCGATCATCAAACGATTAGGCAACCAAGACATCCAATTGAAGATCACGCCATCTGCCATTGATGTGATCGGTAAAGCTGGTTTTGATCCAGAATATGGGGCACGGCCGATTCGTCGGGCCTTGCAAAAAGAAGTCGAAGACCGTTTAAGTGAAGCACTCCTATCAGGACAAATTCATTTAGGTGACAAAGTAACGATCGGTGCTTCCAAAGGATCGATCACCCTCAATGTCAAAGAGGGACAAGCACGGGTCTTGCAACAAGTTTAAGTCGAGCCAATAACGGCAGTGGCGTTTCTATGGTCGAGCAATCGGCATCCATAGGAACGCCGCTTTTTTGTCTTGTTATGTCTAGTAGTGATCAAGAAGTCTCCACTGATTATGATTGATGATTCACAAAAAAATATCCTTCTAAATAGCTTTATGACAACGGTTGATTAATGATCAAAGCGCTATTCGTGAAAAAAAGAGTAACGAGACCTCTTGGAAAGAATCCTGCTGTGTGATACTATGAATGAGTTGAAAAAAGGAGGAGTATTATGGTTGAGATTATCGCCACGGTGGAATCGATCGAGCAAGCACAGCAGCTGATCCCTTATGTTGATACATTGTTTTTTGGAGAAGAGACATTTGGGCTGCGCCTACCGGCCTCTTTTTCTCGTGAAGAGCAAATCAGACTGATCGACATGGCCCACGAAGCTGGAAAGAAAGTGACGATCGCGGTCAATGGCATCATGCACCCAGAAAAAATGAAGCTGATTCCAGAATACCTAGCATTTCTGAAGACCAATCAAGCCGATCAAATCGCTCTCGGAGATCCTGGGATCATTTACCGCATGAAGCAAAATCCAGAATGTGCCTTGCCATTTATCTATGCAGGGGAAACCTTAGTAACAAGCGCTCGTCAAATCAATTTTTGGGGACAAAAAGGGGCAAGGGCAGCCGTTTTAGCGCGAGAAGTTCCTTTCGAGGAAATGAAAATCATGGCCCCGCAACTAAATATTCCTGTGGAAGTATTGGTTTATGGTGCGACCTGCATTCACCAATCGAAGCGTCCGCTTTTACAAAATTATTATAACTATACCCAACAATCGGAAGAAAAGAACCACGATCGTGGGTTGTTTTTATCCGAACCGAAAAAAGAAGAAACCCACTATTCCATTTATGAAGATAGCCACGGTACGCACATTTTTGCCAATAACGACATTAATTTGATGCTGCAGCTGGCGGAATTAGCCGAAACAGGCTTTCAAACCTGGAAGTTGGACGGAATCTATACACGAGGGGCAGCCTTTGTGGCAATTGCTAAACTGTTTGCCCAAGCCAAGACCCTTGTAGAAAGTGGGGAGTGGCAAGCAGAGCAAGCTGCTGTGCTCAGTGAACAAGTTGCCCAACTTCATCCGGCAGAACGTGGGTTAGACACTGGATTTTATGCCATCGATCCTGACGATATCAAGTAAGGAGCAAGAACAAATGACCGTTAAACAAGCATTGAAACGACCAGAAGTGTTAGCACCAGCTGGTACGTTAGAAAAATTAAAAACAGCGATCCACTATGGCGCTGACGCTGTCTATATCGGCGGCAATGCCTATGGCCTACGGAGTCGCGCGGGAAACTTTACCTATGAAGAAATGGCGGAAGGGGTAGCTTTTGCCAAAGCCCACAACGCAAAAGTCTATGTAGCAGCCAACATGGTGACTCATGAGGGCAATCAAGAAGGTGCAGGGGAGTTCTTTCGGGAATTGCGAGATGTCGGTATTTCGGCCGTGATTGTTTCTGATCCAGCTTTGATCCAGATCTGCGCAACAGAAGCGCCGGGTCTACCGATCCATTTGTCCACCCAAGCCAGTGCCACGAACTATGAAACGTTGGAATTTTGGCGAGAAGAAGGCCTAGAACGGGTCGTCCTCGCTCGGGAAGTGTCGATGGAGGAAGTCGCTGAGATCCGCAAAAATACCAGCGTGGAGATCGAAGCCTTTATTCATGGCGCCATGTGTATTTCGTATTCTGGCCGTTGTACTTTGTCCAATCATATGTCGATGCGAGACGCTAATCGCGGCGGCTGCTCGCAATCTTGCCGTTGGAAATATGATCTGTTTGACATGCCCTTTGCAACGGAACGAAACAGTTTGACCAAGAATGGGACAGTGGAAGAAGAGTTTTCTATGAGTGCTGTGGATATGTCGATGATTGAACATATCCCTGATCTGATTGAAAACGGCGTGGATAGTTTCAAAATCGAAGGCCGCATGAAATCGATCCACTATGTTTCAACCGTGGCGAACGTTTATAAAGCAGCCGTGGACAGTTACATGGCCGATCCAGAGAACTATGTCTGCAAACAAGAATGGATCGATGAACTGTGGAAAGTTGCGCAGCGCGAGCTTGCGTCAGGCTTTTACTATGATACCCCGAGTGAAAATGAGCAGTTGTTTGGTCCACGTCGGAAAATTCCACAATACAAGTTTATTGGGGAAGTCATGGCATATGATCCGGCAACGAAAACAGCTACGATCCGGCAACGGAACCACTTTTCCGTCGGCGATGAAATCGAATTTTACGGTCCCGGATTCCATCACTTTCACCAAACCGTCGAAGTCATGTATAATGAAGACGGTGAATCCATCGATCGTGCACCAAATCCTATGATGCTGCTGACGATGCCGGTCAAAGAACCGGTGGAAGTCGGAGACATGATTCGGAAGAAAAAATAAGGTCGAGAGTCTCTCTCGGCTTTTTTTGTTGAATCAATCCAGCCAAAAAGGATCGATGAGAACATAGACAATCTTAAGGAGGAAACAACAAATATGGAAACATACGACTACATAGTAATTGGCGGCGGCAGCGGCGGGATCGCCTCAGCCAATCGAGCAGGAATGCACGGTGCCAAAGTATTATTGATCGAAGGCAATGAATTAGGCGGCACCTGTGTCAATGTCGGCTGTGTGCCGAAAAAAGTCATGTGGCAAGCCAGTGAGATGTTAGAAATGATCAAGCGGGACGCAACTAGCTACGGTATTTATCCACATGTGGATAAATTTAATTTCACTGAGCTTGTGGATAACCGTGAAAAATACATTGATTTTTTACACACAGCCTATCAAAAAGGTTTAGATAGCAATAATGTAGAAGTTATCCACGGTTATGCACAGTTTGTGGATAACCACACGGTCACCGTCAATGGGGAAAACTACCATGCAGCAAATATTTTGATTGCCACCGGTGGAAAACCCAGCGCTATGAATATTCCCGGTGGTGAGTACGCCATTGACTCGAATGGTTTTTTTGCGTTGCGAGAAGCACCAAAGCGTATGGTCGTCTTAGGGGCAGGCTACATCGCAGCCGAAATCAGCGGGGTCAGCCAACAGCTGGGCAGCCAAGTGGCTTGGGCGTACCGCAAAGAGCGGCCATTACGAACCTTTGACAAGATGCTTGCGGATAATCTTGTGGAGATGTACCAAGAATCAGGGATCGAAACTTATGCAGGCTACGTTGCCTCTCGTATCATTAAAGAAGGTGACGAGTATCTCGTTCACTTTGAAAATGGTGAAACCTTGACCGGCGATTGCGTCCTTTTTGCTGGTGGTCGCGTGCCGAATACGGATAAGTTAGGCCTAGAAAACACCGATGTCCAATTGGATGAAAAAGGGTTTATCATTGTGGACAAATATCAAAATACCACAGATGACTCGATTTTTGCGGTGGGCGATGTCATTGGAAAATTGGATTTGACCCCGGTTGCGATCGCCGCCGGTCGTCGCTTGTCTGAACGCTTGTTCAACGGTCAAAGCGATGCGTACTTGGATTATAATTTAGTACCGACGGTCATCTTTACGCATCCACCGATTGCCACGATTGGTTTATCCGAAGAAGCAGCCTTGGAAAAATACGGCCAAGAGCAGATAAAGGTGTATCGTTCGCGCTTTACACCGATGTACTTTGCTTTAAATGAGTATCGCCAAAAGTGTGAGATGAAATTGGTGTGCTTAGGAGAAGAAGAAAAAATCATCGGTCTGCACGGCATCGGGATCGGTGTCGATGAAATGCTGCAAGGCTTCGCTGTAGCCATCAAAATGGGTGCTACAAAAGCAGACTTTGATCAAACCGTTGCCATTCATCCGACGGGGTCAGAAGAATTTGTGACGATGCGTTAAAAGAAAAAAAAGCCTCAACGGACAGATGAGTTGTCCGTTGAGGCTTTTTTTGCGTATAAAATTCTAGCTATCAACTAAAAAGTCCCCAAAAGTAGATCAGAAATCGAACCTTGGGGGCTTATTTCAGGATGATCCCAGCTGCTGGGTTTATCCTAGATCAGTTCTGACGCCCAAGGATCTGAGCAGTGATCTGATAAAGATATGTTTTGGTTTCATCTTTGGTCTCAGGCAATTTCTGGATCGCTTGCAAAGCTTTTTTCGTGTAGTCGGCAGCGAGTTTCTTGGCTTCGTCAATCCCGGCGCTTTCTTGGACGATCCGATAGACTTCATGGGTATCCGCCTCAGTCATGGCAGCTTGTTTTTCCAGCAGTGGCAACAGTTGTTGGCGGTCATTTTTCAATGCCATCAACAGCGGCAAAGAATAGACGCCTTGCCGAACATCTTCCAATACTGGTTTTCCTAAGGCAGTCGCATCTTGACTGTAATCCAAGACGTCATCCATGATTTGAAAGGCAAGGCCAATGGCTTCGCCGATCTCACGGGCTTGATTGGCAAAGCGCAAGGAGGTGCCGCTTTCGTAAGCCCCGATAAAGCAGCTTAAGGCAAACAATTCAGCGGTTTTGCCGCGAATGTTTTCTAAGTAATCCTCGACGGTGACGGACAAATCGTATCGTTTGCTCATTTGCCCTAATTCGCCGGCGAGGATTTTTTCCATACTACGGGAATTCATTTGCAAGCTTTTCATGGAGCTAGCATAATCCGCCATCAATTTGAAGCAGCAGACGAAGAGGTAATCACCAGCATAGACAGCGACATCGTTGCCAAATTCGGAACGAATGGTCGGCAGCTTGCGGCGGGTGTCCGCATGATCGACGATATCGTCGTGGATCAGCGAAGCAGTGTGGAGCATCTCGATCGAAGCCGCCAATGCGACGGCTTTTTCGCGATCTTTGTCACTGCCATAAGCAGAAAAGAGCAGCTGATAAGCAGGACGCAGCAGTTTCCCACCTGAATGGATCATGGACAGGATCGCTTGTTCGACCTCTTTGTTTTTTAGTTTTAATGATTTTTCCATCAATTGCAAGGAGGCAGATAAGTCAGCTTGCAGTGCTGGATACTCTTGCCACATGGAATGAAGTTTCATAATTAACTCCTTTATTCTGAATCCGAGCGCCATTTGACTTTGGTCTGGCGTTCATAATCAATTTGAAAACGGCGCAGTGTTTCAACACGACGCAGCAAGTAGTTGGCGGCGATCCCGATAGCGATCCCGGACAAGATCCCAAAGAAAGACAGGACCGGCAAGTAGAGCATCACGCTCCAGGATTGAGCGATCCATGAGGCGGTGATCAACTGTCCGACGTTGTGCAAGAAACCGCCAGCCGCACTAATGCCGATGATACTGACACGCTTAGGCCCCAACTGTTTCACCAAAGACATCCCAAAGTAGCTCAGTAAGGAACCACTCATACTATATAAGAAGGTCGAAACCGTTCCTCCTAGTAACGTCGTTAAAATCAGTCTTAGCCAAATCAAGAGAAAACTGTCTTTTTTCGGCATGGTGAACAAAGCAATAATGGTAATTAAATTTGCCAAACCTAGTTTCGCACCAGGCGCAAAGGCAAATGGATAAGGGATCATATTTTCAACTAAACCAATCACGACCCCTTGGGCGACCAGCAGTGAGATGAAAATTATTCGTTGTAATCGACTCATAAGCAAACGATCAATAGATTAGATCGTCGGTCTCACTCCCATCTGCGGATTGGATTTCGATCACCAATTTATGAGGTAGACAGACAATGGTTTCCCCATTTTTACTGGCCCAGCCACGGCGCACACAAATCTGGTCGCCGCAATCAGCTTCCTTGATTCGGATCCGATCGCCTTCGATCTCCAGTAAATTGGTATCCCCGTCTTCATCTTCATAAAGATAGGTGTACGTTTTTTGACCTTCAACTAAGTCAAAACGTTTGATTTCTGTCCCATCGACCCGCAAGACGGCTTCTTTCTCAGCCGTTTGCGTCTGGCCAAAAATAAAAATCGGTAAAAAAGAGCTGAGGATCAAAACAAGTATGATGACGCCATCCCATGGTTTTAAATGGGCATCGCGGATAAATTCTTTTAGTTTCATCAAAAAAGACTCCTGTTCTTTCATGTGATGTGTCTCATTCTAGCATAAGAAGACAAGATTCTACTAGCTGAATCCTCAATAATCCACCGATTTCTGTGCAAGGACGATCAAGAAAAAGTTCTGTACTTGGAAAGAGACCAAGACACTGATTGAAAATCAGAATGTCTTAGTCTCATGAAGTCGTACAGGTATTCTATTTTGCTGGCTTATTTATTGCCATATAAGGAGCGAGGGGTACCGTACCACCATTTTCCAAGGGTACGTTGCAACCATGGGATTACCCAACGATCTAAACCGACTGCGCGTCCTGAACCGTTCATCAAGGCAAACGCAACTGGAATGAACCAGATGTTTACCCAGTAGAACATACCAGACATACAGAAAGTCAACACTAAAACGATGGTCGTTGCGTTCACTAACCAAGTGAAGAGACCAGCCATCAATGCAAGAGCTAAAGCAATTTCAAAGAAGACCATGAATTTTTGGAAGAACATTGCAACGTCGTTGTTTGGCATAATAAATTGCATAACTTTTGTGAACCAGTCAGGTGATTTTTCGATCACGATCATTGGTTGTTCACCGTAAGCATAGCTCAAACCAAAGTGTGCGGCTTGTGTCGCTGCATCGGCTGCTTCACCGGCGCCACTAGCGGCACTTGCTGCATCGGCTGCTTCACTAGCACCACTTGCTGCATCAGCGACTGTTTGATATTCCCAAGTCCAAGGGAATACGCTGTTGCCTTGGAACCAAGAACCTTCACCGAACCAAGTACCAGGTTTGAAGACTTCCCCATTCGTACCTAAAATTTTCTTGAAGGCTTCAACGAACCAGACAAGACCATAGAAAATACGAAGCGGAACACTCCACAAGACGTTACCGTAACGAGACGTGTGACCACGAGCGACTGTCCGGTCATCTTTGATGTGGAAGATTTCATGCATCAAGTATTGGAACATGTAGTAACCAGAACGAATATCAAAGAAGTATTTCAAGTTAACGATGTGTTTCATAATGATCGCTAAGAAACCGCTCAGGTGAATCTTATTGAATAAGTTCGCCACGCCCCATTTGGCACCGATCGAAACCATAAATCCTTGGTAGTTTCCTTTGAATTTATGTTTTTCGCCGCCTTTGATGGCTGAAACGATGTTCGTTGCTGCAGTGTGACCTGTTTGTTCAGCTGCTTGCACGATTTGTGGTGTTGGTGTATTCGGGAATTCTTCGAAGTAAACCAAGTCACCAATAATATAGATGTTTTTGTCTTCGTAGCCTTTTGCTTCCATGTACTCATTGGCAACTAGACGGAAACCACGGGCTGTTTCTAAACCGAAATCAGCAGCATCGCTAGTTCCTTTGACACCGGCAGTCCAGATCAATGTGTGGGTTGGGATCGTTGAACCATCTTTTAGTTTGATGTGGTCAGGTGCCACTTCAACGATTGGTGCATTCAAGACAAGATCAACATTGTTTTTCTTCAAGTAGCGTTCTGCTTTGGCTGCATCGTTACGATCAAGCATGTTCAAGATCGTTGGCATTGCTTCAACGACTTTCAAGCTGATTTCACTTGGGTCCAATTTATAATCGGAAGCTAAACGATCTTTCCAATCGATCAGTTCACCGATCATTTCGATCCCGGTAAATCCAGAACCACAAACGACAAAGGTCAACATTGCTTTGCGTAATGCTGCATCTGGTTCGATCGCTGCTTTTGCGACAGTTTTTTCAATGTGTTCGCGAATACGGACAGCATCGTCAAATGACCATAAAGTAAAGCCGTTTTCTTTAACGCCAGGTGTACCAAAGTCATTCGGTTCGCCACCCATCCCTAAAATCAAGTAGTCAAATGAATAGCTACCTAATTTTGTTTGGACGGTTTTATTTTCTTTATCGATCCCAGTTACTGTATCGGTTACTAAACGAACATTTTTCTTGCGTGAGAACAAGCGCTGCAAGTCATATTGAATTGCGGTAGGTTCTACACGTCCTCCAGCGACTTCATGCAGTTCAGTCATCATCGTATGATAAGAGTGACGGTCGATCAATGTTATCTCAACATCATTGTCTTTTTTCAATTTCTTTGCCATGTACTTCGTAGCAGAAACGCCTGCATAACCGGCACCGACAACGACAATGTTTTTCTTTGCCATTGCAAATCTCTCCTTAATAAAAATAATCTATGATAATAATTACACAATCGTTCCTATTATATAGACAAATGGTTCATTTGTCTAACGATTCTGATGAAAAAAACGCATATTTCCTGAAATTCGTGAAAACTTGCGAAAATCAAAAAATAAGTCCTTTTTCCGTAAAAAAGCGGAAAGGAAGCGGTTGACATATCGTAAATTTACTTTACAATGTTAGATGTATCACAAACTTTTTTGTGGGGAAAATAAACAAGTAAAAGGTGGATAATTATGAAAGCAAAGAAATTGATTGTAGGTATGGCGGTATTTTCATTCGCAGCATTGTTGTTAGGGGGATGCGGAGCAGACGACAATAACACAGCTTCTTCGTCAACTAATGAAAGTACATCACAAACTTCTGCAAGCGATTCAGCATCAACAGAAAGTACAGAAGCGACCGTTGTTGCGGGCGAACCAATGCAAGATGGGACGTATCGTTTAGAAGAAAAGAACTACAAAAACGACTACCGTGTTACTTTTGAGATCACAGTCAAAGACGGCAAAATCGTTGAATCAAAATATGACAACGTGAATGCTGATGGCGAATCAAAAACAGAAAACACTGAATACAATGAAACGATGAAAGAAAAAGCAGGCATCAGCCCAGAAGAATTTATTCCTAAATTCAATGAAGAATTAGTTGCCGCACAAAGCCCTTCTTCAATCGAAGTAGTTTCTGGCGCGACTCATTCCTTTGATTCCTTCCAAAACTATGCACAACAATTGATCCAAGCGGCGCAAGCAGGCAACACGGAAACCATTGAAATCGACAATGGTGCCGACTTGCAAGACGGAACCTATACATTAGAAGAAAAGAACTACTCAAATGGTTACCGCGTAGTCTTCTCAATGACTGTGGCTGACGGCAAAATCTCTGAATCAAACTACGACTACCTAAACGAAGCCGGCGAGTCGAAAAAAGATGATGCATCATACAACGAAAACATGGAAGCTAAATCTGGTACAAGTCCAGAAGAATTCATTCCAAACTTCAATGAAGCTTTTGTTTCTGCAGTCAATGCCGAAGATGGTTCTGTTGCTGATATGGACGTTGTTTCTGGTGCAACCCACAGCTTCCACAGCTTTGTTATCTATGCACAACAATTGTTGAATGCAGCTGAAAAAGGTGACCAAACAACAATTGAAGTCGATAACTTCGTTACTGAATAATCACAACTTTTTTGAATGAAGAGGACAGCATTCGTTTTGAATGCTGTTTTTTTTGTGGACAACCATGAGAGGGGGAAAGTTCGTGCAAAAAAAAGCAATCTGGTGAGTACTTTTTTTTAAAAGAAATGGGTTCTTTAATGATGGAAAGCATCGATTAAGGATTCCTAAAATACCTTGAGAAATCACGGAATGCCCCTTTTCATTCTGCCAAAAAAAGGCTATTATATGAAGGTTGAAGACAATAGAAAAGAGGAAAATCATGAAAAAGAAAGTAACGTTTTTTCTGATGTTTGTTTTTTTAGGCACAATGTTGGCAGCTTGTGGCAGTAATCAGGAAGCAACGACGCTGCGGGAAGAACCATATTTTCAAGAAGAATTTTTATTAGGCACTTATACTCGAATCCGCATTTATGATGAAGGCAAAGAGGACGCTATGAAGCCAGCCTTTGACCGCATCAGAGAATTAGGCGATAAAATCACCATCAACCAAGCAGGATCAGAGATCGATGAAATCAATGCGCAAGCTGGCATCAAACCAGTGAAGGTTTCGGATGATATTTATTATTTGCTAAAAGAAGCTTACGATTACAGTGTGAGATCAGAAGGCGGCTTTAATATGGCCATCGGTGCCATCACCCAATTATGGCGAATCGGCTTTGATGATGCCCGCAAGCCAGAGCAATCTGAGATCGATGAAGCATTGAAACATATCAATTATGAACAAGTCGAGTTTAACGATGAAGATCAAACCGTTTATTTAAAAGACAAGGACATGATCCTTGACCTTGGGGCGATCGCTAAAGGCTATATCACGGACGAAGTCGTCAAAGTGTTGAAGGACAATGGCGTGACTTCCGCGATCGTCGATTTGGGCGGGAATGTCTATGTGTTAGGTCATAGTAACCGTGGCACAGATGAGCCATGGAATGTCGGAATCCAAGACCCGAACAAATCTCGCGGCTCGATTATCGGTAGTATCAAAGAAACCAATAAAACAGTAGTTACTTCAGGGATCTACGAACGCTACTTAGAAGTAGACGGCAAAACGTATCACCATATTTTTGATTCTGAGACTGGCTATCCTTACGATAGCGATGTAGCAAGTGTGACTGTGATCACCGACAAATCCATCGATGGTGACGGGTTGACTACGGTGGCGTTTGATAAAGGGGTCAAAGAAGGCTTGGCTTATATCGAGCAGCATACCGAAAAGGGGACCGATGCGATCTTTATCACAAAAGAAGATAAGGTGTATGTAACCGACGGTATCAAAGATACCTTTGAACTTTCAGAGGAATCAGGCTACACGATGGGTGATCGTGCTGATTTAGAATAGGAGGAGTGAAAGATGTCTCTTTCAGTGTTTTTAGAAGTAGTGGAGATCCGTACCAAAGTGGCCAGTGTCTTCCCCTTCATTATGGGTGTGTTGTTCTCGTTGGTGTATTTTCATGAATTTCATCCTTTGAATACCGCAATCTTTTTTCTGGGGATGTTGCTGTTTGATTTGACGACGACGTCCATCAACAATTATATGGATTTCAAAAAAGCCAAATCAGAAACCTACAAATACCAGCACAATGTGATCGGGCGAGAAAACATCTCAGAAGCTACTGTTCGCAATCTGATTTTTGCGATGTTGGCAGGAACCTTGTTAATTGGTCTTTACTTGTCGTTTGTCACTGGCTGGTTGCTGCTAGTGATGGGGTTGGTCGTTTGCTTTATCGGAGTCTTTTATACCTTTGGCCCCATTCCGTTATCGCGGATGCCTTTAGGCGAGGTGTTCAGCGGCGTAACGATGGGGTTAGGGATTTTTGCCATCACGATCTATATCAATACTATTGATCAAAAAGTTTTTTATCTGGCACTGGATTTTGCGAACGGGACCTTTGGCTTAGTGGGGAACCTCTGGGCCGTTTGTGCGATTGTGTTGGCATCCTTGCCATTGATTTTCACGATTGCTGACATCATGTTAGCCAATAACTTACGGGATCTGGAAGCCGATATCGAAAATCACCGCTACACACTGGTGTACTACATCGGTCGCGAAGCAGGTATCCGTCTGTTTCAAGGAATGATGCTAGCTTCCTACGCCGCTATTTTATTGGGCCTCTTGTTTGGTCTCTTCCAATGGCCGATTTTGCTCGTGTTTCTGACACTGCCGAAAATCCACCAAAATTTGAAAGAGCATCAAGCCAGCCTGCCCCACCCACGTAGTTTCGGCTATTCGATTAAGAACATGATTTTATTCAACAGCAGCTATGCCTTAGGCTTGCTTTTCTGTCTGTTGTGGCAATTGCTTTAAAAAAAAGATCGACCCGCTCTTGAAAGAGCAGGTCGATCTTTTTTTGAGGACCAAAATAACGTAAAAAACTTCAGAAATCATTTGATAAAATAACGATCATAATGCTTAATATGAAAAGATTAGGCCTGCTTCTCTGCAATCCTGATCGCAACAGTAAAGTTTTGGTGACAGTGGCTAAACCCGAAAGAAAGGGGACCTGCCTAGGTTGCTTTTTGCTTAAACCCTCGGAATAAGCAGGTCAGCTTATGGAGCATTTGTGCTTGCGATTGCTTTAACTGATTGCCTACGAAAGCAGCGAATCAGCAAGCTGGTTTGCGGTTTTTTCGCAGCATCAATACCGTTCCAAACTGATTTCTCCAGAAGAAAGCACCTTGCGCTCCGTCGCTGTGTCCACCACTAATTCACCGGTGTTGGTAATGTCTTTGGCGATCCCTTCATAGGTCACACCTTGTTGTGTAAATTGAACGGTGCGGCCCAAAACGAAGGATTTTTGCCGATAGCGGGCCATATAATCCATGTCAGGCAGTTGTGCCAATAATTGGAAGAACCGACGCCAAATTTCTTGGATCAACGCGGCTCGAGAAAAGGTTGGATACTCTTCACCAGGAAAGAGTGAGGTCGCTTTTTCCCGAATCTCTGCTGGAAACTGCTGTTGCGGAATTGAAAAACTGATGCCGATACCGATCACAACCGAAGTAATACGGCCTGTCTCAAAGTCACTGGTTGCTTCAGACAAAATACCGCAGATTTTTTTCCCATCTAAGTACAGATCGTTGACCCACTTAATGGCCGTTTCCTTCATTAGAAGGGCATCGATGGCTTCGGCAACTGCTACCGCCGCCAGAACGGTATATTGCGGCAATTCTTGAAACGCTTGGTTTGGTTTTAAAAGCAAGCTCATATAGATCCCTTGTTTTTTCGGTGAGAAAAACGGTCGTTCGAAGCGGCCATGACCGCCTGTTTGCGTTTCGGTCAAAAAAAGGGCGGGGGTTGCCAGTCCACTATCCAAAGCGGCAATCTTGGCTTCTTTCATGGTGGATTCAACAGCTTCCTTGATTTGAATCGTGGGAATCATCGGCAAGGCGGCTGCAAGTGCTGCTTGATCGTATCGATCATCCGAGACAAAGCGATAGCCGTTGGCCAAGTGTTCGAAATGATAGCCTTCTTTCTCGAGTTCTTTAATGGCTTTCCAGACTGCGGTACGAGAGATCGACAAAGCTTGGGCTAGTTTCTCTCCAGATAGCACAGTATCTTCTTTTTGTAATAAGGTCAGTATTTTTTCTTTTGTCGTCATAAGGATATCCTTCCTAATGTTTCACGTGTAACGTTTTCGTTAGCATAGCAAGAAATCGGCAAAAAGCAAAGTAGTTTCTTACGAAAAACCGTCCACACCAGCCTTGTTTTTTTCTTTAGAAAATCTTAGGAAATGGGTGCGCCAGAAAAGCATTGGAACTTCCAATGAAAGCTTGACAGAGAAGTGCTTCATCTGTATAATAAGGAGTTGCAAAAACTATCTGAACGAAAAAAGCAGAAACGAAATATTGTCCGTTTCGGCTTAGGAATAAGGAAACAAAAGTAGAAAATGCCCAATGCATCCGTTCTATTTTTGGTTTTTTTTTGCCTAAAAGCCGCAAAAAATGCTTTCTGTAACCTATATTTAATATTTGTTACAGTTTTGTAAATAATCGGATAGCCTTTTTGAAAGACTTTATGAAGAGGTGAAGAGCTTGGCTGGACACGTAGTAAAATACGGAAAGCATCGCGAACGTAGAAGTTTCGCACGGATCAGTGAAGTATTAGAATTACCGAATTTGATTGAAATTCAAACCGACTCTTACCAATGGTTCCTAGATGAGGGCCTAAGAGAAATGTTTGAAGATATTTTGCCAATCGAAGGATTCAACGGTAACTTGTCCCTAGAATTTGTGGATTATGAATTGAAAGAACCAAAGTATACAGTAGAAGAAGCACGTGCCCATGATGCAAACTATTCGGCACCATTACATGTTACTTTGCGTTTGACGAACCGTGAAACCGGGGAAATCAAATCCCAAGAAGTATTCTTTGGTGATTTCCCATTAATGACTGAACAAGGAACCTTTATCATCAACGGGGCAGAACGGGTTATCGTTTCTCAGTTGGTCCGCTCTCCGGGTGTATATTTCCATGGCAAAGTCGATAAAAACGGAAAAGAAGGCTTTGGTTCAACTGTTATCCCTAACCGCGGTGCGTGGTTAGAAATGGAAACTGATGCCAAAGATATCTCATACGTACGGATTGACCGTACCCGTAAAATTCCTTTGACGGTCTTAGTCCGTGCCCTAGGGTTTGGTTCTGATGACACGATCTTTGAAATTTTCGGCGACAGTGAATCATTACGTAACACGATCGAAAAAGACTTGCATAAAAACGCAAGCGATTCTCGTACCGAAGAAGGATTGAAAGATGTTTACGAACGTCTTCGTCCAGGCGAGCCAAAAACAGCAGACAGCTCACGCAGCTTGCTGAACGCACGCTTCTTCGATCCAAAACGTTACGACTTAGCAAATGTTGGTCGCTACAAAGTAAACAAAAAATTAGACTTGAAAACACGTCTATTGAACTTGACCTTAGCAGAAACCTTGGTTGACCCTGAAACAGGCGAGATCATTGTTGAAAAAGGCACTGTTTTGACTCACCAAGTCATGGAAACACTAGGCGCATTTATCGATAATGGCCTAAACAGTGTAACGTACTATCCATCAGAAGATGGGGTCGTTACCGAACCAATGACGGTCCAAGTCATCAAAGTCTTTTCACCAAAAGATCCAGAACAAGAAGTCAACGTGATCGGTAATGGCTATCCAGATACTGCGACACGTACCGTTCGTCCAGCAGACATCATTGCTTCAATGAGCTACTTCTTCAACTTGATGGAAGGCATCGGCAATGTCGATGACATCGACCACTTAGGAAACCGTCGGATTCGTTCTGTTGGTGAATTATTGCAAAACCAATTCCGGATCGGGCTTGCTCGGATGGAACGTGTCGTTCGTGAACGGATGTCGATCCAAGACACCGAAACCTTGACACCGCAACAATTGATCAATATTCGTCCAGTTGTCGCAAGTATCAAAGAATTCTTTGGTTCTTCTCAGTTGTCACAGTTCATGGACCAAACAAACCCACTGGGTGAGTTGACCCATAAACGTCGTCTATCTGCCTTAGGACCTGGTGGTTTGACCCGTGACCGTGCCGGCTATGAAGTCCGAGACGTTCACTATTCCCACTATGGCCGTATGTGTCCGATCGAAACGCCTGAGGGACCAAACATCGGGTTGATCAACAGCTTGGCCTCTTATGCCAAAGTCAACAAGTATGGCTTCATTGAAACACCATACCGTCGAGTTGACCGCGAAACAGGCCGTGTTACAGACAAAATCGATTACTTGACTGCCGATACCGAAGACCACTACGTTGTGGCCCAAGCAAACAGCTTGTTAAATGAAGACGGCTCTTTCGTAAACGACGTTGTTATGGCGCGTGCTACTTCTGAAAACTTGGAAGTATCGATCGATAAAGTCGACTACATGGACGTATCACCAAAACAAGTAGTCGCAGTCGCAACCGCATGTATTCCTTTCTTGGAAAACGATGACTCCAACCGTGCCTTGATGGGTGCCAACATGCAGCGGCAAGCTGTACCATTGATCAATCCGAAAGCACCTTGGGTTGGTACTGGTATGGAATACAAATCAGCACATGACTCAGGAGCTGCTTTGTTATGTAAACATGATGGGATCGTAGAATACGTGGATGCAGCCGAAGTGCGCGTTCGTCGTGACAATGGCGCATTAGACGTTTATTCTGTTACCAAATTCCGTCGTTCAAACTCAGGAACCAGCTACAACCAACGTCCATTAGTGGCACTTGGTGAAAAAGTGGAAAAAGGCGACATCTTAGCAGATGGCCCATCTATGGAACAAGGTGAAATGGCATTAGGACAAAACGTCTTAGTCGCATTCATGACTTGGGAAGGGTACAACTATGAAGATGCCATCATCATGAGCCGTCGTTTGGTAAAAGATGATGTTTACACTTCTGTCCATATTGAAGAATATGAATCAGAAGCCCGCGACACAAAATTAGGACCTGAAGAAATCACTCGCGAAATCCCGAACGTTGGGGAAGACGCGTTGAAAGACCTAGACGAAATGGGCATTATCCGCATTGGTGCGGAAGTCAAAGATGGCGATCTGCTTGTTGGGAAAGTCACTCCAAAAGGGGTAACGGAACTTTCAGCAGAAGAGCGTTTGTTGCACGCAATCTTTGGTGAAAAAGCCCGCGAAGTGCGTGACACATCTCTACGCGTGCCTCACGGCGGCGGCGGAATCGTCCACGATGTCAAAATCTTTACCCGCGAAGCTGGCGATGAATTGTCACCAGGTGTGAACATGCTGGTTCGCGTTTATATCGTTCAAAAACGGAAAATCCATGAAGGGGATAAAATGGCCGGACGTCACGGAAACAAAGGGGTCGTTTCTCGCATTATGCCAGAAGAAGACATGCCTTTCTTACCAGATGGCACACCAGTCGATATCATGCTGAACCCATTAGGGGTACCTTCTCGGATGAACATTGGACAAGTATTAGAGTTACACTTAGGAATGGCTGCGCGTCAATTAGGCATTCACGTGGCAACACCAGTCTTTGATGGTGCCAGCGATGAAGATGTTTGGGCAACGGTTGCTGAAGCAGGAATGGCCAGCGATGCCAAAACAGTGCTTTACGACGGACGTACCGGCGAACCATTTGATGGCCGCATCTCCGTTGGTGTCATGTACATGATCAAATTGGCCCACATGGTCGATGATAAATTGCATGCCCGTTCCATTGGACCTTACTCATTGGTTACGCAACAACCATTGGGAGGAAAAGCCCAATTTGGTGGACAACGTTTCGGAGAGATGGAAGTTTGGGCACTGGAAGCATACGGTGCTGCTTACACCTTGCAAGAAATCTTGACCTACAAATCAGATGACGTGGTTGGTCGTGTGAAAACATACGAAGCGATCGTCAAAGGGGAACCAATTCCAAAACCAGGTGTACCAGAATCATTCCGCGTATTAGTAAAAGAATTGCAATCACTGGGTCTAGACATGCGCGTCCTAGATATCGATGATGCAGAGATCGAACTGCGTGATATGGATGATGACGATGATGATTTAATCACCGTTGATGCCTTAACAAAATTTGCGGAGCAACAAACAGCCCGTGAATTAGAACAAAAAGCACAAACAGAAGCTAAAAATGCCGCCGACGCGTTGAACCAACAAATCGAGACAGCAGAAGATCGCTTGCAATAATAGACGGCCCTCGCTATTTCCGCCACTAGCGGAAATAGCCCCCGTTCTATCGGATATGTCCATGAAATGAAATGGAGGGAACCTTTTTTGATCGATGTAAATAAATTCGAAAGTATGCAAATCGGTTTGGCTTCTCCTGAAAAAATCAGAAGCTGGTCTTATGGTGAAGTAAAAAAACCAGAAACCATTAACTACCGTACGTTAAAACCTGAACGCGAAGGGTTGTTTGACGAGCGTATTTTCGGTCCAACCAAAGACTGGGAATGTGCTTGCGGCAAATACAAACGGATCCGCTATAAAGGCATCGTTTGTGACCGTTGCGGCGTGGAAGTAACACGTTCAAAAGTGCGTCGTGAACGCATGGGACACATTGAACTAGCAGCACCAGTATCACACATTTGGTACTTCAAAGGCATTCCTTCACGGATGGGTCTTGTCTTAGACATGAGCCCACGTGCATTGGAAGAAATCATCTACTTTGCTTCATACGTAGTGATTGAACCAGGAAACACCAGCCTTGAGAAAAAACAACTATTGACTGAACGGGAATACCGTGAAAAACGTGACCAATACGGTCAAGAATTTTCAGCAGCAATGGGTGCCGAAGCCATCAAACAATTATTAGATGGCGTTGATCTTGAAGGCGAAGTTGCTGAATTGAAAGAAGAATTGAAAAACGCGACTGGTCAAAAACGGACCCGTGCGATCCGCCGTTTGGACATCTTAGAAGCATTCCGTGCTTCAGGAAACAAACCAAGCTGGATGGTCATGGACGTTATCCCAGTTATCCCGCCTGATTTGCGTCCAATGGTGCAATTAGAAGGTGGACGTTTTGCCACAAGTGACTTGAACGACTTGTATCGTCGTGTAATCAACCGTAACAACCGTTTGAAACGCTTGTTAGATTTGAATGCACCAAACATCATCGTTCAAAATGAAAAACGGATGCTGCAAGAAGCAGTCGATGCCTTGATCGATAACGGTCGTCGCGGCCGTCCAGTTGCAGGGCCAGGGAACCGCCCATTGAAATCTCTTTCTCACATGTTGAAAGGGAAACAAGGTCGTTTCCGTCAAAACTTGCTAGGAAAACGGGTCGACTACTCAGGTCGTTCAGTTATCGTCGTTGGTCCATTCCTTAAAATGTACCAATGTGGTCTGCCAAAAGAAATGGCGATCGAATTGTTCAAACCATTCGTGATGCGGGAACTTGTTTCTCGTGAAATCGCGTCAAACATCAAAAATGCCAAACGCAAAATCGAACGTCAAGAAGACGAAGTTTGGGATGTCTTAGAAGATGTTATCAGAGAACATCCAGTGCTATTGAACCGGGCACCTACGCTTCACAGATTAGGTATCCAAGCATTTGAACCAGTCTTAGTTGAAGGCCGTGCCATTCGTTTGCACCCACTTGTTTGTGAAGCCTACAATGCCGATTTCGATGGAGACCAAATGGCCGTTCACGTACCATTGAACGAAGAAGCGCAAGCAGAAGCACGTATGCTGATGTTAGCAGCCCAAAACATTTTGAATCCAAAAGACGGAAAACCAGTTGTAACACCATCTCAGGATATGGTCCTAGGGAACTACTACTTGACGATGGAAGAAGAAGGCCGTGAAGGGGAAGGCATGATCTTCCGTGACATGGACGAAGCAGTTACGGCATGGCGCAATGGCTACGTGCATTTACACACACGGATCGCCATCAATCCAAACACTTTAGGGGACAAACCATTCACGTCTGAACAAAAACAACGCTTGATGGTAACAACGGTGGGTAAAGTGATCTTTAACTCGATCATGCCACCAGAATTCCCATTCTTGAACGAACCGACAGACTACAACTTGACGGTTCAAACACCAGACAAGTACTTTATTGAAGCTGGTACAGATGTGCCTGCCTTCATCAAAGAACAAGAGCTTGTTGGCCCATTCAAGAAGAAAAACTTAGGAAACATCATTTCAGAAGTCTTCAAACGTTTCCGCATCACTGAAACGTCACGCATGCTTGACCGTATGAAAGACTTAGGATACAGCCACTCAACAATGGCGGGTATCACCGTTGGTATCGCTGATATCATGAACTTGCACGAAAAACATGAAATCATCGACAATGCCCACAAACAAGTAGAAACGATCACGAAACAATTCCGTCGTGGATTGATTACCGATGACGAGCGTTATGAACGAGTTATTGGTGTTTGGAATGCAGCCAAAGATGAAATTCAGTTAAAACTGATGGAATCATTGGAAGCGAAAAACCCAATCTTCATGATGTCTGATTCCGGTGCCCGTGGTAACATCTCCAACTTTACTCAGCTTGCTGGGATGCGTGGATTGATGGCCGCGCCTAACGGACGAATCATGGAGTTGCCGATCATCTCAAACTTCCGTGAAGGTCTGTCTGTCTTAGAAATGTTTATCTCGACCCATGGTGCCCGTAAAGGGATGACCGATACCGCCTTGAAAACAGCCGATTCCGGTTACTTGACACGTCGTCTCGTTGACGTTGCCCAAGATGTCATCATCCGTGAAGACGATTGTGGTACTGACCGTGGTTTAGACATTCAAGCAATTCGCGAAGGAAACGAAATCATCGAATCCTTAGAAGAACGTTTGATTGGACGTTACACACGTAAATCAGTGATCCATCCTGAAACTGGCGAAGTCCTTCTAGGGGTCAATGAATTGATCACTGAAGATTTAGCTAAAGCCATCGTGGACGCTGGTATCGAAACAGTATCCATTCGCTCTGTCTTTACATGTAACACCAAACATGGTGTATGTAAACATTGTTATGGTCGCAACTTAGCCACTGGTTCTGAAGTTGAAGTTGGGGAAGCAGTCGGTACCATCGCTGCCCAATCAATCGGTGAACCTGGTACTCAGTTGACCATGCGTACCTTCCATACCGGCGGGGTTGCCGGAGACGATATCACGCAAGGTCTCCCTCGTGTCCAAGAAATCTTTGAAGCCCGTAATCCGAAAGGACAAGCGGTCATTACCGAAGTTACCGGAGAAGTCATCGATATCTCAGAAGACCCTTCAACTCGGACCAAAGAAGTGACCATCAAAGGGGAAACCGATACGCGTACGTATACCGTTCCTTATACTGCCCGGATGAAAGTAGCAGAAGGCGACTTTATCCATCGTGGTGCGCCATTGACGGAAGGTTCGATCGATCCAAAACAACTGTTACAAGTTCGCGATGTCTTGTCTGTTGAAAACTACCTATTACGGGAAGTTCAACGCGTTTACCGGATGCAAGGGGTAGAAATCGGCGACAAACATATCGAAGTAATGGTTCGTCAAATGCTGCGTAAAGTCCGCGTCATGGATCCAGGTGATTCAGGCATCTTGCCAGGAACATTGTTGGATATCGCCGACTTTAAAGACCGCAACTACGACACATTGGTAGCCGGCGGCGTTCCTGCAACTAGCCGTCCAGTCCTACTAGGGATCACGAAAGCATCTTTGGAAACCAACAGCTTCTTGTCTGCTGCGTCCTTCCAAGAAACCACTCGTGTGTTGACCGATGCAGCGATTCGCGGCAAGAAAGATCCACTTCTTGGATTGAAAGAAAATGTTATCATCGGTAAGATCATCCCAGCTGGTACTGGTATGCCTCGTTACCGTGAAATGGAACCAAAAGAAGTAACAGTTGCCAGCGAAAATGTCTACAGCATCTCAGACATCGAAGCACAAATGGCTGCTGAAGACGCATTGAACAGCCAGAACTAATCAATGCCCAGCACCTGATTGACTCAGTGTGACGGAAAAGCTTGTCATTCTTCGGAATGGCAAGCTTTTTTTGTTTAGCAAAAGGAAATATCATGAAAATGAATGCGCCCTTCTTTCCTCCTAGAAAAGGGGCATTTGGGACGATTAATGAAAGCGTTATTTTTAAAATGTCCAAATCAGTGGACATCGATTAAGAAATACTCGAGCCAAAGAAGGCTATAGTAAAGATACGGAGGGAGACAGTATGAAGCTGAGCAAGAGAGAAACACGTTTGATTGAGCAGTTTATGACACAAGGGATGAATTTGACCGCTAATGAACTAGCCACAGCTGCTAAGGTTTCAACAAAAACCATTTATCGGACGATCAAGCGGATCAATGAGGCTGCTGGTTCAGAAATCATTCGGTCTGAAATCGGCAAAGGATTTTGTTTGGATTATGAAGCGTATCTCAAAGGCACGATTGAAAATCAAGAAACGGATCAACATGATGAGCCGCTTGAGCGGCGTCATGCGATTGCACTGCATGTATTGTTTAAATCACCAAAGCGATTAATGATCAAAGAGCTGTTCGCCCCTTACTATTTGAGTGAAGCAGTGATAAGTAGTGATATCAATCGTCTTTCGGAATATTTTCAGTACTTTGAACTCCAATTGATCCGATCCGATAAGAGAATTGCAGTGATTGGTACCGAAAAAAATATCCGTCGCTGTGTCAATGATCTCTTTACGAAAACCCATGTGTGGAATGAAGAAATGGTCGCGCAAAAATATCCCATCAATGCCTTTGATATCAACTTTATTACCTCCATTCTTGAATTCATTGAGCGAAAACTCGCGAACAGTATTGCGTATCCTTACAATATGAATATTTTCTCGCATCTGTATATTCTGATTTTACGAATGAGGGAAGGAGAAATTGACCGCGAAGAGATAATTGAGGGTTTAGATGAGGAAGAACAGCATTTGATTGAACAGCACCAAGAGTTTTATCAAATTGCCAAACAAGTGATTGAAAAAATCAATGCCTATCTCGTGACGGAGCTACCAGAAAGTGAGGTATTTTATCTCTACCAGTATCTAGTGTCTTCCAGAGTGGAAAACAAACCCTTGGCAATGACCAATCTGACAAAAGAAGCCAGCGAAATCACGGAGTTTTTTACTAAGCGGATGGAAAAAGCACTGGGTATCAAATTGAACCAGCAAACAGACAAGACCAATCTACTTTGCCATATCCAGCCGATGCTCTATCGGCTAAAGAATAAAATTATCGTGAAAAATGGGCTGCTGAATGACATTCAACTAGAGTACCCAAGGATTTTTGAGCAAGTGGCACAAGTCAGCAAGGAAGTGGAGCAAACCTATGGAACGAATCCCATATCGGAAGACGAGATTGGTTTCTTGGTTCTGTATTTTGTGAAATTTAAAGTCATTCGTCGGCGCAGACAGCGAGTCTTAATTATGTGCAGCAGCGGCGTAGGGACTTCTGAACTGCTGAAAGTCAAAGTCCAACGGGCATTTCCAGAGTTGGATATCGTGGATGTGCTTTCCGCTCGTATGTACCGAAAGCATGCGCAAGACTATCAGGATATCGATCTGATCTTAACCACCATTAATTTGCCAGTAGAAACGAAGGTGCCGACGATTTTAGTCAATTCGGTATTTACCAAACAGGATGAAAAGCGAGTCAAACAACTATTAGGAGAGATGTAAAGATGAAAAACGAAAGCCAAACGATCCAAGCGTTCAGCATCGCAGATGTAATCAATCCCAATCTTATCAAGATGGAAATGGAAGCGAATTCAAAAGAAGAAGCGATCACTGAACTGTCTGAACTTTTATATGAAAACCAGATAATTACCGATTTAGCAGGGTTCACCCAAGATGTCTTTGCCCGAGAAACGGAAGGAATGACCGGTATCGGGCATGGATTGGCAATTCCTCACGGAAAGTCGGACAGTGTGAAAAAAACCTCTTTAGTGATCGGAAAAACCAAGCGTCCGCTTGAATGGGAGTCCATCGATGAAGCGCCCGTTCAAGTAATTATCTTGTTTGCAGTCAAAAATACCGATGCCAATACGATGCATATCAAGCTGCTGCAAAAGGTAGCGATGCTACTAGCGGATGAATCGTTTATTGATCGTCTCGTTGCGTCAGGGACAAAGGATCAAATGATGACCTTGCTTGCTAAAGATCCAATGGCAGAAAACTAAGAAAGGGGGAGAAAAGATGAAAATCGTTGGTGTAGCTGCTTGTACTTCAGGAATCGCTCATACGTATATTGCTAAGCAGAAAATCGAAACAGCTGCGAAAGAACTTGGTCATGAAGTCCATATCGAAACCCAAGGAACCATCGGGACGGAAAGTGAATTGACGGAAGCCGCTATTCAAGCAGCCGATGTTGTCATTATTGCGGCAGATATCAAAATCGGCGGCAGAGACCGCTTTGAAGGCAAGCGAATAGTAGAAATTCCAACTAGTATGGTGATCAAAGCGCCTAAGCGTTTGCTTGAAACAATTGAAGAAAAATTAAATCAGGGATGAATCAATAAATGTTCTGACAATTCAAATTTAAAGGGGGATGAAACAAATGATGAAACAGCTGCAGTTGAAAAAACATGCCTTAACCGCCATCTCGTATATGCTGCCGGTCGTTGTCACAGCCGGGCTTTTGATTGCGATCGGCAATCTTACCAACGGCACAGTCATTGAAAATTACGATGCTGCCTATACGATCCCGGATGCACTGGTCTCGCTGGGCGTTTTAGGGATGGGGCTGCTGGCGCCAGTGATCGCTGCCGCGATCGCCTATTCCATTGCTGATCGTCCAGGAATCGCTCCGGGACTCTTTATGGGACTGATTGCCAATGCGATTGGCGCAGGCTTTTTAGGGGGAATGTTAGGAGGCTATCTCGCAGGTTATCTGGTCTTATTCTTAGTAAAAAACCTTAAAGTACCACGTTGGGCACAAGGTCTGATGCCAATGATGATCGTACCGGTCTTGTCGACACTGATCGTCGGTGCTTTGATGTTCTTCGTCATCGGTGTACCGATCGTGTGGGCTACGGAGGCGTTGACTACTTTCTTAACGAATCTGCAAGGCTCGGGGAATTTCTTATTTGGCGCGATTGTCGGTGGCATGGCTGCCTTTGATTTTGGCGGACCCGTCAACAAAGTCGCCTCGCTATTTGCTGATGGTCTATTACTGGAAGGCATTCAAGAACCCGAAGCCGTGAAAATTTTAGCCTCAATGGTGCCTCCCTTTGGTGTTACGATCTCTTGGGGCCTCTCTCGTCTCTTACGCCGGCCCAAATATTCTACGGAAGAAGAAGACAACATCAAGATCGCTTTTCCAATGGGCCTTTGTATGATTACAGAAGGAGTGATCCCGATCGCTGCCGTCGACCCGTTTCGCGTCATTTTTTCTTGTACGGTCGGAGCAGCCGTCGGCGGTGGTCTAAGCATGGTTTGGGGCGTCGGTTCACCAGTGCCATCTGGTGGGGTCTTCATCATTCCTGCCATGACGGATCCACTGAAATTTACCATCGCACTCCTGATTGGTTCTGCCATCACCGGTGTTTTGCTGTTTGCATTGAAAAAGGCACCCGTGGAAATGCCGATCATGGAAGAGGAAGAAGACATTGACTTTTCGTCGATTGAAATTTCCTAAAAAAAGGAGCGAAGAAGATGTATGTATCAATGAAAGAGATGCTGCAAAAAGCCAATCGAGAAAACTATGCGGTTATGGCCATCAATTGTTTCAACCTGGAAACCGCTAAAGCAGTGATCGATGCCGCTGCAGAATCACATGCACCCATCATCGTGGATTTGCTGCAAGACCATTTAAAGACCCATCTAGATCATCGTTACTTAACCCAGCCGATCATTCGAATGGCGGAAAATGCCAATGTGGAGGTTGCCATCAATCTGGATCACGGACAGGATATCGCCTTCGTCAAACAATGTCTCCATGAAGGGTTCTCAAGCGTCATGATGGATGCCTCTATGCATCCTTTAGAAAAAAACATCGCCATCACCAAAGAGATCGTACAGTTTGCGCAAGCCTATAATGCCAGTGTCGAAGCAGAAGTTGGGGACATGGGAGCAGTGGCTGGGGATCAGTTTACTAGCGATGGGATGTATACCGATCCAGAGGAAGCCATCCATTTTATTCGAGCAACCGGGGTCGACTGTCTCGCCCTTTCTTACGGCTCCAGTCATGGGGATTATCCAGCAGGATATCGCCCGGCATTTCGCTTTGACATCGTTCAAACAATCAAAGAAGCCACTGACCTACCGCTGGTTTTGCATGGCGGCTCGGGAGCCGGCAGTGAAAATATCTTGCGTTCCGTGGCATTAGGGATCAATAAGATCAATGTAGGGGCTGATTTTATGAAAGCCCAGAGAAATGCCCTGCACCAACAGCTGAATGCTTGTCCGGAAAGCGATTATCCGACCCTGGTCCACCAAACCATCGAAGCAGGAAAAGCAGTCGTCAAAGAGTATATCGAATTATCTGGATCAAAAAACAAATCACTTTAAAAAGATTGGAGCACACTTATATGTTGATCAATATGAAACAATTACTGACCGTTGCCAAAGAAAATCAATTTGCCGTTGGTGCCTTTAACGTCGCAGACAGTAACTTCTTACGCGTCGTTATCGAAGCAGCGGAAGAAAACGATGCACCAGCCATCATTGCGATCCACCCAACAGAATTGGCCTTTACAAAGGATGAATTTTTCCACTATGCAGTTTCCAGAGCGAAAAACAGTTCTGTGCCGATCGTGATCCATATGGATCATGGCGACAGTCTGGCGAGTATCATGCGGGCGATCCATTGCGGGTTCAGCTCAGTGATGATTGATGGGTCGTTGCTGCCTTTTGAAGAAAATATTGCTCTGACAAAACAGATTACCGAGATTTGCCATCCGATTGGGGTTTCTGTCGAAGGCGAGCTGGGAACGATCGGTAATACCGGAACCTCCGTTGAAGGGGGCGTCTCCGAAGTGATTTATACTCGTCCAGAAGATGCACAAGAATTCATTGAGAAGACAGGCATTGACACTCTGGCAGTTGCGATTGGAACTGCCCATGGTATTTATCCGAAAGATATCAAACCGGAATTAAAAATGGATGTCTTACAAGAAATCAAAGATCGTGTCGATATCCCATTGGTGTTGCATGGCGGATCGGCCAATCCCGATGAAGAAATCGCTCAGGCAGTGGCAATCGGTATCCAAAAAGTAAATATCTCCTCTGATTATAAATACGCCTTTTACAAAAAATGCCGTCAAATTTTAGCTGAAACAGAATTATGGGATCCAAATGCTATTTACCCAGAATGCATTGAGGCAGCCAAAACAGTGGTTACGCAAAAAATGTCCCTCTTCAATGCAATTGGGAAAGCAGCTCTGTATCGCCAGCAAAATATCCAGCCATGGCGTAGTGAACAAAACTAAACAGCAAACAAATAATGGAAACACCCTCGAAAATCGCTAAATTGCGGCTTTTCAAGGGTGTTTTTTTTATTGCGCATTATTTTCTTGCAGCATACGAATCCCCTTTTCCTGAACCTGCCGAGCGATAAACGCCAAATCATTCGAAGTCAGGTTGATGTCTGCATAATGAAATAAGTTTTTTCTGCAGGAGGGGGTCAGATTGCCGATGATCAAATCATAAGTCTCGTCCAGTCTGGTCAGAGAAAACGAGTCCAGAGGATTTAAAATCGTGATGGTTAGCTGATAAGGAATAAACTGTTGGATTTTCGTTTGGATAAATTCCGTATGGTAACTATTCGTATCATAAAACAAAGCTAAGCGAAAGCCAGCATTGGCATCGATGATTTCTTTAGCGAAATTTGGGAAAGATATATGGAAAATATAAATCAGGTAATTGATCGTACTTGGTCGAATGATCGGTAAATTTGAATGGGTCAAAAGGTGAACGATGTCTCGATTGACTGCCTGTTGGACCAAATCACAGTTGTTGACAAAACGAGCAAAGCGATCATCCAAGATGCAGTAAGGAACGCGCAAGTTGATCCCAAGAAAATAAGAAAAGACCACAGCGTCGAGTTTCTCTTCAAAGTCGGCTTCATGATAGTTGTACTTTTTAAATATACGTTTGGTCATTTGATAAAACTCTTGTTTGGTCTTACGAAAGACGTTGGGGTCTTGACCAATATGGGTCGTGACATAACCGACCATTTTCTCGACGTAGGCCCGACTGTAGCCGGTAAATTCGCTCAAATCGATTTTCTCTAAGAAATATTCGACGTGGTTTCCATTGGGGTTGGAGGCGTATAGGCGATCGCGCTTCGTGTTGATATAGATCACAAAAGCGATTTTTTTGATGTCGGAAAAATAAAGCTTTAAGGGCGTCGCTGCCGCCATGATACGGGCGATTTTCAAAAAATCCTGTTCTTGGTTGATGTTGGCATCCACAAATTCATACTGGTACTTTTCTAAGAAGAAAATCAGAAAAAACTGGCGAATGTTGTGTTCATTTCCTTTTAACTGGATGGGTTTGGTCGCGATGAAGAAATCATATGGTGCCAGAACCATGTTGATCCTCTTGATCAAACGAATGATCGACGATTTGCTTAAATTTAATTCTAGAGCCAACATATCATAACTAGTGAAACTTGATGAGAAGAGTAGTTCCAATAATTGAAATGCAGAAGAGCGAGTCAAAAACTGGCTGTATACGTCTAGCCGAGTAGCAAAGGGATGCAAGTGGAGACGAACAGCTGAATAATCGTCAAATTGTAAGTCCAGAAACGAAAATTCATTGTCGATTTCCGCGATATAGGTTTTCGCTGCAGACATTGAAATGGAAAATTTTACTGCCAAATCGTGAAGACTCGTTCCCTGATCGTCTAATAAATACTCAATCAGCTGTAGTTTCTTTTGTGTCGTAGATGATAACAATTTCCGTAACATGATTCCCCCTGAGCCCCCTTTTAAGTAAATAGTATCACGTTTTTACATGTATTCAAAAAAATTGCGTGTTGTATTTTTTTTGAATACATCCCACCCCAAAATTTTGGGAAAATAGAAGTGTGGAATAGTAGTAATACGTTTGATACAAGTAGCAAAGACCAAAATTTTTGAATCATGGGGAGGAGGCAAAAAGCAGTTGTTTGTTGGGATATCTTGCTCACTGTTGAACAATGTTATTCGTCGAGCGCTTCCGAGATCAATTGAAAAAATTTCAATAAAAAGGAATGAACAATTATGAAAAAACAATTTTCTATCTATATATGTTTGCTAGTCTTGCTTGGATCCATTTTTTGTGAACCAACGATCATACTAGCAGAAGCAATCAACGCAACTGATAGTACCGAAAGAACGGCTGAAACGCTGGAAAGTACCGAACCTGAGACGGGAACGATCGATACGGAAAAAGCACCTACGGATTCATCGACAGCGGGAGCAGTTCAGTCAGAAATGAGTCAAGCAGAAGAAGAACAAGCAACCGTCCCTAGTGAAAGTCAAGCAACCCAAGCATCTTCGACACTGAATCAAAACAGCATTCAACCCCGAGCACCAGATACTGAAGCGGAAACGGAAGCTTCTACTACCGCTGAGAATCTTAGTGCCAACCTAAACGAACGGGGAGTACAACTTTTTGACAATGTCCGAATTACTGACTTAAACGATCAACCCTTCACTGCCGAAAATCCACCGATGTATAACGGCAACATCAAAATTCATTTTGACTGGTCGTTAGAAGATACGGAAGAAATTCGCGCAGGCGATTATTATACGTATCAATTGCCGGAATATTTTGCTATTCATAACACCGTTAGCGGCGAATTGACCCGTTCTGGCGGGCAATCGATCGGAACCTTTACCTTAGCACTCGATGGCACGTTGACTGTTACTTTTAACGAAGCGGCACAAACACTTTCCAACCGCTCAGGGACTATCGATCTAATTACGGAATTAAGTGTGAGCACTGTCACCGAAGAAGTGACGATTCATACTGGGATCTACGATGAAGATGGTCATGAGATCATCATTACATTGCCTATTTATGAAGTCGACATCATTAAGACTGGTAACGTGACTTCCAGCGGTTCAGTGGTTTGGGAAATTATTTTTAACCAAACCAGTCGTGAATTGCATGATGTGGTGATCACCGATAAAATGCCTCAAGGTTTGTCTTATAGTACTTCGACAGGCTACTTGTACGATAAAGCCACCGAGGAGTGGGTTCGTACCGATGGCTTATATACTTTTAACAGCGTCAACAACACGTTTACCTTCAATCAAACGGTTAATCAACCGGTTCGAATCGTCATCAATAGTGCAGTCACCGATCCAACGGCTTCTTCTTTCAAAAACACGGCAACAATCAACGGCAGCGATTTTACAGAAAAAACTGCAGAAGCAACGGTTACTTACGATGAGCAATCGGAATACAAACGGTTCAAAGGCTATGATCAAGAAACGAAACGAGCATCATGGGAAATTTCCGTCACATTGGACAAAGACCAAGCCAGAGTTTTGGATCAGACCTATTCAGGAACGGATCCTGAAAAAGCCCTACACTTTTTTGTTCCAGAGACTTTGGTGATCACTGACAAAGATGGTAACTCGATCCCAACAGAAGATTGGTCCTTTGATGGGACGTACCAGCTGGATAAAGAGGGGGAAATCGTCCGCTTTGGTATCACGTTTGCCAAAGCTGGTTACTACAAGATCCAATACGATACCCAGTTGTATGAATCTGTTCTAGCTGATACTCGTATTTACAACTACGCTTCGATCCGCGACAATCAAAATAGCTCGTTGACGGGCAGTGGGACAGTGACGCCAACCAAAACGATCGGTGTCGTGAAAACAGCTGGCACCAAAGACTATGAAACGAAGACTGTCGCATGGAAAATTGATGCCAATACCAATCAGCAAAAAGTTAGCGACCTGATTATAGAAGACCGCTATCAATTGATCTCTGGCGCAAACAGTAGTGCGTTAGCTTTATTGGCGGATACGCTAGTAGTGACAGCCAGCGGCGTGACCGAGCCTTTAGAGCTCAATACCGACTATACGCTAGAGCTAATCACAGAAACGAAAACACTAGCCGATGGCTCAACGAAGGAACTTGAGACTGGTTTTCGGATCAAGCTGCAAGGGGCGTACCAAACGACCTCGGCAACGATCACGGTTAATTTCAAAACTAGCTTCGATGTTTCACAGCAGATCGCATTAGGAAGTTCTAGCAGTCGTTTTAGTAATGCAGCGTTTGTCCATTATAAAGATGAAGCCGGCAATACGTTCACGGAAGCCTCTGAATCCAATACTTGGATGGATACCAACTGGTTAAAAAATGCCTTGAAATACGGCCTATTTATTGGTGAAGGGGAAGATGTCGCCAAAGCGATTACTGCCGTATTAGGTCGGAACTTAGGAACTATTTTTGATGAGCAGACCGCCTCTAGCGATCAAGTCTATTGGATGGGGCTATTCAATACGTACAAAGAAAAAATCAACAAAGATGCAATCATCACGGACCAGCTGCAAGAAGGCCAAACCTTGAAAGACTTGGCGCTTTACACGGTCACAGTAACTGGGTATACGACACAAGTCAGAGCACTAAAAGAGCAATTGGTGCTAAACGAGGATTACAGTTACACCTATGACCCTGACACGAAGAAAGTTACGATCACCTTGCTGAAAGAAACGTCAGAAACACTGGCGGTCTTCTTGGCAACGGAAGCAGCGGAAGATGTATTTACCTACAAAAATACTATTACATTGACGGACAATGACACAACGTTGACTGCCGATGGCCAAGCCGATAAGTCGGCGAAAACGGACTGGTTGATGAAAAACGGTAGTCAGAATGCCGACAACAATCGGTTAATCGATTGGGAAATCATGATCAACGCTGACAGTCGCAAAATCCACAATGCGGTGGTCACCGATACCATCAACTACAATCAACACACCTTTTTACGAGATGCCGACGATGCCGTGATCGTAGATGTGTATGAAGCGGTCTTAAACAATGGCACGTGGGAAAAAGGAGAAAAAGTCACCTTCACCAACGAGGACAATCCGAAAATCACCTCGGATGTGGCAGCAGGGACGCAATCGTTAGTGATCGCTTTTGAAGAAATGATTGATAACCCATACTTTATCGTTTATCAAACACAGCTTGATCCTGGGATTTTGAACAATGAACGGGTGGCCAACAGTGTCAATTTGACGGGTAGTGAGATCGAGATTCACACAGTGACCAAAGAAATCACTATCAAATCGACAGATGGCAGCGGAACGTCTTCTGGGACGAACGGCTCTTTGACGATCATGAAATACGATGCAGACGGCACCAAAGAACGAGGGATCGATAAAGAAGCGGTTTTCCAATTAAGCCGCAAAAATGCGCAAAATACCTATGAAGTCATCTTGTCGAATCTGGTGGTCAAAAACAATCAGATCATGGAAAACGGCAACGCCATTGATCGGATCGACAATCTGCGTTACGGCGATTATATGATCCAAGAAATCACCGCACCGGAAGGATACGAACGAGATGCGACTCAGTACACCTTCACTATTTCTGATAAGCAAGTCAATTATGTCTTTGAACTAGCCAACAAGCGGGAAATCAAAGAAACGACCCACGCCTTGAATGTTCAGAAGCTGCTTGATGGGCGCGAGCTAAAAGACGGCGAATTTACGTTCCAACTAGTGGATGAAACTGGCTCTGTGATTCTAACCCAAACCAATGACGGCAACGGTCAAGTTGCCTTTGACGCCATCACTTACAACGAGCCTGGCGAATACCACTACACGATTCGGGAAAAAGCCGGCGATGATCCAACCATCACCTATAGCGACAAAGAACTAAAGGTAACCGTGACCGTCACTGAAGAAGATAGCCAGTTGATTGCGAAAGCAGTCTATGAAGGCAATCAAGTCTTCGAAAATGACTATACGCCAAAAGCCGGTAGTGTCGTTTTGAATGCTGAGAAAGTGCTGATCGGTCGTGATTTGAAAGCAGAAGAATTTGACTTCGAATTAGTCAATGAAGCAGGAACTGTACTTCAAACAAAAGCCAATGATGCCACTGGCAAGATCTACTTTGACGCGCTCCCTTACGAGGAAGCCGGTGAGTATCACTACACCATCCGTGAGAAAGCAGGAACTGACGGTACCATCACTTACGATGCAAAAGAACTAGCGGTAGTCGTGACCGTCACCGATGAAGACGGACAATTGACCGCAGTGGCGGAATATGAAGGCAACCAAGTCTTTGAAAATGACTATACGCCAAAAGACGGCGGAGTGGTGCTGAATGCTGAGAAAGTATTGACCGGTCGCACGCTGGAAGCCAACGAGTTTGCCTTTGAGCTGGTAGATGAAGAAGGCAATGTACTTCAAACAAAAGCCAATAACGCAACCGGACAAATCTACTTCGATGAATTGACATATGGCGAAGTCGGCGAATACCGCTACACGATTCGAGAAAAAGCTGACGCAGATAGTACCATTACCTATGACATGAAAGAAATTGGCGTTGTCGTGAAAGTAACCGATGAAGACGGGCAACTAGTGGCAAAAGCAACATATGATGGCAATACAATCTTTGAAAATGACTATACGCCAAAAGACGGCGGAGTGGTGCTGAATGCTGAGAAAGTATTGACCGGCCGCACGCTGGAAGCCAACGAATTTGCCTTTGAACTGGTAGATGAAGAAGGCAACGTACTCCAAACAAAAGCCAATGACGCAACCGGACAAATCTACTTCGATGAATTAATGTATGACAAAGACGGCGAATACCGCTACACGATTCGAGAAAAAGCTGACGCAGATAGTACCATTACCTATGACATGAAAGAAATTGGCGTTGTCGTGAAAGTAACCGATGAAGACGGGCAACTAGTGGCAAAAGCAACGTATGATGGCAATGCGATCTTTGAAAACGACTATCAACCAAAAGCTGGTAGTGTCGTACTGAGTGCCGAAAAAGTCTTGATCGGTCGTACGGTACAAGCAAATGAATTCGATTTTGAACTAGTCGATGAAGATGGAACTGTTCTTCAAACAAAAGCCAATGATGCAACCGGACAAATCTACTTTGACGCTCTCGCCTATGAGGAAGCTGGCGAATACCGCTATACCATCCGTGAGCAAGCAGGAACTGACGGCACCATCACTTACGATACGAGAGAACTGGCAGTAGTCGTTACCGTCACTGATGAAGACGGACAGTTGACCGCAGTGGCAGAATACGAAGGCAACCAAGTCTTTGAAAACAGCTACCAACCAAAAGCCGGCAGTGTTGTACTAAGTGCCGAGAAAGTATTGACCGGTCGTACGCTACAAGCAAATGAATTCGACTTTGAACTAGTCGATGAAGAAGGGAACATTCTTCAAACAAAAGCCAATGATGCAACTGGCAAGATCTACTTTGACGCGCTCCCTTACGAAGAAACAGGTGAGTACCACTACACCATTCGTGAGAAAATAGACAGCGATGGCACTATCACGTACGATACAAAAGAACTAGCGGTAGTCGTGACCGTCACCGATGAAGACGGACAGTTGACCGCAGTGGCAGAATACGAAGGCAACCAAGTCTTTGAAAACAGCTATCAACCAAAGGCTGGTAGTGTCGTATTGAATGCCGAGAAAGTCTTAACTGGTCGTACACTACAAGCAAATGAATTCGATTTTGAACTAGTCGATGAAGACGAAACTGTACTTCAGACAAAAGCCAATGATGCAACCGGACAAATCTACTTTGACGCTCTCGCCTATGATGAAACAGGTGAGTACCACTACACTATTCGTGAGAAAGCAGGAACTGACGGTACCATCACCTACGATGCGAAAGAACTGGCAGTAGTCGTAACGGTCACCGATGAAGCCGGACAGTTGACTGCAGTGGCGGAATATGAAGACAATCAAGTCTTTGAAAACAGCTACCAGCCACAAGCAGGCAGTGTCGTACTAAGTGCTAAGAAAGTCTTGACGGGTAGAGACTTGCAAGCCAACGAATTCATATTTGAATTAGTGGATGAAGCTGGAAAGGTTCTGCAAACCCAACGCAATGACGCAAATGGAACGATTACCTTTGATGCATTGACGTATGACGATGCTGGGGAACATCGTTACACGATTCGTGAAAAAGCTGGCAACGACGCAACGATCATCTATGATGAAACCACCTATCAAGTAACGGTCACAGTCAAAGATCAAGCAGGAAAATTAGTAGCTGAAGCGGAGCAAACGGCAGACATGGTATTCAACAACCGTGTCAAAGAAGGCAAAACAACGAAACCGGGAACTGGCAACTTACCGAAAACCAATGACACCACGACCGCTGATTGGGTCGTCTTGGGACTGTTGTTAGTAGTAATTGCAGTGGGCATCTACCTTGATTGCAAAAAACGGACGCCGTTATCATAGGCAGGGGAAGCAACAGAGCAGAAAGAGAAAGCGGGATGAGGCCAACTTGTCCCGCTTTTTCCTGCCCTATTTTTCTTCACTTCAAAGAAAAAAAGCGTCAAAAGTATGAAACGCTAGGAAGCGAACAATCAGCAAACCAAGACTCAAGAAGGGAACGAAGGGCAACTGCGCCAATCGTTTCTTCCAGATGCCTTGATAGCTAAAAAAAGCGAGGAGACCAAGACTGCTGGCTACCAGTAAGAGGGTCAAAAGGGTCGGTGGCGCTAGCCAAATGCTCCAACCTGCCAGCACTAAGAGATCGCCACCGCCCATTTTTTCCTGCCAGACAAAAAAGACCAGTGGAACCAGCAAGCCTAAAGACAGCCATTGAAAAGAAGCGCCGCTTCTAAGCTGTGCCAGCGCTAGCAGTAGGTGGGCGGGGTACAGCAGTTGTGGGTAGACGCTATAGTCTATCAAGTCGGTCAAGCTGAGTAAAAAGGCACTGGTCAGCCAGACAAAAGTCAGGAAGCTTTCTGAATCATGAAAGGCAACCCCGCAAAGTCCGCCATAGCACAAGCAGGCGAAAACCCAATAAAACGGGGGTGAAAGCCATCTCGTAGGAAGGCGAAAAAACCAATGGTTATCCGAAACTTTGTTCACTTTCTGGTAGTGAGAACGAGAATCACTTTTTAGTGGATTCCAAAACAGGGTATGTAAGAGCAAAAGCCAAAAGAAGCCGAGTAAAGCGCCTAAAAAAAACACGAAAATCGTCATTTTTCGATCCTCCTTATAAAGAAATACGTAAGAGAGTGAGAAATTTTCTCAAATAGATGATTTTGTTGTACTTTTTATTTGTTTCGTATTATCCTTAAAATAGATAATTTAGAGGAGGAATCGTTATGAAATTTGAACAAACAAAAGAAGTATTAAACCAACTTGTTGCTGATTTAAGCCAAATGGCTATGGTCGTTCACCAAACACACTGGTACATGCGTGGACCTGGCTTTTTGACATTGCATCCAATGATGGACGAATTCATGGATGATCTAAATGAGCAATTGGATGAAGTTTCTGAACGCTTGATTACATTAGACGGTTCACCATATTCAACTTTGCGTGAAATGGCAGAACACACTCAAATCCCTGATGAAGTCGGCAACTGGGACCGCACGATTCCAGAACGCTTAGCTACATTGGTGGAAGGCTACCGTTACTTAGCGGACTTATACCAAAAAGGGATCGAAGTATCTGGTGAAGAAGGCGACGACCCAACCCAAGATATCTTCATCGGCTTCAAAACAGCCATCGAAAAACGTATTTGGATGATCCAAGCGCACTTAGGCGAAGCGCCATTGATCGATCCAGCGAAATCTCGCGTACGTCATTAATCAACAAAAAAACCAGCGAAGAATTTTCTTCGCTGGTTTTTTTACTTGCCCGCCAATAATGCTTTAGCGGCTTCAATTTGCTGTGCCACTTGATCAAAACCGGTGCCGCCATAAGAATGACGATTTTTGACGGCGGTATAGGAATCAAGTTTTTCAAAAATATCGCTGTCGATGGCAGGATGGATCGCTTGGTAGTCTTCCAAGGAAACATCTTGCAGATAGATGCCTTTGCTCAAACACTCGCTAACGAGTTTGCCGACGATCTCATGGGCTTGTCTGAAAGGCACACCTTTGCCGGCTAAGTAATCCGCTAATTCTGTTGCGTTGGAAAAATCCTTTTCAGTGGATTCTTGCATTCGTGCTTGATTGACCTTCATCGTTGCGATCATGCCCGTCATGATCTGCAAGCTTTTCGTGATGGTTTCGGCACTGTCAAACATGCCTTCTTTGTCTTCTTGGAAATCTTTGTTGTACGCCAGCGGCAAGCCCTTCATGACCGTCAAAAGACCAAAGAGGTTCCCATAGACACGTCCTGTTTTTCCACGGATCAGCTCCGCCATGTCAGGGTTTTTCTTTTGAGGCATGATGGAACTGCCGGTGGAGAAGGTATCGGTCAGTTCCACGAATTGGTACTCGTGGCTGCACCAAAGAATCAGCTCTTCACAAAAACGAGACAGATGCATCATCAATAAAGAGGCATTGCTTAAAAATTCCAAGATAAAATCACGATCGCTGACCGCATCTAGGCTGTTGCTGTAAATATTGCTGAACCCTAACTCTTGAGCAGTGAAGGCACGATCGATAGGGAAGGTAGTTCCTGCCAAAGCAGCACTGCCTAAAGGCATCACATCGATGCGACTCAAACTCTCACTGAAACGTTCTTGGTCACGCGTCAGCATACTGTAATAGGATAAGAGGTGATGGGCAAAAGAAATCGGCTGTGCATGCTGCAGATGGGTATAACCGGGCATGATGGTGTAGATGTTGGCTTCGGCTTGTAAAACCAGCGCTTCTCGCAATTCAGCGATCAAAGTGATCACGTCTTGCACGACTTCTTTCAAATACAAATGCATATCGGTTGCCACTTGGTCATTACGACTACGGGCAGTATGCAATTTGCCTGCCACTGGTCCAATCAATTCATGCAAGAATGTCTCGATGTTTAAATGGATGTCCTCATTTTCAATCGTGAAGGTCAATTCGCCAGCGGCTAATTGCTGTTGAATCGTGGTCAAGCCGTCAATGATCGCTTCGCCATCGGTTTGACTGATGATGCCCGTATGGACCAGCATTTTGACATGTGCCAAACTGCCAAGAATGTCTTGCTTTGCTAACTTTTGATCAAACGTGATGGAAGCCCCAAAAGCATCGATCCATGCTTCATTTTTTCCATCGAAACGTCCGCCCCATAATTTTGCCATATTCTCACCTCAAAAAAAGATTACGGCTGAAGCGGCAGCTTCAGCCGTGCATACTTAAATCAATGTTTCTGTTAGTTGCTGTTGTGCTTGGATCTCAGCGTGCACTTTGCTTGGCAGTCCCCATAATTTGATGAAGCCGATGGCCGCATGCTGATCAAAGGTATCTGCAGAAGTATACGTTGCTAAGTTTTCATCGTACAGGCTGTTTTCAGATTTCCGTCCTTCACAGATGACGTTGCCTTTGAATAATTTCAAACGCACGATTCCGTTGACGTAGACTTGTGTGCTTTTCAGGAAGGTAATCAAGGCTTCCGTCAATGGATTGAACCAAAGACCATCATAGATGACTTGCGCTAATTGCTGCTCGATGATTGGTTTGAAATGCGCCAATTCCCGTACAAAGACCAAATCTTCCAATTCTTTATGAGCCGTCATCAAAGCGATCGCTCCTGGACATTCATAAACTTCCCGTGATTTGATCCCCACCAGACGATTTTCAATATGGTCGATCCGACCAACGCCATGTTCGCCAGCCATCCGGTTCAATTTCATGATCAATTCTGCTAGATTCATCGTTTCACCATCAATGGCGGTCGGTACCCCTTGATCAAAGGTGATCTCAACGATCGTCGGTACGTCAGGCGTATCTTCTAATTCTTGCGTGATGGCGTAGGCTCCTTTTGGCGGTGTTGCCCAAGGATCTTCTAAGACGCCGCACTCACAGGCACGTCCCCACAAGTTTTGGTCGATGGAATATGGATTGTCCAAGTCAGCGGGAATCGGCACTCCTTTTTCAGCCGCATAGGCAATCTCTTCTTCTCGCGACCATTTCCATTCCCGAACCGGTGCGATGACTTTCAAGTGAGGCGCTAAAGCGGCGATCGCTACTTCAAACCGAACTTGGTCGTTGCCCTTACCAGTACAGCCGTGGGCGACGGTCGTTGCGCCAGTCGCTAATGCCAACTCCACCAATTTCTTGGCGATCAATGGACGAGACAAAGCGGAAACAAGAGGATAAGAATTTTCATAAAAAGTATTGCCTTGTAAAGCGATCAAAGCAAAATCTTGGGCGAATTCTTCGCGGGCATCGATGGCATAAGATTCAATCGCGCCAACTGCCAAAGCTTTGTCTTTAATGGATTGGGTGTCGCGACCTTCACCGATGTCTAGGCAGCAAGCCACCACATCATATCCTTGGTCCGTTAACCATTTAATTGAAACGGAGGTATCTAATCCTCCAGAATAGGCCAATATTACTTTTTCTTTCATACTTATTAACTCCTTTTCCGCGTGTTTTCAAGTGATTGAAGCTATCTTATCAGAATAAAAATAATAAATCAAGGGTAAAATTAAATATTTATACATAAAAGTGGCGATTATCAGGTTTTTATACTATTATCGATGGTTAAGGAAAAGAAGTGGATGCTCACTTCGTGGATGAAAGTTTATACATAATATTCATAAATCTATTCAGTTTTAGCAGCCTGCAACAACAAGTTTCGTTTTTCAGAGAAAATGGCAGAAAATGAATGGAGAAAATTTTCAAAAAGAGGCGGAATTACGTTGACATTAGGCTTTATAGAAGGTATTATGTTATATGGTATTGTTTGCCCCACAAGAGCCCCGGAAACTCAAGTGTATGTCAAACATTCGTGAAATTGAATTGGAGGAAAAAATTGTGCGTACAACATATATGGCCAAACCAGGCGAAGTAGAACGTAAATGGTACGTAGTAGATGCAACAGATGTTCCTATGGGTCGTCTTTCAGCAGTAGTAGCATCTGTCTTACGTGGTAAAAATAAACCAACATTCACACCTCATGTGGATACAGGCGATTTCGTAATCGTCATTAATGCAGAAAAAATTAAATTAACAGGTAACAAAGCAAGCGATAAAATTTATTACCGTCACTCAAACTTCCCAGGAGGATTGAAATCAGTCTCTGCTGGAGAATTACGTGCTAAAAATTCTCGTCGTTTGATCGAAACTTCTGTAAAAGGCATGCTTCCTAAAAACACTTTAGGCCGTAAACAAGGAATGAAACTTCATGTTTATGCTGGCGCTGAACACCCACATGCTGCACAACAACCAGAAGTATTGGACATCACAAACTTAATCTAATAGGAGGGAATTTCATTGGCACAAGCTCAATATATCGGCACTGGCCGTCGTAAAAATGCAGTAGCCCGCGTACGTTTAGTACCAGGTACTGGTAAAATTACTGTTAACAAAAAAGATGTTGAAGAATACATCCCACACGCAGACTTGCGTGAAGTAATCAACCAACCATTCGGCGTTACAGAAACTAAAGGTTCATACGATGTTTTTGTAAACGTAAATGGTGGTGGATACGCTGGACAATCAGGTGCAATCCGTCACGGTATCGCACGCGCATTGTTACAAGTTGATCCTGATTTCCGTTTAGCTCTTAAACGTGCTGGCTTACTTACTCGTGACGCACGTATGGTTGAACGTAAAAAACCAGGTCTTAAGAAAGCTCGTAAAGCTTCACAGTTTTCAAAACGTTAATCTTTTTATCGAAGATTTCAAAACACTCTCCTTTTGGAGGGTGTTTTTTTTTATGTATCAATATTGCTTCTTCTATTAATCGTAATAAATTTCTGAATGATCATAAAAATATACGGCTGATTATAATTTCAAGAAATTCCACTTCTATGGATATCATTTTCTTTGCAATTTGATTGTAGTATGAGTGGTAGTCAAAATGATGTTAGTAGGTTTAAATGAGATTATACAAGTGGAATGCAAACTGATGGGATAAATAAAAAATTTGTTAGCCAATTCGATGATAACTTAGTGTATAATTTTATAGTAAGAAGAAACTACGATTATATGTAAACGCATTCATAATGCGGCGGTTTAGTTGTATATAAGTAGAAACAGCGCTTAGCTTATGGATGAGAGTCAAGTCATGAATGTGTAATGGTCGAATGAAACAAACTGTTTTGTGAAATACTTATAAAACTAAAATTCATTAATTCAAAATAGTTGGAGGGTTTAATGAAAAATAAAATTTTGTATTATATGGAAAAAATCATGAAAAATGTTGATATAAAAAAGGAACTTATAAATGATAACAATTCTACTAAGCCGTTAGTATGTTTCCGTGGAGAGTCCATAGATTATGGAGATACCAAGTTGATGCCGTCTTTATTTCGGAATGATTCCGGAATCTTATTAGAAAAAGAACTTATTGAATTGCTAAGTGATTATGATATTCCTCAATCAAAAGATAATACTAAACTTTCAAAAACAATTGCAGGACAGCATTTTTTACAAATCAGTCGTTTACTGGATATAACGTTTAGTATTCTACCAGCGCTTTATTTTGCTAGTGACAACCAAGAAGAAGATGGGTTCGTATATACTTTTGTATTTCCAGAGTCTTTTTCTCCTAACTCAGATTATTTAAATCATTATTATGATAGCCTAGTTGCTAATGAATTTTTTCCATATTCGAAAGATTTCAAAGTAATCACACATAGCTATAATAATGAACGATTAAAAATGCAGAGCGGTGGCTTTATTCTATTTGGAGGGGAAGCTTTTTCGAAAATTCCAGAAGAATACTATTGTGAACCTACGAGAATATCAGCAGAAGATAAAGTAACGATTCGAGCACAATTGTCAAAATACTTTAATTTAAATGAATCAACTATATTTCCAGAGAAAGACAAGCGGAAAGATCCTATAATGGAGAGACTTTCCTACATAAAAAGAAATAAAGCGAATATAGGCGATTTTGTAGATATTGAATTGGAATACTGTTTCCGGAGGATCGTATTTGAAACTAGTTTGAAAAAGGAAGATCCAAAAAAAATACTGAGGTTTCTTCGGAAAGAAAAAGCTAATTTATTCACCTATATTGATAAAAACTATAAAAGCGAATCAGAAAAATATAAAAAGAGAAAAATTATCGAAGATAAGTTTACAATTATTGAATCAGGAGTGGGTTTATGAAAAATGAATTAAGATCTATATTGATAGATAACGAGATCATTACGATTGAAGATTTGAAAGCCGAAAAGTTCAAATCTCTGTTCAAATTTTATTCTATAGAAAAACAAACTGATAGTAGTATTATTACTATTTTGATAGCAGATTACAGAAATATAAATAATATTGATCAAAATGAAATCAAGCTACTGAAAAAAAATCTATTAGAATTAAGGAATGAAATTGAAAAAGGGGAAAAAATATACGAGCTATATGCATTTTTCAACGATTGGGCACAGGAAAGAGAATCTTTACGAATCTTTTTGAAAGAATCGGATAATGCAAAAGAGCGTAAAATAGTTAATGACATGTATAGTTTTATCACCTCTATCTACTATGAGACACCAGAAGAGTTACATCTCAAAGTTGATCAAGAAGGTATAAATTATTTAGAGATGCATAGAATCGAAGAATTAAACTTAGAAGCGAAAATATTCAATGTATCTATGTTGGAGTTAAAAGGCTTATTCAATATTAGAGGAAAACATTTATTTAAACTAAATGTGAGAACCGGAATCGAAAATAAAAAAAATGGCTTAGAATTAAAAGAAGATTTTAAAAATTATTTAAAAGTGGGACTTTTTAATCAAGTTGCTAAAGAAAATACTGACACGGATCTATTGGATAGTTTATCGAATTACTTTGGTATCACAGAAAGTACGAAACAGAAATTTAATCCCGATATTTTTTGGTATAAACATAACGGTATAAATATTTATATGGATGAACATGCTCTACTGGATACTTCAACGCATCTTGTTAAATTAAACCCTAAACTGGTCAGTGTTATTAACGGTGCCCAAACATTGACGAATTTTTTTATTGCTAACGATGAACTTATTAAGGAATTGGTGATAAGTGATTTTCGACTCCCAAATTTAGATATCAAAATAAATGCAGTTTTAGATTCAATCATTGTTAAAACGATATTCATAAAAGGAGATAGAAACTTATCTAAAACTATCACTTGGGGATTAAATAACCAAATTCCAATAACTCAAGAAGACTTTATTGGTGTGTCGAAAGATATTGATGAACTGAATAAAATGTTAAAGAAGTACCAATTAAAAGTATTAAAGACTGGAGAAATCTCAAAAATATATAGGGGATTATCTTCTTTGGAATTTATAAAATTATTCTATATTGCAATAGGTGACCCAGGAAGAAGTAAAAACTTTAATAAAACGAACTTAGAAAAGGATATAGGGGAGGCTGTTGCAACAATCAAGAATAATGAGGTACTACTTACGAAAATAGATATAGCTTTGCAGATTGGGAAGTGGTGGGATGATTTATATCGTAATGCTGATGATAAGTCTATTTTTCTAAGGTATGGGAAGAATTATTTTCAGAGTTTTGTAGTATGGAGGCTCGATGAGAACGACGGACTAGTCTCTTTTATAGAAACTGATTTAGAAATGTATTATGAAGAGATTGAATCGTTAGCAAAAGAAATGAATATAGAAATCAATGACTATAAATCAAATCAATCTTTTATGAAGATACAAAGGAAACTATCTAAGTCAAAAGCTATCAATATTAAGGAGAATGAAAGTAATGACGATAGAGCTTTGAGCGATTATGTCATCAACAACAAGCAAAATAATTATTCAGTATCATCGATAATCAAGAGATTTAATGAACAGCAGGGTATCGATATGGAGTATTTCCGTACTATTTCATACAAAGGGAATAAAGTTAAAGAAAATTTTCCTTTCCCTAATTCTACATTTGAAGAATTTTATAAACGAGAAAAATATATGGAAGACGACGCTTACCCAGTTTTTGAAGACTCCCTATTTTTAAAAGAAATAAGAAGGAAGTACCCTGTCTATGTTATTTTTTTGAATGAGAATAATGATATTAAGAACGTTAAATTTATCTCAACTTTTTCAGTTACAATGGCTAAAGATTGGGAAGAAAAGGCTGAGAAAGCTTTCGATTTAGTGAGAGAAGCTTTCTTGCTAGGGGATTCAACGAGATTTCCTAAAGTAAGTTCAAATATTGGATTCCATGTTCGTCCTAAAGCAGCAAATTCTAAGGATACGTTCCAGTTTAGTGATGGTGAATTTATAACGAGACGAACGTTTTGGGCTAATTCTGAGTATATAAATAAAATATTGTTAGATAATAAACTAATATAAAATAAATCAGAAAAAGCGTCAACCATACTGTTATGTTGAGTACGATTGACGCTTTTTTTAGAAATATTTTTGAGTTTTTGAAAACAAACAGTTGGAGATCATGCTTCTAAAATATCTTTTAGCCCATCACCGATCCGTTTTACTATCTCTGTCACTAATGCATTTCCCATGAAAAACATGCGCATACGATCAGAGACTTCTACAATTTCACCTGTTGAAAGTTTTTTGAATCTTGTCCAGTCATCCGGGAAGTCTTGTAGCCGCTCTGCTTCTATTGGTGTCAATAATCGATATCGACCATCGATAAATAAAATATGAGTAGAGCGATTTACTGATCCTTCAGAGGTAAGCATCGTTCTTCCTGGCATGCTCAAATCATCATATGGAGACATGCCACCTTCTGCAAAAATATATTTGTGACCTTCGGCAGAAGTTCGTTCGATTTTTTTTGGTCCGCGTAAATACTGAAATTTTTCTAGTTTATTTGTGTCTGTCAAATAATACTTTTCGTCTACCATCTCAGATGGCTGAATGATTTCACCTAAGGTTATAGGACGTTCATCACCTAGTGGTAAGGTGTCTATAGTATAATAACGCCCATGACGCATAACACCTGTATTCCAAACTTTCCCAGTGAATCCATCAGAAACTTCTACTATATCTTCTGAAAGTTCGTAAAAAGCCTCTCTATTTTTATAAGGCTGTTTAACTATCGGAAATTGCCGAGCAAATAATCCATCATTGAATATATACTCATCATAGCGATGCTCAGCAACAAATAAGTCCTCAGAAGATGAATTTTCTTCGAAACGTTTATCCAATCGTTTTGCAAAATCTGTGTCGTTTCGATAAACAAAGAAGAAAACACGTCTGCGCCTTTGGCTGCGACCGTAGTCAGCAGCATTGATGACCCGCCATTCAACTGAGTATCCTAGTTGGTTGAACGCGGTAAGCATGATAGCAAAATCACGTCCTCTTTGCTTGGAAGGAGATTTTAACAGACGGTCAACATTCTCAAGGATCAAATATTGGGGGCGAATATGATTAGTAGCACGTATGATTTGCCAAAAAAGAACGCCTTTTTTACCTTGGATCCCCATTTCATGTTTCTTACTCCGAGCGACTGAATAATCTTGACAAGGAAATCCACCTACGATTATGTCTGCATCCATTTTTTCGAAAACATCATCAGAAATCTCTTCAATGTTTATATTTAAATTTTCACTATCTGGGAAGTTATAGTCATAAACTTCGAACGCATCTTGGGATCTGCGAGATGGTTCCCATTGATTTGCCCACTTAGTTACATACAAATCGGGATCGGAATGTTCGAGCCCAACGCGGAAGCCGCCTACACCTGCAAAAAGTTCTAATACTTTCATTTTTTGTTTCATTATACGAACATCCTTTCGATATATCTATTGGTCATTATACACTAAAATTAAAAAAAGATCAAGATCTAAATTCAATTTATTGATGTTATAATAAACATATGAAGAAATCCAGGATATGAATGAAATATGTATATAAATAATTTAAAGAAGGATGAAGAATTTGGAAAAAAATTTGCATTGTTTTACAAAAAAAGATTTAGTAATGATTTTGGATAATGTTTTGGAAAAGACATTAGGTGAAGTGGATAAAAACCGCGTATTTGATCGTACGATAGTCCATCCCAAAATTACAGGTATTGCTGGCGACGTGATTGAGCAGTCTGTTTTAGGATATCCTGCTGATTCAAGACAAGAACCTGATTTGATAGTTGACGGTGAGGAAGTGGAACTGAAAACTACAGGACTTAGAATGTCTAAAAAGGTCAAAGGTCAATTTGAAGCGAAAGAACCGATGTCTATTACCGCAGTTTCTCCCAAATCTATCATTACACAAGATTTTGAAAGTTCGCATTTTTGGAAAAAGTTAGAAAAAATGCTTTTAGTTTATTATTTATATGATTCTGATGTGACAGTACCAGCTGCCGCATATGCTGATTTTCCGATCAAAGGTTATGATTTTCATGAATTTGATGAAGCAGATAAAGAACGATTGTCGAATGATTGGTCTCTAGTAAAAAACTATATCGTAGAATTGCAGTCAGAGGAAATTCCGGAAGAACATTACCCGACGATTTCATCTAAACTTAGACCACATTTGATGTTGATAGATACCGCACCTAAATGGCCCAATCCACCTAGGTTTCGTTTGAAAAGGTCGACGGTCACTACTATGGTTCAAAAGTATTTTGGTAAACGATTTGAAGAATTGGATAAGGATTTTGGTACATATGCTGAGATCGATCAACAGCTTAAAGAGTTTACATTGAATTATCAGGGAATGACGGTTTTACAATTGATGGAACATTTTGATATTCCAATCAAATTGAATGATAAAAATGACGTAGCAAAATCTGTGACTGAGCAAATAGTTGTACGTATGTTTGGTGCTTCTTCAAATAAAATGAAGAAAATCGAATTATTCAGTGAAATTGGATTGAGAGCAAAAACTATTACACAAACATCTAGAGGAAATCGAACAGAAGATACTAAAATGTTCCCAATCGATTTTGATGAGTGGATGCAAAAAGATATACTTTTTGAAGAATCTACCGTTTATGCTGAATTCAACGAGCAACAATTTTTATTTATCATTTTCGAGGAAAGTTCTTCTAAAGATAAATTACTTGAAAAACGATTTAAAGGGTTTAAACGTTTGTCTTTCGATGAACAGTTTATTGAGACAGAGGTACGCCCGATTTGGGAATCTGTTCGTTATTTGATTTTTGAGAACAAGCTAGTTGAAACTGTGAAAAAAAAGAAAGATGGACAAGTGCGTGTCAATAAAAATGGAACGGTGATGACATCGATAAATTTCCCTAAATCAGCAACTAATACTGTATTTTTTAGGGGATCTGGTGCGGATTCATCTGATAAACCCGTAGAGATCAATGGTATTTCAATGTATCGCCAAGATCTCTGGATAAAAGGCAAAATACTTGTAGATATGTTGAACAAAATGCCCTTCCTATAAGGATAAATAAAAAAATTGAGTTGATTTATTGAGGAGATGCAATGAATCAACTCTATGTTTATTTGCGCAGTTCTATCCTATTTAAAATATTGATTACACAGCTATCCAAATTTTTTAAAACTTCTTTTTCCCAAAAATGAATCGGGAACCATCCACTATCAATTAGAAGTTGGTCATTCTTTTTATCACGTCTGATGTTCTCCTCGATTTTTTCAATCCAATAATCTCTGTTTCGTTTCAATTTCTTTTTTCGATTTACCCAATCTTGTCCATGCCAAAATTCTCCATCAACAAAAATAGCGATTTTATATTTTGTGATTGCAATATCAGGAGAACCAGGTAATTTTTTATAGTTTTTCCGATAACGTATGCCTTGGTGCCACAAGGAGAGCGATAAGAGGTTCTCAGCTTTGCTTCCTTTCAAATGGACATTCCCCATCCTTTTAGATGTTGCTGCATCTGTTTCTAACTTTCTATGCTTCATTTTATTATCCCCATCCTTTTATGATTAATAAAAGAGTAACATAACCGTCATACGCTAAGCGAATGAAGCGACGCGGTATTTTTTAATCAGGCTTGAAATAATATTTGTTGAGTTTTCTTTATTGATTTGTACAGTAAAGATGAACGTACTAAGGGAACACATTGTGTACTTAATTTTATTATAGCTCTTGATTTCTTATGCTTATTAAATTTTTATTGTTGGTAAACAAATTTTTTTGAAAAAATCGTTGCTTATAAGAGTAACATGAAGTATAATAAGCACGAAGTGATACCTATATAAGTATCACTTCGTGCTTATTATGAATTTAAAAGTCGATGGATGGAAAATCATAATTGAAATTCAAGTAATTTTCGCTTTTTAAGCCTATCTTGTTATACTGTCTGTTTAACATGAATAGAATCGGTAAAAATAATATACTAATGTTGTGCTGTCTATGAAAGCTTTCATTTATCCTCAATCGTCAAAATCTCACGAATATCATCTATATTCAAAGCCTCAGCTATTCGTTCGATGTATTCAATATTGATTCGTTGCCGTTTTCCACTGGATAGTTCACTTAGCCGGGCAATATCTATGTCCGCACGCCTAGAAAGCTCTCGTAAAGAAATATTATGTTTTTTCACAAGTTCTTGTATATGGATCACTAACACTTTTTCCTTATACACAAAAATCACCTCTTTATTGATGTTTATGTAAGTATCATAGAGTATAATGTTAACAAATCTGTTGCTTTATTAGCAAACATTAAGTGAGTTCTTCCTATTTATCACTTTTAAGCTAAAAACACATCCAGTCATTAATATAAACAGAACATAGGAGAGAAGAAACTGATTAATGAGTGTCTACTCATCTCTTATAATGATTTAAAAGTGTTATTACAATGAAATTTCGTTATCATTGCTCATTGGCTTTATAAGGAGGTCTAACATCAGTCAGATTTACCAAATAATCAAGACTAGTATTATAATAATTTGCTAACTTTATTAACATTTGAATAGGGATATCCAGCTCGCCGTTCTCGTACCGAGAATACGTTGACTGTGAAATATTTAAAAGAGTAGCAATCTGGTGTTGAGTTAAATCGTTGTCTTCTCTCAAATCTCGGATTCGCTGAAACATTCACGTCACCTCGATACTATTCTAAATTATGCTCTTATCGCATATTGACTTTTATGCGTTTTACGCATATTATGTTGTTAGCTACGAGGATAGGGTTTTTGATGGTCTGTTAAATTTAGCAAGTAGTCGACACTAGTAGAATAAAAATCTGCAAGTTTAATCAGAGATTGGGTAGGAATGTCTAATTTTCCTGACTCATAGCGGGAGTAAGTTGTTTGACTGATATTCAGAAGTTTAGCAAGTTGTTCTTGATTCAAGTCTTTATCTTCGCGTAAGTCACGAATTCTATGATACATAAAAATCACCTCTCTTTTATTTTATGGGAGGAAATTTACAGAATGTTTTAATATGCAATAAACGCATAAAAGTATTGGGATAGTTGAGTATAATTCGAGATTCTCTTAGAGGAAATGTTTTTTACCTCCATACATAGAAAAAGAAAGGAGAGTGATTTGGATATTTACCTCAGTCTTGACTAAGAAATTGAGTAATTGAGTGAACTTCTATTCGTCTATCAAAAAGATTTAAGGAGGGATTCACATAGAAAGTGAAGTTGCTTGGAAACTGCCGGAAGGGATTTTTTAGATAAAAGAGGGGATGAAGAAATGAGAAAGAAAGACGAGTGTTGGCTAAAAAAGCGTGTAGCAACTGATGTAGTTTCGACATATAGTTTCGAGCAGTCGGACCAATTGACGGATACGATCAAACGAGAGATGCAGACATTATTTCCAATGTGCCGCTGTGTGGAAGAGGCAAATGCAGAGTTATATTTTAAAAAGGCAACGGATGCGCTGCTTGGGGATGAAGGATTTGAAATCAGTTATGAGCACAATCAGACAGTCGTTTATGCGAATGCTAGTAAAGGCTGGTTATATGGCTTCTTTGAACTTTACAAGCATGTGATTCGAACCACTGAGTTGCCAGAAAATCTGAGGTCGATTCCCAATCAAGCCATTCGTATGGTCAATCATTGGGATAATTTTGATGGGACGATCGAACGTGGGTACGCTGGAGAATCGATTTTCTTTTCAAACAATCAGTTTCGGCAAGACCATGAAACGGTACGCGACTATGCGCGTTTCTTAGCTTCCATCGGAATGAATGCGGTTTCTATCAATAACGTGAATGTTCGCGGAGATGCCAAATGGTTTATTACGGAACCGTATTTGATTGAGATTAAAAAGATCGCAGATACATTCGCTGCCTATGGGATTCGGACGTTTTTAAGTATCAACTTTGCGGCACCTATATCCGTTGGAGGACTAACGACCGCCGACCCGTTAGCTGAGGAAGTTATTGCGTTTTGGCAAAAAACAGCAGATACAATCTATCAAGTGATGCCGGATTTTGGTGGGTTTGTAGTCAAAGCCGATTCTGAAGGGGAACCGGGACCGTTTGTATATGGGCGTGACCATAATGATGGTGCCAATATGCTGGCACGAGCGTTGCAACCCTATGGAGGACTACTGATATGGCGCTGCTTTGTTTATGACTGTTCACAGGATTGGCGAGATCGCTCAATTGATCGTGCCAAAGCTGCCTACGACCACTTCATGAAATTAGACGGTACGTTTGAGGAAAATGTTATTTTACAGATTAAAAATGGACCGATTGATTTTCAAGTACGGGAACCCGTGACGCCGCTTTTTGGCGCGTTAAAACACACCAATCAAATGTTGGAATTCCAAGTGACGCAAGAGTATACCGGACAACAAAAGCACATTTGCTGCTTACTACCGATGTGGAAAGATGTGTTAGATTTTGATACGAAGCATCCACTTGAACACGCCACAGTAAAGAAGATTCTCCCAGAGCAAAGTCCAAATCCTAAATATTCTGGCGTGGCAGCAGTCGTCAATGTCGGCATGGATGATAATTGGACCGGACACAAGCTAGCGCAAGCGAACCTTTTTGGCTATGGCAGATTGATTTGGAACAATGAATTAAGCACAGAAGCTATCCTTTGCGAATGGATCGATTTGTCCTTTGAATTAGATGATTCTGCAAAAAAACGACTACTTGCAATCCTCGCTACGTCCTATCAGACCTATGAAAATTATACTGCCCCACTAGGTATCGGTTTTATGGTTCGTCCCAATCATCACTATGGGCCTGATGTCGATGGCTACGAATATGATAGATGGGGGACGTATCACTTTGCAGATAGAAAGGGCATTGGCGTCAATCGAACGTTAAAAGACGGCACCGGCTATGTAAGGCAGTATGCGGATGCTTGGTGTGAAACATACGAAAATGTAGAAACTTGCCCAGATGAACTTGTGTTATTTTTCCACCATCTGCCATACGACCATGTCTTACAAAGCGGCAAAACGATCATTCAACACATCTATGACACGCATTTCGAAGGCTATGAAAAAGTAGAGGAATATGTTACCGAGTGGGCTTCCTTACAGGGACAAATCGATGAAGAAAGTTATCAAAACGTCGCCGAACGATTGCAAGAACAAGTTCGTTCTGCTAGAGATTGGCGGGATCAAATCAACACGTATTTTTATCGTAAAGGCGGCATTCCAGATGCACATGGACGTCAAATTTATGCGTAAAAAGAGAAATAAGTGCTAGGTTTCAAAGAAGAAATAGCTCGTTTAGATCACTAAGAAAAAAGATTTCAACCAGAGATAAATTTTTTGTAATATAAGTTAGTTTATCCAACTTACTAAAACGAATCAGGAGGAAGAGTGATGAAAAAATGGAAAAAACAATTGATAGTGGTAGGTTCTTTGCTTTCGGTATCACTGGTGTTGGCTGGATGCAATGCTGGGAGAAAAAAGACTGAGACAACGGGGAGTGGTGATCGAGTAGAAATCAGCTTTAGTTGGTGGGGAAATGATGATCGTCATCAGGCAACCCAGGAAATGATCGCTCATTTTGAAAAGGAGCATCCTGAAATTTCAGTAAAAGGAGAGCCGAGCGGCTTTGGCGATTTGGATCAAGCCTTCACGACGAGGTATGCTGGCAATACTTTGGCGGATATCACGACTTTACTCTACAATTGGGTGCCGCAATTCGGGCAAAATGACGGGTTTTATGATCTTAATACAATCGATAGTTTGGATCTGTCCACCTATGATCCTGATTTTTTGGCATTCGGACAAGTTGATGGAAAGCAGGTTGCCGTTCCTTATGGGGAAAATACTTTAGTTATGTATTTAAACAAATCCGAATATGAAAGACATGGTATTGATGTCACTACGTTGAAGACGTGGGACGATTATGTGGAAGCCGCTAAGAAGTTACCAGAAGGGACCTTTTGTGTCGTATCCCCAACTTGGCGTTTTCCGGTAACCATTTGGTTGCAACAAAAGACTGGAACGTCTGAGTTTGATGAACAGGGAAATATGAACTGGACAGAACAAAACTATTTAGAAGCGATGACTTGGTATAAGGAAATGGCAGATGCTGGGGTCTTCGTTTCAAGACAAGATTATTTAGAAAATGTCGGCTCGGAACCTGTATCCTTAGCCACCAACAAAAAGTGGATTGAAGGACAATATGCGGGTGGCATCGATTGGAATGCCAGTATGTCTTCTAATTATGAAGCATTGAAAGAAGTAGGGGATGAAATGGTCGTCGTTGACTACCCAATCGCAGAAGGCGGCACCGAGGTGAATTTAATGTCAAAACCTTCACTCCTTTTTGCCGTTCGGAAAAATGTTGAATATCCAGAAGAAGTAGGAACATTTCTAAATGAATTTTTAAATGGCGAGGAAGCAAATAAAATTTTGGGTCTTTCCAGAGGGATTCCTGCTTCAAGCAAAGCGATCGAAGTATTGACGGAAGATGGACAATTATTAGGCGTGATGAAAGAAGGCTTTGAGTACGCCCAAAGTGTCGCAAAAATCAACCAAACACCGTTCTATGAAGATGGTACCTTAACGACTATTTACACTGCAGAAATGGAAGCTGTCGAATTAGGACGAACGGATTTAGAAACAGCTGCTCGCAACGTCTACACGAAAACAAAAGAACAAGCCGAAAAGCTTGCGAAAGACTATAAATTGCAATAGGCAACTATCCGCATACTTTATGGGGGTGAATGGCTTTTGTTTGCTTCCATGAAGTGTCGTGAATCGTTGTCAAAAAGATGGGAGGGATTTTATGAAAAAGGAAAAAGTGGGCTTGATCTATGTAACGCCTTGGCTGATTGGCTTTTTACTGCTGACCGCTTGGCCGATCTTGTCCTCATTTTATTACTCACTGACCGATTATTCTTTGGCTCGTGTCGGACAGACACCTGCATTTTTAGGCATCCAAAATTATGTGAATCTCTTTAAGGATCAAACGTTTCTTGATTCGATGCGGGCGACACTGATTTATACGGTGTTCACTGTGCCTTTTCAACTAGGGTTTGCGTTGTTCGTTGCGTTTATTCTGAATTTCAAATTAAAAGCCATCAATTTCTATCGGACGGCGTATTATATTCCCTCGATTCTAGGAGGAAACGTGGCCGTTGGTGTGCTTTGGCGATCAATGTTTCAACCAGAAGGTTTGGTGAATATTTTTCTAGGAACCGTTGGCATCGAGCCAATTAACTGGTTATCGACACCTACAGGCGCAATGGTCGTCTTGATTCTCTTGAAAGTGTGGCAATTTGGTTCCTCAATGTTGATTTTCTTAGCTGCATTGAAGGAAATCCCCCAGGATTTATATGAGTCCTCGAGTTTGGACGGCGCATCAAGGGTGACCCAGTTCTTCAAAATTACGATTCCTTTGATCACACCAACCATTTTTTTCAACTTAGTGATGCAGCTAAACAATGCCTTTCAAGAATTTAACGGTCCTTTTATTGTCACCGGTCGTGGTCCCCTCAATGCCACGTATCTGTCCTCGATGTTTATTTATGATAAAGCATTTAAAGAATTTGATATGGGCTACGCAAGTGCGGCAAGTTGGGTGTTGTTTGCGTTGATTGTTTGTTCAACGGTTCTTCTTTTCACGAGCCAAAAACGATGGGTCTATTATTCTGATGGAGGTGGGAAATAAATGGAGGCAACCCCTGTAGCATCTGCAAAAAAGAAGCACTCGAATAAGCATGGTCAAGCACTGATTCGCTATGTTTTGTTGACGGTCGTTGCACTGATTATGCTGTATCCAATTATTTGGATGGTTGGAGCGTCCTTCAAAACGAACACAGAGATTTTCACATCAATCGGCTTCATTCCTTCAACGATTGATTTCCAAGCATATATTGATGGTTGGAACACCAAGGGCGATTATACGTTCACCTTGTATTTTATCAATACCTTTAAATACGTCATTCCAAAGATTCTTTTTACCGTTGTCTCGGCGACTCTTACAGCCTATGGATTTGCTCGGTTTGACTTTCCATTCAAGAAAATCATGTTCTCGTTGTTAATGGCAACGATGTTTTTACCTCAAGTCGTAACCAGAATCCCCTTGTATCTCTTCTGGAATCGCTTGGATCTATTAGATACGTATGTTCCGTTACTGGCCAATTCATTTTTAGGACAAGAACCTTTCTTCGTGTTCATGATGATCCAGTTTATGCGTTCAATTCCACGGGATCTCGATGAAGCAGCGATCGTTGACGGTTGTTCTTCTTTCGGTGTTCTCTGGCGTGTTCTGATTCCGGCATTAAAACCTGCACTGATTTCTTGTGTGATTTTTCAATTCGTTTGGAGTTTCAGTGATTTCTTAGGTCCATTGATTTATATCACTTCACAAGACAAATTCCCAGTATCTCTTGCGTTGCGGCTCAACGTTGACCCATCTACTAATACCCCATGGAATCAAGTGTTTGCAATGTCGGTGATCTCATTGTTGCCAGCAATCATCTTATTCTTCAGCGCGCAAAAGTATTTTGTCGAAGGCGTCACAAGTTCGGGTATCAAAGGATAGGAGGTAAGTATGAATCCTTTCTTTCACGCTATTTCTGAGTGGACTGTTGCCATCGTCCACTCAGCCTATCGGCTTTTGGTTTATCAGCTGTATTTCATCCTGTCGAATAGTTTACTCCTGATGCACTTGTTTTTTCTTCGATTGACTCTGAATAATATTGTCTTCTTTTGGGTACCCCTAGTTTTTTTTATTGCAAGTCTGTCCGCTCAATTCGGCTTATTTAACAACCCAGAGCATTTATCGAGTACAAAGAACTATTTTCAGTACTATCGAGAATGCTTGAAGAAAAACTGGGGATTATATATCTTGTATTCTATGATCATTCTCTTGATCCTCTTTGGACTGAAAATACTGATATTATATCAACGATCTGTTATGTTTTTGCCATTTGTCCTTACGAGCTGTTTTTTATTAAGCAGTATGCTCTTTGTCTTACTGATCTCAAGCGATTTCCGCGTCACTCAAATCCCATTTAAGAAGAAAATAGAATGGTCATTGCTGATAAGCTACCGATTGCCTTCAGTCACTGTTTATAATAGTGCATTTATTGGACTGTCAATTTTCTTAATGCAGTATTTCTCTTTGGCGTATCTTTGTTTTCTTAGTGGTGTAATCAATTACGGTGTGTATCGTAATTTGATTCGACGATTTTCACTTGATTTGTTTTTTGAGGAGTGGGGCAACAAGGGCGAACGGCTTGAAATGAATACTAATCAAAAACTGTAGCTTAAATTTAAAAAAAGAGGTGTTCCTATGAAAATAAAAAATCCTGTCTTATCCGGCTTTCATCCTGATCCGTCCATCATCCGAGTAGGAGATACGTACTATATAGCTAATTCAACGTTCGAATGGTTCCCTGGGATTCGTTTGCACGAATCAAAAGATTTGGTCCATTGGAAACTGCTGGATGCTCCTCTCGATTCAGTAGAGATGCTAGACATGAAGGGAAATCCGTCGTCTGGTGGAATATGGGCACCAGATTTATCCTATGCAGACAATAAATTTTGGTTGGTGTTTACCGACGTCAAAGTTGTGGATGGGTCATTTAAGGACATGACCAACTATTTGACTACCGCAACGAATATCCATGGACCGTGGACTACACCGATTCGATTGAATGGCGTTGGCTTTGATCCCTCTCTGTTTCATGATGAGGATGGCAGAAAATACCTCGTGCAACAGACGTGGGATCATCGAGAGTATAAAAATCCTTTCAATGGCATTACACTGACCGAATTTGATGTAGAAACCATGCAGTTGAAACCAGAAACTGCTCGAATGATTTATGAAGGAACGAATGTAGGATTAGTTGAAGGACCGCATCTATACAAAATAAATGGGCGTTACTATTTATTTGTGGCAGAAGGTGGAACTGTCTTTACCCATCAAGAAGTCGTAGCTAGGTCCTCTTCACTGGAAGCTGATTCGTTCGAGACCGATCCTCATGGACCGTTTCTAACCAATTACGATACGCCTCATTCATACTTGCAAAAGCAAGGACATGGGGCGCTTGTGTCTACTCCTTCAGGCGAATGGTACTATGCATCACTATGTGCCAGACCCTTACATCGAGAAAACGAGTCGGTGACAAATCCTCGCGGATGGTCAACTTTAGGACGTGAGACTGCCATTCAAAAAGTTGAATGGGATTCTGAAGACTGGCCAAGAATCGTTGGTGGACATGGGGGACAAACAAGCGTGGAGGCTCCTAAAGATGCAGCACCTACCGAAGTTTTGAGTAGCCGCTCTCATTATGATGACTTTAGTGAGAAGCAGCTAAATAAAAACTGGCAGACCCTTCGTGTACCATTTTCAGCAGAAATGGGCAGTGTAGGCGATGGGAAACTAGAACTAATTGGAAAAGGAAGCTTAACAAATCATCATGATCTTTCAATGATCGCACGCCGTTGGCAAACCTTTTATTTTGATGCAATAACAAAAGTAAAATTTGATCCATTTTCTTACCAACAAATGGCAGGACTAACCAATTACTATAATGACCAACACTGGTCCTTCATTTTTATCACTTGGAATGAAGAAAATGGAAAAGTAATTGAAGTAGCTGAAAACAATCAAGGAACCTATACGTCCTACTTAAGAGAAAATGCGATTACCATTCCAGATGCTGTGGATTTTCTATGGTTCAAAACAAAAGTCCGCAAGCAGACCTATAGATATGCCTATTCCTTTGATGGAGAAACATGGCAAGATTTACCAATCGAATTTGATTCTGCTATTCTATCGGATGATTATGTATTACAAACTTGCGGCGGCTTCTTCACCGGAGCATTTGTCGGACTAGCAGCGGTTGACTATGCAGGCTATGACACAAAAGCTGTGTTTTATGAATTTGATTATCGAGAGATGGATGAGGAAGGGCGCAGTTAATTATTATATTGATCTAGAGTAAACTCATTTTTTGTAAGTTTACTCTTTTTCGCTAATTTCTTTCAGTTGGCGGATGAAAAAGTGAATACTCTTAGGTGCTACACATTTTTTAAATTTTGATTGGCGACCTTACTTGTCCAAGATTCCCCTATAAAGCTCATCTAACAGCTCCTAACCTTATATACATTTACATATCTAACTCTTATCTTTTCGCTTTTAGTTAGTTAAAAAGCAAAAAATAAATGTGAATCCGAGCTATTTTTAAATAATTAACTAGATAATCTTCCGATTGGAACGGTTAAACAGTGAATGATTGTTAGAAAAGAGATTAGGGAATGCAAGTTGTGATAAGTAAATTCATAAAAGAAGAATGCTAGAAAAGTAGAGAAAAATAGGATTAATGAAATAATCGAGATCCTTATTTTTTAACAATTTTCGAAAACCATAAATGAATTGAAGGAAGCTTAGTGTGGGTGAAAGAATAATTACAAAAAAATATTGACTTAAAAAAATGGCTATGGTAATCTATAAACGAAAATAGTGGGAACGTTTCCAAAATACATCTTCGTTAAATTTTTATTTTTTTTAGACGAAAATGGAAACGTTTCTAAAATGTATTGGGAGGAGATTGAATTGGAAAAGACATTGGGACCAGGTGGTGAGATAAGGGCGGTACAACGGGATAAAAAAAATATCTCGAAGTGGGAAAAATTAAAGAAACAGTTGCGGCGTGATAAGTGGATGTACTTGTTGCTCTTACCAGGTATCATCATGACGTTTATCTTTAAGTATGTGCCAATGTACGGTGCTGTGATTGCATTTAAAGACTATAATCCTATGCTAGGAATTTTGGAAAGTCCTTGGGTAGGACTAGATCACTTTAGGGAATTTATCAGTTCACCAAATTTTACGCTTTTGCTGAGCAACACATTAAAAATTAGCATTTATGGTTTATTGTTAGGTTTTTTTCCACCAATTATTTTAGCACTGAGCTTGAATCAAATTATCAATAAAAAAATAAAACAGAAAATCCAGTTGATTCTATATGCGCCGAATTTTATCTCAGTAGTTATTATCGTGGGGATGCTGTTTTTGTTCCTATCCGCAAATGGACCTATTAATGGGTTAGTAGAAAAGGTTACGGGGCAACCAATTATGTTCATGTCTAATCCAGCTTATTTCAGAACGATTTATATTTTATCGGGAATTTGGCAAGGAATCGGCTGGTCATCCATTCTTTACACCGCGACGCTGGCGGGAGTCAGTACCGATTTATATGAGGCAGCAAATATCGATGGGGCAAATATTTTACAAAAGATTTGGCATATCGATTTGCCTGCATTGAGGCCTGTGATGGTGATCAGCTTCATCTTGGCCGCCGGCGGTATTATGAATGTAGGATATGAAAAAGCCTACTTGATGCAAACTTCAATGAACATCCCTGCCTCAGAAATCATTTCCACTTATGTATACAAAGTCGGCTTGCAATCAGGTGATTATGCCTACTCTGCTGCTGTTGGTCTGTTCAATATGATTATTAATGTCGTTTTATTACTGATTGTCAACAATATAACCAAGCGGCTAAACGATGGTCAAGGCTTGTAATGAAAGGAGAAAATTATGAATAGTGCTTTATCAAAAATCGACCGTCAAATCTTATGGTTGAATCGAGTGATTGTAACTTTTTTAGTCGTCATCACCATTGTTCCGCTGATTTATGTACTGGTAGCTTCTTTTATGGACCCAGCTACTTTGATCAATAAAGGTATAAGCTTCAATCCGAAAGATTGGACAATACAAGGATATCAACGGGTATTTGCAGATGATTCCATTTTACGCGGTTTTGTAAATTCGTTGTTTTACTCTTTTAGCTTCAGCTTATTGACTGTATTTATTACGATGATCACTGCGTATCCTTTGTCTCGACCTAACTTGGCGGGGAAAAAGATTATTATGACTTTTTTTGTCATTACAATGTTCGTGGGTGGCGGCTTGATACCTACCTATTTATTGGTAAAGAACTTGGGCATGTTAGATAGTGTATGGGCGATTATCGTACCAGGTGCTATAAATGTGTGGAATATTATCTTAGCCCGTACCTATTTTAGTGCTTTGCCAAAAGAACTTTCTGAAGCTGCTACTATCGATGGCGCTAATGACTTGCAAATACTGTTCAAAGTCATGCTTCCATTAGCTAAACCAATTATGTTCGTATTGTTTTTATATGCCTTTGTTGGGCAATGGAACTCATATTTTGATGCCATGATTTACATCAAAGATCCCGACTTACAGCCGTTGCAACTCGTATTAAGAAATATTTTGATCCAAAACCAACCTTCACAAGACATGGTGGGAGCCAATACTGCCATGGCAGAAATGAAACAAATTGCTGAGTTGATCAAATACGCAACGATCGTCATTTCTAGTCTGCCATTAATCATAATGTATCCTTTCTTCCAAAAATATTTTGATAAAGGTGTTTTAGTTGGTTCTGTTAAAGGGTAAGTATTGTTCACTATTTGTATGAATAAAAATTATAAAGGAGATTTTAAGATGAAAGCAAAATGGATGCTGCCAATCGTTTTTACTTCCGTACTAATTTTGGGGGCTTGTGGAGGCTCAAAAGAAAAGAGTAAATCAAGCCCTGATTATGAACTAGAAAATGTCTCTTTTCCATTGAAAGAAAAAGTATCTTTAAAAATGATGTCTCAAAGTGCCCCTTTGGCTCCCAATGATCCTAATGACAAATTGATTTTCCAACGATTAGAAGAAGAGACCAATCTCCATATTGATTGGACAAACTACAGTAGTGATTTTGCCGAAAAAAGAAATTTGGATATCGCTAGTGGTGATTTACCAGATGCCATCTTCAACGCCGCTGCAGGTGACTATGATTTATTAAACTGGGCGGAAAGTGGTGTTATTGTACCGATTGAAGATTTGATCGAAGATTATATGCCAAATCTGAAGAAAATTTTTGATGAAAACCCCGAATACCGACAAATGTCTACTGCACCTGATGGTCACATTTACTCTATGCCTTGGATTGAAGAATTAGGCGAAGGAAAAGAGTCGATTCATACAGTAAATGGGATGGCTTGGATCAACAAGGAGTGGTTGGATAATTTGGGTCTTGAAATGCCGCAAACCACTGATCAGTTGATGACTGTGTTGGAGGCTTTCAAGACGCAAGATCCAAATGGTAATGGTGAAGCAGATGAAATTCCTTTTAGCTTTATTAACAATGGAGGAAACGAAGACTTAAAATTTTTAATGGGGGCATTCGGTCTAGGTGATAATGATGACCACTTAGTCGTTGATAACGATGGCCAGGTACAATTTACTGCTAACAAAGAAGGGTATAAAGAAGCCATCAAATATTTCAATGAAATGAATAATAAAGGTCTTATTGATAAAGAGGCTTTCGAACAAGATTGGAATACGTATGTTGCCAAAGGGAAAGAACATAAGTATGGCGTGTACTTTACTTGGGATAAAGCAAATATCACGGGTGCAGATGATAGTTATGACGTCTTGCCAGTCTTAGCGGGACCAGATGGAACGAAACACGTTACTCGTACGAATGGCATGGGTTTCTCAAGAGATCGTTTCGTAATTACTAGTGCGAATAAAAACTTGGAACTTACAGCTAGGTGGATAGATAAAATGTATGAACCGTTACAGTCTGTCCAAAATAACTGGGGAACCTACGGTGATGAAGCACAGGCGAATATTTTTGAATTAAAGGATGGTATGTTAAAACATTTGCCTTTAGAGGGGACAGCACCGGGGGAACTAAGACAAAAAACCGAAGCTGGAGGACCATTAGCAGTTCTTGATTCTTATTACGGCACAGTCACTACTATGCCAGATGATGCGAAGTGGCGTTTAGATTTGATGCATGACACGTATTTGCCATATATTACAGAAGACAATATCTATCCGCGTGTCTTTTTAGAAAAAGAAGAAACAGATCGATTAGCAAAAATTGAAACAGATATGTGGGATTACATCTATCGCAAAAGAGCAGAGTGGATCACCGGCGGTAAAATCGATGAAGAATGGGAAGAATACCTTGCTGAATTGGAACGTGTAGGTTTGGAAGAATGGATTCAAATAAAACAAACTGGCTATGATAATTTTTTGAAGGGAGCACAATAAGTGTTAGTAGAAGAAACGGCGATTTTGGATAAAGCAAATCGATTTATTGAAATGATGCGAGGAAAAGTTAACCCTCAGTATCGACAAAACTATCATTTTTCCGCACCCATCGGGTGGATAAATGACCCCAATGGGTTTATATATTACAAAGGGCATTACCATCTCTTCTATCAATACTATCCTTACGATAGTCGATGGGGACCCATGCATTGGGGGCATGCGCGCAGTAGTGATTTGGTCCATTGGGAAGATCTACCAGTAGCGTTAGCCCCAGATCAACCTTATGACAGCGGCGGGTGTTTCTCAGGAAGTGCAATTGAAAGAGACGGAAAACTATATTTATTTTATACAGGCTGTCAAGAAATTGATGGTATTAGCCATCAGCATCAATGTTTGGCGGTCTCTGAAGATGGTATTCATTTTAGCAAATACAGTGGTAATCCTGTGGTAGCAGAAAAACAGCTAGGTGAGAATGGGCTGATACAAGAATTTCGTGATCCTAAAGTAATTGTTCACAACGATGCTTACTATATGGTAGTAGCTACTAAGTCTACACAGTCTACTGGTAGAATAGTGATGTTTCAATCGTCAGATTTGTATACTTGGCACTTTTACTCTGTGTTGCTAGAAGGGACTTCAGAGCAAGGAATAATGTGGGAATGTCCTGATTTATTCCATTTAGACGGACGAGATGTCTTAATCATGTCACCGATACAAATCAAGAAGAACGGACTGGAATATCATAATATCAGTTCTACCATGGCTTGTATTGGTGAGGTAGACTGGGAAACAGGTCAGATGATAGTTGATAATTTCCATGAAATGGATTTTGGAATGGATTTTTATGCACCACAAACAACAACAGATCCTAATGGTGGACGGGTGATGATTGCTTGGATGCAGATGTGGGATCGTACATTGCCTACACATGAGTTAGGCCATCTTTGGGCAGGCTCTATGAGTTTGCCCCGAGAGTTAAGAGTGAAAAAAAATCGATTGGTACAAAAACCCATCTCAACTGTATATAGTCATTTAGTTTATCAACAAGGCAGTGAAAATATCGCAGTGACTGACACATCAGTCGTATTTCGAAACGCACTGTCGGATTCTTCATATTTACATCTAGTCGCAGATTTGGAGAAAGCAGAAGTTTTTACAATTGAATTACTGCGGTCTAAGACGGATTGTCTCAAACTAGCCTATGACACTGCTACACAGGTTTTTGAATTGGATCGTCAGAAACTAGGAAGAGAGCTTACAGGGGCGGAAGAAGACCCTCTGAATGTCCGAAAAGTTGAAGTACCTTTGATTGATAATCAGCTCGTTCTTGAGATTTTTAGAGATACCTCATCAGTTGAAGTCTTTATTAATGGGTTAGAAGTTATGACGGCTACTTTCTATGAGCTGGAAAAAGCTCGAGATATCTTGTTTCATTCGATCGGAGAAAGTCGTATTCAAGCTTTTGAAACAGCGAGTGTGAAATAAATGTTTGATTGCTTAGGCGATGAATCAATTATTTAATAGGTTTTGAAGGATAATTTTTTAGAAAAGAACAGATAGCTAGATTTCCCATGGATTTGCTATTAGTATTTTGAAAAAATTAGTAATTTATGACAAAATTCATTATACTAAACTTGTGCAGAAATGTGAGGGATCAACTATGAAAGCAACAATGAAAGATGTCGCAAAATTAGCAGGTGTCGGAGTAGGAACTGTTTCCCGGGTATTGAATAACGGCTCTGTTAAAGCTTCTACTAGAGAAAAAGTTGAAGCAGCAATGACAGAGTTAAACTATCAACCAGATTTTTATGCCCGGGGGTTAAAGATGAAGCATACGAATACGGTTGCTTTGATTCTACCCACTGTATGGCATCCATTTTTTGGCGAATTTGCCTACCATGTAGAAACAGCATTAGAAAGACAAAACTACAAGCTTTATTTGTGTAACTCCAGTGGTAATAGTGAAAAAGAACAAGAATATATCCAGATGGTCAGCCAAAATAAAGTAGACGGCATCATTGGAATTACTTATTCAGATATCGATGAATACATTTCGAGTAATCTGCCTTTTGTTAGTATTGACCGTTATTTCACTGAAGAGGTGATTTATGTGACCGCTGACAATGCGGCCGGTGGACGTTTGGCTGCAAATGAACTTTATCGCCGAGGATGTCAGAATGTAGCATATATCGGTGGGTACCAAGAAACACCGAATGAAACGAAGAGTCGTCGAAAATATTTTGAGATCGAGTGCCGTCAACTGGGGATTTCCTATAAAGCGTTAGATATGTTAGAACCTTTAGACCATCTCTCAGAACGTGTAACAAATTTTTTGTTAGAGAATCCCGATATCGATGGGATTTTTACGATCAACGATCCGATGGCATTAGCTGTCATTGGTATGCTTGAAAAAATAGGGAAAAACGTACCAGAGGATGTCCAAGTTATCGGATTTGATGGTCAAAAGATGACAGAAGGAGACCCTTATCTCGTCTCAACAATTGCCCAACCTACAAAGCAAATGGCGGAAGTGGCAGTGGCAAAATTAATTGCTGTCATTAATGGAGAGACAGTAGAAAAACGTACCGTATTGCCGATTGAATTTGGTGAAGGTGGAACAACGAAATCTTTAGTGAGAAACGATTTTGCTTAGTGCAAATACGTTTCTTTTTTTGAAAATGAGTGAATGAAAGGTGTAGATAAAATGTTATATGGCGGGATAGAAGCTGGTGGAACAAAGTTTGTCTGTGGGATTGGTAACGAACAATTACAAGTGATAGAACGGAAAAGTTTTCCTACCACAACACCAGAAGAAACGATGAAGCAAGTGTTTGATTTCTTTGATAAGTACAAAGGAAATATCGCATCAATTGGTGTAGGAGCATTTGGGCCTATTGATATTCAAATCGAATCAAGAACTTACGGATATATCACCAACACTCCGAAGTTAGCTTGGCAAAATTATCATTTTGTAGGAGCTTTGGAAAACGCCTTGTCGGTTCCCATCTATTGGACTACCGATGTAAATGCTGCTTGTTATGGAGAATATATGGCAGGGTATGGAAAAGGTAAAAATAGTGTTCTTTATTACACCGTTGGTACTGGTGTTGGTGGTGGTGCTGTAGTCGATGGAAAAATAGTCACAGGTTTCAGTCATCCTGAAATGGGACATATGCTCTTACAACGTCATAATGAAGATCAATTTGAAGGAATCTGTCCTTTTCATCATGATTGTTTGGAAGGGTTAGCCTCAGGACCCGCGATTGAAAAGCGCTTTGGAAGAAAAGCCCAGACCATTTCATTTGATCATCCTTATTGGACGATTGAGGCAGATTATCTTGCTCAGTGTGTGTATAACACAACGTTACTATATGCACCGGAAGTAATAATTTTAGGCGGGGGTGTAATGAAACAGCCGCAACTACTCGAGTTGATTCGCCAAGCGTTTAAAGAAAAAATGGGTTCCTACGTGGATACGCCCACTCTCGAAGAATACCTACTAACTCCAATGCTTGCTGACGATGCAGGTTTGATCGGCTGCTTAGCTTTAGCAATAAAGAAGTTGGAACAATAGCAGCATGTTAAAGAACGTGTGAGAGAGTTTTTATAGCAGTTAGGATAGATAAAAAGGTTAACTAAAATGAGAGCTAGAAAAAAGGATGGCTAATAATAGATGTTCATATATATTTTTTGCGTAATCGAATGTCGCAAATAAGAATTTTTTCTTTCGTTCTCGTCTTCAGTTATATTGTTGTCTAGCTGCCTCAAAATTACTTCTTAGTGCCTGTTTTTTTCTATTAGCCCGAGCAAAGAAAAAGGAAACAGAATGTCTTATTAAAGCCAATTAGGCCTATGCCTAATTGGTTTTCTATATTCCTGTTCTAATTGTGTTTGGGTGGGATGAATATCCTTTTTATTAATAATAGTGACGGTGTAATGAACGGTTTTGCTAACGGTAAAATAAGTATATCTAATTCAACTTTCTACTAACGCGAATATTCTTTGAATTTGATTTACTAAAAGCTGGGTAGCTTCTCATCAGTCATTCTCTTCATTGGGGTTAATAAAGTGTTGTCAGTCATCCTGCCCTATTCTCAACAAGTACCTGCCTAATGCCTTCTTCAAACGTTGTGATCTTAAAATGAGGGAATGCCTTTTTGAATTTATCAGAGACAAAAAGATTATCCACCGTGTATCTAGGTAATAACTCACTTAGTTCGTGCGCGTTTTTACTGAATAGCTTAGCAAGTTTAAATTGCCACAAAGGAATGACGCGGTATTTCAATGGTTTGCCTTCAATTTTTTCGGCGAGATCGATCATGTCTTGGAAACTATGAGGTGTATCACAGGGCAAATGCCAAGTTTGGCCATAGGCACTAGGCGTATTACCGATAAGGGCCATGGCTCGGCTAGCATCAGGTGTCCATAGAAGTGTGCGTAAAGTGTCTTTATTGACAGGTATTTTGACGGGAGCATTGTGGACTATATTGTTTAAGACGAGTGTATTAGTAATGCTCTGGGTCTTGCCTGGGCCGTAAAACTCTGGGGCTCGACAAATCACCGCATCTAAACGGCCACTTTCCATCTCGGATAAAACCAATTGAGCCATTTTAGAGCGCACGAGGGACTTCCTGCCTGCTGGAAAAAATGGCGTGTCTTCCTTTTGGGGTGTACGATCCTTTGGATACATATAAGTATTATCAAAAAAAACCAGTTTGCTCTGTGCTTCTTGGCAAGCGCGGATGACATTTTCTGTGATTTTCATAAAATTGGTTTCCCACAGCTCTGCATCCATCGGTAACCCAACAGTGAAGTAAACAATCTCACTATGTTCAATCGCTTTTTTCGTTTGCGAAAAGTCCATCAAGTCTGCGGAAACGATCTGATCTGTAGGATTGATTTTTTGAGGCTTCCGGCTAACTAGCCGAAGCTCATTTGTGTAATTTTTGTATAGTTCTTTTGCTAGTTCATAGCCGATTTGTCCATTGCTTCCTAAAATTGTTTGCATGACTGTACCTCCTCAAGATATAGTTTTGCTACAGCACGTACAGAAAAAGGATTTTGGCCAGTGATGATCCGCCCATCTTTTAGGGCAAATGCTTTATAAAAGCGTCTTTTTTTGAATTGAGCGTTTCTTTCTTCTGCGGCGGTTTGATTAAAGAAAGGAACTTTGTTCATTTTCCCGGCGAGAAATTCTTCGGTTTTCGTAAATCCTGTGATTTTTTTTCCAGAAATCAAAAAGCTTCCTTCTCTATCTTTTATATTTAGTAAACCAGCGATTCCGTGGCAAACAGATAAAATATACCCATTGTTTTCATAAATGGCTAAAGCGAGTTCTTGCAGCTCTTTATTATCAGGAAAATCCCACATGACACCATGCCCTCCGGTAAAATAAATCGCATGGTAGTCATTTGGATTTACTTCTGCGGGTTTTTTCGTTTGAATCAAGCCGTTTTGAATGAAATTTTCTTCCAGATAAATGTTCATAATGGCTTGATCTATATATTTCATGCTTCTTGGATCTAGAGGAACAAAGCCTCCTAATGGACTTACGAAATCAACATCAATCCCTTGTTGATAGACTTCATCTAGAAACTCGGCACTTTCTCCTAACCAAAGTCCGGTAGCCTCGTTCGTGCCAGCATATTTTTGAATGTTTGTTTCAACAACTAATACTTTCTTCATAAATGGTCCCTCTCGTTCATAATGTGAATGACTTTCGTTAAAAAGGATTGGAGTTTTTTTATTTCTGTTTGCTCATGATCGAGATAGTAATAATTTTTTGTTCCTTCTTGCCTGAAATTCACGATTTTGGCTTCTTTCAAGATTTTCAAATGATGTGAAATGGCGGGTCTAGATAAATTGGTGGCCTCTAATAAGGAAGTGACCTGTAAGCCAGCACAATTTTCCGCTTCTAGCAACCGAATGATGATAGCTTGTCTTTTTTTGTCACCTAGCGCGATTAAAAAATTACTTAATTCAGAAAAATCTTGTTGCAGATTGGCATAATCTATCATAATTGTCTCTCCATTATCGTTTAAAAGTTTAAACCATTAAACCATTTAAAGGAGATTTTTGCAATGAAAGAAGCTCGAGAACATTCCTTTTCTCCACCATCGCTAAGGAGATTAGAATGTTCTGTAAGCAAATAGATAATAATGGAAAAGCATAAGAGCATTTGATCCTTTTTTGTGTTTAGAAGCAGCTTATTTTTTTATGAAGTGATTAAGAGCCGTGTCTTGCTCATTTTTTGTTGTTGTGTTATGTATGTAACATCTAGACAAAAGACGTAGTGAGATATGAGGCGGAGAATATGAGAGACTTACAGTTAGCATTTATCAGTAATCGCACAACTAAGCGCTTATTTCGAGTTTTGAGTGTGATGGAACGAGATCGTTTATTTACAATTGGTGAAATGGCAGAAAAGATGCAAGTCACACAACGCACAATTGCAAATGATCTCAAGTATGTGAAAGACTATTTTGGTGATTGTATCACCCTAATTTCGGGGAATAGTGGCTTTCTTTTTGAAGAGAAAAAACCTTCCGTGTACCAAGAAAAGAAACAAGATTTGCTAGAAAATGAGTGCTTATTTGAAATCATCGGTCATATTTTTCAAGGGGAATTGATGGATATTGACGAGTTGGCCCATCATTATCATTTTTCTGAGAGCACGTTTCGACGGTTGTTGGGTCAATCGAACAAAATATTGAGCAGTTATCGGTTAAAATGGGTGTCGAATCCATTGACAATTGAAGGGAGCGAAGCGGATTTACGGAAATTCTTCAAAGACTTTTATTACGAAGGGATTGATACTGCCCATACCCTTGTTCCCGACCCCGCATTGCATGAGTTGGTCTTAACCCAGTTAAACAACAAACTAGGACAATATGATATTGGCTCTGGAACAACACCAGCTGCTTTTTACTATACTTTTTTTATTGCAATCAAACGGGCGAGCCTTGGTTTTCCGATAACAGTCCCGAAATACTTGATTGAATTAGCCTACAAAGGAAATAGCTTCTCCCTCCTGTATTCTTTAAAAGACGGAATCAACAAGCTTTACGGCGTAGAACTAGCGAAGGAAGAATTTGCATGGATTTATTTAGTTACTATTTGTAAACGTACCTTAGATCGAGAAGCATCGGAGGAAAAGTTCTACCAGCAGTTTCATCAAGGATCAGAAATTGCCAAACTTACGGAGGCTTACTTACAAGAGTTTGAGCTCACAAATGAGAGCTATGCCAAGATAAAAATTTTCTTGCAATCCTTCTTTTTGTCTAGAAAAGTGAACTATGCGTTAGCTCCTGCATTGAACAAAGAGGCACAGGACATCAAAGAATCTCTCATGCGTTCTGACAATGAAAACTATCAACGGAATTTACGATTTTTAAAGAAGCATCAAAGAAAAGACTTTTTGGCTGCGCCATATCTTGAAGATATTTGTGTGAGTTTAACGATCTACAGTGATTTGATTTTTGATTTTTATTCACCGACAAAAAGAATTTATTTTCTTCTAGAAGGTGATCACTTCATCTGCCAACAGATTCGAACTCGTGCAATGCAACAGTTTGGTACAAAGCACACGTTGACCTTTTTGCCATTGCAACATCTGACACAAGAAATATTAAATGCCAATCATATTGATTTGATTGTCACAAACTATAATCGGTACCTCTTAGACTATATTATTGAAACAGATTACTTGTTATTGAAAGCTGTCCCAGATGAGCATGACTGGCGGAATCTGGAAAGAAAAATTGATCCGTATCGAAAACCATTTCTCTAATCTCCGTACACTCGTTAAAAGTATTAACGAGTGTTTTTTTTCATTTATTTCATCCGTATATGAAAATATTGATTCCAATTTGACCAAAAAATCAGGTAACCTTAATCATGTAAGGAAAAGGTATGCATACAAACTTACAAATAAAAGTATCAAAAACCTTCGTTTTTTAGAATAGATATTTGTTATGTATTCTCTAAAATAGAAAACCTAATCTAATAACTTTTCCAAGACATTCGATCCGATCGAATGTCTTTTTTTGTCGTCAACCCAAAAACGAAGAATTTTGAGATACAACAAAGGGGAGGATCATGATTGAGAAAACAAAAAGGTGGATAATATTTATGGGAATACTCTCAGTTTTATCATTACCGTTGGTAAACGCTGCAGAAGTCCAGCAAGTTGAAACAAATGGGACCATTGGATTTACTGGTGTCTATGAACCCATTGGTACACCTGATCCAGCGCCGCCCGAAACTATTGTCAGACCACCAATTACCGAAGTGGCCAAACCAGATGGTACGTTGCCACAAACAAACGAAATAGGATATTCATGGCACGCTTGGCTAGGCGTTTTTCTAATCAGTTTCGTCTTCCTCTTATGGAAACAAAAAAGAAATCATAATAAAAATCTAAAACAATAAGAAAGCAGGAATAATCAAATGAAATTTATTCGTTTAGCAACAATTGCCGCACTATCAACTACTATTTTAGCAGGAGGAGCAGCTTCTGTTTTTGCCGATGAAATGAGAGAAGTAACAACCGAAGGTCAAATCCAGTTTACAGCGGATGAAGACGGTGATCTGGAAGTCATCCCTCCTGTACCTGATCCGGATGTGATTATTCCACCGATTATCGATCCAGTTACAGGTCCATTGTCTATCGTACAGGCACCTACAATGAACTTTGGTACTCAGGTCATCTCCAACCAAGATCAAACATATAATATGGTTGCAGAGACTGCTGAACTCGCTAATCCAGAAGAAGGTGGGCCTACTGACGTTCCATATATTAGTTTTGCTCAAGTACAAGACGTTCGTGGAACCAATGCTGGATGGGATCTAAAAGTGAGCTTAAGTGATTTTGAAGCTCCAGAAGCACAAAATAAAATTCTAACGGGAGCGCAAATCACCTTTGCTAATGCTCAGTTAAATTATGAAGGTAGCAATACTGATAACGAACCTACAGTGCACCAGGCTGGACTAACATTACTTCCTAATGGTGCAGCGCGTTCAGTGATGACTGCGGCACAAGGACAAGGTGCAGGAGCTTCTTCAGTTATCTGGGGAGACCAAGCAGACTTGACTGCCCAATTTGAAGCAGAGGGCTTTAATCCTGAGACAGACGTTGTAGAAAACAACGCAATACAATTGTCGATTCCAGGTTCAACAGCCAAAGATGCGACAACGTATACGTCAACGCTAACTTGGGAATTAAACTTAACACCTGGAGACGAACTATAAAAGCCTTGTAACCATTTGTTTTGAAACTCTCGGCAGCGTCACAGTAAAATTGTGACGCTGTTTTTCTAAGAAAGGAGACGTAACCTTGAAACAAACAACTTTAGCTCATCGTTCTCAAAGAGCCTCTTGGTGGGGACTTACGCTTCTTTTTCTTCTTTTTGGAATTTTTCCATCAGTAGCTCAAGCGGAGGAAACACTGACATTTTATGTCACGCCTGAATTTCCTGAAAGCCAGGTAGAAGGATCAAATAGTTATTTCGATTTGAATCTAGCAGCTGGAGCAACAGAAACCTTAGCATTGAAACTGCAAAATGTTAGTAGTGACCCAATTCAAGTGCAAGTAACCCCTCATACAGCGTATACCAATGTTCATGGAGTCGTTGAGTACGGAAAAGATGCCCAAGAACCAGATAGTAGCCTTACTTATTCATTGGACGAATTGATTGACTCATCTGGCGTCATTGAACTGGCAGGAAATGAAACCCAAACAATTAGTGTTCCTTTACATATGCCAGAAGAATCGTTTGAGGGATTTTTAGCGGGAGGTCTACGGATTTCGGAAGTCAAAGAGAAGCAAGAAGAAACGGCAATCAATGAAGAAGGCGTAGCGATCAAAAATGAATTTGCCTATGTGATTGGGATTGTTGTCAGCAATTCTCGGGATTCAGTTCAACCGGATCTCGATTTATTAGCTGTTTTTGCAGATCAGTTGAATTATCGGAATGTTATTAGTGCAACGATCCAAAACTTCACGCCTACCTTTGTCAATCGAATGGCGGTGGAAGCGACAGTACAACGAGCAGGAGAAAACGAGGTTCTTTATGAAGCGAGTGAAGAAATGATGCAAATGGCGCCTAATTCTAATTTTGATTTTCCAATCTCGTTAGAAGGCGATCGCTTTCAAAGTGGCGACTATGTATTGAAATTAAGAGCAATATCTGGTGAAGATGAGTGGGTATGGGAGAGACCCTTCACAATTAAAGCAGATGAAGCCAGGGCATTGAATCAAGCAGATGTGACCATTGATTCAAGTATGAATTGGTGGATGATTGGCGCAATCATTTTACTTGTTCTTTTACTGGGGGTCATTCTTTATCTACTTATTCAAAAAAAGAAAGCAAACCGAAGCGAACAAGAGTAGTAAAAAGGAGTGAATGGAATGACCACGAGATTAAGAAGACCGCTGCTTCTATTAGGGGCGTCTATTCTAATGATGCAAGCATTGATTCTATCGATTGGCATGGTCTACGCTGAGACAACGATGGACACTGAGGAACAAAAACAGGTAGAACACCCATCCATGAAAAACCTTCTAAAAGAAGAACAGGCTAGTGATGCGCGCTTTTTCTTTACTCAGGCGCGGATGCAAGGCACGGTAGAAGAAACCATACAAGTAACCTTCTTTTCTGATCAAGAAGTGTCAGAGGCACGAGTATTTTTACCTGAAGAAGCAACGCTTATCAACGAGCAGTTACCGGCAGGGGGATCAGTCGAACAGATAGAGCAGTCTCAGGAATGGCTGGTTCAGTCAAAACGGGCGCAAAATACATTTGTTCTTCCTTTAGTATTTGAACAGGCGGGACGCTATGAACTGTCTGTGGGAGGAGCAACGGCTTATCTTGAAATCAGTGAACAAGAAGATAGTATTGTGGAGAACCCTACTGAAGGAATAGAAGCTTCTGATGATGCTCAAACAGTACAAGCGGATCTGGAAGCGAAAGAGAATGCAGTAGAAGAGAATCAAATGAAGGAGCAGCCATCACAAAGTTTAGATAATGAATACAGTTCAAATGCTACCGTCACAAAAGATAATTTTTTGCAGCATTTTGACTTACAGGGTTCTGCAACGTATGATTCAGAAACAGGGGAAGTAACCTTAACTACAGCTAGTAATAATCAAGTTGGAAATGTTACATTGAAGGAAAAATTAAGTGTGAATTATCCATTTGTTTTGACAGGGAAGGCAAATATTGGTTCTAATACGAATGGTGCAGATGGTATGGCTTTTGGTTTCCATAGATCTGAAAATTCTGCTGTTGGAAATAGTGGAAACGGTATGGGGATTGCTGGCCTAACAGGAGGCTTTGGATTCAAATTGGATTCAAATTTTAATACAACTCAGGGAGCGGGTGCAGCTAGAGATCCTGCTGCTTTAGGTGGGGCTCCTTTTGCTGGATACGTTTATCATGAGACGAATGGTTTATTGACTACTTATATGGGAAGCGATGCTCCAGCAAAGCGAACAGGGACATTGAATGGCGCTTACGATGATATAGTCATTGAGTATCTGCCAAGTGAAGAAGCAAATATTTTCCGTATTAACTATAAAGGAGAAACCTGGGAACGAGATATATCCGATTGGCAAGGAATCGATACTACTGCATTATCTTTTTTAATCTCAGGAAGTACAGGTGCAAGAAACAATGTTCATAGCTTTATATTTGAACAGATGGACTATGTAATAGGGACAGGAGAAGTTGAAGTCAGTTATCGTGATGCAGCTACAAATGAAGAAATAATACCTAGTCAATTGTTAGAAATTCCTTTTAAATCAGAGGCAGTTCTTAATCCAAATTCAGGGATTGATGATGAACCGTACCTTCTTGGTTATGACTATAGTCATGTTGAGACAGATGCACTTTATTTCGATGAAACAAACAATACGATAAAACCAGAGGCTGAGCGTCGGAATGTTACTTACTTTTTTAATCGTGCTGAGTCCGAGGTGACAATTCATTACATTGATGATGCCGGGACAGTTATTTCGCCATCTGATACAATCATTGGTTATGTGAATGAGGAGCTAGAAGTAACGATTAAAGAAATAGAAAACTACAAGTTTTTATTTGAAAGAGACAATCAATTATTGAATACGGTATTTACTCGAGAGCAACAAAATTATTGGCTCGTTTATATCTTACAAGGCTCCATGCCACCAGTAGATCCATTGGATCCTGAAATAGAAGTGAGCCCAGAAAATAAACCAGAGCTGCCAGAAAATCAAGGGCTTCTGAGTATTGACTTCATTTCCTCCTTTAACTTTGGCTCGCAACCTATCTCAGTTCATGACCAAACCTATTACGCGCAACCACAACGTTTATTGAATGAAGACGGAACTGTAAATGAGATGGAAGAGCGTCCTAACTATGTTCAGATCAGCGATCGTCGATCAGCTACTGAGCGTAATGGCTGGCAGCTATCGGTTACCCAGACGAAACAATTTGAAGGATTAAAAAATCAACAGCTTACAGGTGCGAGTATTACTTTCTCAAATCAACAATTAGTGACCGCTCAAGGTGGCGATACCCCTTCTTTACAGACAGCCAACCCGTTAACGTTGGTACCAGGAAACAAGCGAGCACTGATTCGTGCAGAAGATACTGAAGGAACAGGCACATGGATCTATCGTTTTGGAGATGAGCATACAGCAAGGGAAAGTGTTACGCTCAACGTACCGAAAGGTTCAAATCCTGAAGCCACAAGCTATTCCACAACCCTGATATGGGAATTGAATGCTATTCCTGACAATTAAAAGAGAAATTTCTTTTTTCCTTTTTCTGCCATTTATTAATAAGACGGCTAGATTGGTTCGAAAAAAGATGAATAGTTCGTGTATGATCCTGGTTCATTCAAAAGAAAGTCAAGCCATGACGAACAAAGAATTAAAAGAGAAACTAAGCGTCATGCCACCAATAGTTAAAGGAAATATCAAACAAATCAAGACATATTTCAAAGAAATCTGTGGTTATGATCTAAGTGTAGAAAAGAAGAATTCTATCGTATTCAATGTGTCATAGAGTTTGTATAAATAAAAATTATCTTAAAAAAGGCTTCAAAAAAATTTTTTGAAGCCTTTTTTTGTTTTCCGCAAGTATTAAGATTAAGAACTAACGCTACTGTCTAATGACATAGTTAAGGGAAAACGTAAAGGTCTGTGTTAAAGCTAAACCTTAAAGGAAAAGATAGGAAAAAACGAATAATTTGGAAGTTACTATTTTTCGCTAATGAATTTAGACAGCAATATTATGGAGATAAAGGAATCACGATTAAGAAAGTTCACGATTGATAAAAACTTGCTAATAAATGAAACTAATTGACCTGTTCTTTCGTCATAACCTATAGAACAACGAAAGAGAGGAAATACTATGAGAAAAAAATTATTGTTAATAGCTATATTCTGTGCATTGATTCTTACGTTAGTAGTGGGTGTCACGTATAAGTACCTAATGAGTCAAGTGTATGGAGAAGAACAAACAAATTTTGAAACGCAAGTCGAAAAAACAATTAAAACTGCATTTTTTGATCGTGATATCACTCAGATTGAAGAATCAAAGAGTGGCGATAATCAATACAATAAATATTACCTGTACTATTCTGCGACTGAAAATAAAAATATTATAAAACAATTGGAAGCTCAAACTCAGGTTGCTTCGAAACAATTGAAGGATTCTCGGTCAATGGTGCTTTCCTATGTCAATGAGGAAAAGGTGAATGATGCCCTTATTAATCGACAATTAGTAACAAAGGAATATATTTGGGATGATAAAACAAAGTCTTTGAAATATTTAGGTGAAATAAAAGAACTATCTGAAATACTCTTATCCAAAAATCGAAATGAGCCTCGATTAAAAGATATTGTCAACGATGAATCAGACTTGCTTGCGATAAACAGAGTTGTACAAGAACAACTACTTAGTACTCGAACTAAATTAAAATCAACAATTGATGAGGAAGAATTAGATCAAGTGTTAACATATGACTTTTTAAGCAAGGATAGTAAGATAACCATTCTCCCTCACTCAATACAAATCGCTTTTGATAAAGAGGTCTTAGGGTTGACAAAGATGACTGTCGACATTGAAAAAATTCTGCCTTTTATTGATCCAGCAATCGTTTCTGATAATAATCTGCCAAAAAAATCCTTAGACCAAAAAAGAAACTATGTCGCGCTCACCTTTGATGATGGACCTAACGATACGTCTACGAAAAAATTACTAGGAGAGTTAAAAAAAGAAAAGATAAAAGCGACTTTTTTTGTTTTAGGTCAGATGGTTGATAAGAACCCAGAGGTCGCGAAAAAAATAGTGGGAGAGGGGCATGAAATTGGCAGTCATTCATACACTCACCCAGACTTAACTCAAGTAACTCTGGATAAAGTCAAAGAAGAAGTACTGAAGACTGATAAGGCAATATTTCATGCTACAGGGGTATTGCCAAAACTCTTTCGACCACCTTACGGAGCAGTAAACGGCGCCGTTGCCAAAACCATCGGATTGCCTATTATTCAATGGAATGTAGACTCTGAAGATTGGCAAGTCAAAAATAAAGATTTGATTGTAAATAAGGTAATTGATACTGTAGAAAATGGATCAATCATTTTGATTCATGATATCCATGAACGTTCCGTAGAATCCATTCCAGAAATGGTAAGTCAACTAAGAAAAAGAGGCTATGAGTTTGTGACTATAAGCGAATTGCTCTCTTATGGACAAAAACCACTAAATCAGTATTTTGGTTTAGCTGACCAAAGAGAAATTAAATAGCAGTCTTTTCTAGTCCCTTGGAGAGTTGTGGAAGGAGTGATCTTTATTTTTAAGAATAGAAGTCAAACAAAAAAAGTGCGCTATTATGAGCATCTACTAGAAGAACTGATAGAAGGTAAATATGATCAAATGTATCGAATTGCCTACAGTTATGTTTATGATCATGAAGATGCTTTAGATGTCCTGCAGGATAGCTTTCAAAAGGCGTTAAAAAGCTTTAGAAACACAGTAGAAATTGATAATTTTCAAGCATGGTTCTATAAAATTTTAGTAAGAACCGCGATTGATCAATGGCGAGTGAAGAGACTAAGACCATTTGGGTTAGCCTTTGAAGAAACTATAGAACTAAGTCATTTTCGTTTCGATCAAAGTGAATTTCTTGAACTAAAGGAAATTCTAGAGAGAACGCCTAGTCCGGAAAGAGATATCATCATTTTAAAATATTTTGATGGATTTACCTTGCAGGAAATTGCTCAAATACTTAATTTAAATGAGAATACGGTGAAAACGAAGATGTACCGTTCTCTTGTTCAATTTAAGCATCTTTTAAATTAGAAAAAACAAGATATGAAAAGGAGAATGAGCGAAATGAAACAGCACACGTTTGATGGAGAAAACCAGGAACAATTAAAGCGTGAAATAGTTGCGCGTTTTCAAATAGAAAAGGCAAAGGTATACGAAGAAAAGAAGCGAAAAGTACTTAGAAGAGGAGTCGAAAGCGTGATCTTGGTGGTTTTTAGTTTTTTGATTATGCTTCAAAATACTACCTTTAGAGGTTTTGCATCAGAAATACCTATTTTGGGGGATTTGGTATCAATTATAACTGGGGAAACGCTTCTGTTCAGTAAAGAGGAAGCAGAAATCACTATTGATGTGCCTAAGATAACAGAAGAAAATCAAGTGTATTCGCAATTAAATGAAAAATATCTCCGTGAAGGACAACGAGCATATCAAAGTTATATAGACGTAATAAATAAGGTGGACGAAAAACAAATGTATGTCAGTGGTACCTATGATGTGAAAGTCAATGATAATCGATTTTTAGTAATCGACCGTACGTTTGAAGAGACAGTGGGGAGCACCAATGTCGAACATCGATTTGATACATTCGATAAAAAGAACGAGGTCTTATTATCATTAAAGATGTTATTTAAAACGGAAAACTATTTAGAGGTGCTGGCTCAGGAAATTGAGCACCAAATGAAAGAGCGGATGAGAGTAAATAGCGATATCAAATATTGGGTTTTAGACTATAATGATACAAATTGGTTGGAGAATGATCCGAATTTTTATATTAATGAAAATCATGAACTAGTTATTTCGTTTGATAAATATGAAGTTTCGGCTGGATACATGGGGACACAAGAGTTCATAATACCTACTACAGTATTGAAGCCGATCTTAGTTGACGAAAATTTTTTTAATTAGATCGATAAATCAGTTTAAGCTTATTCAGAAAATGATTTCTGGATAAGCTTTCTTTTTTTCGCTAGCAAGAGCGGAAAATAAAGCCTACTTTTCTAATTGGCTTTGATACCATGAGGGGAAAAAATCGATGAACCCAGAGTCTCTTTTATACACGGTTACTACAAAGGCAATAAAAAGTCCCTTGTTGTCTGCTTTTGTGAGTAACTTTTCCACAGTGTGGAACTCCCTGAGCCTTACTACCATTATTGGATTTGAAAATAATTAGAGATCTAATTATTAGGTAGCGAATCTTTTTATTGACTTTCCTTTTTAACCGGTGTATATTCTTTTCGAATAGTTAGATACCTAACATTTGGCGAAGGGGGAGTCGTTTTGGAGGAACTGATCGTTTCGAATTTGATGCGTTCCATTATGAATAAGTCACGGGAATCGATGGAACTGCGTATAAAAGACCTGGATATCAGTCAGCAGCAAGGAAGAATGATTGCGTATATCGCACAAAATGAAGACAAAGGCTTGATTCAGAAGGATTTGGCCCAAGTGTTTCAACGTCGTGATGCCAGTATCACAAGTATGCTTCAAGGGTTAGAAAAAAAAGGGTATATCGAACGCCGCATCCCAAAAAATAATGAGCGGCAAAAAAATATATACGTTTTGCCCAAAGGAAAAGCGTTGATTGATCAAACCAATGAAGCTTTTTATGCGGCAGAAAAAGAACTGGTCCAAGCACTGAATGCAGAAGAAGTCGAAGAACTGACTCGTTTGTTAAGAAAAATCGATCAAAGTCTATGAGCAATAAGCAGTCAATCACTGCTTATTGCCTTAAAGTTAGATTTCTAACAGTTAACTATCTAATTAAAGGAGGAATCATCATGGAAGAAGTCACAATGAATGAATCCAATATTTACTACTTAAGCGAAAGTCCGGTGCGAAAGGCAATTGCCCATTTATCGATCCCGATGATGGTTGGTATTTCAACCACGACGATCTATAATTTGATTAATGCTTATTTTATTGGATTGATCCATGATACCAATATGATGTCGGCGATTACCTTGGCGATGCCCATTACGATTTTGTTGATGGCCGTTGGGAACATGCTAGGTGTTGGTGGAGGAAGCTATATCACACGACTACTAGGAAATGGAGACACTCAAAAGGGCAAGAAAGTTGCCGGCTATGCGTTTTACTCGAGCATCCTGCTCGGTGTGATCATAGGGATTGTCGCAGTAATTTTCATGGATCCGTTTATTCATTTACTAGGAGCAGGTGGTCAGACATTTTTGTATACAAAACAATATTCACTGATTTTGTTTGTTGGTGGAGCATCGTTCATTTTAAATTTTGCTTTGGAACAGTTGGTGCGTTCAGAAGGGGCATCAAAAGAATCAATGTATGGCATGTTTGTCAGTGTTGCAGTGAGTATCCTACTTGATGCATTATTGATTCTCGTCTTTAACCTACATGTGATCGGTGCAGGGCTATCACTGGTAATTGCGAATATCGCTTCAACAACGTATTATGTCTGGTTCCTAGAAACGAAAAGTGAGACATTGAAGGGCTTTTTAAAGAGCATGAAACTTTCAATCAAAGATCAGCTAGAAGTTTACAAAATAGGAATATCCGAGCTGTTTAAATCAGCTTTCATGATCGTCACCACATTATTATTGAACAATTTTTCTGCTGAATATGGGGACAATGTTGTGGCTAGCTTTGGTATCGCTGTTCGAATCACGCAACTACCGGAATTTTTAACAATGGGTCTATTTTTGGGCGTCATACCGTTATTTGCCTACAGTTTCTCTGCCCATAACACGAAACGAGTGAAAGAAGCACTGAAAGAAGTATCTTTGTGGATAGGTGGGATCTCCATCCTTTTTGCATTGATTGTGTATTGGTTGCGAGTGCCTGTGCTGGGGTTATTTACAAGTGATCCTCGTGTGATCCAAGTTGGCTTAACGATTTTAGGGGCACAGTTGGTTTCTTCGATCTTTAATGGTTTCTCTGGTTTATTCACGGGCATCTTTCAGGCATCTGGACTAGGTGCTCAGACCGGAGTGATGTCCACGATTCAAGGAACATTCTTTATTCCAATCGTTTTAGTGCTTCATCATTTCTATGGATTGGATGGATTGATTTGGTCAATGACGATTACAGAAGGTATCGCGTTTGTTGCGGGTGTCTTAATGATGATTCCTTATCTAAATAAACTAAATAAGAATGATCTGCCCGCCATGCAAAACCAGTAGCATATAAGAAGCAGGTACGTTTGAACTATTGGTTTCTGGTTGAAAAGATAGCGAAAGGTTTCTTTTCGAACATCCTATAAGGAAAGCCCAACGAAGCAAATTTCGTTGGGCTTCTTTACTTGCTATATATTTCCTTTTCGTTAAAGTAAGAGGAGATGTTGATTCTGTTATACTTACTATTGAAAAAAACTCCATTTCAAGGATAAACGATCTTTTTCATGTATCAATAGAAGAAAAGCGTCTAAAACAAATGCTATTAGCAAAATTATCAAGCGATTGAGGAATCTACTATGCAAAAAAAAATTTATAAAGTTGTCTCTGTCTCGAATAACAGTCGTCTGTTTGCGATTTTAATGGCTTTTTCAGGTGGGGCATTAGATGTCTATTCTCATAATTACTTTCATGGATTAGTTGCTACTCAAACTGGGAACATTATTTTGATGGCTTCGAATTTATCCCAATATAATTGGCAGCAAATGCTGCCTAAGATCGTATCGATCATTTTGTTTACGGTAGGATTTTTATTAGGTATTCTTCTAAAGCGCAGCAATTTCAGTCATTATTGGCGCAGTTACACCATGCTACCTGTTATTTTATCGAGCTTGATCATTCCATTGTTGTCTCAAAACTTGCACCTTTTTAAAATTGGTCTGCTTGCTTTTGGCAGTGGCTTGCTGATGCTGACGTTTACTGGAACGCAAATCGAAGGAAATCCTTATACGATCATGATGACCTCAGGAAATTATCGGAAAATGCTAAATGAATGGTATCTGTATCTGACCTCACGGAATAAAACGTCGCTTCAAAAACGCAATGCCCATAACTATACGATCGTCGTGCTCTCATTTGTCATTGGTGCTTGTTTACTAGCCTTTGTCAGTCTTGTTTTAAAAAAATATTCAATTTGGATCGTAACCTTCACGTTTCTGCTTGCTCTTTTTATTGAAATCCATCAAGCGAAAAAGACGATTCGATAGTCAAAGAAAAACCGTCAGAGGGACTCCTTCTGACGGTTTTTCTTATAAGCTGAAACAGGAATATTTTTTAGAATGTCCTCACAGCTCCGCAATCTTCCTTACGGTATTGATGGTTCGAATCGTAATCTGTTTGCCGACGCTAGTGCTGGCTGTTTTTTTCCACCAATTGGTTTTTTGATAGTCTTTGCGGAGGTAAGACCAGAAGACGACGTCTTTGTAAGGGAAAACCTGTTCAAGCTCGGCATTCGGAGCCCCGAGTTTTTCAGATAACTCCTCGTAGGTCAGCGAAGGCATCAAAAAGATCAGGTTGTCATAGATGGTTTTATCTTCCGTTCCTGACCAGTCGGGCATATGGGTCAAGCGTTCCTGCAGCTCTGATTGGCGAATGATATAAATAGCGATATCAAAGGAAAAGTCGCGTTTGACCATTGCTTTAATCGTTTCGGCAAGGGCTTGTGGATCATCCTCTTCACTGGAAAAAATCACATTGCCGCTATTCAAATAAGTGACCACATTGCTAAACCCCAATTCTTCAAAACCGGCTTTCAATTCTTTCATAGAAATTTTGTTCTTTCCACCGACATTGATGCCTCTTAATAAAGCGATATATCGTTGCATGGATAACCCCTCCTTTAAACCCCTTCTTTTAGCTGATTATAGAATGGATGGAGCGGAAGCACAATCCTGGCTTCTCAGCTACCCAAAATACGTGAGCGAGAAACGACGAATGCAAGCTTATTGGTGGAGTGGCTATGGCGCATGTATTTTTGCGCTGCTAATTAGTAAAAACGAATAAACAGCCTGTAAATGATAACAACCCTCACAAATCTGCTCAAGCAAGCGAATTTGTGAGGGGCACTTTCAGTCGTTTTCTCTGTTTCTGGCTTCGTTGTTAATCCACCGCAATCCTCACAGACACGGTCTGTACGGGGACATCATAAAAGGGATCTTCTCGTCGGCCTAAAAAGTCTTGGGCTTGTTGAGGGAAGAGGGCGTACATCAGCACGTCTTCTTCGCTTTTGGCATACTCAGCGATTTCTTCCCGAAAGGCTGGCAGTTGTGGTGCCAGTAGATCAGCTGGTCTGACGGTGATCACTTCAGCATCTCCGATGATTGTTTCTTTGATTTCGTCGGTGATGGGTGCTGGCGATTGACCGTAAAGTCCTTTGACGTAATCTTTGATCTCACTTGGGACAAGTTTGTAACGTTCTCCTGAAATCACATTCATCAAGGCTTGGGTACCGACCATTTGCGACAATGGGGTCACTAGAGGCGGATAGCCCAAGTCTGCTCTGACTTTTGGTACTTCTGCTAGGACTTCTTCATACTTGTCTTGCAATCCTTGTTCCGTCAATTGGCTGAGTAGGTTTGACAACATGCCACCAGGTACTTGATAGATCAAGGTTTTAGGTTCGATATCTTTGACTTTCGGGTTCAGTAGTCCTTCTTCGCGGAAACGATCACGAACGGGATTGAAGTGTTCCGCGATCTCAGCGACTTTCTGCAGATCAAGTCCTGTAGCAAAGCCGCAATCTTCTAAGGCGATCGCCACAGATTCGGTTGCTGGCTGACTGGTGCCGCCAGCAAAGGAGGAGATGGCGGTATCAATGATGTCTGCGCCAGCTTCCGCAACTTTTAAGTAAGTCATCTCAGCGATGCCGCTGGTGGCATGGGTATGGACTTCTAGCGGTAGATCGACGGCATCTTTGATTCGGCTGACCAGCTCGTAGCCAGTTTGCGGTGTCAAAACGCCGGCCATATCTTTGATACAGATGGAATCGGCGCCGAGGTTTGCCATTTTGTTGGCAAGGTCAACGAAATAGTCCACGGTATGGATCTGGCTAGTAGTATAAGAGATTGCTGTTTGACAGTGTCCACCGGCTGCTTTTGTGGCACGGATGGCGGTTTCCAAATTGCGGACATCATTTAAGGCATCAAACAAACGAAGAATGTCGATGCCGTTTTCAACCGATTTGGTCACAAAGTCAGCAACGACGTCATCGGCATAGTTTTTGTAGCCTAAGAGATTTTGTCCCCGTAAGAGCATTTGTAGTTTGGTCTTTTTCACTTCTTTGCGGATTGCGCGCAATCTTTCCCATGGGTCTTCATTTAAAAAACGCAGACAAGCATCGAAGGTTGCGCCGCCCCACATTTCCAAGGCATGATAGCCTGCTTGATCCATGGTTTTTAAAATCGGCAGCATATCGCTGGTAGGCATTCGCGTGGCGATCAGACTTTGTTGGCCGTCCCGCAAGACGGTTTCGGTAAATTGGATTTTTTTCATTCTTTCACTCTTTTCTGAATGATTTTACGGATCTGCTGCTGTATATCTGCTACGCTATGAGTTCTAGAACGGCCACAAACTTTGGCATCTTGTTCACAGACGTAGCAGCTTCTTGTCGGCAGTCCGATTTCGGTGCGGCTGATAGGTAAAAGCTGGTCTTGGTTTTTGGCTAAGACATCCAGATCCACCAATCGACCATAAGGATGATGGGTCTCAATCTGAACCATCATTCGTTTTAGTTCATAAGGATCTGTGGGCAGTACGAGATAATATTCCGGTCCGGTTTCCAAACTACGGTAGAGGTTTGCCAGTGGAATCAGTTCCTTGACGGCCTCTTCGATTTCCGTAATGAGTTCTTCAAAAACGGCGGTCAATGGGACAGAATTTTTCACGGGACCGGGAATATTCATGGTGGCAACAAGCAATGCCGCTTTTTCATCCGCAGCGAGAAGCTCCCGTTGAAGCGAGCTTCTATTTTCTCGTGCCTGCAGCATGTCGATTAGCGTCACAGGGGTTCCTGAAAATAGGGCATCAGACATTTTTGACCACATCAATGATCGTGCCATCGCGGTATTCGATCAAAGCGACGGTTTTTTCCCCGTACTTGATTGGTTCGGGTTGACCGACAATGCTGTAGGCTTTTTCTTTTAGCTCTTCAATGGTGTATTGGGGAATATCCAATGCTTCAAAATGGCTGATCAAGTCTTTGCGAGCAGGATTGATGGCGATCCCGATTTCCGTAACGATAACATCAATACTGGCGCCCGGAGTGACGATCGTGTTGACGGTATCGACGATCGTTGGGATCCGTCCCCGCACAAGAGGAGCGATCACTAAGCTCATTTTGCACGCCATACTGGTATCTGAGTGGCCGCCAGAAGCACCGCGGATCACACCGTCAGAACCGGTGATGACATTGATATTGAAATCCGTGTCGACTTCCAGTGCGGAAAGAATGGCGGTATCCAATTGATTGATAAACGCCCCTTTGCTTAATGGTGAGGCATACATATTGGCATCGATCTCGTAATGATTGGCGTTTTTCCCTAGCGATTGTGCGGAAGGGTGATCAAAGTCTTGGACATCGATCAGTTTTTCCACTAATCCTTCTTCTAACAGTTCCACCATGGCATTGGTAATGCCGCCGAGGGCAAAGCTGGCTTTGATCTCATCTTTGATCATTGCTTCGCGTAAAAAACGAGAAACGGCTAATGCGGCACCGCCTGTTCCGGTTTGGAAGGAGAAGCCTTGTTGGTAGTAAGGCGAGCTCGTGATGACCTTGGCTGCATACTCAGCGATCAGCAATTCTTTTGGATTTTTGGTAAAGCGGGTCGCACCTTTTGCGATCCCTGCAGGATCACCGATGGCGTCGACTTCCACGACATAATCGACATCCGTTTGGGGAATGCTGATTGGGGTATTTGGAAACGGTACCAGGGTGTCGGTGATGATCACGACTTGGTCGGCGTATTTTGCATCGACCATCGCATAGCCCAATGAGCCGCAGGTTGCTTTTCCGACGGTGCCATTGGTATTGCCATACGCATCTGAGCTAGGGGCCCCTAAGAAGGCGACATCGATGTGGATATCGCCGGCGGCAATGGCACGAGCCCGACCGCCATGAGAACGGATAATGACTGGAGCATCCATAATGCCTTCGGAGATTGCGGCACCGACTTTGTCCCGCAGACCGCTGGAGGTGATATTGGTTACGACGCCAGATTTGATATGTCCGATCAATGGTTCATGGACATTGGCGATGGAACTAGGGGCAATCGCAAGATTCTTGATGCCCATTTTTGCGATCTCGTCTAAAACGAGATTCATGATAAAATCCCCTTCGCGAAAATGATGGTGGAAGGAGATCGTCATGCCGTCCGTTAACCCTGTTTTTTCAATGGCTTCACGAATACTGCCCAAGACCTTGCTTTTGCCCGGCAGGACTGGCTCGATCTTGCGACTCGCTTCTTTGTAGGCATGGATATTGGCCGTTTCATTTTCAAAGACCCCGTATTGGTTGGCATAGCATTCAGGGATGTCTTTTCCTGCTTTGTTTAACACCATAATTACACTTCCTCCTCGGTAATCAATTTCGCTGCTTTGGCAAGGGCAATCACGCGTTCCGCTCGCTCAACGATTGGTTTATCGACCATTTTGCCATTCAAGGAGATCACACCAGAACCTTTGCTTTCGGCTTCACGAATGGCCCAGATCACTTCTTTGGCCTGTTGGATCTCGGCTTTTGAAGGCGCATAGATCCCATTAACTAGGGGAATCTGCCGTGGATTGATCACTGATTTTCCGTCAAAACCAAGCTGCTTGATGCGAGTCGTTTCAGCGAGAAAGCCATCGGTGTCATTGATATCAGAAAAGACGGTATCGATGGCGGCGATCCCTGCAGCTCTAGCTGCATGCAAAATCATACTGCGGGCAAACAACAATTCTTGCCCATCTGGGTAGCGACGGGTTTTCATATTGGTGACATAATCTTCTGCCCCTAAAGCGATCCCGATCAAGCGGTCGGAAGCTGTGGCGATGTCTCGGGCATTTAAAACGCCTTCGGCCGACTCGATGGCAGCCATCATTTTGGTGGTTCCTACAGGCAGATCGTTTTCTTCTTCTACTTGTGTGATCACAGCGGCAACGTCAATGATATCTTGGGCGGTTTCGGTTTTCGGTAGTCGAATGACGTTGACCCCCGCTAGGACCATCGCTTCGATATCAAGGGCACCCACCGTGTCGAGGCCGTTGATGCGCACGACGGTTTCGATGGCAGAATAGTCAAAGGTTTTTAAGGCAAAATGCACCAGGGTCCGAGCAGAGTCTTTTTCATTCAAGGAGACCGCATCTTCTAAATCAAACATAACGGAATCGGCGCCATACAATGGCGCATCCCGTAGCATGGCAGCATTGGCTCCTGGTACAAACATCATCGTTCTTCTTAAACGTTCCATGTGTCGATCTCCTTCCAAGCATACTGTTCTTGTTCGGCGGCCCGATGAACGGCGGTCAGAGTTCGGGCTTTGATGGTACAGTCCAATGCGCCTTTATCGGTGGCAGTGATTTTGGCCTGTGTCACGCCTAGATGGTTCAGCGTCTCAAGGATGACGGCGCGAATTTGTTTGCCGAATTGTTTTTCGACACTGCTATCGAGGGTCAGCTCGATGGTTTGGGTTGTGGTGGGCTCGATCGCGATCAAGATATCACTGGATTCAACGGAGCCGGCAACCGCACTTTTTTTGATTTCCACTTATTATCACCTCTAAATATAGTTATGCTGCATTAAAAATGAGAACGTTGTTTCTGGCAAAAATTGCTGCAAGGAAGGTAAATCTTTTTCTGCAATCGCTTTCCGAACTTTTGTAGCCGAAACGGTTGATTGGTTGATCTTCAGACGGTCAATCACGATCAGTTCAAGCTCGGGAGAAAAAACGGCAGCCATTGCCTCATTGTAGAGTTGGGTCACGGGTGAGTAAGGCTCTGAGCCTACAAAACGCGTGGTGATCGCCAACAGCGGGGCAATTTTTTCTTTGAAGAGGGTAGCATCAAAGGCGGCTTGTTTTTTGGCAATCGCCTCAGGTGCTTGCTCCTTTAAGAAATAACTGGGAAAGACCGCTGAAGAGACGAGATAGTTGTTGGTCGGCAGCACCGTTACATTTGACAGGTGAGCCAAGCCCTCCGTCACCATCTGCAGCCGTTCACTGGCAGAAAATTGTGAACGGTCTTCTGACAAAACGAACACATAAACCTGCTCCTTTTGACTCGCAGCTGTTTCAACTAAGTACAAATGTCCCTTGGTAAAAGGATTGGCGTTCATTACGATCGCGCCGTTGTTTTGTCCGATTCGTTGCCGTTGCAGTTGTTGGGCATAGCTTTCATAAGAAGGAACGCCTTGTTCCATGAACAAGATGTCTTGCGCAGCGAGCACTTCACGAAACCCGAGAGATTCAAAAAACAGACGATTTTTCGGTGCTGTATAGACGAAGGACTTAGTATAGCCCTCGTCTTTGATATGATCGCTAAGGTGCGAAATCAATTGCGTCAACAGCTGTTCGGAGCGTTTTTTTTCACAGACCACCACATACTTGATGATATTGGCATAGCAAGAAGCAGTAGCAATCAAGGTTTGCTGGTCAAAAATGCCTACGGTATAGGCAACTTCTTCACCGACGGCTAAGCCAGCACGGGTGATCAATTTTTGCCATTGCAAAAAGACTTCCGGATCTTTTTGCAGCCAGATTCTTTTTAGGGTATACATACAATGCCTTCTTTATTTTTTTACTGGGAAGAGCTTCGACAAAAGCAAGGATGCGAAGTAGATGATCAGGATCACGACAAAGACGCCGCCCCAACCGAATAACAACAATTCAAATGAAGTCAGTAAATCTTGACTCATAATTTTCCTCTCCTTTCTAGTGACCTAAGCAATCAGTGCCAGCAGTAAGCCACCGGCGATGACCGAAGCAATCTGTCCTGAAACGTTGGCACCGGCTGCATGCATCAAGATAAAGTTTTGCGGATCTTCATCTGTCGCCATTTTTTGGATGACACGGCTAGACATTGGAAACGCAGAGATTCCGGCTGCGCCGATCATTGGGTTGATTTTTTCTTTACGGAACAAGTTCAGCACTTTCGCAAACAACACGCCGCCGACCGAGTCCATAATGAAGGCAACCAGCCCTAAACCAATAACCATCAATGTATCGACTTGTAAAAATTCTTCATATTGCATTTTCACAGAAATTGATAAACCTAGGAGGATACTGATGATATTCACCAGTTCGTTTTGAGCGGTGATGGACAAACGATCTAAGACACCACATTCCCGCAAGAGATTTCCGAACATCAAAAATCCGACCAATGGCAATGAAACAGGAGCAATCAACCCTGCTACGATCGAGATCACGATCGGGAACAAAATTTTTGCCGTTTGCGAAACTTCACCGGCACGATACGTCATGCGGATTTTTCGTTCGTGCTTGGTCGTCACAGCTTTGATGGCTACCGGTTGAATGATCGGTACTAGCGCCATGTAAGAGTAAGCTGCTACCATGATCGCACCCATATATTTCGAGTTCAGCGTATTTGCGACAAAAATCGACGTTGGTCCGTCAGCGGCACCGATGATCCCGATGGAAGCTGCGTCGTTTAAATCAAAACCAAGCAGCACGGCAACGATGATCGTAAAGAAGATCCCGAATTGCGCAGCGGCACCAAACAATAAAAGAAATGGATTTTGCAGCAATGGACCGAAGTCGATCATCGCACCAATCCCGATAAACAAAAGCAAAGGGAACAATTCAGTTGAGATCCCCATATCAAACAATACTTGGAACGGGCCAGCTTCTCCACCAGCACTTAACACACCTGAGTTCGGGAAGTTCACTAACAACGTGCCCAATCCCATAGGGACCAACAAGGTTGGTTCATATTCTTTCTTGATCCCCAAATACATCAATAGACCACCGATGAGCATCATAACGATCCGTCCCGGCTCCGATCCTAACCCGACTACACCTTCAATTAACGTTTCCACTACGTCACTTCCTTTTCAATAAATTAGCCGATCGTAATCAGCAGTTCTCCTGGGTTGACCATGTCGCCCGCATTGACTGCAATGGCAACAACGGTTCCTGCTTTTGGTGCCACGATTTCATTTTCCATCTTCATGGCTTCTAAAATCATCAATGACTGGTTTTCTTGCACAGTATCCCCCACATTGACCAAGAGACGTAAAATCGTTCCCGGCATCGGAGAATGAATCGGCTCGCCATCAGCAGGAAGCGTAGCTGGCACTGGCTGTGGTGCTACTTCTGGTTCTGGTGTGCTGACTGCCTCTGGTTGAGCAGGTACCGCTGCAGGAGCCGGTGTTGGCACTGCTGGGGCAGGAGCGGTAGGTTGCGGCGCACCGATTTCTTCCATTTCGACAAGGTATTCTTGCCCATCGATTGCTATTTTAAATTTACGTAACATGTTTTTCCCTCACTTGTTTTCATTTTTTTTGGCTATTTTTTTGATTGTGAACTGAGAATCAGGCAGCTCTCCTGCGGCAATACTGGCGGCAATCAGGGCGACTCGCTTAAATTCGGGATTGCGTTTCTCAATTCTACGGATGACAAACTGACTTTCAGGGTAACATTCAGCCCCTAGTGCGGCGGCTATCAGACTGACTAGTGGATAATCTTCTGCTGGCGCCGGCTGATAGCTCGACATTTCTTGCCAAACAGATGCGGGTGGATCCGCTATCATTTCCCTTGGCTTCAGAGGAGGACTGACAGGCGCATCTGGTTCATCATGCGTTTTTTTGAACAATCTTTCAATAAGATTCATGGGCTTCTCCTTTCTCAATGATTCGTTCTCTTTCATTATAGAAACTCCTGTTCAATCAGCGAGAATTATTTCAGCTCAAAATTGTTTTTTCAGTGTTCCTTTTTTGAGAAAAGAGTGAAAAACCGATATAAACGTTGATTTATCAAGGTTTTTCTTGCGTTAATATTCTGTTAAGAACTTTTTAAACGAAAAATAAGATTTGAAAAGAGAAATTGTTTTTTTGCTGTTCTTTTTTTAAACGGGTCTTTTTTTCTATTTCTTGATTGTTTATTCTTAGACGTGTAAAGCATTCAATAACATTATTTCAATTAAGAAAAGAAAAATATTCACAAACTAGTGACGCTTGTCGCTAACAAATTACGGGCCTGTAATTTTTTTAAAATGTTTTTTGATAACGCTTACACATCTCGATGCATGAAAGGAAGAAGAAAATGTTCTTAACAATTTTGTCCTATGCCATGATTATTGTCTTCATGTTTGTCATCATGAAGAAAAAAATGTCACCCTTTACATCCTTAGTAATTATCCCATTACTATTTACCCTCGTTGCGATGGTTGCTGGTGTTTCCGAAAAAGGCAACATCGGTGATTTTGTCCTTGAGGGCATCTCCACAACAGCCAACACAGGAATCATGTTGCTGTTTGCGATTTTGTACTTTTCCATTATGTTGGATGCCGGTTTGTTTGATCCAATCACGAAAAAAATGATTTATTTTGCTAAAGGCGATCCGATGAAAGTCTTGATGGCAACGGCAGTCGTTGCCGCTGCGGTCTCTTTGAACGGTGATGGAACGACCACTACCTTGATTTGTTGTTCTGCGTTTATTCCCATCTACAAGAAGCTGAATATGAAAATGATGAACCTTGGTGTCTTGATCATTTTGCAAAACACCATCATGAACTTATTGCCATGGGGCGGACCGACTGCCCGAGCAATGGCCGTGCTGGAAGTTGATGCGGATATTCTTTCTTATTTGTTGCCAGGAATGATTTTGTCTCTGTTATATGTGATTTTCTTTGTGGCTCGCAGAATGGGGATCCAAGAACGGAAACGTTTAGGGGTTACGGAACTGACGAACGATGAGATATTAGAAATGACGACTGTGACTGATCCTGATACATTAGCGATCCGCCGTCCGAAAAACTTTGTCTTCAACGGTATCTTAACGATCGTCTTGATTGGCTGGTTAGTAGCAAGCTCCTTTATTTCTAGTATCGCTTTACCACCAATCTTGTTATTCCTTGTAGGTACTTGTATCGCATTGATGGTCAACTACCCAATTTTGAAAGATCAATCGTCACGGATCGGTGCCAACGGCGGCGACGCTGTGCAAGTAGTAATTTTAGTTTTTGCAGCGGGCGTCTTCATGGGCTTGTTCCAAGGCTCTGGGATGGCTACTGCCTTAGCGAATAGTTTCACGCAAATCATTCCTAAACAATTGGCCGGTTTCTGGGGGTTAGTTATCGCCCTGATTTCCGCACCTGGGACCTTCTTTATTTCCAATGACGGGTTTTACTTTGGGGTACTGCCGGTCTTAGCAGAAGCGGGTCGTTCGTATGGCTTCACTAATATGCAGATGGCCTTGGCGTCCTTAATGGGCCAAGCGTTCCACTTGTTAAGTCCATTGGTTGCCTTCATCTACTTGCTATTGCGCTTGACTGGCTTAGATATGGGGCAATGGCAAAAAGAAGCGGCGAAATACGCACTGGGGATTTTCGTGATCTTTGTCGTTACGATCGTACTATTAGGTCATATGCCGTTTTATATTCCACAGTAACTTCATAAAGAAACTATCGAGCAGGCTGCCATTTTGCTCGGTAGTTTTCCTTGTTTATCGATATATCTATTTTTTCCCAAAAATCTCATTTGTTTTTAGTATGATAGGAGTAAATCATGAATCCAATTATTGATGCAGTAAATAAAAATCTGGATCTGACCAAAAATAAACCATTAAAAGATTTGATCTATGAAGCGTTCAAAAAAACCATTATTTTAGGAGACATTCCCGCAGGCTCTCGCATCAATGAGAAAGAATTTTCCGATACGTTAAACATCAGCCGGACCCCAATTCGTTACGCCATGACTCAGCTGGTGGCTGAAAAACTGGTGGAACACGTACCAAAAATCGGCATCGTCGTAAAAGGGATCAGTATCAAAGATGCTTATGAGATTTACGATATCCGCAAATCATTGGATACATTGGCGACTATCAAAGCAATGGCCTTGATGAGTGAGGAGGATTTCCGGGAGATGCGCTGCTTGTTAGAACATGGCGAACAGCTGAATCGTGAGGATGATGTGGATGGGGTCTTGAAAAACTTTTCTGACTTCAATGCGTTTATTTACGAAAAAAGCCAGATGCTGCGGTTAAAAAGTATCGTGCTGGATCTGCAAGCGTACCTCGTGTATTTTCGTGACATTGCGATTCGCTCTTCTAGAAGAAGGGATGCGGCATTGGCGGAACATTGGCTGATTTATCGCGGCATGAGAACCAATGACACGGAACAGATCACGTTGTTGACCCATGAACATTTGGATCACTCCCTGCAATTTATTCTTGCTGAAATGGAGCGAAGAAAAATTGACTGATTCCCGTCTTTTTATCGCCAGCAGCTATGCAGTCAATGCGCTGCATTATGAGGTAGCGTTAGCACCCAAGCCTGGTTTAGTAGATCCTTGCTCCTCTGGTGCGCATCAGGACATGAATGTGTTTACCTTTATCAACAGTATCACTTGTTTGGCGCCTTTTTTTCAGCGCTATAGCCAAGCTGGCTTTGCCCATACAGGCGCCCTGATCCAGCTGTTTGACCAGTTACGAGGGATCGGTCAAGAAGCAGAAGAAGCGATGCTTCAGGCAACCAAAGGCATCAATACCCACAAGGGAGCGAATTTTTCCTTTGCAGTTTTGTTGGGGGCGACAGGGGTTTATTATCAACAGCATGACAAGGCTGTGCTGACGGCTGAAGATACTAATCAGATCCTGCAGCTTGCTGCCGATATCTGCCAGCATTTGGTCAAGCAAGACCTGCAGCAAATCACCCACAAAGACCAGTTGTCTTATGGAGAAAAAAATTATTTGACCTATGGCACAATGGGGATTCGTGGAGAAGCTGCAGCTGGGTATCCAACGGTCAAAAAACTGCTGGAGTACTTACGGCAGCAACCACAAAAAACCGCCGTTTCCTTGTTACGAGGGTTGGTCTATCTAATGAGTGAAACCGAAGACAGCAACCTCGTCCACCGAGGCGGCTACGAGGCGATGAAGACAGTGCAGCAGGAGATGCAAAAAATTCACGAAGCCAATCTGTCGGATACAGACTTGCTTCGTGAATTAACGACCTATGATCAAGTATTGATTGCACGCCATTTGAGTCCCGGCGGCTCGGCGGATCTTTTAGCCTTGGCCCTTTATTTCTTGCAGCTAGAAGGCGTCTCCTTCTGGTAAAAAGGTATAGCCGATCCCCCAAACGGTTTTCAAAAAACGGGCTTGCTTCGGCTCATCTTCAATTTTGTTTCGCAGATGATTGATAAAAACCATCACGGTATTGGCATCGAATTGGCCATCTTGCCAAACATTGCTGTAAATCTGTTCTTTCGAGAACACTTGATCCGGATTTTCCATGAAAAAGCGCATCAGCATGATTTCTTTTGAAGACAACTTGATGGGCTGGTCATTTTTGAAAAACTGATAGCGTTTTTGGTCAAAACGAAACATGCCGCTGCACAGATCCCCTTCCGGTTTGGCGATCCCTTTTTCTCGCAGCACGTTGCGGCGATCAAGAATCGAAACGATTTGTGCTTTTAAGAGTGCCGGTGAAAAAGGCTTCGTAATGTAGTGATCGGCACCGATCTCATAGCCGTTGATCATATCTTTTTCGTCACTTTTACCGCTCAAAAAGACGATCGGCACCGTGGGGTTTTCTTCTCGAATCAGTTGTGCCAAATGATAGCCGTCATTTTCATGCTCCAAACTGATATCCAGTAAAAAAAGATCAAAGCTGACACGAGAATTGATCGCAATCGTTTTTTCAACGGAATCAGTCTGGTAGATCAAAATGCCCGTCGATTGTAAAGATTTCCAAATCAGCCGCCGAATAGCAGGGTCATCATCAACGATTAAAATTTTTTCATCTCGCAAAATATCCGCCTCCTGTATCAATAGTATTATAGTAAATATGAAAGGGGTTTACAATGAAACCGCCATCAAAGTTTTGGCTGTATTTAAGCGTGGTCGCTACCTTATTCATTACATTGATTGGACTTATTTTTACCTTTACAAGTTATAAAAGCGCACAAAGACAAGCTGAAACCGTCGGGCTGCGGCAGTTAGAAACGGTCAACCAAGCGGCGATCAAGCTGATCAGCCGTAGTATCGAATCGTACCACATGGCTCTTGCCAATTATGCCGATGACCACCTCGAAGGTGCCGCCTTGGCTGATTTGCAGCGCCCCTTAACGTTACCAGTAATCAATTCCGCGAACAATGCCATGGTCGGATTGTTTTTGATCGACCAACAAGGTCAGGTCATCGCCCAAAATACCGCAACGTCTATAAATAAACCACAAGATCCAACGATGCAGGAACTGTTATTTAAAGATCCATCCTTAGACAAAGTATTGGCGGGTCGGCAGGTACAAAATGGGCAAGTCTATTTCGATGGTAAAGAGGCCTATTTAAATGTGTATCAGTCCCTAACCCTTGACGACAAAGAAGCGGTTCTTGTGATGCCTTTGAATCTGCAGCGCATGTATCATCATGAATTTACCACCGATCGCAATGTTTCCGGCTATACGATGGTCAAAAACGCCGATATGCGGATCGTTATGCACCCATCGGACGAACAAATTGGTTTTTCCATCGTTGAGAGCCGCAAAAAAGAATTTCCAGAGCTGGATTTCACCGATCTTGAGCGCTTGGAGCAAGAACAAATCGACAATGAAGAAGGCACCTCCGTCTATTATTCTTATTGGTGGAACGAAGAAACACTGCAAAAAGTGCTGAAATTGGCTGCTTATCAATGGATCACCATCGGCGACAGTCGGCTGATCGTCGCCAGCAATGCCGATTTTTTGGAGCAAAGCGGTCTCTTTTTACAAGATAACTTGATTTTGATTGGCCTACTGGGTTTGTTGTTTGTCATTATGATTTTATTGACCGTCCTGATCAAAAACTACATGAAACGCAATCAAGCCTATGTCGAAAACCAAGCATTGAAAGAACGACAACGGCTGTTAAAAGAAAAGCACGAAATCGAAAAAAACATTTTGCAAGAATCAAAACTGGAAACCATTGGCTTGCTAACGACCTCAATCGTCCATGACCTAAACAACTTTTTGACGCCTATGATTGGTCATCTGCAATTGCTGATCGAGGAAAACCAACACGATGAAGTCTTAGTGGGGGACTTGCAAGAAGTCTGCAAAGCGGCGGAAAAAGGCAAAGAGTTATCCAGCAATGTGCTACGTTTTTCGAAACTCGAAAGTGCCGATAAAACTGTGCAGTCGATCGCTACTACCTTGACAGAAGCCATCGATACTATGCGCGCACTGTTGCCAAAAGCCTTTTCCCTTACGTATGATATCCAAGAAGTAGGATATGCCGTCTACGAGAAGATCGATCTGCAAGTCATCATTTACAATTTGTTGATGAATGTGTACCAAGCAAATGCCGATTGCAGCATTCGATTGAGTCGCACTTCGACAGAAAGCGCCACCTTTCCATTTCGTAAGCAAGCTTTCTCCGCACAACAGGAGTTTGCTTTGATCGAAATCGTCGACAACGGTCCCGGCATACCAGAAGCGATCCAAGAAAAAATCTTTACCCGCTTCTTCACGACCAAGAGTGCCACTGGCGGTACTGGTCTAGGACTCTTTACTGTCTCTTCGATCGTGGAAAAAAACGACTGGTTGATCGATGTTACAAGTACGCCTAAAGGAACCACCTTTTATATTGGCATCCCTTTAACTGATCCCGAAAAAGCCACTGAACCCAACTGATCCAATGGGATGGTTTCAGTGGTCTTTTTCTTGGGTATGTTGGAAGGCATTGATTTTTTGCAGGACTAGCAAGACCAGTACCAAAACAAAGATCGCTAAAGCAAAAAATAGGGCATCGTTCGCCATGCCTTGCGTTAACAATAGCTCGCGCAAAATCGCAGTAATACTGATCAAAATCAAGTAACGGACGGGAATATGGTGTCCGTCCTTCATATACCGCAGCAACATCAAAATGATTTCTAACAAAATGAATAACGTGGCAATTTCTTCAATCAAAAAGGACAGGTGGGGCGCTTCACTTAAAGGAAAGAGCGTCGTGCTGATCATAAAAATCGCTTTTCCCATAAAAATCAAGACGACAACGACTAAGATCGCTAACATGCTATCAATACAGATACTGATTACTCGCTCGAACATCCGGGTCAATTTTTCCATTTGCCACTCCATTTCTGCTTTTTCTTTTATTATACAAAAGAAGGCGCAGGACAAAGAGAAAAGAACAGTGAAAGAACAATCGCGGCAATATCTTTTTGACCGCGAACTTAACGGTCATTCTATGAGCGGGACCTTTGTGGCAGCTTTGAATAGCAGAAAGTAGCGAGGAAAATATAGTATCTTTTTCCAATAAAATTAGAAAAAGATGAGAATGGATAGTTAAAATATACACAAATTATTACGAGACACTTAGTTTCTTTTTTTGTTACAATGGTTAAATAAAATAGAACTCTGTTGAAACGTTGCTTAAACAATGTTTTTATCGCTATCGAATAGAAAAATAGTCCGATCGCAAGATGTTTACCATTGTTAATAAAGTAACAAGTTAAGCAGGATTCGCAAGAAAAATGCTTCTTTTCTCATCATATATGACGGGGATCAGTGAGGAGAAAAGGGCAAAAAGAAAAACGGAGGGAAACAAATGAAAAAAAGTGGATGGTCAAAATGGGTGATTGGGGCAGCCTCATTATTGTTGCTTAGTGCATGTGGTGCCGATGGCGGTACAAAAGCCAGCAGCAGTGCGGCAAGCTCTTCTTCAGAAAGTGAAGTCACTTCAGGTGCTTCCCAACAAGAGTATACCGATCCAGCAGAGTTAAAAGATCAATATGATATCGTCATCGTTGGTGCTGGCGGTGCAGGGATGGCAGCAGCCTTGTCGGCTAAAGATGCTGGAATGAATCCAGTCATTTTAGAAAAAATGCCGATCGCAGGCGGAAATACCTTGAAATCTTCTGGCGGAATGAACGCATCAGAAACCAAATTCCAAGAAGCACAAGGCATTGAAGATTCGAATGAACAATTTTTTGAAGATACCCTTAAAGGTGGTAAAGGAACCAACGATCAAGAATTGCTACATTATTTAGTAGACAACTCTGCTTCAGCGATTGATTGGTTGGATTCAATGGGGATCACTTTAGACAATATCAGCTATAGCGGTGGTGCCAGTGTAAAACGGATCCATCGTCCTCACGACGGTTCAGCAGTCGGTACGTATTTGGTGGATGGCCTGTTGAGAAACATTCATGAGCAAGAAATTCCTTTGTTTGTAAATGCTGATGTGACAAAAATCAATGAAACAGACGGCAAAGTCACTGGCGTCAACGTGAAAATCAATGGCGAAGAAAAAGAAATCGCTGGTGATGCAGTGGTTGTTACTACTGGTGGTTTTGGCTCCAACAAAGAACTGATCGAAAAATATCGTCCAGATCTGAAAGGCTATGTCAGCACGACTTCTGAAGGAAGTACAGGCGATGGTATCAAGATGATCGAAGAATTAGGCGGCGCAACGGTTGATATGGATCAAATCCAAGTCCATCCAACAGTGGTTCAAGATACAGGTATGTTGATCAGTGAAACCGTTCGTGGAGAAGGCGCCATTTTGGTGAACCAACAAGGAGAACGTTTCTACAATGAATTAGAAACCCGCGACAATGTTTCAGCTGCCATCACAGATCTGCCAGAAAGCTATGCCTACTTGATTTTTGACAATGCGTTAGCAGGTAGAGCCAAACAAGTCGATTACTACAAAGAACAAGGTGTAGTGGTAGAAGCTGACACCATCGAAGCGTTAGCTGAAAAAATCGATGTCGATCCAGCAACCTTGAAGAAAACTTTAGATACATGGAACCAAGCAGTGGCAGACAAAGCCGACAAAGATTTTGGTCGTGAAACGGCGATGGACTATGATTTGACGGAAGGACCATTCTATGCGATTCAAATTGCACCTGGGATCCACCATACAATGGGCGGCGTCAAGATCAATACGAAGACCCAAGTGTTGAAAGAAGATGGCACACCAATCACTGGCTTGTATGCAGCAGGTGAAGTGACCGGCGGTATCCACGGACAAAATCGAATCGGCGGCAATGCTGTAGCCGACATTATGGTCTTTGGTCGCCAAGCAGGCGCGCAATCCTCTGACTATGTGAAAGAAAATGGGAAATAGGCGGCTGTTTTTTCCTAAAAAAGATCGTCTATAAAGAAAGAAACTTGGAACGAATCCTCTTAAGTGATTAGGAGGAGAATCGTTTCAAGTTTTTTTGTATTTCTAACTGAAAGGACGGAAAACTAGTCATTATAATCTTATAATGATTAAGTCGTTTATCATACATATATAAATAAACTATTTTTAAATGTAGGGTTTGCTTTTCAATGAATCGGAATCAAGGAATAAACGGATAGGATTGGTTTATTCGATGATAAAAAATTTTAGGAGGCAGAGTATGAAAAACGCATTGGTAAAATGGTCGGTCGGGGTGGCAATCTTACTTGGAGGGAGCTTGTTCTTCACGGGGAAACAAGTATTTGCTCATGGTTATGTGGAATCACCGGTCAGTCGGGGCTATCAAGGGTCTTTGGATCGCAATACGTTAGGGTGGAGCGCTGCGTTTGAGAAATATGGCAATGTCATTTCAAACCCACAATCATTGGAAACTAAAAAAGGCTTTCCAGAAGCAGGACCAGTAGATGGTCGCATCGCTTCGGCAGATGGTGGACTCGGACAAATCGGGGACTTTGTTCTTGATGAACAAGGAACCAATCGTTGGACCAAACAAGACATCAATCAAGGTCCATTGCGGGTCAATTGGCATTATACAGCGCCTCACAAGACCACAAAATGGCATTACTATATCACGAAACCAGGTTGGGATCAAAACGCGCCACTTTCAAGAGATAGCTTGGAATTGATCGCTACTGTGAATCACGATGGTTCGGCTGCCAGCAATAGCCCAAGCCATACCATTACCATTCCAGAAAATCGTCTCGGTTACCATGTCATTTTAGCGGTCTGGGATGTTGCAGATACGCCAAATGCCTTTTATAACGTGATCGACGTCAACGTTTCCGGCTCAACGGTCATTCCCGAAAAACCAGCAGCACCAGCAAATGTCCGCTCAGAACGAGTGACTAGCAGCACGGTGGCTTTAGCATGGAACGGTCAAACCGATGCGAAAGAATACAACGTGTATCGCGATGGTGCCTTAGTGGCAACGACTACTGAGCCAACTTTTACCGACACACAATTAAAAGCCAACACAACCTATAGCTATCAAGTAGAAGCAGTCGGCTTTACTGCGTTAGTTTCAGAAAAAAGTGCTGCAGTGAAAGTGACTACCTCAGCAGACAATCAAGTCGAAACCCCTTCGACACCAGGCAACCTGCATCAAATGAGCGTGACAGACAGCAGCGTGTCCTTAATGTGGCAAGCATCGACTCATACAAATGGGATCGCTGGATATGATGTTTACCGCAATGGCGTCAAAATTGCTACGGCCACAGGAACAACCTATGAAGACACGAATCTAGCAGCGGATACAACCTACAATTACCAAATCAAAGCAATCAGCAAAACGGGCGAACAATCCGCTTTCAGTAACCAGCTGAGCGTGAAAACCAATGCCAAAGAAGAAACTGAAACACCTGGAGGCGGGGAGTCAGAATACCGTGTGTGGAAACTAGGAACTTTCTCTGCACCAGAAGTGTATACAAGCGGTGAAATCGTGAGCCATAAAGGCAGCAACTATGTCGTGATCAACACCCACTCAAATTACGGGGACACCACTTGGTCTCCTGATCAAGCACCAACCTTGTTTCAGAAGTTGTAACCCTTGAATGAATCAGTAACGCAAGAGCAGTGCGGTGGCACTGCTCTTTTTGGCTCTTTTATGAGGAAATGATTGAACCTTGTTTGATTCGTGCAACCAATTGGACGAATTCGTTTGAGGAATGCAAAAACAGGTGCTGCTATGCATCATGCGTAGCAGCACCTGTTTTTTGTTCTTGATCAAGAATAGAAGAAACGGATCAAGATCCCACCTAAAATCAGCACGATTGCACCGCATAAACGGTTGGCCATTTGGGCAAAAGCAATCATTTCCATTCTATCAGAGGCAGACAATACAGCGATATTACCTGTTCCCCCCATGGAGTTGTTGATCATACCGGCGCCAATTGCGGTTTCAACGGGGTACATCCCCAATACCATCCCGAAGAACCAGCTGGCAGCCCCCATAGATACGACACTGGTTAGGCAAAGCACGACAAATTGCCAAGTAAAGGCAGAGGCCAATGTTGACAGATCGATCAATGCCAAACCAATCCCCGCCAAGACTGCGTGGGTCAAATTCGTCATCACAACATTGTTGAACATCACCACAGAATCTTCGAGTTTCTTAGGGACAATATTCAAGGCTTTCAGAATAAAGACAATCACGATCATAAAGGCATACTCGTGAATTTTAGGGAAAAAGTCGCTTAAAATCGCACCAACGACCAACAGTGAAAAGGAAAACAGCATCCCGACCCCGATTTGTTGGGCATCAAGCGTTATTTTTGGTTTTTCTAATTCTTCTTTCGTGGCATTGATCAGGGTGCCATGGCCATTGTATTTGGTTTTAGCAAAGGCCTTTGCGATAAATAAAGCACCAATAATGGCAAGAATATTCCCGAAAGTAACTGCTGGCGCTAATTGAGAAAAGATGGCGGCTTGATTGCCGTTTGCCAAGCCATCAGCATAAATTTGTGAAAGTGGGGTGATTCCCGCCCCCATCCCGCCAGACATCATTGGTAGAGACACATACATCACCGAATCAGCGAATCCATTGCCTAGCAGCATACCGACAAGGCCGACGGAGAAAAAGCCTACTACCATGGTGATCAAAGCAACAGGAATGAATTTCGTAGAAGCCTTCACCAACAAATTGCGGTTCATACCTAAAATCGAGCCGCAAATCAAAGCGGCAATATAGAAATCAAGAAAACCAAAACCGCCCCCCATGAAGTCACTGACCGCGTCAATGACTTTCGTGGGAACGAGATGGAAGGAGGCCAAAAGGGTGGCACCAAGCAGGGTAAAAACTGACCCACCGCCAAGATAAGAATTCATGATCGGGAGTTTTTCCCCAATGAAATACAGCAGGTGTCCTAAGGCAACCAGTAAAATGGTGATCCCGACCATATTTAATGGCAACTTGTCTAAGGCAATCGCACTGAATATGACAACCATGAAAAAGAGATACAAGGGAAGACTAATTCCCGAAATCGTCATCGTTTTTAATTTATTCATTTTTCAGACCTTCCTAGTATGTTGGATACCATTTAAGATTTTGGACAGCTTTTGCCATATCGGTTTCTTGCGCTTGGGCTAGTCCTTGTTCTTTGGCTTTATTGGCAACTGCTTCAGCCACTTTGATAGAAACGTCCGCAACGTATTCAAATGGTGGAAGAACAGGTGCACCAGGTTGGCTCAAATCAACCAAACCACTTAATGAGTGAGCAGCGGCACCAATCATTTCGTCGGTCAAGAGAGAGGCTTCTGAAGCCAACATACCTAACCCTAGACCAGGATAGATCAAGGCGTTGTTTGCTTGACCGATTTGGTAGTCGACCCCTTTGTATTGGATCGTTCCTGAAGGGACACCGGTTGCCACAAAGGCTTTTCCATCAGACCATTCGATTACTTGTTCAGCCGTTGCTTCTAATTTTTTGGTTGGATTCGAGATAGGGAAAATCACTGGACGAGCTGTGTTTTCACACATCGCTTCCACAACTTCTTTGGTAAAGGCGCCGGCATTGGTTGAAGTACCGACCAAAATCGTTGGTTTTGCGACTTTAATGACATTGATCAATTGCGTCATATCGCCAGCATTGGCAAAGTCAGCCCGTTTTTTGGCAAATGGTTTTTGTGCAGGAGTCAAATCGGACATATCATCGAACAAAAGCCCTTGTTTGTCAACCATAAAGAAATGATTGTAGGCTTCTTCTTCTGAAAGACCTTCGCTGACCATTTCGGCATGGACACGGCTGGCAATCCCGGCACCAGCGGAACCACCGCCATAACATAAGTAGACTTGATCCGTTAATTTTTCACCTGTAATATCTAATGCGCCGAAGATACCGCCCAGTACAACGATTCCCGTTCCTTGGATATCATCATTGAAAGTTGGAATCGATTGTTTGTATTTGTCCAAAATCGTTGCAGCATTTGAACGGCCAAAGTCTTCCCAATGCAAGTAAAGTTTAGGGAACAATGATTCTGCCGTTTGAACAAATTGATCGATGAATTGGTAGTAGGCATCACCGTAGACACGTTCTTGACGATTGCCTAGATACAAATGATCCTCTAACAATTCTTTTCGGTTCGTGCCAGCATCGATCACGATTGGTAAAACAGAAGCAGGGTCGATCCCAGCAGCTGCTGTATAAATCATCAATTTACCGACAGAAATATCGACACCTTGGACACCCCAGTCACCAATCCCAAGAATCCCTTCAGCGTCAGTGGCTACGATCAAGCGAATGTCTCGATCGCCAGCGGCATTTTTCAACGTTTCTTCGATATTCTCTGGATGATTGATATCTAAATACGCTGCATATTGAGGATCCACAAATAGGCGGCTGTAATTTTCAATGGTATCGGCAATCGTTGGATCGTAGACGATCGGATTGAATTCAACGATATGTTGGTTGAACAAATAGTAGAACAATGTCCGATTGGTATTAAAGATCTCCATTAAAAAGTGACGTTTTTCAATGTCTGATTCTTTGGTGACATATTGCAAATAGGCTTGTTCTGCTTGTTCTTCGATCGTTTGCACGTGAGGGGGCAATAAACCGATCAACCCTAGTTCTTTCCGTTCTTCTTGTGTAAACGCAGTTCCTTTGTTTAAAAAGGGGTTATTTAAAATGTCATGTGCTTTCATTATGTTCCTCCGATAGGTGTATTTTGAGTACTCGTTCATTTCCATTAGCTACTTTAATCCTCGGACAGAATTATAGTCAACTATCGGTGGTATAATAAAAATTATTTATAACAAAACCGCTGCTAGTTTAAACCGGTTAAGGGAGGAATCAGACGATGAATATACGAGATTTAGAATACTTTAACGCTTTGGCAGATATGCTTTCTTTTACCCAAGTGGCGCATAAATTTGCGGTCAGTCAACCAACCGTCAGCTACGCTGTCAAACGCTTGGAAGAGCATTATGGCTGTGATTTGATCGTGCGAGAAGCCTCACATCGCTCCATCTCATTGACCACGGAAGGGGAAATTTTGAAGGCTCATGCGCAATATATCTTAGATGAATTTGTGACCTTAGACAGAGCCATCGACCATGCCAAAAACAACCGCACCCACATCGGCCTGCCACCGATCATTCGTTCCAAAGTCTTTTCAAAACTCTTAGATGAAAAAGAGATCATCCGCTTTATTTCGAAATTTCACTTGGTATCTGGGGGATCCAATGAATTGCTTTCAAAACTATTGTCAGGAAAAATCGATTTTAGCTTGCTGGGCAGTGTCAATCCCCTCGTCCACCCGAATCTGCAGGTGAAATTATTGCATCAGCAAGAGTTTTTTATTTTTGTGTCAAAAGAAAACCCATTAGCTAAGAAAAAGGAAATCTCATTTGAAGAAGCTGCCGAATATCCCTTTATCCTATTGGAAAAAGGCTATACCCACATGCGCGCCTTTCAGAATTTAAGTGAGAAATCAAAGAAGAAGCCGGAAGTCCCTTTTTATTTTTCAGACGTCCAGACGATTGGCCAGCTGGTCAGTTCCAATATCGGCATTACCTTGATGACGGAATTTCCTGTGTTTCAAGAAATGGAAGGCTTAGTGAAAATACCGCTAGTCCCTGAAGATAAGGAAATTTTTTATATTCAATATGCCTATTTAAAGAGTGCGATGTTGAATCAAGAGGTTCAAAAGTTGATTAGGATCTTGGATGAGCTGTCCTGGGAGGAGGAAGGATGAGGAATGGGGATTTCTTGAGGTAAGGTCAGAGAAAAATGGTGCAGGTGTGTGTTCTTCGGATGTTGAAATAAAAGGGATCTTTCAACGCGGGACAAGACGAATGGATGGTTCCTTTAACCAATGAAACGAGAAAAAGCTTCCTTTTTACCAATCAAGATTTCTATGGAATCGAAGATAGTAAGAGATACAATATAGTGCCATTAGAAATATTTTCTGGTGTTGATGAAGTAAGTTACCAGTTGATCAAGAAAGTGATCCCTAATAGCCTACAGTTTTATTCATTTTAAGAATAAGCAAAAAGAGAAAATTTCAGAACCCCTCTCACACACCGTATCGTGTGATGAATCTTACCAAAAATAATTCAAATGAAGTAGCAAAACGTATAAGATAAAGAACATGTTAGTGAAAACGAAGCGTTCGTATTTTGATTCAAATGAATCGAAATTGACGCTAATAATTCTGCAATATCTGGTATAGTTTAAGTTGGTTAATCAAATAACCCATGACAAAAATGTAAGTTGTGATTTTATTACCTAAATGATATTTTCTTATTGTGGATTGATAAAAATCTATAATAAGAAAATGGAAGAGGTTGAATCATGGGTATTAAGTTTAAAATTGGTGTAGCAGCTTTGGTAACGATTTTAGGTCTAAGTGTAGTAACGTCTGGTTTGACTGCTCTAGCCACAGAAATAGAGCAAGAAAACCGTGTTTCATTGTATAATATTGAAGAAGAAACTGACACCATCTATGATTCTAAACAGGACGAAACAGCAACGATTCAAATAACAGATGACGTTTTAATTATCAATGGAGAAGCTTATAATCAAGAAAAACTAGAATCTCTTTTAGCGACAGCAGAGGAAATTGGTCAAGCTAGTAACGGCGGACGACAAAAGAGATTTGCAGCTGCCGCAGGAGTTTACTTTATTCCTGGTATTGGACAAGTAGCTTTGGCTGCGACTGGAGCGATTGTTCTGGGGGGCATTACGATTGGTGCTGGGCATTGGGCATACAGCACAATTAAAAATTACTTCGAAAATAACAAAAGTAGTGGTCCTGTAGGGAAGGAGAACAGAAAAAAACAAGGACGGGAAGTTAACGAGAAGAAAAAGAAAAACGGTTGGAAATCGAATTCAAATAAAAAGACAAACCGTCCTATGAAAAAACATACTCCTGGTAGAGGACACAAAAAGGGGGCTCAGTAAATTTTGATTAAACTAAATTTAAAACCTTCAACTAATAAATTTGTAGCAAAGAGTATCTCAGAATTTGTCAGCTGGTTAAAGAAAAATTATGATTTTCCTTCTGCTGTACATGTTAATGTGACTGGAGCAAATTATATTACAAATGGAGTAACGGGAGAAAAAGCTACCGCAACTTGTTATCTGCCATGTTCAAAATATGAAGTTGCTGAGATAAATATATCAACTGGTGATTTTTTTGAATTTGTTAAAGCAGAAGGAAAAGATAGTGCAATATATACAATTGTTCACAGTATTTGTCATGAAATACAACATTATTATCAGTGGATTGATGATTCGACATTAAATGAAGAAGAAGCCGATCATGGAGCAGATGAAATGACCTATGAATATATTGATTTTCGAGGTTTTTTATATGAATAAGTTTGAGAACATTGAGTATAATATAGTATGAAGAAAATAGACTTTTTATCTTTTAATAATCACCTAATCGAGCTATATTCAAGAAATTTTATAGAGAATGGAGACGAATCTTTTTCACTAGGGTATATATTAATGGAGCTAGATTCATTTATTGTATTTATGTCAATTAGTGAAATTGGCACACTGGAAAGTATTCAACTGAGAAGCAAAAAATTTATAACAAATATTTTTAGTAATACTGAGTATACAAAAATGTATGATTTTTTTGTTAGTTACTCTAAAAAAATGAACGCTTTTGATGGATTTTCATTAGAGAAATCAGTTGCTTTAACTGAGAATACAACGCCTAAAGAGATTTTGAATACGGCATTGAAGCGAAATAAAACGATATCGATCATAACGTCAATCGACGAGAGTATACTAACAGGGAAAATTGTTTTATTAGATATAAATAGATTGGTACTCTCATTACTAGATTATGAAAATATTGAAATAGATCACAAACAATCAGTCAGCTTAGAAACTATTCTATGTATTGATGTAGTTAGTGTTGAGAATTATTTATATGATAAGTATTTAGTAATGAAAAACGCCAATTAGATAAATTGATTTTTCGTATAATATTAACTTCGCTACAATTCTCTGAGCCCGATCATTCATGATCGGGTATTTTTTATTATAATCAGCTTCAATAAATTTAGGACAAATTTCTAGGAGAGAGGACTGAAGTTTATTCTCTTTCTAACGCTAGCTCGGGTCGTACGGAAATGAAATGGTTTTAGCATCATAATTTACTATTTGTCGAGCGAAAGAGTACCAAAAATATCCGCTTGAAATACTCGAATAAAAAAATTGGTGAGTGCTGAAAACAGATTTAATGATCTGATCAATACGTGGACAAAAAGTTTCAGATGTTAGAAATTAATGAAAGGGAATGTTCAACAGAATATTTAATCAGAATACTTATCAAGAAACCTTAAGTGTTTAAGATGCTTAGTATAATCGATGAAAAAGATAGTGATTGGATTTAACGAGAAAGAAGTTGTTTTCTATCAAAGAAATATGGATGTACGCAATCATTGGACAGTGGCGGCTATTTTTAGAAGAGTAATTGCAAGGAAAATGTAAAAAAATTTCGTACATTTTTTTGTGTTCAGAAATACGTAACAAAATCTAAGTTCAGTTATTCAGTCGGTATTAAGTTATGGTAAAATTTACGATGAAATCGATCAGCCTATAAATCAAGAAGATTACCAGAATACTGACCTTTTATTTTCAAGGGATTACTAAAATAGTTAACCTTATCGTGCAAAAGCAAAAAAGATAGATCGAAGAGGCTGGTGGAAAAGTCGAATCTTTAGAAGAGTGGGTCCCTCCCATGAAAAGATGAGGGGCAACAAATAGAAAGGCGAATACGGTAGAATAGCATGTTTTCAGGGATGTAACATGATAATTGCGTGCCTGTTTTGTCGAACACAATGTATAATCCTACTTGTTAGATATTTCACAATTACTATCTGAGAACCCTAGCTATTTATCTGGCGGTGAAAAACAAAGAGTAGGAATTGCTCGAGCACTGATTACTGATCCAAAACTTATTTTGGCAGATGAACCAACTGGTTCACTAGACTCAGAGACAGAATTAATGGTATTAGATATTTTTCAAAGAATTGAATGGAATAATACGAGCTTTGTAATGGTGATACATGATGCTTCCGTAGCAAATATTTGCGATGAGCTATACATGTTAAAAGATAGAAAACTAGAGAATTTTCAAGACTTTAGAAATATCTAAAATAATTTTGAATTCTACTATCAGCCGTAGCAAGAGATATTACCAGCGAATTTTGAAATTGATTTAATTCATAATGGAAGGGGTCAGAAACTTTTAAGTTTTTGATCCTTTTTTGATTCCTCATTTCATAGCTCTTTCAGCAGCTCAATTAATTAGGTCAGAAAGTATCTCCATTTAAAGGACATCAGAGTATACATTGTTGACCTTTCTTTTAGGTGATGTATAAATCATTCTGGATGGTCGGATATGTTGAGCAAAATTAGTCTTTGAATAGATAGAATATTCATTATTGAACTGCTAAGAAGAGTGTTCAGAAAATGACTAATTTCTGGACACTCTTTTTTAATACTATAATTTATATGTATCACTCTATTTTTGTGTTCATAAACTCGTAACTAAATCATTGTTCAATGAAAATTTAGATTTATGAGTATTAGGATAAATCTTGGAAGGGGTCAGAAACTTAATAGTTTATGACCCTTTTTAAGATTAACTTATAAACAGAATTATTTATAAAAGTGCTATATTTAAGATATTTTAAACATGGCCAATAAGATGGTCTCAAATATAAGACCTAATGCAATTTTTATTTAAAGGAGACTATAATGAAAACCGCAACAATAATTTCAGAAAATTAGGAATGAATTTAAAAATGTTTTCGGTTGTGTTTTTTATCACAATGATGCTCAGCTGAAACATTTATTTAGAAATTTATAGGAGAGTAAATAATGAAAAAGAGAGTTATAACTACTACTTTAGCTGCGGGATTTATTCTAGTGTTTGCAGCGGAAGCTCATGCGGATACAATCAATGGTCATCATGTTACACGTTTAAGTGAAAGCCGAGCAGTTGATGATAAGGGAGATAGATGGTCTAAGGACGGCAATGTCTGGTTCAATGATGAAACAAGAGAATACGGCAAGATCGTCTCCGATTCATTAGAATCAATACAAGGCTCATCATATTACCCTGAACTAAAGGAACCTGACTCAGACAAACCGAACGAATTAGTTCAAATACAAGTGCAAGATGAAGGAACATCGGTACACCAACAAATGTTAACAACAGCAGGTACCACAGAATCTAAATCAAACCAAACAAATGAATCAACAATAGAAAGTCAAACGGGAATGACTGTTGGAGCAACTGTAGAACAACCAACAACAACAGATCCGACCTTAGGAACGACAACGATCACAAAAGAAGCTGTACCAACCAAAACAGAAGCAACACAGCTCGAAGAAGATACAAGAATGGCTGGTACCACAAAGACAAGATCAAACCAAACAAATGAATCAACAATAGAAAGTCAAACGGGAATGACCGTTGAAGCAACTGTAGAACAACCAACAACAACAGATCCGACATTAGGAACGACAACGATTAAAAAAGGAGCCGTACCAACCACAACAGAAGCAACACAGCCCGAAGAAGATACAAGAATGGCTGGTACCACAAAGACAAGATCAAACCAAACAAATGAATCAACAATAGAAAGTCAAACGGGAATGACCGTTGAAGCAACTGTAGAACAACCAACAACAACAGATCCGACATTAGGAACGACAACAATCACAAAAGAAGCTGTACCAACCAAAACAGAAGCAACACAGCTCGAAGAAGATACAAGAATGGCTGGTACCACAAAGACAAGATCAAACCAAACAAATGAATCAACAATAGAAAGTCAAACGGGAATGACCGTTGAAGCAACTGTAGAACAACCAACAACAAAAGATCCGACATTAGGAACGACAACGATCACAAAAGAAGCTGTATCAAGCAAAACAGAAGCAACAAAGTCCGAAGAAGATACAAGGATAGCCGAAACTAGTGGAAAAGGATCGAACCGAACAAATGGCTCAACATCAAAAGAAAAGACAAAAACGGATGTTGTAGCGAAACCTGTTAGGTTTTTAAGTTCAGCTAAAAAAAGCGTTCCCATGAGAGCTATCAAAAAAGACACTGCTTTCTCTAATATTTTATCTAAAAACAACGGTCATACTTTCCCAAAGACTGGTGAAAGTACGCTATTTTCCAATATTTTACAAGCTGTAGGTTTTTTAGTTATAAGTGTCCTAGGTGTAGTTAGCATAAGAGTGAAGAAAACAAAGAACTAATCAATTTAATTAATTGATTTGGATAATAATTTTCTCCAAACGTCATCTGCCGGGTACGCAGAAACTGTATAGAAATCAAAATAGGCAAAGACTGAAGCTATTGTGATCAGTCTTTGCCTAGATTCTCAGTGAAAGCATAATCTTTAGGTGCCATAGAACATCAAAAATAGAAAAGGAGAATAATTTATGAAATGGTTTTTTATGATATGCACTTTAGTATTACTCAGTTTTATTTAGAAATGTATCACGTTTTTAGAGAGGGATAATGCATGTTTGGAGAAACGATTAGAGAAATACGGCTAAAAAAAGGATTTAGTCAAAAAGAAGTCTATAGAAATATTATCTCAAAATCATATGCGATTGAATTTGAGAAAGGGAAACATAATATATCTTCTGATGTCCTTATTAAGATATTAGAAAACTTGTCTATGGATATTAGCGAGTTCTTGTTTATTGCCAATGGCTATAAATTAAATGAACAAAATCATTACACTTATCATTACGCCAACCTATCTAATAAGCAAGACATAAAAGGATTAGCGTTACTTTTAAAAGAACTAGAAAGAAAATCAGGACAAATAAATGCGATCAGAGTGGCTGAGGTACGCTCGAGAATAAGAATTTTACAGCATTTAGAAGTTTATGGAGTATACAATACCGCTGTCGTTTTAGAAGAAGATAAGCAACTGATTTTGTCCTATTTAATGGGGATTGAAAGCTGGACGCTTCAAGAAATACATTTATTTGCCAATACACTAGATTTTTTAGATCACGAATTTATATTTATCTTTTTTAAAAGAGTTTCTAAACTGCTGGAGTATTATATTCAATTTGAGAAAGGCAGAGAAGTATATTGTGGTCTCCTGATTAATATTATTGAATATACATTTGTAAAAAATCAGTATGAGTTTGCAGAAGTTTTACTTACCCAATTGGGGTTGTTATCCACCAGTTTCCAAGACTTTTTTTCGAGAACGCTGTACAAATTTTTTGAAGGATTACTGATTATGAGGACAGTCAATGAGGAGCAGGGAAGAACAATGGCAACAAGAATGCTAGACATCATGGTTGAACTTGATCAAGCACCTTTATCAAAAATGTTCTCGTTATTGTTGGAGTAACATGCTGATTCCAGTGTATTAAATCTATGTTGAAGTTAGAAGCTACTAAATATAATGTTTAAGACAGCGCCATGCAAGGTGACTCATAGATAGGCGCTTTGTGAAGATATAGTTCAAAAAGTATAGGGAATCTCAGAAGCAAAGGTTCAAAAAACTAAAACGTTTTTGAACTCTTTTTTTTATTGCTTATTTTCATAGGTTTATAAAAGGAAAGTGGAATTCAGCAAATCTGGAAAGTCTGAAATACCAGACCAAAATGTTTCGAACAAACGAGGTTTGATAAACTATACATTGTGCTTAATGTCACAATAGTGCTCCGGCAGAACTGGTTTTCTGATGATTTACTTTTTAATCAAATCTAGGACATTGACATTGGCCATTTTTCAATTATGGATAGGATGGAGTCGATTTGTAACTGAGTTTATTTTCGTTGCTTTTCAACAAAGGGTAATGAGAGAGTGAGTAGCGACTATCATCGTCTAAGTTAGCAAACAATATAAAAAAACTATCGAAAGATAGAAGTATAAATAATTAAAATGAGAGAGGGAAGAAGTGTATGAGAGAAAGAAGGAAACAAACAAGGATCGGAAGGTATATTGAAGAGCATAAGAAAGGGTGTGTCCTAGCTCTTGCTGCACTGGGAATGATCTTTTCATTTAGTGTGGGCGCCTATGCAGCGATTGCAACGACGTTTCATTTTTTGGGGACAAAAGACGATTCCATAAGAATTGCACAAGTTTTAAGCGCTTTGGGGATAGAGATTAAAGGTCAAAAAGCCCAAATAGCACAACTAGTCCAAGAAAAAGCGGAAGCTGAAGCAGCAAAAGCAAAAGCGGAAAGTGATTTACAAGCGGCCAATGAAACAATCGAAAACGTGCAAGCCCAAAATAGTGAAGCTTCTGCTGCTGTAAGTGGTGCGAACGCCAATGTTAATAAGGTAGCGCAATATGCAAAAGATTTAGAATCTGCAAATACGAAGCTAAAGGATTATGCGAACGCAGTTGCTGCGGACGCCGGTTTAAGCGATAGCTCCATAGACGTCGATAATACCAATGATGCGTTGAGTCAAGTGGACAGTGAACTGCAAGCCGCAATTAGTAAAGCTAATGACAGCAATGGAAGTAAGGAAAAAGCGCAACAAGCTGTCGATGAAGCAAACAAAGCAAAATAGCATAGAATCTCTAAGATAGATTCGGTTTTCCCTGCAATAGTCGTGCTGCTTGAATAATTTTTTGAGTGTATAATAGAAAAACGAGTGAACATACGCTTATATTTTAGGAGCAATGTTTCCTTTCGCTGGGACTATTTATAAAGAAAGGTATCTAGAAAATGAATCCTCTCTAGATACCTTTTTTATGTACTTAAGTAGGAAGATCGTTTTTTATGGTAGATTCAATCAAAATTGTTAAGGAAATTCTCTTGTATCAATAATCATTTTTTACAAAATTAAAGAATTTACACCTTAGAGATTTTGGCAGTTCAAGGCTACTCGTTTATTTTCTGAACGAGTAGCTTATTTTTGTATCTATAGAATCGGATACAACTCATTGTTCACTTAAAAATCAGATTTGTGAGTATTAGAACAGCTCATCAAAAGTGAACAGAAACTTAAAAGGTTTTGATCCTTTTTAGTTACTTATTTCATAACTCCTTAAGTAATTCAATAACTAGATCAAAAAGGTATTATTTCAGAGAACAGTAGAGTATACTCCATGGATTTTTTGCCGAATGAAATATACAAATCATTATTGGCAGCTAAATATGTTGCGCAAAAATAAATTTCGGATAATGGAATGTGCATTATGTAACTATTAAAAGAGTGTTCAGAAAATGACTAGTTTCTGGACCCTCTTTTTTTATGACAATTGAAGCACGTAGCTTTCGTTTTGTGTCTATTGATATACAAAATATTGTTCATTTAAAAAGAAAGTTTATAGAAATAGAGACACTTTAATTGTTGCGGAAAGAACATATGTAACAATACGTAACTACCGTTGCGTATTTTGTATTGTTTTTTGAACAAAATTCAACAAACGTAATGAAAGATGGGATTATCATTCAACCTATCGGTAAATCAAAAAGCTCCTCTAGAAAAAAGTGGCGAGCGCTCGGATTATTTTTGACGGATTGCTAGAAGTTGATATTGAAAGCAATCAGAAAGTACATTGTACGTGTTAAGAGAGAAGGATTCTATAGAGCTGAGTTTATTAAATCAATTGTTCAATATATTTCAAGTGGGAAAGGAAATAATAAGACTGTTGATTATTATAAATGCTGATTTATAAAAATTAAGAAAAATCATTTTAATTTATTTTCCTGAAAACGCCTAATAAATCAGCATTTACAAGTCTGTTTTTGAATTTTTTTTATTTTGTAGTTTTTTTTTGAAAAAAAGGCATTGACCTTAAACCTGGTTTAACCCGTATATTAATTTGTGAATTAAATATTTAATAATGAACTATCTCACTTTTATGAAATGAGGAAATTATATTGAAAACAAAGAAAGAACGAAAGAAACACGCAATCCGATGGATTCTATTTACGGTAATCCTAAGTCTTGGTTTTTTTTATCAAACAGGCTATGCAGATGAGGTGAATAATTTTTCGATTCAAACGTTAGATGAGGATGGAAATGTAAATGCGCAAGGCTATTACCATTTCGACGGTCTGCCGGGAGAAAAACGTGAAGTTTCTATTAGGATTTATAATGCGTCTGATGTAGCAATTACGGTAAAAGCTGCGGTGAATCCCGCTTCCACCAATGAAAATGGTATCCCTGGTTATTTGGCAGAAGACACGTACGATGATTCATTAACGCATCGAATGGATCAATTGGTCAAGATTGACGAAGCAAAACGTACGATTCCAGCGTTAGGTTTTGTCACCATGAAAGTAGTAGTTTTATTCCCAGAAGAAGACTGGGCGGGAGACATTCTCGGAGGGATTCGGTTTACGGAAGAAGTTAAAAATATAAGCGAACAAACAGTAGTTCATGAAGTTGCGTACACCGTTGGTATTTTGTTAAACAATAAAGACGGGGAAACAGTTGAAAATGACTTGCATTTACAAGACATTACAACAGGACAAAGAAATTATCGAAACTTTATTGAAGCTAACATTCAAAATAGTGCAGCATCGATTGTTCGCAATATGAGTGTTGAATCTACTGTGACTGAAAAAGGGGGGAAAGCAGCGATTTATACGTACGATGTCTACGATCTTCGCATGGCGCCCAATTCTAATTTTAATTTTGGTATACCAACGGGGGAACGACCCATAAAGGCTGGGGACTATGTTCTTAAAATGAGGGTAAAAGCAGATGGGAAGGAGTATCATTTTGAAGAAAATTTCACGATTGCCGCGTCAGAAGCCCGCCAGTTAAACCAAAGTGCAGTGAATATTGATGAGAGGACGCCTTATCTATCTTATCTGATTTTAGGGGGAATTGGACTTCTTATTCTCCTGATTATTGGCAGATGGATTAGAATTAATGGGAGAAAGAAGGCTGAATCGCTCTAAAAAAATGCTGGTTTATAGTGTTCATCCAGCTGAAACCGGAAGGGGAAAAATACTAAATCAATTGAGAATAAAGGAGAATAAGAAAGCAACACGTACGAACAAAACAAAGAAAAAACAAAAAAATTGGAGGATGAACAATGAAGAAAACAACAATCACAATAGCAGCAGCACTTTTAGCGGGAAGTATGGGACTAGGTACATTAATTAGTCAGGCAGCAGAAGTAGAGTATGAGGATGCGACGAACGCAAGGACAGAGGGAACGGTGATTATTTTAGAAAATGATTCATCTAATCCGGTGATTCCAGATCCAGAAAATCCAGGAGAAGAAGTAGATCCTGAAGTACCAGTTAACCCCCACCCAGGCCGACTAAGAATCAATTATGTTTCAAACTTTGATTTTGGTAAGATTCCGAATATTTCAAGTGAAATCGTTCAAGAGGCACGATTGGACCATGTATTTTCTGGTACATCAGAAGAAGGACGGGTACCATTTGTCGCAACAGAAGATCGTCGTGGGAGTGATCGATTAGGCTGGGAGCTGCAAGTTTCACAGCCTAAACAATTGAGTGATGCAAGCGGACATGAGCTGCAAGGAGCAACGATCACCTTGAGTGGTCTGCGTTATGTGAATCCCACATCAGCTACGCCCATTGCGAATCAAAACGAGATTGTATTAGGAGAAGCCGCACAAACTTTGGCAACCGCCAATGCTTCACAGGGTGCCGGTGCATGGACACTAGCTCTGGGGAATGCGAATGCAGAAGGACAGACTGATGGCGTTGTCTTACGTATTCCAGCCAATACCACAAAAAATGATACGGCTTACTCAACTGCACTAGTTTGGGAGTTGGTCGCGGATCCAACAAACGCATCTGGAGAATAAGGGGATGTCCCCTATTCTCCAGTACAGAAACCAAAGAGAAAGGGATAGTCCAATGAAAAAAGTCTTACTTGTTTTTGTGTTGAGCCTAGTTCTATCAACTCATTTTTTATTTCCCGCGATCGTTGTGGCCACTGTGATCGAAGAGTCTACGAGTGAATCTGATTACGAAGAAGAGATCCAAGAAACTAGTAATAATCAGGAGCAGCAGGGAGAAGAATCGGAGACAGAATCAGATGGATCCTCTGATCAAACAAGTGCAAAAAATCTGGAAGAGTCATCAATTGAAGATACTGTCGAGGGAGTTATTGAAGATCAATTGCAAAGAAATCAAAGATTAACTAGCATTGTCACTAGCACAATAAGTGATTGGCACATAGATGAACCAATTCTAATCGCTACTATTAATATGGAACTTACGACTGCGTTTAACGGAGTGAATCCCGGAGCGTACAATGTGGCACGTGTTTATGGAATCAGTAATCAGTTTTCAAGATTTAGTGTTCGAGCGGTTGATGCGCATGGAAATGATATCAGTGCTGCCTTTTTTACGGACATTAGGTCTGATTATGTAGATTTTCGAACGAGAGCAGATAGTTCTCCAGGAAATGGTTGGATTACTCTTGAAATTTTTGGTTTTGTTAATAAACATGCGCCTGTAAATATTATCTTTGACGGTTTAGGAGGATATTTCGATTTTGGGGAACTTACTTTCGGAATATTTGTCGTAAATATGCGTGGCGATACGGTTAGAAGAGAACCGGATGTGACATCCAGTACACGTTTAATGGCCTTGGGGGGAATACTCAATGTAACTCATATTGATGAGTCTGGAAAGGAGATAGGTGATGCTGAGTCAAATCTTGGGATGCCAGGGGCGGAATATACAACAGAGGCTTTAAATTTGGACGAATTTTATCTTCTAGAAATCAGAGGTGAAGCTTCTGGAAACTATATTTTAGGAAGAGTCATCGAAGTGACCTATGTTTATGCGAAGAGTGCATTGACAGCAGAAGTTGTGCCTCAAACAATTGATTTAGGTGGTCGATTGACGGAAAGTCAGCTTACCCAGGCCATAACCAATGTTTCGCTTAATGGAGGCTTGTTATCGAGTGATGAGTATACCCTTAATATAAATAAATCTCCAGATACGAGTATTGTCGGAACAACAACCAGTGCTTCTGTAGTATTAAACCACAACAGAACTAGTCAACAATTAATACTCGAGATACCAATTACAGTTACTTTCGGAAACGCAATAAGATTCAGTGGGTTTAATGACTATAGTGCTGGGATCTACACTTGGCATTCCGACATTGGAATTATCACTGCTCGAAGAGGAACGACAAGCACGACAGGAAATGTACACAACAATTTTTCTGGTATTTATTATAACTTTAGCATACATGATTTAGGTGATAACACGCGGCGTGTCATAGGCACTGATACGTTGACCTATTCGTATGATGTAAGAGGAACTCAAACGATTGCTTCAGCTGTTTCTGACTTTGGGAACGGTTTTGGGGAGACAAATGCTAAAGTTGGCGATATTGTCGAAGTCTATCATCGTGAACCTACACGACTCAGAAAATATGACGCCCCCCATTCTGAATCTGAAAGAGTAAATAGCTTGAATAATCGTGCATATTTTGAATTGACAAGTAATGGATACAGCCTATTGACATTTGATCGAGCACACCCAAATCCTACCACTATTCAGTTAGGAATGTCTGAAAAAGAATTGGAGGCAAACATATCAAAATATTTAGATCTTTCTGACACCAGTCATGTCTCGATTAGCGGTTTTCAAGAATATCCCGATACATCCAAAATCGGACAAGTAGTCGGAATTATTCGTGTTGAAGAACGTTTGAGTACTGGGAAATTTATTCTACGTGATTATGAAGTGCCTTTTACGGTTGAACCAGGTCGGTTGGAGCTGGCTAATGTAACGAATGGAAATTTTAATTTTGGAATCATTGAGCAATCAAGCCGCCATCAAGAGGTAGCGGCCAAGGGTGAACACGCACCAACCATTACGATTGATGATTACAGCAATACTACGCAATGGTCCATTTTTGTTTCTGCTAGTCCATTTGTGAATTCAGAAAAGCAAGTGTTGACTGGGGCAACGATGATACTCAAAGATTTAAGTGTCCAAGAAACGGTCCATACGGGGTTCACGGTTCCGTCAAAAGACATTGTATTGAGCCACACTCCGAAGTTAGTTGGGGCAATGAGCAATCCCAATGAATTATATGAAGGAGAACATGGTACAACAGAGATTCAAATTGGGGAAGTAATGAATGGATCTTTGACAGGCGTTCAATTGAGATTGCCGGCGAATACGCCAGTGGATGATGGGACGTATCGCTCAGTGATCACTTGGGAACTAGTGGGTGATCCTACGTTAGGAGGAAGCGAATGAAGAAAATACTAATCGCACTCTTTTTCAGTATAATTTCTCTTTATATGAATTATTCAAATTCTTTGCCAAGCGTAGAAGCATCTACTTATGAGAATCAAGCGGGGGTACAATTTTATCAGAGAGAAGAGACAGTAAGTTCTGAACAAAATGAATTAGATAGTCAACCATCAGAAATAGATATTCAGAAGAGTCTGCCACAAACAGGAGGAGTAATTTCTTCAATGAGCTTTTTGGGAGGCAGCGTAATCTTAATAGTTTGGTTAATAAAAAAGAAAGAAAAGACAAGTTGATTTTTTTTCGGTACTATATGTTTTTGTGTTTAACAATATGAAAAAATATAATAGAAACATATAGTACCTTAATATCTTAATAATAAGCAATTAAAGTAACGTAGTAGTTTTAACATCATTTTATAAAGGAATATCTTGATAATCGAGAAATAATAGATTGCAAAAGTGTAGTGTTTAGGAAATCATTCCTACGATAAATAATACTACATACATGATGAAACTTTGGGAATGATTACTTAGAAAATGTTCATTTTAATCCCTCTGCTTTGATTGTTTTCATAGATAATGATCAGTTACAGAAGCCAAAAAAAGTAGTAGTCAATAGGCCGGTTATTTTCTAAACCTCCGACGATGTACTGTGCGACTACACTGGAGTAATCGGCAGAATCTTGTATATCATCCAATAACTGATTCAAGTTATTTTCACTATAGTCGTATCTATCAACAGTTAACGCCCCACCAAAGTATATTTCACTTGATTCCGCAAGGTGATCTTTAGGAATAGTGTTATTGGGAATGTCTATAATGCCAATTTCTTCTGTTATGGTATCAAAATGATCTCCAGTAAATAATAATAAAAAATTTGTTGGATTATTTAATAAAGAAGAAATGTGTTCTTTTTTGTAAAGATCAAGAGGTTCAAATTTCGAAAAAGGAAACTCTAGATTTAGGTTTTTCTCTCCGTTTAAACAATGATTGATATGAGCAATATCCTTTATTCTTGTATTAAGTACTTTTGATACAGCATTTAATTGTTTGATCCAGTTGTCAACGGTAATAAGAGTATTGTTTAATATTTGGTTTCTTTGATCCAAATCACCATTTAAATGAAGGGTTAGATCGGTAATGGGAATTTCTAAGTTTCTAAAAAAAGTAATATCAACTAACTGTAATATAGAATGAGCATCAAAATATCTGTAGTTATTCTCTTCGTCTCTACTCAACGAAATTAGTTGTTTTTTTTCCCAAAACCGGATAGTTGAAGGTTCAATATTGAATAGATTAGCAATTTCCGTTATCGTTCTTTTTTTATTTGAGATAACTATTCCTCCTCTTTTTTGTAACTTATAGAGATATATAAGTAGTAGAACACATCATCTTCGACTTTGAAATTCGATTAAAGTAATCTTAACTTTCTAAAATACTATAAACAAATAGACCATATTCTTCAACTCTATTTAAAAGAATAGTAATGCATTATTTTAATTCTATCAACTAATCAGTCAGGACATTGTGAAAGTAAAAACGCAATTCTTCTATTTTGTATAAATCACCAACTGTTGATTTTGAAAGTTTAAAAAATCAACAAATTCGTATTTTGAAATAAAGCGAAGGGTAGTATTAATGAGGTATAGATTCAAGGGAAATTAATAAGCTGTAGTAGGAAATGAATAAAGAAACTCATTTTCTATAAAAAAAGCATTGTCATTGAATTGAGCTTTCTTGCCTAAGGATAAATAAAAATTTACAAATACTTAAAGGTTCTTCCAATCCACTTAGATTATAGATCTTATAGTACTTGGCATTTGGATAACGAGTGAAATATCAATTATTTATTAAGAGGACGATTGCTTTTTAAAAACTAGACCTCAAACCAACTTTAATGTGTATAGTTCAGCGCAACAAACAACTTGCGTTTTTCTTTTAATTTTCAAATAGGTCATTGTTCACCTGTAAAGGAAGCATCTTCTTTCAGAGGCTTTCATCTAGGGAAAAACAATAAATGAAACCGGCTTATAGTATTGATTTCATTTTGGAAAGGACGAAAATTATGATCGAAATCAGTAATCTATCTGAATATATCAAAGAATTTCAATTTGAAGAAAAGCAGTTAAAAGCACATCCGTTGATAAAAAATTATATTGAAAATCAAGTTCAAAAATTAAAAGAATTGATAGAAGCATTAACGTCCGCGAATTTTTGGATTGATATTCCAATAATTATGGGAATAGATTCTAAGTTAGTATTATTACGAGAACTCATTATCACTATTGAAGATTTTGATTTTTCAGACGAAGAAGTGTTAAAAATAGTAGAACAAGATTATCCATACTACAATAAAGAATTATGTGGATATAAATTGAATGATGTAACTAGCCATTCACTAATTTTTAAAATAAAGTGATCTGGAAAAAGAATCAAGGAAAAGTAGTCTTTTATAATATATTTTGAAGTCAGGGATGGAATCCTATGAAGACGTAATAAAATTTCTAACCGAACGATAGAGGACAGACGTGAAAAATTGCGAGAAGCTAAACGTGCTTATTGAATCCTATTCACTTACCAACTATGACACGGGAAAAGCAGAAGTGGTCAAAGGTAATGCAGAAATGATCTATCTTATCATGAATCTGGGCATCTCTTCGACGTTTGGTCCACATCGGGAAGACTTTCACTAACTATCATTTAACAAAGATAGAAACTTTCATTCTTTAAATTTTGTTCTGGGGTTGTTAAAAAACAAAGAGGAACTATTATTACATAATACCAAGTATCTTATAAAAATAATGATTATTTTTGGTTGAAGGAACTCTGTCCTTGCTTGAAAAGTATTTACTATAGAATACATTATTACTACAATAGATGAGATATAAAAATAGGTGGTTAAAAAAATACCACGATGGAGTTGGCAGATGAAAAAGAAAATCTTTTCCTACATATCTTTGGCAAGTTTAATAGTACCTTCTTTTTTTGTTCCCATTGTGAATGTTCGATCAGATGAGCAACAAGAAAGTGTAGCACAAGCAACTAATGAAGAATCTGAAAATATGAGTAATTCGATTACAACGCTGGATTCTTCAACAACGCAAAGTGAATCTTCTGATACTTCGACAGAAGATAATAATGAATCCACGGAAGAAACAACAACGCAAAGCTCTTCTAACAACGCAAAATATTCTGGCGAAGATCAGGGGAATAGCCAAGTTGAAAATGAGACGACAAGTCAAAGTTCTGCAAATCCATCTGAGGTCGCAGTAAATAATGATCAAGAAGATTTTGCAGCTTGGCTTCCGGATCCAGCACTACAATCCGTAGTTGCTAAATCTTTAGGTATAGATGTGTCCGAAATCACGAAGGAACAGATGAGCAAACTTCAGACTCTCTATATCTACGCTGCAGATTCCGCTATTGCTGATTTGACAGGCTTGGAATATGCAACAAATCTATCATCATTTTATATGAGCGGCCAAAATCAGGTTACTGACTTTTCCGTTCTCACTTCGTTAAATAACTTAGTTTATGTATATTTGATGGGTGCTAATGTAACGGATGATAATGTACCAAACTTTGGTGCCAGTTTAACTAGATTAAATCTTAGTTCCGCAAATGTAACCGATGCTGTATTTTCAAAAATAGTTCATATGAAAGGACTAGAGTCGCTAAGTTTCGAGTCCAATATGAATATTACGACAATTGCACCTCTGGTTGCATTACCAAATCTAACAGAATTAAGAATACAGTTCTGTGGCGTGACAGATTTTACTGTGATAAATGAGTTTCCCAAATTATCAAACTTAGCTGCTTATGGCCAAAACACAGGAAGAAATGATGCGATTACTTCATTATCTGCAAAAGAGTTAAATTACGATCCCGATAATCAATCATTTTTTGTTCCATTTTCCATTATGCCTAATCGTTTAACAAATTTTGATGGATATCAGCCTCCTTTTACAAAATCGAATAGTACTAGTCAGACGTACTTTGATTTGAATGGTGTACAGGTACCCTCCTCAAGATTAAGTATTACAGAAGATGGGATTACTGTATCTGGGGTTACTCAAAGTGAATTTGAAAGTATCGAAACAATGGAGTATAACGCACGACTGAATAATCCTGCCGGATCCTATGCTCAACCAGATGGATATAGTTTTTACGCCATTTCTTCAGGAACCTATTTGCACCAATTTTCGATCAATCATCAAGAAGCCGCTGCAGATGTTACGGTGAGTTATATTGATACTGAAGGGAATGAATTGAAGCCTTCTCAAAAAATTAGCGGTAATATTGGTGAATCTTTTGATGCAACAACGCCAGAGTATAAGTTAGAAATAGACGGGTATACTATAAAAGAAGTTCAAGGTAATCCGACGGGAACCTTCAGTGATACAGCGCAAGAAGTCGTGTACGTATATGAACGCAGCGATGCAGCACCAGTCACGGTGAAATATCAAGATTCCGAAGGGAATCAGTTGGCAGATCCAACCGTATTAAGCGGAAAAGTAGGGTTACCATATACAAGCGAAGCCAAAGAGATCCCAGGGTGGTATGTAGTAGAAACCCCAGATAATGCTTCCGGCACCTTCAGTGATACAGGGCAAGAAGTGGTGTACGTGTACGAACGCAGCGATGCAGCACCAGTCACAGTGAAATATCAAGATTCCGAAGGGAATCAGTTGGCAGATCCAACCGTATTAAGCGGAAAAGTAGGGTTACCATATACAAGCGAAGCCAAAGAGATCCCAGGGTGGTATGTAGTAGAAACCCCAGATAATGCTTCCGGCACCTTCAGTGATACAGGGCAAGAAGTGGTGTACGTATATGAACGCAGCGATGCAGCACCAGTCACAGTGAAATATCAAGATTCCGAAGGGAATCAGTTGGCAGACCCAACGGTATTAAGCGGAAAAGTAGGGTTACCATATACAAGCGAAGCCAAAGAGATCCCAGGGTGGTATGTAGTAGAAACCCCAGATAATGCTTCAGGTACTTTCAGTGACGCAGCTGAAGAAGTCGTGTACGTATATAACACTAAAGCGCATAATCCTAAGAACAATGGTAATTCAAATAATCATTTACCAAAAACTGGACAACAGATTAAAGGACAACTGATTTTAAGTAGTGTCGGAGCTTTGTTAGTCACACTCGTATTTGTAGCAATTAAAAAACGTAAAAGAAGTAATCGATAAGAGGAAGAAAGAGTGTTCAGAAAATGATCGTTTCTGGACACTCTTTTTGAATCAAATTTCTAATAATGCTATTCGATATTGTGTATAGAAACCTACAATGAAATCTATGTCTAGATAAAATAGGAGTCGCTAAATATAAGAATAATTCATTTAAGGAATTGCAAACTTTAAAGTTCTTGATTCATTAATGATTCACCTGTTTTTTCATTTTTGATTAGGCTCTTTTTATTATGTTCATTTAAGCTAACGGTATAATTTTTTTGGAGGCTGACTTTTCATTGATAATTAAAATTTATTTATTGTGAATGATTATAAAAAGTTCTGAAAATACTAAAATAATAAAGGGAGTTTGTCAAATAATATAGAGAAGATAGCTCATTAATCAATCTGAAAAACACCTCTAGGCTAGAGATATAGCTTAGAGGTATTTTTATGACTAATTATGGTAAGATTATTAAATAAAAGTTGTCTTCATTTCAAATCGCATCGAATCCTCAAGTGCGGGAGATTAGTAAATGAAAAGGTCCATTTGGGGTGAGCTAATCTTTACAAGAAAAGAAGGTTGATTTAGATAATGAAAGAACGGGGAGAAGAAATGAAAAAGAAACATAAAGTGATACAAATGTTGGGTGGGGCTACACTCTTATACATCTTAGCGGTCCTGTTTATAGGGGGCGCAACACTATTGCTGTTCAAAAATCTTACCTTTTTGATTGAGCCAGTAGTTAAAGTATTTCAGGTGGTTCTTCCTCCGTTAACTATGACGCTCGTTTTATATTTTGTACTTAAACCAGTTGTAAAGTTTTTGGTAGGGCTAGGACTTTCAAAAGTACTGAGTATTATTATTACATTATGCACACTTACTGCTGCCTTCATCTTGTCAACTGCCCTCGCACTGCCGTTACTTATCCAACAATTTGAACGATTGATCGAAAACTTCCCAAATTATTTGATCGAAGCTGAACGAGTAATAGAAACTTTTATACAAAATACTAGATATGAACAAGCATATCATGAGGGACTCGAGGTTCTGGCGAATTGGATAAATCAAGTTTCTAATAATGTGGGCGTATATCTGGGCAATATTATTTTCGGTGCTTCACAAGTGTTTTCAACGATTACCCATGTCCTATTGTTGTTATTGACAGTGCCGATCATCACGTTCTTTTTATTGAAAAATGACCGTCAATTTGTAGAGTATTCTTTAGGTATCTTCCCCCCTAGATTACGTCATGAAGTCAAAGAAATCATTCGGACGATGGAAAATCAGGTGGGCGCCTATCTAAAGGGCCAACTAGTCGTTTGTGTGATCATAGGAACATTGACTTTTATTGGCTTCTTAATTATCGACATGCCTTTTTCTGGAAGCTTAGCATTTCTTGTTGGCGCAACAGCTATCGTTCCTTATATCGGACCGGTTGTAGCCTTTTTCCCTTGTGCAATCATTGCAATCATGACGTCTCCTACGATGTTCATTCAGTTGTGCATTGTCTGGATCGTTGTTCAATTATTAAATGGGGAGCTGATCGAACCTCAGGTCATGGGAAAACATATGGTGATCCATCCAGTAACAATTATTTTTGTGCTATGGATAATGGGTGAACTTTTCGGCATGTTTGGGTTGATTTTCGGTATACCACTTTATGCAATCGTGAAAGTGTTAGTGGTGTTTGGGTTTCGAAAATTTAAGCAGCGATACAATCGCATACATGCGGAAGATGTTCCCTATGAAGAAACTGAATTTAGTTTAGAATCATACACTAAGAAAAGCAGCCATGGTTAACGAGGGAAACCTGTTGAACAAATGAATTCAAGTACGCATGTCCTGCTCAAATTGATCGTCATAAAAGGTGCGATCCAAATTGATCGTTTGAGTTAAATCATTTGCTTTGATAGTGAAAGAAAGATTTTTAATACATAGAGTGCTTGGAAATATCTATTTTCTGAGTACTCTATTTTTAGTTTGGGCCGATGAATTTCCGATAATTAAGTTTTCCAGTGTCAGAAATTCATTGGATCATGACTCCTTTATAGCCATTCCAATAACTTGTCGTTTTTCTACGAAAGAGGCTGCTTGACTAAGCAGGAATCAACGCGCAACAATGATAAGCGCCAGATGGATAGACTACCTATTTGACATCTGATTTCCCAAATGATATAGTTTCCAAATAGAAATCAATTTGAAGGGAAGTTTTCAATGAATAATTTAGAAGAGGTATTAGTAAACTTACAATGTGAATTGGTGGCTGAAAGAACCAGACTAAATCCTAAAACAATTAGTTGGCTTCAATATGATATTTTAAATATTCTAAATTCTGAAATTGAGATGCGCCCGTCAAAAATGAGTGTTTTGCTAGGAATTAGTAGGACAAAACTTTCAAAGGCGTTAAAAGAGCTAAAATTAATGAATTATATTCAACAGAAACCCAATGATACAGATGGTCGAGAACTACTCACTTTTTTGACAAAAGAGGGAAGTCATTTATTAACAACTATTGATAATGGACATACACACTTATCTGAAATCGCAAATGCAGTTTTTAACCGGAAGGAAAAAGAGCAGTTCGCTGAACTAGCAAAGAAATATTTAGAAGCGCTTAAAACGGAAAGGCTGAGGTATGATGAATGATCTCATTTCTATCGAAGGAGCTAAAACAAACAATTTAAAAAATCTTTCTCTGAAATTTTCTAAGTATCAAGTAACTGTCGTAACAGGTGTTTCAGGCTCGGGAAAATCTTCTTTGGTATTTGATACCTTAGCAGCTGAATCCCAACGATTACTAAACGAGACCTATTCGAGTTATATCCAACAGCTACTACCTCACTATTCTCAACCGATCGTTGATAAAATAGAAAATCTACCAGTATCTATTGTGATTAATCAGAAGAAACTAGGAGGAAATGCACGTTCCACAGTTGGAACTGTAACAGATATATATTCAAGTTTAAGGCTGCTATTCTCGAGGGTTGCAACCCCTTTTATTGGATATTCTATGAATTATTCGTTTAATAATCCCAAGGGAATGTGTGAAGTTTGTAAGGGATTAGGTGAGGTCAAAGAGATTGATGTCGATAAGTTAATCGATTTTGACAAATCTTTATCAGAGGGAGCTATTCAATTTCCTACTTTTCAATCGGGAGGATGGCGCCTGTCTAGGTATACAGAATCTGGTAATTTCGATAACAATAAAAAAATTAAAGACTACCTAGCAGAAGAATTGGACCGTTTACTAAATGATCTCGGTAGCACTCCAAGTAATCCTACGAATAATTGGCCAAAAACTGCACGTTATGAGGGGATCATTCCCAGAATTACCAAAAATTTTATCGAAAAAGAGAGCACGCAATATAGTGCACCATTAAATCACATTCTGCAAGTGAAAGAATGTCCCAATTGTCAAGGAACTAGAGTAAGTAAACTTGTTCGCTCTGCAAAGATAAATGGAAAATCGATCGCAGACTGTGTAAGGATGCCTATTCCTGAACTAAGCAAATTTATTAAAGGGATTCATTCTTCTGCTGTTCAGGTGATTTTGAAAGATTTAAGTAAGAAACTACAGAGTTTGGAGGAGGTTGGCTTAGGCTATTTGTTTCTTAACCGTCCAACAGCAACATTATCTGGTGGAGAATCTCAAAGAATAAAAATGGTTAAACATCTTAACAGTGCACTTAGTGATATTCTATACATTTTTGATGAGCCTAGTATTGGACTCCATCCAGAAGATATTCAAAAAATAGCAAAGATAATTAGGGGGTTAAAAGATAAAGGAAATACTGTTGTTCTTGTTGACCATGATCCGGATATTATACAAATTGCAGACCATATCATTGAGATCGGTCCAGGATCCGGGGATAGCGGTGGAAAAATCACCTTTGAAGGAACCTATGATGAACTACTGAAGTCGAACACCATCACTGGAAGAGCGTTGGCAGATCAGTTGAACGTTAATACACAAAGACAACAATTTTCTTCCTATTACGAATTAAATGAGGTTAGTTTGCACAATGTTGTAAACGCTTCTGTGGTGTTGCCAAAACAAGCATTAACGGTTGTAACCGGAGTAGCTGGTTCTGGGAAGAGCACACTCATTCGCTATCTTTTCAAAAAAAAATATCCTGAAGCAAGTATATTAGACCAGAGTCAGATAAATGGCAACATTCGCTCAAATGTTCTCACGTATCTAAATGTCTTTGATAAAATTCGGAGCATCTACGCGCAATGTTCTGGTAAAAGTGCCTCTCTTTTCAGCTATAACGGTAAAGGAGCATGTCCTCTGTGCAAAGGCAAAGGAGTGATAAAAATGGATTTGGCTTTTATGGGGGATGCAGAGCAAGTTTGTGAGAAATGCCGAGGAAAAAGATATAACGATGAAGCCTTATCTATTTTATGGCATGGTTTCACTATTTACGATATTTTACAATTATCAGTTCGAAAAGCAGTAGATTTGTTTGATGATCGCTTATTGATCAGAACGATGCAAATTCTCATGGATGTTCATCTAGAGTATATGAAGTTGGGGCAGTCGCTAGATACATTTTCTGGTGGAGAACTTCAGCGTTTAAAGATAGCAAAAATAATTGCTCAAAATACTTCTAACTGTCTAATATTAGATGAACCATCTACCGGCCTTCATGAGGCGGATATTGACAGGCTGTTATTATTGTTGAATAAACTTTTGCAAAAAGGAAATACATTGATTGTTCTAGAGCACAATCTCAAAATAATTAGTCAGGCTCAATGGCTTATCGAAATGGGACCTGGCGGGGGGAACTTTGGAGGTAAAGTATTGTTTCAAGGGTACCCAATAGACTTATTAACGTTAGAAGATTCATACACAGCAAAACATTTGAAAAGATATACAAAAAACAACAATTAAAAAAGGTGTTTATAAGAATTTTAGTTCATGATTTTTTTAACAGCTATATGAGGGGAAGAAATTTAATAGCTTTTGATCTTCTTAATTTTTCGACAAAGAGTGTTAAGAAAGTGACGAATTTCTGGACACTCTTTTTAGATACAATAATTTATATGTGTCACTGTATTTTTGTGTTCATAAACTCGTAAATAAATCATTGTTCATTTAAAATTTAGGTTCATGAATATTAGGACAATTCTTAGAAAGAGTCAGAAACTTAATAGTTTTTGATACGTTGGTAAACTCTCATTGAAATAAGCTCGAGAGAGCGTCATAAACTTATGTCGTAAATCTAATGTGAATTTTAGTGATTTTAAACAACGAATTGGATGTAACCAATCAATCTGCGTTAGACAAGGTTAAATAAAAACTTAGCAAGCAAAAAGAAAGAAATTATACGATTCGGGGAAAGTAAATGAAAACGAAGTTGATTCATTCACTACTGTACTAAGCAATCATCTTCATGAATTTGGTTTTGAAATTAGGAGAAATTTGGATAGTATTTCCACTTGGAATGTTTGTAAAAGGAGAGTACAGAGAAGTTTTTCTCGGTATTCTCCTACTTTTTTGAGACAAGCTTATGCAATACACCCATTTTCTAAGAGTGAGTAAAAAAGTAAATCAAGCCCATTATTGTTGCATATGCAACAATAATGGGCTATTATAGTGCTAGATAGGGAGGGGATAGTTCGTGGAGGATATCCTTCGTGAGATAGGATCAATCAGTAGAATGTTGGAATCAATTGCTAATATTGAATTTAAAGAGGTTCAACTCAGTAAAGGGCAATATATTTACTTAGTTCGTATATTTGAAAATGAAGGAATTATTCCTGAACGATTAGCCGAACGGATCAAAGTTGATCGCACGACTTTGTCCAGGGCGGTAAAAAAATTAGAGGAAAATGGCTTCATTCTAAAAGAGTCAGACAAAGAAAATAAAAAAATCAAACACTTATACACAACCGCCAAAGGGAAACAAGCGGTTCAATTAATCATAAGAGAAAATAACTATTCAAATAAAGTAGCGATTCAACAGTTATCTGCTTTAGAAAGAAAAAATCTTGCGGAAATGCTGGCAAAAATAAAATCTTCGGTAGAAGTTGATTGGGTCAACGTCAAGAATGGGATCAAAAGAGACTATTGAACGAATAACGCAACTGGGGAGATTGGATCTGATTGAATGTACATTCATGCTACCTAGGGTAGGAAGCACAGGTAGCTGATATTTTGTTAAAAAGGATATAGCTCGGCTGGCTGCTGAAAAAACAGAGAGCCTGAAAAATAAAGGACATGAATTTGTTCAAATAAACTAAGTAGGAGTGTAGAGAAAGTGAAGAAAATAATGATCGATCAAGAATTTTGGGCGCTATTTCCAGAAGCCCAAATCAACTGCCTTGTTGTAAAAAATATAAACAATGTTGCGGATGTTTCACAAGAGACGTTTTTTACTAACTTGCTAAAAAGTAGTAAAGAGCAAGCAAAGCGCTACTTAACGACCGACACCTTCAGTGAAAACCAGGTGATCCAAGATTGGCGAAGTGCTTTTCAGCAATTTAAAACGAAAAAAGGGGTACGCTCTTCCATCGAAGCACTGTTGAAACGGGTGAATCAAGACAGAGAATTTTCTCCCATCAATCCTTTAGTAGATATTTATAATAGTATTTCCTTGAAATATGGTGTCCCTTTAGGCGGAGAAGACCTCGATACAATCGTTGGCGACCTTCATTTAGGCGTTGCAAAAGGTGGCGAATCTTTCTTTCCCTTAGGTGCAGATACTGATTCCCCAGCCTTGGAAAAGGAAGTCATTTACTATGATGAGAAAGGTGCAATCTGTCGATGCTTAAATTGGCGGGAAGCCCAACGTACGATGCTAACAGAAGAGACCACCAATGCTGTTTTATTCATTGAATCGATCAATGAAACGCAACGGGCTCGGGCGAATGAAGCAATCAAAGAGTTAAGTCAGTTGGTTCAAGAGTATTTTAAAGTAGCAGGTAATGATTATGTGCTAAGTAAAGAAAGTCCTGAAATCATTTTGTAAGGGCGAGCTTCTTGTCTATAGGATAAGGATGTACACGTACTTTTTCTCGATTTTGCATACCATTCTCTCATTTTGATTGATCGGTCATCGTGAAAATCTTGACCCAAATATTCGGATGTGCAATAATTAGGTGGAATTTAAATAATGACATTAGATTTGTTCGCCGGAATAAATCTTATTGAAGTCAGAAAAACTAACCTTAGGCTTTTATGGTTAGTTTGTCTGACTTCTTTTTTGTTTTAGGAGGTATAGGCAGATGTTAAAAGAACAATTGAAAGAAAAAGGAAAGAGCCCTAACCAGTCGGGACTTTCCAGTAAAGAAGCAGAAATGAAGCTAGAGAAATATGGGTTTAATTCCATAGAAAGCACAGACGAGAAGCATTTTTATGACTATTTGAAAGAGTCGATGAAGGATATTACCATCTTGATTTTAATCGTTGCAACGCTCTTATCTAGTTACGTTGCATTTCAAAACCATCCTGATGATTTTACGGAACCAATAGTCATCTTTTCAATTGTCATTCTTAATCTATATTTGTCGATTCGACAGCAAAAACATGCGGAAAAATCAATGAGTGAATTAAATAAAATGAGTGTTCCCGTGAGTAAAGTATTCAGAGATGGGGTGTTAAAAGAGATTGAAAGTTTGAACATTGTTCCTGGTGATATTGTTCAGTTGGCATTAGGGGACCGTATTCCAGCAGATGCTAAGCTTTTAACGAGTAGTAATTTCTTTGTTGATGAGTCGTTTCTAACTGGTGAAAGTGAACCAAGTGAAAAAGATCCCACCTATATTTCTTCTAAAGAAGATTCTTTAGGGGACAGAAAAGACTTGGTTTTTTCTGGCTCATTAGTAGTCACAGGAAAAGCAAACGTTCGAGTTGAAAAGACAGGAATGAATACGGAAATTGGTAAAATATCGAGCTTATTAAGCAAGGAAGAAACAACCATAGCACCTCTACAAATAAAAATGCAAAAACTGGGGAAAGTTCTAGGCCTAATCGCTATTCTCTCTGGCTTTCTAGCGATTGCTATAGGAATCAGCAAAGGATTGTCTTTAGAGACCAGTATCATGACTGCAATATCAATGGCTGTTGCTGCTATTCCAGAGGTTTTGCCAGTCGTAGTAACAATCTCTCTAGCTGTTGGGATGAGGAATATGGCACTGAAGAAAACCATCGTTAGGACTCCTTCAACAGTAGAAACCGTTGGGGGTGTTTCAATCATCTGCTCAGATAAAACTGGAACAATTACCGAAAATAAGATGATCGTGAAAGAAGTTATTATGATGAAGGATAGACTGACTTCCTGCTTAGAAATAACAGAAGAGAAGGAAAAAAATCTCTTGTTTCTCTTCTATCTTGCTAGTTCGATGGAAGAAAATGCAACAGTAACCAGTAATCCAACAGAGTTGGCGATCAGAAAAAAACTGGCATCGCTCTTCACTAAAGAGGAACTAGGTAAAGTCGCTTCAACCTTTGAACAGATTCATGAAGTTCCCTTTGATTCAAAACGAAAAAGGATGACTGTCTTATATAAAGTAAACGACCAATATGTTTCTGTCACAAAAGGGGCTTTTGATCGCTTGGATCTCATTGATGCGAACAACCCTGCCTACTTGAACAAGCATGATGAGTTGGCCAATCAAGCATACCGTGTTTTGGGCGTTGCTTATAAAAGATACGATGAAAAACCTACACGTCTTACTGAAGAAATTCTTGAAAGTCAGTTAGAGTTTGCAGGATTTGTTGGGATTATCGACCCAGCTCGGCCCGAAAGCTATACGGCTGTTTCTATTGCAAAACAAGCAGGGATTCAAACCGTAATGATCACAGGGGACCACTTACTAACAGCAAAAAAAATCGCAGAAGATGTAGGAATTCTCACCGATGGGAAAAAAGCAATGACCGGCGCGGATTTACATGAAATGAGCGATGAAAAATTAGCCCATGTGATTGATGACTATCGAGTCTTTGCCCGTACTTCCCCAGAAGATAAAATTCGAATCGTAAAAGCATTTCAAAAAAATGATGAGATTGTCGCTATGACTGGCGATGGTGTCAATGATGCACCTGCATTAAAAGCAGCTGATGTAGGGATCGCAATGGGAGGTGGCACAGAAGTAGCAAAGGAAGCTTCTGATATGGTTTTAGTAGACGATAATTTTGCGACGATTGTTCAGGCGGTTGAAGAAGGACGACGGGTATACAGCAATATCAGAAAATCATTATACGCGATGCTTGGTTGCAATATTTCTGCACTGACGATCGTTTTAATTTCCTTGCTCGTTGGGTGGGGAGCACCTGTTACAGCGGTTCAATTGTTAATCATAAAAGTAGTTGCAGATGGAATCCCAGGAATGAGTCTTAGCATTGAACCAGTCGATAAAAAAGCAATGATGGAAGCCCCGATCGCTAAATACACGAGCATTTTTGCGCAAGGATTATTGGTAAAAATTGTAGAAATCTCAATTGTTTTTACAGGCGTCACATTAGGCGCGATTCTAATTGGACGTCTAGAATCGATAGAGGTTTCGCAGACAATGACATTTATTGTATTGGGATTATCAACTATTGTGCATATGTTTAATTGTAGAAGTAAAGAATCTATTCTGAAGCTGCGTTTTTTGAGCAATCCGTTGTTAGTAATGACAACCTTCATAGGTGCATTGATCATTATCTTGTTAGTAACGATTCCATTCATGCAAACTATTTTTGGCTTTGTTTCTCTTCGTGCAGTTGACTGGCTATGGGTAATCGGCTTATCCATTTTTCCTTTAGTGTATATTGAAGTGAAAAAATACTTTGGTTTCTTCTAATAAGAATGATAAATAGAAAATCCTCTGTTAACAAATTTTCTTGAGAAATGAGGGAGGGCAAAAACTGGGAAGTTTTTGCGTCTCCTTTAATTATTTACAGACGCTTATGATTTCTGGTTTGATATTATTTAGAAGATATCAGAATGCATAGCAACTATTGTTGAAAGGAAGGAATCGGTAGTATGTTTCAGGAAAATCACCAGAAGTAGCTAAAAAAATCCCCTCTATTCTACTCTCTTTTTCAAGAATTCCTGTTAAATGGTAGGTTTTATGTCAAAATGAAAGGTAGAAATCGATGAGGAGTTGTTGAAATGAAGGAAACAATATTAGCAATGAAGCTGAAAGAATATAGAGAAAAAAACAAGCTAACACAAAGTATGCTAGCAGAATTATTAGAAGTAAGTGACAAGACAATCTCAAAATGGGAGTTAGGTGCTACGTACCCTAGCAAAAAAAATATGATCAAAATAGCCGAAGAATTGGATATCTCATTAGAAACATTACTTTTGGAAGAAACTAAGAAAGACAATGATGATTTAAAAGTAAGTATCAAGTATGGGGTGATTAGTTTTTGCTTGCTCTTTTTTGTCACGATGATCGTTACTTCGTTCAATCAAGACTTCAGCACGATTATGAATCTTTCTATTCAAGAAAAATTTGGTGTACTTTTAAACACTGCTTTAAAATTATTGAGCATCTCGGTGCCGCCAGCGATCATCATTGGCTCCGTGTTTTATTTTTATATCTTCCCTAAAAATAAAAAAGAGAACGAACCATTTCCTCGGTTTCGACAGAAATGGTAGATTAGAGTATAGGAATCAAGTCATGGACAGAAAAACGCATTTTAGATAAAAAGAATGCTCAGTCTGGCTAGTGTGAAAAGCGCATAAATTTTATAAGAAGGGGAGAACAGGGTGGGATTCTTTGGTAAAAAGAAAGAAGTCAGAAATTTAACGAAGGAAGAAGAAGCAGAGATCAAAGAAGAAATGGCACGACAAATTCTTTCGAAAAACGAAAATGATATTGGCATGGTCAAGAAAATTAAAGTCCTGACAAACATGCGTACAGGACAAGCGAAAGACCTATTCCTGAAATTTAGGGATGAGTTAACCGAGAATTAATCGGATAGGGAATCAGATAGCGATTGCCCTTCAAGAAGGCGATATTTTGCTTATTATGTTTCTTTCAAAATTGAGATGAATAGAAAGGGAGAATAGATATGAAGAAAAAAACTCTGAAAAATGGTATTTTTGGGTACTTGTTGTCATAATGGTTGTTGTCTTTTTCTATCTTACTAAGTAAAGAGAATGAATTTTCTTGAAAATAAACACTTACTAAGAATGACTATTTTTTAAGTTATGAATGGATGATGATTTTATGAAAAACGAATATGGATTTACCTTGATTTCAGTTTTAACTATGTTATCCATTAGATTATTATATTGATGAATGAAGCATCCAGAGACCCATTGTTTTCTGAATGCTTTTTTCATCTACAAATCATTCTTTGAGAATCCGGCTGTTGCGAAAAATCAGTGATAGTGTATTAGAATATATGATGAATTCTGTTGAAGGGTGCGTTCATTAAATGGCTCGGGCGATTAATTCCCTGTAGGGTTTCCATTAAAAGGACCACTTACAACGACTTTTCCCAACATATGGCCACTTTCGACATCTCTCGTTGCGCGCTTCAAATTTGCCGCGTTGATTCCATCCGAATAGACTTTGCTTAAGGTTGTTTTTAGTGTCCCTTCATTTGCTAAATCAGCAATCACTTTTAGCGCTTGTCCTTGTGTCTCGATTTGATAGTCGTGGTCTGTTTTAGCGAACATATACTCCCAATCAAAGCTAACAGAAAGGTTTTTCCATACACTTAAATCAAGGGGCTCGTGAAGGCCAACGATCGTGCCCACATGACCATAAGGTTTTACCAAATGGCTGATTTGATCAAAGTATTGGGTGATGTCAAACAAGACAGCGATATAGTCAACATTCGGAACGCCTAATTCTCGAAAGCTGTCCCTTAGGTCGTGATGGTAGTCTAAAGGGTGGTCAACCCCGGTTTTTTGAAGCCAGTCAAAATTTTTTGAACTAGCGGTAGCATACACTTCTAGACCTGCCCAATGAGCCAACTGATTCAGTATCGATCCGACGCCACCCGCACCATTGATGACGAGAATACTTTTCCCTTGATTGGCGTTTTCTTTAGGAATCAAGCCGAATTTTTCAAACAGCAATTCATAAGCGGTTAATGCAGTCAATGGGAATGCAGCAGCCTCTTCATCTGTTAAATTTTTAGGGGCTAGGGCAACGATCCGTTCATCGACTGCTTGATATTCTTGATTGCTTCCTGATCGAGTGGTGGTTCCTGCATAAAAGACCCGATCACCAACAGTAAATTTCATGACATCTTTTCCGACAGCGACCACTTCTCCGACCGCATCAAAACCTAAGATACGCAGGGCATTTCGCTTGCGAGTCGTTTGCCGTAATTTGGTGTCGACTGGATTGACCGAAACGGCTTTGATTTTTACTAATAAATCACGAGGGCCTGGAACAGGGATTCCTTCTTTTTGGTCAATAAAACTATGCGTAGATTCAATTGGCAGGCCTTCGAAAAAGCCTATTACATTCATCGTTTTCTGTTCTGACATCTTCATTCCTCCTTTTCTGGATAGAAAATCGCATTAGTTCTTTTACGTATTGCCCTCCCTTTGGATCAAGACCGGTTAGTTTGCTTTCGCAGGATTTTTTCCGATAAAAATGCGGAACAGACTGTAAGGCTTCTCTCTCAGGTCTTCTCCTTTGTGAAAACTAGCCTGCCGTTGCAGCTGGTTGGCGTTAAAATATAAGTATTGATCTGGTCCAATAGATAAAGTATCTGGCCATAAAATACGCGGATCGTGAGCCAAAGTCTCCATAGTACCATCCGTGTGAATCACACGAATGCTGTTGTTTTCATAGTCGCCAGCATAGATCGTTCCATCTTCTGCCGTAATCATGCCATCAGAGGCGCCTTTTTCGCCCCAATCTTTAACATGTGCTTCTAATGCGTGATCATCAATTTCTTTGTTGAAAATTTTATCGGTTTCAATTGAGTATAAATGTCGACTGGATAAAGGACTAAAAAACAAGGTTTTTCCGTCGGGAGAAATCGCTAGGCCGTCAGCTGCCACTTGCCAATGCGAAGTTGTTCCATCAGCCGAGCGATTTAACAAAATCTCGCCTTCAACTTTAGGAATAAAGGCTGGATCAACCGCGGTGGAGGGCGTGCCATCTAAAATACGGAATGCATCGCCAGTACCTAAATCGAGTACGATCAACGCACCAGGACCGGTAATAGAAGAATCGGTTATATAGGCTACCCCTTCAGAACCGCGGCGTAAATCAATTCGAACATCATTCAAATACGTAGAGTCTAGGACGACATCCGGTGAAAAAGTATAGACTTTGCGAATTTGATTAGTACTTAAATCCACAGCAACCAGTTTTGCCCCACCCTTAACAGGAACGGTGAATTTGGGTGCAGCGGTATCCAATACCCACAAAGTACCAGCACCATCAGCAACGATACTTTGTACACTTAGAAATCCGTTTTCCGGTTTTTGAGGATCAAATGTATTCGCTTCTTGGCTAGGATAAGGAATTAATTTGCCGTCTACTCGTTCAACGACTGTCGCGGTTACTTGGTCTCCCCATTCAGGAAAATTAATAAAGATTCTCCCGGTTTCCGATAAGCTAACGCCGGTAGGCATCGCATCATAAAATTCATGGACTTGTTCTAGTTTGCCAAAATAGTTTTCTTTTGCAGCATTCATTACGTATCTTCCTCTCTGAGCTTTCCCTATTTCACTTCGACTTCAAAGTTCACAACACCACGAGCTAGGACATGTCCAAAGGTATTAAAAATGAAAAAAGCTGGGGTAGAATCCTCAGGAATTTCAACTTTCTCAATAGCCAATGCCCAAACCGTTAAGAAGTAGTGATGAACACCATGACCTTTGGGCGGCGCAGCACCAATATATTTTTTCATGCGGGCATCATTTGGTAATTGAACGGCTCCCGGTGGCAGCTTTGCGTTATCGCTACTGCCGGCTCCTTGTGATAATTCCTCTACAGAAGCGGGGATATTCATGACTGCCCAATGCCAAAATCCTGATCCAGTTGGTGCATCAGGGTCGTATAAGGTAACCGCATAGCTTTTCGTATTGCTTGGTGCACCGGTCCAGTGAAGCTCTGGTGAAATATCTTGTCCATCCTCAATCCCAAAATCACCAGACATAAATTTTTTATCCATAAGTTTCCCGTCAACAATGTCCTTACTGGTCACGTGAAACGCTGGCACGTCTTGTAATCCTAAAAATGGATCGTTCATACTATCTCCTCCTTGAAACGTGTTTTTGTAACAAGGATAGCGTAATCCTCGGTCAATGAAATGTAAATTAGGGAATTTTTTTATACCACAATTAGAGGTGAACGAGTGTAAACTGACTTAAGAAGCCTGCTTGCCAGTCTTTATCCGATTTCAAATGGACTTGACCGTAATCAACTAGCCAACCATGAAAGTTTTGAGCTTGTTCATTGGTAAATGTATCTGGTAATTCGATCATATTTTGAAGGGTGAGGTAAGTAAGCGGCTCATTTAGGCCTAAGCGACTAAAAATTCGTTGTGCGTATTTATCAGCGATAAACACGACCTTATTAAACACAAAAACCATTAGTACATCTGCCGTTTCATAGCCAACACCATAGATAGCTAGCAACTCTTTTCGTAACTCAGCCTGTTCTTTTTTCTGTAGAATACCGATATCATAGTTGTAGCGCTGAAACCAAGAAAAGATTTCTTTTATCGCGCGGGATTTATTTTTGTAGAAACCACTGGGCCGAATCAGATCCTGAAGAAGGAACTGATCAATTTCTGCCAATCTTTTCGGAGAAAATCCAATCTCTCTTCTGATGTTTGCTAAGGAATAGGCCACATTTTTCCAATTGGTATTTTGAACCAAAATTGATCCGACAACGATTTCCCATGGATTTTCTGTATCCCACCACGTTGAATGTTCCATTGATGTGCTTAATGCTTCATATAATTCTTCAATATTTTCAATCTTTTTCACGTTAAAAACCTCATTTTTACTAGCAGTCGCGATCAATTGCAAGTTAAACATTCTTCTTCAAGTAATCCCGCGTTTTTGTGATTAAAATCTTCGCCCCAGCGATACAATAATTCAATGATCTCTTTTAAAGAGTAGCCATAATCGGTCATTCCATACACAACCTGTAATGGTTTTTCCTGAACGACCTTACGATAGATCAATCCATCCTTTTCTAAATCTTTCAACTGCAAAGAGACCATTCTTCTAGTGATGCCAGGAATCAGCTTTTGTAGTTCGTTATAGCGAAGTGACCCATCAAACATCAAATGATATAAGATAACGCTTTTCCAACGACCTGAAATCATTTGTAAAGTCGATTCGACCGCGCAGCCATGTTCGCAATTGTATATTTTTCTTGTCATCTTCCGTTGTCTCCTTTTCCGTATGTCTGAGAGTATCATAAGGATTTACTTACTATTTGTAAAACAATTCATCTCCTAATCGTAAGAAGGCAATAAGAAATAGACGTATAAAAAAATTCCCTAATGTACAACTCTTTCTTTTGAATCTATAGTACACGAGTAAGCAAATTTATTACCTTTACAGTTATCTCAAGTAATCCTAATAAACAACTTGCAAAAAACATTTAGGAGAGATTTATTATGAATAAGAACGGTGCAGACTTGATTGTAGATACATTGATTAAAAATGGTGTGGAATATGTCTTTCAATTGCCAGGCGGCAAGTTGGGTCCGTTATTAATGGCTTTGAAAAAACGTGAAGAGATTAAAGTTGTTACGGTAAGACATGAACAAAATGCTGGTTTCATGGCACAAGGAATTGGGCGCATGACTGGTAAACCTGGTGTAGTGATGACTACGTCAGGACCGGGGGCTTTGAATTTGGTCACGCCCTTAGCTACGGCGACTTCTGATGGTGACCCGGTATTGGCTATTGCCGGACAAGTTCCACAAGCGAAGTTAGTAACACCGTATCCTCAAAATCCTAATATTTCTGGCGTAATGAATGATTCAACGATTACTAAATATGCCAAGGAAATTCAGCATACCGATGCCCTTGCGGATGAAGTAGCGAATGCGTATGTCTCAAGTATCAATGGCAATCCCGGGGCCGTTTTTATGGATATTCCAGGTAATATTCTGTTAGCTGAGACCACTAAATCTGGTTTGGCTTTTTCGACCTTAGTGAATCAATTGGACAATACGATTAGTGACGAAGCTGCCATTCTTAGTGCAGTTGAGAAAATCAAAGCGGCAAAACGCCCAGTTATTATCGTTGGTGCTCGGGCAGCCGATGATAATGCGGCGGCTGCCATTCAAGGGTTCGTTAAAAAAACGGGAATTCCGGTCGTGGAGACGTTCGAAGCTACAGGTCTATTGACGCATGAGTTTTCCCAAAACTATGTGGGTCGAGTGGGGCTGTTTAATAACCTGCCTGGGGATGAACTGGTTTTTAACAGTGATTTAGTGATTACATTGGGATTAAATTTGGTTGAATACTGGGCTTCTGTTTGGAATACCGATAACAAGCGCATTATTGATATTGATACTGTAGTGGATCATTTAGATGAAACTTATCTCCCTGACACCATCCTCTTAGGCAATATCGCAAAAAATCTAAAAAATATTACCAATAGCATAACGGAACAAGCCATTACGGATGAGTGGAAAATGGTGGTTCATGACTTGCAAGAAAAATTGACAGCGAAGAAAAAAGTACCCAGCCAAACACCTGAGGATGCACTACATCCATTGGAAATTGTTGACTCTTTGCAAAAAATAATCGAGGCTCATCCAAATACGACCGTTGTTATGGATGGAGGAAGTCATGAAGTGTGGCTGGGTTCGTACCTAAATGTGTATCGGCCAAAACATTTCTTAATGTCTGATGGGGAACAAACCTTAGGCGTCGGTCTTCCTTGGGCGATTTCAGCAGCACTGTTACGTCCAGAGGAAAAGATTTTGTCTTCAGGTGGGGATGGCAGCTTTATGTTTTCCTCACAAGAATTAGCTACAGTAGCCCATTACAATTTGAATATTGTGCAAGTAATCTGGGTGGATAAAGAATACAACATGGTTGAATTCCAACAAGAACTAGACTATAACGGACAAAAAGAAGGGGTCGATATCGATTATATTGGGTATAAAGAAATGGCTGAAAGCTACGGTATTAAAGCAGTTCGTGTACGTTCCAAAGAAGCTTTAGATGCTGCGCTGAAGGAAGCGTACGCTACGAGTGAACCAAGAGTGATTGAAATGATCGAAGACAATCATGAGAATATTCATTTACGAGATAAAGAACCGTTTAAAAAGTACTGAGTCTTTCTACTATGGGCCACAAAACATGTGTTAGAAAAGAATGGCAATGCACCTTTACTACGTTAAAGAAAAGAAAGTTCTTTTTACAATAAAAACAGTGCCTGACTAAAAATATGAAGTGGAATTTTTAGAGAATCCAGGACAGAAGTCTTTAATAAAATGCCGTTGGTAAGGACGATGATTCGTTTGCTGCTAGCGGTATTTTTGTTAGCATCTCCTCTGATTTTTTCGGAGAAAAGGTCTGCCAATTCGGCACTGTCTTAAAAAAGCACATCGATACTCTAAATACGGTGGATAGCGGTGATTTGGATACGTGTTTCTAGTCTTCATAGAGGCAGATTTCAAGTAAGTCGAATGAAGGAAATTAAGCACTTCCTATGTTGTTTGATGGAAGAATTATTAGTGAGGAGACTCCTTTTTCCAGCTAAGGAATGACTTCTATAGGATGGTTTCCTTGTTAATTGTTGTAAGTATAATGTGTAAAAATATTTTAAGTTTCTTTTTTTAATGATTGATATGTATAATAAGATGGTAAAGCAATAAAGTGTATGCTGAAAAGAGGTCTCTTATGAAAAAATTTGCACTCGGCGTTTTTTGTTTCAGTCTTTTTATCACGGTCGTTGGCTTTTTTTTACAAACGATTTTGATTCCTATTCAAGATTTTGACACAATAAGCCAAGAAGAGCTTAAGAATATCCAACTTGATCTTGCTATTAATTATCCATTAGGAACTGGTATGCTCTATGTCGGACTTCCTTTGTTAGTATGCTCGAGTGGTTATTTGGTTTATTGTTATTTTAGAGATAGGAAGAACTGAAAGAAGAGTAAAACTATCTGGAGTATAAAGCTTTCGTTCATTAGGAGGGATAAGTTGAAAAGAGGGTTATTTTTATTGTTTTATGTCCTATGGAAGGGGCTAGCAATACGTGGCATTCCTTCTTTTTATGCAAGATATTTGATGAGTTATAATCATTTCGGAGTAAAACTATTGTTCGTTTTACTTGGTATCCTTCTTTTCCGTAACTATTTAGTAGAGAGTTATAAAAAGATAAATAAAATTGCGCTAATAAAAATCGGTCTCATCGTACCTACTAGTATTATCCTCACTATCGGTTTAATTAATATTCTTTTATTTCGTGATCTCAATGCGTTGATTTTTGTTTATCTCTCCGATCAAAGAACCCTTCCATTTGTATTCGATGTACTTTTGCTAGCACCTGTTTTCGAGGAAATGCTTTATCGCTATACACTGATTTATGTTGGAGAAAAACGATGGTTGAGAATCATCACTGCTGTCGGAAGCCTCTTGCTTTTTACTGAAAGTCATATCGTAAATGTGAACGGGAATCTTTTTGCTCTTTTTCCCTACTTTGTCATAGGGTTTTATTTGACGATCACCTATTTACGTAGGGGAAATATTTGGGAATCCATTTTTGCACATAGCTTCTATAATTTCGTTGTGATGGCAGCAGCTATCTTGATCTAAAGATTTCTTCTTAATGTTTCCTCTTAATAGTAGAAGAATTGGGGGCAATTTATCTATTATGTACGTATAGAATCTCTAAAACATATTTGGTGAAAGTACATTTGAGAGGTCAGAGAAGCGTCTTAGGCATGTTGTTTTGTACAGTTCTTATCTACGAATGTCTGTCCTTCGTCATTTTTTAGATCATCATTTAGGTTCCACTGCTAAATATGAAAAGCAACTCCTTGTTCAAAGATGACTCACTGGCCCTATTTCCAAGAACATTGTCATACTGACAAAGAAAAGTGACGACATACAATTCAGTAAGAACTAATACAAGTCCGCTTCCTTTTGCAATGTGAGCGGACTTGTATTGGTTTTCTTCAATAAAAACCTATTAACTTTCAGTATCTAACATCCGCTCCATAAACCATTCCACTTGTTGGGGGGCATCGTGGTCAAAGAATGCGGACTCTTTTTTATCTAAAGCGGCTATTTTTTCAATGTCTTCTTGGGAAAGCTCAAAGTCAAAAATAGCAATGTTTTCAGCCATCCGTTCTGGACGAACTGTTTTTGCTAAAGCGACAATCCCTCTTTGCATCAACCAGCGAAGAACAACTTGACCAACCGTTTTGCCATATTGCTTGCCAATTTCTGCTAATGTCGGATTGGTAAATAGGTCATGGCGTCCTTCTGCAAAGGGAGCCCAAGCTTCAACTTGGACGTCATATTTTTCATGCCATTCCTGATCTTCCGCTCGTTGATTCCAAGGGTTCACTTCGATTTGATTGATTTGAGGTTTCGCCTCATTCAAGCCGACAAACTCGATCATCTTAGCTGATTTGAAATTTGAAACGCCAATTGCACGTAATTTTCCTGTTTTTTGAGCAGCAACCATTGAGCGCCAAGCACCATAAATATCTCCATATGGTTGGTGAATAAGGTAGAGATCAAGATAAGTTAATCCCATTGTTTCAAGCGAATGTTCAATCGTTTCTTTCGCTTTATCTTCGGAAGCTTGGAGAATAAATAATTTAGAGGTAACAAAAAGTTCTTCTCGAGTGACTAGACCTTCAGTGATGGCGCGCTTGATTCCCTCGCCTGTTTCTGTTTCATTTCCATAAATAGAAGCAGTGTCGATCAGTCGATACCCAGCTTTGATTGCTTGGTAAACAGCTTCTGCTGTTTCTTCCAAAGGTATTTGATAAACGCCAAATCCTAGTTGCGGCATGGTGACACCATTATTGAGTGTGATTGTTTGCATAATGTTTCCTCCTCTAATTTTCATTGCATGTTCTATCCTAAACCTTGGAGTTAAGTCCATAGCAAGTGAAAGATGTTACTTTTTTCGTTCCCATAATTTTTCCACTTTATCAGGGGTCATATTTCCTGCTTTAAATTTTGCGATATGCTCATCATACGTTTCTATCTTATAAATAAGTAGGTCTCTTACTTCCTGCATTGCTGCTAACTTTTTCTCTAATTCTTCGAGTTGATCGGCTAAAATCTGTTTCTGAGCTGTTTCGACGTTTTGACTTTCACGTACTTGTGCCAATTGAGCAAATTCAATTAGCGATTCGATCGACAATCCTGCATTTCGTAAATGTTTTGCTAAATAGATCCAGTTTAGATCATTTGTTGTGTACACCCGATAGCCACTCTCATTGCGTTGGACAGGTGGAATCACACCGACTCGTTCATAATAGCGCAATGTGTCTACGCTCAAATCAAACATTTCCGCTGCTTTTTTTATATTCATCGTTGGTTCTCCTTATCTTTTCTATAAGTAATCATAAACCCTGAAGTGGACTCTAGGGCAAGTGGTTTAAAATCGTTTATTGAAAAGAATATATTTTGTTCGTTATGGCGACTATTCGGGAAGAAAAAGCTACAAGCATTTTTATTTCAACAGAATGATTTGAGAAATCATCAGTATTGAAAGCTCCTTTCTTAGTGTGTTTCAAAGCAAGTCATACTCTCTTAGAATTGATTGTTTCGTTATCTATTTGAGCGAGGCAGTTTTTATCCATAGATTTTAAATAAATCCATCTCATGTTATGATGATGTTGAAAATTCTTAACTTGGATCAATGAAACAGCGATTCTTGTTATGAAAAACGAAAATAAGCTGATGAGAGTGTGACTATCCATGAATATAAAAGAAGTAAGTAGTATGAATCAAAAGTTAGAGCAACAATTAATTGAAGTATGGGAGAGTTCTGTTAAGGCGACGCACACCTTTTTGTCAGAGACCGAAATCCAAGCCATTAAGCAATACATTCCAGAGGCATTGCATCATGTGCCACATTTGATTATCGTAGAAAGTGAAAATGGAGAGCCAGCTGGCTTCATGGGGATCTCGGATCGAAATCTTGAAATGCTTTTTATAGCAAATGAACAAAGAGGCAAGGGACTAGGAAGAAAACTCTTGGCATACGGGATGGAAAACTATTCTGTAAATGAACTGGGAGTAAATGAACAGAATCCTCAGGCGAAAGGATTTTATGAGCATATGGGATTTGAGGTATACAAAAGAAGCGAGTTAGACGAACAAGGAAACCCTTATCCAATTCTTTATATGAAGAAAGTTGATAACAAGTAGCTGTTAAAAATTATTTGCGTTTGCGGGAAATATGTAAGAAGGAGTCGAGACATATATAGCTAGTCACGACCCCTTCTTTGATTGCTATTATCCTTATTAATAAGTAAAGTAAGGATCAAATGATTTTCTCTTAACTAGCTTTCTCTTCTTTTTTTATCTCTTCTTTTTTCTGATTTGAAAATGGTGTATCAGTCTCTTCAGGTAAGATGATTGGTGGATGATGGGAATGCTGATTACTTCCACACATGGTGATGATTTGTTCTTTTGAAGCTTCAGAGATTACTTTCATTGTATACCTCTCCTTTCTTTTATATTTCCAGATGACATAAGGTAGGCCTATATCATCTAAATTCATGATTTATTTAACTGAATTAGCTCATCAAATGAACCTAGAAATTCCTGATTTGTTGAGTGAGTAACGACAATGATTATTTTATCTGTAAGTGAGCAGATTAAGTCACTGATAATCATCTCGTTTATACTGTCTAGACCAGATGTTGGTTCGTCAAAAAGAATAACATCGGAATCTTTAAAGATTGCCCGAGCAATCTCAAGCCGTCTAAGCTCGCCGCCAGAAAGAAAGTTTATCCATGTATTATCTTGCGTATCGGTTAAATCATTGTTATCAAAGCGATCATCTAATCCACTTCGTTTTAAAACATCAACGATTTTTTCAAGTTCGTATTCACTAAAAATAGAAACGTTGTAAGCAATACTCGTCTGGAAGATAGCAGTTTTTTGTTGGACAAGTGCAACTTTCTCATAAAGGGAGTCTCTAGATAGCTGATTCATCTCTTGCTGGTCAACCAATACTTGATGATCGTCGATAGGGTAAATTCCCGCTAAAATATTCAATAGTGTCGACTTCCCGCTACCGCTTGCGCCAGTGATAGCATATTTTTTTCCACGCTCAAATGTTTGAGTAAAACCATTAAAAATCAAACGATTTCCATGATGGAAATGCAGATTTTCAATCGATAAAGTATTTATTGGTTCTGCAAGTTCAAGTGAGCGATTGGGCTCATCATCATCGGTACCATCAATGAAAGCTATAAGATCGTCCGCGACCTTCTTGCTCGCTAAAATATCTGTAACTGAAGTACTGAAATACTCTAACGGACCGGCAATCGTACTCATTAGTGTAGTCATCGCAATAAGATCGGGAATGGTGATTATTTTGGCAGCAACAAAGAAACCACCAACGATCCATGTCCCTGAATAGGCAAGATCCCCAAGTCCAAAAGAAATTGCATAAGTCAGTCCTTGTAAGGTTTCAAAAGTGATACTTTCCTTTTTTAATCGTTCACTACTGTTAGTAAAAATTTTCGTATATGTTGGAAAACCTTTGCCGACACGTAAGGTCAGGTATCCTGAGAGAAGTTGGTCAAATAAACTAAGTGTACGATCTTGCTCCAGAACAACGGACTTGCGACGATCACTAAGGATTCGCTTAGCGAAATAAGGGGCTAGCAAAGGACTAAAAGCTAAGAGCAGCATAATCAATGAAAAAGAAGTGTTTAATTTTAGTGTGAATAAAAGAGAGAATAGAAAGGTAAAAATGCTTAAAATCAGTCCAAATCCGGGCTTTAAAAATTCTAATTCAACGACTTTCATTTCATTTGCCAACTTTGAGAGATACTCGTTTTTCTCATTTTTAAGAAATAGTACCGGATTCATTCGAACGATTTTCTGCGAGAGACTCTCTCTCAGTTGATTCATTATTGATTGAACTAAGACGGATTTACTTCTTCTTGGAATAAAATCGCTCATCGTGTTCAATAAGATGTAAAAGAAGGCGAATATACCAATAAATAAAAGTCTTTTTACATCTCCTGACATAGCAACCTCGGTGATTTGTCTATACACCAAAGCAACCCCAACTTGAATGAGCGCTGCCATTGCGCATAAAATCACATGCAAAAAGAAAAGTGGTTGGTTTCTTTTTAATATTTTTTTCATTCTCTCCCTCCTATGTAAAAACTATATCACAAATTAAAAAAAAATTGAAATATTATTTTGTGAAATGTATAATTATTGAAAAAGGGGGTTAGGTGATGCGTTTTTCACGGTATGTCGATATCATTGAGAACGGTAACGAGACTATTCTTTGCAATACATTAACGCAAGAAATAGTTACTATTGATTCAAAAAAAATGAAAAGTAAAACGGAGATTTCGAGCGAAATAAGTGAAGGTGAACGAAAATATTTATTTGAAAATGGATTTATACACGGTAATTTGGAAAGTTATAAACAGAAAACAATCAATTTAAAGAGAGACTTAGTTACTATCACTATAAATATCACAGAAGATTGCAACTTTTCGTGTACTTATTGTTACCAGAATGATTTCCTTTCTAAAAATGTTATTACTGATCAGACGATAAATAATATAATGCAATACATTTTAGACATTGCTCAGCTAGGCGTTCGGAGACTATATATCTATTTTTTCGGGGGCGAGCCACTTCTTTATAAAAAAAGAATTCTCGCAATTAAAAGTAAGATTGATCAAATTGCGTCAGAGAAATCACTCTCAATTTCTTATGGTTTAGGAACAAACGCCTATCTACTCACTCCAGATTTTATAAATCATTTTGATTCTTTAATTGTCGATACTACACTAACATCTAGAAAAGATCATGATAGAAATAGATCTCTTAAGAGTGGAAGCGGAACGTATGATAAGATTTTTGAAAATCTAGCGGTAGCATCTAAGAGCGGACGTGTTAAAATCCATATTGGTTATAATACATCTGATAAAAATACAGAAGAGTTTCAGTCTTTTCTCGTTACGATCCGCCAAAGTGATATCAAAGCCCATATCAATTGCTATTACATTAATAACTATGAGTTTAATGAAAATTATTTCAATGCATTATCCTATGAAAAATATCTAAAGTGGGTATCTTCAACTGCAATTGATCACCTAATTGAAAACGGTTTCCTGGTGAATGTCTCTCCATTTTCTTCGTATCGCTTTGAGTGCGATGCGTATAATCCTTGGTCTGTAAAGTTTTTCTCTGATGGATCTATAGGGTTATGTAATGCAACAAATTTTTATGAACGTAGAATAATAAAAAGTTTTACAGAATCATCTTCTTTTGCAGAAGATGTTCAATATAGCCTTTATGACCAAAAGAGTGTTCTTCCGAAAAGCAACAATCAGTGTAATTCATGTGAATTAATTGCAGTGTGTCGAGGAAAGGTACAGTGTGATACTTCATGTAACCCCAACTATTCAATTGATAGAGAAACATTCATACGTTCTTTTGTAAAGCATACAAATCTAGGTAACAGAAAATTTTTTACCCAATTTAATTAGGAGTGATTTTATGAAATTATCGCAATATACGATTGTTGAAGAAGTGGATAATGAAATACTTTTGTACAATTCGGTATACTCTGCTATCGTTTTACTAACTCAAAGCGAGTTCCATGATCTACAGACTTTTATTAATAACGATAACTTTGAGAAAACAGAATTATTCTCTTATTTAGAAAATCAAAATATCATTGTTTCCGATGAGATTGATGAAGAAGCAAGATTAGTGTCTGTGGCAAATGAAAAACGATATAATCCTAGTCAAGTAACTTTCACAATTGCCCCTACGATGAACTGTAATTTTTCCTGTTTTTATTGTTACGAGCAAGGGTTTAGACAACATACTATGACTACTGAAACTGCTAAGAAAACAGCTGAGTTTATTCTTAAAAATGTATTACCCCATCAGTCATTGAAAGTAATTTGGTATGGAGGAGAGCCTTTGATGGGATTGAACTCTATTAAAGTTATAAGTGAAATAATAATGAAAAACGAAAAAAAATATAAAAATTTCAACGCAGAAATTGTATCCAATGGTTATTTGCTAACAGAAAAAGTTGCACAACTTTTAAAAAGTTATCACGTTAATTATGCTCAAATTACTCTGGATGGGGATCAGATAAATCATGATTCTAGAAGATGTTTAACAAATGGGAAAGGGACATTTGCAAGAATATTACAGAATATAGTTAAAACTCTAAAATATATTCCAGTAACTGTAAGAGTAAATATAGATAGGGAGAATAATCATGAAGATGTTATTCGTTTGATGAACTCGCTGGATAATTTTAATTTACTTAAGAAAGTTGGCTTTTATCTTGCGCCGGTAGAGGATTTTGATACCTACAAAACACCCACATGTTATACATCCCAAGAGTTTTCGAAAGAAGAAATAATGGTTTATAAAAGTCTTTTGGAAAGAGGGATAAATATTGTTGCCATACCACGGACAACGATTGGGTTCTGCGAAGCTATCAATCGAGATGACTATGTAATCGACCCTAATGGATTTTTATATAAATGCTGGGTTCATATTGGTAAAACGATTGGACGAGTTGGAGATATCTATACAGGAATACAATTGAACAGTGTGCATAAAACATTTACAGAGTACAAATTTTTTTCGAAAGCGAAATGTTCAAGTTGTAAAGTTCAACCTTTGTGTTTAGGAGGCTGTCCGTTAATTCGAATGAATACAGGTGAGTCGAAGTGCGTTAGCTATAAGTACAATATTGAAGAGCATATAAAAATGGCTTCGGCAAGACTAATATAATCTGGTGGAATATTTTTGCTTCAGAAGATTGATAAGGTCTTCTTAAAAAAATAGCTTAGTTAAATAAGGTTACTATGTTACATTGTGAATAGAATCTATACTTACTTATGAAAATAGAAAGCGTAACTCAATTTTCTCATTCATATTGTAATAAATGATTTCTCATATTAAAATTTTTATAAGAAAACTAAATAGTGAGCAAAGCTCACCCCAAGCAGCCTCCGAAACTGTTTTCGGGGGCTGCTTGAGGTTTGGGGGGCTTAGCTAGCTAAGTAATGATCGATCACTAAAAAAATGATCAAAACAGAATAGGCAATTTTTTCTTTTCAATCAAAAAATTTTGATCATTTTATCAAGCAGAGGATGGCACAAGTAAGTGGAAAGTAGGTAGTGGCTATTTTTTTGTTCAGGATGGGGAAGTAGATTTGTCTAGGATACGCCGGAGGATAAACGTTTTGAGGATCATTTGTTTTTGACTTACCTATGTGCCATCACTGCGGAAACCCTGTGGATGAAGGCGTCATGTACGACACCAGATACTCGGATGAGAGCTAAGGACGTTTGATTGCCGTGCCTGACACGCTTTTTCTAACCGCAAAGTCGTAGGGGCTAAAGAGCTACAGCGCTGAGACAGATGACTGCCCCGTGCGATTTTGGGTGTTTTTTGAACCCTACAAGCTGCTATTGCTACGCGTCTATTCGTCGCAAGCTTGGAAGGTCTTCTCATAAAATGCCCGTCAGCTGTCAACAGGCTGCCTTTTGCATCAGGAAGCATCAGCGTTCCAACAAATCTTTTTGATCCAGTAGTCGCCCACTCATTTTGGGCAACTTCTATCCGAGAAAACATTGCGTTAGAAGTATGTCTGTCCGTCTTTTCCAGATAAAAGTCAGCTGAAAGAGGGCTGATACTTAACAAAACGGCAGTTAGGACGACCACAAGCGCTCTCAAAAAAACTCAGTCCTTTCTTTTCAATGGTCATTGTTCTTATCTGCACTTCATGATAGCACCGAAACGCGAATTATTTTTCGCGTTTTTTTGTTTTTAAAATAAAAAATTAGGTATTCGCTTTTTTGGGTTAAATGGTATACCTGAGATGGAATAAAAATAATAAAAGAAAGGACAGGATTTACAATGAAGAAAACATCATTAGTTGCAGGTTTCGTTTTAGGTGTAGGCGTTTTGTTTACTCTAGGTGCATGCTCAACAGTGGAAGAATCAGGGGAAGTGGTCTCTGGGTCTGGAACGGAAACGTTGATCAGCGATTCGTCAGATGAAGTAGTTGTGGGAAGTGAAAAATTGAGTGATGACGGGTATTTTGAAGAAATCGTAACTAAGGGAATCGATCCGAAAATCAAAGACGTCGTTTGGTATGAAACGAATTATGAAAATGCTGGTTGGGATCACATTCGCTTTTTAGTGAATCATGTAAAAATCGTGAATGTAGAAGAATTCAAAGACAAAGACAAAGAATACAAAACATTGCTCTCACTGAAATATCAATTGTTTAATGAAGATTCGAAAGACAAAAAAATCAAACCTGACAAAGCCTATTTGGTGTTGAATGATGGCAAAAAAGTAGAAGCGGAAGTGTTTGTGGACTACTTAGATGATGAGATTTTGACCCATGACAAACATAAAGATGGCTTTATTCATTTTAAAGTGGCGCAAGAACAAAGTTTGCCAGCGATCAAAGCGGTCGAAATCGAATTTAAAGCAGATGGAGATTTGACACATACGTACCATATTGATCTATCTTCCGCTGCTGAAAAATAGTATCTAACGATAGGAGGTAAAAAAAATGGATACTAGCAAGAAAAAACTATCATTGTTGAGTTTTTTTGCAATAACTGCTTCAATGGTGATGACGGTATATGAGTATCCAACCTTTGCGACATCGAAGATGAATTTAGTTTTTTATTTACTCGTCGGCGGTTTCCTCTGGTTTATCCCTGTAGCCCTTTGCTCTGCGGAGATGGCTACTGTAAAGGGATGGGAAAAAGGGGGACTCTATACCTGGGTCTCAAAAACATTAGGGAGAAAATGGGGCTTTGCTGCCATTTTCTTCCAATGGTTCCAAATCACGGTAGGCTTTATTACGATGATTTACTTTATTGTCGGGGCGCTTTCCTATGCCCTAAATTGGCCGGCTCTTAATACGAATGTTTGGCTGAAGCTGATTGCCACTTTAGTGATCTTTTGGCTGATCACGATCTCGCAATTTGGCGGAACAAAAAATACTGCGAAGATTGCCAAAGTAGGGTTCTTTGTGGGGATCGTCGCAACAGGGATCATTCTTTTTATCTTAGGAATTGTCTACATTGCTCAAGGGAATCCCGTCAAAGTTTCTTTTGGATCAGGCGCTTGGATTCCTGATTTCACGAAAATCAATACGCTGGTCGTTTTTGTTTCCTTTATTTTAGCCTATGCAGGGGTTGAATCTTCTGCCAGTCACGTAAAAGATATGGACAATCCTGGAAAGAATTACCCGAAAGCTATTTTGATTTTAGTTGTAGCAACGATTCTTTTGGATACGTTAGGTGGGGCAACGGTGGCTGCCACGATTCCCCAAAATCAATTGTCTCTTGATACTGGCGTGATTCAAGCCTATTCTTATTTGATCCATCATTTTGGCGGCGGAGAATGGCTGGTTCGTTTGATTGCCGTGGTCATCTGTTTAGGTGTCATTGCAGAAATTGCTGCTTGGGTGGTCGGCCCATCGACTGCGATGCTTGAAGCAGCTGAAAATGGCTTGCTGCCAAAACAAATGGCCAAAGTCAATCAACACAATGTCCCAATCAATATCGTTTTGGTACAAGGCATCATTGTTTCCATTTGGGCGGTTGTCTTGACATTAGGCGGTGGAGGCGCCAATCTATCCTTCTTCGTTGCGATGGCGTTGACGGTCTGCATCTATCTGGTGGCTTATGTCCTCTTGTTTCTTTCCTATATTAAATTAGTCAAAGAAAAAGACGACTTAACAAGAACGTATCATATTCCTGGTGGGAAAAATGTGAAAATTGGTGTTGCGATGGTTGGTTTGCTTGTTTCTATTTTTTCTTTCTTTATTTCCTTCTTTCCACCGAGCGATATCGGCACCGGAAAGGGCGGAACCTATTTAGCCATCTTGATCATCAGTTGGCTGATTATTGTCGTGATACCGTTTGTCATCTATAAATATGTAGGTGAAAAAGCAAGCGATAAAAATAAAAAGCACAACCTATGAGGAGGAGAGCTGCATGTTATTTAGTAAAAAAAATCGAAAAGAAGCCCAATATTTGGAGCCTATCTATGGGAATGAGGCAATGGATCAAGCGATCCCTATGTACAAATTACCAAAAGAGTCCTTGGTACCGCGGGATGCCTATGAATTAGTCAAAGATCAATTGATCGATGAAGGGGTCTCAAGACAAAATTTGGCGACGTTCTGTCAAACCTACATGGAACCAGAAGCAGTCAAAATTATGAGTGAAACCCTTGATAAAAACGCCATCGATAAAACCGAGTACCCACGGACGGCTGAAATTGAAAACCGCTGTGTCAACATGATCGCTGATTTATGGCATGCCCCAGAAGCGTCCGATTTTATCGGTACATCAACGGTAGGCTCAAGTGAAGCGTGTATGCTAGGTGGATTGGCCTTAAAATTTGCTTGGCGCAATCGGGCAAAAAAACTTGGCTTAGATATCAATAAACAAAAACCAAACTTAGTGATTTCTTCTGCCTATCAAGTCGTTTGGGAAAAATTCTGTGTCTACTGGGACATTGAAATGCGGACGATCCCTATCGATGAAGAACATGGCAGCATCAATGTCGAAAAGGTCACGGACTATTTAGATGAATATACGATCGGAGTCGTCGGTATTTTAGGGATCACTTACACTGGACGATACGATGATATCAAAGCACTAGATAAGAAATTAGAGGAATATAACAAACACACCGACTACAAAGTCTACATCCACGTGGATGCGGCTAGTGGTGGATTGTACACACCATTTATGGAACCAGAACTTGAATGGGATTTCCGTTTGAAAAACGTTCGTTCCATCAGTACGTCTGGACACAAATATGGGTTAGTCTATCCTGGTATCGGTTGGGTGCTTTGGAAAGAAAAAGATTTCTTACCAGAAGAGCTGGTCTTTAAAGTAAGTTATCTTGGCGGTGAAATGCCAACGATGGCCATCAACTTTTCAAGAAGTGCCAGCCAAATCATCGGACAATATTACACCTTTATCCGTAATGGGTTTGAAGGCTACCGCTTGATCCACAAAAAGACCAGTGATGTTGCCCAATATTTAGCAAAAGAGATTGAAAACATGGGTTACTTCGATATTTATAATGATGGTTCACGGTTGCCGATCGTCTGCTACAAATTAAAAGAAGATGCCGATATTTCTTGGAATCTGTATGATTTGACGGATGAATTTGCGATGAAAGGCTGGCAAGTCCCTACCTATCCATTACCTGATAATCTATCACATATCAATATCCAACGCTTTGTCTGTCGGGCAGATTTAAGTATGCAAATGGCAATGGATCTGGTGCAAGACATGAAAGAAGGAATCGAGCGCTTGAACAAGCGACCAAGCCGTCATGTTTCATCCGATCAAACCTATGGCTTTTCACATTAAGAACGGTATCGCTAGAAACCCTTTCAATGCTTTTTTCAATGAATAAAAAGTCCCTTTATGAAACGTTTTTTGCAAGACTGAATGAACATTGGTTTATAGAAAAATCAAAGGCGGTTGCATCGACTGCCTTTGATTTTTTTTTTGTAAGAACGGGTAAGCACTTGATAGTGTCGTTTTTTAAGAGAAAGTAAAAAAACAGTGCTTGATAATTTCATTTATTGACATTTCTGGCTTGTGATAGTATTAATTATTATGGTCTAAATATATTTTTTTAGAGAAGAACGTTTTACATAAACAAAAAGGAAATCTTGAACGTTGTCGTGAGGGAATTCTTAGGGAAATTCGTCTTGCATCGAGGGTTTTTGTTTGTCAGTCATGGTTTGCTGGGGAGTAAGTGAAGGAAAAGTATCTGTAGAAAGGGCCTGTTTTTACTGCGCTTGTTTGTTTCATGAGTAACGTACTGCTATCTTTTTCTGTAAATTGGTTGTAACTATTCTGAATGAATATAGATTTACACTGGAGGAAAAACAGTCATGTATAAAGAAGACTTACTGGATAAGGACTTGAAATTAGAGTATATCTTGCTCAAATTTTTGTATTTATCGACCGGTCATATCAAAAAAAGTGATGCGTGTCGGGAATTAGATATTACGATGCCGACCTTGACGAAATTATCAGAGAGCCTTCAACGGCAACTAAAAAATGAGAAGGTCTCTTTTATCATCAATCGTTATACGTTGGAACTGCAAGTAACCGATAGTGTCTCACTGGATGATTTGACCGACACGCTATTGAAAAAATCTGCTAAATATCAAATCATCCATTATTTGTTTCAACATGCAGGCTATGATGCCTTCGTATTAGCCGATGAATTAAACATAAGTGTGGGGACCCTCAATCGATTGATTGCTGAGTGCAATCAGTTGTTGCAGCATTTTGAATTAAAGATCAGAAACAAAAAACTAGTTGGAACGATGACACAACGCATTTATTTTTACTATAATTTTTTCAAAATGGGTGCAACAACGATCGATTCTGTTTTGATCGATGATCTGGTTGCGGAGTTAGCGAAAAAAATAACCTTATCGATTGCCCAACAAAAGCAGCTGAAGATCTGGTTGTATGTGATTATGAAAAAAGTCACGTCTCACACGACCTTGGGAAGTTTAAGTCCGGAAGAACAAACCCAAATTGAGCGTTGCCAAGAGATGCCCCTCTGTCACTTTATTCGACAGATCTATGCTTCTAAAAAATGTATCTGCTCAGTAGATGAAGCGAAGATCGTGCCATTCTTTATCTGTCTCTTCCTCATTACGGTGGGCGGGATTCCTTACGAGGAACTTCGCTTAGGACTGTACACTAATAAAAATCCCGTCTTTGAGATCACCGATGAAGTCATGGCAGCAATCCAGTCCATTTATCGTCTTGATGCCTCGCATACGACGATCGATATCAAAGCCAATGTCTTTTCCTTAATCGCACAAGTTTATTACTTTCATGGAGTGAATTATTCCATCGATCGAGTCACGCTAAATTATTACCACAAAATGTTTCACAATTCCTTGCGGGATCAAGTGATCTCAGACATTCTGGAACACATTATTGCACCGACCAACTTGTTTACGCCCACGAAACTCAACTATCTCAAGAAACGCCTAGTCTTTTTAATTTATATGTTATCGCCTAAAGAAGAATATCGGGTACGGATCGGGGTCTTAAATATGTGCTCTAGTCTTTTGGCGGATGCTTCGATTTACTTGTTAAAAAATGAACTAAAAGGCAAGCAAAATGTTGTTGTTTTACCCTATACTCCGGACGAGACGTTTGACTTGTTGATTTCCAATGCCAATCTCCCCCAATTAGGGAACAATTATGACCAATTTTATCAAGTGACCGCCATTGGTGCCGATTTAGACGTCAATCAGGTTTCTGCGATCGTCGATCAAATTGCTTATTCTAAGTATCATTCTTTTGTGGTGTGAGCCATCACTTGTTAGTTAAAAAGCAGCGAGTCAACGGATAGGTGATTCGCTGCTTTTTCAATTATCTGCGAAGTAGGGAAAGGAAAAGGCGCTTGAATTGCTCTTATCATTGATGACGGAATGAAAACAGGGATCAGTCAAGCAGCTTTCTGCTAGATAATGTGTCCAGTATCCTTGTATAACGTATCGCAACAGAGCAGAAGACATCAAGCGTGAAAATAACAGAAGGGATTCAAAATGCTGGTTTTGGAAGGATGTAAAAAAAAGACCCACATAATGATGTGAGTCTGCAATCGTTAGTTCTGATTTTCTAATTTTTCTAGAACCTTTTTGGGAATTGCATCTTTTTCAACGCTATTCGGGCCTTTTATTGTGCGCTTTTCACTGATCACCGCTTTTACATAAGAATTTGGGGTTAAGGGTTTTGCGTTATCTTCTGATAATGAAACCTCGAGTGTTTGTGTGCTACCATCTTCTTTTACAAAGTTTAACGTGTAATCGTAAGAATACCAAGGCGACTGGTCGCCGATGCCGCTTTTACTTTCATGTTCTACCTTAGGGAGAATCTCAGATGGGACATACGCGTAAGCTGTTTGTCCTGAGTAGGTGGATTGATAATATTCATAGCCTTTGTATCCGGCAAACCCTAAAAGTACGACTAAGACGAATCCGATTATTTTTTTCATATAAACCATCCTTATCCTCAAATATGGAGCTATTATAACAGAATGGTTCTATAGATGACCTTTCAACAGACGAACAGTTTTGCAAGGAGAAATGTTACTAGCCAGTCGTGGAAAAGTGGGGAACGCCGCTAATAAAGGGTTCTATCTATAAATCGTCAGGGGATTGTTGCTTAGAGTGACTAGAAATAAGTGCGGAATCAGGCGAAAAGACCTTAATAAAAAAACACAGCATGGAAAATGTTTCTTTTTTGTATGCTCACCAGCAGACTATTTGATAAGACGTGTCGTTGTTTTTTTCACTATAGAAAGATGAAAAACGGCGCATCAGTTTAATAAAAAACCAGCAAAGACGAGCTCTTATGGAGCGTCTTTGCTGGTTTTTTTCTACTGAAAATGTTTGAGCGCAGGCCATGACAGCTGCTTACGGCTCGATTTTACTATACAAATCGAGGGCTCTTTTCCTGGCTTCGTTATGGTCGACTATAGGCAACGGATAGTCGGTGCCTAAAACTACCTTTAGGTCGGCTTGTTCTTCGTCAGTCATCAGGTAAGGTTCGTGGATGAATTTTAGCGGCAACTGGGCGAGTTCGGGAACAAATTGTTTGATAAACGTCCCCTCTTTGTCGAATTTTTTCCCCTGAGTGATGGGGTTGAAAATTCGAAAGTAAGGAACCGCATCGGTGCCAGTCGAAGCTGCCCACTGCCAGCCGCCGATATTGCTGGCAGCGTCGTAGTCGATCAATTGTCGAGCAAAATAGGCTTCTCCTTGCCGCCAGTCGATCAATAAATCTTTGGTTAGAAAGGAAGCGACGATCATCCGTAGACGGTTATGCATCCAACCGGTTTGATTCAGCTGCCGCATCGCGGCATCAATGATCGGATAGCCGGTTTGTCCTGCTTGCCATTTGTTAAACGCCTCTTCATCCTTTTGCCAATCCATGTTTCGATATTTCTCAATGAGTTCATAGTTTTTTTGCTCCGGATGAGTGAAGTAGATCATATGATAAAAATCTCGCCAAGCCAGTTCTTTTAAAAAGGTCGCTTTGCCAGTGCTGGATGGCATTCCTTGGCAAGCGGCCCAAACCTTCCGAATAGAGAGTTGTCCAAAAGACAAGAAAGGAGACAGGCGGCTGGTTCCTTTGATCGAAGGGAGATCACGGTCTTTTTCGTAGGCGGCCAAACGCTTTTGCACAAAGGCCTGCAATTGTTTATGCGCATAGTCTTCCCCAACGATCGTTGAAAAATCGGTCTTTCTATTGTTTAGCACCTCAGCAAGCAGCGCTGTCCCTGCTTTGAAGTGAGGGGCATCATTAAAATGAGCGGCTTTTTCAAAATCAAGGGCCTGCTTTTGATACACCGGTTTGGGCAGTTGGATCCATTTCTTATAATAGGGCGTAAATTTTTTGTAATACGTCCCGTCCTCTTTGGTGACTTCCGTTGGTTGGTGTAGATGATGTTCTTCAAAGGAATGGACAGTGACGCCTTTTTTCTCGACCAATTCTTTTATGTAGAGGTCGCGTTTACGACCATATCCACGGTTATCAAAGTTGAAGTAAAGCTGGCTCCATTCTGGATAGCAAGCGAACAACTGATCAAAGGCTTCTGTCAACGTTCCCGTCAAGAGGTGGATCGTCAGATTTTGCTTTTTGGCAGCCTCGATAAAGTGAGCAACCGCGCTAAAAAAGTAATCATGGCTTGGTGCATCGGGGAGAAACTGCTTTTCATTGAGATGAAACACACACAACAATTGGTCGTTTGCTTGAAGAGACAAAAGCGCCTCAGTAAGCGCCGTATTGTCCTCTAAGCGCAGATCCTTTCTAAACCACATCACATGAATTGCCATAACAACCTCCTTGATAGTATAACCGTGCTAAAAAAACGATCGGATTTCGTTCATAGTAAAGGAAAGATGGGATTTATTCAAATTTGGCGATTGCGTAAGGAAAATTGCTGTTGCAACAAGTCGAGGGATGCTTACAGGGTTTGTTTTAATTGGTGCACCGATTTGAATAGGCGCTTGTCATTTACCGTTTCGTTTCTGCAAATCGTCTCTTCTTAATAAATAATAGGTAAAAAATGAGTAGTAGGGGATGAAATGAGTTACATTTGCGTAACGAGAACGTATATAATCATAGTATATAGTGAGGCTTTTTACTTTAGCGTTTATTAATAAGCGCATATTTGGATGGAGTGAAGGATGATCAAAAACAAATTACAGCAATACAAAATTTTAACGCTTTTACTGATACTTGTGACGGTTGGATTAATTCTCTTTTTAAATCAGATGATTTATGCTTGGCAGGCCATTGAAATTTTGGCGATTCTTCTTTGTGGCTACTTAGTGGTTTTTGATCAAAGGGATGGAACTTCGAAGATTGCTTGGATCTTAGCTTTATTGTTTTTACCGATTGTAGGAGTCATGTTGTATTATTTAATTGGTCGTGAACCTCGATTAAGGAAGTTGCCCAAACAGCAGATACAAAATGAACGGGAAGTGCAGCGAACGGTTTCGGCTATTTTGCAAGAACATTCAGAGGTCATTCATGGGAAACATGATCTCTCCACTGAGATTTTTCATCTTTCGGGCAAGTATCCCACAACTAATAATCATCTGACTGTATTAAACGAAGGCGCTGAGGCATTCGCTTCTTTGCTGGAAGATATCAAGAAAGCCAAGCATCATGTGCATGTGTTTTTTTATATCGTTAAAGGGGATGAAACAGGGGAGGAGCTGACAAATGTTCTGGTCGAAAAGGCCAAACAAGGGGTGGAAGTTCGGTTTATGTATGATAGCGTGGGGTCGATCGCCTTTCCTAATCAATTGTTATTATTGATGCGAAAGAATGGAGTAGAGGTGCGCACGTATGATTTGTTGAACTCGCCTTGGCTAAGTAATAAAGCGAACTGGCGCAATCACCGTAAAATGGTCGTTATTGATGGGGAGATTGCACATACAGGAGGCATGAATATTGGAAATGAATATAGTGGGCGAGGCAGTAAGTTTTCTTATTGGCGAGACACAAACATCCGGATAGAAGGACCTGCTGTTCTAGAAGTTCAAGAGTGTTTTATTTATGATTGGCTCTTTCTTGATGAGACGGAAGAAACGGTCACTCATTTTTTGACACAGACAGCTACGTATTTTCCGTTGAAGACCGACGTTCAAAGCGGTTCGGAAATCGTTCAGGTAATCTACGGCGGACCCTATGATAGCGAGCGAATCATTAAGGATTCCTTTAATGATCTCATTGGAAAGGCAACGGATTCGATTAAGATCGCCATGCCTTACTTTATTCCTGATGAAGAAAGTTTAGGTGCGCTTAGAAGAGCAGCACGGTGTGGGATCAACGTGCAATTGATTGTGCCGGGAAAAGGGGATCGAGGAATTTCTTTTCATGGCACGAATTCGTTTATTGATGATTTATTATCTGCCGGCGTCGAAGTCTACACCTATGATGAGACTGCTTTTATTCACTGTAAATATATGATCGTCGATGAGTTTGCTGCAACGATCGGGTCAACAAATTTTGATATTCGTAGTTTTTACCTTAACCATGAGTTATCTATGTTCATCTATGGACCGTCTAACATAATCACAGAGTTAAATCAGCAATTTATGGAAGACTTAGCTCGTGCAAAATTAGTAGAAAAAGAAGAATGGCAAGCCAGAAGCCTTTTGACGAAAACAAAAGAAAAAATCAGTGGCTTGTTTGTTCCGATTCTTTGAAGGAAGATAGTGAACAAAAGAATGAATTATTTCTGATCCATCAGTCTCATATATGATTGCCCTATGATTCCTAGCGGATAGCATCTTCTCAGCTAGGGATTATTTTTTGTTTGTGCTAATCTATTGGCTGCATGGATGGAGAGTCTAGCGAATTGCTAGGATTTGTAGTGATTAAGCGATGGGGGTGAGTGAGACGGTGCGTTCACCTGAATCTGTCCACGATCATTCGATTTTTGTGTGTAATGCCCCGTTTTTATGTGAGGAGGGAATGCTAGGAGCTGCTCGTGTCTTCAGAAGATCGTTTTTGAAGAAGCGGGGAACAATGAGACCTCTTTTTCATGTTCCACGCTATTTCATGACGAATCGTGAAACAAACGTTTCAGTTTCAAGGCTGCCTATTGAAATAAGCAATAATTTACGAGATATTGAAATCGGTTACAAGAGTTTTATCCGGAGAAACTTGATGTGATTAAAAGCCAATTTTTTTCAGGGAGGAAAACTATGAGTGAATCAAAATCTATCATCAATGATCGAATAATGCCTGTAATGGGGAAAATTAGTCAGATAAAAGCGATTCGAGCGATTCAATATGGGGCGATGTCTACCATGCCATTGACATTGGGGGTCAGTCTGATAGCTATTTTAGTCAATCTGCCCGTTGAGCCTTGGTTGGCTTGGTTAGCGCAAACTGGGATCGATGAACATATGCGTGCCACTATCAAGGTGACAATGGAAATTACTGCGTTGTATATGACGTTTATGATTGGTTATCATAATGCCAATGAAAGAAATTCAAGTCCTGTGACCGGTGGGATATTATCTTTGGCCTCGTTTTTCGTTTTGATGCCGCAAGTGATTCCCTATGATGGGGGCGAAGTAGCCGGACTAAATTTTGACTATATCGGCAGTAATGGTATTTTCGGCGGGATGATCGTAGCGCTATTGGTGTCTAGTCTATATTGTGTATTGGACAAAAAAGGCTTGGTCGTTAAACTGCCAAACTCGGTGCCGCCAATGGTTGCCCAGTCGCTTTCGCCGACCTTTATTGCCATTATTATATTTGTACTTGTTTGCTTAGCTCGCATCGGCTTTAGTCTAACTGCGTGGGGCGATTATTTTGATTTTATCAATGGCGTGGTCGGAGCACCGATTATGAACTTGGGGGCAACACCGATTTCGGCGATTATTTTTATGATCACTATTTCGATCTTCTGGTTTTTTGGGATCCATCCCAATACGATCCTCAGTATTTACTTGCCGGTTTTAATGGCTACAGGGGTTGCCAATTTAACGGCGTTTATGGAGGGAGAACCGATGCCGCATTTGGCATTTTCAGCGGTGATGGCTTTTTATGCACTTGGAGGTGCGGGCAATACCTTAGGAATCTCGTTGCTGATTCCCTTTATTTCGAAATCACAGCGCTATAAAACTCTTGGGAAACTCAGCTTGGCACCAGCGATCTTTAACATCAATGAGCCATTAGTGTTTGGTTTGCCACTGATGTTGAATCCGATCTTCTTTATTCCGATGGTCAGTACTTCTTTGGTGAATGGGATTATAGGGATCATCGGCTACAATCTTGGGGTGTATGACACACTGAATCCTTCGATCTCACTGCCTTGGATCATGCCAGCCTTCATTGGACCGATCTTGACCATCGGGATCAAAGGTGTGATTGCGGTAGTCATTGCGATTTGTATCAATGGGTTGATCTACTTGCCGTTTTTCTTAAAAGCCGACAAGCTGGCATTGGCGGAAGAGCAAGCGCTTGAAGATGAGGTTATGGCAGAGAAAGTCACAGAGGCGGTCTAAAGAAAGACAGGAGGATCAGTCAATAACATGAGTTTACCAGAAGGATTTTTATGGGGCGGCGCTACCGCCGCCAATCAATATGAGGGGGGCTTTGATCAAGGAGGCAGAGGACTATCTACATTGGATATTGTTACCAGCGGCAGTCAGGAACAGCCCCGTCAACTTACTGTGAAAGATGCGCAAGGCAAAATCCGCAACATTTCTATGTATGAAGGAATGCCAGCGGATTGCCAAGGATACTTAGACGAAAATCAGTATTATCCTAGCCATCGCGCCACAGATTTTTACCATCATTGGCAAGAAGACATTGCTTTATTTGCTGAACAAGGCTACAAGGCTTATCGGATGTCGATCAGCTGGACACGGATTTTTCCTGATGGAACGAAAGAATCGCTTAATGAAGAAGGAATTCTCTTCTATGAAAGGATCTTCAATGAACTGCTCAAATACGGCATTGAACCAATCGTTACCTTAAATCATTTTGATATGCCGCTGGCTTTAGCTGAAAGTCGTGAAGGATGGCTGGATCGGCGTACGATTGAAGATTTTCTGGACTATGCGGTTTTGCTGTTCGATCGTTTTAAAGAGCAAGTGAAGTACTGGATCACCTTCAATGAAATCAATTTTTTGAATGGCTATGTTTTTTTAGGGATCAAAGGAAAAGACTTAGGAAAAAGGGCGCAAGCATTGCATCATGTCTTTCTTGCTAGTGCCCGCTGCGTGATTGAAGGCAAAAAAATCAATCCCGATTTTCAAATTGGAATGATGCTTGCCAGTGCTGGTATGTACCCAGAAACCTGTAATCCAAACGACAGTATGCGGGAAATCGAAGTTTCTAGAATGTTCAAATATCTGTATAGTGATGTCCAATGCCGTGGGTATTACCCTGAATATGCCTTGAAGGAGTATGAACGAAACGGCTGGCAGCTGGTCATGGAATCAGATGATCTTGATCTTTTACGCGTAGGGACGGTCGATTTTCTTTCTTTTAGTTACTACAATTCAGCGGTCATCTCCACAAAAGAACAAGAAAAAACGAGCCGCGGCAATATGATGGAAGCGGTAAAGAATCCCTACTTAGAGGAATCGGAGTGGGGGTGGCCGATTGATCCGACAGGTTTGCGGATCGTATTGAACCAATTGTATGATCGCTACCAGCTGCCGTTGTTTATTGTAGAAAACGGCTTAGGCGCACTTGACACTTTTAACGAACAAAACGAGATCATCGATGATGCGCGTATCGCTTACCTCAGCGCCCATATTGAGCAGATGATCAAAGCGGTTGTACATGATGGCGTGAAACTACTGGGCTATACACCGTGGGGCTGTATTGATATCATATCTGCAGGAACAGGGGAAATGAAAAAACGTTATGGGTTCATTTATGTAGACTTGGATGATGCTGGAAAAGGGACTTTTGCCCGCAAAAAGAAAAAATCTTTTTACTGGTACAAAAAAGTGATTGAGTCTAATGGCACCTCGATCCAAGCAAAGTCTTGATTCAACCTGGAGGTTTTTTATGACAAAGACAGAGACTGATACACCTACCCAGATTACGTATTCCGTCCATTGCCAAAGATACGATTGGGGACCGGCAAACCATAAAATTGTGATTGATTTTGGACAAGTGATCGATGAGCAAGTAGATGCCTCGTTTTTTGAAGTACTAGGAGAAAAAGAAGGCTTTGATTGGTCGACGAAAATACCAAAGCAGATAAAAGGCAAGATCGAACTCAAAGAGGCTTATTTATCTGATTCGACAGGACAAAAGCAACCCGTCGATCTGCCGACGACGTGCGTTACATTGGCGTTGCAGGTTCATCCCGATGCCCCGTTGACATCACCCTTTGTCTTTAATCCACAGTTGTTTTTGAATCAAAAGCGACAGACGATGTATACGATCACGCTAAAGAAGCCTCTGTGTATTAATGGTTCTTCTTTGAACGAGCTCGTTTTGACGAACCAACAGTTTGAAGAAACCGTTTATGAAGGGACCGAGCAATTTCTGCAAAAAGAATTTTTTTATGAAGATGCTGAGTTTGGTGAGATCACTTTACACCATGCACTTTTTGAACCGAAGGAAAAAGGGAAGCATCCCCTAATCATTCTTTTGCACGGCGCGGGCGAAGGCGGAACCGATCCTGAAATTGCGCTTTTGGGCAATAAAGTGGTTGCTTGGGCTGATCCCGAAGTACAAGCGATGTTTGGTGGCGCCTATGTTCTGGTTCCTCAAGTGCCAGATATGTGGATGAACGATGGAAGCGGCGGTTACACTCAAGATGGCACCAGCAAGTATACCCGAGCTGTCAGCCGTTTGATTGATGAAGCAGTTCAGACCTTTGAAACGATCGATCCAACGCGGATCTATTTAGGCGGCGGCTCCAATGGCGGCTTTATGACCATCAATCTGCTTTTAAGAAAGCCCAATTTTTTCGCGGCAGCTTTTCCTATTTGTCAGGCCTATAAGACACAATGGCTCGATCAAAGACAACTTGAAGGCCTCAAGGAGGTCCCACTTTGGTTGACTCATGGCATTCACGATCAAGTCGTTTCCTTTAACGAGCATAGTCAGTCATTATATGAAACGCTACAAGCGATGAACCATCCGAATCTTCACGTGACTGCACTTGAAGCGATAACGGACGAAACAGGCTGCTATCAGGACGGTACGGGGGCACCGTATCGCTACAATGATCATTGGGCATGGATTCCAGTTTATAATGGTGAGATTGCGAATGAAACCCAGTCGTTGTTTCACTGGCTAGCAAAGCAAAAACGATAATGGGTTATCACCTCGGAAGATACCATATATTCCGAGGTGAAATATTTTTTGAGAAAGTTGGGTAAACAATGAATTATCTTGTTTATGATATAGGAGGCAGTTACATCAAATACTGTTTAATGACGGGGGATCGCGAGATTTTCTACAAAGGGAAAGTAAAAACACCTCTTGAAGAGAAAGCCTGCTTTTTAGTCGCTGTCGAAGAAATTTTTCGGCAATTCGAAGGGCAAGTCGATGGTATCGCCATCAGTATGCCGGGGAAAATTGATGTCTTCAACGGTTATGCCCATACCGCTGGTGTGCTGACCTTTTTAGAACAGACAAATATCGTTGATCTCTTTCATACATTCACTGATTTGCCGATCTCGGTAGAAAATGACGGCAAATGCGCGGCATTGGCAGAATCGTGGGTCGGAGCGCTGGCGCATACAGATCATGGCATCGTCTTGGTCTTTGGCACTGGTGTCGGCGGTGGACTGATCATCAATAATCGCCTACATCGCGGCAGCAGCGGGATCGCTGGAGAGTTTAGTTTTGTCCAGCAAACCGATGCGTACCATCAACCAGCCGCTTATTTCGGTGCTTCTGGCAGTGTTCTGTCGCTGGTTAGTGAAGGAGAACGAGTCAAAGGGATGGAAAAAGGCACGCTCAGTGGTGAGTTGCTGTTTCAACTGATTGAGGAAGGCGACAAAGAACTGCAAGGCGTTCTAGAAAAGTATTGTGATACGATCGCCCTTCATTTGTTCAACCTGCAGTATATTTTTGATCCCGAGACATTTGCTATCGGGGGCGGAATCAGTGAGCAAAAACGATTTATCCAAGAAATCGAAAAAAGCATTGATCGGTTGAAAGAGAAACACACATATCATCTTGCAGTGCCGCAGATCGTTCCGTGCAAGTTTCGAAATGACGCGAATTTGATTGGCGCCTTGATGAATCATCATTTAAATAAAGTGAAAAAAGTAAAACACAACCTTATATGAGCATGGGAGACACTCTGCGTTTAGAAAAAGACCAGAAATCGTTCGGTGCAAAATCGTTTGGGAGATATAGTCATGAATTTATTTGCAAAACTGAATTGTGTCAAATATTTGTCTGATACAGAACACAACATTATTGATTTGATTAATAAGGACCCAGTTGCTTTTACACAGATGACCATTCGTGAGATCAGTTCATTGGCATTTGTTTCTAAAGCTACCATCTATCGTTTTTGCAAAAAGTTGGGGTATTCCGGGTTGAATGAATTGAAATTAATGGTCACTGCCTCTTATGCCGATCAATTACAGCATGCAGATAAAAAAGTAGATTTGAATATTCCATTTGGAAAAACAGATTCTGCGTTTACCGTCATCTCAAATTTAAGAGATTTGTACGAGCGCTCGTTATTTTTGGCAACGACTTTTATCAGTGTCAAAGATCTGCAACAGATTGCCGTGGACTTGATCCATGCTGTCAATATTATTGTGTTTGTCGATGATGAACAGCTGCATGTAGCAAAAATTTTTAAAGATCGAATGGAAAGCTGTGGTGCCAGGGTCACAGTTCCTGCAAATCTCTATCAAAAAATTTCACTTGCACAATCGGCAGGTACCCAAGACATTGCGATATATGCTTCCTATTATCCTGTTCAAAAGCGTCACTTGGAGCTAGCAAAGATTTTAAAAGGCAATCAAGTGAAAATGGTGGTCATCAGCTCATCTGATGACCACTTACTCAATCATCATGGCGATCGCAACCTCGTAGTAGGCCCGATCGATCATGAAAAAGACAAGATCGCTGATTTTGCGATTACGATCATTTTTCAATTTTTGTTTGATTCCATCTACTCAGTATTCTTTAAAGAGCGCTACGAAGAAAACATTGAGAACTTACGTGCCTCTTACTTGAAGTATCGGAATATCTGAAAGGGGAGCTTGTGCCTGAAAATTGTGTTTTTAAGCGGTGAATAGCTAACTGTGGGACTATTTTCGTTTAGGGGTGGCTCATCCGTTAGAGTCTGGAAATGCTGCTTGGTTGAAGGACAGTGTTCATTGAAGGGACTATTCTTTATTAAACAAAAGTTAAAAACTCGATTCCATCATTTGGAATCGAGTTTTTTCGCGTCATTTTCTTCTAGCAGCTCGAAAATAATTGATCCCGGTTCCTGCAAATACTACGAAACTAGCCAATAGGAACAAAAATCCTACGGGGATTAGATAGAAATTTTCATGTAAAATGCCGGATTGATCGATGTATTCCACGGAGCTTGCTTTGATGAAGAAGCAGGCAAAGCCGAATAGTAGTAAAAATGTTCCGATCAAGGTCGTGATCAAATTGAGTTTGGCGCGTCGGGTCTCGCTGCCGTCTTTGATTAGTTTTTCAGTGATCTTGTTCACTTGAGTTCCTCCTAAAATCAATTCATCAAGCGAGAGTTGAAAAATCGTGGCGATGGCAATCAACATTTCTAAATCTGGTAGATTGCGATTGTTTTCCCAGTTCGAAACGGCTTGTCTCGTCACGTGTAGTTGAGTGGCAAATTGTTCTTGGGTCAAGTTATTTCTTGTGCGTACTTCTTTGATTTTTTCGCCAAATTCCATCTTTTTTTCCTTTCGCTGATGTGACTTAAGCATAGTCGAAACCTGCGTTGTTTCCAAGAAAGCAGGGCTTGCTTCTTGATAAATCAAGGGAAAGTGGTGCTTGCGTCGTTTTTTATCTGCTGTTTTTTTGAGAGGAGCATCGTTTTCATTCTGAGGTCGTGAAAAACGTCTGTGACAAAGTGACCTTGAAGCATGTTATTTTTACTGCATATCATTTTGTTTATTATAGCACTGAGGCTAAGGGGAAGGAAATATGTGGCTCGTTTTTTCTCTTGCTTGATTGGTACATGTTCGATACATGACAGTTTATCGAGTGGGGAGCAACGCAACAGCAAGTTTCTTTTCTTAAAGAAAATCACTTAGTTGACAAATAGGGAAACATCTTGTTTAATATACCCCGAGGGGTATAAGAAAGGAGCAAGAAATGTTTTCATTATTTAAACGCATACCAAGTATGTCAACAGCAGATTTACAAAAAGAAGGAGCCAAAGAATGGACGGTTCTGGATGTTCGCACGCCGGCGGAGTACCGTAGCGGGCACATTGCCTACGCCAAAAATGTACCGTTAAACAAGATTGCGGGCTTCACTAAAAAAGGTGACAAGAAACTGGCAGTCATTTGCCAATCAGGGATGCGAAGCAAACAAGCAGCCAAAATCCTAAATAAAAAGGGGTTTGATGTGGTCAATGTTCGCGGTGGCATGAATCAATGGCGGGGAACAACCAAAGGAGGAAAGTAACGATGGAAAAAATAGTTATTGTCGGTGGGGTAGCAGGAGGAATGTCTGCAGCAACGCGCTTACGTCGGCTTAAAGAAGTAGCGGAGATCATTATTTTTGAAAAAGGTCCTTTTGTCTCTTTTGCGAATTGTGGACTGCCGTATGCCATTTCTGGTGAGATCGAAGAGCGAGACGCCTTATTGGTCCAAACACCTGAGGCGTTAAAAAAACGGTTTAACCTAGATGTGCGGCCTCTTCATGAAGTGCTGGCGATCGATCCGGAGGAGAAAACGGTCACGGTCAAACATGGCGAACAGGTCTTCACGGAATCTTATGATGCGTTGATTTTATCACCGGGGGCAAAACCGCTAGTACCAGCGATCAAAGGGCTAGAAGAAGCAACCAACGCCTTTTCTTTGCGCAATGTTCCTGACTTAGACCAAATCATGACACATCTTGAAGACAAAAAGCCTCAAAAAGTGACGATCATTGGCGCTGGGTTTATTGGGTTAGAAGTCGCTGAAAATTTACATAAAAAAGGCCTACAAGTAACGATCGTGGAAAAAGCACCCCACGTATTGCCACCTTTGGATGAAGAAATGGCGGCGTATGTCAAAAATGAATTGATCAAGCAAGGGGTCAATGTTTTGACCTCGCAGTCAGCGACCGCTTTTGAAAAAGCAGGGCAAGAAATCGTTCTGGAGGATGGAACGGTTCTGGCTTCAGACATCACGATTCTTTCGGTGGGTGTCCAACCAGAAACGGATTTGGCGAAACGTGCTGGTATCCAATTAGGACACCGGGGGGGTATCCTGGTAGATGAGCAATACCAAACCAGCAAGAAAGACATTTACGCGGTGGGAGATGCCATCGTTGTGAAACAACAAATCACTAACGAAGACACGCTGATCTCCTTGGCGTCACCAGCCAATCGCCAAGGTCGGCAAGTGGCTGATGTATTGGGAGGACTGACTCGCAAAAACAAAGGCAGTATTGGGACGGCGATCGTGCGCGTATTCGATCTTGCCGCAGCGTCCACTGGGTTGAGTGAGCGCAGCGCCAAACTGGCGGGGCTAAATCCTCAGGTGGTTCATCTTTCAGGCAAAGACCATGCTGGGTATTATCCTGATGCGACGGATATTTATTTGAAATTGATTTTTGATGCTGATACTGGAAACATCTACGGTGCGCAAGGCATCGGTGCCAAAGGGGTCGATAAACGGATCGATATTTTAGCAACAGCGATCAAAGGTGGCTTAACGATCTTTGACTTGCCTGAACTGGAATTCACCTACGCGCCGCCTTTTGGCTCAGCGAAAGATCCAGTGAATATGATTGGCTATGCAGCGATCAATCTGGCAGAAGGAATCAGTGAGAATATCCAATGGCACGAATTGACGGAGGCCTTAGAAAACGGTAAGCAGTTGTTGGATGTTCGTTCAGAGATGGAATTAGCCAATAATGGGCGTTTTCAAGAGGCGCTCCACATTCCGTTAGATGAATTGAGAGATCGGTTGTCTGAATTGGATCCAAGTGTTTCGTATGTTGTTACGTGTCATAGCGGATTGAGAAGCTACATTGCCGAACGCATCTTAAAACAAGCGGGCATCAATTGTCAAAACCTCGATGGTGCCTTTTCGTTGTATAATACTATTAAGCCGGAGATGATTATTCATGATTAAAGCCATATCTATGGAGGAATTTACCCAAAAAGAAAAACGTGAGGCGCTTGAGATCCTTGATGTCAGAGAAGTTGATGAGTTTGCACAAGGACACATCAAAACAGCACAAAACCTACCGTTGAGCGAGCTGACGGAACAAACCAGCGACTTAGAGAAGAATAAAAATTACTATGTCATCTGTCATTCAGGGGCTCGTTCGCAAATGGCGTCTGAGTTTTTGAACCAGCAAGGGTTTCAAGTGACCAATGTCCTCGGCGGCATGTCAGCATGGAGAGGAGAAATCAAACGATGACCGCATGCAACAAAGATATTTTGAATCGGTTAAAACGAACCGAAGGCCAGTTGCGGGGGATTCAAAAAATGATCGAAGACGAGAAAGAATGCGTCGATGTCATCACGCAATTGTCCGCCGTTAGTTCCAGCGTCAACCGTATTATGGGGATCATTGTCGCTGAGAATTTGAAAAATTGTTTGGAAAATCCAGACAGCGACACGGAAACCCAAAAGCAGAAAATCGATCAAGCCGTTCAGCTGATCGTGAAGAAATAGCGGGATTTTTGAAAGGTTTGTCGCGTTTTTTATCATCCCATAGAAAAGGTTCAGAAGAGCAGTATGTTCTTCTGAACCTTTTTATTCTTCATCAGTGATTGCTTGTCGACACCAATGGAGGAAATAAGCGGAGCTTGTCGGGATGTTTTGTTTTTTTATTACGAAGGAATATACACCGAGAAGGCTGTATGGTTAAATGGAGGGAGAAACGTCAAAACGCCCGATGGGTCGTTGAGTATTTATAGCGACCAACGATCGCTTTTCTTATGACTAAAATCACAATAAGCGAGTGGGTGTTGCGCAGTTATGACGAATGAGAGAGGAGAGCTTCTTGAACAAAAAAATACAGTCTTTTACATTGCCTTTGATTGCTTCCAATTTGTTTCAAATCATTATTGCACAAGTTTCCTTAGCGATTATTTCAAGAAGATCCACGGAAGCGCTGGCGGCGATCGCACTGATCGACGGGTTTCTCTATGCTTTTGCGGGTATCTTAGGTGCGATTGGGCTGGCTTTTAATATTTATGGCGCAAAGGCAGTCGGGCAAAGAGAAGAGACGAAGTTAAATGATTATCTGTCGTCGGTTCTTTTTCTAGTAGTCGCGATCGGTGTGAGCTTTTTGCTGATTTTCCTGCTTTTTGGACGAGACATTTTACAGCTTGTTTACGGATTTAGCGGGGAGCTGCTAGGAACTGCGACGTTGTATCTTGCAATCATGTCCCCCTATATTTTACTTACGTTAGTCACGTTTGTTTTTACTAGCCTTTTAAAAATTGAAAAGAAAACGAACTACATCCTCGGTGTTTCGATCATTAGTGCGTTGGTACAGGTGTTGCTTAGCTATTTATTGATCAACGGCAATCTCGGTTTTCCCGCCATGGGGGTCTTAGGCAGTGGCATCGCAAATATGCTTGCGACTTTGTGCTTGCTGGGGATTTATGGGGTTCTTTTAAGAGAAAGTCTAGCAAGAGGGCTAAAACAAAGACCACGAAAACGCGCCTTTTTATTGAAAAAATCGATCCCCTTAATGATTCAGGAATGCTTTGAAGGCTTAGTCTTTATTATTGCTTTTGAAGCTTTCGTCTCACGGTTGGGTGTTAGTACGCTGGCCGCCTATGCGATCGGCAGCCAAGGATTGATGATCGCACGGTTGCCTGCTTTGATGTATGGCAACGCAGTGACCGTCTTTGCGAGTGAGGCGAATGGTCAGAAAAATCGTCAGAAGATTTTAGCAGTGGGAAAAAGTGCCTTCGCTTCTTCTTTCGTGGCTTATGTTGGAATCGCCAGTCTGATCTGGGGCTTTCGTTCTGCTTTTTTCCAGTTGTTTACTACAGATGTAGCTGTTTTAGACTTGTTGCCAGCTATTTTGCCAATCATGCTGGGGATAATGCTCGTCAGTCCGTTATATGAAATCACAAAATACTTATTACAAAGTTTGGAGTGCAGTCGCATGGTTTGTCTGTTGACAGGATGCGTCAACAGTCTGGTTTTAATGGGAATCACAGGCTTTTGGAGCAGTGGGCAGCTGAACTTTTTCTTCCTCTACTGTCTATACGGTTTGAATTTCCTGATTCTCGGCAGTTTCTTTGCAGGGCTGTTTTATTGGACGATCAAGCAGCGTTATCCTCAAGGCAAAGGACGCCTTTGAGGGGGATAGAAAAAAGCGAAGGTGCTGCTGATCCTTCGCTTTTTCGTCGCCTACAATTGGACAGGGGAGATTAATTGTGGCTGACTTCTTCGTAAAAGATAGCATTGCGTTCTGCAATCAGTTGGGTTTCCCTTCGCTCTAATTCGAGAAAGGTTTCGTCTGCCAGCAATTCGGCAGCAGAGTAGCCGGCCGCCAAGAAGTTTTCTGCATAGGTCAATTTCTGATTCGTGATGTTTCTTCGTTGCTCGGCAATGACGAGCAGCTGTTTCACATTCATACACTCACTCCATTCTTTTATAAAAAGCAAGTACTAAAAGAGGACAGCTAATAATACTTGCAAGTCAACGTTGAAGGCGGGATATCAATCATGCTCGGCTATTCATAAATAAGAGAAATACGGTAGGTTCGTTTCTGATTGGTCGTTTTATACGGAAGCTTTGTACTAAGTATAAAAAAATTTCCCCCGTAGCAACAGAACCTAGTCGTTTACATAAAGCAACGATTGGTTTACATTACTCGGACAAGCGGGTGTTACAAGAAAAACAAGTAATTTTTCCTAGGGGAACGGCGGGATTTGACGACAAAAAAACCTGCGATCGCCTCAGGCGGATAGCAGGTTTCACGGGCTAGTAGAAATAGCTTAAACGGTTTGTTTTGCTGGGCGCAGCAAGACTTCGCTGATCGCCACATGTTTGGGCTGTTGAATGGCATAAACCACTGCATTTGCTACATCTTCTGGCGTTAGGCTGTTGCCTTCTACGCGAGAGGTTTCTTTCAAGGCTGCTTCTAGTTGAGCATTACCTACGGTTTCAAACAATTCCGTGGAGACCATTCCCGGAGAGACGATGGTGGAGCGAATGCCATGTTCACGTTCTTCTTGGCGCAAGCCTTCCATGATTGCACGAACTGCAAACTTTGTCCCGTTGTACACGGCAGATCCCGGGTAAATGACATGTCCAGCAACTGAGTCAGTGGCGATGATCAAGCCATCTTGTTGTTTTTGCATGATGGGCAGCACAGCGCCGATCCCGTTCAATACCCCCATGATATTGATATCCAGCATTTTTTGCCAGCTGTCATAGTTCAACTCTGCCAAGTTTCCTTGAGGCATGATACCAGCATTATTGAAAAGGACATCAATACGACCAAAGGAGGTCATGGCTAAATCAATGACTTGTTGGACTTGTTCGCGATTCGTGACATCGGCTGTTTGATACAAAACATTTTCTCCTAGTTTTTCAGCCAGGGCTTTAATGCGCTCTTCGCGGCGGGCTGCGATTACTACTTTTGCCCCTTGTTCGGCTAGCTTAACGGCGGTTGCTTCCCCAATTCCCGAAGAGGCTCCCATAATTACGATAACTTTTTCTTTGATTTCTGTCATTTGTATTTCCTCCAGTGAATGATTTTTTCATCGAATCCTGCTGCTGCCAAACCCAAACCTGCGAGATGACGGGTGATTGACAGTACAGTGCTTGCGGTGTATTTTTATTGTAGAACCTGAAGTTAGGTTTAGGTCAAGGGAGAAACAAAATTTTTTTTAGGAGCGATGCAAGTGAGTTACTCGATTGGTGAAGTATCAAAAACGACTAACATCCCCATCTCGACACTACGTTACTACGATCGAGAAGGAATGTTTCCGAATATGGCCCGTAGCAATGGCGGCATTCGGGTGTTTTCAGAAAAAGAAGTAGCGACGATCAAAGTGATCGATTGTTTGAAGAATACCGGCATGCCCATCAAAGACATCAAGAATTTCTTGGATTGGGGCGAAGAAGGCGATGCGTCTTTGCAGAAACGACAGCAGCTGTTTCATGAACGTTTGGAAGAAGTCACCAAGCAAATGGCAGCCTTGCAAGAAACGATGAATACGATCAAATACAAATGCTGGTACTACGATACAGCGATGGCAGCAGGTACCGAGGCGGTAGTAAAAGAGTTGCCGCTAGAAGAAATACCAGAAGAAGTCCGATCATACAAACTGTAAGTCCATCGAAAAACCACCTGCTGTTTTTGCAGGTGGTTTTTCGATTCTACTGGTTTTGCTGGGAAAATCAACCTTGCCAGTTGCCGTTTTCTAATGAAAGACTGACAATCCTACGAAAATAGGCTCTGTTATTCAGTAGCGCTACTCAATAACCCCCACTGGAATCAAATAGCGGGGTTCATTTTCCGTCGGCAGTTGTAATAATTCTTTGAGTTCATGATCCGTGAAGGCGCCGATCGGCACAGCGCCTAAGCCTAACGCTTGGGCTTGTAAAAGGACGTTTTGGGCGGAATGACCGACTTCGATATAGGCATAGCGTTCGATTCCTCGGTCCCCATAGCGCTCAATCAGTCGTTCATAAACCACTGTATAAAGCAATGTGGCAGGTGCCCGTTGGATCGCTTGCTGATCCAACGAACCTTCCGCCAATGCGGTCCGAAAATCACCAGCAAGGATTTTTTCTAAGGCATGTTGCTCAGGTTGATACAGATAAAGCCCTGGCTCAAGCCCCGTTACCTGTGTGACCACGACATAGAGGTCTAAGGGATACAAGGCACCAGCCGAAGGCGCTGTCCGGCGACCATCTTCTGTAGTGACACCGGCAGCGGCCCATAAAAGCTGTGCCAGCTGTTCTTGTGTTAGCTCAGTGTCTTGAAAATCTCGTTGCGAGCGCCGCTCGAAGAGAGCTTCCGCCACACTGGTTTCCCCGTCTAAGATCGGTTGCGGCAGTGGAAAGGTTTCATAGGAAACCGCAGGTTCAGAAGAAGTGGCGGTGTTGGTAGTCGGTTGTTCTTCAATCGGTGCTGTATCCGCACTGCAGCCAGTGAGGAGTAAGCCCAGCATCCAAAGAGCGCCTAAATGAGCAAAGCGAAATCGTTGGTAACGGGTCATGAGGGTTCCTCCTTTTCCTAAGGACTTCGTGTTATTTATAAGTATAACAAGGATTGCTTTTTCATGCGCTTTTATTCACAAGTAGATAATTAGGGAGGTAAGCAGTCTCTCAGTCGTATCATAGGCTGATTGTGCTTTTTAATATTTTCTAAAGACCTAGATAATGAGTAGTATCGTATTAACTTGCTATGAATATTTTTTATGAAATCCAAACCGACTGCAATCAAACGTAAGAGAAAAAAAGGCCATACAAAAACCCTCCAGCAACGAATTGCTGGAGGGCTTCATTTAATTCGCAGCTGCCAATGACGCTTGGTTTTGTTTGGCATGGTAGGCTTCTACGTCTAAGATTGCTTGTTTGAACATTTCTCGCGTGATCTCATAAGGCACGTGGACGATATCATTGGTGGTCATTGCTTTATCTAAGATTGCCTCAAGGTCGCTGGTGGCGTTAAGACCCATATCTGCTAAGCAAACCGGCAGTTTGTTTTCCTTCATAAAGGCGTAGATGCGCTGGAAGAGGGCCTCTTGCTGATCGAGCTGCAACAAGGCCAAAACACCGTAACTAACGGAAGCACCATGCAAATAGTCTTCCATTTTTTCCAAAACGGTCGTTCCGTAGTAAAAGGAATGGGCAAGGGCGGAGTTGTAATCATTGATGACTAAGACGGAAACTAAGCCGGTAGTCACGATGATATCCAAGACGACTTGCTCAATGGCATAAGATGGCTGATTGGCGGCACTGTCTTTCAAGGCTTGTGTGCCGTATTGCAATAAGCGTTCCGTGCACATTTTGCCGATTTGGATGCCTAACCCATCGGTGTAGTCTAACTCATCGCCCCGCGCTGAAAACGTCGATTCGATCTCTTTGGAGAGGGCATCGCCGATTCCTGCCCATAAGTACTTGTCGGGGGCCTGGGCGATGATCTCACTGTCGATAAAGGCATGGGTCGGTGGTTGCGAAGGGAAAAACAGCCCTTGCATCTCGCCGTTTTCTTTATAGATGACACAGACCGCGGTGACTGGTGAGCAGTTGGAGCCGATCGTTGGAAAGGTGAAGACTGGTTTGCCTGCTTTTTCTCCAACCACTTTGACGGTATCGCAAACGCGGCCGCCGCCAACGGCGAATAGAACATCGGCGGCTTGGACGCTTGGATTGGCTAACAGCTGATCGACGTTTTCATAGGTCGAGTTGCCGCCGTACCACAAGGTATCCGTCACTTTGACTGCTGACGTTAAACCGGCTTTGATCTTGTCTTCGGCTTTTTCAAGGGCGGTTTTTCCGCCGATGATCACGGCATTGGTGCCGTATGGTTTTACGATCTCATTTACTTTTTCGTAGGCGTCCGCCCCGATTGTGTAGTTTGGCAAAAAGATACTTTGACTCATACTGTTTTCCTTCTTTCTTGGCCACGAGATTGGCTAAAATTGGTCCGGTAATTTGATGGATCACCATGCCGACTGCGGCAGGGGTAACGGCTGCAGCAATGGCGGCAAAGTGGGCATTGGCTAACGAGATCGCTAGGCCGGTATTTTTCATTCCTAATTGAAACATGATGGATTTGGCTTGGGTGGCACTGACGCCCATCACACGGCTCAGACCATAGCCTGCACCGTAGCCGATCAAGTTATGGAGCAAGACTAAGAAAATCACGATCAAGCCAGATTGGACGATGACGGCACCGTTGCGAGCGACAGTTCCGGCAACGATCAATAAGATACTAACGGAAGAAATCAACACAAATGATTGCAGAAATCGCTCGATGTGCTTGGCAATGAGTTTGTGGACGATCACCCCTAAAATGATCGGCAAAAGCACCATCTGCAATACAGACAAGAGCATTTCCCAGAAGGAGATCTCAGTATACTGACCAGCCAAGATGTAAACCAAAAAGGGGGTAACGACGGTCGCTAACAAGGTCGATACCGTGGTCATGGAAACGGTGAGGGCGACATCGCCTTTGCCGATAAAGGTCATGACATTGCTGGCGGTTCCACCAGAAACGCAACCTAGTAGGACAAACCCGATGATCAAACCGGAAGAAAGACCAAACAGCTGCGCTAAGCCGTAAGCAACCAAAGGACTGATGGTGAACTGGAAAAGCACTCCTAAGATGAATGCTTTAGGCTGTAAGACGACCATTTTAAAAGCAGCAACGTTTAAAGTCATCCCCATACAAAACATGATGATGCTCAGAAGAATCGTTGTACGAGGCGGAATCCATAAGAAGGGTTGCGGGAAAAAATAAGAGACGATCATCAATAAAATCATGATATAGATCAAATACTTGTTTACAAAAGCAGCGATCGTGTTGACGGTTTTCATAAGAAAAAATCATCCTTCCTTTTTCTGCATGACCAATCAAGTGTTCAAACAGAAGGGGTCTTTAGAATAAGTGCAGTGCATAACCGTGGGGAATCGGCAGCAGTTGTTCAACGAGCGTTTTCGGATCTATCTGACATCAATGTGTCAGCCTGCAAAAGGCCGCTTCCTTGAAAATGGGTATAAAAAAACACTCCATCTCAAGAAGTTGATCTTCTTTTTGGATGCAATGTGAATAGGGACTCTTTGAATGTATAAATCAAACAGTCCCGGCTATAATAATAAAATAATTCGTTTGCTAACATTGGTGCGGGTCATATACGCCACCGTCCTTTTCTTTATTTGGAATTTTCTAAATATTTAAATTATTTCTACCTAGTCTACAAAAGAGTCAAGGCTTTGTCAATCGTTTGAGAAAATTTTTTTCATTTTTTTGGGTGTTTTTTTAAAAACATGGGTTTCTATGGGGAAAAATAGCAAGAATTGGTTTGTGCTGTGCCTTTTTCTCCTTCGTTTAGAAACAGAATAGTTGTTGGATCTAGGTTTTTGTCCTACGATGATACTAGCAAGAGTTGGAAAAAGAGTCGAGAGGAGTAAAGAAAATGAAGATTTTTGTCGTTGGTGCTACCGGACGGGTGGGCCAAAAATTGATCGCCTTTCTAGAAAAACAAGGACACATCGTTTATGCTGGTGCGCGCAGCAGTGAGAAAATCACAGAAACGGAGAATATCAAGCCCGTGTTCTTTGATTTACACACGGAACCGGAAGAGATGGCGGCCAAATTCGCAGATGCGGAAGCGGTATACTTCGTGGCGGGTTCCCGAGGCAAAGACTTGCTGCAATCTGATCTGTATGGTGCGGTCAAAGTGATGCAAGCCGCTGAATCAAAAGGAATCAAGCGCTACATCCACCTTAGCTCAGCCTATGCCTTAGAACCTGAACAGTGGCAAAGGGAAGGCATGGCGTCATTGATGGATTACACGATCGCCAAATTTTTCTCTGATCGCTGGCTGATCGACAATACCGCACTAGACTATACGATTTTGCAGCCGGGTGCGTTGAAAGAAACACCAGGATCTAGTTTGATCGAGATCAGTGAAACGACCTCTGGTGCGATCCCGATCGAGGATGTCGCCGTCTTGTTAGGTGAAATGCTGGAACGTCCAGCAACTTATCAAAAAGTCATCAAAGTCCAAGCAGGAGAAACACCGATCAGCGAGGCACTGGATCAGCTTTAAGGCGTGCCTTTGGGCTTGAAGAGAATGTACTGAAGGAACTGCACGGCAGCGAATCGTTGTCGTGCGGCTTTTTTTTCGTAAAACTTTGAGATGCCCCTTCATTGCTATGAAAGCGATGACTCTTGACTTTGGAAAAATAGTTTGTTACGCTTATTGCTAACTTTAGAGGGGGTGGTAAACGAATGTCAAGCGACTCGAGTGACGGTGAGCAGAAACACTATTTTGACTTGCCTTACTTTTTAATTGAATAGGAGACCAACAACAGCGCGTTATTTAGGAGTAGTTTCTAAATAAGGGGCTTATTTGCGTTATCCATCAATGAAAAAAGAAAAGGAAGAAGAATAAATGAATAAAAAAGAGTTTCAATTATCAGTGTCAGAAACAATCGAACAGTATCAGGTGCCCTCTATCGATCAGGGATTGACTGAGGCGCAAGTAACCGAGCGGTTAGAAACCTACGGATTGAACCAATTAGCGATTAAAAAAACCGCCAAGTGGCGGTTGCTGCTGCGGCAATTCCATAACACGATCATCTACATTTTGATTTTCTCCGCCATCTTAACGCTGCTGATGGGGCATTTCTCTGATGCCGTGATCATTGGCATCGTCGTACTGGTCAATGCGTTGATCGGTTATTACCAAGAAGCAAATGCTTCCGATGCGTTAGAGCGGATCAAAGAGATGCTATCAGCAGAAGCCACGGTCTATCGGAATGGGATTCGGCAAGACATTCCAGCTGCCGAAGTCGTTCCGGGGGATGTTGTATTCTTAGAAGCCGGTGACAATGTGCCTGCGGATCTGCGGATCATCGAAGCCGACAACTTGCGTATCCAAGAATCCGCCTTGACTGGTGAAGCCGATTCGGTGGAAAAAATAACAGATGCCTTAGTGGATGAAGCAACCCCATTAGCAGAACAACGGAATTTGGCGTTTGCTTCGACTTCCGTGACGTCAGGAAGCGGGAAAGGAATCGTGATCGCTACCGGCGCCACGACTGAGATCGGGAAAATCTCCACAGAAGTCAATCAAACGGAAGAACGAAAAACGCCGTTGATGAAAGAAATCGATGGGCTGGGGAAAGGCATCACCTATGTGATCATGGGCGTGGCGGTCTTGCTGTTTATCGTCAGTTTGTTCCAGCAAACCTACGCGATCTCTGTCTTGTCCTTAGCCGTCGTCACCATGATCGTCGGCTCGATCCCAGAAGGATTGCCAGCAACGACATCGGTGGTTTTGGCGATGGGTGTCAGCGACATGGCAAAAAACAAGCACACCATCATCAAAACACTGCCGGCGGTTGAAACGCTAGGCTCAGTGGATGTGATCGCGACGGATAAGACCGGTACCCTGACCAAAAATGAAATGACGGTCAAAGACATCGTATTGGCTGAGCAGGAATATGAAGTGACGGGTGACGGCTATGCGCCGGTGGGCGTGATTCGTCCAAAGCAGGAGGACGTTCGCACGCAAGACATCTTGCAGTTGTTTTTGGAAGCTGGCTACGAAGCCAACGATACGGTATTGGTGCCAGAAGGAAATCACTGGACGATCAATGGGGAACCAACAGACGGCTCCTTTTTGACGCTGTATCATAAGCAATTTGCCTATCCGCAAGCACCTGCTTACCAAGAGCTGGATATGCTGCCCTTTGATTCGGACAACCGCTACATGGCGAAACTAGTGGCAAACCCTGCGGGGGAACGCTTGCTATTTGTTAAAGGCTCCCCAGATAAATTGTTTGAAATGGTGCAAAAACAAGCGGCACCTTCTAATGAAGCCTATTGGACAGGTCATGTTCGCCGCTTGTCGGCAGAAGGCAAACGAGTGGTAGCGGTGGGCTATCAGAAAGTTTCGATTGATCACATTGATGAAACGATTTTTGAGCAAGGGCTACAATTACTAGGGATCGCCGGGATCATCGATCCGCCGCGAGAAGAAGTGATTGCCTCCCTGAAGGAAATGAACCAAGCCGGTGTTCAAGTGAAAATGATTACTGGGGATCACCCTCTGACCGCCAAAGCGATTGGGGAAAAGCTTGGCTTAGCGGATGAGATTCACGTCGTGACAGGTGCCGAGTTGGATCAGATGAGTGAAGCTGAATTTCAAGATGCTGCCTTGACGAATCAAGTCTTTGCACGAACCACGCCGAAAAATAAATTGGACATTATCAAAGCGCTACAAGCCAAAGGCAAAGTCACGGCGATGACAGGGGACGGCGTTAACGATGCCCCGGCGTTGAAGCGGGCGGATATCGGTGTAGCGATGGGGATCAGCGGCACGGATGTAGCCAAAGATTCTGCTGATATGATCTTGACCGATGACAATTTCGGTACCATGTCCTTAGCGATTCGCGAAGGACGCAGGATCTATGACAACATCAAAAAGAGCATTCTGTTTCTGTTGCCGACATCTTTTGCCGAAGGGCTGATCATTGCCTTTACGATCATGATGCAAAAAGAATTGCCGCTGCAGGCGACACAACTGCTGTGGATCAACATGGTTTCTGCTATTACGATCCAGTTTGCGTTTATCTTTGAACCAGCAGAGTCTGGGATCATGAGCCGCAAGCCGCGAAAGACAGGCAATAAATTGTTGAATCGTCACGATATTTGGCAGATGGCGTATGTGTCGATCTTGATGGCAGTCATCAGTTTGATCGCTCATGACTGGCTCTTGCTGCAAGGCGTCAGCGAAGCCGTTGCCAGTACCATGATGGTCAATATCGTGGTCTTGAGTAAGATTTTCTATTTGTTCAACATCCGTACCAGTGCACCAGCGTTTTCTAAAGCTTCCTTCACCAATCCAAAAGCGTTCGTGATCATTGGTGTAATGCTGGTTCTGCAACTGTTATTGACCTATGTTCCATTTATGCAAAGCGCCTTTCATACGGAGGACATGTCCTTGATCGGCTGGGTCATCTCAGCAGCTTCTGGGATGGTCGTCTTACTCGTGACGGAGTTCGATAAATGGCTTCGTTCGAGAAAAAATATTTAACCTAGGTTTTCTCGTATTTTTTTACAGGCAAAATCGCCTTGCTGCAGCTTAGGAAAATGGCGGAACGACAAGGGATTTCTGCTGTCGCTTCTTTGGGATTGCCAAAAGAAAAAGCCAAGAGGAATTCCTATTGGCTTGTAATCAGGCCTATTGACAAACAAAAATGGTCGGGCTAAAATGCACATGAATTGAATAGTATTCTTCGGGGCAGGGTGTAATTCCCGACCGACGGTGACAAGTACAATGCTTGAAGTCCGTGACCCGCATAGCTATGCGGTGGAGCCAGTGTGAATCTGGCACCGACAGTGAAAGTCTGGATGGGAGAAGAAAAACCACAAAATTTCAAGGGGCGCAGTGCGTCTAAAATTGATTTTTTGCCGGTCTTGTTTGTCTATGCCTCGTGAGATTCTCACGAGGCATTTTTTTATTGAAAGGAGGAAGGAAGATGCATAACGAATACATGCGTTTGGCGATCGCAGAAGCCAAAAAAGGGCGTTACCAAACCTTTACCAATCCGCTAGTGGGCGCTGTGATCGTCAAAGAGCAACGGGTCATTGCCAAAGGGGCTCACTTAGTCTATGGGCAGCCCCATGCGGAACGAAACGCCATCGAACAATGCCATTCCTCCGAAGACCTAATCAATTCGACTTTATACGTGACGTTAGAACCTTGCAACCATCAAGGAAAACAGCCGCCTTGCACCCAGCTGATCATCGACAGCGGCATCAAAAAAGTAGTCGTCGGCCAGTTAGACCCTAACCCGATCGTGGCTGGACAAGGCAAGCGCTTTTTAGAAAATCAGGGCATCGAAGTGTTGGTGGGTATCGAAGAAACAGAAGTGCGCCGTTTGAATCCACACTATAATTTTTACCATCAGCATCAGCTACCTTACGTGGCATTGAAGCAAGCGATCACTTTAGATGGTCGGATCGCTCATGATGCGCAGACCCGCAATGCGATCACTGGTTCAGCGGTTTGGCAAAACGTTCATCAAGAACGTGGGGACTACCAAGGGATCTTAGTGGGCAGTCAGACGGTGTTGACAGATGATCCCACCTTATTGACCACGATTGAAACCAGCTTTCCGCCGATTCGCATCGTGGTAGACCGTCGGGGACGAACGCTGTCGCAACCCCAATTGGCACTGTTTGCCGACGATTCGGCACCTGTGTGGATTTTTACGCAGCAGGCAGCTGTCAGTGATTTGCCAGCGCATGTCTCAGTGATCCAGCTGGAAGAGTTGACGATCGCTGCATTGTTGAAGGAGCTTGCCACACGACAGGTCCAATCGCTTTACGTGGAGGGAGGCGCTGCGATCCATGATGCCTTTTTAGCCAGCGGACTGTGGCAAGAAAGCATTACCTATGTGGCGCCAAAGTTTCTTGGGGGCAATAGTCTCGCAAGTTTTACTAGTGAACGTACCCCGAAACAGCTGCAGCAGCTAACAGAGGTGACGGTGACAGCAGTTGGGGAAGATGTTTGCATCCGAGGAAGGAGACAAGAGGAATGTTCACAGGATTGATTCAGGAAAAAGGCCGCATCAAAGAGATCCGCAAGCAAAGCCGCACGATCCAGCTAACCTGCAGTGCGTCGGAAGGCTTGCTGGCGGATTACCAGATTGGAGACAGTATGGCGATCAATGGTACGTGTTTGACGGCGATCGCCAAACAAACGACGACGTTTACGGTGGATATCATGCCGGAAACCTTTCAACGAACGACCTTTAAACAACTCTCGGTAGGTGCCGAAGTCAATTTGGAGCGAGCGATGGCAGCAACGCAGCGCTTTGAAGGCCACTTTGTCGCTGGCCACATTGATGTAACGACCCGTTTGATCCAGAAAAAGCAGTTGGAAAATGCCTTGATCTTGACGTTTGCTTATCCTGTCAGTGTGCAAGGGGAAATCATTCCGCAAGGGTCGATTGCGATCAATGGCGTCAGTTTGACGGTTACCCAGACGACGGCACAGGCATTTTCCGTTAGCTTGATCCCCCATTCCAAAGACCAGACGACGCTGGGGCAGTTGAAACAAGGGGAGTGGGTCAATATCGAGACGGATATGATCGGGAAATATGTCAAATACCAACGAAAATGAAAGAAGGCAGACGATGCATAAAGTAGAACAAGCAGTGGAATGGTTAAAAAAGGGCGGCTTAGTGATTGTCGCCGACGATGAAAATCGGGAATCAGAAGGAGATTTGATTGGGATCGCTGAATACGCAACGCCAGAATCTGTCAATTTTATGGCGACTTATGGCCGCGGCTTGATCTGTGCACCCATCTCACAAGCGATCGCTGAAAAGCTGGCATTGCCTGAGATGACCGCCAATAATACGGATGCCTTTGGCACCGCGTTTACCATCAGTGTCGATCACGTGACGACGAGTACAGGAATTTCTGCGAAAGACCGGGCAGTGACGATTGAAAAGTTGGCTGATCCTGCGTCACAGGCTGCGGATTTTTATCGCCCTGGCCATATCTTCCCATTGACCGCTCAACCTGGCGGCGTGTTGGAACGCAGAGGACATACAGAAGCGGCTGTGGATTTAGCAAAGCTTGCTGGCAGCGTGGAAGCAGCCTACATTTGTGAGATTTTAAATGAAGATGGCACGATGGCTCGGGTCCCAGAATTGAAAAAATTAGCAGAAAAATGGCAGCTGCCGTTTTTGACCATTGATGAGTTGGCGGAATATCTACGAGGAACTGCACCTATCACGGTGGATCTGCCAACGGCTTATGGGGCGTTCCAATTGACCTTATTTGAAGATGAATTCGGCAATGAACACCTTTTACTAGCCAAAGGCGAGATTCAACATACTACCGAGCCGCTGTTACTACGGATCCATTCAGAGTGTTTAACAGGCGACGTCTTCGGCTCTCATCGCTGTGATTGTGGCGAACAGCTGCAAGAAGCGATGCGGCAGATCGAGGCAAAAGGCCGTGGTGCGATTTTGTATCTACGCCAAGAAGGCCGCGGTATTGGCTTGCGGAACAAGCTCCGTGCCTACCAGCTGCAGGAACAAGGCATGGATACGTATGAAGCAAATATTGCATTAGGGTTTGCAGCAGATGCCCGTCATTACACGTTTGCTGCCGATGTTTTACGTTCCTTAGAAGTGCAGGAGATTCAACTGATGACCAACAACCCTGACAAGGTGAAGGAATTAGAAAGCTTAGGGATCAAGGTAGTAGCACGGGTACCGCTGGAGATGCCTGTGCATAAAGAAAACAGCAGCTATTTGAAAACGAAGAAAGAAAAGTTTCACCATTACCTATCTATTTAATCAACCAAAGGAGAATGAGCGATGACAGTATTTGAAGGAACGTTTCAGGGAGAGGCAGTCAAAGTAGGGATCGTGGTTTCACGATTCAACGAGTTTATCACTTCCAAGTTAGTGGAAGGCGCCAAAGACAATTTGGTGCGTCATGGAGTCAAAGCAGAAAACATCGATGTGTATTGGGTACCAGGTGCTTATGAGATTCCGTATATTACCAAAAAAATCGTTGACCACAAACAATACGATGGGATCGTGACATTAGGTGCCTTGATTCGCGGAGCAACGACCCACTATGAATTGATCTCAAACGAAGTGGCGAAAGGCGTAGCCCAAATTGGTCTGAATGCCGACATTCCGATCATGTTTGGTGTATTGACGACTGAAACGATTGAACAAGCCGTTGAACGAGCGGGAACCAAAGCCGGCAATAAAGGCAGTGAAGCCGCTCAAGGTCTTTTGGAGATGATTTCGTTGAATCAGCAAATCCTTGGCAACGCATAGGTTTCACGTGCTAACAAAGGGAAGCTAGCAAGAACAAGCCTGCCTAAGCATAGGCTTCAGACTGGAGACAGACTTCGTACGAAATGAAGTCTGTCTTTTTTCATCATTAAAAAAACTGGATTATTTTGCCGAAGAATTTGCTTCTTCACGGGTACCGTGTTTTCGATAGGTCAATGGAAAGGAAAATGCCCAATCAATCACGAACATTAGAATAACTCTTATTTAAGGAAATTTTCAGAAAATTATTTACATTTCACAAAAGGTTCCTTATAATGACTCTATTCATTGAGAGTGATTCTCATTTGCAAATAGATGTCAAAGTAGCACATGGCTTTGGCGCTTTTCATGAGAAGAACTTTTATAAGCGAAAAAACGCACAGATGCTTCTTTTATGATGGCGGCGAGGCAACACTCAGGTTGTTTTTGCTGTGAAATCAGAGGAGTTCGTGCTGAATAAAGGAGAATCACATGTCGGTAGGGTTGATTAAATCAAATCGTTGGATGGTGTCGACAATCATTTGCTGTGTTTTAGTTGTCGCCATTCTCTTATCTGCAGGAGTTGCTTTGGCAAACGGACAAGCCAATATCACCCTTGGCGAAGTTTACCAAATTCTCTTCTATAAAATCAGCCACGGGTTGGTTGGTGATCTTTCAGGCATTTCAGACGCAAACATCAATATCGTCTGGTTTGTTCGGGCACCGCGGGTCTTGCTTTCTATTTTTGTGGGGATGGGGTTAGCGATCAGCGGGGCAGTGATGCAGGCAGTGGTCCAAAATCCGCTGGCAGATCCATATATCCTAGGGATCTCTTCCGGCGCATCCTTAGGGGCGACCTTTGCCATCTTAGTCGGTTTTGGCGGCTCGGCGCTAGTCTTGCAGCTGGGCTTATCGTTTGGCGCCTTTGCAGGAGCGGGGATTGCGACTATTTTGGTGCTGCTGCTTGCCAGTATCGGTGGGAAAATGACTTCCACAAAACTTGTGCTGTCGGGGACGATCGTCAGTGCCTTATGTAGCTCTGTTTCAAACTTGATCATCTATCTGGCTAGCAATGCAGAAGGGATGAAGACCGTAGCGTTTTGGTCGATGGGCAGCCTAGCCTCGGCTTCTTGGAACAAATTGGGCTTTATCGTGGTTCTGGTTTCTTTGATCACGCTGTTCTTCCTGACGCAATACCGTGTTTTGAATACGCTTTTGCTGGGGGATGAAGTTGCTTCCACCTTAGGGGTCAAGCTGACCTTCTATCGGCGTTTTTACATGCTGCTAGCAGCGCTATTAACTAGTATCATCGTTGCGAATTCTGGGATGATCGGCTTTGTCGGCTTGATCATTCCTCATATCGTACGTGGAGTCAGCGGCTCGGATCATCGCCTGTTGATGCCTTTGACCGCTTTGACAGGCGCGTTGTTTTTGATTTGGGCGGATGTGATCGCCCGCTCGACCCTGCAAGGAGTCGAACTGCCGATCGGGATCATTACAGCGCTGATTGGCGCACCGATCTTTATCTATATCATTGTCAAACGACAATACAACTTTGGGGGGTGACGAGATGAAATTGGCAGTTGAAAAGCTCAATCTGACGATCGGGGATCAGCAGATTCTAAAAGACATCTCCGTCCAAACCGCACAAGGGCAATTTGTCGGTTTGATTGGGTCTAATGGCAGTGGGAAGTCCACGTTGTTAAAAGCCATCTACAAAACGTTGAAACCAGACAGCGGCGAAATTTATCTGGGTGAGACGAATATTTTGAAAAGTTCCGAAAAAAAAGTCGCCCAGCAAGTCAGCGTCGTCAGTCAATTCAATGAGTTGAGCTTTGATTTAACAGTAGAACAGATGGTGCTTTTAGGCCGCACGCCCCACAAGGGGTTGTTGGAACAAGACACCAAAGCCGACCATGAACTGGTCACCGAAGCCTTAGCCAAAACAGGGCTAAGTGCCTACAGAAAACGCAGCTACCTCTCATTATCAGGAGGCGAAAAACAGCGGGTCGTCCTTGCTCGTGCCATCACCCAAGAACCGAAATTTATGATTCTCGATGAGCCGACCAATCATTTGGATATCCGTTACCAGCTGGAAATCTTAGAGACCGTCAAGCATCTGAAGATTGGCTTGTTGGCGGCGCTGCATAATTTGGAACAAGCAGCCAACTATTGCGACATTATCTATGCCTTAAAAGATGGTCGGGTCGTAGGGTATGGCGAACCAGAAACGCTGCTGACAGAAGAACTGATCGAAGAAATCTATGGCGTGAAATGCAGTATTTACCATCATCCGATCACAAGCGGATTAGGGTTTCATTATTATTTTGAAAAGGAGCAAACAGATGAATAAATGGGGAAAAATGATTGGGGTAGGATTGGCAGTCTTTACATTAAGCGCTTGCGGCAATACGAAGGATGAAGGAACTTCGGCTTCTTCCTCACAGGCAGAAAGTACGTATCCCTTAACCATCAGCAACTACACCAAAGCAGAAGGCGGCACGCAATGGACCGCCAAGGATCAAACCTTTAATGAGGCACCAAAAAAAGTCGTTGCCAACACACGACCAGCAGCGGAATTGCTGCTGCATCTCGGCCTCAAGGATCAGATTGCGGGTGTCGGTGCAACCTTTGGTGCCGCTGATGAGGAAGTTGCTGCTGATTACGCAGAACTCAACGACCTGGGCAGCGACTATATCAGTAAAGAAACAGCCTTAAGTGTGGATCCAGATTTGATTTTTGGCCGCGGGGGACTTTTCGATAACCAAGATTGGGGCGTCGGCACCGTTGATTCCTTGAACGAGATGGGCATTCCGACTTATGTCCAAGAAACCTCTGTCACTGGGGCGACGTTTGATTCTGTTTATCAAGACATTGAAAACCTTGGTAAGCTCTTCAATGTCCCTGAGGCAGCCGCTGCTTTTGAAAAAGAATTAAAGGATCGTCAGAGTGCCTTGGAAGAAAAAGTAGCAGACAAAGAAGAGCAAACCTTTGCCCATCTCTTTATGTCTGATCCTAGTGTTGTCAGTGTCTATGCCGCTCAAGATGAGTCTTTTTTCAATAGCAACTTTGATATGATCAAACTGAACAATGTGTTTCAAGACTATTCAGGGGAAGTCAGTGTCGAAACTTTGATCGAAACGGATCCCGATGTCTTGATCGTCGGCGACTGGTCAACGATCGAAGGCAGTGTTTCCGGCCAAGAAATCATTGAAGGCTTATACAAAAACGACAAACTCTCTAGCATGAAAGCCATCAAAAACAAACAAGTCTACAGCATGGACTACAATTATCTCTTTGGCTACGGCTACCAAGCCTTGACTGGTTTGGAAGAACTGGTAGAGCAAATGGCACAATAAACACCTCCTATTCCCATAAAAAGGAGAACCAACTTTTTATATAATAGAAGAAAATCAACGTTTCACTGGCCGATTGACCACAGAAACGTTGGTTTTTTGTATTTGGGAAAAGCAACCTTTGCCGCTGCCCGTTACGCAACAAGTAGCCCGTTAGCTGTTTTTTTCTGTCTCTTGGTTCATTTGATAGCGAGACAAAAGCTTTTCTTTGTGTTTTTGCATGATTGTTTCCAGAGAAATATCGTATTTATCGGCGAGAATAAATAAGTTATCCAGTACATCGCCCAATTCTTCCGTCAGATTTGCCAGTTTTTCTTCCGGCAAGCCTTCTTGTTCATCGGGACGGTCACGGCCAATCTCCAATGTCCGAATGGCACGGCTCACTTCCCCGACTTCTTCTGCTAAAAAATTCGCCCGAATAAACGGATCATATTGATACCAGTTGCGGGCTTTGTAGAAGTCACTGATAAATCGTTGATATTCCTCAATGTTCATAATTTTTTTTCCATCCTTTCCCAGAACCTTTATCAGAATCATGATATACTATTTCAAAATGATTGAGAAGGATGATGGAGAGTTTTATGAAAATTGCAGTCTATTGTGGTGCCAGTGTCGGTAATGAACCTAGTTTTGCAACAGCCGCCCAAGAATTGGGGCAGTGGATCGCTTCACGGCAAAATACGCTGGTCTATGGCGGCGGAAAAGCGGGCTTGATGGGCGTGCTGGCAGATGCTGTCTTAGAAAATGGCGGTCAGGTGATCGGGGTGATCCCAACCTTTTTAAAAGATCGGGAACTAGCACATCCTGGATTGACCGAACTCCATGTCGTCGAGACGATGTCAGAAAGAAAACGAAAAATGTTCGAATTGTCGCAGGCGTTTGTCGCACTGCCAGGTGGTCCCGGGACGCTGGAAGAAATCACGGAGATGATCTCGTGGTCAAGAATCGGTCAAAACCCGAATCCTTGTGCTTTTTATGATGTGAACAACTTTTACCGCGCAACGAGAGCCTTGTATGACAACATGGTGGAAAATGAGTTCTTGACGCAGGCCGATCGCGAAAAAATCGGTTTTGCGCAAACAACCCAGGAGCTGGAAGTCTTTATTCAAGCTTACGAACCACCAGTTATTCGGCAGTATTAAGCGTCTGTTGCAAAAGAGCAAGGCGAAGCACCGGCGGGTGTCGTCTTGCTCTTTTGCTTCTTTGACGCATTCTTAGTATAATGGGGTTTGTTTTGCAAGTGGGGTCATAAAATAAGATCCTTGGACAAAGAAATGGAGCGTAAATCATGACAACAAATTTTTGGGCTGAATTGCCGAAGCCTTTTTTTATTCTAGCACCAATGGAAGATGTCACCGATGTCGTTTTTCGGCATGTCGTTCAAGCTGCCGGCGCACCAGATGTTTTCTTTACGGAATTTACCAACTCCGATAGTTACTGTCATCCAGAAGGACGCGACAGTGTGCGGGGACGTTTAGTCTTCACCGAAGATGAGCAACCGATGGTAGCCCACATTTGGGGAGACAAGCCAGAGTATTTCCGTGAAATGAGTATCGGATTAGCCGAGATGGGCTTTAAAGGGATTGACTTAAATATGGGCTGTCCAGTGCCAAACGTTGCCGGACGAGGCAAAGGCAGCGGCTTAATCTTGCGACCAGAAGTTGCTGCTGAGCTGATCCAAGCAGCCAAAGCTGGCGGCTTGCCGGTCAGCGTCAAGACGCGTTTGGGCTATACCGAACTAGGGGAAATGGAAGCCTGGTTGACCCATGTCCTACAACAGGATATTGCCAACCTTTCGATCCATTTGCGAACCCGTAAAGAAATGAGCAAGGTCGATGCCCATTGGGAATTGATTCCTGAAGTGGTTGCCTTGCGGGATAGAATCGCCCCACAAACGAAGCTGACGATCAACGGCGATATCCCTGATCGTACCAAAGGTTTAGAGCTAGCAGAAAAATATGGCGTAGACGGAATCATGATCGGTCGGGGTATTTTCAAGAATCCCTATGCCTTTGAAAAAGAACCGAAAGAGCATACCTCAGAAGAGCTATTAGGCTTGCTACAGCTGCAATTAGACTTACAGGATCATTACGCCAAAATGGTGCCACGCTCGATCGCAGGATTGCATCGTTTCTTTAAAATCTATGTCAAAGGCTTCCCAGGAGCCAGTGATTTGCGAGCAAAATTGATGAATACCAAATCAACGGATGAAGTTCGGCAACTGCTGGCAGAGTTTGCGGAGAAAAAGAACCACGAGGAAAGTATTGAAGCGTAAGTTTCAATGCTTTTTTTGTTTTTGGTTGCTGTACCCGCTCTATTGTCAATCCTTACTTGACAATAGATAGGTACCTATGTAAAATGGAGAGCGGACTTTTAACTAGGTACCTATCTAAATAGTGAAGAGGCGAAAGGAGCTGAAGGTCGATGGTTTCCGAACAAGAAATCGTGGAACGATTGTTTGAAGTGTATAAATTAAATCGGCGGTATGCGGAACAAAAGTATGGACGCTTTATGCCGGGACGGGGGCAGTTCAATTGTTTGCTGGTATTGGACGAAAAAGGCACGTTGACCCAAAAAGATCTCGCCGCGTATTTAGCGATTCGTTCGACATCCACTGGCGAACTACTAAAGAAACTGGCTGAAAAAGGGCTGATCCAAAAAGAAGTCGATCCGAAAGATAAACGCAGCCATTTGATTTCGCTGACAGAAGCAGGCAAGGAAGAGGCACAGCGAATGAAAGAAAAACGCAGCAAGGCGCACCAAGAAATGTTGACCTATTTGACGGCAGAAGAAAAACAAGCCTTTGGTCAAGCCTTAGCAAAAATCGAACAGTTTTATCTTGAGAAGGAGGCGGACATTGATTGAGTGAAACAGTCCAACGAACGGAACGTCAGCGGACGCTGATTTTTATTAATTTAATGATTACATGTATTGCCGTATCCATGTTGGCGACCGCATTGACGACGGCTTTACCCGCCATCGTCAATGACTTGCAGATTTCCGTCACTACGGGCCAATGGCTGACTAGCGGGTATTCTTTGGCAATGGCGATCGTTATGCCCTTGACGGCATATCTTATGAATCGTGTGCCAACCAAGAAGCTCTATCTCGCTGCATTAGGAATCGCTCTGGTGGGTTTGCTGCTTTGTGCCACAGCACCCAATTTTCTAGTCATGATGCTTGCTCGTATTTTGCAGGCCGTAGGCAATGGAATCTTGACCGCGATGGCACAAGTGATCCTCTTATCGATCTATCCGATCAATCGCATCGGTGTCGTGATGGGCTGGTATGGACTCTCAATCACCGCGGCACCCGTGATCGCACCGACGATCGCCGGGCTGATCGTGGACCGGTTGAACTGGCATGCAATTTTTTATATCGTTGCCGTGATTGTTTTGATCTCATTGATTTGGGCCATAAAGGTTTTTGATGATGTGTTGCCAGTAAGCAACAGCAAATTTGATCAGACCTCTTTTGTTTTGAGTGCCTTCGCCTTTGGTGGGATTACTTTAGGCTTTGGCAATATCGGCAGCTATGGCTTTTTCAGCTTACCCGTTTTAGGAACCTTAGGGCTCGGTTTGGTAGCAGGGATCTTCTTTGTCTTCCGTCAGTTAAGAGCGGAAACTCCATTTTTGGATCTGCGGGTCTTAAAAACAAAAGAGTATGCCATCAGTGTCTTTGGCAGTATCATGCTTTACTTGGTCTTGATGGGTTCGGCGATGCTGATGCCGCTATACGTGCAGTCGATTTTAGGCAAATCAGCGACGATCTCGGGATTAGTCGTTTTGCCAGGCTCTCTGGTCTCGGCTTTCTTAAGTCCCGTGGCTGGGCGAATCTATGACAAAGTCGGCATCCGTCTGTTGACGCTTTTTGGCGGCGGCTCACTGGTCTTGAGCAACATCGGCATGTATTTTATCCATATGCACACGGGTATTTGGGTAGCAGTGGTTTTGAACATGCTGCGCTGTGCCGCCACAGGCTGTTTGTTGATGCCCTTCGTGACGTGGGGAAATAAAAATATTCCGCCGCAGTTGACGGCGCATGGAACAGCATTATTGACTTCTTTGCGAACGGTGGCAGGCGCTATCGGTACAGCATTATTTGTCGGGATCATGAATAGTGTGGCGCAAAACAGCACGACCTTAACGGGGACGAGTGCACTGCTTCATGGGATGAATGTTTCTTTCTTATTGATGACGATCGCTTCTGGTCTGCTGTTTGCAACGGGGCTATTTTTGATTCGAGATCAGAAACCAGAAGCCGTGTGGCTGGAAGGTGCGGAAGAACCGCTGGAATAAAGAGGGGCACCTTTCTTTGAAGGGTGCTTTTCTTGATTTATTTCATGAAACTCTATGAAAAACCAAAAAATTCGATATAATAAGATAACTTATGGTTTAGGAGGAGTATTTTTTTTCAGGAAAGACTTGCTTTCAAGGAAAAAAATCAGGGATAAAATGAAGAATAAAGGCGTTTATTTTGGGTTGTCTGCCTATGTATTATGGGGCTTGGTCACACTATATTGGAAAATAATCGTTGGGGTTTCCCCGTTAGCCACGATGTGCTACCGAATCGTGTGGTCCTTTGTTTTTATGGTGTTGTTTATCGTGCTTTCCGGGAAGAAAACGCAATTTTTACAAGAAGCGCGTCTGCTGTGGAAGAACAAAGCATTTGCTGGACTGATCGTTTTAGCGTCTGTGCTGATTTCCATCAACTGGTTCACTTTTATCTTCGCGGTGAGTGCGGGCCACGTGATGCAAGCCAGCTTAGGCTATTACATCAATCCGCTAGTCAATGTCTTGTTAGCAACCGTTTTTTTGAAGGAACGACTTAGTCGTACTGGCATGCTGGCGTGTCTGCTGGCAAGTATCGGGGTAATCTTATTGTCGATTCAAACAGGAACGATTCCTTATGCCTCACTGATCATGGCCTTTTCCTTTAGTACGTATGGCTTGATCAAAAAAAGAATCCCTATTAGTTCCGTCACTGGGTTAACGATCGAGACGATGGTGATTTTTCCCTTTGCGCTCGTGTATATTTTAGGATTTTCAAGCGTCGGCTTTATGAATTATCCCTTGCAAACCAATCTCTTATTGATGGGTGCCGGGATCGTGACGGCTATTCCGCTGTTGCTGTTTGCGGAAGCCGCGAAAAATGTTTCTTACATTACGCTTGGGTTTATTCAATACGTCAACCCGACGATCATGCTTTTGTTGGCCATCTTTTTGTTTCACGAAACCTATTCACTGGCCCAATTTTCCGCCTTTGCGTTTATTTGGCTAGGGATCGCGGTCTTCACCTATGGTACGTTAGGCACGGCTATGAAAGAGCGGCGCATGGGACAGCAAAGAAAGCAACTCTGATACATCAGGAATGGCTGCAGCTGAGCCGTTCCTTTTTTTATTAAAAAACAACTCAATTTAGATAGTGAAGGATGTTGCAAGGAGAATTGTTCAATGGTATAACAAAGGAAAAGCACGTTGCAGAAATTCTGATTGAAAAGGGTTGAATCTGCCACAGGGGTGTGTTATTATTCTTTCAGTTACAAGGATTGTTACTGTTCGGCAGGCAAAACCAGAATTGACCGTAGCGCGCTAATGGGGAGATTCTAGGTTTTTTTATTTTGGAGTGAGGGAAAACGATGGTTATTGGGAAAATATTAAATAATAATGTCGTCATCTCGACCAATGATGCCGGTCAGGAAGTGATCTATATGGGTCGTGGCATTGCGTTTAAGAAGAAGGTCGGCGATCCAGTGGATGAAGCCTTTGTCGAAAAAGAATTTGTGTTAAAGGATACGTTTACCGCAAATCAGTTTCAGCAATTGTTTTCAGACATTCCTGTGGAAGAAGTCGAAGCCGTCAAGCAAGTGGTGGATGATGCAGAAGCGTCATTGGGGATCGAGCTGTCGCCAAATATTTATTTGACACTGACCGATCATATCCATTATGCGCTAGTTCGGGCACGTGAAGGCATTGAGCTGCCGAATCCATTGTTGTTTGAGACCCGCAAATTTTATCCGAAAGAGTATGCGGTTGCAGCAGATGCCGTTGCTTATTTTGAAAAAGTCTTCGGGATTTCATTGCCGGAATCGGAAATTGGCTTTATCGCCTTTCATATCGTCAATAGCGAACAAGCAAATGGTACGATGGAAACCACGATGCAAGCGGTAGAGATCGTTCGTGACGTATTGGCGATCATCAGTCGTTTTTATGGACGAGTCTTTAACCCAGATTCCTTGAACTATCAACGGATCACCACGCATTTACAGTATTTTGCGCAGCGCTATTTAAGCGATGAACTTTCGGGGGAAAAAGATGAATTTTTATTTGCCCTTGTGCAATCGAAGTACCCTAAAGCGTTTCAAACGGTTCAACGGATCAACGAATATTTGATCAAAACCTACGACAAATCGATCGGTGAATCAGAAATGATCTACTTAACGATCCATATCGAACGTGTCGTCAATGATCAAACCAATTAACATTCAATCATTAACGGATTGTTACTGTCAGGCAGGCAATACCCAGATTGAAAAGACAACAGTCAGCGAGGAAAAGACTCGTTGGACGGTCGTTTTTTCAATCTGGGTTTTTTTATTAAAAAAGGAGTGTTGAAAAAATGAGTTCAAATAAAGAAATTGCCGTTCGCGTCCTCGATGCGGTGGGCGGCAAAGAAAATGTCAATAGCGTGGTGCATTGTGCGACCCGCTTGCGTTTCAAATTAAAAGATGAGAACAAAGCGGATACGGCACGCTTGAATCAAGACGACGACGTGATCCAAGTCGTTCAAAGCGGCGGACAATACCAAGTGGTGATCGGCAGTCATGTCAGCGACGTTTACCGTGAATTGAATGGAGTAGCGAACTTCGATGGTGAAGCAGACAGCAAAGGCGACAAAGGCAACCTGTTGAATCAACTGGTGGATATTATTTCGTCGATCTTCACGCCGTTTTTAGGCGCAATGGCAGGTGCCGGGGTCTTAAAAGGATTCTTGACGCTGGCAGTCACCTTGAATTGGTTAGCAGCTGATTCTGGGGTCTACACCGTATTGTATGCGATTGCCGATGGGTTGTTTACCTATTTACCAGTGATGTTGGCTTTTACTGCAGCGAAAAAGTTTCGCACCAATGAATTTCTAGCGGTTTCCTTAGCGATGGCGTTGGTTCATCCAGACATTACCGCTTTGGCTGGACAAACCTTGAGTTTCTTAGGCTTACCGGTCATTATTGGTGCTAGTGCTTATACGTCTTCAGTCATTCCGATTATTTTAGCGGTCTTTTTACAAAGCTATGTGGAGCGTTTCTTTAAAAAAGTCATTCCTAGCTTCTTACAGATCATCTGTGTACCTTTAGCGGTCTTCTTGATCATGGCGCCATTGACCTTTATTGTCGTCGGTCCACTAGGAACGATTTTAGGAAACTTGTTAGGTAGTGCTTACGACAGCATTTACCACTTCAGCCCACTGATCGCTGGTGCTGTTATGGGTGGTTTATGGCAAGTCTTTGTGATGTTTGGCATGCACTGGGGCTTTGTGCCGATCATCATGTTGAATCTCAGTCAAACCGGTGTCGATACCATGGTACCAATGCTGTTGCCAGCTGTCCTTTCTCAAGGTGGTGCAGCGCTAGCAGTGTTCTTTATGACAAAAAATGTGAAATTGAAAGGCTTGGCCCTTTCTTCAACGATCACCTCAATTTTTGGGATCACAGAACCGACGGTGTATGGGGTAACCTTGCCATTGAAAAAACCATTTATCGCCGCGTGTATCAGTGGTGCCATCGGGGGAGCCTTCATCGGCTTCAGCCAAGTCGAAAACTATACCTTTGGGTTAGTCAGCTTACTAAGTCTTCCTTCCTTTATCCCACAAGATACGAAAGATCTAAGTGGTCTGATCGCAGCTTCAATCGGAACGGCTATCGCTTTTGGCGCCGCGTTTGTCTTGACCTTCTTCTTACGTTTTGAAGATCAGCCAGCAACCGAAGCCAGTGCAGCACCAGCAAAAGAGCCAGCAGCACCCACAGATAGTTCGTCTAAAGAACGAGTGATCCTCAGTAGTCCGTTAGAAGGCAAAGTGGTTCCCTTAGCAGAAGTCAAAGACCAAGTCTTTTCTTCTGGTGCATTAGGAAAAGGCATCGCCATCGAACCGACCGTCGGGGCTTTGTATGCGCCGGCAGATGGCACCATCACGACGCTCTTTCCTACCGGCCATGCTGTTGGTTTGACCACTACGGATGGAGCAGAAGTCTTGATGCATATTGGTATGGATACCGTGGAACTAGATGGCAAAGGCTTTGAGGTCTTTGTTAAACAAGACGATCAAGTCAAACGCGGTGATTTGTTGGTGAAGTTTGATCTAGATACGATCAAAGCTGCCGGCTTATCCACGATTACACCAATCGTTGTGACGAATACGCCGCAATATTTAGATGTGATGGATATGAATCAAACCGATGTCTTGCAAGGAGAAGACTTCTTAGCCATCGTAAAATAAGCAAAAGAAACCCGATCCTCGACTGAATATCAGCAAGGATCGGGTTTTTTGTAAGAAAATAAGGCGCAGTTGCCGGTCTCGCTTGCCTTCTTCGGTGGAGAATGCTTGTCACAGCGCTAGTTAAGGGCAAGACCAACAGCAGGAACGCGTACTCAGGGAAAATCCGAACATTCTTATGGGCTGCTCCTTATACATGGCTTAAATTTCCGGCAAGCGACTCTAAAGCGGGGAAATCGAGAATTGCATAGCCCTGTTTTTGTTTTTCGATCAGCTTGTCTTCACGAAAGCTGGTAAAGGTTCGCAGCAGGTGGCGATAGCTGACATTCAAGATTGCGGCACAGGTGGTTAACTGAAAGGAAAAGTGTTGGTTTTCTTGATGCGCAAGAATAAATTTGGCCAACCGTGTCTCTACAGGTTCCGTCAATGAATTCGCTAAGTTGATCCCCGAATTCAAGCGGGAACTGAGCAACTGACAGATGGTTTGCAAAAAGCGGACGTCTTGTTGCAAGGTGCTGCGGTAGCGATTCAAAGGGATGCAGACGCAGACGCAAGCAGAAGCGGCTTTGACACTGCTTTTCGGCAAGAGTTCCCATAAAGAGGAAGCTTCCCCTAAAGGTGCAGCCGGCTTGGCGTAATCAATACAAATCGTTTGGGTATCCGAAGAGAAGGAATAGACCATCACGGTTCCTTCCACGAGAAAATACAAGTATTCAGAAGGCGTGCCCGTTCGAATCAGGTGCTCTTCTTTTTCAAAGGAATGCAAAGTGGCCATCGCTAACAAATCATTGTCCATATAAGATTGCAGATCGTATGTGTCAATGTAATTACTGAGGCGTGCGGTATCATCGATTTTTTTCATGGGAATCAGCCACTCCTGAATGGTTTTCTTTAAGTATAGCTTAGTTCCCCTTTTGACTCAACACGAACGATAAATAAAAACTAATGTAAATTGTATGTAAAAATAAGGTAAAATAGGACATGTGTCACTTCATTTTGAAGGGATACTTGGTATGATTTGAATGTAAGAAAGCTTCAAACCATTAGGAGGAGAAAAAATGCCATTGAAACGAATTGTTAAAGGGATGTTAGGAATTGCGTTAGTTGCAGCATTGACCGGCTGTGGGAATGGGAGCAGCAGCGACAGCAGTGCCGCAGCCGAAAAAGAAAAGCTGGTGGTACAATTCGTACCGACCAATAATGACGGCTCGATGCAAGCCAAAGCAAAACCGTTTGCTGAGTATTTATCAAAAAAATTAGACCGTGAAGTAGAAGTAACGTTAGCAACGGATTATTCGACGATCGTAGAAGCGATGGCTTCTGGACAAGTTGATTTAGGGATCATGCCGCCAGCCGCTTATGTTCAAGCCAAAGATATGGATGCAGCAGAAGCGATTTTGACTTCTCAATTAGGTGCCTATGATCCAGAGACCGGCTTGCCATTAGAAGGCGAAAAAACCAATACCTTCAAAGGGGAGATCTTGGTACGTGCGGATAGCGATATGACAGAATTGACGGACTTAAAAGGGAAAAAAATCGCTACATTGAGTCCGAACTCTGCCAGCGGCTATATTTACCCAGTTGCCGAGTTGAAAGATGCAGGAGTTGATCCAACGACGGATGCTACATTAACGACGGTGAACGATATTCCAAGTGAGATCACTGCAGTCTTGAATGGTCAGATGGATGCCGCCTTTGTGTTTCAAGGGGCACGGAATGTCTTTGCGTCAAGCTTCCCAGATAACGATTTATTCGAAGATCTAAAAGTTCTTTACTTAACCGAAGGGGACATCCCGAATGACGCCATTGCCGTTCAACCGACGATGGATGCTGAACTAAAAGAGCAGATCAAAGAAGTGTTCTTGAATATGGCAGACGATGAAGAAGGCGCCGAAGCAATGAGCTTGTGGGGACACCAAGGGTATGAAGAAGCAGCTGATTCTGCTTACGATACCATTCGCGACTATACTAAACGAGCAGCAGAGTAAAAAATCAGGGATTGCGGTAGAAGGATAACGGGACACGGAGATGTGCAGCGATTTACTAGGGGAATAGGTGGAATACGCAGTATCAGTGCATTTTTTAGTGAGATAGACCGTGACCGATTGGGGAAACTTTGCCGCGGTCCCTACATAATGGAGAAGACAGATGATAACTTTTGAGAATGTATCCAAAGTCTACCCGAATGGGGTCAAAGGATTACAGAACATAGATGTAACGATTGAACAAGGAGAATTTGTGGCAATCATTGGTTTGAGCGGTGCTGGTAAGAGTACCTTTTTGCGCTCGATCAATCGCTTAGTGCCAATCACTGAAGGAGATATCCGGGTAGATGGCAAATCAGTCACGAAAGCCAATAAAAAAGAATTGCGCTTGATTCGCCGACAAATCGGATTGATCTCCCAAAGCTTCAATTTGGTCAAACGTAGTACTGTCCAAAAGAATGTGCTATCTGGTCGTTTGGGGTATTACGGGACATGGAAAAGTATTTTAGGGTTGTTTACGAAAGAAGACTACGAAAGAACGAAAGAAGCACTAGCGACTGTCGGCTTGTCAGACAAACTGCAAACGAGAAGCGACCAGTTGAGTGGTGGGCAACAGCAGCGGGTATCCATCGCCCGTGCCTTGGTCCAACAAGCACCAGTGATTTTAGCAGATGAACCCGTGGCATCGCTAGATCCCATCACGACAGAGAAAGTGATGGAGGATCTGAAGAAGATCAATCAAGAAATGGGCAAAACGATTGTCATCAATCTGCATTCGATTCCCTTGGCTCGTCAGTATGCGACAAGGATCATTGCCTTAAAAGCAGGTGCAATCGTTTTTGACGGCAACGCAGCCGCTTTGACGGATCAGCGTTTAGAACAAATCTATGGGAAAGCAATTTTTGAAGAAAAGGCAGGAGAAATCGATGAAACTGAAAGAAACAGTTCATTTTAATTGGTACAAACACCTGCTGCTGATTCTTTTATTGCTGCTCTTTTTTCAAAGCAGTGCCTGGATCACGGGGGCTGATTTTGCCCAAGTGTGGTCGAATCGAAGCCAGATGACGGCTTTCATGGCTCGCTTTTTGCATCCGGATTTTAGTTATTTACCACAACTGATGATGCCCTTGATCAAGACATTGCAGATGTCCTTTTTAGGCACCGTTTTAGGAGTAGTCGCAGCGATACCGGTGAGTCTGTTGGCGACGACAGTCGTGACAGAAAGCCGGTGGGTCTCTGTGCCGATGCGTTTTCTCTTAGGTCTGGTGCGGACGATCCCCAATTTATTGTTGGCGGCATTGTTCGTAGCGATTTTTGGGATCGGTGAAGCCACTGGTGTTTTGACCATCGCGGTCTTTACCTTTGGGATGGTTTCACAGCTGATGTTCCAAGCGATCGAAACCATTGATTTTGCGCCAATCGAAGCAGCGGCGGCGGTAGGGGCAAATAAATTTCAAGTGACTGTTTGGGCGATCATACCTCAAGTCATCAGCCAGTTTGCCAGCTATACTTTTTATGCCTTTGAAGTCAATGTTCGAGCTTCGACGGTGTTAGGATATGTTGGTGCCGGCGGGATCGGGGTCATCTTGAACGCCTCATTGGCATTGTTGAATTATGAACGGGTCTCGATCATTATCTTGACGATTTTGTTAACGGTAGCGATCGTTGATTTTCTAAGTGAGCGGGTAAGGAGGTCATTCCTATGATGATCAGAGAAGTGAAGAAAACGACTTGGCTGTTATGGGGACTCTTTGCTATCTTACTGGCATTATCCGCAGCGACGCTGGATTATTCCGGATTGAGTACTTTTTCCTTAGCGATGGGAAGAGATGTCCTGCAAGGGCTGAGTCAGCCAGACTGGTCTTTCTTTTACGACGGTAGCGGGGAGGATCTGTGGAGCTTATTGTTACTGACGATCGGGATCGCTTGTCTAGGAACGATGATCGCAACAGTCTGCGCGATACCGGTGACCTTGCTGAGTGCCGCCAACCTATGGTCTTCTGCGCCGTGGGTCGCGAAGATCGGCAAAATGATCTGCAATATCTTGCGGGCATTTCCAGAGCTAGTTTATGCGATTATTTTTGTCCGTGTGGTAGGTCCGGGACCTTTCGCTGGGGTTATGGCGATCGGTGTCCACCAGATCGGTATGCTGGGCAAGCTGTTCACGGAAGAAATGGAAGCCATGGATGAGCGCTTGACGGAAGAGATGCAAGCAGTCGGTGCCAACTTTTGGCAAACGATGTTTTTCGTGCGGGTTCCTTATTTAGCACCCATCTATAGTTCCTTTGCGTTGAATCATTTTGAAATTGCGGTCCGCAGTGCGGCAACGTTAGGGTTAGTCGGTGCCGGCGGGATCGGTGCACCATTGATTTTTGCTATTCAAACCAGAACCTGGAGCAAGGTAAGTATTATTTTGTTGGGCGTCGTTGTGACCGTCTTCTTATTAGACCAGTTGACTGGAATCATCAGAAAGAAATTGAGATAAACCTATGAATGTATTGCATATATCAGATATCCATTTTCGAGAAAGTTACCTGCCTTGTGAAGAAGGGTATCAAGGAATGCTGGCAGCTATGCAAAATCCCTTGATTCCTCTTGAAGAGTGTATCCAAGATGCCAAGGCGCGAGGGGCGATTGATTTGGTGGTGATCAGCGGTGATTTGACCGAAGATGGCGCGCCTGCCGATTATGCCTCTTTGAAGCATTATCTAGAAAAAGCCTTTGGCTCAGTGCCGATCGTAGTAACGCTAGGCAATCATGATATTAAACGGCATTTTCGCCAAGGCTGGCAAGGCAAGTCAGTAGAAACGGCCAGTGATACACCTTTTAATCAAGTCTATGAAACGGAGACATTGGCGGTCGTGACTTTCGATAATTCCTGTTACGGCTATGCCGACGGTATCGTAGATGAGCGACAGTTTGAATGGCTGCAAGCCACGCTGGCGCAGCTCAAAGAGAAAAAGATCATCTTTGTGACGCACCATCATTTGTTGCCTTATCAAGCAAGCACGCCGGCATGGGCCGGTGCCAATCGTTTGGTGGCATTATTGCAGCAGTATCAGATCTCTTGTATTCTCAGTGGACATACCCATCATGCATTTACGGGAACGATCGCAGGGATTCCTTACTATACTGTGGCAAGTATGTCGTTTGTCGGGGAAGATGAAGGCGAGGGGATGGTCCGTTTTGAAGAACGCTATGGATACAATTTGTATCGTTTTGAGGAAGGCGCGCTGGTTCATCAATCCTCAGAAAACTATCGACCGAACCGCGTATTGATGCGGGTCAACATGCAAGGATAAAAAACAGACGTTCCGTCAACGCTGAATTTAGCAGCAGGAAAGGAACGTCTGTTTTTGTGCAAAAAAGGCTTAACCTTGATTGCCAAAGGTTTTGACAACTTCAATCGTGCCGTCGATATGGAAAAACAAGGTATAGTTTTCTTCGGTTTTGATACCGTCAAAGCGGCGAGCATAATAGGTGACTGCGTCTTTGAAGGTTTGTGGGGGGACACCTAAAAAATCAGCGCATGCCGCCAACGTTTTGCAGCCTTCTTCAAAACAAGCGATGATATCATAGGGCGTGACCACGATCGCAGAACCAATGTCACGGGCTTTGCGTTCTTGTTTGCGTTTTTCGTTGGTGTCTTGGGCGGTAATGTCGCCAGCACTGGTCAAATAATGACCGATTTCTTCACCGATGGTGCTCAAGAGGTCTTCTTGTGATTGGTCAGGGTTCAAGTAAATATGGTGATCGATGTACAATCCTTGCTGACCATCAGGCATATTTTTATCGAAAATAAAGTGCAAGTCTGGGTAGGCGGCCATCAGTTCTTCTACTTTATCCATTTCCATCATTCCTTTTGGGCGTGCCGCTGTTTTATAAATTCAATGTAGCTGAGGATATCTTCCATCTGCTCATCGGTGACGTCATCATCAATATGGGCCGCAACGGTTTGAACTTTTGCAGAGGGCGGCGTAAAGCCTGCCGGGACTTGTCTGCCTAATAAAAAATCGGTGGATACTTGAAAAATCTCCGCGAGTTTGACGATGGTCTCGCCATCGGGTTCGTTACGATCATTTTCGAAATGCGAATACGCTGCGCGGGTGATCCCTAGCTGATCTGCGATCTGCTGTTGGGTTTGGTTGGTTCGTAGTCTGAGTGTTCTTAGCCTTTCGCCAAGCATGAGTGATCGCCTCCTTTTTTGTAGTATAGCACGTTGGATATAATTTGTATCTATTTTTGTATTATTTGATATAAAAAATATCACATCAGTTGACGATACGAATCGTATCTTTTATACTGGAAACAGATGATATGAATCGTATCAAAAAGAATGGGGGAGGATCATGGATACATCGATCGTAACAGTTGTCTTGCCGTCACTCATTACTGGTGTACTTACTTATTTGGCTACCCGAGTATCCAGCAAAGCGAATTTGGAACAAACGAATATCGAAAATGCCCAAAAGCTTTACCTAAAATATGAACAGATCAATCAAGAATTGACCCATAAAATCGATCAGTTAGAAGAAGAAGTCCAAAAGACCGCCAAAACCTACCAAGAAGAAGTCTTGGTCTATCAAGGAAAGCTTGCTACTGCCCAAAGCGAAAGGGATTTATTGCGGGCAGAAAACCAGGTGCTGAAAGAATTACAGCGAGGGAATCAAGTGCCTGTGGCGCGTGAAGAGAAGCAACATTCAGCCGTTGGCTAATAGAAAAAAACTGCTTATCCATCAATAAGCAGTTTTTTTTCTAGTTTTTATTCTTTAATTGATTATTTGTTCATTCACGTAGGCAGCATAAAGCGGGTGATTGTTGATCAATTCTGCATGGGTACCTTGACCGGTAATGGTACCTTTTTCTATAAAGTAGATTTGATCGGCATCCACGATGGTCGACAAGCGATGGGCGAACACTAATGTCGTGCGCCCTTCCATTAGATGATCCAACGCCCGCTGGACCTTTTCTTCCGACTGAGAATCTAGGCTGGCGGTCGCTTCATCGAGCATCAGCAGCTTGGGGTCTCGCAAGAATGCTCGTGCGATGGCGATCCGTTGTTTTTGCCCGCCAGATAGTTTGACGCCGCGTTCGCCGATTTGTGTTTCTAGTTTTTCGGGGAACTCTTGGACGAACTGATCGGCATAAGCCAATGCCAGTCCTTGCCACAATTCCTCCTCTGACAGTGTTCGGCTTAATCCGTATTGCAAGTTTTCCCGAATCGTACCGGCAAAGACCGCACTGTCTTGGGAAACATAGCCGATCTGTGCCCGCCAGTCCTGCAGATCAATGTCAGCTATCGGCTGTTCACCAATCAGCAAGCGCCCGCTGGTGGGTTCATAAAAGCGTTCCAGTAAAGCGAAGATCGTGGATTTTCCGCCGCCGCTTGGTCCCGCAAAAGCAATCACGGTGTTGGGTTTGGCTTCAAAAGAAATGTTTTGCAAAATCGGCCGTTTGGGATCGTAACTGAAATCGATCTGTTCTGCCCGTAGGACTGCGCCGTCGATAGCGGCTTTGGGTGCTGCCTGGATCGGCTCCAGCGGCGTATCCAAAATTTCTTGGATCCGTTCCGTAGCACCCATCGCTTTTTGGACTTGTGAAAAGAACATCGCAAACGTCGTCACAGGCGCAATAATATTAAAGAGATACAGTAGAAAAGCAATCAATGCGCCACTCGTCAAGGTGCCGGCTTGGACACGGATCGCGCCATAACCGAGGATTCCTACGAGTAATCCCAGCATTGCCGTCGTCATGATTGGCTGCAAAATCGCACTAACTTTCGCATCCTTGACCCCGAGGGTAAAGATTGCCCCAATGTTGCGCCGACCGTTTTCTTGTTCACTAGCTTCTCCGTTGCTGGCTTTGATCAAACGGATCTCTGAGAGTTTTTCGCTGGCATCCGCATTGAAATCGGCAGTCGCTGCTTGTAGTTGGCGTCCTAGTTTCGACATGATCTTGCCGATCGGCCACATGATCAAGGTGATCAAAGGCACCGCACTGAACATGATCGCCGCCATCTTCCAATCCATCAAAAACAAGATGATCATCGAACCAACCAATTGGATCAAGCCAGTGACAAAGCTGGGAAATTGCGAGGTGACTAGTTCTTTGATCACGGAAGTATCATTAACGAGTCGCTAACTGCTTTCCCCCGACTTATGGTCATCAAAATAGCTGACTGGCAAATGCAGCAGATGTTTCCAAAGACGTTCTCGTAATGTTTTCACGGCACTTTCTCCCACATAGCGCAAGAGAAAGCCGCCTAAAGTGCCTACGCCTAATTGCAGCACAAAGGCTAGGATCAAAACGACCAGCATGGAGGTGCTGAACGTGGGGGTGCCGCTGGCATCGACTAGCGTTTTCGTCAGCTGCGGCACGACCAAACTGGCGGCACTCGTGATCAGGCTAAAGAGCATCCCTAAAAGAAACAAGCCTTTCTTGGGATTGACACTGACGATCAGGTGGATAAAGTCTTTCATTTTAAATTTGTTTTTGTTCACTGTTGGTGTCGTTGTTTCCATTCGTTTTCCTCCGCTACAAGCAAGATGTCCTGCAGCTTTTTCTTTTTCATTAGGTGCTATTAGAAATCCTGCCAATCATCTTCGGCTGCTTCGTCTTTAGAAGCGGAATCAGGTCTTGCTTTGCGGTCTTGTCCAAACCCGTAGGCATCAAAAAAGTTGCCTTTTCCCCATGTGTCCCGTGGATCATTCGCCTCGCTACTATCAAATGGCCCAAATGGCCCAAATGACCGATTGCCAAACATGCCGCGGTGTCCAGGAAATGGCATTTGCCGCATGGCTTCTTTGATCTGCTTTTTCATTTGACGCCGCTCGTCAGCGCCCATATCTTGCCAAGTATCTTTCATTTGTTGCTTCATTTTTCGGCGATCGTCATTCGTCATTTCCTGCCAATTTCCACCCCATTGCTTCATCATCTGTTCCCGGATCTCCTGCATAGCTTGTAGACGATCCATCGGGTCAATAAAGCGTTGCGTCTGTTGCTGAAAGTCAGCTTCCCACCCAGCGGCGATGTTTTCAAGCAGACGAGCAAATTCGGTTTGTTCTTCCTCTGTTAACCCAGCAAAAAACGTTTGACTGCTGGCGGCTTCTTTTTGTGCCAGTAATTTTTCTGCTTTTTTTCGTCCAGTCTCTGTCAGAAAGATTCGTTTGATCCTTTTGTCGGCTGCATCTTCTTTGCGTTGGATATCCCCACTGCTTTCCATTTTCTTCAATAGTTCTGCCAAGGAACTTGGCCGTAAATCTAAAACTTCTGCGAGGTAATTTTGCACCAAGCCATCTTCTAAATTTAAAACGGCTAGGACGCGTTGCTGTCCAGAAAGGCGTTGGTTATTTTGACTCATAAAAGCATTGCTGGCTTCGCTGATAAAACGAAGCTGTTTCATTAAGTGATCGGTCATTGTACTCATTGAGAACACTCCTTTTGAATTATTGTTCGGTACCTAATGATATCGATGAGTTGATTATAGTTCGGTGCCGAACGAATGTCAAGAGGAAGTAGCTGGGATTTTTTTCTAACAAAAAGTAAGCAAAATGATTGACTTACTAAAAGTAAGTTTGATATGCTGAGTCCATCGTTAAAGAAAACACAATAAAAGGAGTACAAAAGAATGGTCTTTGGATTTGGGAAAAAAGAACAAATAATTGAAAAAGAAGTAATTAAAGAGGTGTATCGCACTCCGGAAAAGAAAAAAGCGCAAAAAATCGGAATCATCGTTGGCAGCACGAGAGAAGGCCGCGTGAGTCCGCAAGTAGCCAATTACGTTTTACAAACAGCACGAGCACATAGCGACCGCTCATTTGAAATCATTGATATCAAAGACTACGACTTGCCCTTTATGGGTACAGGCGAAGCGAACCAAGCGTGGAATGAAAAAATCGCTGAATTAGACGGTTATATCTTCATCGTACAAGAATACAATCATGGGCTATCGGCTTCCTTGAAAAATGCGTTAGACAGCGCCCGCGAGGAATGGTTCAACAAAGCAGCAGCAATCGTCAGCTATGGTTCAGCAGGGGGTATTCGGGCCGCTGAGCAAGTTCGCTTGATTTTGGCGGAACAAAAAGTAGCCACGGTGCGCACTAATCCAGCCTTCAACTTATTTACTGATTTTGAAAATTTTGCCACCTTTACTCCTGGCGAACATATGACGGCAGGAATGAACGATATGTTGACGGAATTACTGGACTGGGCAGACACATTTGCCAATCGTTAAAAAACAAACGAAAACAATCTTAGGAGGAACCTATCATGAAATTTGGTATTATTTTAGGCAGTACAAGAGAAGGACGCGTAAGTCCGCAAGTCGGAGCATATATTCAAGAAATTGCTACTCAACGGTCAGAGCATCAGTTTGAGATCGTTGATGTAAAGGCATTTGATTTACCGTTTATGGGAACGGCTGAGCCAAACATGGCGTGGAACAAAAAAATCGCTGAATTAGATGGCTATATCTTCATCGTACAAGAATACAACCACGGTTTTGCGGCTTCCTTGAAAAATGCCGTAGACTCTGCACGGGAAGAATGGTTTGATAAAGCAGCTGGGATCGTCAGTTATGGTTCTGGCGGTGGGATTCGTGCCGCTGAACAATTGCGTAACGTTTTAGCTGAACAAAAAGTTGCCACCGTGCGGACTAACCCAGCCTTCAATCTCTTCACAGATTTTGAAAATTTCAGTACCTTCAAACCCGGTGCGCACATGGCTGCAGGTGTCAATGACATGCTGGATGAATTGTTGTTGTGGTCAAAAGCTTTTGCCACGATTCGCTGATCTGTTTTAGGAGGTCACCATTTATCATCGATCATTTGCTGTTTCATTCATTGAATGGAGCAGCATTTTTTTGCGTTTCCAAGGAATGGTTTTCACTGGAAAGGCTATTTCACTGAAAGAATGACTAAAAATCGGGTATACTAGAAGAACAGAAGATGCGGGCAACTGCGTTCGATTTTTTGCCCAACGAGTGCATCCAGTAACAGAGGAGTGAACAAGAGCATGAATCTACTTTTTGCGATTGATGATCGATTCAGTGAACAATTAAAAACAACGTTATATTCAATCAAACGCCATACGACAGCAGCATCTTTCGATGTCTATGTCTTACAAGAAAAAGAATTGAGGCAAGGTGCAGAGCTAGAGGTCTTTTGTCAAAAATTGGCGATGACCTATCATCCCGTCATCATCGGTTCTGGTTCGATCTTTAAAACGGCACCAGTTAGTGACCGCTACCCAGAATCAATCTACTATCGATTGTTGGCACAAAATTACTTGCCGCAGCAGGTGGAAAAAATCCTGTATCTGGATGCGGATATTTTGTGCATCAATGATTTGCGCCCCTTGTATGAGCTGACGTTAGGGGATTTTCTGTATGCCGCTGCCAGTCATTCCAAGCTGACAGAAGTGACGACGGTCATCAATAAAGTCCGTTTGCGCAATTATGAGTCAGAAGGCTACTATAATTCAGGTGTCTTGCTGATGAATGTGCACCAGCTACGGCAAGAGGTCAAAGAAACAGAAATCGCAGCCTTCATTGAGAAAAATCATTTGAACCTCTTTTTGCCGGATCAAGATATTTTAAATGGGTTATATGGTGATCGGGTGCTGGCGATTCCTGATCAGCTCTATAACTATGATGTACGGAAAAACCGTACGTATGAGACGATCAGCCTAGGGGAATGGAGTTTGGATTGGGTCATCGAACATACCGTTTTGCTGCATTTTTGCGGCAAAGAGAAACCATGGAAGAAAGGCTATCGCAGCCGCTACGGTTCGTTATACAAATATGTAGAAAATGAACGGCGGAAGTTTGAAGAGGAACAATCAAAGAGCGTATGATTAAAAAAGCTTTACTTGGACAAAAGACAGGTAAAGCTTTTTTTTCGATCATTTTTTGAAGGGAATTCTTGTAAAATCAAGTAGACGCATCTAATTTGCTTCCGCATCGATAAGGAAACACCTTGTGTTCAAAAAGAAAGCGCTATCTATTATGATGACATTATCAACCCATTGCCATGCTAAATCAGGTGAGCAACTGATTTATTCAACGTAAGGAAAATCAGTACTACACCACTATTTAGCAGCTACTGAACATAGATAGTGAAAATGAGTGTATTCGTTAAGGAGGAAAACTATATGAAAAAAGCATTAATCATCTGTGCAGGCGGTATGTCTTCATCGGTCATTGCAAAAAAAACGACGGAATATTTTAAAGAGCGAGGAAAAGAAATTGAACTAGATGCAACGTCTGCCTCTCAAGGAGCAGCCACGATCGCCAAAGATGAATACGACCTATACTTAGTCAGCCCTCAAACTAAGATGTACTTTGCGAATCTTGAAAAAGCTGCCATCAAGTACCAACGACCCATCGTAAATATTCCGCCCCAAGCCTATGTTCCGATACCGATGGGCATTGAAAAATTAGCTGCTGTGGTAGAACAAAATATCAAATAGCAGTTCAAAGCAGTTCAAATAAGTAGCTAGATGAAAATAGGTTGATGAAAAAGGTTGATGAATAATGTTGAGTAAAAAAGAAATCATCATGCTAAAGATGCTCTACCAAAACCGCAACACATACACTAGCAGCAAACAGATCGCAAATCAACTGGGGGTCTCAGATCGGACTACTCGCAAGTACGTTCAAGGTCTGGGACTTATCCTGAAGAACCATAAGATTGGTCAAATTTGTGCCAAGCAAGGACAGGGGTATCGCTTGAACATCACGGACCAGCGTTCCTTTGATCTGTTTTATTCAGAGAAGACCAATCTCAGGCCAACAGCTGACGATCTAACCACGATCAATGAAGCCAATGACCGGCAATATTTTTTGTTAAATCAATTGTTATTTGGGCATAAGCCCGTTTTTGTTGATGATTTGGCAGCGGATCTATGTGTTTCGCGCTCGACGATTTCAAATGATATCGTTGAAATCAAGCAATTATTAAAGCCTTATACGATCGAGTTGAAACATCGAACCAGTCAAGGCATTTATGTTGAAGGATCTGAAAACAGTCTGCGGCATTTCATCATGAATTACTTTTTCATGAATCGCCTGCAAGACAATCTTTATGCATTCTCAATGTACAAACATCTATTAGAGGGGATAGCGATCGAGGAGATCGTGATCATCGTCTTGGACACCTGCCGTAAATACTTTTTGAAACTCTCTGATTTTATGATCTACACGATCGTCCTGCATATAGGCTTAGCGATAAAACGGCTGCAGTCGGGCTTTGAGATCCAGCTGCATCCGCAGGATCCTGAATTGGAACAAGAAGCAGAATACCAGTCGGCTATAGAAATCGTTGAGAAGATTCGCCAACAGATGAGCATTGCTTTGCCGCCAGAAGAGGCTTTTTATATCGCCATTCACTTAAAAAACAAACTAGTTTCCGAAACTATCCGTGAACAGATCGATTTAGATGATAACGAGGTCAAACAACAGCTGTTAGCTGTTTTGCATAAAATCGATCAAGAAACCGGCTTTTGCTTAGTCGAAGATCCACTGTTGATAGAAGGGCTGATGATGCATATCACCCCCTTATTGCAACGATTGAATAACGGTACGAGTATGGAGAATCCTTTGCTAGAGACCATCAAAAAAGATTACAGTGACTTTTTTCAGTTAACGATTCGGCATTTTTCTGATGTTCCCTTCTTTGCCCCCTATAGAGTGACCGAAGGAGAGCTTGCCTATTTGACGATCCATTTAACTGCTGCGATGGAACGCTTAGCGAATCAACAAAAAGCTAAGGTCATAGTGATCTGTGCAACAGGAATTGGTAGTTCGCAAATGTTAAAAAATCGTTTGGAACACGAACTTGGTTCAAAAATCGTGATTGAAGATATGATCAGCTATTACGAAATCAGTGAACAAAAACTAGCAGGGATCGATTTGATCATTTCATCCATCAAAGTACCAGATGTGGTTCTAAATATCCCCATCGTCACCGTCAGTGTTTTTTTAGATAAAAAAGATATCCAAAAAATCAATCGCCAGTTGAAGCAGTATAAAATCAAAAAACAGTATGGTAGCATACTGAAACAACAGCCGAAATCTTTATCTGACAAGGAGCGGGAATTGATTGAGACCAGCTTTCGCTCAGAACTTTTTCTGCTGATAGAGGAAGAGACTGACAAAGCAACTGTTATGGATCAGTTGCTGACGAAAATTGAAGGCTTGGAAAAACGTTCAGTGAAAGAAGCGCTAGGCAAGCAGCTTGCTTTACGAGAAGCCTATAGCTCAGTAGCTTTTTCGGATCATTTGGCGGTGGCGCACCCCATTGAACCGATCACCAATGATGCTTATGCGGCCGTTGCTATACTAAAACAAGGCATAAAATGGGATGACGAGCATGACCAGATCCAGCTGATTTTCTTACTTTCCCCTGATCGATTGGGGCAAGTAGAATTGAACAAAATCAGCCAACTGTTAGTACCGATCATTGAAGATGAATCATTTAAAGATGCACTCATAGCAAGTGGTGATTTTGAACATTTTATGAAATGTTTTATTGGGTATCACCTAGAAGCACATATATAGCACATGTAAGGGAGAAAGAACAATGGAATCAGAAAAATTACAAGAGACCGCTTTTCAAATCATTCTTAGCAGCGGGGATGCTCGGACAATCGTTCATGAAGCATTCCAAGAGATGCGCCAAGGAACTTTTGAAGCAGCACAAGCAAAACTGGATCAAGCAAATGAAGCACTAGTAGAGGCCCATAAAGCACAGACGGGCTTATTACAAGAATACGCCAGCGGCGAAAAAATCGACATGGAGATTATCATGGTCCATGCACAAGATCATCTGATGACAACGATGACTTTGCGAGAAGTGGCGATTGAAATGCTGGCGTTATACCAGCGAGAGCGGTAGAAAGGAAGGAAACAAATGACCAATCAAGAACAACAGAAAAAAATGGCAGAAAAAAATTTTCGGTTTAATCGCTTTTTATTTCTAAGGTATGTATTAGCAGTGTTTTTCTTTGCAAATCTTTATTGGTTATTGGCTGCGATGGCCAGCAATGCCCTACTCCTGATTCTTCCGCTGGCGCTGTTGGTTTTGGCTATTTCGGCAATTGGAGAATACGTGCGCCTTTATGGCAGCCACTCAGAGCAAATAGCAGAAAAACTGCGGTGGACGCGCTTGTTTTATCTTTGTCAACTGACGATGAATCTCCTTTTATGCGCCGTTTGTTTCTTCTCTCCTCTGTTTTCATTCGTTTTTCCTTTTCTTGATAATACACTGCACAATCGAGGCATTCTTACACTCTGGCTTAGTGTGGGGCTAACGTTAGCTGCGCTATGTTTGCAGCGTGTGAATAAGATCCGTCGCAAAAAAGATACGTATTATGGATATATTAAAGAATACCAAAAACTCATTGAAGGGAAGTAGTTACATTATGGAACAATCAAATAGCAAGTTGTTCAGTCTCTTAGAAACGGCCGTCATGGGACCGTTAGGAAAAGTGGCACAGTTCAAAATCGTACGTGCCATCATGGCTGCTGGGATGGCTTCGATTCCTTTTACGATCGTTGGCTCGATGTTTTTAGTTATCAATGTATTGCCGCAGACCTTTACCTTTTTAGAAGATTTCTTCAATAATACTTTTTTCAGAGTCAGTGAATTGTATATGCTGGCAAACAGCACGACAATGGGACTTTTGGCATTATATTTTTGTATCGTTCTCGGCTATGAATACACCAAGATCTATGCGGAAGAAGAAGAGTTGGATCTTGCGCCTATGAGTGGGGCGTTACTATCGATGTTTGCCTTTTTCATGTCGATCCCACAATTGATGATTGTGGATGGCAACATGTCACGGATCACCGATCAAGAAAATGCCATCATCAATGGCTGGGCGATCGGTGGCGACGGGGTGGAGCGTTTAGGAACGACCGGGATATTTACCGGTATCATTATGGCGGTGTTGGCCGTTCAGTTGTACCGTTTATGTGTGACGAAAAAATGGGTCATCAAAATGCCTGAAGAAGTCCCATTAGGGGTTGCCCGTGCCTTTACAGCATTGATTCCCGCCTTTGTTGTGGCCTTCACGGTTCTTATCATCAATGGCGCATTAGTTGCAGCAGGAACGGATATTTTCCAAATCATTGCGGTACCTTTTGGGTTTGTTACCAATTTGACCAACAGTTGGTTAGGTTTGATGGTGATTTACTTTTTAGTCAGTGCATTATGGTTAGTAGGGATTCATGGCGCAAATATCATTTTCTCTGTATTGACGCCAATCACCTTAGGCAATTTGACAGCCAATGCTGAGGGCGCCAATTTTGCATTAGCTGGTGAGTTTAACAATGCGTATGTGACCGTCGGTGGTTCAGGGGCAACGCTAGGTCTCGCTTTATTCTTGGTTTATCTGGCGAAATCAAAACAATTAAGAGTGTTAGGAAAAGCTTCGATCATTCCAGCATTATTCAATATTAACGAGCCGTTGATTTTCGGGATTCCTTTGATTTATAATCCTTTCTTAGCGATTCCCTTTTTCTTAGCACCGATGGCATCCGCATCGATTGCCTATTTTGCGATCGAATTGGAAATCATTCGACCGATGATCGCCCAAATGCCATGGCCTTCTCCAATCGGCATCGGCGCATTTATTGGAAGTGGAGGCGATTGGAAAGCCGCAGTTTGTGCTTTCTTATGTGCAGGCGTTGCCTTTTTGATCTACTTCCCATTCGCTCGTTCTTATGACGCAGGCCTAGTCAAGCAAGAAGCCCAAGAAGGGGAACAAGCAGCATAAATCGAAAGGAATAAGAAAGAAACGTCCACACGGCCGTTTCTTTTTTTAAGCGTTCTATTCTGCTTTTTTTCGATTCGATGGTACGATGAAACTAGTGAGTTATGAAAAAAAGAAGGAGTGGAGAACATGAAATTTTTAATTTGGCTGGTCTGTGTGATCGGCATTGAAGCAACAGGAATCATCTCGAGTTTGTTTGCAGGGGACATTGCCGGAACGTATGCGCAAATGGAAAAACCCTTTTTAGCCCCTCCTGGCGGGATCATTGGGATCGTTTGGACGATTTTGTATGCCTTTATGGGAACGACGTTGTATCTGTTGATCGTCGCCAAAGTCAATCCAGCGCTTAAAAAGAATGCCTACATCTTCTTTGCGATCCAGCAAGTATTAAACTTCTTTTGGAGTATCGTTTTCTTTGGCTGGAATGCTTACTGGGCAGGAACGGTCATTATTGTCTTGTTAGTGTTATCAGTGATTATTTGTATGATCCTCTTTGCTCGCATCGACAAAAAAGCGATGTACTTGTTTATTCCTTATTTGATTTGGTGTTTATACGCCGGCTACTTAACGATTGGCTTAACTTTATTGAATGCCTGATAGAAAAACCCTCTTCCAAGCGTCTTGTTGGAAGAGGGTTTTTTCTTTTAGATATAGTCTTCAGTCAATTCCATAAAGCTGGCAACATCTTTTAGGACCATGTCGATCCCTGCTTGCCAGAAGTCTGGTTTCGTTAAATCGACACCAAGGTGTTTTTGCGCCAGTTCTTCCGTCGTCATTGAAGCAGTATCTTGCAATAAAGCAATGTATTCTTCTTCAAAGCTAGACCCTTTTTCATTGGCATACGCGTAGATCCCCATACTAAAGAGGTAACCAAAGGTATAAGGGAAGTTGTAGAACGGCACATCGTCAATAAAGAAGTGCAATTTGGCTGCCCAGAAATGTGGGTGATAAGTCGCTAACCCATCCGCATAGCTTTCTTTTTGCGCCGCAGTCATCATTTCCGTGATTTGTTCCGCTGAAACCAAGCCCTTTTGACGAGCTTGATAGAAGCTGTTCTCAAAAATAAAACGTGCGTGGATGTTCATGAACATCGCGATCGCATTTTGCATTTTAGCATCCAATAGATTGATTTTTTCTTCTTTTGTCGTTGCTTCTTTGAGGGTTGCATCAGCAACGATCAATTCAGCAAAGGTACTTGCTGTTTCGGCAACGTTCATGGCATAGTTGCGGTTTAATTCTGGCAGCTCCCAAAGAACGCTGCTGTGAAACGCGTGACCGAGCTCATGGGCAAGCGTCGCTACTTCGTTGACAGAATTGCTGTAGGTCATGAAAATACGTGATTCTTTGGTTTCTGGCAAGCTGGTGCAATAGCCGCCAGGACGTTTGCCGGGACGATCTTCTGCTTCGATCCAGCTTTTTTCAAAAGCGACTTGGGCAAAGTCAGCCATTTTTGGGCTGAACTTACGGAAGTTGGTCAAAATGAAGTCAGCTGCTTCATCAAAGGTGTAGGTTCTTTCTTCCATATCGCCAAGGATGATTGGCGCATCTTGGTCTTGCCATTCCATTTTTTCTTTGCCGAAAAGCTGCGCTTTGCGGGTCAAGAAATCAACGATCGGCTGTTTGTTCTTTTGGATCGTGCCCCACATAGCATCCAATGTCGCTTTTTGCAGACGATTGTATTCTAATGGTTCCTTCAAGTAATCAGTGACACCGTGAAGTTTGAAGGTAGAAAGGCGGAAACCGTCTAAGTGGTTCAAGGTATCCGCAAAGAGGTCTTCTTTTTCTGCCCACGTCTTTTCCCAAGTGTCGAATAAACGCGCACGAACTTCCGGATCAGGATCACCCATCATTTTATTGAAGGCTTGACCAGCTGAAAACTTGATCGTCGTGCCGTCTTCTTGCAGGAAAGGAATTTCGATCGAGGCAACGATCGTATCGTAATGTTGGCTCCAAGCATTCAAGCCATCTAAATTTAAAGTATTGATGATGGTCTCTTCTGCTTCGGATAACAATTCTTTGCCGTCGCGGCGAATCTCGCTTAAACGAAAAGCGACAGGTGCTAAGTTTTCCGCTTTAACTAGTGCTGTCCAATCATCCTCAGAAATTTCTGTCAATTTTTTCGAGAAAACGGTTTGTGCTGCTTGCAGTGCTGGCAATTTTGCGTAGAGGTCACCCGTCAGGATTTTGGCTTTGCTGTCATTGACATTCGCTGAAAGCAAGGCATTGATAAAGCTGCCGCATTGTGAAAATCCTTGACTAATAGTTGCGGATAAATCAAGTAACTCTTCTAATTTTGCTGCATCGTCTTCGCTGTTGGGCGACCATGCATCGACTGTTGTTCGGTAATTTGCAATTTGTTCTTCCAGTTGGCTCATGCGTTCTTTTAATTGAACAGAATCGCTGCCTCCCGGAAAGATTGTTTCCAGATTCCAATTGATTGAATAGGTCATTCCTATCAAACCCCTTTCTTTTCCTTCGATCTTATTAAGTATAGCATAACGAAATTTGGTCGCAACCATCAGAATCCTTATGAAATAAGGGTTCTTGATGAAACTGTACCAAAAACAAAAAATGGAATGTATAACTCCTTGATCTATTGATAGGGCGGAAAAACGTCAAAAATAAAAAAACTATCACATCCTCATCAAATTCTTAGAAAAAAATCGATGGATAAATATTACATATGAAAAAAAACAGCGAGTAAAAAAACGCCTGATGAGCGATATTCGCTTTTTCATGCATAATGCCAAATCCTTTGCGAAAAGAACACGAAATATACCACTGCGAAAGCGTATACAATTAGGTAGCATAGAGGTGTAAACAGAAGAAGGAGGAAGAAAAATGCCAAATGCTATTCATGTTTTTTCAGAGATTGGACGATTGAAGCAAGTCATGCTTCACCGCCCTGGTCGGGAATTGGAGAACCTTGTTCCTGATCATTTGAACCGCCTGCTATTTGATGATATTCCTTTTTTGGAACAAGCCAGAGCAGAACATGATCGGTTTGCGGAAGTCCTACGTCAAAATGATGTGGAGGTGTTGTATCTAGAAGATTTAGCTGCTGAATCGCTCACGTCACCAGAAATCAAACAGCAATTTCTCAAGGATTATTTAGCGGAAACTACAATCCAAAGTTCTGAGATCATCAAAGAAGTCACGGATTATTTTATGTCTTGTGACAATGATCGGGAACTGATCGACAAAACTATGGCTGGTTTAGCCAAAAATGAACTGGAGCTGCCAAATACCCAGAGCCTCGCTGGGACCGTGGATGATCAATACCCATTTCTGATCGATCCAATGCCGAATTTGTATTTTACACGAGATCCCTTTGCGACGATTGGTAACGGAGTATCCTTGAATCGCATGTATTCAGAAACAAGACGGCGCGAAACGTTATACGGCAAATATATTTTTGCTCATCATCCAATGTTCCAGCAAAATCCGCCTCATATGCTGTATGATCGCGCCCAACCAACCCGCATCGAAGGTGGCGACGAATTAGTTCTGTCAAAACATGTGTTGGCGATTGGTATCTCGCAACGAACGGATGCCGCTTCGATTGAGCAGCTGGCCCGCAAAGTGTTCGAAAATGAGCCAAGCTTTGAGTATGTTCTAGCGTTTGACATTGGTCAAGAGCGCAAATTCATGCATTTAGATACGGTATTTACAATGGTCGATCATGACAAGTTTACGATCCATCCAGAAATCGAAGGAGAGCTGACGGTTTATTCAATCTCACGAGCAGGTGATGGGGTGACGATCAAAGAAGAAAAGGACACGTTGGAAAATATTTTATGTCGCTATCTAGAACTAAATGCGGTTGAATTGATTCGTTGCGGCGGCAGTGATTTGATTGCAGCAGCTCGGGAACAATGGAATGACGGTTCCAATACCTTGACGATCGCACCTGGCGAAGTCGTCGTATATGACCGCAATACCATCACCAATCAGAAGTTGGCAGAAGCCGGTATCAAATTGCACAAAATCTCCGGCAGTGAATTGGTTCGTGGTCGTGGCGGTCCTCGTTGCATGAGCATGCCATTTGTTAGAGAAGATATTTAAATCAGAGGAGGAATCATCGATGGAACAAGTATTTAAAGGAAGAAGTTTTTTAGCAGAAAAAGATTTTACGAAAGCCGAGTTAGAATACCTCATTGATTTTTCAATCTATTTAAAACAATTGAAAAAACAAAATATTTCTCATCGTTATTTAGAAGGTAAGAACATTGCCCTTTTGTTTGAAAAAACATCGACTCGGACACGGGCGGCCTTTACGACAGCTGCCATCGATCTTGGTGCCCATCCAGAATTTTTAGGCGCGAATGATATCCAGCTAGGCAAAAAAGAATCTGTGGAAGATACAGCAAAAGTTTTAGGCAGCATGTTTGACGGTATTGAGTTTCGTGGATTCAGTCAACAAGTCGTTGAAGATTTAGCCAAATTCTCCGGTGTTCCTGTTTGGAATGGCTTAACCGATGAATGGCACCCAACCCAAATGATCGCTGACTTTATGACCATCAAAGAAAACTTCGGCACCTTGGAAAACATTACGCTAGTTTATGTGGGCGACGGCCGGAACAATATGGCGAATAGTTTGTTAGTGACGGGGGCAATTTTAGGGGTCAACGTTCGTATCTGTGCACCAAAAGAACTTTTCCCAGCGCAAGAAGTGACAGACTATGCCAACAAATTTGCTAAAGAATCTGGCAGTCAGTTGATGGTAACAGATGATATCCAAAAAGGCGTCAAAGATGCAGACGTCTTGTATACCGATGTTTGGGTGTCAATGGGGGAAGAAGACCAGTTCGAAGAGCGGGTGAAGCTGTTGAAAGATTACCAGATCAACCGCGAAATGGTGATGGCCACCGGAAAACAAGACGATGGCTTGATCGTGCTGCACTGCTTGCCAGCGTTCCATGATACGAATACGACGTATGGAAAAATGATCGAAGAAAAATTTGGCATTTCTGAAATGGAGATCACAGACGATATTTTCCGTAGTCACTGGGGTCGTCAATTTGAAGAGGCTGAAAACCGGATGCACTCGATCAAAGCGATCATGGCAGTAACATTAGGCGATCTATTTATTCCTAGAGTGTGAGAAGGAGCAGTGAGCAGATGAGTGAAAAGAAACCAACGATCGTTGTCGCCCTTGGCGGCAACGCCATCTTAGCAGAAGATGCCAGTGCCAAAGGGCAAAAAGAGCGACTCAAACAGACCGTGGACTATCTGATTCCCTTGATCCGAAAAGACGTCAATTTGATCATTACTCATGGGAATGGTCCCCAAGTGGGAAACCTGGTTTTGCAGCAGCAAGCGAGCGATTCTAGCAAAAACCCAGCAATGCCTTTAGATACCTGTGTCGCCATGACCCAAGGCAGTATTGGCTATTGGTTGCAAAATGAGCTGAGAATCCAGTTGAAAGCAGCACAAATAGCGAAGCCGGTGGTGACTGTGGTCACGGAAATTACAGTCGATGCCCAAGATCCAGCATTTGCCCATCCGACAAAACCAATCGGGCCGTTCTTAACGGAAACGGCTGCCAAAGAAGCCATGGCGGCTTCAGATGCCATCTACCGGGAAGATGCTGGTCGTGGCTGGCGGAAAGTCGTGGCTAGTCCTGCACCACAAGCGATCCAAGAAGTTGCCAGCATCAAAGCGCTGATTGAACAAAACACGATCGTCATTTGTGCAGGAGGCGGCGGCATTCCCGTGCTAGACAATGGCCTGGGTGTTGAAGCCGTGATCGATAAAGATTTTGCTTCTGAAAAATTGGCTCGATTAGTCGATGCGGATCAGCTGATCATTTTAACGGGCGTAGAAAAAATCGCTTTGAACTTTGGCAAGGAAAGTGAGCAGTGGTTGGATCATGTGACCGCCGCGGAATTGGAAACCTATGTCGATGAAGGCCATTTTTCACCAGGTAGTATGTTGCCGAAAGTACAAGCCGCTTTGAACTTTGTCAAAATGGGGGCGGAAAAACGGGCAGTGATTACTTCTTTAGACAAGCTGGCAGCTATCGATGATGCTGGCACGCAGATCACCTGGAAGTAAGCGAAGCAGCAAAGCAAGACCCAAAACATTGGAGTGAGAAAAATGATCGACCACCAAATAAAAGATCCATCAACAAGAGCGAACAGCTTTCAATGGCTGGAAGAAGAAAATCAGCAGCGTTTGAAAGAGCATATTTACTGCCGTACGTACAAAAAAGGTCAAGTGCTTTTTTATGAAGGCGACGTAAGAGATCGGATATTCCTTGTGATAGAAGGACTTGTGCGGATCGAAAAGACCGACGGAACTGATTCCTATTGTTATGTAGATTTTGTTGGGCCAGATCAGTTATTTCCTTTGATTGGCTTGTTTGAAAGAGACAACTATGATGTATCGGCATTCGCTGCAACAGACATTGTCGTGCAGTTTGCAGCGATGTCACTGTTTGAACCGCTAGTCGTTTCGTCTACAAGTCAGTTGCTGTGGCTCAATCAGCAAATGAGCCGGCAGTTGGAAAAGCAAAGACGCCGTGTCGAGTATTGTGTCACCTCCAGCGCGCAAACAAGAGTCGTTAATACGATTGGTCTTTTGATGATCGAGCATGGGCAGACACAAGGTGAGCAGATTCGCATCCCTTTTCCAGTTTTTATCAATGATATAGCCAAGTACAGTGGAACGACGCGAGAGACAGTCAGTCAAACGCTCAAGGCGCTCGTGCATAAAAGAAAGATTTATTATCGCTACAAAGAACTCATTATTTATGACCAAGATTATTTTTCTCATGTTGCCAAGTAATGGCTGGCAGCAAATAGGATCGATTCAAAAAAGGGGGAACACAGATGAAAAAAAAGCAAAAAGAAAAAAAGTCGCTGACATCATTCAGTATCTTATTTCTGATCATTATCGCCTTGACGGTCGCTTCCTGGCTCTTAGCAGGGCAGCCTTTTGCGCCTTCTTTACCAGCAGGCCAAGAAGAGATGGTCAGCCAAGTGGTGGGTGCCAAGTTTTCTGATTTCTTTATGGCGCCTTTTAACGGATTTCGTGATGCGATCGAGATCTGTGTGTTTATTCTCTGTTTGGGTGGTTTTTTGAATATCGTCACGCGAACAGGCGCTTTGGAAGCCGGGATTCAGCATTTGGTCAAAAAACTCAAAGGCAATGAGTTGATTTTGATTCCGATTTTAATGATCTTGTTTTCGATCGGCGGCTCCACTTATGGAATGGCGGAAGAAACGATTCCTTTTTATTCCTTATTAGCAATAACGATGGTGGCATCAGGTTTTGATACGATCGTCGCAGCAGGAACCGTTATGCTGGGTGCTGGTGCCGGCGTGATTGGCTCCACCGTCAATCCCTTTGCGACCGGCGTTGCGATGGATGCCTTGCGAAGCATCGATATTGCCCCAAACAATGGCACGATCTTAGTAGTCGGGGCATTGCTTTGGTTAGTCACGACCGCATACTGTATCTTTGTGGTGATGTCTTATGCCAAAAAAGTCAAAGCCGACAAAGGCTCCACGATCTTATCGCTGCAAGAGCAAAAAGAAATGGAAGAACATTTTGTCAAAGACACGAACGAAGCCTTGGTGTTTACGCAAAAACATCGCCTGATTTTGACGATTTTTGGTTTATCCTTTGTGATCATGGTGGTTTCCTTGATTCCTTGGGGCGACTTTGATATCCATGTGTTTGACGGTTGGACCGCCTTTTTGACCGGCAATAGCTTCGGTGAATGGTATTTTGGTGATTTGGCCATGTGGTTCTTCTACATCAGTATCATCATTGCGTTGATTCAAGGATTCTCAGAAAAAGAAATCGTGACCAACTTTATCGATGGGGTCAAAGACATTTTATCCGTTGTCTTGATCATCGTTGTGGCACGGGGTGCTTCCTACATTATGCAAACGACGTACTTGGATCTGTTTATTTTGGATCGGGCTTCCCATCTTTTAGAAGGTCTATCACCTGTCCTGTTTGTGATTGGCGCCTACATTTTGTATCTGCTCTTATCGTTCTTGATTCCATCGACTTCCGGACTAGCGTATGTATCGATCCCGATCATGGGGGCCTTGGCGCAAAGCATCGGACTCAATCCGAACGTCATGGTGATGATCTTTACTGCTGGTTGCGGATTAGTGAATTTGATCACACCAACTTCTGGCGTCGTGATGGGGGGATTGGAGCTGGCTCGGGTCAACTATTCCACTTGGACCCGCTTTATGCGCAAACCGTTACTGGTTATCGGAATTTCCAATCTTGCCATTTTAATCTTCTCAATGTTGTTCTTGTAAGCTACGTTTCAAGATGTGAACGAGACGGATCAACTATTTCAGTAAGCGAGGCGACTTGAGAGGAGCGGATCAAGTAAATGAAAAAAAAAGAGCGACAAGCAATTATCAAAAAACTCTTTGTCCTACATCGGATTGAGTCTCAAGAAGAATTGATGAATTTATTAAAAAAAGAAAATGTTTCAGCTACCCAAGCCACGATTTCTAGAGACATGCGGGAAATGAACATCGCTAAAACGTATGCCAAAAACGGTCGGCCGTATTATTCGATCTTTGAATCCAAAGAGCAGGATCTAGAAGACAGAATTGCGTTTTCGATGTATGAGTACCTAAAAAAGATTACGCAGATTGACTTTTTAGTTGTCGTTCATACGGCTGAAAACGGCGCCGATGTGATCGCCAATTATCTTGATGAAATGGAGCTGCCAAAAATTGTCGGCACGATTGCAGGGTTTGATATTTTATTGATCATCACGCCGTCACAAGAAGCGGCAGCAGAGGTCGTCGATCGGTTGAACCATTATGTAGAAGGCTACGAGATGGGTTCGTCATTGTTTACTGGAGAAAAAAACGCAAAACAGCCCTGAGAATCGTTGAAGGAGCTGAACGTCACAAGCCCCAAAATCTCACGACCAAACGGGTGACGGCTTTTCATACCGATGGCTATTTTTAAAAAGAAAGAGTGCTTCTAATCTTCACGGAAGCACTCTTTTTGTGTGTGCAATGTCACCACGGTTTGCTGGAAAAACAGTTGCATCACCAAATGAAAATGGTAAGATAGGAAAATGAGGAGTGAAAACTATGAAAAAATTACTGAAAGAACCGAATTTTTACTTTTGTATCGCACTTGCGGTTATGGTCATCCTCTTTATCAGTTCTTCACAAACCTATGAGCAGCAATCACAAATCGGGTTGCTTTCACGAATCTTAAAAAATGAACCATTGAAAGAGTGGCTAGAGAAGATTTCTTTTTCCTATGCTGGTTCGGAGATCAGTATTGCGGAAAAAGGCTATTTCTCATTTGTGGAATTTTTCATTCGTAAAGGCGCACATTTCTTTACCTATTTTGTCTTAGGGGGCAGTCTGTTCTTAACGCTTGTTTTTCGAAAACAGCCGTATTGGCTAGCCGCTTTTTTTGCTTGGTTAGCAGCTACCGGCTATGCTGGGATCGATGAATACCATCAAATGCTGACGGGAGGACGGACGCCGCTTTTTCAAGATGTCATGCTGGATTCAGCTGGAGCACTGACCGCCGTTCTTTTGGGGTGGTTGATTTGTCAGTTATCGAAAAAGTCACCTAAACGCCGCAAAACATAACGAGTTGTCGGCGTTTTTAAGCGTTAAGCTGTTAGAAAGTATAAAAAACAAGAGGCGAAACCAATGGAAAAAAGTTTGAGTAGTGTCAAAGGCAAAACCGAGTTTGTCGTGCATGAAAGTTTGCCGGTGGGGGTTCTTCTCGCGATGGCTGGCGGCTTTTTAGATGCCTATACCTATCTCTTTCACGGTGAAGTGTTTGCGAGCATGCAGTCGGGGAATGTTATTTTGTTAGGGATCAATCTTTCAACGGGGCAGTTTGAACAAGCCTTTCGGTATCTGCCACCAATCTGTATGTTTTTAGTGGGGATCGTGGTGACGAATTATCTGCAGCATCATTTTCCGACTGGTGGTTGGATCGTTTGGCAAAATGCTGCGTTGATCTTTGAAGCGATCGGTATTTTGGTTCTGGGCTTTTTTGCGCGTTCTTTACCCAATGTCCTGGTTGATTCCGGATTATCTTTTTTTGCAGCGATTCAATATGCCGCTTATCGGCGCTTGGCAGGGATGCCCTATGCCACCACGATGACCACTGGCAATTTACGTTCGCTGGCTGATTACTTATATTTGCGCGGGTTTAAGCAGGACCGATCAGTGACACCCAAGATCATTTCTATTTCCTTGATCATCGGCGGTTTCTTTTTTGGGGCGGTTTTAAGCAGCTTGCTAGGAATTTTCTTATTCCACCGGACCATCTGGGTGGTTTCAGGAATTTTAGCCCTGGTGTTGGGAATCACGATCCACAGTCAAAATAAAGAATAGAAAAAAGACATTCGCCGGAATGTCTTTTTTGTCTTACTTTTTGGTGCTCGCGCGTGAATCTTTGAGATACAGCGCTATTTCTACCAGCAGTGCTGCCAGAAGATAGCTGCCAAGGACGGCTATCTGGTAAAATTTCTCTTCAATCAGCTCGTTGCGCTGCAGCAAAATGACCCCACCTAAAAAGAGCATCGCCAACAGGGAGAACCACTGCTTGGAAAAACGCCAATTGCTGACACTGGCTGTACTGCGCTTGGTGCGAAAGCCGAATATATAATTGGGTTCTTCTCGGTAAAAGAACCGGAAGACGATGAAAAAAATACCCGTAAAAATCAACAACAAAAGACCAATATCGATCGAGATCACTTCCTTTCAAGCGAGGTTTGTTGGGAAAATCAGCGAATAAAAAGGATTATCTATTTATTGTACTCGCTGTAAAGGATTCTATGAAGGGGAACTATTGAAAAAATAGATAGTTTTGCGTAAATAAAAAGGGAGGGCGCTATAAGTCGCCATCCCTTTTTCAATTATCCGCGTTGAAATGGTCCTTTTGGTGCAATCAGTTCAAGATTGGTGCCATCTGGATCTGTAAAGTAGGCAACACCTGTCCCGAAGCCGCTTTTTAAACCATCTTGTTCTTCAAAAACGATTGGGGTACCGTCAGGTTCAACCCCGATGGCTTTTAGACGAGCAACGGCTTCATCAATATTTTCGACTTCAAAACAAAGATGCATGGCACTGATTTGCTCATTGGAATAGCTAGCTTTGTTGGATTTTGGTTCGACGTATTCTAAAAGGTCGATGTTGAGATTGTCTAAATGAAGATTGGCGTATTTGATCAATGTATCCTCTAAACCTTGCGTTTGCGCCATTCGTTTGCCACCGATCGTATCTTGATTGGCGATTTTCTTTCCAGTTAATGCTTCATAAAATTGGATGGAACGTTCGAGATTGCTGACGGTGATTCCCACGTGGTTCACCATTGAAAAGCCTGTGTTTGTGTTTGTCATTATACTTCCTCCTAAGGTTTTGTTTAGTATATCGTTTGGTTAATGAAAATCGAATGTGTCTGGATCTGGACCCACTCGCAGGTCCTCATTTAATGCGTTCAAGCGGGCTATTTCATCTTCTGATAAATGGAAATCAAAAATCGCTGCATTGGCGCGCATTCGCTCAGGGTGTGTCGATTTGACATTGACTAAGATTCCTTGTTGGATAGCCCAGCGTAAAAGCACTTGTGCCGCTGATTTTTGCTGTGCATCGGCGATCGCCAAGACGGTTTCCTCTTTCAGCAGTTTGCCTTGCATCAAAGGTGACCAAGCTTGGATCGCAATCCCCTTTTCAGCACAAAAGTCCCGCAGGTCTTGCTGCGTAAGTTTGGGATGCAGTTCGATCTGATTGACGACAGGAACGACCTTAGCAGCGGCCAATAGTTGCTCCAAGTGATGAATCTGGAAGTTGCTGACCCCGATTGCTTTGATTTTTCCAGCGGCATACAAGTCTTCCAATGCGCGCCATGACTCTTGAAATGCCTGGTTTCCCGGCCAATGGATCAAGTACAAGTCGAGATACTCGAGGTTTAAGCGGGCCAAACTCTCATTGAAAGCATGGATCGTTTCATCATAAGTTAAGTGATCGTTCCAAAGTTTGGAAGTGACAAAGAGTTCTTCACGAGCCAACCCCGTTTCTTGTAAGCCTTGTTTGATTCCTTCCCCTGTTCCTGTTTCGTTGCCGTAAATAGCCGCCGTATCAATCAGGCGATACCCATTGATAATGGCCTGTTTCACGACCTCTGCTGTTTCAGCTTCAGGGATTTGAAAGACACCTAACCCCAAACCGGGGATTTTGCTGCCGTTGTTCAGTGTAACGGTATCCGATAATTTTTCGATCATAAAAACATCTCCTTTATTTTTTTCTGTAATCATCATATAATGAGGAGGTAAGGTTGTATAGTACGTACTTTTTTGTTTGATACACACCTTTTGGTAACATTTGTGTGTTTACAGACTTGATGAGGTGAAAAAAATGGAAGAAAAAATTTATAATATCGGTGTAGAAGCAACGATGGATGTCATCGGCGGGAAATGGAAACCAATCATTCTTTGTAATTTACGCCATGGGGCATTGCGTCCTAGTGATTTACGGCGAAAAATTCCTGGCATCAGTCAAAAAATGTTGACGCAGCAATTGCGGGAACTAGAAGAGTCTGATATCGTTACCCGCAAATCCTATAATCAAGTACCACCCAAAGTTGAGTATTCCTTGAGTGAATATGGAGAAACGTTAGGCGGCTTATTGGATACCCTTTGCCAGTGGGGCACGATGCACGTCGCTGCGCTACAAGACAAAGGAGAACAAGTTACTTTGTTAGAACAAGAAGAGGCGATTGTCTAGCAGAGGGCAAGTGGCATGAGAAAAGGCCGGCAGAAACCATTGGTTTCCGTCGGCCTTTTTTAGGCTATGCTTGTTGGATCAATTCTAGAATGGCTTCAGCATTCATGCCGCTGTAATGATTGATGGGAAATGACAGGCGCTTGATTCGCGGCGGGATGGCCTGCTTGATCATCGGATCTGTTAAAGAAAGCAAAGGATCGACCAAAACGATTTTTTCTTGCGAAAAACGATAATTCATCAGACGTTCTGGTGTCACAACAGTCACGCTGATTTGATCCTCGGACAGCATTTGGATGTTGCGGGCGAAAATTTTAATCAGACTTCCAGCTAAAGTAGAACGATCAATAAAGACAACTTTTTCCAAAGTGATTCTCCTTTTTAATTAATATGCTTAATTAAGTATATTAATTAAATGGCGCTTTGTAAACAGGAACATTTGGAAACAACAAAAAAGCCGCAAAAGAATTTTTTTGCGGCTTTTGGTTCATCTATAAAAAGGTTTGACTCTTTTTTCCATTAAATCACGATCACGGGTGTCCCGACTTCGGCTTTACTGTACAATTCTTTCATCACGCCTGGCGGAGTATTGATACAGCCGTGAGAGCCGCGGGTTTTCCAAAGATCACCACCGTATTCCGTTTGCCAATCAGAATCATGGATTCCGACACCGGTCCAATCGATCGGCATCCAGTAATCAACAGGGGACGCATAATCTTCACCGGTCAAGGTTGCATCTTCTTCTTTGTTCCAGACATAGAAGACACCAGTTGGCGTTGGTGTGGCTGGTTTTCCAGAGATAATTTTCGTATCTAGCACCAGCTCGCCATCTTTGTAATACCACATGTGTTGGTTTTTCAGATCAACTTCGATATACGTGTTGCCAAATAACGGGCTGCCAGCATCGGTGCTTCCTTGAGCGATCGGTGTGCGCGTGAAGTCTTCGCCGGCTTTTAACGCCTCAATCAATGCTTCTGTTTCCGCATCGGTTTGGATCGTCCAGCTGAGGGTGCCGGCTGGAACCGTTACTTCGCCTTGTTTGGTACTCTTGAAGGTCGAAGAATTGGTGCTGGTGTTGTATTGCTCTCCGATAGAAGCGACATAGCTTCTTACTTTGTCTTCGTCGATCGTGGTGTTGCCATCTTTGTAAGAGAGCCAATCCATGATCGATTCTCTTGGAATTTGAAACGTGTTTCCGTTGATCGTATAATTGCCGGTTACTTTGGCGATTTTATTCAACGAATCCATTTCTTTGGTTAGATCAGGATCATCAGCGGTCACACTTGGTTTTGTGACGTAATCGACGAGATTTAATTCCTTTTCGCCACTGACGATGGCTTCTTGTAAGTCTGCTACTGCTTTGTCCACATCAATGGCATCGCCGTCAACTTCTGGTTTGATAGAAAAGCCGTCTTCGCCTTTTTCCAATGTTGCATCGGCTGACTTGGTACGATCCTCATTTAAAGTTTCTAGTTCCTTTTGGATCGTGTCCGTTTCGCTGTTTAGCGTATCTTGATCCACCGAGAGATTGTCCAGTGTTTTTTCTTCTGCAGCGGAAACATAAGCCATTCCCCAACTCCACTGGTTCTGTTCATCTTTTAATGATTGCAGCTCATTGGTGAAATCCGTTTGTAACCCAAATTGAGCAAGGTTGATTGTCTTCCATTCGCTATCGCCTTCTTTGATGGTGAAATCTTCTTGCGAGTAGCGGTCATGCAGCAGGGCATTGGCCTCGGCAACAGTTTTGTTGCTGATGTCGATCCCATCGATTTCAGTCTTTGGTAAAAAACGGTTTGCATAATATGTACTTCGGTAGGTATAGCCGCCAGCGATCACTACTAATATAGCAGCCACAACGATCAGAACAATTTTCTTGGTATTGTTCTTGGCGTCAGTATGTTTGTTTGAACGAGTCATTCAACTACTCCTTTTTTTCTAATGGCATAATAGATAATAACGCTTAAATCATACCATATTCCCCCAAGAAAGCGAATATGGCAAATGAAACTTCCATGAAAAATAGAAAATTCTTAAACTATCTTTAGCTAAGCTGTAGAAAAGCATTTCTTTGCATAAAAAAACTGAACGAACCGCAGCAAATCATCTTGATCAAATTGTTCTGAAAAAGAGTGAGCTGTAAGGTTCGTTCAGTGGCATAGTTGACTAGCTAAACGAAGTGAAAGAAATTATTGATTGTCTTCTGCATCTAGTTTCGCAAAAGCTTCATCAAGAATATCTTTTAATTGTTTTGCAGAAGCGGCCATCCGGTCTTTTTCACCATCCGTCAATGGGATCTCAATCACTTTTTGGATCCCTTGGGCGTTGATAACTGCAGGCGCACCGATGTACAAGTCGTTTAAGCCGTATTCGCCGTTCATGTACACAGACAATGGTAAAACAGCATTTTCATCGTCTAAGATCGCGCGAGTGATTCGTGCTAAGGCTACCGCGATCCCATAGAAAGTCGCACCTTTTTTCTCGATGATGGTGTAGGCTGCATCACGAACGCTGAAGAAAATGTTGACCATTGCTTCTTCATCGATATCTGGGTTGTTTTTGACCCATTCATAGATTTGCAAGCCGGCTACGTTGGCATGAGACCAAACAGGGAATTCTGAATCCCCGTGTTCGCCTAAGATATAGGCATGGACGTTACGGGCATCAACATCGACTAATTCAGCCAAAGCTTGACGGAAACGTGCAGAGTCTAAAGAAGTACCTGAACCGATGACGCGTTCTTTCGGGAAGCCTGAGAATTTCCAAGTCGAATAAGTCAAAATATCGACTGGGTTTGCTGCTACTAAGAAGATTCCGTTGAACCCTGAATCAACGATTTGGGTAACTACTTCCCGGTTGATTTTCAAGTTTTTATGAACCAAATCTAAGCGGGTTTCACCTGGTTTTTGAGGCGCACCAGCTGTAATAACGACTAAATCAGCATCATGTGCATCTTCATAAGAAGCGGCATAGATTTTTTTAGGGGAAGTAAAGGCCAAGGCATGGGACAAATCAATTGCGTCGCCTTCTGTTTTTGCTGTATTTATATCAATGATTCCGACTTCTTGCGCAATGTTTTGGGTCACCAGCGCAAACGCGTAACTAGAACCAACCGCACCGTCTCCAACAAGAATTACCTTTTGGTGATCTTTTTTGTTCGTTTTTGCAGTCATCTGTGTATCATTCCTTCCGCATAATTGTTTTACTCGCTATCATCCTACCATTTTCAAGTATATTTGTCATGTGATTTGCACAACAATATTACACAAAATATCGCTGTTTCAGTTGTAAATGCTTTCTTTGTTATTACGTCAAAAAGAGGATATATCAACGTTTTATTAAGATTCGTTAAGAAAGATAAAAACTGAGCAAGAGGACGCCACCATAACAGTCCATTTCGTGTTATAATTATTTCAGCAAAAGAACTGGGCGCATTTGTGTGCCCAGTATTTTGTGTTTGGATAAGAAAACCGATAAAATAGTTGAAGAATCAGCTTGAAACTAGAAATAATGGAGTGTAATCGAAAAATGAAAATGATTGTAGGCTTGGGAAATCCCGGCAAAAAATATGAGAAAACCAAACACAATGTTGGCTTTATGGTAGTGGATGCCTTGGCACAAAAGTACCAAGCAACCTTTAAAAAGTCGGCTTTTGAAGCAGAAGTGGCAGAGTTTTTCTTGAAGGGTGAAAAAATCCTTTTGGTCAAACCGCAAACCTTCATGAATGAATCCGGTCGTTCGGTAGGTCCGTTGATGACCTATTTTGGCATCTATCAAGAAGAATTAGTAGTGGTCTATGATGACCTTGATTTAGCATTAGGGAAAATCCGCTTGCGCCAAAAAGGCAGTGCGGGGGGACACAATGGAATCAAGAGTTTGATCGCGCATTTGGACTCGACAGTCTTTGACCGCATCAAAATCGGGATCGATCGGCCACGTCCAGGACAAACCGTGGTCAATCATGTACTGAGTCCTTTTGCAAAAGACGATCTGCCCATCGTTTTACAAAGTATTGATAAGGCAGTCGAGGCAAGTAGTGATTACTTGACCAACGGCGACTTTCTTGCCACAATGAATCGATTTAACTAAGGAGGGCCGAGATGGATTTAATTGAATTAATAAATAAAGTGCCGACAGTGGCGGCTTGGCATGCAGGTTTACGTGAACAGGCCCCCCGGCAATTATTGACCGGTCTAGCTGGATCGGCAAAAACATTGGCGATCACCGGTGTGTATCAGGCATTTCAAAAACAAGTGATCGTGGTGACACCAAATCTGTATTATACGAATCAACTAGCCGAAGATCTGCGCAACGTGACGGATGATGTCTATGTTTTCCCAGTGGACGAAGTGTTGTCAGCCGAAATGGCTTTTTCTTCACCAGAAGCACGAGAAGAACGAGTGGCAGCGCTGAATGCTGTTTCTCAAGGAAAAACCGGGATCTATGTGTTGCCGGTGGCGGCTTTGCGAAAGTATTTGCCTGAAAAGAAAACCTGGTTAGCCAACCAATTCCAATGGCAAATCGGCGATGAGATCGATTTAGAGCGTTTGCCGCAACAATTGATCTTGATGGGTTACGAACGGCAGTCAATGATTGGCAAACCCGGCGAATTCAGTATTCGTGGGAGCATCCTCGATATTTATCCATTAAATGCCGAATACCCCGTACGGATCGAGTTATTCGATGTAGAAATCGACTCGATGCGTTCTTTCAACGTGGGAACGCAACGCTCAGTGGAAACGCTGCAGCAAGTGGCTATTTTACCGACTACCGAATTGGTTTTCTCAGCGGAAGATTTAGCGGCGGGGCAAAAGCAGCTACAAGAATTATTGAACAAACGGTTGGCGGTCACCAAAGAAGTAACTGATCGCGCGTTTTTAGAAGACTATTTCGGCCAATTGGCCTCCCAATGGCAAGCGGGGATTCCCGGTGAAAGTGCCCGTTATTACACGGATTTGCTTTATCGTCAGCAAACGAGTGTCTTAGATTATTTTTCTGAAGACGCCTTTTTGATGATCGATGATTATGCTCGGATCATGGAGACCAATCGTGAGATCGAACGGGAAGAAGCGGAGTGGCATACCCAAAAATTAGCGGAGCTGCGGGTCTTTTCTGAACAGCAATTCGGGATCGATGTCCATCAACTGCTGCAAAAAGAAACCTTTGTGACCAGCTTCTTTTCTTTATTCCAAAAAGGAATGGGGAACATTCGCTTCCAAGCGATCCATCAATTCCAATACCGGCCGATGCAGCAGTTTTTCAGCCAAATGGGTCTCTTGAAAGTTGAGATCGATCGCTGGGAGAAGCAACAGCAAACGGTGATTTTTCTGGTCAGTGACCAAGAACGGGCCAAGAAGTTAGAGCAAGATCTGCGAGATCATGATATCTATGCCGTGCAGACGCAACAAGACCGCCTGTTTACGGGACGCACCCAAATCGTGGTGGAACGTTTGCAAAGCGGCTTTGAAATGCCGCAAGACAAGCTAGTGGTGGTTACAGAAAAAGAAATTTTCCAAAAGATGAACAAAAAAAGAGCCCGCCGGCAAAATGTCACCAATGCGGAACGTCTCAAAAGCTACAATGAGTTAAAAACCGGCGATTATGTCGTCCATGCGAATCATGGGATCGGGAAGTACATCGGCATGGAAACCTTAGAAGTCGATGGCGTCCATCAAGATTACATGACGATCTTGTACCAAAACGAAGACAAGCTCTTTATTCCAGTCACCCAATTGAATTTGATTCAAAAATATGTGGCTTCCGAATCGAAAACACCGAAAATCAATAAATTAGGAGGCAGTGAGTGGGCGAAGACCAAGCGCAAAGTGACGGCTAAAATTGAAGACATCGCAGATGATTTGATTTTATTGTATGCCAAACGCGAATCAGAAAAAGGCTATGCCTTTCAACCAGACGATGCCTATCAAAAAGAATTTGAAGATGCCTTTCCTTATTCGGAAACCGATGATCAGCTGCGCAGTACGGCAGAGATCAAGCGGGATATGGAAAAAGAAAAGCCGATGGACCGTTTGTTAGTTGGAGATGTCGGTTTTGGGAAAACAGAAGTGGCGCTGCGGGCTGCTTTTAAAGCGATCAAAGAAAGCAAACAAGTGGCTTTCTTAGTGCCGACAACGATCTTGGCACAGCAGCACTATGAAACGATGGTCGATCGTTTTGAAGGCTTCCCCGTCAATGTTGGGGTGCTGAGTCGTTTTCGGACGAAAAAACAGCAGAATGAAACGATCGAGCAAGTGCGCAAAGGGCAAGTCGATATTTTGGTTGGGACCCACCGATTATTGTCAAAAGATGTCGAGTTTGCTGATTTGGGCTTGTTGGTGATCGATGAAGAACAACGTTTTGGGGTCAAACACAAAGAGCGCTTGAAACAACTGCGTTCGCAAGTCGATGTGTTGACGTTGACGGCAACGCCGATCCCAAGAACATTGCATATGTCGATGCTGGGCGTGCGGGACCTATCTGTGATCGAAACACCACCGGAAAATCGTTACCCGATCCAAACCTATGTGATGGAGATGAATCCAGGAGCGGTGCGAGAAGCGATCCAACGGGAGATGGCACGCGGGGGCCAAGTGTTTTATCTCTATAATCGTGTCGATACGATCGAGCGAAAAGTCGAAGAACTGCAGGCGTTAGTGCCAGATGCACGAATCGCTTATGCCCACGGGCAAATGACCGAGATCCAATTGGAAAATACCCTGTTTGACTTTATTGAAGGGCAATACGATGTGTTGGTGACGACGACGATCATTGAAACCGGTGTGGATATTCCCAATGCCAATACGTTGTTTGTGGAAAATGCCGATTACATGGGGCTTTCGACGTTGTATCAGTTGCGTGGCCGTGTCGGTCGGAGCAATCGAGTCGCTTATGCGTATTTCATGTATGAACAGCAAAAAGTGTTGAACGAAGTCAGTGAAAAACGTCTGCAAGCCATTAAGGACTTTACGGAGTTAGGTTCAGGATTCAAAATCGCGATGCGAGATCTTTCGATTCGTGGGGCAGGAAATCTATTGGGGGCGCAACAGCACGGCTTTATCGATGCAGTCGGGTTTGACATGTACTCACAAATGCTGTCGGAAGCAGTCACTCGTAAACAAGGGAAAAATACCCAAACAGAAAAAACGACCGTTGAGATCGATCTGGGGATCGATGCCTACTTACCGACTTCGTATATTGAAGACGAACGGCAAAAAATCGAGATCTATAAACGAATTCGTGAGCTGGAATCACAAGAAGCAGTTGATGAACTTCAAGATGATTTATTAGACCGTTTCGGAGAATACCCTGTAGAAGTGGCGCACCTCTTAACGGTGGGCGAGATCAAAATGAACGGCGATCGTGCCTTGTTAGAAACTATCCGCAAGCAGCAACAAACCGTGTCGTTTACTTTGAGTAAAGTAGGCACGAAAAATTATTCGGTGGAGCAGCTGTTTGAAGCATTGAAAGCTACTAAATTAAAAGCCACGATGGGTGTCGATCATGAGCAAATGACCATCAAATTACAGATTCCGCCAGTGATGAAAGAAAGCACCTGGCTATTAGAAATCCAAGATTTTGTCAAAGCGTTACGGGAACAAAAATACGCCAGCCAAGGCTAGAAAGGAACCAGAGGGATGCCGAAATCACAATTGAAGCGTACGATGGAAGGGGCGTTTATTTTAACGATCGCTTCCTTTATCGCAAAAATCTTAAGTGCCGTTTATCGGGTCCCTTTTCAGAACCTGGTAGGCGACGAAGGGTTTTATGTGTATCAACAGGTCTATCCGATTTATGGATTGGCAATGACTTTGGCGTTGTCAGGTTTGCCGCAGTTTATCTCCCGCATTGTTGCTGAAGAACCTGATCCTTTGAAAAGCAAGGAGCGGCTGCAAGCGTTGACGTCTTATGTGCTTTGGTCGGCGATTGGCTTATGGGCTGTGACCTTTTTATTTGCCGGTCCAATCGCGCAAGTGATGGGGGACCATCAACTGGCAGGCTTGATTCGAGTCGTTTCCTTTACCTTTTTGTTTGTCCCACCCTTGACCTTTTATCGAGGAATGTTTCAAGGAAATCTACAAATGGTGCCAACCGCAGTGTCTCAAGTTGTAGAGCAGCTGCTTAGAGTTGGTGTGATTTTAGGTGCTGCGGCAGCTTTCCAGCAATTGGGCTGGACGATTTATCAAACGGGGACTGTCGCCATGATGGGTGCCTTAGTCGGGGGCCTTGCGGCGTGGTGGATTTTAAGTTATTATAGCCGACAAATCAACGGCAAACGCCTATCGCTATGGCATAAACCAGTCACCCGTACAGGAGAAAATACCGCTGGTTTATCCGCCTCGTTGAAAAAACGGTTCTTCTTAGAAGGCGGTCTGTTGACGATTTATAGCGGCTATTTGATCTTGTTCCAGTTAGCGGATTCGTTTTTATTGACCAATGCGCTAGAAGCGGGGGGATTGACGGCACAAGCAGCCCGGATTTCGAAAGGGATCTATGATCGCGGACAACCCCTCGTCCAACTAGGTCTTGTGGTGGCGATGGCGTTAAGCTCGACGTTTTTGCCAACGTTGACCAAGTATTTGACGGTAAAAAATCAGCAGCTGTTTGAAAAGTCGGCAAAAATGTATTTGCGCCTAACGATCGGGATTGCTTCGGCTTCTGCGGTAGGGTTAGCGATTTTGCTGCCTTATATCAACTTTGCTTTATTTAAAGACGGATCTGGCAATGCGGCGCTGGTATTGTTTGTCTTTTCCATCGCTCTGATGGCGACGATCCAAGCCTATCAAAGCATTCAACAAAGTCGCAATACCTATACCTTCGGCTTGCTCGCTGCGGGAATTGGTCTTTTAGTCAAATGTCTATCGATGTGGCCGCTGACCGCTTCTTATGGGACTGCAGGAGCAAGTATCAGTACGCTGTTGGGGTTAGGCGCGACCTTATGCTGTTTTGTGGTTTCCGAACAGCGTCGAGCACAAAGTAGCATCAATCGCTTTTGGTATGAAGGAAATTATGGAAAAAAATTATTTCTTTGTTTAGGGATCATGGCAAGCGTGCTATTCTTATATTATAGCTTCGTTGCGATCTTATTGAACGGTCCTTTGACCCATCGACTACAGGCGCTGATTTTTTGCCTAGGCGGTGTCGGTTTGGGAGGCGCAGCCTTTATCGGGGCAGCGATCAAAATCAAATTGTTAACGATTCGCGAATGGCTGTTAGTTCCATTTGGAAAGAAACTATTAAGAAGAGGTGAAAAACATGAGATTAGATAAATTTCTTAAAATCTCCCGCATCATCAAGCGTCGCTCTGTGGCCAAAGAAGTGGCAGACAAGGGACGCATTCAGATCAACGGCAAATTAGCCAAGTCAAGCAGTGACGTCAAAGTAGGCGATACTATGCGTATTCAGTTCGGGAATAAGGTCTTGGAAGTAAAAGTCAATGAATTGCATGAATCGACGAAAAAAGAAGACGCTGCAAAAATGTATGAGATTGTTTCAGAGGAAAGAATCTCAGAAAATGCTTGATTTTTACGGCATTTTCAGTTAGACAAGCTTTGCGGATGTTGGTATAATGTAAAAAACAAAGACAGCGACGGGAGCGAGTTCAGGTGGCAAAAGAATCAAATAAAAAAATAGAACTATTGCAGACCGATTATGCGAAAGAGCAATTTGCCAAGTTTGAAAAAGAGCGGCGGCAAGTCGTGTTTCGCCGACGTCGGCTGGTGGCGTTTTTCGTGGCGGCATTAGCGATATTTGCAGTCGTGGGGATTCAGATGTTTAACGACCAAATGCGCCTGCAAAAACTAAAGGAATACAAGGCGGAAACAGTCGCCGAACAAAAAGAAGCTGAACAAAAAGTGGCTTCATTGGAGCGAGATGTTGCCTTATTGCAAGACGATGAGTATGTGGCAAAATTGGCCCGCAGCCGATTCTTCTACTCAAAAGATGGCGAAAAAATTTATCCTGTCTTGCCAGATGGAACGGATTCTCAAAACACTAATGAGCGTTCTGCGCAAAGCGAACAAGAATCATCATCCACAGAGTCACAAGATTAAGCAATGTCATACCTACTCAGCGCAGTAGTTTGAATTATTTTAAATGGGTAAAAATTAGGAGGAACATTTTTTATATGTCAATCGAAGTTGGAGCGAAACTAAAGGGCAAAGTGTCTGGTATTACAAATTTTGGTGCGTTCATTGATCTTGGTGAAGGGAAAACTGGTTTGGTGCATATCAGTGAAGTATCAAACGGATTCGTCAAAGACATTCACGACGTGTTGTCTGTTGGGGATGAAGTGACAGTACTTGTTACGGCAATCGGCAACGATGGAAAAATTGGACTATCGATCCGCAAAGCAGAAGATAAGCCGGAAGAAAAACGTGAATACCCGAAAAAAGAATTCAATCGACCAAATCCGAAAAAATCTTTTTCACGCAATCAAACTACGAATGTAAATAAACAAGACTTCGATTCATTGATGAGTTCTTTTCTAAAAGATAGTGATGATCGTCTTTCATCATTACGTCGAAATACAGAAGGAAAACGCGGTGGCCGCGGCGGACGCCGTAACTAAACATGAATAGCAAGTTGGAAAAAGCTGAAACAAAACTGTTGGTTCGTTTTGTTTCAGCTTTCTTTCTTGTGGGTCTACCAAATGAGAAGGAGGGCAAATGATGGTCATTCAAACCGTTCGAGGGCAACTCACTGCCATCGATCCTGAAAAAAAACGCCGCTTTTTGCTGGCGGTATCGACGGGCGTCGACTCCATGGTCTTGCTGCAGGTCTTTTGTCAGTTGTTTCCCGAAATGCAAAAAGAGCAGGTCTTTGGTGTGGCACATGTAAACCATCAATTGCGTCGAGCATCTGCTGAGGAAGCTGCTTTTTTACGGCAGTACTGCCAAGAACGCGGCATTCCTTTTTATGAGCGGTGCTGGGAAAATCCGCCAGAAACTGGCATAGAAGCTAGCGCTCGGGACTTTCGCTATACGTTTTTTGCCGATGTCATGTCCCGAGAAGGCTATGATGTTTTGCTGACTGCTCACCACAGTGATGACCAAGTAGAAACGATGCTGATGAAGATGATGCGAGAAGGCCGCTTGCAATCGGCTGGCGGGATGCAGCAGCAGCAGCCTTTTCACGCTGGAATCCTGTTGCGGCCGTTGCTTAGTGTCAGTAAGACAGCGATTTACGACTATGCGCAAGTACAGCAGATTCCCTACTTTGAAGACGAAAGCAATCACGAACCGCTGTATTTGCGAAACCGACTACGCCAGCAAGTAGTGCCGGCATTAAAAGCGGAAAATCCGCAACTGTTGCCGCATTTTCAACAGCTTTCTGTAGAAATGCAGTTCGCCAATCAGTTGATCCAGCAAGAGCAGCAGCAATGGTTGTCTGCGTTCGTTCAACAGCAAGCTACTCGCTTAGTGATCGATCTGCAACAGCTGCCGACGTTTTCGCCGGCGCAGCGCTATTTTTTCTATGCGGGGTTTTTGCAACAAGCAGAAGCTTTTACAAAGCATCCACTCAATCAAAAACAGCTGCCACAGCTATTGCGTTTGCTAGACGAAAAGAAAGGGCAATGGCAATTGGCGTTGCACAAACAGTGGCAGCTGCGGCGCAGTTATGACCAATTACTATTGGAACCCATTGCTGTTCCCCAAAAGCCTGCAGCGCCGTTGACAGAAGTCAGTCAGCGTCTGGTTTTAGGAGAAGGGATCTATCTTTCTGAAAAGGAATGGATTGGGTATTTTCCGATAAATGAACAGCATATTCCCAAAAAAATCACAAATTGGTCAGAGTTTTCCCAAGATTTACCGCTAAACTATTCCTCTGAGCTGATCGTACGTAAGCGTCAGCCAGGAGACCGAATCCGCTTGGCACGTGGCCTGACCAAAAAGATCAGTCGTTTTTTTATCGATTCAAAAATTCCTAATGAAGAGCGAGAAAAAAGTTGGGTCGTCACAAACCTTGATAAACAGGTGATTGCCTTACTACCTCATGCATTTTCCTATTTGAGTATTACGCCAGAAACTGATAAAATACACTACATACTTCTTTATAAATATCAGAAGTAAGAGTTGGAAGGAGAACTTTATGCTAGATAAAGATATTGAGAAAATTTTGATTTCCCGTGACGAAATCAAAAATCGTTGTGTGGAACTTGGTCAAGAATTAACGGCGGCTTATGCGGATAAAAATCCTCTAGTCGTAGGTGTACTGAAAGGTGCCGTTCCTTTCATGGCAGACATCGTTCGTGAGATGGATTGTTACTTGGAGTTAGACTTCATGGATGTCTCAAGTTATGGCAATGCCATGATTTCATCTGGAGAAGTCAAAATCATTAAAGATTTAGATACAAATGTTGAGGGCCGCGATCTTTTGATCGTTGAAGACATCATTGACAGCGGTCGCACGTTGGCTTATCTGGTAGATCTATTCAAATACCGTAAAGCGAAATCAGTGAAAATCGTGACGTTATTAGATAAGCCGGAAGGCCGTGTTGTTGAGATCGATGCTGATTACGTCGGCTTCGATGTGCCAAATGAGTTTGTTGTTGGATATGGACTGGACTATGCAGAGCAATATCGAAACTTACCTTACGTTGGCGTCTTAAAACCTAGTGTTTATCAGTCAAATTAGTGACTGTTCTAAATCAATTGTGATACAATTAAATGGTCAGGATTGATAAAACAAAATAGCCAGGGAGGTACGCATGAATAAGAAAAATAACGGTATGGTAAAAAATACCTTATATTATGTACTTGTCTTGTTGGCGATGGTCATGGTCGTTTATTTCATTTTTGGAAATGGCAATCAGCAGACCCCAACGATCGAGTACTCCACGTTTACAGAACAACTGAAAGACGGGAAGGTCAAACAATTTACTGTCCAACCCGCTAACGGTGTTTATCGAATCGTGGGTGAATACAATGAAGAACAAACTGTCAGCAATGACAACAGCTTGTCTGTTTTAGGCAATACACAGGCGAGTTCGACCCGCTTTTCAACGATCATTTTACCAAATGATTCTACGCTGAGCGAAGTCACCAGTCTGGCCTCAGCACAAGGGGTCAAAACTACCATCGAAGAAGAATCCAACAGTGGTATTTGGTTATCGCTTTTGGTTAGCTTCTTACCACTTGTGATCATCATTTTCTTCTTCTATATGATGATGAGCCAACAAGGCGGCGGCGGTGGCGGTGGCGGCCGTGTGATGAACTTTGGCAAATCAAAAGCCAAAGAAGCGGACAAAAAAGCCAACCGCGTACGTTTTTCAGACGTAGCCGGTGCAGAAGAAGAAAAACAAGAACTTGTCGAAGTCGTGGAATTCTTGAAAGATCCTCGACGTTTCGTTGAATTAGGTGCCCGTATCCCAGCAGGTGTCTTACTTGAGGGACCTCCGGGAACCGGGAAAACGTTGCTAGCCAAAGCCGTTGCCGGTGAAGCTGGCGTACCGTTTTACTCGATCTCTGGTTCAGATTTCGTTGAAATGTTTGTCGGTGTCGGTGCAAGCCGGGTACGTGACTTATTTGAAACAGCGAAGAAAAATGCACCAGCCATCATCTTTATCGATGAAATCGATGCCGTCGGTCGCCAACGTGGTGCCGGTATGGGTGGCGGACATGATGAGCGGGAACAAACATTGAACCAATTATTGGTTGAGATGGATGGTTTTGATGGGAATGAAGGCGTGATCGTCATTGCCGCAACGAACCGTTCGGATGTTCTAGATCCAGCGTTGCTGCGTCCAGGTCGTTTTGACCGTCAGATTTTAGTTGGTCGTCCAGACGTGAAAGGCCGTGAAGCAATCCTCCGTGTTCATGCTCGGAACAAACCTTTATCAGATGATGTTGATTTGAAAGTCGTTGCCCAACAAACACCGGGCTTTGCCGGTGCGGATCTGGAAAACGTCTTGAACGAAGCCGCCTTAGTTGCTGCTCGTCGTAACAAGAAAAAAATCGATGCTTCAGATATCGATGAAGCAGAAGACCGCGTGATCGCTGGTCCTGCGAAGAAAGACCGTGTCATCAACAAACGCGAACGTGAAATGGTTGCTTACCATGAAGCAGGACATACCATTGTTGGTTTAGTCTTGAGTCGTGCCCGTGTGGTACACAAAGTAACCATCATTCCTCGGGGGCGAGCTGGTGGGTACATGATCGCCTTGCCAAAAGAAGATCAATTCTTGATGACTAAAGAAGATATGTTTGAACAAATCGTTGGCTTGCTAGGTGGACGTACGGCTGAAGAAATCATCTTCGGTGTGCAATCAACGGGGGCTTCCAATGACTTTGAACAAGCAACTGCGCTTGCAAGAAGCATGGTGACAGAATATGGAATGAGCGATAAATTAGGTCCAGTTCAATATGAAGGAAACCATCAAGTCTTTGTCGGTCGCGATTACGGTCAAACAAAAGCATACTCTGAACAAGTTGCCTTTGAAATTGATCAAGAAGTTCGCAAGATTTTAATGGATGCCCATCAAAAAGCCCATGAAATCATTGAAGAACATCGTGCCCAACACAAATTGATCGCTGAAAAACTACTTGAACATGAAACATTGGATGCTAAAGCAATCAAATCCTTGTTTGAAGAAGGCAAAATGCCTGCAGGGACTGAAAGCTCTGAGTATCCTAGTGAAAAAGCCCAAACGTTTGAAGAAGCGAAACGTGCGCTGGAAGAAAAAGATGCAGAGAAGCAAGCTGCAGAAAAACACAGCGAAGATGCATCATCAAACGATTTTGATCAACAATTGGAAGACGTTCGCCGCAATAGCGAAAGCCAACCGACTGATCAAGAAAACAAAGATGATAACGCCTAAAACAAGACGTATCAAGGCGCCGAGGAAACTCGGCGCCTTTTTGTTTCTATTTAAGAAGACTTTTCTTAAATTCAAACACATTCAGTTGAAAAAAGCGGCGCTTCCTAGTATGATTCATTAATGAATAAAAAGGAGAATCAAGATGAAGGATTATTTAGTAAAAGCACTCGCATATGACGGCTTCGTCCGAGCATACGCCGTATCGGCAACAGAGACGATCGCCGAAGCACAACGACGCCATGAAACATGGAATACGGCATCTGCTGCTTTAGGGCGAGCGATGGTGGGAAGTTTGTTATTAGGCAGTACCTTAAAAGGGGAAGACAAATTGACCGTCAAAATTCAAGGAAATGGTCCTGCTGGGGCAATCGTCGTAGACAGCAATGGCCGTGGGGACGTAAAGGGATACATAAAAAATCCACAGATCAGTCTGCCATTGAATCCTCAAGGAAAATTGGATGTTCGGGGCGCAGTGGGAGACCAAGGAATTTTTACCGTAATCAAAGACTTAGGGCTAAAAGAACCTTTCTCTGGACAAACACCGATCGTCTCTGGGGAACTTGGGGAAGACTTTACTTATTATTTAGCAGTGTCAGAACAGATTCCTTCTGCTGTTGGTCTGAGTGTATTAGTAGAAACCGATGATTCGATTCGGGCAGCCGGTGGATTTATGCTACAGATCATGCCTGGTGCCAGTGAAGAGATCATTGATGCCATCGAAAAACGTTTGGGAGAATTGCCTCGAGTGTCAACCTTGATCGATGAAGGCCAATCACCAGAAGAGGTCTTAGCGACATTGTTACCAGACACGACGATCGAAGTACTAGAAAAAATGCCCGTCCAGTTCCACTGTGATTGTACGAAAGAAAAATTTGCGACAGCGATCATCACCTTAGGGGCTGAGGAGATCCAAGCAATGATCGATGAAGATCATGGGGCAGAGGCAGTCTGCTCGTTTTGTGGCAACAAGTATCATTTTGATGAAACGGAATTGGCGGCGTTGAAGAAAGAGGCGGAAGCGTAAGTGAAAGATAGACAGACATGGCAGATCGGCTCGGTTGAGATTCCTAACCGCGTCGTCGTTGCGCCAATGGCGGGGATCACCAATTCTGCGTTTCGTGTGACAGTCAAAGAATTTGGCGCGGGTTTAGTCGTCTGTGAGATGATCAGTGATCGAGGGATTCAACTGCGTAACAAGAAGACCCTTGAGATGCTGTTTATTGACGAGACCGAGCATCCTCTTAGTATTCAGATTTTTGGTGGGAATAAAGCATCCTTAGTAGAAGCAGCGCAATTTGTCGCAGAGAACACAACTGCCGATATCATTGATATTAATATGGGGTGTCCTGTAAACAAAATCATCAAAGCAGAAGCTGGTGCGAAGTGGCTTTTAGATCCCGACAAGGTTTATGAAATGGTCCATGCTGTTTCCAGTGCGATCGACAAGCCCGTTACCGTCAAAATGCGGATCGGTTGGGATGAGCAGCACGTCTTTGCGGTTGAGAATGCCCAAGCCGCGGAAGCAGCGGGTGCTGCAGCAATCGGTATGCATGGCAGAACCCGTGTACAGATGTATGAAGGATCGGCTGATTGGGACGTTTTAAAACAAGTGAAGCAAAGTATCACCATTCCCTTTATGGGCAACGGCGATGTCAGAACCCCTGAAGATGCGAAACGAATGTTGGAAGAAGTCGGCGCTGATGCAGTGATGATCGGACGGGCAGCCTTAGGCAATCCGTGGATGATTCACCGCACCAAGCAATACTTGGAGACAGGCGAGTTGTTGCCGGAACCAACACCACGAGAAAAAATTTCGACAGCGAAACTTCATTTAGAACGGTTGGCTGATCTAAAAGGGGAAAAAATCGCTTCGCGAGAATTCCGCCAACATGCTGCGTACTACTTAAAAGGTATTTCACGGGCAGCCAAAGTGAAGGCAGCTATCAATCAAGCAGAAGATAAGCAAACGATTTTTGATTTATTAGATGCATTTGTAGAGAAGACCGAAAAACAGCCGGTAGCAACTTTTAAGGAATAAGAAACAAATCAAGTCGATTCGAAAGTTCGGCTTGATTTTTTGCGTCATCATTGGCATTATAAGAAGGAAACCCAAGTTAAGAATGGAGGAAAACTCGTGACAGAGGAACGACAAACACAAGAAGAATTGAATGATCAAATGTTGGTTCGCCGTGAAAAGATGGAAAAACTACGGGAAGAAGGCATTGATCCTTTTGGCAAGCGATTCGAACGCACCCATAATTCTGCCGAGTTACATGAGTTATTTGATCAAAGAACCAAAGAAGAATTAGCCGAAATGAATCTTTCAGCAAGCATTGCAGGAAGAATCGTTACAAAACGTGGAAAAGGGAAGGCTGGTTTTGCGCATTTACAAGACCGCGAAGGCCGTATTCAAATATATGTACGTAAAGACCAAGTCGGGGACGAACCTTACGAAGTATTCAAGCATGCAGATCTAGGTGATTTCTTTGGTGTATCTGGTGAAATCATGAAGACCGACACTGGCGAAGTGACCATCAAAGCCAAAGAAATCGTGATCTTATCCAAAGCATTGCGTCCATTGCCAGACAAATACCATGGCTTGACGAACGTAGAACAACGCTACCGTCAACGTTACTTGGATTTGATCAGTAATAAAGAGAGCTTTGATCGTTTCATGAAACGAAGCCAAATCATTAGCGAAATTCGTCGTTACCTTGACGGACATGGATATATCGAAGTCGAAACGCCAGTATTGCATAATCAAGCAGGTGGTGCAGCGGCTCGTCCCTTCATTACACACCACAATGCCTTAGACATGGATCTGTATTTACGAATCGCACTTGAGCTTCACTTGAAACGATTGATCGTGGGTGGCATGGAAAAAGTCTATGAGATCGGCCGCGTTTTCCGAAATGAAGGAATCGATACGACCCATAATCCCGAGTTTACGATGCTAGAAGCGTATACAGCATATACAGATTTCAAAGATGTGATGGATTTGACAGAAGGCATTATCCGTAATGCTGCTGAAAAAGTCTTGCATACAGCAACGATCCAATACGATGGACAAGAAGTCGATTTAGCTAGCGACTTTGCACGAATCCATATGGTCGATGCAATCAAAAATCAAACAGGTGTTGATTTCTGGCAACCAATGTCCGTTGAAGAAGCGCGTAGTTTAGCGAAAGAACATCATGTTGAAATCACTGATGCCATGACTGTTGGCCATATCATCAATGAATTCTTTGAGACATTTGTTGAAGAAACGTTACAGCAGCCAACCTTTGTCTTTGGTCATCCAGTGGAAGTTTCGCCATTAGCGAAAAAGAATCCAGAAGATGAACGCTTTACGGATCGCTTTGAATTATTTATCGTTGGTCGTGAATTTGCGAATGCCTTCACGGAATTGAATGACCCAATCGATCAAAGAGAACGTTTTGAAGGACAAGAAAAAGAGCGCGAAGCAGGAAATGATGAAGCCCATGGGGTGGATGAAGATTTCTTAGAAGCACTTGAATACGGTATGCCGCCAACTGGTGGATTAGGGATCGGGATCGACCGCTTAGTGATGCTGTTGACCGATGCACAATCGATTCGTGACGTTTTATTATTCCCGACAATGAGATAAAAAAGCTCCGTCCACTCGCAAGAGATGGGCGGCTTTTTTTCTTGTCTGCTGGATCAGGGAGAAAAACAGTGAGGAATTAGAGGGGAAAAAGCCAGGGTAATTGCTAGAAAACGGATTAAATGCGAACGATAAAAGCTGGATTCAATGTGATTAGACGGGTTTGTAAAAATTAAAAAAAGCCATAGAAAATGATTGACCGCAAGGGATTTAGTTGGTATATTATTACATGTGCCAAATGACTGAAATGAATTCGTAAAAAGAATTGAAAAAAGTGGTTGACGCACAGCTCGACAGATGATATTATAACGAAGTCGCAATTTTAAAATAGTTAATCGACGTTGATACATCAACAAAATTAATTAAAAAAAGTTGTTGACAAATAACAAATCATTTGTTATTCTAATGAAGTCGCTGAGACAGCCGCTACGAAGTTGAAAAACAACGGGCGAAAAAAACTTTTTAAAAAAGAGTTGACAATCAACTGTCGCTCTGATATGATATAAAAGTTGCTAACACAGCACTGTAGACCTTTGAAAACTGAACAAAGCAAGCAAACGAACCAATGTGTAGGACGTTTCAATTTATTGAAACAAATACATGCAAGCAATAGCTAGCAAAGTTAATTTTTATGAGCTTAATGACCGTATGGTCATTCAAACAAATCATTATGAGAGTTTGATCCTGGCTCAGGACGAACGCTGGCGGCGTGCCTAATACATGCAAGTCGAACGCTTTTTCTTTCACCGGAGCTTGCTCCACCGAAAGAAAAAGAGTGGCGAACGGGTGAGTAACACGTGGGTAACCTGCCCATCAGAAGGGGATAACACTTGGAAACAGGTGCTAATACCGTATAACACTATTTTCCGCATGGAAGAAAGTTGAAAGGCGCTTTTGCGTCACTGATGGATGGACCCGCGGTGCATTAGCTAGTTGGTGAGGTAACGGCTCACCAAGGCAACGATGCATAGCCGACCTGAGAGGGTGATCGGCCACACTGGGACTGAGACACGGCCCAGACTCCTACGGGAGGCAGCAGTAGGGAATCTTCGGCAATGGACGAAAGTCTGACCGAGCAACGCCGCGTGAGTGAAGAAGGTTTTCGGATCGTAAAACTCTGTTGTTAGAGAAGAACAAGGATGAGAGTAAAACGTTCATCCCTTGACGGTATCTAACCAGAAAGCCACGGCTAACTACGTGCCAGCAGCCGCGGTAATACGTAGGTGGCAAGCGTTGTCCGGATTTATTGGGCGTAAAGCGAGCGCAGGCGGTTTCTTAAGTCTGATGTGAAAGCCCCCGGCTCAACCGGGGAGGGTCATTGGAAACTGGGAGACTTGAGTGCAGAAGAGGAGAGTGGAATTCCATGTGTAGCGGTGAAATGCGTAGATATATGGAGGAACACCAGTGGCGAAGGCGGCTCTCTGGTCTGTAACTGACGCTGAGGCTCGAAAGCGTGGGGAGCGAACAGGATTAGATACCCTGGTAGTCCACGCCGTAAACGATGAGTGCTAAGTGTTGGAGGGTTTCCGCCCTTCAGTGCTGCAGCAAACGCATTAAGCACTCCGCCTGGGGAGTACGACCGCAAGGTTGAAACTCAAAGGAATTGACGGGGGCCCGCACAAGCGGTGGAGCATGTGGTTTAATTCGAAGCAACGCGAAGAACCTTACCAGGTCTTGACATCCTTTGACCACTCTAGAGATAGAGCTTCCCCTTCGGGGGCAAAGTGACAGGTGGTGCATGGTTGTCGTCAGCTCGTGTCGTGAGATGTTGGGTTAAGTCCCGCAACGAGCGCAACCCTTATTGTTAGTTGCCATCATTTAGTTGGGCACTCTAGCGAGACTGCCGGTGACAAACCGGAGGAAGGTGGGGATGACGTCAAATCATCATGCCCCTTATGACCTGGGCTACACACGTGCTACAATGGGAAGTACAACGAGTTGCGAAGTCGCGAGGCTAAGCTAATCTCTTAAAGCTTCTCTCAGTTCGGATTGTAGGCTGCAACTCGCCTACATGAAGCCGGAATCGCTAGTAATCGCGGATCAGCACGCCGCGGTGAATACGTTCCCGGGCCTTGTACACACCGCCCGTCACACCACGAGAGTTTGTAACACCCGAAGTCGGTGAGGTAACCTTTTTGGAGCCAGCCGCCTAAGGTGGGA
>NZ_CP172954.1:1700000-3380000 GCF_050547225.1 Enterococcus sp. AZ089 | reverse complement strand
ATTTAGGCCCATCAAAATGTAGTCATACATTTGGGGAAGTACTCAAGTGGCTGAAGAGGCGCCCCTGCTAAGGGTGTAGGTCGGGAAACCGGCGCGAGGGTTCAAATCCCTCCTTCTCCGTTTTTTTATTGGTCCGTTGGTCAAGTGGTTAAGACACCGCCCTTTCACGGCGGTAACACGGGTTCGAATCCCGTACGGATCATTTTTTACTTTTGGAGGATTACCCAAGTCCGGCTGAAGGGAACGGTCTTGAAAACCGTCAGGCGGGTAAAACCGTGCAAGGGTTCGAATCCCTTATCCTCCTTAACTGTCTCTTTTGTTGCGAGCAAAAGAATCACAGTCCTTTAATTACTGAAAAGTAATTACTTATCGCGGGATGGAGCAGTCTGGTAGCTCGTCGGGCTCATAACCCGAAGGTCGTAGGTTCAAATCCTGCTCCCGCAATCGCTTTGTTTAACGGCAAAGCAGCAATACAAAGCTTCTGGTTTGGTAGTTCAGTTGGTTAGAATGCCTGCCTGTCACGCAGGAGGTCGCGGGTTCGAGTCCCGTCCAGACCGTTGTTTTTGGCTCGGTAGCTCAGTTGGTAGAGCAATGGATTGAAGCTCCATGTGTCGGCAGTTCGATTCTGTCCCGCGCCATAGGAATGCGGGTGTAGTTTAGTGGTAAAACTACAGCCTTCCAAGCTGTTGTCGCGAGTTCGATTCTCGTCACCCGCTTTGCATTTTTTATTTGGGGCCTATAGCTCAGCTGGTTAGAGCGCACGCCTGATAAGCGTGAGGTCGATGGTTCGAGTCCATTTAGGCCCATTACATTTTCAAACTGGTCCGTTGGTCAAGCGGTTAAGACACCGCCCTTTCACGGCGGTAACACGGGTTCGAATCCCGTACGGATCATGCAAACACTCTTGAGAGTGTTTTTTTATTACCCAAAAATGATCTTTTTTATCATTTTTCAACTACGAAGGGTCAAAATTTGTTATAATCAGTCCGTTGCAAGTTCCCGAAAGGATTCGCAGCTGCGAAGATGCCTTGTAACCGAAACATATATTAGGGGGAATACAAAAATGACAGAGAAACACTTATTTACATCAGAGTCCGTATCAGAAGGACACCCAGACAAAGTAGCCGACCAAATCAGTGATGCCATCTTAGATGCGTTGCTTGCCGAAGATCCAATGGCTCGGGTTGCTTGTGAAACGTCAGTTACCACAGGATTGGTTTTAGTTTTTGGAGAAATATCTACTTCTGCTTACGTAGATATCCAAAAAGTCGTCCGTGAAACCATCAAAGAAATCGGCTATACACGAGCAAAATTCGGCTTTGACGGCGATACGGTTGCTGTTTTAGTAGCGATCGATGAGCAATCACCAGATATCGCTCAAGGCGTTGACGATGCTTTAGAAAGTCGCGGAGAAACGGATAAAGAAGATATCGGTGCCGGTGACCAAGGCTTGATGTTTGGTTTTGCCGTTGATGAAACACCTGAATTGATGCCTTTACCAATCGCATTGAGTCATCGGTTAGTCCGTCGTTTAGCAGAGTTGCGTAAAAACAATGAACTAAGCTACTTGCGTCCAGATGCAAAATCGCAAGTAACTGTTGAATATGATGATAACGATCAACCACAAAGAGTGGACACCGTCGTTATTAGTACCCAGCATGATGATGCGGCTGATAATGAAACGATCCACCGTGATGTCATTGAAAAAGTGATCAAAGAAGTGATCCCTGCCGATCTTTTAGACGAGCAGACAAAATATTATATTAATCCTACTGGTCGTTTTGTGATCGGCGGTCCTCAAGGGGATGCCGGTTTGACAGGCAGAAAAATCATCGTTGATACTTATGGCGGCTATGCTCGTCATGGTGGCGGTGCGTTTTCTGGAAAAGACGCAACCAAAGTTGACCGTTCAGCCAGCTATGCGGCTCGCTACATTGCCAAAAACATCGTAGCAGCAAAGCTAGCCAAAAAAGTGGAAGTCCAATTAGCCTATGCGATCGGTGTGGCACAACCCGTGTCGATCAGCATCAACACTTTTGGTACAGGAACCGTCAGTAACGATCGCTTGATTCAAGCGGTGCGGGAAAACTTTGATTTGCGACCAGCAGGAATTATTGAAATGTTAGATTTGCGCCGTCCGATTTATCGTCAGACTGCCGCTTACGGACATTTCGGTCGTACAGATATCGATTTGCCATGGGAACGCACCGACAAGGTGGCGGCACTTTTGGCAAGTGTGAAGGATTAAAAGAGGCGACCTCTATTGATGACTATCAATAGAGGTTCTTTTTTTTGGAGTAAAAGGAGGAGTTACATGCGAACCAATGTAAAATTAGTCACTATTGCGGTCTTTGTCGCAACGTTTATGACCGCGATCGAAGGAACGATCATTACGACAGCGATGCCTACCATCGTTAGTTCATTGAAAGGGATCGAGATCATGAACTGGGTCTTCTCGATCTATCTTTTGACCAGTGCGATGTTGACCCCGATCTACGGCAAGTTTGCCGATAACATCGGCCGCAAACCAGTCTTTCTATTTGGTACGCTGCTGTTTATTATCGGGTCGGCGTTTTGTGGGATGGCCAACACTATGTTGACGTTGATCATTGCCAGAGCATTGCAAGGATTAGGCGCAGGGGCCATGATGCCCGTTGCCCTAACGATCATTGCGGACCTGTATCCCGTTGAAAAGCGGGCGAAAGTCTTAGGGCTCAATAGTACTGCTTGGGGGATCGCCAGTGTCGTTGGTCCCTTAGCCGGTGGATTGATCGTAGATACGATCGGGTGGCATTGGATCTTCTTTATCAACGTGCCCATCGGATTAGGGTTGATCGCCTTAATTTGGTTTTATTTTCATGAAGAAAAAAAGGCCTTTGCTGCAGTCAACATTGATTATGCAGGCAGTCTCTTGTTGATGTTGACGTTAGTAGGGCTCCTGCTAGGCTTCCAATTGCTAGGAGATTATGGTGTAAGTCTGCCTGTTATCGGTCTGTTCGTTTTTTCGATCCTCACGTTTATCGGCTTCATTCGTGTGGAGAAAAAAGCAGCAGATCCGATTATTGATCTGAAGCTGTTCCACTCAAAACTATTTGTGGTGGTCAACATCGTAGCAGCTTTGGCTAGCGGCTTCCTGATGGGGATCGATGTTTATATCCCAATGTGGATGCAAGGGGTCTTAGGCATGAGTGCGGGGATTGGCGGGCTTGTGTTGGCACCGTTGTCGATTTTATGGATGATTGGTTCCTTCTTAGCCAGCCGTTGGTTGACACAGCACAGTGTCAGCTGGGTCTTGACGGTTAGCTTGTTGATCACGGCTACCGGTGCTTTGTGGTTGTTTTTGACACCGGCACAGACTTCATTCTGGTTGTTCTTGGTGATTTCTTCTATTACGGGCGTCGGATTAGGGGCAACGATGGTGGTTTGTACCGTTACTGCCCAAACCAGCGTTGCACCCACCCAAGTCGGCGTGGCGACTTCTTTTAATACCCTGCTGCGAACGATCGGGCAAACCATTATGGTGGCGGTCTTCGGTATCGTTTTAAACACCAGCAATAGCGTGGGCTTGGCACAGGCGCAAGTCACTGATAGCAGTGTCATGAATCAGCTGGTAGATCCAGCCGCCGCGCGTCAGCTGCCAACAGCCTTATTAGGGCAATTACGGGAGATTCTTTATAGCGGTCTACACTGGGTTTTTGGGATCGGTGTTTTACTCATTGTGCTAGCGATTGGTTTGACCCGCACGATTTCGCGAGAATCTGGTACAATATAAAAAAAGGATCGCAGGTGATTGTATGGCTTTTTTACAAGCAAATATCTATTCAAATGTTCTTGAAATGGAGGTAATGATCAATGTGATCTTGCCTCAAAGTACCAAGAAAAAAATCGGCACGCAAAGCCAATCAACGGGCACAGATCTCCCGGTGCTTTATTTATTGCATGGGATGAACGGAAATCATAGTGTCTGGCAGCGACGGACGTCGATCGAGCGATATGCCGCAGAGTATCAACTAGCGGTCATCATGCCGTCTACTGATCTGGGCTGGTATACCGATACGACCTACGAAATGAAGTATTGGACGTTTATCGCCGAAGAATTACCACAAATTTGTCATGAACTGTTTCCTCAACTGACGCAAAAACGAGAAAAAACTTTTGCAGCAGGTCTCTCGATGGGGGGCTATGGGGCAGTAAAACTTGGGCTGCGCAAGCCTGACCAGTTTGCGGCGGTAGCGTCTTTGTCTGGAGCATTAGCGCTGGCTGAAAGCATGGATTCCTTGCTGCAGCTGCGAAGCCAAGCTTATTGGGAAGGAATCTTTGGCCCTTTAGAGCAATTCAAAGGGTCAGAAAATGATTTGATCCATCTGATTGAGACCATCGATCCAAGCACCGCGCCGCGCTTTTTTATTAGCTGTGGAACCGAGGATCAGCTGTATCCGGCAAGTGAATATGCGGTGGATAAGCTGCAAAAACGCAAACTAGCCGTAACGTTTGAATCGGGAACTGGGGATCATGATTGGAATTTTTGGGATCAATGGATCCAACGAGTCCTGCAATGGCTTTTTAGTGAATAAAAAAACCATCAGTCGATCGACACCTTAACGTGCCGAGGACTGATGGTTTTTTCGTTCGATACAAAATAAGATCGGCGGCTGGTTGCGCTGATTGATAAATTGATAGGAAAGGACATTATATTCCTCTTGCGGCAGCTGCTGACAAAAGGAGTGGACTTCTTTCAGCTCTGCTTCGCCGCCAGCGTGTCCATAATAGCAGACGAGGATGATTCTACCTTTCGGGACTAAACGTGTCAGTAAAGCTTCTAAAGCCGTTTTCGTTGTATCAGGCAGCGTGATGATCGCTTTGTCCCCTTTCGGCAAGTAGCCTAAATTGAAAATGGCGGCGTGAACCGGACCACTCACAACATCTGCCAACGTCTCATGGCCTTGATGGATCAGCTGAACTTGCGGCAACAGCTCTTTTTCAGTCAAACGTTTTTTGGTGGCTTGGAGGGCTTGTTCTTGAATATCAAAAGCAAACACCTGACCAGTCGGCCCAACTAAGGAAGCCAGTAATTCCGTGTCAAAGCCGTTGCCCATCGTGGCATCAACAGCGGTATGTCCCGGTTGCACAACTTCTTTTAAAAGGGTGTGGCTATAGCGCATGGCGGTCGGCAGCATTGACAAGCTCCTTTCGCACGTTGAATTTCCCTTGATAGGAGTTGCGGCGTAGCATTTCTTGATCGATCTCATTCAAGACTTCCCATTTTTTCAAACTCCACATTGGACCTACCAGAGAATCCCATGGTGCATCGCCTGTCAAGCGATGAATGATGATCTCTGGGGGGATCATTTCTAACTGATCGCAGATCAATGACACATAGGTATCGCGCCGCATCAATTGCAAACGTCCCTCATGATAATCCCGCAGCATCCGAGTATTGCGCATCAAATGCAGCAGGTGCAGTTTGATGCCTTGGATATCAGAATCTTGAATGGTGCGGCGGACGTTTTCTTGCATCATCTCGATCGTCTCGCCTGGCAGGCCATTGATCAAATGGGTACAGACACGAATATTGTGTTTGCGCAGGCTGGCGACGCCGTCTAAGTAGGTTTGATAATCATGGGCGCGGTTGATGGCATTGCTCGTGGTTTCAAACGTCGTTTGCAGTCCTAATTCGACCCATAAATAAAAGCGTTGATTGAGCTCTGCCAGATAGTCAACGACATCTGCTGGTAAGCAGTCTGGTCGGGTCCCAATGGAGATCCCGACAACACCAGGTAGTGTCAGTACTTGCTCGAAGCGCTCGCGGATCACTGCCACCGGTGCGTGGGTGTTCGTAAAATTTTGAAAATAGACAATGTATTTGTCCACTTGCGGCCACTTTTTGTGCATCATGGCGATCTCTTTTTCAAACTGCTCTGGTAGCGGGGCTTCAGGTGCTACGATCATATCGCCAGAGCCGGACACACTGCAAAATGTACAGCCGCCTTTGGCAACGGTGCCGTCACGATTGGGGCAGTCGAAGCCCGCATCGATGGGAACTTTAAAGATTTTTTCGCCAAATTCTTGCCGCAAAGCAAAGTTCCATGAATGGTATCGTTTGTTTTTATCTTCTGCATAAGGAAATGGATTCATTTTTTTACCTTCTTTTATAATTGTTTACGCGTGAAGCGCCAGACAAAACGTTTTTGCAAGTAGTAAGGGTAGGTCAACAGTAGCCAAGACAGGCCGACACAAAAACCGCCTAACACATCACTGGGAAAATGCACGCCAACATAGATGCGGCTGATGCCGATACAACTGATCAATAGGCCTAGCAGAATACGGAGTCCCCATTGCCAAAAAGGCTGCTTGAAGAAAACTGGGACCAAGAAGAGCAATGTCCCATAAAAAACCATACTGCCTGTCGAGTGTCCGCTGGGGAAACTAAAACTTGATTCCGTGACTAAGTGTTCAAGGGTTGGTCGCTCCCGTAAAAAGACCAGTTTGATCAATGGATTAAAGAGCCCGGCAATCCCGATGGTGCCGATACTGAGCCATAGTGCTTCTGCATAATATTTATTGATCACTAAAACGGCTAAAACAGCAAGAAAGAGCAAGATGATCGTGGTAGGATTCGCAAATTTTGTGACCCATAGAAAAAACGGTGTCCAAAACGGATAGCCGGTACGGATGATGCGAGTCAAGGTTTCGTCAAAGGAGACCAACCAAGTAGGATAAAATTTCACGAGATAGCCGAGAAAAACGAACAGCAGTAAAAAGCAACTGCCGGCAAATTGAAAATAAAGTTTTTTATGCATGGAAAAGCCTCGTTTCTAGAGAATTTCTGCCCCTTCAAGCAAAGAGACATCTAGAAGGTATTATAGCATTTATCGCAAGACGGAAAAAGCAGGGAACCATTCAGGGAGCATCCCACTGCCAAGGAATATTTTTCGTTGGGTTAAATACAAACTCTTCATTTCAATAAATGTTCGTTTGATTACAAAGAGTTTACAGTTTCTGAAATCGGCTCAAATACCTTTTATAAATTCTTAAGAAATTGTATACTAAACCTACGTTCACTATAAGGAAAAAACGGAGGAATAACGGACATGAACACGAGTCAATCAAGAAAAGTACATCGTCAAGCAGACCAATCGGGCGATAAGTATCGAGTGATCAAAAAAAGTGCAGTTGTTTTAGGAACGACACTGACTGCTTGCTCTGTTGTAGCTCCATTGGTGTCATCGGTTCAAGCAGAAGCCGTAGAGACCTCGATCGCCCAAGTTTCTACTAGCAATTTTGCCGCGCCGAATACTTCCGCATTTATTGCCGAAATCGCTACTTACGCTCAGCCCGTGGCACAAGCCAACGATTTATATGCTTCTGTGATGATCGCACAAGCCATTTTAGAAAGTGGTTGGGGCCGAAGCAGTTTATCAAAAGCACCGAATTATAATCTATTCGGGATCAAAGGCAGCTACAACGGTCAAACCGTTTATATGAGTACTTTGGAGTACTTGAACAATCAATGGTTGACTATGAATGAACCCTTTAAGCGCTACCCATCATACACGCAATCATTCGAAGATAACGCACGTACTTTACGCTCAACCTCTTTACAAAGCGGCGTTTCATATTATTCTGGCGCTTGGAAAAGCAATACGACTTCATATCTTGATGCAACCGCATGGCTAGCAGGCCGCTATGCGACTGCACCCAATTATGCTTCTTCCCTGAATGCAGTGATCCAACAATTTGGTTTGACGCAATACGACACACCTGCTTCTGGCAATGCCGGTGGTGGTGCCACAGCTAGCGCATCAACCAATACTACGACTACAACGGCGGCTGTCAGCACGAGCGGCAGTCAAACGTATACAGTCGCTTCGGGCGACTCTGTATGGTCGATCGCTAACAAATATGGCATCTCCATGGACCAGTTGCGCAGCTTGAACAACATCAAAAATGATTTTGTTTATCCAGGGCAAACGTTGAAAGTCAACGGCAGCACCCAAAGCACTTCGGCAACTTCTACGGTATCGATCGTCAATCGTAATACTTCAGCAACTACATCAGGCAACACCTATACCGTAGTTTCTGGTGATTCAGTCTGGTCGATCGCCAATAAACATGGGATCTCAATGGATCAATTCCGCAGTTTGAACAATATCAAAAATGACTTTGTCTACCCAGGACAAAAAGTTGTCGTCAGCGGTGGTTCGTCTACGAATACCAGCAGTACCACGACCGTCAGCACTGCATCAACTGCTAGCCAAAGCAGTGGCGGTACCTATACAGTTGCAGCGGGTGATTCAGTCTGGTCGATCGCCAACAAACATGGGATCTCCATGGATCAATTTCGCAGTTTGAACAATATCAAAAATGATTTTGTCTACCCAGGACAAAAAGTTGTCGTCAGTGGTAGTTCCGCAACGAGTACAAGTACAACAACGAGCACGACCGTCAGCAGCCAAACCAGCAGCAGTGCTGCAGGCAACACCTATACGGTGGCAGCGGGTGATTCAGTCTGGTCAGTTGCCAATAAACACGGGATTTCGATGGACCAATTCCGCAACTGGAACAACATCAAAAATGATTTTATCTATCCAGGACAAAAGGTGGTCGTCAAGCAAGGCGGCACGGCAGCTACTACCAGCACTTCAGCGACAAATGGTACTTACAAGGTCGCATCGGGTGATTCCGTTTGGGGGATCGCAGATAAGTTTGGCATCACGACGGATCAATTTATTCAATGGAACAATATTCAAAATAACTTTATTTACCCAGGACAAACAGTTAGGGTAAAATAGATTGCTATTCCTAATGATTTTTGTTAGGATAAGTGCAAAGAAACTTTCACGTTTGAGAAGGAATAGTAGAAGTACGGTGGGACTTTTAGAGAGTGCATGGTTGGTGGAAATGCACAGCACACCTTTCGAACTCGTCTTCGAGTGATATCTGACTGAACCTGATTTGGCTAGGCAGATACGGCGATGGCCGTTAAAACATCGAGGTCTGCTTTTTTGAGGAGCAGATAAACTTAGGTGGTACCACGTTGATAACGTCCTATAAAAATCATAGCGATTTTTATAGGACTTTTTTTAAGTTTTGCTGGTTGATTTGACGAGCAAAACACCAATTTTTAGGAGGAGTCCATCGTGAATTACAATCACAAAGAAATCGAAAAAAAATGGCAAAAATATTGGGCAAAGAAAAATGAGTTCAACACCCATGATGAGCCGGACAAACCAAAATTTTATGCGCTAGATATGTTCCCATATCCATCCGGACAAGGATTACATGTCGGACATCCAGAAGGCTATACGGCAACGGATATCTTGAGCCGCTTCAAACGCAGCCAAGGGTACAATGTACTGCACCCAATGGGCTGGGATGCCTTTGGTCTGCCTGCCGAACAATATGCACTAGACACTGGAAATGATCCAGCGGAATTCACGAAGAAAAATATTGAGACCTTCCGCCGTCAAATCAATGCGCTAGGGTTCAGCTATGACTGGAATCGTGAAATCAATACGACAGATCCTGAATATTACAAGTGGACGCAATGGATCTTTACCAAGCTTTATGAAAAAGGGTTAGCTTATGAAGCCGAAGTTCCGGTAAATTGGGTACCAGAGCTTGGAACTGTGATCGCCAATGAAGAAGTCATTGACGGCAAGAGCGAACGGGGCGGCTATGATGTGATCCGCAAACCGATGCGCCAATGGATGCTAAAAATCACGGCATATGCTGATCGTTTGTTGGACGATTTAGAAGAAGTTGATTGGCCAGAAAGCATCAAAGAAATGCAACGCAATTGGATCGGACGTTCTGTCGGAGCCAACGTAACGTTTAAAGTGGCAGGGATGGAAAAAGACTTTACCGTCTTTACGACTCGCCCAGATACCTTGTTTGGTGCGACCTACGCTGTATTGGCACCAGAACATGAGCTAGTGGCTCAAATCACTACCCCAGAACAAAAAGCAGCCATTGATGCCTATGTAGAAGAAGCATCGAAAAAATCTGATTTGAACCGAACAGATTTGGCCAAAGAAAAAACCGGTGTCTTCACTGGTGCCTATGCCATCAATCCCGTGAATGGCAAAGAGATCCCGATTTGGATCGCCGATTACGTTTTGGCTTCTTATGGAACAGGTGCGATCATGGCGGTTCCTGCCCATGACGAACGTGACCACGAATTTGCCAAAACATTTGGCTTAGAGATCATTCCTGTATTGGCAGGGGGCAACGTGGAAGAATCTGCCTATACCGAAGATGGACTGCATATCAATTCAGACTTTTTGGATGGGCTAGACAAAGAGACAGCCATTGAAAAAATGGTCGCATGGTTGGAAGAAAACCATGTTGGGAAAAAAGAAGTCAGCTATCGTCTTCGCGATTGGTTGTTCTCTCGCCAACGGTATTGGGGTGAACCAATCCCAATCATCCATTGGGAAGATGGGACGACCACAGCGCTTGCTGAAGATCAGCTGCCATTGCGTTTGCCAAAAACCGACAATATCAAACCAAGCGGTACCGGGGAATCGCCATTAGCTAATGTCACGGATTGGGTCAATGTCACCGATCCAGAAACTGGGAAAAAAGGACGTCGCGAAACCAATACGATGCCACAATGGGCAGGAAGCTCATGGTATTTCTTACGCTTTATCGATCCTCATAATAAGTCTGTTTTGGCAGACTATGATAAATTGAAACGCTGGATGCCAGTCGATATTTATATCGGTGGGGCGGAACACGCTGTCTTGCATTTGCTTTATGCTCGCTTCTGGCATAAATTCTTGTATGATATCGGTGTCGTACCAACGAAAGAACCATTTGAAAAATTGTTCAACCAAGGGATGATCCTTGGGGAAAACAATGAAAAAATGTCGAAATCCCGCGGCAACGTCGTCAATCCAGATGATGTCATCAATCAATACGGTGCAGATACTTTGCGTCTATATGAAATGTTTATGGGACCATTGGATGCATCGATCGCCTGGAATGAGAATGGCCTTGAAGGCAGTCGCAAATTCTTGGATCGCGTGTGGCGCTTGATCGTCGATGAAAATGGCAAAATGCGCGACCGCATCACGACATTCAACGATGGAAAATTGTCGAAGGTGTATAACCAAACGGTTAAAAAAGTGACGGAAGATTATGAACAGCTGCATTTCAATACGGCGATTTCCCAATTGATGGTCTTCGTCAATGAAGCGTATAAAGCTGATGCCTTACCTTACGAGTATGTCGAAGGATTTGTGCAGCTATTGGCTCCAATCGCACCACATATCGGTGAAGAGCTCTGGTCGATCCTCGGAAATGACAATGGGATCTCTTATGTGCCTTGGCCAACCTATGACGAAAGTGCCCTAGTGGAAGATGAGATCGAAGTCGTCTTTCAAGTCAACGGCAAAGTTCGTGCCAAAGCAATGGTTCCAGCGGACGCAGAAAAAGCAGTGCTTGAACAATTGGCCCAAGAAAACGAACTTGTCCAAGAACAGCTCCAAGGAAAAACGATCCGCAAAGTGATCGTCGTACCCAATAAATTGGTCAATATCGTTGCAAACTAAACGCTAAAAAAGTAGCTGCCTAACAGGTCAATGGTCTGTTAGGCAGCTTTTTGGTAGCGACAAAGAAAAAAAGTGTTACTGAGTGGTTCTCAGCAACACTTTTTTGTTATTTTTTGCGAATGATCCCATAGAACAAAGCGGCTGTTGCGACCAATGGAATCAAGATCACTAGTAGAAAGCCGTTTGGATACGTAGCGCGAGTGAAAATTTCTGATGAAGCATCACTTCCGCCAAATAGATGATTGGAAATCATGAACTGAGCCATCATAGCAACGATTGCGACAAAACCAATTGCAGCACCAGTACCGACGAATAATTTTTTCTTTGCGTTGTTCATTACATTTGCCCCTTTTATAGTCTCTATGTATCATTATACAAAATTTGGATACGTGTTCAATCTGATTTTGTCAAATAATTGATTCGTAATACACTTGAAATGTTTCTGACATATTTAAGCGCTAAAAAAGCCAAATTTCCGCTTGTTAGCGATCATATTATTCGCTGATCCTCACAGACTCTCGTATAATAAAGAAAGAGAAAAGAAAGAGGGGACTTACATGGAGTATCAATCATTTGAAGGCCAAACGGCTTTTTTTGAAGATTATGCACGGATTGCCAAACCTGGCTATGAAGAAGAGGCAGTCACTGCCGATGTCTTGGAACAGTTGAATCAACAATTAACAGAAGAAGAGCTGTTTTACCGTTTAGCAGCCGAAGATGCCAAAGAAGGGCAAGTCTTTTTGTTTCCTTTCAGCAAGCGAATGTTTACCGAAGACCTTGACGCTGCCATTTCAACAGAATTCCGTTATGATGGCGCACCCTATGTCTATGAGACTTACGAAGATGAACAACCTTAATCACACAGGAAAAAAGCTTTCAGATGATTTAATGGATCATCTGAAAGCTTTTTTTGTTGAGACAACTTGTTGCTATTGGTGCTTGGCTTGCTGCTGCGCTAAGGTCAAGTCACCGATGTAAGGGACTTTTTTTCCAGCGACTTTCAAGTATTGTTCGGCGCCTTTGCCCGCAATAATCACGATATCACGACCGTCTGCTTCAGCGATCGCCAATTTGACGGCTTGAGCCCGATCCATCTCATGAATGATGGCAACTTCAGGATTGGTGATAGCATCTGCAATTTCTTTTGCGATCGCAGCTGCTTCTTCAAAATCAGGATCATCGCTGGTCAGGTAGACTTTGTCCGCATATTCTCCTAGCGCTCGTCCCATATCTGCTCGGCGAGATTGGGCTTTTCCGCCAGCACTGCCAGTGACAAAAAGCAGGCGGCCATCTGGGCGTAATTGACGGGCAAGTTCACTTAATGATTGGAAGCTCAGGTAATTGTGGGCATAGTCAACGATCATGACTGCACCATTTTCTTTTTCTAAAACGATCATTCGTCCAGGGATGATCACTGTCGGCAGGACTTTCTGAGCGTCCTTACGAGAGGCACCCGCTAAGCAGGCAGCCAAAATCGCCGCTGCGGCGTTCTCATGGTTGAAAGAACCTAAGATCCCCAGTTGATATTCACCAGAGACTTGCAAGACATCAGAAGCAGCTGTCAGGGCGAAACTCTTTAGGTCCATTCCTTCTTGAACGACATAATCGGCATCTGAACGTCCGTAGGTGATATAAGGAACTTGATGGACTTCACAAGTTTCTCGCAGCAAGTGGTAGTGATCGCTTTGACGATTTAAAATCATTTGTTTGCTGTTGCGGATCAGTTCCCGTTTGCAGTAAAGGTAATCATCATAAGTCGGGTGTTCCACCGGTCCAATGTGATCAGGCGAAATATTCAAGAACGCGCCAATATCAAAGGTAATGCCGGCGACCCGTTTGGTTTTATACGCTTGAGAAGAAACTTCCATTACAAGATGGGTCAGGCCGTTTGCAACAGCCTCAGCCATCATTTTATAAAGATCCAGTGTTTCGGGAGTCGTCAACACTGCTTCATTAAAGGTTTTTCCATCGACTGAGTTTTCCTCAGATGAAAAGAATGCTACTTTTTGACCCGTCGATTCTGCTAAAATCGCCCGAGCAAAATAGGCGCAACTGGTTTTGCCTTTGGTGCCAGTGATGCCGATGGTCACTAGCTGTTCTTGCGGGTTGCTATAAAATGCTTGAGCGATCACTGCCATCGTTTCTCGAATGTCCGTAACAATGATCCCGTAGGTTGCGAAGTTGTCATAAGGTGTTTCTGAAATGTAGCACTGAATGCCTTGATCAATGGCGGCGGCTAGGTAGCTTTCTTTAAAAGAAGCCCCTTTACAGAAAAAAAGCGTTGCCGCATCGGCCGTTCGCGAGTCGTAACTTAAGGAGGTAAAGGCAATATCAGTCATTTCTTGCGGCACGGTATAAACCCAATCAGTGGGGGTGATGATTTCTTTTAATAGGTTTTCCTGCAATAAGAGTTTGCGGATCTGTGGCACGGTAATGAGTTCCTTTTGCATCGTTGTTCTCCTTCATTCCTCTAAAGATTTCTCTTATTATAGCATAACTCCTAAAAACCGCCGTTTAGGAGGGAAAAGTTTTCTTTTTTTTCTTCTTATTTTGAAGAAACTTTAAGATGTTGCAAAAATAGATTGCGACCAACTCTTTTTCGAATTAAAATGGAAGGGATATGTTTGTAGAAAGTTGGAGATAATGGCGATGGATAATCACATGCGTTCAGTGTCAAAAGAATTAACTACACAAGAAAAAATGGCTCAAGGATCTGCTTGGATGACAATGGGCAATATCGGTTCACGTTTGCTTGGCGCCATTTACATTTTACCTTGGTATTATTGGATGGGGGCAAATGCCGATAAAGCAAATGCGTTATTTGGGATGGGCTATAATGTTTACGCCTTATTTTTAATGATCTCAACTGCTGGGATCCCATCGGCAATTGCCAAGCAGATTTCTTTTTATAATTCTCGCCAAGAATACCGCACCAGCCAGAAGCTCTTTTTAAGGGCCTTCCAATTGATGGCAGGCTTTGGCGTGGTGACCGCCGGCATCATGTATTTGGCAGCCCCATGGTTGGCAACGGCTTCAGGTGGCGGGGAAGAATTGATTCCTGCAATGCGCTCATTGAGCATTGCACTATTGGTCTTTCCTTGTATGAGTGTTATGCGAGGATACTTCCAAGGAAACCAAGACATGAAACCTTTTGCGATCTCGCAAGTTGTCGAACAAATCGCCCGCGTCTGCTATATGCTTTTGGCGACCTTCATCATTATGCGGGTTATCGAAGGCGAATACACGGCAGCTGTGACGCAATCGACCTTTGCCGCCTTTATCGGTGTCTTAGCCAGTATTTTGGTTTTAGGCTATTACTTCCAAAAGCAACGGGTGCGGATGGACGTCTTAGTCGATATGAGCAAAGAAGAAACCGTGTTGCAAACCAAAGAATTGGTTTTAGCGACCATCAAAGAAGCGATCCCTTTTATTATCGTTGGTTCTGGGATCACGATTTTAAAATTGGTGGATCAATACACCTTTGTGCGGATCATGAGTAGTTTTACTGAATTTTCAAATGATCAGCTCTTAGAATTAATGGCGATTTTCGGTAGCAACCCTGATAAGTTGACGATGGTGGTTATCGGATTAGCTACTTCCATGGCTTCAACAGGCTTGCCTTTGATCAGTGAAGCAGTCGCCAAAAAAGACAAAAAGAACTTAGCTAAATTGATCAGCAACAACTTACAATTGTATTCCTTTGTAATGTTCCCAGCGACCTTTGGGATGATCGTGCTGTCTTATCCCTTATACACCTTGTTTTATCGTCCAGATGCGTTAGGAGCGAGCGTTTTAGTCGCTGCCTGTCTGTCTGGTCTGGTCTTGGGCTTGTTTATGCTTAGTTCTAGTATGCTGCAAGGAATGTACCACAACAAAGAAGCCGTTGTTTTCTTCTTTGTAGGATTGCTGGTGAAGTTGATCCTGCAGTATCCAGCGATTCGGTTGTTCCAAGTTTATGGCCCATTAGTTTCCACGACGATTGCTTTAGGGATCGTCTGCTGGCTGAACATTCGCAAGATGATTCGCAAAGGCCATTTCAATGTAAACTTAACGTTGCGACGGACGTTATTGATTGGCGCGATGACGATCATTATGGTGATCGCAGCGTTGATCGCCCGCCAACTCTTTGGTCTCATCTTTAGCTCGGAAAGAAAAGTCCAAGCCTTTATCTTGAGCTTGCTAGTAGCAGGAGTCGGTGGCAGTGTGTACATCTACATTGCGCTGAAATTGCGTTTAGCTGAAAAACTACTCGGCTCATCAATGGTTCGTTTACGCCAGAAATTACACATCAAATAAAACTAGAAGCAGCCGCTGAGCCTCCTTTGCGAGACCTTGGCGGCTGTTTTATATGAAAGGAAGAAACCGATGCGTTTAGACAAGTTTTTAGCGGATATGGGCTATGGCTCCCGCAAAGAAGTGAAACAGTTGATCAAAAAAGGTCTCGTGACCGTCAATGGACAAGTCATCAAGAGTGACAAAGCGCAAGTACTAGAAACACAAGATACCGTTTGTTTTGAGGGGGAACCCATCGTCTATCAAAGCCAGTTTTATTATTTGCTGAATAAACCCGCTGGAGTGATTTCGGCAACCGTCGATTCCTATGAAGAGACGGTCTTAGATTTGTTTTCTGAAGAAGCGTTTCGCGAAGATTTGTTTCCAGTAGGACGGTTAGATAAAGACACCGAAGGCTTTTTGCTGATTACGAACGATGGCGGATTGGCGCATCAATTATTGTCGCCTAAGAAGCATGTGGAAAAAGAATATTATGCCCAAGTCGAGGGAATCATGACAGCGGAGGATCAAAAAACCTTTGCCAAAGGCATCAAATTAGACGGCGAGTGGACCTTGCCGGCTGAACTGCAGATCCTCAACGTCGATGAAGACGAAACGCGCAGCGAAATCAAACTGATCCTCCATGAAGGCAAGTTTCATCAAGTCAAACGGATGGTCCATGCAGTAGGAAAAGAAGTCGTTTATTTGAAACGGATTCGCATGGGAGGCCTGTCCCTGCCAGATGATTTGGCATTAGGCGAGTATCGGGAATTGACTCCTGAGGAATTGGCGAAGCTGCAAGAGCGAGGATAAGACGATCGGCGAGCTAAAGAAATTCTTATGAAAGTTGTTATTCGGCTGCAATATTTGTAAAAAAAGCCCGTTTTATAGGTGATTTACATGAAAGTTTGCAACAATAGACTTTAAACTGTTGGAAAAACCCTCTTTTTTTTCATGAATAAGCATGTTAAAGTAGCCAAGCTACTAAAAAAAGAAGGAGTTACCTCATTGAAGAAAAAGATTTTTTTATTGCTCGCCCTTACGTTGCCGCTTTTCCAGCCAGCTATCAGTTATGCTGCTGAAACCAAGAGCAGCGAGGAACTGACGGTTTTGACCACAGAACTAGCTTCTTATGAAGACGAAGTCACCACCAGCCAACAGAAAGTCACAGCGTTGGAAAGTCAATTAGCGGATTATCAGGAAGAATTAAGCCAATTGGCAGAAGAGAGCAAGGAAGTTCAAACGCAGATCACTGCACTGAATGATCAAAAAGCCCAGCACCAAGGAAGCCAAGCGCAAAGCAGTCTGGTAGTCGATGGACCGCAAGCCACGATCCAGCAACTACGCAAGTTTAGTGAACAACAAGCGGCTTTACGGGAAGTGAACCAACAATTGGCGGAAAAAGAAGCCGAACAACAACGAATCACTTCGTACCAAACCTTGACGCAAGCCCAATTAGTACATAGCGAAGAACAATTAGCAACAGCCAAAAAAGAATTGCAGTCCCAACAAGAGCAGCTGCAGCAGACGCAAGCCCAAGTGCAAGACCTACAAGAAAAAGTGGAGCAAGAAGCAAAAGCAGCTGAAGAAGCGAAACAAAAAGCCAAAGAAGCAGCGGAGAAAGCGGCAGCCAGTGAATTTTCACTGCCAATCACTGGCTCCGTGTCGATCTCCAGCGGTTTTGGTACTCGAGCAGACCCGACTGGTTTTTCAGGGACGCAGCATGACGGGATCGACTTCACAGGTCAAGCGGGGGAGAAGATCGTCGCCGCTCGTGATGGACAGGTAGAAGATGCTGGCTATGGCCCAAGCACTGGAAATTACGTGATTTTGGCTCACGATAATGGCTTTTACTCGTATTATTTTCATTTAACAGCTGTCAGTGTCTCAAAGGGGGCGACCGTTGCAGTCGGCGACCAAGTCGGTACGATGGGGACGACTGGAAATTCGACAGGCGTCCATCTGCACTTTGGACTGAGTAAGACGATGTGGTCAGATTTCGTTGATCCAGCAGCTTACTTACCGCTATAAACCAAAATACCAAGTAGAAGCATGGAGAAAATCATCTGCAACCAAAAAGCATGACTGACAAGAGGGATTCCTCAAGTCGTCATGCTTTTTGGTTGCTTACCACAAGCCCGGTTGAGCGATGATCACTAACTGTTCTTTGGTAAAAGGATGCTCTAGATGCAATTCGTAGCCATGCAGCAGCAAACGTGGCGCTGATTTGTTTTGGTAAAGCGGGTCGCCAACGACTGGATGACCGATGCTGGCAAGGTGGACGCGAATTTGGTGGGTCCTACCAGTTTCTAACACACAATACACATTGGTTGTCTTTTGTTGGGCGTGGGCGATGGTTACATGGGTGACGGCTGACTGACCGTTGCGGGAGTCAATGATCCGCTTGCGACGATCGTGACGGTCACGACCGATTTTTTTGGCGATCGTTTGATCTTGCGTAAGTTTCCCCCAAACAGTGGCTTGATAGCGACGGAAAATCTGTTTGTTTTCCAGCATTCGGCCCAAGATCGGCAACACCAAAGGATTTTTTGCAAATAAAACCACACCGCTGGTTTCTTTGTCTAGACGATGGACCACATAAGGCTGCTGCTGTTTCGGCGCAAGGTAAGCAGCTGCATCATTCAACAGAGTATCGGCTTCTAATGGCTGATTTGGGTGCGTCTTGACCCCGGCAGGCTTGTTCAGCACTAATAAGTGTTCATCTTCAAAAAGTACGTCGACTTTGTCCGCTTGGCCTAACTGTATCGGCTGGTAGCTGTAATCACTGTCTTCAATGATCAAAGTGATTTGATCACCGCCACGAACTTCTTGATGAAACATCGCGGGCTGCTGATTGACGGCCACATTTTTCCGTGTGCGCAGAAAATGGCGCACTTTTCGTGGAACGAGCCACTCCTGTTCCAACAAATCGCGAAGCGGCATGGGCGGGTGATTTTCGGGTAAAGTCATGGTGTATTCCATAATAACGTCCTTTCTTTGCTATTCGCTACCGACTATTATAGCATCTTTAAGCTTTTCTTATAAAAAAAACAATAAAAAACAGAGTATTCAATGCTAGAATAATAAAGCATTCTTTTCGAATGAAATTACGTCTAGAGCCGTATAACAAAGAAAGTCATTTATGCTACACTTAACCAAAGGAGCGTGAAGTAATGGATTGGAAACACATCCTTCACAAAATAAAGACCGGCTGGCTGACCTTTTGGCGCTGGTTAAAACCGTATTTGCAGCAATTTCATCAATGGCGCAAGCGGGTTTGGAAAAAATACCACGTAAATAAAATTTTTATTTTACTTAGTTTAGTTGCTATCTTAATCATGAGCGGGTATTTATTTTATATCGCCAAAAATACGAAAGTCAGTGAATTAGAGTCAGGTCTGAAAGAATCGACGGTGATTTTTGATGCCAATGGTGATGAAGCAGGGCAGTTGTACTCGCAAAAAGGCACGTACGTTTCTCTTGATGCCATCTCCAGTGATGTGGTCAACGCCTTGATCTCAACTGAAGACCGCAACTTCTATAATCACCACGGGTTTGATATCAAAGGGATCGCTCGGGCAGCCCTACGTATGCTGGTCAACCGCAGTGCCGAAGGCGGTGGAGGAAGTACCATCACCCAGCAGCTTGCTAAAAATGCCTATCTGTCCTTGGATCAAACCTTTAGTCGAAAAGCCAAGGAGCTTTTCTTAGCGATCGAGATCGAGAAGAAATATTCTAAAGATGAGATTTTAGAAATGTATTTGAACAGTTCCTATTTCGGTAACGGGGTTTGGGGCATTCAAGATGCCTCGCTAAAATATTTCGGTGTCAATGCTTCTGAACTAAGCGTGGGAGAAGCTGCGACGTTGGTGGGGATGCTCAAAGGTCCTTCGATCTATAACCCGATCGACAATCTGGAAAACGCCACGAACCGTCGCGACACCGTCTTGAGTTTGATGGTGGATAACGGCAAGTTGGACCAGTCCGTTGCTGACCAAGAATCACAAGTTGCCTTAGCCAATTTACTTTATGATGGATTTGGCAATTCAGAATCTGGCTATAAGTATCCTTATTATTTCGATGCGGTCATCGACGAAGCCGAATCCTATGGGTTGGACGCCGATGATGTCATGAATCGCGGCTACAAGATCTATACAGCCCTGGATCAAAACTACCAAGCACAAATGGAAGCTGCCTATAAAAACGATGCCTTGTTCCCTGAAAATGCCGCTGATGGCACGATGGTGCAATCTGGCTCTGTCGCACTTGATCCGAATACCGGTGGGGTGCAAGCGGTGGTGGGTCGTCGTGGTGAGCACGTCTTTAGAGGATTTAATTTTGCCACGCAAATGAAACGTTCACCAGGTTCCACGATCAAACCGATCAGCGTCTTCGCCCCTGCCCTAGAAGCTGGGTTTGAACCGGACAGTGTCCTGAAAGACGAGCCCCTTGATTTTTATGATGCTCAAAACTTTGACGGGACCTATGCTGGCGAAGCAGTCATGTATCAAGCCCTCGCCCAAAGTTTGAATCTGCCAGCAGTTTGGCTGCTGCATGAGATCGGCTTAGATCGCGGGTATAGCAAAGCACAAGAATTCGGTCTTTCCTTGACCGAATCCGACAAATATTATGGCTTAGCATTAGGTGGTTTGGAAAAAGGGGAATCTCCAATGACGATGGCAGCAGCGTATGGCGTTTTCGCTAATGGCGGGTATTACTACAAACCGCATTTGATCACCAAAATCGTTGATTCAACTGGTGCCGTGATCGTTGACAATACGTCTGTGCAAGGCAAACGCGTGATTTCTAAAGAGACCGCTGATAAAATGACGAGCATGATGCTAGGAACCTTCTCTAACGGGACGGGGGTTAGTGCTAGTCCGTACGGCTTTACGATCGCCGGTAAGACGGGTACGACAGAGACCAACTTTGATGCTTCTAAGGTCAATGACCAATGGATCGTCGGCTATACTCCTGATATGGTTCTGTCAACCTGGCTAGGATTTGAACATGTGAGTGAAGATCATTACTTAACGGGAACTAGCGGACAAGTTGTTGGGAAAATATTTAAAGCAGAGGCCGAAAGCTTACTGCCTTATAGTCAAGGCACCCAATTCCAAGTTGCAGACGCTTATTGGACAGGCGGAAAATTAATGGCAGCCGATGAGGTACCAGATCCTGATAGCAGTACGTCACAAAATAGCAATGATTGGCAACAAACCATCGATGACTTTGCCGAAAGCGCCAAAGAAGGTATGAAGGAATTCGGCAGCAAGATCAAAGAAGGAACGAAAGAATTGTTTGGCGGCTTGTGGAATTCCATTAGTGGAAATTAAAGGAATTAGGCAACTGCTAGTCTAGAACCTGAGAAGAATGGTATACTAGAAAAAAAGAGGAGGCGTCAAAATGGCAAATATTTATGATACAGCAAACCAATTAGAACGTGAATTACGGGAGTCAGAACAATTTCAAGATCTGAAAGGTTCTTTCGACCGTTTGAAAGCAAATGAAGAAGCGTACACGTTATTCAAAGAGTTTCAAGAGTTGCAACAAAGCCTGCAACAAAAAATGATGGCTGGCGAAGAAATGACGGAAGAAGAAGCGCAAAAAGCCCAAGAATTATCGCAAAAAATTCAACAAGACGGCATCGTTTCTGACTTGATGCAAAAAGAGCAAGCCTTCAGTTTAGTGGCCAATGACTTGAACCGCATCATCATGGGTCCTGTAAGAGATCTATACGAAGCGTAATCGCCAACAAACAAAGACCAAAGAAGCAAGTGAAACTTCAGAGAAACCGGCTGCAACTGCAAGAGTCGTTTCCAAAGAAGTTTCAAAAGCGCTTCTTTGGTTTTTTTTATGAAAAAGGCGAACAAATTTTCGTATTTTGCTGACGAAATGACTGATAAATGTTATGATAGAAGCATTAAGGAGGGAGAAAGAAATGCGATTTTTACATAGTGCAGACCTGCATATCGACCGGTCATTTGAAGGGGTCCATCTGTTATCTGAAAAAGTGAAGACCCAACTCCCTGCTATCAATCAAAAAATCATCCGTAATTTGGTGGATGTTGCTTTAGAAAAAGCGGTCGATTTTGTTTTGCTGGCTGGGGATACATTCCATCAAGCACGGCCGAGTCTAAAAGTGCAGCATGACTTTTTTGCCCAACTGCAACGACTGGGAGAAGCAGAGATCCCAGTCTATATGATTTTCGGCAACCATGATTATTATGATCCGCAACGGTATTGGTTTGCTTTTCCAGAAAACGTCATTCTCTTTTCATCGGAAGAAGTTCAAACAGTACAAGGAACAACGAAAAACCGTGAAACCTATGCAATCAGTGGATTTAGCTACCAACATCCTTGGATCGCTGAAAATAAAGTAACAGAATTTCCCGCAAGAGCAGCGGTGGATTACCATATTGGGCTTTACCACGGGGATCAAGCCGGTGAACGGTATGCCCCCTTTTCAATCAGTGAAATGAAGCAAAAAGGCTATGATTATTGGGGCTTGGGGCACATCCATGTACCTAAGACGCTCTCAGAGCAACCACCGATCCTCTATCCCGGTACGCCTCAAGGAAAGACCAAGAAAGAGCAGGCGACTGGGGTGATTTTGGCAGAATTATCGCCACAAGGACCAACAATCGAGCGCTTGGAGATCGCGGAAATCGCTTGGCAAAAGCAAGTGGTCTCCTTAGCGGATGTGACCGCCTCGAATGCCGTATTGCCAGCGATCATCGAGCGCTTAAAAAGTCCTCGTTCGCGCTTGCTGCATCTGGTGTTGACCGATGTGCAGCAGCTGCCGCCAGATTGGTTTCCAGCTGCGGAAAAAAATGAATGGCTGACCTACCTCAATGAACGGTTGGCACAAACAGAGCCGCTGCAAGTAATCTATGCCCTTGAAGTCGAGCAAGCCAATGAAGACAAGATCGCATTGGCGGTACCACAAGACTATATGCTGCAGTTTTTAGCGATGTATGAGTCACCAGAGATCTTTGCGGACCGACTGTCCGATCTATTGCAGCATCCGCTGATCCAGCGGGGGATCACCCATGAATCATTTCAAGAAGAAGTCTTGCAGCAAGCCAAGCAATTGTTGAAAGACGACTTTCAATGGGAGGAGCAGTCATGAGAATTTTAAAAGCAGAGATTACCGGTTTTGGGAAATACCATGAACAAAGCTTTGCCTTTCATCCGCAAAATCAGCTGCTCTTTGGGCACAACGAGATCGGAAAATCGACGTTGTATCAATTTATTGCCGCCATCTTATTTGGCTTTCCGAAAAAGACAGCCAAGAAAAAAGACTATACCCCCAAAAACGGTGCAGCTTACGGTGGCAAGTTATGGTTGGCTCTGGAACCCTTCGGCGAAGTGATTGTGGAACGCTATCGGCATGTAGACCGCGGTCGTGCCAAAGTCCATGTCGCTGGTCAGACGGTCGATGAGCAATGGCTGGCACAACACCTGCAGCCCCTCAATCGAGCATTGTTCTTCGATGTCTTTACCTTTCAGCAAGAGCAATTGACCCAGATCGATAAGCTAGAAGAAAATGAGCTGCACCAAGCGTTGATTTCTCTGGGAATCAGCGGCAGTCAAAAAATGCTGCAGCAAGTGGCACAATATGAAACCATCAATCAGCAGCAATACAAGCCACGGGGGCAAAAGCTGCCTTTGAATCAGGCGTTAAAACAATTAGAAAAACTGCAAAAAACGATTGCGGAAAAAGAAAGCGAAGAAAGCCGCATCCAACAGCAGTATCAGCAGATCGCCCAGTTGCAAGAACAGATCCAAGACTTGCGACACCAGTTTCAAGCATTGAATGAAGCCTATCAGGAAAATCAGCAGCAGCTGAGTCATTGGGGGCTTTATGAAGAGTGGCAGCAAATGGCACCAGCAGATACGTTAGCCGATCCTCAGCAAGTCCAAGCCATCAAACAGTTTTATCAGCAGTATCAGCAGCTGACGGAAGAAATTCGCAAAAAAGAAGCTGAATTAGATCAGTTGGAGCAAGGAAAAGAATCAGATAAGTATTTCTTTTACCTTGATCACGAGCACCAAATCAATCACTTGCTGCAGCAGCAAGTGACGATGGCGCGTTTGGCAGATCGTGAAGCAGCGGCCAATCAACAAGAAGCCGTCGCTATCACGGAGCTGAATCGCTTGATCGAAAAGCGCCAATGGAGCAGAGAATCGCCGCCGTTAGTAACGGCTTCGATCCATGAACAAACCACACGTTTACTACAAGAACGTGTGCAGTTAGAAGAGCTCGAAAAGCGCATGATGCGTTTAGAAGAAAAAGCGCAGCCTTTGCAAGCAACCGCAGCTCGCTTAGAACAGCAGCATCCTCAATTGATTGGCCGCAAGTCGGTTTCTCACCCGCTATGGCCGCTAGGGATCGTCGGTGGGCTACTAGCAGTGATCGGTATCTTTTTGCCGAGTCCGTGGCGCTGGCTTGCTCTAGGTGTGGGGATCGCAGCGATCATTGGCAGTGTTTTGCCGTTGATGAAAGCAGCGCCAAACAAACAGCAAGGCATCAAACAGGAATGGCAGACGGTTCTCATGCAGCTGGATCTGCTGGGCGAAGAGTTGGCGCAGCTGGAAAATGAACAGCAGCAAAAGCAGCAGCAGATCGATCGTGCCCACCAAGCCCTGACACCCTTTTTTGGTAATTTGCCGGTGGAAAGCTGGCAGTCGTATTTATTAGCCTATGATGAAGATGTTGCTAGCTATCAAGCCTACTCACAGCAGCGCAAACAAGCCTATCAAGAACGGCAAGCCGTCGCAGAAGAACTGGCACCCTTTGACGAGCAGTTCCGACCTTATGCTGAGTGGCTGCCGTTGCAAAACAAAACCTTGTTAGAAAAAGCAGCGATCTTGCAGAGGTTTAATGAAGAGATGCAAACAATCAAGCTTTCACGACTGCAACAACCTAGCACGCTGCTGGCCCAACAGTTGACCCGCACCCGCAATGAACGCGACCAGCTGCTTTCCCAGGCCAGTGATCTCTTACAGCAACAAGGCTTAGATCACCCTGCAGAAATCAGCCTCTGGTTGAAGCAATGGGAAGCGGCGCAACGCACGCAGCAGCGAGCAGAAGAATTGGCGGTGATGTTAACACCGATTTATCCTAAACCAGTGACGCAAGCAGAATTGCTGCAGCAAAAAGACCAGATCAAGCAGCAGCAAACACAGCTTCAGGCACAAATACAGCAGTTGACGGAGCAAAAACAGCGTTTGGAATTAGAAGCAGCAGCTAGTCAAAAAAATGGCACCTTGAATCAGCTTTATCAAGAAGAAAGTGAGCTAAAGGCGGTCATTGAAGAACTTGCTGTGGCATGGGGGAGTCGTCAGTTGGCGGCTTCGATTTTAACGGATGTCACGACCGAGTTGTCAGAACAGCAATTGCCGCAGCTATTGTCGGCTGCTTCAACCTATTTTGAACAGCTATCAAACGGACGTTATCAAAAGATTCTTTTGGAAAATGGCTTGTTGGTAGCGGCAAATGCCAGCGAGACGTTTTCGATCATCGACCTGTCCACAGGCACGAAGGATCAGTTAATCATGGCGTTACGCTTCGGTTATCTAGCACTGCAAAAAAATCACCCATTGTGTCCAATCATTATTGATGATGGTTGGCTGCATTATGATAGTGTTCGTAAGGAACGGTTTGCCGCACTGTTAAAAGAGTTTGGGCAAAGTTATCAAGTAATTTGTTTGTCTTCTGACCAAGAAATGGTAAGCTATTATCAGAAGTACCAGCAGCCTATCCAGGATCTGAGTAAAGGAAGTGAAAGATTTGGCTGATCGGCCAAATAAGCCCATGAAAAAAATTCGTGAATTAACTGTTGATGAAACGTTTCAACTTTTCTTGCTGATCAAGAATGCCGATGTGCGGATCGCGAAAAACGGCAAAAAATTTATTGCCTTCACCTTTCAAGATACATCCGGCACGATCGACGGAAAGTTCTGGGATGCATCAGATGAAGAAATCGCCCGTTTTGAACCCGGGAAAGTAGTACTGCTAGATGGAAAACGGGAGGTCTACCAAGGCAATCCGCAAGTCAAAATCATGCATTTGCGTTTAGCGAAACCGGAAGAGCCCCATGAACCAAGCCAATACATGGAAAAAGCACCCTTGCGAAAAGAAGAGATGGAAGAAGAAATCAGTCAAACCTTGTTTGAGATCACGAATCCTCACTGGAATCGAATCGTCCGTTTCTTACTGAACAAGTATAAAAAGGAATTCTTTGACTTTCCAGCTGCGAAGCGCAATCACCATGCCTTCGCCAGTGGATTGGCGTATCATACGACCACTATGCTGCGGTTAGGAAAAGCAATCGTCAAAGAGTACCCTGAATTGAATGCTTCACTACTGTATGCGGGTATCATTTTGCATGATTTAGGAAAAGTGATCGAGTTGACAGGTCCGATGACGACAGAGTATACCTTGGCGGGGAATCTAGTAGGGCATTTGGTCTTAGTGGATGAAGAAATCACGCAAGCCTGTATGGCTTTGAAATTTGATGACAAAGAAGAAGATATCGTTGTTTTGCGGCATATGGTTTTAGCCCACCATGGCTTATTAGAATATGGGTCACCTGTTCGCCCCCGCATAATGGAAGCGGAGATCCTCCATCAAATCGATAATTTGGATGCTTCCATGCAAATGATGCTGACGTCGATTCGTTTAACGGAACCTGGTCAATACACAGACCGAATTTTTGGCATGGACAATCGGAGTTTTTATGTACCGAAAGAAGTGTAGCGGTGACCTTGTAGCACGATCAACCAAAGTGAATGACGGAAAGAACAAAAACCACGCTAGGCTTGCTTAGCGTGGTTTTTCAGATGTTGGAAAAAGTAGCTGAATCGGCAATATTAACCTAATTAGCATAAAAAAAGAAGCGCCGCTACGACGGCACTTCTTTTTTCGTTTATTCAGCAGAAGAATCTGTAGCACTCTCACTCGTTGCAGTAGAATCATCGGTTGCATCAGTAGCAGAAGAATCTGCCACTGAGCTGTCCGTTGCATCGGTAGCAGAAGAGTCAGCAGTTGAATCTTCTGTTTCGGCCGCTGTGATGTAATCAGAAAGCAAGTCTGCTAAGTCAGAGTCTTTCATTTTCACATTAGCTGCTTGCAATTCTTGACCGATCGTTGCTGCCATAAAGGTTGAATCATTCAACAAAGTGTTTTGAGCAATTTCAGTCAATTCATCTTTGTATTTATCCATATCATTGCCTTTGTCTTGGTTTTTCACCATTTTCACGATATAGTATTCCGTCGTGTAAGTTGACGTGTTGGTTGCAGAGATCACTTCAGAGATTTCACCATCTTTTAAATCAAAAGCGGCTGTTTTTACTTCACTTGGTACAGCTGATGAAGTAGAATCGAATTTGATCGTTCCGCCATCTTCTTTTGTTGCCGCATCCGTTGATTTTTCTTTAGCGATTTCGCCAAAGTCTGCATCATCTTTTTTCGCTTCTTCTAAGACGTCTTTGGCATCATCTTCACTTGCTACTTTGATGATTTGTGCTTCTACTTCAGGGTGGAAAGAATCCCAAGCAGTTTTCATGTCTTCATCAGTGATATCCATGTTGGCTTTTAAGCCTTCACGTAACGCAAGTTGTTGTTTCAATTCTGCACGGTAAGATTTCACCGTATAACCAGAGGCAGTCAATGTTGATTCAAAGGAATCACTGCCGCCATATTGTTCAGCCACATTATTGAATTGTTCGTCGATCATTTCTTCTGTTACGTCATCACCGTATTTTTCATCAAACACTTTTAAGACGATCATTTGACGCAACGCTTGTTGATTTTCTGAACTTGTTTTTGCTTGGTCATAAAAATCTTGAACAGTGATTTTACCGCCCTTCATTGTTGCGATTTCCTCACTTGAGTTACCACAAGCCGCTAATGCAAAAAGACTCATTGCACTGACTGCTACTAAAATTAATTTTTTCTTCATTCGTTTAAGCACTCCTAATTCTAAAAAGATTCATAATAATCACTGCACCTACTATACCACTTCTAGAAATGGTTGGAAAGAAAACAGCGGATGTTTCAAACAAAATTCATAAAAACTACAAATTTTCGATTTGTTTGTCATCCTCGGCGCTTTGGGCTTGAATCGTCGTGATGTGCTGATTCAATTGTTCCATTTGGGTTTTTATCCGAGCAAGGCGCGGTTGTGCTTGGAATTTGAAGGCTTCCAAATCTTTCGTGAAAGATTCGGTCACAACTGGGATCGTTTCGTCGATCGTTTTGCGGGTTACCATCACAGCATCTTTGAGCTGTTTGACACTGTCATTGAATTCTAAGGTCGCTTCTGTCGTGTCATCTAAATAGCGAATCAATTCTTCACGGGTTTCATTGCCGCTTTTTGGTGCAAAAAGCAAACCGCCTAAGCCGCCGGCGATGGAACCGAACAAAAGTCCTTTAAGAAAATTACCGATCATTTAGTTCACCTGCTTTCCAATTTTTTCGGCGATTGCCGCCAGCTCTTCCCCCGTGTAATTCTCTGCATGATTGCCAAAATGGATCTTGAAATCATCGTCTTTGCTGTAGCGAGGAATCAAATGGACATGGGAATGGAAGACGGATTGGTACGCCAATTCTTTATTGTTGTTGATGATATTTAAGCCTTCGATCTCAGGGAATGCTTTTTCGATCGCCCGAGCAATCTTAGGGATACGGGCAAAAACCGCTGCTGCCAACGTTTCATCGTACTCGAAAATATCCGTCACATGCGTTTTGGGAATGACCAATGTATGACCAGGGGTGACTTGGGAAATATCTAAAAAGGCATAGACTTGCTCATCCTCGTAGACTTTGTAGCTAGGAATCTCACGATTATTGATTTTACAAAAAATACAATTTTCCATTGTAAAAAACCTCCTTGATCTATTACCTCTACTTTACCATATTTTGCTTTTTTTCGTCTGGTTTCCTCTTTGAAAAAGTCGGAACAAGGCAACTGTTCCTTCAACAAAGGCGCTTTTTTAAAGAAATGCGAAAAGCAAGCGAGAAACGCTTGCATTTAGATTCCAACAACCCTAGACTTAATATCAGAAATCATTTGGAAAGAAGGAACCTATGAAACCGATCATTAAAGAAACCTTACAGAAAAAAACAACGACTTCAGCGAAGCTTCGCTACTTAGCCTATGCCTATAAAGAGTGGTTGATCGCGATCACGCTGTTTGTGGTGTTTGCTGGTTCAATCACTTATTCTCTGACACGTCCGCAAGAAGAAGTAGTCAATGCCGCCATTGTCATTGAAACAGCAATGGACCCTGCGGTGCAAAGTGAATTGGAAGCAGCCGTTGAAGCATGGGCAATAGATCAAGGGTATCAAAAAGAAGAGCTGCGGATCAGCCTGGTTTCTTATGCCGAACCAGCCGCTGTCCAAGCCTTTACCACCCGTCTTGCCGCTGGTGCCATCCAAATGGTCGTTTTTCCAGCCAGCGAAGCACAAACGTGGCAAGAGCGCTTTGGCAGCCAAGAACTAGCACGAGAAATCATTACAGTGGGAGAAAATGAATTTATCCTGCAAGTCACGAATAAAGAAAAATAAACAACTGTTTTGCCAGCTGACTGAATTGAACAAAAAGAGCCTACGTTGACAAAGAGCCATAATCAGGCGAATCGGAGGGAAAAAATGACTTTACAAGTAGCAAACGTGACAGGCGGCTATAATCAGCTGCCAGTCTTAAAAAATATTGATTTTACGATCGGCGATGGGGAGCTCGTTGGCTTGATCGGCTTGAACGGGGCAGGGAAGAGTACGACGATCAAAGAAATCATCGGTTTACTGCAACCTCACAGCGGCACCATCACGATCGACGGCTTGACCCTTAAAGAAAACCCAGAGCAATACCGCAAACAAATCGGGTATATCCCCGAATCCCCTTCTTTATATGAAGAATTGACCTTAAGAGAGCACATTGAAGTGACGGCGATGGCCTACGATCTTCCACAAGAAGAAGCCATGAAGCGAGCAAAACGCCTGCTAAAAACCTTTCGCTTAGAAAACAAACTCGATTGGTTCCCGGCAAACTTTTCAAAAGGGATGAAACAAAAAGTCATGGTACTGTGTGCCTTTTTGATTGAGCCGAGTGTCTACATCATTGATGAACCCTTTCTAGGATTAGATCCTTTAGCGATCAATGCGTTATTGGAACTGATGAATGAGATGAAACAAACCGGGGCATCTATTTTGATGTCCACCCACATTTTAGCAACCGCAGAGAAGTATTGTGACAAATTCATCCTCTTGCATAACGGTGAGATCCGCGCACAAGGGACATTGGCGGAACTAAGAAGCCAATTTCAAGCACCAGAAGCCTCCCTTGATGATCTGTACCTCGCACTGACAAAGGAGAGTCAAGCATGAAGCAGTTTTTCTCGCAACGCTTACAGCGGCATCAAAAACAGATGACACGCTATTTGCGCTATGTCTTCAATGATCATTTTGCTTTGATCAGCACCTTCTTAGTCGGAGGTCTGGGGCTCTACTATTCTGAATTGCTAAAAACATTGCCGCGGCCGTTTCCATTAGGCGGCGTCATCGTGGTCGCTGTTTGGCTCTTTGTTTTACCGCTGGGACGCTTAGTGACACTGACGAAACCGGCAGATTTGATTTTTCTGTTAGCCAAAGAAGGGCAAATGACAAGTTATCTCAGCCAGGCGTTACGTTATTCCCTCTGGCTGCCCTTTGGGGTTTTATTTTTAGCCGTAGGGGCAACGATGCCTTTGGTCGTGGTCACAGCAAACAGCACCTTTGCCTCATTCCCATACTTTTTAGGGATGATGTGGCTCTTAAAACTGGGGGATCTTTCACTACAACGGATTCGTTTGTATCAAGAAACTCAGCAGCAAGTCAAACAGCAGCGAGGCATCTGGTTCGCAAGTGCGTTAGCTGCCACACTTGCCAGTATTTATGTAGCACCTTGGCTAGGGTTGGGGATCAGCATCTTCCAAGCAATCTGGTTCCTCTTTGGACTGAAAGCCAATAGCCAGCTTTTGGATTGGGACTATATGATCCAAGCCGAACAGTCGCGCTTAATGCGTATCTATCGGTTTATCAACTTATTTACAGATGTTCCCCAAATCACGACGGAAGCCAAACGGCGCAAATACCTCGACTGGCTGCTGGCAAAGATCAAACCAGTGCACAGCAATACGTACCTCTATCTTTACTTGCGCCGAGTGATCCGTGGGGGGCAATATGGCGGGCTTTATGTCCGTTTGACTTTGATTGGTGGGTTCGTCTTATTCTTTGTCGATGAGCTTTGGATCAGTCTGCTGATCGGCTGCTTGTTTCTTTATCTGATCGGTTTCCAACTGATTCCTTTGATCAATGAGTTTCAATACATGGTTTTGACACATCTGTATCCCGTGCCAGAAAAACAAAAAGCCGCAGCGATCAAAAAAATTCTTGGGGCACTCTTACTGGTGACCGCAGTTCTTTTCGGCGTGATCTGTTGCTTGCGCTTGCCTTTTGTTTGGCAAGGCGGTATCGCGTTTCTTGGCTTCTTAGGGTTTGCGGGTCTTTTTTTAGGCATCTACTTGCCAGGGCGATTAAAGAAAATGCACGCCTGATCCACAAGTGGCCTCTCTTACAAAAAGCGAACGCATATGCGCTTGACGGCGACCCATTAGGAAGCTAGAATAAGAGGTACTGCGAAATAAGGAGAGAAGCTAGGATGGATATTCGCTTGGATCAAGATTGGCGTATGCGGCCAATCAAAGGCGACACCGGGAAAGCCTATATCGGGCTCAAGGACAACGACAAAGTCTTTATCAAACGAAATACGACCCCGATGCTTGCGGCACTCTCTAAAGAGGGCATTGCACCCAAACTCGTCTGGACGAAACGGACGGGAAATGGGGATACGCTCTCCGCACAAGAATGGCTGGATGGACGGGTCTTAGATCCCGATGAAATCGGCCAAAGAAATGATGTCATTGATGTGTTGTATCACTTGCATCATTCAAAAACGTTGGCACAGATGCTAAGCAAAATCGGCGGACAAGTCAGATCGCCTGAACAGATGCTGATGGATTATCAGGATCAGCTGCCTTCTGCGGTCGCCCAAAACCGTTTTATTCATTTGGTCACCGAGTATTTAAAAACCAATATTCCAGCTTTTGACGAGCAGAAAGCCGCGGTCGTCCATGGCGATGTCAATTATCGAAATTGGCTAGTTTGTCAAAACTATTTGTATTTAGTCGATTGGGATTCCGTGATGTTTGCAGATCCGGCAATCGATATCGGCACTATTTTAGGTCACTATGTGCCATTATCTGGCTGGTCTCATTGGCTCGTGCGCTATGGTATCCACAGCAGCAGCGAAGTGATCGAAAAGATTTATTGGTACGCATTGTTGAGTATGCTGCAAGAGGTCAAAAAATATTATCTGCGAGGCGATTACAAAGCCATGAATGCAGAGATTTTACAATTAAAACGAATTTATAGCGAATGAAGAGAAGATGGAGCGAGGCAATTTGGTTCCATCTTGTTTTTTCGGAAAGGAAGAAACATGAGAGTAAGAAAACGTGCAGGTGCAAAAGAGCTGATTGACGCTCATCCAGAATACGTTGTGGCAGAGCCTACTGAATGGAAAGGGCGTTGGCATGAACGCTTTGGCAATGATCACCCGCTGCATATCGAAATTGGAATGGGAAAAGGCCAATTTATTACGGAAATGGCGAAAGCTCATCCCGAGATCAATTATATTGGTGTGGAAATGCAGATTAGTGTCGTTTCGATCGCATTAGATAAAATGATCGAGCAGGAGATCCCGAACTTGCAACTGCTGCATGTCGATGGTTCCGCATTGACCAACTATTTTGCAGACAATGAAGTAGACCAGATCTATTTGAATTTTTCTGATCCATGGCCTAAGAAGAAGCATGAGAAGCGCCGTTTGACTTCCAAAGCCTTTTTAGCAGTCGACGAGCAGATTTTACGTCCCAACGGCGAGATCCATTTCAAAACGGATAACCAAGGATTGTTTGAGTATTCCTTAGCGAGCTTTTCTCAATACGGCATGATTATCAAACAAGTTTGGTTGGACTTGCATAACAGTTCCTTTGAGAACAATATCATGACTGAATATGAAGAAAAATTCTCAAGCCGCGGGCAGCGGATCTATCGGGTGGAAGCCCAATTTGTGGCAAAAGAACCACAGAAATAAACGAATGATGAAAGATGAAGCAAATTTGCTTCATCTTTTTTTTCTATTCTCAAAGCGTTTGCGTATTTCTTTTTAGGAGGGATAAGTCGTGGATATTCAAGCATTCTCAGACGAGTTGATTCATTATGGGAGACAAGAACACATGCAGGATCTGACCATTTTGCCTAGCGGTACACAGATGGAGGTGATTTTCAGTAAAAGCTATCTCAGAAAGACCTATCAAGTACTGACCAACGAAGAAGCTCAGCAGCTGATCACCCGCTTCAAATTTTTAGGAGGAATGGAGGTGGGAGAACGGCGCAAAGCTCAGTTAGGCGCAGTCAGCTATCTGTTAGGCGATCAGCTACAGCGGTTGCGCGTCTCAACGGTGGGTGATTATCAAGGGCGTGAAAGTCTCGTGATGCGGTTTCTTTATCCTTTGAACAAGGAGCATCTGCGCTATTTTTTTGCAGAAGACGTCCAGCAGATCCAACAGACAACCAAACAAAGAGGCCTATATTTATTTTCTGGTCCCACTGGCTCAGGAAAATCGACCCTCATGTATCAATTAGCACGGGCAACCAAGGGACAAGTCATTACCATCGAAGATCCTGTGGAGATTGAAGAGCCGCATTTTTTGCAGCTACAGACCAATTTGAAAATCGGACAAGACTATGATGAATTGATTCGCTTGTCTTTACGGCATCGTCCGGACCTGCTTTTGATTGGTGAGATCCGTAACAAAGAGACGGCGCAAGCCGCTGTACGAGCCGCTCTGACAGGTCATCGAGTATTTGCCACGATCCATGCACGAGGCGTAGCAGAAACCAAGACACGGCTGCTGGAATTGCTAGGGGCAGACGATCTTCTGGCGCACGCGTTGCAAGGGATCGTTTATCAGCGATTGTTGCCGAATGAAGTCAACGAACCCCATGGATTGCTGGCGTATCACTTTTATGAGGGGCAAGTGGAAAAACAGTGGCAGCACGTATTAAAACGAGTGAAAGAAAGTGGGTGGATCACCGATGAAGTTTATGAAAAAGAAGCCCCAGCTACCACGCCGTGCAACTGAAGCCCTCTTGGTCACCTTCACGGTGTTATTGGAGAGTGGCTTTTCCCTACAAGAAAGCCTCCAAGTGTTGCTGCGCAGTCGCCAGTTTTCTGAACCTGTGATCGAACAGCTGATTGCCCATCTTGCCCAAGGGCAAAGCTTGGCAGCAGCAGTAGCGCCGTTGTCTTTATCGGCTACCGAAAAAAGTCAGCTTTATTTAGCAGAAAGTCATGGGAATCTCACGACGACCTTGCGGCGGATGGTCGACTACCACAAATTGGTCAACAAGCAAAAACAGCTGCTGTACAAAGTAGCGGCCTATCCGCTTTTGCTACTGGTCTTTTTAGTGGCGGCTCTCTTTGGCATGCATCGCTTTTTATTGCCTCAATTGTTAGCCTCTGGCATGATCGACGAAGGTCATTGGGGCATTCGCGCCATCACTTGGGCACCAGCAGTACTTATCCTCTTCTTGTTAGTAAGTGTGCTGCTTTTTGTGATCAGCCGCTGGGTGTTTGCCCGCCGCACTGCCTTGCAAAAAGCTGTATTCTTCAGCCACCTGCCATTGTTCGGAGCATTGTACACGAGTTATCACACGAGTTTTTTCGCATTGGAATGGGGCAAGTTGTTTCAGCAAGGGTTAGATATCCAACAGATCATTGAGTGTATGGAGCACACCAATAAAGCTACCTTGATCCAAGAATTAGCGCGAGAGTTGCGAGTGACCTTGACACTTGGCGGAGAACTCCCAGAAAAACTTCGTCATTTCTCGTTTCTCACACCAGAATTTTCTTTGATCGTCTTTCAAGGAGAAGTACGGGGAAAGTTAGGAGAAGAGCTTTTTTTATACAGTCAATTATTGATGGATCGCTTGTTTCAACGAATCGAAAAAGCTATTCACTGGGTTCAGCCTCTGATTTTTTTGTTGGTTGCTTTAATGATCGTTGGGATCTATGCCGCTATGTTTTTACCAATCTATGGAAATATCCAAGGAGTGATCGAATGATAGAAAAGAAAGTCGCATCTTCTCGCAAGCAGGGGATTTGGCGTGTCAAAAAAGGCTTTACATTGGTTGAAATGTTGGTTGTTTTATTAGTGATCAGTATTTTGGTTTTGTTGTTTGTCCCAAATCTTGCCAAGCAAAGAGGAATCATTGATGAGAAAGGAAACGCGGCCATCGTAAAAGTGGTGGAAACCCAGATCGAACTCTTTCGTCTGAATGAAAATCGGGAGCCCTCGAGAGAAGAATTGATCGCTGAAGGGTATGTATCTGAGGAGCAATATGCGATTTATGAGCAGGGGGACTAAGGTCTGTCGACGGTGTTCTTTTGTTGGTTTTACTTTAATAGAAAGCCTTTTGGTCCTCATGGTCAGTAGTATGTTTCTCTTTTTTCCCGTCGTGGCCATCGAGTACTATCAACGATCTGCTGAAGTCTTAGGCTTTTGTGCACGCTTAGAAAAAGGCCTCTATACCATACAGCAATCGGCCATCATCGATAACACACAAACCCGAGCCGTTTATCAAGCAGCGCCAACGCCAACTGTTTCATTTTATGGCGCTGCAACTGAGCCGGTCACCAAGATCGAAGTCCCTCCTCAACTAGCGATGCAGGCGTTTCCCGATATTCTTTTTAGTAGTCAGTCCGGCAACAATAGTAGTCTGCGAAGGATCGTTTTCTATTGGCAGGAGAAAAAGCAAACCATCAGCTATAAGTTTTTATTTGGGAGCGGACGCTATGAAAAAATCGTTGAATAGCGGGTTCATCTTAGCAGAAAGCCTGATTGGCTTTGGGGTGTTGGCAACCTGTGTGTTATTGTTTTTAGCGATGCAGACCGCTTCACTGACGCAAAGTGCGGCATTGCAGGAAAAAGCCCAAATGCTGCGGGTGCTGTATGAAGAAGTCCAGAACCACTCCTTTGATGCGTCAACCATTACCTACACGACGCAGCGTCAGACGGTCTATCAAGTTCGCTTTTGGCAAGCAGCGCAGCATCAACAGGCACGCATCCAAAGTGGCGAACAGCTCTGGGAGATTGTGTATGAAGAGTAAAGGCTTTACTTTGTTGGAGTGTCTGTTGTCTTTATGGGTATTGGCGATCTGCTTATTGATGATCAGCGGGATCGTCAAGCACCTCGCACCGGTCAATCAGCAGATCATGGCTCGCAAAGATCAAGAATGGCATGTTTTTTTGTTTCAGTTGGAACGGGAATTAAGTACCTGTGTCTATCTATCAGTCAGCGAGAACACGCTATATTTGCGAAGCAGTCAAAACAATTCGGTAACGATCGATCGCATCAACCGCGTGTTGCGGAAACGGGACAACAATGGCTATCAACCGTTGTTGACAGAAGTGGCAGATGTGTCTTTTGAGAAAATTGGCGCAGCGATCCGCTTTACCGTTTCCTTTGAGAATGGAGACCAGAAAATTGGACAATGGAAAATACACTCACAAGAGGCGGCATAAAGGCGGTATTTTACTCACAGCATTGTTGTTTGTGCAGCTGTTGAGCTTGATGTTATTGCTGGTGTTAGAAAACAGCCGCACAATAGCCCTTTTTTATACAAAAACCATTGAAACCTATGAAGCCCGTATTATGAGTGAACTTTTCCATGCGGAATTCTTGCAAAACGAGTTGGAAGATCGAGGGACACGGTTTTATAATGTAGGAAAGTTGACTTATGAACGGCAAGGACAGAGCTTACAGATCGAATGCTATGTCAAAAGTCGGCGATTTACTTTTACCTTTTTGTTGCCTGAAGAGCAGCCTGAAATAGACACAGATGACCAAGAAGAATAGTACAGGAAAAGGATGGTTGTTTCGACCATCCTTTTTCATACAGAAATAGAAAAAGAATGTTTACAGCTTCACAAATTATTCTAAACGAAAGCGATTGATTATTTTGGATGAATCGGCTAAAATTAAACAGGTATATATGTTGTTATAGTTTTGAAAAGAGGTGCAAGATGTCCGCAGAAAAAATGGAAACGTCTTTTCATTTGACCGTTGAAGCGATCCAACTGCTTCAAAACGCATTGGAAACGTCTTTTTTTGATGCTTACGTAGAGACGATCGAAAATTTTGTTGATCAATACCAAGTTCGCGTGATCGATGGGGTACCAGATGAAGCAACTGCTGCTCGTTTAGAAACCATCTATCAAGAAATTCGAGCAATGGAACTATCGGCAGAAGAAAAACGCAAGCTTGCGCAGTTGGTTTTGTTGAAAGGCAGCCAAACGGAGCGCCTACAGGCCAATCACCAACTGACACCAGATAGTCTTGGGTTTTTATTCGTCTATTTGATCGAGCAGTTGAGTAGTGCCGACCAACCAGTGAAACTTCTTGATTTATCGGTAGGCATGGGGAATCTCTTATTGACAGTCTTGCTGAATCTGCAATTAGCGAAGCGTCCAGTAGAAGGAACCGGTGTGGATATTGACGAAACCTTGTTGGCGATCGCAGCTGCGACTGGCGAATGGACCAAAGCGCCCTTGCATTTGTTCCATCAAGATGGCTTGCAAGAGCTTTTGATCGAACCGATGGATCTGGCGATCAGCGATCTACCGGTGGGCTATTACCCACAAGATGACAAAGCCCGCAGCTTCATTACGGCGGCTCCAGAAGGGCACAGTTACGCCCATCATTTGTTGATGGAACAAGCGATGAACTATGTCAAAGCTGGCGGTTACGGTTTGTTCTTAGTACCAAGCAACTTCTTGGAAACGGAACAGAGTGAATTTTTGAAAAAATGGCTGAAAGAAAAGGTTTATTTGCAAGGAATGATTCAGCTTCCTGAAGAACTCTTTAAAAATGAACATTCACGTAAAAGTATTTTGCTTTTACAAAACCATGGAGGGACAAGCAAACAAGCAGACGAAGTCTTGCTGGTCAAGCTAGCCTCACTGAAAGAACCAAAGAACATCACAAAACTTTTTGAACAATTTGCGGCTTGGAAAGCAGCAAATCTGTAATATAATTCGGATAAGGAGATCATCATGTCAAAAACAATCGCAATCAATGCTGGAAGTTCAAGTTTAAAATGGCAATTATATCAAATGCCAGAGGAAACAGTTGTCGCTAAAGGAATCGTTGAACGAATCGGTTTGAAAGATTCTATCTTTACCATCAAATATGGGGAAGATCAAAAATTCGAACAAATCATCGACATCAACGATCACGAAGTAGCTGTAAAAATGTTATTGGATCAACTGATTGAATTAAACATTTTAGGTGCCTATGATGAAATCACTGGCGTCGGTCACCGCGTCGTTCACGGCGGAGAAGATTTCCCTGATTCAGTTGTGATCACAGACGAAGTGATGGAACGCATCCAAGCATTGGCTGAATTTGCGCCATTACACAACCCAGCAAACTTGATGGGGATCACTGCTTTCAAAAAAATCTTGCCAGAAATCATCAGTGTCGCTGTTTTTGATACTTCTTTCCATGCAACGATGCCAAAACACAATTACCTATACAGCTTGCCATTAGAGTACTATAACGAATTTAAAGTACGTAAATACGGCTTCCACGGTACAAGCCACCGTTATGTTTCTGAGCGTGCAGCAGAAATGTTAGGTAAACCAATCGAAGAATTAAAAATCATCACTTGCCATCTAGGGAACGGTGCGTCGATCACTGCGGTTGACGGCGGAAAATCAGTAGATACATCAATGGGCTTCACGCCATTAGCTGGTGTAACGATGGGCACACGTTCAGGTGACATCGATCCTGCTGTTTTGCCTTACTTAATGGAAAAATTAGATTTGAATATCGATGAAATGGTGGATGTTTTAAACAAAAAATCTGGTTTATTAGGCTTAACTGGTATTTCCAGCGACATGCGCGATCTAGAAGCAAACTACGACAAAGAAGAAGTCAAAGTTGCTTATGACGTCTTTACTGACCGCATCCGTAAATACATTGGTGGCTATGTAACGACCATGAACGGTGTTGATGCGATCGTCTTTACTGCCGGTATCGGTGAAAATGATGCCCACGTCCGCAGCGAAGTTATCAAAGGCATGACTTGGTTTGGTTGCGAATTAGATGCCGATCAAAATGCAAAACGCGGCGAAGAATTAGTGATCTCAACTGAAGAGTCAAAAGTCAAAGTACTTTTGATCCCAACAGATGAAGAATTAATGATCGCTCGTGATGTGGAACGTTTACGCGGCTAAGCGAAAACATTTCTTAGAATAGAAGCTGAAACACATGCAAGAGAAATGCTTGCATGTGTTTTTTTATAGGAAAGTCCGCAAAACGGGACTAGAGAGAAAAATTGGTGAAGACCATTTTCTAATTTTTTAAACAGAAAATTTAATAATTATACATATGAAAATTGGCTCATACTGCACCTAGGTGGATGGCTTCTCATTTTGCTTTCATTTGAATTTAAATTTCCTTCCTTTTTTACAAGATGTTCTCAGGGAAATACCCTTGTAAAAGTTGCCAAATGGGAATAAACTGGCATTTGTGAATTTTCAGAAAAATTCCGCTATTTTATTTTCATTAATTTTTATAAGGGGCCATTACATATGGAAAAAGAAAAAACATTTTTAGGTCAGCCGCGAGGGCTGTCGACTTTATTCTTCACGGAAATGTGGGAACGATTCAGTTATTATGGTATGCGGGCGATTTTGGTGTACTTCATGTACGATGCAGTTGCCAACGGCGGCTTAGGGTTGCCAAAAGGAACGGCTGTGGCGATCATGTCGATTTACGGTTCCTTAGTGTATATGTCAAGTATTGTTGGCGGTTGGATCTCGGACCGTCTTTTAGGATCAAATAAATCCGTCTTTTATGGTGGGATCTTGATCATGTTAGGACACATCGTCTTGGCAACACCTTTAGGGATTCCAGCGTTGTTTGTGTCCATGATGCTGATCGTCATCGGAACCGGACTATTGAAATCCAACGTGTCGGGTATGGTGGGGCATTTGTACAGCAAAGACGATATCCGTCGGGATGCTGGTTTCTCAATTTTCTACATGGGGATCAATATCGGTGGCTTGTTAGCACCGATCATCGTCGGGATCTTAGGACAAGAGGTCAACTACCACTTAGGCTTTTCGATTGCTGCTATCGGGATGTTTATCGGTTTGGTGCAGTATTATGTGCAAGGAAAAACCACGTTGAAAAGTGTAGCGATCGCGCCAACGAATCCCTTATCGGCAGCCGAAAAGAAAACCTTCTTCCGAGCAGTCGTTCTGGTTCTTCTCGCATTGGCAGTGTTGTTTGGCGCAGCTGCTGCAACTGGCCATCTGACGGTTGATTTCTTCATCAACTTCATCAGTGTTCTAGGTATTTTCTTGCCGATCTACTACTTTACCAAAATGCTGCGTTCGAAAGATGTCACACCAGATGAAAAGAAAAAAGTGTTGGCCTACATTCCGCTGTTCTTGTCAGCGATCGTCTTTTGGTCCTTAGAAGAACAAGGCTCATCGATCTTGGCATTGTTTGCTGCTGACCGTACGCAATCAACGTTATTCGGCATCAATATTCCAGCAAGTTTGTATCAAACCTTAAATCCACTTTTTGTCGTCTTACTGACACCTGTCTTTGTCTGGTTGTGGACCAAACTAGGTTCTCGCCAACCCCGGACAGAAGTGAAGTTTGCCATTGGTTTGGTCTTAGCCGGTTTGTCCTTTCTATTGCTAATGCTGCCAAGCCTCTTGTTTGGAGTAGAAGAACGGGTCAGCCCATTATGGTTGGTATTGAGCTTCTTCATTATGATCGCGGGGGAAATGTGTCTTTCACCTGTGGGCTTGTCGGTGACGACCAAACTAGCGCCGAAAGCTTTCGAAGCACAAACCTTGGCGATTTGGTTGTTAGCAGACGCTTCTTCACAAGCCATCAATGCGCAAATCGCTCGGTTCTATACACCACAAACAGAAGGGATGTACTATGGCATCGTCGGCGGAGTAGCCGTTGTTGTCGGCATCATCTTGTATTTAGCTAGAAAACCGATCCGCAACTTGATCGGCAACATTCATTGATCAAAAAATAAAAACTTGATTTTCCGCCTATGCATGGATTGAACAACCCATGCTTACTGTAGGAAAATCAAGTTTTTTTGTTGCGAATCAATGTCTTAGTCAATCAATGGGCTTAGTGGCTGGCGTGTGATCTGCTGCTGTGCAATGACCAGGGCTTCTTGGAAGTGCTGCTGCAAAAAGTAGCGGTCATGGCTGACTGCCAGCAGGGTTCCTTGATAATCTTGCAGCATTTCTTCAATTTCTTCTCGGGCATAGCTGTCGAGGTGATTGGTTGGTTCATCCAAAATCAGGACGTTGATTTTTTCTAAAAAGAGTTTCAGTAACGCCAAACGGATTTTTTCACCACCGGATAGATCTTTGATTCGTTTGGCCACATCACCTTGATAAAAACCACTTTTGGCTAATTGCCGACGAGCCGTTTCTTCGTTTCCTGTCAATGTATGGACGTAGGCTAATAGGCGGCTCTCGGGATCGGCAAACTGTAGCTGTTGGGGCAAATAGCCGATTTGTAAGCTGCTGCCGCGCTTGATAGTGCCGCCGCTAGGAAGCTCCTCACCGAGAAGTAATGTGAGTAAGGTTGATTTTCCGGTACCATTGTCGCCGATGATGGCTAGATGCTCCCCACGGTAGATTGCAAAACTGCTGTCTTTGAATAGGAGCTGATCGGCATATTGCTGGTGCAAGTCGCGAACGATGAACACCTCTTTACCTGATTTTCCGCCATTTGCCAAGCCTTGCAGCCGATTTTTCGGGGGCGCTGGCGGTTTGACCAGTGTAAGTTTCGCTAGGCGGCGTTCCAATTCTTTGGCTTTTTTGAAGAAGGATTCATTGTCTCCTTCATGGCCCCACTGACGAAATCGACGAATCATGACTTTCAGTCGCTGGACTTCTTTTTGCTGCAGTTCGTAATTTTTGGTCAGCTCCGCCAAGCGAGCTTCTTTCAAGACACGAAATCGGCTATAGTTCCCAGGATACTCAATCAGGGCGCCTTCTTCCAGTTCCCAGGTCTTGGTGGTGACTTGATCGAGAAAGTGTCGATCGTGAGAAACGACTAGAACCGCTTTTTTCGTATTCTGTAAATAATTTTCCAACCAGCGGATACTTGAAAGATCCAAGTGATTGGTTGGTTCATCCAGTAACAGCAAGTCAGCATCGGTGACTAACACTTTGGCTAAAGCGACTTTGACCCGTTCACCCCCGCTAAGGTCTGTTAACCGTGCGTCCTGCCGATGGGGAATTCCTAACCCTTGTAAGATCGCGGAAATTCGGTCTTCTAATCCATAACCGCCCAGCTCTTCAAAGCGCTGCTGCAGCTCGCCATAACGGATCAGACACTTCTCTAAATCAGTATCGGGTTCTGCCATCAAGGCTTCGTAATGGCTCATTTGCTGTTTGAGTTCTTGAATGTTAGCTGCAGAATGGAGCAGGTAGTGGGTAACGGTTGCTTCAGAAACTGTCAGCTCTTGCTCGACCGTCCCGATCCTCAAGCCTTTTTGGCGGCTGATAACGCCGCTATCGACACCTTCACTGCCAGTCAAGATTTGTAAAAAGGTTGATTTGCCCGTTCCGTTGATGCCGACTAGGGCAATTTTTTCCCCAGCTTCGATTTGGCAGGATAACTCCTCAAATAACGGATTCCCGCCGATGGTTTTTTTAATAGCAATTGCTTGTATGATCATGATCTCTCTCCTTGAGACCACTCAAAAAGGCCATGGATATCCATGGCCAGTGTTATTTAAACTCAGATTTTTTTGAGAAAAATACCTTGAGATGGCCATTGATTTTACGTAAATTTCACTGTTTTGGACAGACTCGTCCCGTCAACAGCAACTGTAAAACCAATTGCATGGCTAAATGCGATATGGTATCGTTGGTAATTTTCATTACTTGTTATTTTAGTCATGCGCATCATGGTCGTTTTCCCTCCTTTGTGTCTTTGTCTTTTCAGTGTACCTGAAAGTATCAGAAAGTTCAACCAGTACTGGCGGTTTCTTAGCGTTCCTCGATGCGTAATTCTGTCAGAGAGCTTTCTTTCATCTGACCGATGACCAAAGGAACGGTCTCATGAACCACATCGCTGTATTCTAAGCCGAACCAGCGTTCAGGTGAAATAGTATGGCGTTTGATAAAAAGCTTCGTCTGCATGACTTGCTTCTGCCATTTGCTTAATGCAGTTGCATTCGACAGCTCTTCTTCGATCATCACGAATTGGAAATCACCCACATTGCGTCCAGGCGTTAAGGAATAGCGTTGCGGCTGCAGCGGCAAGCGACCATCTTTCATCAATTCTTGAATGATTTGGCGAATGTAGAGATTGACTTCTTGCGGCACCCGAAAGCCGAGATAAAGCTTTAGTTTAACGATAAAATCGGTATCTGCCATCGAAACTTCATATTTTTTCGTATAAGGTTCATCGGTGACTTCCACATTGACGAACCAATACACTTTGGCACGCTTCGGCCGTTTGTCTAAAATGGAATAGATGAACTGCTGACCGATCTGATCGTCTTGCAGTTTAGGAACCATGAAGACGACGTTCGTCTGAGATAATGGCAAAGAATCATCTTCCCGCAACTGTTTCAATTGAGGGATGTAGGTAGAAAGTGCAACTTCTTCGGCAGCATTTTCTTGAATACGATTGCCCCATTCCCAAATCAGCATCACACCGATGATCACGCTGGCTAATAAGATGGCAACGTAACCGCCATGGAAAAATTTCGTCGCACTAGAGATAAAGAAAATGCCTTCGATCGCTGCAAAAAAGAGCGTGATGAACGGTGCCAAGAAACGGGTCTTCTTGTTTTGGTGCAAGTAGAAATACAGCAAAATAGTGGTCATCAACATCGTTACCGTAATGGCCAATCCATAAGCGGCTTCCATCCGAGTAGAGGTCTGGAAGAATAAGACTACGCCGGAACAGGCGATCCACAGCAAGGTGTTCAAGGCAGGAATATACATTTGCCCGATAGACGCACCCGGATAGATGATTTGCATCCGCGGCAATAGTTTCAACTTGATGGCTTCAGAAACCAAGGTAAAGGAGCCAGACAGCAGAGCTTGCGAAGCAATGATGGCAGCGAGTGTGGCGAAGCTGACACCAAAGACTGTCCACCCTTGCGGCAACGCTTGGAAAAATGGATTCAAGTTTTCGATTTCTTGATAAGTCGGGTTTTGATAGACTTGCAGCAGCCACGCCGCTTGACCAAAGTAATTCAGCATCAAGCAGATTTTGATATAGGGCCAGCTAGCATAAATGTTTTTCTTACCCACATGACCTAAGTCCGAGTAGAGGGCTTCCGCACCAGTAGTCGCCAAAAAGATATTGCCGAGAATAAAGAGACCAGCGCTGTTATCGGGACTAAAGAGCAAATTGATCGCATACCGGGGATCAAGGGCCCGAATCACCGAAAGGTCACCGGCAAAGTTCATCACACCGACGATGCCCAAGAAGGTGAACCAGCCTAGCATGATCGGTCCGAAGGCTTTGCCGACAAACTCAGTCCCAAAGCGCTGCAGGGCAAAGAGGACCAATAAGATTGCTAAGGTGATGCCGACGATGATCGATTGGTCATTGCCGAAGCGATCAAAAAAGGCTGGAATCCCCCGTAATCCTTCGATGGCAGTGGTTACGGTCACGGCTGGCGTCAATACCCCATCTGCTAGCAGGGCTGCGCCCCCGATGATCGCTGGAATAATCAAGTAGCGGCTGTTTTTACGAACTAAGGTATAAAGGGAAAAAATCCCGCCTTCTCCATGGTTATCCGCGTTTAATGCGATCAAGACGTACTTGATCGTCGTTAACAAGGTCAGCGTCCAAAAGACGAGTGAGACGCTGCCTAAGATAAAATCGGGCGTTAAGGTGCGGAGTCCGCCATTATCCTCCACCAGGGCTTTCATTACGTAAAGTGGGCTCGTACCGATATCACCGTAGACCACCCCCATGGCGACTAAAAGTCCGCCGGCGGTCACTTTTTTCATTTTACTTGAACTCATTGACTGTTTTCCCTCCATTTTAAACTGCAAAAAGACCTAAGCGGCCCCTTGCCACTTAGGTCTTGCAAGAAACATCTTAAACCAGCGGATTCCCGCTTGCTGTTGATCTAAGATCATGGAACGATCCATGTGCTACTCCCCTAAAGTGTTCTTATTATCTTTGTTTTTGCAGCTCCTGTCAATTGATTTGATAAAAATGGCAATAAACATTTTTCTTTTACTACGTTTCAGCGTAAGATAACAATAGGTATGGAATAAGGAGGCAGGAAAATGATTGAGATCAAGAATCTGACGAAACAATATGGACCCAAAAAAGCATTGTCTGATCTTTCCCTGACGATTCGTCAAGGGGAGATCTTTGGCTTTCTGGGACACAACGGGGCAGGGAAGTCGACAACGATCAAAAGCTTAGTTAGTATTTTACAACCGACGAGTGGGGAAATCTTTTTTGACGGTCAATCCCTCGTGGAACATCGGGAAGCGATAAAAAAACAAATTGCCTATGTGCCGGACACGCCAGATTTGTTTTTACAGCTGACGGCTGGGGAATATTGGGACTTGATTGCAGCAGCGTATGAAGTACCGACAGCTGAAAAGGCCGAGCGTTTGCAAAAATTAGGGCGCTTGTTTGATATGCTGTCTCATGAAGAAGAGACCATCGCTAGCTTTTCCCATGGAATGCGGCAAAAAACGCTGCTGATTGGGGCATTGATCCCCGATCCGGACATTTGGATCTTGGACGAACCATTGCAAGGCTTAGATCCCCAAGCAGCGTATGATTTAAAAGAAATGATGAAACAGCATGCTGCCAAGGGCAAGACCGTGATTTTTTCTACCCACGTCTTAGACACCGCCCAGCAGTTGTGTGATCAATTAGCGATTTTGAAAAAAGGTGAGCTGCTGTACAATGGCTCAGTGGCAGATTTGCTGGCACAGCATCCGTCGCTTTCTTTGGAAACAATCTATCTGCAAATGACTGGGAGAAGTCAAGAAGAAGCGATTCTTGCAGAAGCGGAGGAAGCGTAGATGCGAAAACAACAATTTCTGACGCTGACCTCCGTTAATTTGCGGTATGCCAATCCCCAACTAACAGACAAAGCCCGCAAAAAAGGCAAGGCTGGTTCGACCTTGACCAGTTATTTGTTGTTTCAATATGCGCTTTCTGGAGTGGTGTTTCTGCTAGTCTATGGTTTGACGATGATCACATTGGATTTTAGTCAGATGCCGGGCTTTTTTACCTATTATGTCGCTTTGTTCGGGATTTTAGGCTTTTCCCAAGGGATTTCGTCTATTTACAATGTCTTTTTCGAGAGTCAAGACCTGCCAGCGTATTTGCCGCTGCCCTTTCGACAGAGTGAAATTTTTCTGGCAAAGATCGTGGTGGTGTTTCTCACCGTTGCGCCGTTTATTTTTCCCCTGCTGGTCTTATTTCTCCTGACAGGGATTCGGGCAAACGTCTTTTTCTTACTGACGATTTTATGGGCGTTCTTGCTGTTCGGCTTGTTTTTAGTCTTGATCTTCAGCATTTGCAGCTTGATCGTCTTCAGCCTGACGCGCACCAAGTTTTTCTTGAAGCATAAAAAATTGGTCACTAGTTTATTGCTAGGCGTGACGATGCTGGTTGTTGTGATCGGGGTCTTAATGATGAATCAGGTGAATACTTATGAGACAGACGTGGTAGACCGGGGAGCGATCACCTTTTTATTGCCCTTTTATTATGTGATGGTGGCGCCGTTTCAATCCACCGGTTTGCTTAGCTTGCTAGGGATCATCGCCACAGCAGGCGTGTTGCTTTTTGCCCTCTATCGGTTGATCTTGCCGAAGTTTTATGAGCAAGTGGCAGCCGCGGCGCCTAACCAAGGGAGTGTTCGTCGGAAACATAAACCCAATCAAGGCTTGGGCCAGCTGTTGTTTAATTACAATTCGCAGTTGATCCGTGATCCGAATTTGATCATGCAAGTCTTTTCTTCTTCGTTGCTGATGCCCATCATTTTCTTAGTGTCTTTTGTGTTTACTGGGGTGGTTCAGTTAAGTGAATTGGATGAGCGATTTATCGGTGTTGTTTTCGTGGCGGGGATCGCCTTGGCGGCACTGATGGTCAACCCGACTTCTTTTATCAGTAATTTGATTTCATTGGATCAGGAGAATTTCTTGTTTGTCCGCTCCTTGCCGCTATCGATGAAGCGCTACTTGCGGGAAAAATTCCGCTTTGGCGTCGTTTTGCAGCTGAGCTTAACAGCAGTCATCGTGCTGGCAGCAGTGCTTTTATTCAAAATGCCGCTGATTTTGGCTGTCTCTTTTCTAGTCGGGGCACTTTGGAGCAGTTTTCTTTTGTGCTTGAAATATTTTGCTCGGGATTATCGATTGCTGCTTTTGGATTGGACCAATATCAGTCAATTGTTTACGAGAGGGGCGGGGAGTCTTGGGTTAGCCATTGGAACAGTCGCAACGCTATTTCTTTCCGTCATTGTTATCATCCTTTATGGCTTTGCTGCGACTTCGATTGATTTTTGGTTATTGAATGGTCCGGTTTTCTTTGTGATCCTCTTGACCAGCGTCCTTTGGATAGCCCATTATGACCATAGATTTTGGCGTCGTTTTTCCTAAGGGAAGCGACGCTTTGCTTTTTCTATTTAAGGATGGATAAATTAACTATTTATTCAGAAAATTCAGAAAAACTATTTACAATCAAAAGGAAACATGGTTAGATAGGAGTACCTATTACTTTGCTTTCATTTTTTGCTGTACAAGTTTGGATAACCGACTTGTCAAAGAGCTGTGACCAAAGGCAAAAAGACCAATGAGACCTAAGTGCTCGTTGACTCTTTTGCTTTTGTCACGGTTTTTTTTGCACAAAAAAACCTGCCGTTCGTCGGCAGGTCGTCTAGCTATCAAGCTTTGGTGTGGTCTTTTTCTGGGATTTTGTTTTCTAGATCTGTCCGCACAACTAACACATCACAGCCAGCATGGCGAATGACATACTCAGACACGGAACCGATAAAGATTCGTTCCACGGCATTTAAACCAGTGGCACCGATCATAATCAAATCGATGTTGTGATCTTCGGGCAATTGTTTGGCAATGATTGGTTTTGGCGAGCCGTATTCAATCACTGTTTTGACTGCAGTTACTTGGTGTTTGCGGGCATAATCCTCATAGTCTTTCAAAGTTTGTTTGGCCATTTCGGTTGCTTGCTCAGCAAGCATGCCGTCAAAAGAAGAAACGGTTTGAAAGGCCCGAGTGTCGATCACATGTGCTAAAACTAATTCAGAATCATTCCGCTGTGCCACATTCACGGCTTTTTTGAAGGCTAATTCTGACTCGCTAGACCCATCGACGGCTACCATGATTCGTTGATATTGTTGTAACATAAGAAACACTCCCATCTGTTATCTTCTACTTTTATTGTAATGCTTTTTTCTGGAAAAAGAAAACCTAATCTTCCTTTTTTTTCATTTTTTGTGCCAGCAAGATGCTGAACGAAGCGGAAGAGAGCAGCAACAACGCCAAATAAAACAAGGCAATCAGCTCTCTATCGACAAAGCCCACAACCAATGCCACTACTCCTAAAAGGAAATGAATGAGGCTATAGGTTTTTAAGAAGACTTTATTCGCCTCAGTAGTAGGGATCAAAGTGAAAAAAATCGCTTGTTTGGCATAAAGCAAATAACTGGTGCCGAATAATACGAGTGCCACGATCGTAAATAATAGAAGAATCATAAACATACGCCATCCTATTCTAAGTTGATAGGTTTAGTATAGCGAACCCTAGAAAGAATAGCAAAAGCCACCCTTACTTTGATATCAGATGGAGGACGTTGCACGGTTTCTAACGGCTAGAAAACGCAAAAAAGCCATCTGTTAAAAACAGATGGCACATTCTAAAAAGAATGGGTAATATCCGTTGATGCCGTTCTTTTTCCCATAGTATTGATCCCGCAAATTCTAGCAGGTGGGTTCCACGGTCTAAGCTTCGAACTACCAAAGGAAAAGGCATGTTACCAGCATTGACACAAGACGGATCCCAAGATATCAATAAAAATGTTCGGTCAACACACAAAAGGGACAACTCGTACATCACAGAATTCCCACCCTTATAGTAGCATAGGAATGACGAAGGTGCAATAAAGTTGTTTGAAAACGATACCAAAAAGTCACTATTTTTTCTAAGCACCTAGTTTTTTTTCTTTCGTTGCTGCAATTGTTGGTACCGTTGGCCCAACGCTTGCTCATATTTACCGGTGGCTTTCGGTTGATAATAGTGGGTACCTTTTAGCTTATCAGGTAAATATTGCTGATCGACCCATGCATCATCAAAATTATGTGGGTATTGATAGCCAACTCCTCGATTCAAGCTTTCGGCGCCTTTGTAATGACTGTCTCGTAAATGATCCGGGACATCTCCAGCTTTACCGCTACGAATATCTGCGATCGCTGCATCCAATGCCATGTAGGCCGAGTTGGATTTTGGTGACAAACATAGATCGACCACCGTATCGGCCAAAGGGATCCGAGCTTCCGGCAAGCCCAAACGTTCAGCGGCTAACACAGCATTGACGGTTCGAGCAGCGGCTGCTGGGTTAGCTAAACCGATGTCTTCATAACCGATGACCATCAAGCGCCGACAAATGATCGCCAAATCGCCTGCCTCTACTAAACGACCTAAGTAATGCAGCGCACCATCCACATCGCTGCCGCGAATCGATTTTTGAAAAGCAGAGATCACATCATAGTGCGCATCCCCATCTTTATCATGGGTCAATGCTTTGCGCTGTACGCACTCTTCGATGATCGCTAAGGTCAAATGAATAATGCCGTCTGGTCCTTTTGGTGTGGAACGGGCAGCGAGTTCTAAGCCATTGAGGGCGCTTCGTAAATCACCGTTGGTCGCTCGCGAAAGATGCAAGCGGGCATCATCGGTCAATACGATGGTTTCTGATCCAAGTCCGCGAGTTTCATCTGCTAAAGCTTGATCAATGGCGGTCAAAATATCTTCTTCTTGGAGCGGTTTGACTTCAAAAATCTGTGTCCGACTGCGAATCGCTGGATTGATCGTAATGTAGGGATTTTCCGTCGTGGCACCGATCATAATAATCTTGCCGCTTTCTAAATGGGGCAGTAAAAAGTCTTGTTTTGTCTTGTCTAGTCGATGGACTTCATCAAGCAATAAAATGACAGTACCGCTCATTTTGGCTTCCTCTGCCACGATTTGCAGGTCTTTTTTTGTATCTGTGGCGGCGTTCAGCATGCGAAACGCATAGCGTGTCGAGCCGGCGATCGCACTGGCAATGCTGGTTTTTCCGGTTCCCGGCGGTCCGTATAGAATCATCGAAGAAAGCATTTTGGCTTCGACCATTCGGCGAATGATTTTCCCCGGGCCAACCAAATGCTGCTGTCCGACGACTTCATCTAAGTTCCGTGGCCGCATTCGATAAGCAAGTGGCTGCTGCATAAAACGATCCTCTCCTTTTCCTGTAAGTATAACATAAGAACGTACATTCTCATAAACAAGCTGATTTGCGTCCTTACGAAAACAAAAGGGCGCGTATTTTCCACTCAGTCAGCAAAAAACAGGTTCGTTGAAAAGAAATCGTTGAGATCACCGCAACTCTGTAGTCAAAGATAGTAAGTTGACCGAGAATTGTGTAGAATAAAGAGGGTGATGAGAATGGATGAATTAATGGCACTATTTGCGACACAGCCGACAACGACCATCGCACGTGCCTTATTAGGAATGTATTTGGCACATGAGACCCCAGAAGGAACATTAGGTGGGTATATCGTGGATTGTGAAGCGTATCTAGGTCCCGATGATCTGGCGGCTCATAGTGTGGGCATGCGAAACACACCAAGGGTTCGGGCGATGTATCAGGAACCCGGCACGATTTATTTATATACGATGCATACGCATCGAATTGTCAACTTTATTACGCAACCAAAAGGCATCCCACAAGGAATCATGATTCGCGGGCTAGAACCGGTGGATGGGATTGACTTGATGGAACAACAGCGACAAAAAACGGGACCGGATGTAGCCAATGGCCCCGGGAAACTAGTACAGGCACTACAGATTCCAGCTGAGCTTTACGGCGAATCGATTTTTACGAGTCCGCTGCATTTGGTTCCTGAGCGCCGACGTACCCCAAAAGAAATTTTGGCATTGCCTCGAATTGGTATCCCGAACAAAGGGGAGTGGACTCAGATGCCGCTTCGATTTGCGGTAGCTGGTAATCCTTATTTAACAAATATACGAAAAGCCGCTGTTCAGCAAGATCATGGCTGGCTAGAAAGAAGGAATAGTGATGGCGAAAGAAACGATATTGACTTACTTAGATCAGCGATTAACGAAAAAAATCTCCGATTATGATGTGGCGATCGATTGGGATGCCAAAAATCATACCATCGAATTGGTGTTGCGCTTGTTTGCCGAAAATCCTCAACAAGTCCAAATCGACGACGCGCAAGGTGTGGCATCAGAGGAAGCGATCATTGAATTTGAAGATGGGATTTTGTTGTATGATCCACAAAAATCAACGTTTGATGAAGAAGATTATTTAGCGACGATTCCTTATGCAGGAAAAAAAGGGGTCCAAAAAGCGTTGTTAGACGGATTGGTTGATTACATTCAAGAAATCTTAGAAGAAGGCCAAAGCGATCTGCTCGATTTCTTGAACGATGACAGTGAAGAAGCGATCTTTGAATTGCGATTCAACGAAGAAGCATTTGTGGAGAAAATGACGAACTATCAAGCCGGGGCTGGGGAAACCATGATCCCGTACCCTAGTTACTAAGGAGAACGAACATGAAATGGAATGAAGTAACCGTAGCGACAGCTAGCGAAGCAGTGGAAGCAGTCGCCAATATTTTAATGGAACACGGAGCAAGTGGGGTAGCGATCGAGGACGTTTTAGATATCGAAAATTTTAAAAGCGATGCGTATGGCGAAATTTTGGATAAAGAAACCTATACGACCTTAGAAGAAGGCGCGCAAGTCAGTGCCTATTTCCCAGAGACGATTTTTTTGCCAGAAGTGCTGCCGACGATCAAAGCAGCCATCGACCGTCTGCCGGAGTATGGTTTGGCGATCGGCAAAAACACCATCACAACGAGCGAGGTCGTGGAAGAAGCATGGGCGACGGCCTGGAAAAAATATTACCATCCAGTCCGTATCTCCCGCTATCTGACGATCGTGCCGAGCTGGGAAAACTATCAACCGCTGCAAGAAGATGAAAAGATCATCACCCTTGATCCGGGAATGGCTTTTGGGACCGGCACGCATCCTACGACACGCTTGACATTACAAGCCCTAGAAGTCTACTTGCGGGGCGGTGAAACCGTCTTAGATGTCGGGACGGGCTCAGGGGTGTTAAGTATCGCCAGCAAATATTTAGGTGCCAAAGACGTGTTTGCTTATGATCTAGATGAAGTCGCTGTGAGGTCCGCCCAAGAAAATATGGCGATGAACCCCATTGCTCACGATGTGACCGTGCAAGCCAATGACCTTTTGCAAGGGGTGACGGTCCCTGCTGATCTTATCGTTGCCAATATTTTAGCGGATATCATTTTATTGATGATCCCTGATGCATGGCGTTTATTGAAGCAAGAGGGTACCTTGATCGTTTCTGGGATCATTGAGACGAAAAAACAATTAGTGATCGATGCCATGATCGCACAAGGCTTTGAGATCGATCAATTGTTCAATCAAAAAGACTGGTATGCGATCGCCTTTAAAAAACCAGAGGTAGAGTAAGATGCAGCGATATTTTTTACAGGAGCCTTATGAAGCAAAAGCGGTGTTTGCCGTTTCGGGAGAACCCTTCCACCATATGATCCGAGTGATGCGCATGACTCCCGGCACGAAAGTCGGTTTAGTTTTTGAGGATCATTTGGCGATCATCGCCAAGATCAAAGAGGCCGATGAAGAAACGGTTTACTTAGAGGAAGTCGAAAAAGAACAGCAGGACAAGGAATTGCCGCTGCAGGTCACGATCGCTAGCGGCTACCCGAAAGGTGACAAGCTGGACTTGATCGTTCAAAAAGGCACGGAACTTGGGGCGGCAGCCTTTATCGGTTTTCCTGCGCAAACTTCGGTCGTGAAATGGGATCAAAAGAAGTTACAGAAAAAGCAGCAGCGGCTGCAAAAAATCGCCCAAGAAGCGGCGGAGCAATCCCAACGGCAGATCGCACCAGCCATCACACTGCTGGATAACGCCAAAGCATTTTGGCAAAGCCTCAGTCAGTACGATGCGGTCCTAGTGGCTTATGAAGAATCAGCCAAGCAAGGAGAAGCAGCGATGCTGCTGCAAGTGATCACCGAATTGCCCGTTGGTAGCAAAGTTTTAGCGATCTTTGGCCCAGAAGGCGGTCTGACCCCCTCCGAAATCGAAGGAGCCCAGGAAAACAACGCTAAATTATGCGGGTTAGGCCCTCGGATTTTACGAACAGAAACAGCACCGTTTTATTTTTTAAGTGCTGTCAGTGTGCTAACGGAATTAAAGAGGATGTGAGTTGATGAATAAGAACCAAGAAGCAATCAGTGTCCGTTTGTTGACGGCCGATCTGACCGACTGGGTCTTGAAGGATTTTATCAATCAATATAAAACGGCTTTAAAGGAAGTCGTCGTTTTGCCTAGTGCCATTCGGCGGGCGAAAATCTTGGCACAAGGCTCTTCCTTACAAATCGGCGCAGTGATCGATTACCCCCTTGCCCAAGGAACACTGGCAAAGGTAGCGTTTGAAATCGGTCGGGCGTTTATGGAAGGTGCCGATTTTTTGGAAGTCTGGCTACCGGCTTCTTCCTTCATGGAAAATGATCGTGGCTTTGCGGAGTTGACCGAAACGATCCGCTCCTTGACCTTGACAGGAGGGGAGATCCGCTTAGCTGTGCAAACCGAGATCATGAATGAATTGACGAAGATCCAAGTGGCACAACGCTTGAAAGAAGAAGCATGGCCAAAGATCGTGTTAGGACAAAAACAACCACTAGCAGAAGCATTGCACGACGTGAGCTTGTTTTCCTTAGATGGTGGCAGTCAACTGTCGATCCAGATCAATCCTGACACAATAGATGAACAAGCTATGCAATCACTACAGGCTGCCGGCGCCGAGAAAATCGGGCTCTCGTATCATGTTTTTGAAGAAATGCTTAAGGACAAGCCGGCACCCGATGTGCTTTGAACAACAGCGATTGAAAAATAGCTGAAAAATTTGTATAATAATACTACTAAATAAGAACTGCAGGTTAGACAGGAGTCCCATGCTTAGAACGTTTGTCCGCAAGGCTTTGGGTGCGTGACGAAACGTTAACAGCGACTTCTGTCTGCCTTTTTGATAGCACAAAAAAGAAAAGCAGGAGGCGGAATGAATGGCAAAAGAAGTTATATTGACCGGGCCCAACGTCATCAAATTGGTCGCTCATTATATGAGTGAAGAACACGTTGCCTTTGTCCAAAAAGCATTAGACTACGCGACAGAAGCCCACAAAGAACAATTCCGTAAATCCGGCGAGCCTTACATTATTCATCCAATCCAAGTTGCGGGGATCTTGGCAGAATTGCAGATGGACCCTCATACCGTTGCAACAGGTTTTTTGCATGATGTCGTCGAAGATACCGATGTGACGTTAGCCGATCTGAAAGAAGAATTCGGTGCCGATGTAGCGATGCTAGTGGATGGCGTGACCAAGCTGGGTAAGATCAAGTACAAATCTCATGAAGAACAATTAGCAGAAAATCATCGGAAAATGTTGATCGCCATGGCGCAAGATTTACGGGTCATCATGGTCAAACTGGCTGACCGTTTACATAATATGCGTACGTTGAAACATCTGCGGGAAGACAAACAACGCCGCATCGCCCAAGAAACGATGGAAATCTATGCCCCATTGGCTCATCGTTTAGGGATCAGCCGAATCAAATGGGAACTAGAAGATATTTCTTTGCGTTACTTGAATCCACAGCAATATTACCGAATCGTGCATTTGATGCAGACCAAACGAGAAGAACGGGAATCCTACGTTTCCGAAACCGTGGAAGAGATTCGGATCGCTACGGAGGAACTAGATATCTATGCTGAGATCTATGGTCGACCAAAGCATATTTACTCGATCTATCGCAAAATGAAAGACCAAAAGAAACAGTTCAATGAAATTTATGATTTGTTGGCGATCCGAGTGATCGTTGACTCCATCAAAGATTGTTACGCGGTTTTGGGAACGATCCATACAAAATGGAAACCAATGCCTGGGCGGTTCAAGGACTATATCGCGATGCCAAAAGCCAACATGTACCAATCGCTGCATACGACGGTCATTGGTCCCAAAGGCAATCCTGTCGAGATCCAAATTCGGACCCATGAAATGCATGAGATCGCTGAATTTGGGGTTGCTGCGCACTGGGCCTATAAAGAAGGCAAGACCGAAAAAGTCCGAGCCGACAAGATGACCCAACAAGTTGGCTGGTTCCGTGAAATCTTGGAACTGCAAGATGAAAGCTATGATGCTTCTGAATTTATGGAAGGTGTCAAAGGCGATATTTTCAGCGACAAAGTCTATGTATTTACGCCAAAAGGTGATGTGACGGAGTTGCCTCAAGGCTCCAGTCCACTGGATTTTGCCTATAGCATCCATACCGACATCGGCAACAAAACTACTGGTGCCAAGGTCAACGGCAAAATGGTCCAATTAGACTATAAGCTGAAAAATGGCGACATTATTGAGATTCTGACATCACCGAATTCCTTTGGGCCAAGCCGCGACTGGGTCAAACTAGTTGCTACCAGCAAAGCGAAGAACAAAATCAAACGATTTTTTAAAGCCCAAGATCGTGATGAGAATATCATCAAAGGACATGAGGCAGTGGTTCGTACCTTACAAGATATGGGCTTTGTGCCAAAAGAATTCTTGACGAAAAGCAAAATGGCGGAAGCTTGCGAACGATTCAATTATCAAACAGAAGATGACCTGTTTGCCTCTGTCGGCTATGGGGAAGTCAGTCCCACGACCTTAGCCAACCGTTTGACCGAAGAAGAACGGCGCGAGAAACAAATCGAGAAGCAAAAGCAGCAAGTCCAAGAGATGATCAATCAACCGGCGAAAAAAGAACCAGAAAAAATGAAGGTTCGTCACGAAGGCGGCATTGTCATTGAAGGGGTCGATAACTTGTTGATCCGCATCTCCCGCTGCTGCAATCCGGTTCCTGGGGATTCGATCGTCGGCTATATTACTAAAGGGCGGGGAATCTCGATCCACCGCAGCGATTGCCCCAATGTTCAAAACAAAGAGGCAGCGAACCGTTTGATCGATGTTGAGTGGGAAGATGCTACCGACATCAACAAAGAATACGATGCCGATCTTGAGATCTATGGCTATGATCGTTCTGGGTTGCTCAACGATGTCTTACAGACAGTCAACACTGTCACCAAGCGTTTGGTAAGTGTCGAAGCCAAAACCAATAAAGACAAAATGGCAACGATCCGTATCACGGTGGCGATTCAGAATTTGACTCATTTGAAATCGATCGTTGATAAAATCAAGCAGATTCCAGATGTTTACAGCGTCAGACGTACGAAGGGGTGAGAAAGAATGCGGGCAGTGATCCAGCGAGTCAGTCAAGCAAGCGTGTCGATTGAGGACAATATCGTCGGTGCGATCCAACAAGGGTTCATGGTTTTGTTGGGGATCACCCATGAGGATACAGGCGACGATGTGGCTTATCTCGTAAGAAAAATCAAAAATCTGCGGGTTTTTGAAGACGAAGAGGGCAAAATGAATCGGTCACTGGAAAGCATAAACGGCGCCGTCTTGAGTATTTCACAGTTCACCCTTTATGGGGAGACCAAGAAAGGCAATCGCCCTAGTTTCATTCAAGCGGCACCGCCAAGTATTGCGATCCCGCTTTACGAAGCCTTTAATGAAGGTTTACAAGCCGAAGGCATCACTGTTGCTACTGGAAAATTTGGCGCAGATATGCAAGTCGCCTTGGTCAATGATGGCCCGGTGACGATCGTGATCGATACGAAAGAAAAATAGGGAATACAAAACGAAGGATTTTCTCGCTGGAAAAGAGTGGGAGAATTCCTTCGTTTTTTTTATACTCTCGAAAGCGCTAAGCATTTTTGATGGAATCCAAGTGAAATCTAAGTTGAAATCGGGAAATCTTACAAAACTGTTAGCAAAAATTCCATTCTTTTATTTGTTATTTAACATCTTTTTCTTGTTCTTTTATAAGGGTTATTAAATGGAAATATCTTTTTCACCCGTTTTTTAATATTTTAAATTCGAAAAACGATCCTTTATTGCGATTGTTCTTGAGGGAGAAGTATGGAATAATTGTTAAAAAATAATGTCACTGGAGGAAATAACAATGAACTTTTGGCAGCGTGCATTAAAGAGTATCACCAGAAGAAAAGGGAAATCATTTATTTTATTTTTAGTTCTATTTATTTTAGGCAATGTGATCGCTGGTGCTGTAGCAATTCAACAATCCACTGCCAACGTTGAGCGAGAGACGAAACGCAAAATGGGGAACGTAGCTACGGTGGAAATGGATTGGGAAGGTTTTGAAAAAGACCATGCGGATGCTTCGGAGGAAGAGCAGTCACAAGAAGATTTTTATCCGAAACCACCAGCGCTGGATCTTTATGAGCAAATCGGTCAATTAAGCTATGTGAAATATTTTGATTACCAAAATCAAGCGTGGTTAGAAACAACAAAATTGAAAGCCTATACGCCAGAGGATGGATCGGTCGGCATGGGTGGCAACTACTTCTCTTTGAAGGGCGGAAATTTGGTTGAGCCATTAGACATGCAAGAAGGCTTGATTCGCTTGGAGGAAGGCGAGGGATTGACAGAAAAAGATGTCAGTGAATTGACGAACGCGGTATTGATCAGTAAAGAGATCGCAGAATTGAATAACCTGAGTGTCGGTGATCAATTGGTATGGGATACACGGGCAGAAGTCATGATGGAAGGTGGTTCAAGTGAGGGAGTAAGTGATGATAGTGAGGATGTGACGGACGAAACGGCTGAGAGTGGCAATCGTGTCGCGACCTTTGATTATCCCGTGACCATTGCAGGGATCTTTTCTGTAATTAAAAAGGATCAAAGCAATCAAAGTAGTTCATCAGATCAAAGTGATTCACAAAATAGTGATCAGGTATGGCAAGTGATGGAACAAATCAATACCTTTTATGCTAGCAATAATTTAGTGCAAGATTTTAACAAATTGCAGTCTGAAAAACTTTGGGGTCAAGAAGTGATCGAAGAAGAGTCAGACGCCTATTATCAACCGATCTTTGTCCTAAATTCAACGGATGACGTCGAAGCCTTTAAACAAGAAGCCGGTGCGTTATTGCCCCAATATTATCGTGTCATTGCTAATACGGATCAATACGAGCAGATCGCCGGTGGCTTTACTCGGTTAGGGGTGATCGCAAATTACATCGTGATCATTGCGTCGATCGCAACCATCTTTATTATTTCCTTAGTGGTCTTGCTTTTCTTACGAGATCGGAAACAAGAATTGGGCATCTATCTCTCCTTAGGGGAAAGCCGTGGGAAAGTCATTGGACAGATCGTGATTGAAGTCTTGCTGGTTAGTTTAGCCGCACTGCTATTGTCCTTAGTGACCGGGAACTTATTAGGTGGTGCCGTTTCAAATACCTTGATGCAAAACGATTGGATGAGCAATCAAAATGATATGGGCGGTGTTTATTCTGGCGGTTTGATGGCAGCTGATATTGATTACATGGATATCAAGAATGCCTATCAAGTGTCCTTCTCAGCAGGCTACATCATTACGTATCTGCTGTTAGGTTTAGGAACCGTCTTGTTCTCAGCTATTTTACCGCTGTTGTATATTTTACGCTTGAATCCAAAGAAAATCATGATGTAGGAGGAACCAACGATGACTTTATTAGAAACCAAAGCAGTCGATTACTATTACCAAGACGGCGATCAGCGCCGCTATATACTGAAAGAGACCTCTGTTTCTTTTGAAAAAGGGACTTTCTATGCCATCTTAGGGCAATCTGGTTCAGGAAAAACGACGTTTTTATCCTTGATCAGTGCGTTGGATAGTCCGAAAAGCGGTCAAGTACTTTATGAAGGCACCGATATCGAAAAAATTGGGCATGAAAATTATCGCCGCGACGACATCAGTATCATTTTCCAAAGCTATAATCTGATTCCCTATTTGAGTGCAGTTGAAAATGTCTTAGTGCCGATGGCGATCACGAAAAATCAGCTGCCAGACAATCAGCGAGAAGTGGCATACAATTTGCTGGATTATATAGGCATCACCAAAGAAAAAGCCGATCGGCTCGTCAATCAATTATCTGGTGGAGAACAACAGCGGGTAGCGATCGCCCGGGCGTTAGCCACCAATGTCGATATCATTTTAGCGGACGAACCAACCGGGAATTTGGATGAAGAAATGGAACAAGAGATCATCGATATCTTTAAGGAGCTGGCACACGTCCACAACAAATGTGTGATCGTCGTGACCCACGCTAACGAGATCGCTCAACAAGCGGATGAAGTCTTGTATTTACGTAAAGGTGTGTTGAGTAAACATGAGTGATTTTTTATCAAATTTTAGCCCGGACAACTATGATGGCAAAAAGAAATCCGCTGGCAATAGCGAGAAAAAAACTAGCGAACCTGTCGGAGATCAAAATGCAAGAGGCGCGGAGCAAGCGAGCAAACCAGCGGAGCCAACGACGGTTCACCAATCAGAAGAGCCCACAGCTAGTGAGCCGATGAGTCGCTCGGCAGCCCGTCAACAAACACAGACGACTGAAGCAAAAGCGGCGAGTTCTGCGACTGAGAAGGTAGCATCAAAGGAACCAGTCAGCCGTTTTGGTAAAGAAGAAACGGAATTTGATCCGACCTACAAAAAGCGTCAGCAGAAAAAAATCTTGCTGATTGCTTTACTGACCGCCTTGGCGGTTGCCGTGATCGGGATCGTCTATTATCAGATGACCCATGTGAAGGTGCCGGATTTCACTGCCCAAGATCTGTCAGAAGCGCGGACGTGGGGCATGGAAGAAGGCGTCGCTATCAAAGTGGAGCAAGAATATGACTTTGACAAAGACGTCAACCAAGTAATCGACCAAAGTGTCGACCCTGAGAAAAAAATCAAGAAGGGTGCCACACTGACACTGACGGCGAGTCTCGGGCCTGATCCTGAAGAACGCTTAGAGCTACCGGATTTTTCAGCGATGCAAGTGACCGAAGCAAAAGATTGGATCGCTAGCAATAAAGCCGAAAACCTCTCTTTGATCGAACAATTTGACGACAATGTAGCAGCAGAAGCTTTTATCAAACAAGAGGCGGCCAACAAAGAGCTTGATTTAGCCGAATACAAACGCAAAGACCGTTTGAGTGTCTACTATTCAAAGGGCAAAGAAGTCTTTGAAAAAAATATTGAAGTACCTGATTTTACAGGCAAAGCCAAAAGTGAAGCTTCTGAATGGGCGAAAAAGAATGACTTGAAATACAAAGAAGAAACCGTCTTTTCTGACAGTGTCGCCCTGGATCTGGTCGTTTCACAAGAACCAGTCAAAGGCAGCAAACTTGCGAAAAAAGAAGAATTTGTGGTGAAGGTCTCAAAAGGCCAAGCTTTGACCGTTCCAGATTTTTCACAATACACGATCGAAGAAGCCCAAGGACTAGAATCAAAAATCCCGCTGCAAGTCAGCACGGTCTATTCCGATCAAGTGGCGTATGGTAGTTTCTTGAGTCAGTCGGAGGAAGCGGGCAAAGAGTACAGCGAAAGCGATACTTTGCCAACTGTCAAAGTCGTCTACTCATTAGGCAGACCGTATTTGAAAGACATCCGTTTCCAAGCAACGGAAGGCGACTTGCCAAAACTATTCTTTGATGAATACAAATCAAAAGGCGCCAATGTCTATTACGAAATCTACTATGTCGATTCGGCGGAACCAAAAGGAACCGTCGTTGAAATGAGCCGCTACGGCGAGTTCATTCCCCTAGAAACGTGGATCACCATCGGTATCAGCCGCGGCAATCTGCAAGGCAGTACCCAAACACCGCCGGCAGAGGATGGCGGGGAGGCGGATGAACCGGTCAGTACCGCTAGTTCATCTGCTGCCGAATAATCTCGCAACCGACACTTTTTCACACAGCATCAAAAGGTAAGCACCCTTCCTTGGAAGGGTGTTTTTACTTACTAATTGTAAAAAAAACACGAGCGAGCCGCTTGAAATCGCTGGATCGATAAAGTAAACTTGATGGTAACGAGAAAAAATGGCTCCGCAGTGCCATCTATAGAAGGGACGAAACAAATGATAAAAAAATTACTCGCGAATGTTGGCAGCTATAAGAAGGACAGCTTGCTGACCCCTGTGTATGTAGCAGGAGAGGTTGCCTTAGATGTCATTATGCCCCTGATCATGGCCATGATGATCGACCAAGGGATCGAAAAAGGAGACGCCGGTGTGATTCTAAGAGATGGCGGCTTGCTTTTTTTATGTTCCTTGATCGCATTACTTTTAGGAACGCTTGGCGGACGAACGGCAGCGATCGCTTCGGCTGGTTTTGCCCGCAACCTGCGGCACAATCTGTTTCGCCGAATCCAAGATTTTTCCTTTTCAAACATTGACCGCTTTTCTTCCTCCAGTTTGATCACCCGCTTGACCACTGACGTGACCAACGTCCAAAATGCGTATCAAATGATTATTCGTATTCTGGTCCGCAGTCCGTTAGTTCTGATTTTCTCACTTGCAATGGTTAGCACCATCAGCCCAGAACTTATGACGATCTACTTAGTTGTTTTACCGATTTTAGCGATTGGCCTTGCTTTAGTGATTCGTTTTGCCCACCCGCTGTTTCTAAAAGTATTCCGCATTTATGACCGCTTGAATAATGTGGTGCAAGAGAATCTACAAGGGGTTCGCGTCGTGAAATCGTATGTCCGAGAAGAACAACAAGAAGAACTGTTTGGCGAAGTGTCCACCGATGTTTATCGGAATTTCACGCTTGCGCAACGAATCGTCTCTTTTAACATGCCATTGATGCAATTTGCAGTCTATACATGTATGTTGCTCTTGTCATGGTTTGGTGCCCAGTTGATCGTGGAACAAAGTAGCCTGACGACGGGTGAATTAGTCAGCATGTTCAACTACACGATGCAGATTTTGATGAGCTTGATGATGATGTCGATGGCTTTCGTGCAGATTTTGATCGCACGAACGTCGGCAGAACGGGTCGTGGAAGTATTAGATGAAGAAAGTGACTTGAAAAATCCCGCCGAGCCAGTCAAAGAAATCAAAGACGGCTCCATCATTTTTGAAAATGTCGGCTTTAGTTACGCCAATGACAAAAACAAGTTGGCGCTGACCGATGCGAATCTACGCATCGAATCCGGTGAAGTCATTGGGATCATTGGTGGAACCGGGAGCGGGAAATCCACCCTCGTCCAGCTGATCCCCCGCTTATATGATGTGATTGAAGGGCGTGTCATCGTCGGCGGTCATGATGTTCGCGACTATGATTTAGAAGCATTGCGGGACCAAGTAAGTATGGTCTTGCAAAACAATGTACTCTTTAGCGGCACCATCAACGACAATTTACGTTGGGGCAATGAAGAGGCGTCGGATGAAGAGATCCAGCGCGTGGCGACGATCGCACAAGCCGATCCCTTCATTCAAGAGTTTCCTGATAAATATGAAACGCAGATCTCACAAGGAGGGAACAATGTTTCCGGTGGGCAAAAACAACGGTTGACGATTGCCCGTGCCTTATTAAAGAAACCGAAAATCTTGATTCTCGATGATTCTACTAGTGCCGTCGACACCAAAACCGATCGCAGTATCCGCGAAGGCTTGAAACGAGAAATTCCGGGAACGACGACGATCATTATTTCCCAACGGATCAATTCGATCGAAGACGCCGACCGGATCATCGTAATGGATGATGGCAAAATCAATGGCATCGGTACCCACGAAGAATTGTTGGCAAACAATGCCATCTATCATGAAGTGTACCATTCGCAGCAGAAAGGATTTGGTGAAGGTGAAGAATAGACAAGCAGCAAATCCCAAGCGTACATTAAAACGTTTATTGCGAACGATGTTTGGCGACTACAAAGGACAACTCCTATTCGTCGTTGTTATGATCTTGTTAAGTGCTTTTGCCAACGTTCGTGGTTCGTTGTTTTTACAAGTCGTGATCGACGATCATATCACACCGCTTTTAGGGCAAGCCAATCCTGATTTTGGCGGCTTGTTTCGGGCGATCGTCCAAATGGCGATCATCTACCTGATTGGGATCTTGGCCGCACTGATCTATAACTTTATGATGGTCAAGATCAGTGAGGGCACGCAGAAAAAAATCCGTGACCAAATGTTTACACATATGCAGTCTCTACCAGTCGGCTACTTTGATGCCCGCTCAGATGGCGACATCATGAGTCACTTTACCAACGATACGGACACGTTGCGTCAAATGATCTCCCAAAGTATTCCAAACTTGATGATGGCGGCGGTAACCTTTTGTTCTGTCTTTATCGCCATGTTCTCCATCAGTGTTCCATTGACTCTGTTCGTGATGCTGTCGGTTATTTTGATGCTGAATGTGATCCGCATCATTTCTCGCCGCAGCGGCCGATTCTTTGGCGCGCAGCAACGAGATTTAGGCGCTGTCAACGGGTATATCGAAGAAATGATGCACGGACAAAAAGTCGTCAAAATCTTCAATCATGAAAAAATCGTCATGGAAGAATTTGATGCCTTAAATGATCAACTGCAAGAAAGTGCCACTAAAGCCAATGTCAATGCCAATACCTTGATGCCGATCATGATGAACTTACTAAATGTCCAATATGTCTTGATCGCCATCATTGGTGGCCTGTTTGCCATCAATGGTGTTTCTGGACTGACGGTCGGGATGATCGCTTCTTTCTTGCAACTGAGCCGTTCATTGAATGGCCCTATCAGCCAAGTATCACAACAAATCAACTTTGTGATCATGGCATTAGCCGGTGCTGAGCGAATTTTCAACCTATTAGATGAAACGCCAGAAATCGATCATGGCTACGTCACACTGGTCAATGCCAAATGGTCGCAAGGTCAACTAGTTGAAACCAAAGAACGAACAGGCACGTGGGCGTGGAAACATCCCCACGAGGATGGAACCATTACCTATACGGAAGTGACGGGAGACGTGCGGTTTGAAGATGTTGATTTCGGCTATGTCGATAATCAACTGGTCTTACATGAGATCAATCTGTATGCAGAGCCTGGGCAAAAAGTTGCCTTTGTTGGTGCAACAGGTGCTGGTAAGACAACGATTACCAATCTGATCAATCGGTTCTACAACATCCAAGACGGGAAGATTCGCTATGATGGTATCAATATTGAAAAAATCCATCTGGAATCCCTCCGTCGCTCATTAGGAATCGTTTTGCAAGACACCCATTTGTTTACTGGAACGATTCGCGAGAATATTCGCTTCGGAAAACTGGATGCTAGTGATGAAGAAGTGCTGGCAGCAGCGAAACTAGCCAATGCCGACATGTTTATCAACCATTTGCCAGAAAAATACGACACCGTGATCACGGGCGATGGCGAAGGGCTTTCCCAAGGTCAACGGCAGCTGTTGGCAATTGCTCGCGCAGCGATCGCTGATCCGCCAGTGATGATCTTAGACGAAGCCACCTCAAGCATCGATACCCGTACAGAGCGTATCGTCCAATCAGGGATGGATCGTTTGATGTCTGGACGGACCGTGTTTGTGATCGCCCATCGATTGTCTACAATCCAAAACTCCGATGCCATCATGGTGATGGATCATGGCCGTATCATTGAGCGGGGGACCCATGAAACGCTGTTGGCAGAAAAAGGCACCTATTATCAGCTATATACTGGGAAAATCGAATTGGATTGATTCTGCCATTGCTACGGCTTGAAGCTGCAGCGACTGGCGATCTGCCTATTTTCCCCTTGTTTGCAACGACCGATTGGCAGTAAGCCAGTCGGTTTTTTTGCGCAGCTCGAAAAAATGGTATACTGTCACTGAGACAGCCGTAGAACGGCGGCAGCACGTAAGCAGTTGTGCTGCGGAAAATGGATTCCATGAGGTGAAAATATGAAACTAGCATTGGCAAAGATCGTTTTAGACGAAGAATGGTATGAGGTGGTCCAATCGGAAAAAGGGCTAGTGTATTTTGGTCGGCAGCAGGATCATCATGAATTACTCAAATTCTTTCCATTGGCTGAAATCAGTAGTATAGCTGACCTTGATCCAGTAATTGAAACGCAGCTGCAAGCTTATTTTGCAGGGGAACCAGTGACGTTTACTTTTGCGTTTGATTTTGTAGGGACACCGTTTCAACAAACCGTTTGGCAAGCACTGACCCAAATTCCTTATGGTCAAACCACTACGTACAGTGACTTGGCGCTGCGCATTCAACGTCCGACCGCTGTCCGAGCTGTCGCCAACGCAGTGGGGCGTAACCCAATGATGATCGTGGTTCCTTGTCATCGGGTGTTAGGAAAAAACGGCCGCTTGACGGGGTATCGGGGCGGGTTAGCAACCAAACGCCGACTACTGCAACTGGAAGGGATTCCGTTTAAAGAATAAGGAAAGTAAACTATTTATAGTAAAAAATACTAAAAAACAATTTCATTTCCTTTTTTCTCTGGTATAATAAAATTGATTCCGGTTACAAGAAGGGGTGGAGGAAATGAACATCGTTGATTTGCAAAATGGTTCTGATATTCGAGGGATTGCGATCGCAACAGAAAAAGAACAGGTGACGCTGACGGAGCAAGCGGTTCGGCAAGTTGCTTCGGGCTTGCGCAACTGGTTGGAAACAAAGGGCAGCGGACCTTTTCGCGTGGCAGTCGGTCGTGACAGTCGCTTGAGTGGCGAAGCACTGCAAGAAGTGTTGATGGCACAGCTGCAGCAAGAAGGCGTGGCAGTGATCGATTGTGGCTTGGCAACGACACCAGCCATGTTTATGAGCACACAGTTTGCGGATTTCGACTGTGATGCTGGTGTGATGCTGACAGCGAGTCATTTGCCTTATTACTTTAATGGAATAAAAATTTTCAGCCGCCAAGGCGGTGCCGAAAAAATGGATATCCACTATATTTTGACCCACACTACCGTTCATGAGGCAGCGGAAAAAGGAAGCTATCAGCAAAAAGACCTGCTGACGCCTTATGCCCAAGATCTACTGCAAAAAATTCGCCAAGGGATGGGAACCAATGAGGAAAAACCCTTGGCTGGATTAAAGATCATTGTTGATGCAGGCAATGGTGCCGGCGGCTTTTTTGCTGAAAAAGTGTTGCTGCCGCTAGGGGCAGATACGAATGGCTCGCAATTTTTAGAACCGGATGGGCATTTTCCCAATCATATCCCTAATCCAGACAATAAAGAGGCGATGGCAAGTATTCGTGAAGCCGTCTTACGAGAACAAGCCGATCTAGGCATTATTTTCGATACCGATGTCGACCGCTCGGCTGTCGTGACCAAAAGCGGTGAGCCCTTGAACCGCAACAATATGATTGCTGTATTAAGCAAGATCATCTTAGCGGAACACCCTGGCACGCGTATCGTCACTAATTCACCAACCTCTAATCATTTAAAAACCTTTATCGAAGCACTGGGAGGGCAGCAAGTACGCTATATTTCTGGCTACCGCAATGTGATCAACAAAGCGATTGAATTGAATGAAGCAGGACTGGACACACAGTTAGCCATCGAAACCAGCGGGCATGCCGCGTTTAAAGAAAATTTCTTTTTAGATGACGGGGCGTACGTGATCGCCAAGCTCTTGATGATGCTGCCACAATTGCAACAGCAAGGCACGACACTGGATGAGCTGATCGCGGCGTTGCAACAACCCGCCGAGACCCAAGAATTGCGCTTTGCGATCCAAAAAGCCGACTATCAAGACTATGGTCGCCAAGTGATCGCGGATTTAGCCGATCATTTGCTGCCAGGCTGGCAGATCGATCCAGAAAATGAGGAAGGCATTCGCATCAACTTGACAGCGCCCTATGGCCAAGGCTGGTTCTTGCTGCGAATGAGCTTGCACGAACCACTGCTGGTGCTGCAGATCGAAAATGATGAAGCGGGTCATCTACCGGCAGTCGTTCAAGCAATCGGTCGCTTCCTATCCCAGTATGAAGCCATCGATCAAAGTAAACTGACACAGTTTTTAGCACAGCAACCAAAAATTTGAAGAAAAGCAGGGAACTAAAATGGTGATCTTGATGCTGCTGATCATGGCAGTGACGTATGGTGTGAATTTTTTCTTGTTTCGTTATTTGAACAAACGACCAAAAATCGATGTCGTTGAACGGTTATCAATGCTATTAGGTGTCAACATGAGTGTGCTTTTTTTCGATGGGATTTTATTGTTTATCGGAAAACTACTAATTGAGACTGTTGAGATCATCGAGTAACCTAGTCGTCCGTTTTTTGTTTGCCTCTTCACTGATTCCTCAGGACAGTGAAGAGGTTTTTTAGGGTTTGCTAAAAACGGCGATTAATGTTCGCATTCGTTTTTGATATTTGATAAAGTAAAGAGGAGAAAATTACGCAAAGTGAGGGAATTCACGGATATGGCAAAAATAATGGTAGTAGAAGATGAAGCGGTGATTCGCCAACTGATTATCGAAGAACTAGAAAAATGGCAGTTTGAGACCTTTGGCACGACGGATTTCCATCAAGTGTTGACTGACTTTGAAGAACAAGAGCCCCAACTGATTTTACTGGATATTAATTTGCCGGTTTTTGATGGCTACTATTGGTGTCAAAAAATCCGCGAAGCTTCCAAAGTACCAATCATTTTTATTTCCAGTCGCAATACCAATATGGATATGATCATGGCCATGAATATGGGGGCGGACGATTTTGTGACAAAACCTTTTGAGATCGACGTTCTGATTGCAAAAATCAATGCCTTATTGCGCCGTTCCTACAACTATGTAGAAAGCAGCAGCGAGACGTTAGTGCATAACGGTTTGACCCTCAATATCGACAACAGCAGCATGTATATCAATGGCGAAAGCATCGATCTTAGCAAAAACGAATACCGCCTGCTGTATATTTTGATGAAAAATCACGGCAAGATTTTAAGTCGTGAAAAACTCTTGCGGGCCTTATGGGATGACGAGCGTTTTGTAGATGACAATACCTTGACGGTCAATATCAATCGTTTGCGACGAAAAATCGAACAAGCGGGGATGAATGGCTACATTGAAACCAAGGTTGGTCAAGGGTATATCGTACCATGACAAAGTGGCGGGTTTTGCGCAGTTTTTTGAAAGATCGTTGGCTGCTGTTTATTGGCTGGCTGGTCTTTTTCGTGTTGACGGTCTTAGTTTTTTGGCTGACTCCTCATTCCCCGATGGATTGGGGTACAGTCGGCTATCTCTTTTTGATGCAAAGTGTCTTGATGGTGTTCTTTTTGGCAATCAGCTACTTATCTAAGCGGCGTTTTTGGCAAAAAATCACCCCCAAGCCTGGAGACAGCTTGCTGCAAAACTACTTGCAAGGAGCACGCTCGGCGGAAGAAGAACGGATCGAATCTTACATCAATCAGTTGATCCGAGAGCACCAAGAATTGATGCAGCAAGTCGTCAGCAATCAAGAAGAACAAAAGGAATACATCGATTCGTGGGTCCATGAAATCAAAGTACCTTTAGCCGCATCACGATTGCTTTTGCATTCGATCGAATTTGATATTCCAGATGAAAAATTCATCTTACTAGAAAATGAATTGAACCGCATGAACGAATACGTCGAGCAAGTCTTGTACGTCGCCCGTTTGGACAGCTTTTCAAAAGATTATCTGGTCCAAGAAATTTCATTGAAAGCCGTCATCCAGCCGGTTTTACGCAGTCAGGCAAATTATTTTATCCAAAAGAACCTGCACTATGCCGTTGAAGGTGAGGATCAGCAAGTGTTGACCGATGAAAAATGGCTCGGCTTTATCTTTCGACAATTGGTCAGCAATGCCGTTAAGTACACACCACAAAATGGGCAGCTGACAATTCGGATCGAAAAAGATGCCCAAGGAACCTATCTCCACTTGCAAGATAGTGGGATCGGCATTCCTAAAGAAGACATGCGTCGCATCTTTGATAAAGGCTTTACGGGCGAAAATGGGCGCCAAACGGACACCCACTCGACGGGATTAGGGCTCTTTTTAGCGAAAAGTTTAGCGAAGGAATTAGGCATCGAGCTAACGGCTTCGTCGACAGTTGGAAAAGGAACCACCATGACGCTGTTCTTTCCCTTGTTGAGTTATTATGAGGAAAAACGCTAATCTGCTTTTTTTCGAGTATCTTTTTGTGTTTTTTGACAAAAATCACTTGTCCCTAGAACGTTTTCACTGATACACTAAAGCCTGTGTTTAAAATTGAATGGTAAGGATGAATGAAATGGAGATACTCGTTGCATTAGTACCAATGTTTGCGTGGGGCAGCATTGGTTTAGTAAGTGCCAAACTTGGCGGGGATGCGAACCAGCAAACGCTAGGAATGACGATTGGTGCCTTTTTCTTTTCTCTGGTCGTATATTTTGTGACGATGCCAGTGATTGATGGAAAGGTGATTTTGATCGGTCTTTTGTCTGGTCTCTTTTGGTCCGTCGGTCAAAACGGTCAATTCCATGGCATGAAATATTTAGGTGTGTCTGTTGGACTGCCGCTTTCAACCGGCATGCAGCTGATTTTAAATACGGTCGCCGGTGCATTGTTTTTTGCGGAATGGACCCAGACCCGCGATTATGCATTAGGTGTTAGCGCATTGATCTTATTGGTGATCGGGGCTTATCTGACCGCTCGCCAAGATGGTGAAAGTCCGGTAGAAGCCGGCAGCAAGATGCTTGATTTTCCTAAAGGATTTCGGGCATTGATCTCATCCACGATTGGGTACGGCGCCTATACAATTTTGATTACTTGGGCAGGATTGGACCCATTGGCGATCATTTTGCCACAAAGTGTCGGGATGCTGATCGGTGCCAGCCTATTTGCTTTAAGAAAGACGAAGGTCGACCGTTTTGTAGGGAAAAATACCTTGTCAGGATTGTTATGGGGCATCGGCAATGTCTGCATGCTGATCACGGTTCAGCAAGTCGGACTAGCGGTGGGCTTCTCATTGTCGCAGATGGGAATCATCATTTCAACGCTAGGCGGGATTTTTATTCTCGGCGAAAAGAAAACCAAAAAAGAACTGCGGTATGTGGTGATTGGTTGTCTGCTGGTGATTATCGGCGGTGTTTTGTTGGGGTATATGAAAGCAACATAAACGTATATTTTTGAGGAGGAGTTATGGATTTATTTCGAAAAAAAGTCATACAACGGGAAAGTGTGACGAATTTAAAAAAAGAGTTGAAGTTAAAAGATTTGATTATGTTGGGGATCGGCGCCATTATCGGCACAGGTATCTTTGTTGTTACAGGGACTGCTTCTGCTGAGTATGCCGGACCGGCATTGATTCTTTCCTTTGTTGTAGCTGGTATCGTTGTTGTGTTATCAGGGCTTTCTTTTGCGGAATTTGCTTCTCGGATCCCCGTTTTAGGGGGCGCCTATTCGTATCTGTATGTCGTTTTTGGTGAATTTACCGCGTGGCTGGCAGGCTGGTTTTTGATTTGCGAGTTCTTATTGGCCGTTTCTTCGGTGGCATCTGGCTGGTCAGGCTATGTGCAAGGCTTTTTGGCCAGTGCGGATATCCATTTACCAACCGCTTTGACGGGCGGTTATGACCCAAGCAAGGGGACCTACATTGATTTGATTGCTGGTTTAGTCATTATTTTTGTAACCTTGTGGGTCAGCCAAGAAGCGAAAAAAGCGTTACGTTTGAACAATGCTATGGTATGGGTCAAATTCGGCGTGATCCTCTTGTTTATCGTCTTTGGTGCCTTTTTCGTGGAACCAGACAACTGGCAGCCCTTTATGCCCTTTGGTTTTTCAGGCGTTTTTAATGGTGCAGCGTTAGTTTTCTTTGCTTTTCTTGGCTTTGATGCCGTCGCAATGGCAGCGGAAGAAGTCGAAGATGCCAAGAAAAATGTCCCTCGAGGAATCATTGGTTCCATTGCGATCGCAACAGTCCTCTATATCATTGTCACACTGATCATGACGGGAATCGTGCCGTTTGCGGAATTAGGAGTCAATGACCCGGTAGCTTTTGCGATGCGTTATGTTGGGCATGGGGTTGTCGGATCAATCATTTCTGTGGGTGCGATCTTGACCTTATTAACAGTGACGATCGCTATGATGTACTCCTTGGCGCGTCTGTTATATGCCATCAGTAAAGATGGGTTATTGCCAAAAGCGATGCAAGCCATTGATCCAAAGCATCAAACACCAAAGAAAGCGACCTACATCGCGGGTGTTTTTGCTTTCTTCTTTGCGGCAGCTTTCCCATTGAATATCTTGGCAGAATTGACCAACATCGCGGCATTGTCGTATATGATCTTAATGTCCTTAGGAATCATCAAGCTGCGGAAGATGATGGGCCCACCTGCTAAAGGCGAATTCAAAGTACCACTGGTACCGTTATTGCCTTTGTTGTCCGTTGCCAGCTGTCTCTTCTTGATGACCCGTCTACAAACGGCGACCTGGATCGTTTTTGGGAGCTCCTTAGTGATCGGAATCGCGATCTATTTTGTATATGGCTATCGTAACAGCGAATTAAATGAGAAAATTGACGAATAGGATTGTGAAAAGGCAAAGACCCGGATGCGGTTTTTGTCTTTTTTTATGTAAATATAGCCGAGCTTCCTATAAGCAGCGTTTTAGGAGGCTTTTTTTGTTATTCAAATAGTGGTCATTTCTGGTGCTGATCATTGCAATGACAGTCTTTCTTGATCAAAAGTCCTCTATGAATCTGCTTTTTTTGAGAAATTTTCCAAATGACAGATTCGCTAAAGGTTCATCCAGTATGCTTTTGTTAGAGAAAAAAAGAGAGGATGTTGGCAATTGAATTATATGAAACGGGCATGGCTGAGTGTGACGAGAAAGCGAGGGAAATCTGCAATATTGTTTGCTGTTATTCTAATTTTAGGAAATGTGATCGCTGGTGCAATTGCGGTCAATCAGTCGACTCAAAATGTCGAAAAGCAGATCAAAAACCAATTAGGTTCCCTCGCAACGATCGATATCGACTATGAAGCCTTGATGGCAAATAGTGAGGGCGGCGCAAGTATGGAGGAGATTCAGCCGCTGCCGGAGGAGCTGATCAAACAAATTGGCGAGCGCTCGGAAGTCAAACAGTATGACTATTTGCGAGAAGCAATGATTGCTGTTGATAAATTCAAACCCTATAGTTTTAGACCAGAAGTTGAAAACGAGAATATCATGGTTTCTGGAAGTATGGATTCTTGGGTCTATTTAACAGGAACCAATCTCTTACAACCGTTGGATTTTGAAGAAGATACGGTGAATTTAACACAGGGACGCTTCTTTACAGAAGAGGAACAGCGTACCGGAAAACGTGTAGGGTTGATTTCTGAAGAGGTGGCTCAGGAAAACGGCTTGACCGTTGGTGACACCATGGTATTAGATGGACAGTTTATCGATTATTCATCTGGTGGAGATCCAGAGAAACAAAAAGGCAATGATTATCCTATCGAAATCGTCGGGATCTTTAAAAATACCAGCTTAGAAAAAGCGAATGAACAAGGACAAGAGGGGGGAGTCAGCTCGTTTGCTTTTGATGATCGTCCCTTCAATCGGATCTATATGCCAAATGATGCTGTGAAAACGATTGTTGAAGAGGAACGTGCGGGGCGACAAGCGGCGTTTCCAGCGACAGACCCCGGATCTGACGAGGATTTCTTTACCCCGCAATTTATTTTGAATCAACCAGAAGATGCAGAACAATTCAAACAAGAGGTGACACCACTCTTGCCAAATGGCTATAAGGTCAATGCTTCTACGGATGAGTATGACCGTGTGGGAACCAGTATGAATCGCTTATCACAAATTTCCTCGTATGTCGTAGTGATTGCGGTGATTGCTTCCTTGATTATTATCTCCTTGATCATTGTCTTGTTTACCCGAGATCGTAAATATGAGTTAGGTATCTACCTTTCGTTAGGGGAACGCCGGAAATACGTGTTTGCACAGATTGTGATCGAACTCCTGTTGATTGGTGTCAGTGCAATGCTGATCTCCTTGGTTACAGGGAATATGCTGGGCAAGATGGTTTCTGAATCTTTGTTAACCAGCAGTATGCTAGAGGCAAACCAGACAGGGATGGAACAATTCTTTGTGGGTGCACCGAAAATCGACCAAGCGACGATCAACGAGGCGTTTCGCGTTCAATATACCTTATCTTATGTGATCGCCTTTTTAGCGACTGGGATCGTGACGATCTTGCTTTCGGCAGTGGTGCCGCTGTTGTATATTTTACGGTTGAATCCGAAAAAAATCATGCTGTAAGGAGCGATGAACATGGCAATTTTAGAAACAAAAGACATGACGTATTACTACCAAGATGGCGAGAATCGCCGGAAAATTTTAGATAAAACCAATATCTCCTTTGAAAAAGGCAAATTTTACACGATCTTAGGAAAATCAGGCTCAGGAAAGACCACTTTTCTTTCCTTGATCAGTGCATTGGATCAGCCAACCGATGGGGAAGTGTTTTTTGAAGAAAAAAATATCAAAACGATCGGTTATGAAGAATATCGCCGCAACAAAATCAGTTTGATTTTTCAAAGTTACAACTTGATCCCTTATTTGACGGCTTTAGAAAACGTCCTTGTTTCGATGGCGATTTCAGACAACAAACTCCCGGATCAGCACGATCAAATTGCGTATCGTTTGCTGGACTATATCGGCATCAATTCCACGAAAGCCGATCGTTTCGTCAATCAGCTTTCCGGTGGGGAACAGCAGCGGGTCGCCATCGCTCGTGCTTTAGCGACCAACGTTGATATCATTTTAGCCGATGAACCTACCGGGAATTTGGATGAAGGCATGGAACAAGAAATCGTGGATATTTTTAAAGAACTAGCGGCGATCCACAACAAGTGCATCATCGTAGTGACCCATTCGACCGAGATCGCCAAGCAGTCAGATCAGACTTTTTACTTAAAAAAAGGTGCGTTGACGGCCTATGAGTGATTTTTTATCGAAGTTTGAAGAAGAACCGAAACAGCCAGACAAGGAATCAGCAGCAGCCGAAGTACCTTCTTACCGTGCTTCCCGAAAAGAAAAAGGTTCAGCTTCTTTAGAAGAGGGGATCGAACATGATCCCTCCTTCAAAAAGAAGCGGCGAAAAAAACGACTGCTAGGGTTAGCTGCCTTGCTTGGACTCTTTATACTCAGCGGCTTTTTATTTTTCCAATTGGCGTATGTCCGGTTGGATAACTTTGTGGACAAAGAGATCTCAGAGGTCAGAGAATGGGCAGCGGAACATGATCTTGCGGTTGATGTCACACCAGCCTATGATGAAGCCCCAGCCAATCAAGTGATCGCCCAAGCAGAAGCTGCCAGAAGTCGAGTCAGAAAAAGAAGCACTCTGCATCTAACCGTGAGCCAAGGACCTGATCCAGAAGAGAAATTGGCATTGCCAGACTTTATGGAAATGACGAGGGACGAGGCAGCAGAGTGGATCGAAAAAAATCAAGCAAGCAATTTGACGATCGTCGATGAATACCACGATGAGATCGAGGAAAAAGCACCGATTCGAGTAGAATTTACCAATAAAGAAGTCTCACGAGAGAACTATCATCGTCGAGATGTCGGACGAGTCTTTTATTCCAAAGGCGAAGAAACCTTTGAAAAAGATATTGAAGTACCAGACTTTAGTGATAAAACCCGTGCAGAGGTAGAAACATGGGGGAAAGCCCATGAGCTGGAGCTTGAAGTCAAAGAACAGGCTTCGGATACTGTGGAAGAAGGCAAAGTCATTGAACAAAGCGTGGCACCAAAAGAAAAAATCGCGAAACGGGATGCGTTCCAAGTAACGATTTCCCTAGGGAAAGGGGTCACCGTACCAGACTTTTCAACGATTTTACCAGATGATGCCCAGGCCGCTGTTGAGGGTGTCACTGTGCGGATGCGGATGCAGTTTACTCAGAGTCTGCCCTATGGACAATTGATCTCGCAAAGTGAGACCGCCGGGACCGTCTTAACCAGCAAAGATGACCAAGGCATTGAAGTCGTCTATTCGGCAGGTCAACCTTATATCAGAGATTATCGTCGAGGAGAGTACCTTGAAGGAGATCTGCAAAAGCTTTTCTTTGATGAATTCCGTTCAAAAGGGGCGAACATCAGCTATCAAGTCCGTTATGTCAATTCAGCAGAACCCTACGGGACAATCGTGGGGATGAGCAAGTTCAATCAGTTTTTACCGTTAGAAGATACGATTACCTTCGATATCAGCTTAGGCAATCAGACAGCCCCAGCGGTTACTGATCCAGAATAGTCGAGCGGATTTATCGATGACCTGCAAGAAGGAGGAAACCCATGCGTCATCAAGAGAATTTTCAAGACCTTAGGAAAAAGCTGTTTGTGTTTTTACTAAGCGGTATGGTAGCATTGTTGCTACACATGTGGATTCATCAAACAAGTGTACACATGCGGATCGTTTCAACAGAACGTTTTATTGGAGAACAATTGGAATGAGTCTATAGGAATGATTGTGCTTACTGAAAAGTGACTGAAAAAGAAATGATGAGTGCAAAAGGGGGACTGACCAATGCGGATTTTATTCGTAGAAGATGAGCCATCGATCGCAGAAGCTGTTGCCAGCTTATTGAAGAAACAACATTATTCCGTCGATTTGGCCTTTGACGGCGAAACCGGATTAGATTATGCAGCGAGTGGTGTATATGACATTCTCGTTTTGGATATCATGCTGCCCAAAATCGATGGAATCACATTGCTAAAGACGTTACGCAAGCAAAATATTCGCACGCCGATCATTATGTTGACGGCCAAAAGCGAAGTCGATGACAAAGTACTCGGCTTGGATGCAGGGGCAGATGATTACTTGACGAAACCCTTTCAAATGAAAGAGTTGCTGGCACGGATTCGTTCGCTAGGCAGAAGAAAAGATTTGGATTATCAAGAAGACCAGTTAGCCTTTGGCAACGTGGGCTTAGATCGTAATGAGCTGCAGTTAGCCACGCCTAGCAATCAAGTGGTGTTGTCACCCAAAGAAATGAAACTGATGGAACTGTTCTTATCTAGACCCAAAGTGATCTTATCAAAAGAAACCATCATCAATAAAATTTGGGGCTTTGATCCCGATGTGGAAGAAAACCGCGTTGAAATCTATGTGTCTTTGCTGCGGAAAAAATTGGCACTGCTTGAAGCAGATATCGGCATTCGCACGATCCGTAATGCGGGGTACATTTTGCAGAGCAAGGAGCCGCCATGTTAAAAAAATTGCGAAATAAAATGCTGTGGTTCAATATGGCACTGATCTCGATCATTGTCTTAGGTGCCTTTACCTTTATCTATATTTTGAATGCCACCCAAATTGAAAACGAGATCCAATCGCTCGTCTCGCAAGAATCAAATCTCCTAGCTGCAGCACCGTTAGATGAGGAAGAAGTGCGTCAATCACTGGCAGACCCAGAATATCCAATGATTTTGACTGTCATCAATAGTACGAGTGACGTCAGAGAAATTGGCTTAGTTGTCAGCGATCAAGTCGACGTTGAGATCCAAAGTGATGATGAGGGTGTCGATGAGAGCGAACTGTATGCCGCTTTGGTCGATACAGCAACGAAGCAAGGAGCAGTACCAAACGAGGTGAAGTTGAATGATCGTTATTGGCGCTATTCCCTCTTTTTGGTAGCTTCTTTCAGCCATTATTCCATCAATAATGAGTCAATGGGAATGTACTCTACCAGTATCAATAGCTATGAGCCGTATTACCAAGTAATGTTTTTTGATGTCACCGATTATAAGACCAGTCTGAGAAATCTAAGAAACACGCTTTTGCTCATCGGCGTTTTAGCTTTAGCCAGTATTTATATCGCTAGTTTTTATGTGGCCAATCGAGCCTTGCGACCGGTGGAACTGGCTTGGCGCAAACAAAAAGAGTTTGTTTCTAACGCTTCCCATGAGTTGAAAACACCACTGGCGATCATTCAAGTCAATGCTGAGGTATTAGCTGGCAGTCCAGAAGAAACCTTGGAAAGCCAGATGAAATGGCTGAAAAACATTCAGTTAGGTTCCGAACGGATGGATGAGCTAGTGAATAGCTTATTGCTGTTGACCAAATTCGAAAGTGCCGAACAAGAAATGGTGCGTTCTTTGATCGACGCCAGTCAAGTCGTGCAAAGTGTTTATCAAAGCATGGAGGCGATTGCGCTGGAAAAAGGGATCCACTATCAGGAACAGATCGCTAAACAGGTGCACCTTGAAAGCAATGAGCAAGCCTTGCGGCAATTGACCATGATATTGGTAGACAATGCCTTGAAATACACGCCCGCTGGAGAAACAGTCAAAGTGGCCCTAATCGAACGGCAACGAAAGACAGTATTGCAAGTCTCCAACAGTGGTTGTCTGATCCCCGAAGAAAAAATTCCCTATGTCTTTGACCGCTTCTACCGCGGGGATCCTTCTCGCAACCATCAAGACGGTGGCTATGGGTTAGGTTTAGCCATCGCCAAAGCCATCACAGAAATGCTGGAGGCGCAAATCAGTTTGACGGTGGATCAAGACGGCGTCAATCACTTTGAAGTTTCATTTCATTGAGATTTGATTGCTGCCTTCACTTAAATCAATTTTTTCAAAAAAAGAGGACTCCGGGAATGGAAGTCCTCTTTTGATAGGTGAAATTTACTTGTTGCTAGTTAAATCCAATAAGCGGTCTTTCAAGTCTTCTTCTAGATGACCTAATTCCACTTCGGCAGCACGACGTTTTTCTTTTCCTTCTTTTTGGATCCGTAATGTTTCTTGGATCGTTTCCACAAGGTCGTTTTGTGTTTTTTGCAATGTTTCGATGTCGACGATGCCGCGCTCGTTTTCTTTCGCTGTTTCAATAGCAGAAACTTTCAACATTTCTGAGTTTTTCTTCAATAGATCATTGGTGGTCTCAGAAACTTGGCGCTGTGCCGTAACTGCATCTTTTTGACGCAATAAAGTCAAGGCAATGACCACTTGGTTTTTCCATAGTGGGATCGCTGTATTGACAGAAGCTTGGATTTTTTCTGCTAGCGCTTGGTTCGTGTTTTGGATCAGGCGAATTTGCGGTGCCTGTTGGATCGTGATTTGACGTGCCAAGCGCAAGTCATGAGTCCGTTTGTCTAAACGATCTAGGAATTGCGTGTAATCGTTGGCGATCTGTACGTCCATTTGATCATTCGTTTCTTCTGCTTTTTTCATAGCTTCAGGAATGATTTTGGTTTGCAATTCTTGCATCTTCAACTCGCCAGCGGCAATGTAGATGTTCAATGCATCGAAGTAATCTTTGTTCTTTTGATACAACTGTTCCAACATCAGGTTGTCTTTTAGCAAACCGTCTTTTTCTTTATCCAATTTGACGGCGATCTTGTCGATTTGGGCACCGATTTTTTGGTATTTAGCGGTGATTTCAAAAATGGATTGTTTTACTTTACCAAACATCCGCTTGAATAAGTTGCCTTCACCTGCACGCAGTTCATCTGGATTAGCTTCTTGCAAGCGATACATCAACTCAGTCAATGAGTCGCCCACAGGGCCGATATCAGCTGCTTGGACATGGTTCAACATAGATTGGGAAAACTCCCCAAGTTTGGTTTGGGCAGCTGCACCATAGGTGATGACTGCTTGCTGGTCAGTTGCATCGATCTTGCTGGCTAATTCTTGGGCCTGTGCTTGACGCTCTGGCGGTAATTTGTCAATCAAACGCGGTGCTGTTTGCTGTTCTTTCAGCTGACTGATCTCCGCTTGTTGAGTAGTGGTCAAAGTGTCGACAGGGGTTGAAAATGGGTTGTTCAATAAATCGTCAAGCGTATCCGTTACGGGTTTTACTTGATTTGGTGTGTCACTCATAATAACTCCTCCTAATAATTGTCTGCTTTCGAAAAAAATCTAGCCTGGGCTAGATTTTTTTTAGATTCTTTTTTTGTTGCCAATCAGAATCTATCCCTATTCATTATCTCGTTTTATGCTTTGTTTGGCAATGGATAACTCAATATCCATGTCATCAAGATCGTCTGCTACAAATTGGGAGTAGTCTTTGGCGATCAAGGAAGCCATTTGCTCGATAATTTGTGTGCTTTCTTCGATTTTATCATAGGTCTCACGACTTTTGATCTCATGGCTATTGATTTCAATGAACTTATCGGTCAAATCGACCATATTGGGCAAGTGGGTATAAAGGAAATGACTTGCCAAAGGCAGTTTAGTTGGTTCTTTTACGAGTTCTTTGAAAAGAGCTTTTGAGGCACGCAAGGCATCGTGACGCAAGTCAATGGCTTTTAACTTGTTATTGCTAGTGATATTTTTTTGGTATTTATCGATTTGGTGTTTCGTCTGATTCATCGTTTCACGGAACAATTCGATCTCACGAGCAGTCATTCCGCTTTTCAAGTAATGGGCTTCTCGTTCTCTCGTTAAAGAAGGCAAAACTTGTGGATCCGCTGCCGGAACTTTACGTCCTCTGATACCGACGTAGACTAAAATCGCACCGACGATTAATAATAGGCTCGCAAATGAATCGCCTACTACGTTAAAAATAATACTGATGAGGACGATCGCACCAACGATCAGCCAGATGTTTTTTTTCATTTTTCCTCCTCCTAAAAATCTCTTGGACAAGTAGATTGGGTTATTCGACATCTTTATTTTAGCATGTTCACTAAAAGAAAAATATCAGACTTGGGGTGGATTTTCCGATTTTTAGTAAATTCATAAGCTTTCTTGCCATTTCTTAAGAAGATATTTTTTCTAAATTATGCTAAAGTGTTTGATAGATAAGACGTATGAGGAAAGTTAGGTGTCGATAGATGTTAGAATTTAAAGATTTTGAAGAAAAAACGATCCAACGGAATGAAATTTTCCATGGCAAAATCATTGATGTGGTGGTTGATGATGTCTCCTTGCCCAATGGTGGAACCAGTAAACGCGAACTAGTCTTCCACCCAGGTGGGGTGGCCGTGATCGCCTTGACGAGTGAGAACAAAATGCTGTTCGTTCGCCAATTCAGAAAGCCATTAGAGCGAGTGATTTTAGAGATACCAGCAGGCAAAATCGATCCAGGAGAAGGCGCACGTCCAGATTTGACTGGCGCCCGGGAATTGGAAGAAGAGACTGGCTATCGCGCAAAAACGCTAGAGCATGTTTCTTCTATGTACCTTTCACCAGGCTTTGCGAATGAAATCTTGCACGTCTATTATGCGAAAGAGCTGGAAAAAGTGGCAAATCCCTTACCGCAAGACGAAGACGAAGTGCTGGAAGTCTATGAATTGAGCTTAGAGCAAGCACAAGCCGCTATCGCTGATGGAACGATCTGTGATGCGAAGACCGTGTTTGCGATCCAATTTTGGGAGTTGCTGGAATTGAAACGGAGGAACGGACTTGCCTAAAGAACCATTGATCACCCGCAGTGAACTTCGACGCCGACGCGAAGAAGAACAAGCGGCGTCTGAACGTAATCAGCAAATCGTAGAAAAGCAAAGCAAGAAAGAATGGAAACAAAAAGAAAAACAAATTGATAACCACTACCGAAAAGTGCGCAAGAAAAACAAAGAAATCACGAAGACCCGTGCCGGTGAGAACCAGAAATCTCGGGATCTGAACCGTTTTTTAATGAAAGCCATTGTGATCGTCACTTTATTGTTAGTCGTCGTCGGTTTGGCGATCTTTTTGTTGTGATTCATCTAGTACTAAGAAAAAGCCGCCCCTGCATCTTCTGCAAGTGCGGCTTTTTTGTTATTCGGTCGGCTTTTTCAAAATAGCTAAAAACATGGCCGCTGGCTGATTCATGAACAAATGATCCGCTTCATGAAAAACGGTAAAGGAAGTGTCGGTAAACCCAATCGCCTCTGTCAGTTGAGTCAATGCAGCAGGGTCAAACCCATTATGAACCAGCGGGTGAGACACGGCGGGATTTTTGAGGAAATCCACTAGGTAAAGGGTTCCTCCTGGCTGCAGCAAGGCGTATAGTTTTTCCATCATAGCGGCTGTGTCAGGAATATGCAGCAAGACGAGGGATAGCGGCACAGCGTCTGCTTTTGCTTGTAAGGATTCTTGCAGCAGATCGTGGACAGTTGCAGAAGCATTGGCCAGCTGCAGTTGGTTGATTTTTTTTTCAGAAACCTCGATCATGCCAGGGGCAGTATCCCAGATGGCTAAGTGCTGGACATAAGCTGCTAAGGGCAGACTTACTAGGCCGGTACCGCCGCCGATATCGATCAGAGTTTGGTGCTGGTTGTCTTTAAAATAAGGTTCAAGGGTTTGGGTGACTAATTGTGCTAACGCGATCCGTTCAGGGGTATCGTATTTTGCTGCCATGGCGTTGAAAATTTCAGACATAAGTGCCTCCTTTGATAATGACAAAAAACTGTTCGTTTCGTCAAAACTAGTTTATCATGAAAGGAGAAAAAACACGTCAGTAGATACGTGGGAATTTCTGTTGTTTTTCATTTTAAAGGATGAAAAATAAACGAGAAGCAGGAGGCAAACACATGAAAATTGGTATTATTGGTGCAATGGAGGAAGAAATCAAGGCGTTGCGGGAACAGTTGATTTCACCGCTTTCTTGGGAACGCGGCGGCGCACTATTTATTTCAGGAAGTATCGGCAATCATGAAGTGATCGTCGTTCGTTCAGGTATTGGTAAAGTTCTGGCATCGATCACCACTAGTTTACTGATCCAACAATACGGGGTCAATATGGTGATCAATACTGGATCAGCTGGTGGGATCGGTGCCGGTTTACAAGTAGGGGATTTAGTGATCTCAGATAAAGTGGCCTATTTTGATGTCGATGTGACGGGCTTTGGTTATGAATATGGCCAGTTGCCTGGTGGGATGCCTTTGTATTATGAAGCCAGCCGCTATTTGATCAGTGAGATGACAAAAGCCGCAGAAGCGACCCATCATACCGTGAAAAAGGGACTGATCGTTACAGGCGACAGCTTCATTCATGACCCGCAAAAAGTACAGGAGATTTTAGGACATTTTCCAGATGCCTTGGCTTGTGAGATGGAAGGAGCCGCGATCGCACAGACCGCGCAGCAATTCAATATTCCTTTCTTGATCGTGCGCGCGATCAGCGACACCGCCGACCACGCAGCAACCGTCTCTTTTGATGAGTTTATCTTAGAAGCTGGCAAGCGTTCCGCTGAAATGGTCTTGGCATTCGTTGAAACATTAAAGTAACTTAAAAAACAGGAGAGCCGATCCGTAAGAGGAGGAAGGAAGCATGAGAGCATTACTATCCATTGATTATACGTTTGATTTTGTTGCAGATGAGGGACGATTGACCACGGGTGCTGCTGGGCAAGCGATTGAAGCTGCCTTAGTGGCTCGGACGCAAGCCTTTATCGAAGCCGGTGAGTATGTCGTTTTTGCCATTGATCGTCATGAGGAAACAGACAACTATCATCCTGAAAACCGCTTGTTCCCACCTCACAATCTTGCGGGCAGTGCGGGGCGACATCTTTATGGTCGTTTAGCCCCGCTTTATGAAACCTATCAGGAAGCGCCAAATGTCTATTGGATCGACAAGCGCCATTACTCAGCGTTTAGTGGTACCGACTTGGACATCCGACTCCGGGAAAGAGGGATCACGGAATTGTACCTGACCGGCGTTTGTACCGACATCTGTGTCTTGCATACAGCAGTGGATGCCTATAATTTAGGCTACCAACTGGTGATCGATGCAGATACCGTTGCCAGCTTTGACGCGGTCGGACATGAATGGGCACTACGCCATTTTGAAAATACCCTTGGTGCGAAAATCATTTCTGCGAAGGAGGAAGCATAAATGGGATGGATGGATCAATTAAAAGCAAATTTCAGTTTCAGTGAACTGACTAGCCTTTATCAAGCGTATCAAAAAGGGAATCTTGATGTGAAGGCGTTGTTGAACAATGACTTCTTACAAAAGTATACAGATTTTCAGAACTTGGATGAGTTTATGGCTAAACTAGGAATCCAGAATGAAAACCAAATCTTCGACTTTCTAAAAGACCGCCCCAATCGACAAAAAGCCGATCAAGTCGTCAATGAGCATTCTCAATTCGATTCTGTGATTAGTATGATGAAAAAAGCTTTACAGAAATAAACAACGATAGAAGAAGGAGCCTTCGAAAATCAACTGATTTCCGAAGGTTCCTTCTTCATATAGTAAGTGGTGGGGATAGGTAACAAATTGATTTTTATTTGCTACCACATACCCCAGTTATTAAGCTGTCTAAAGTTTAGACGGCTGTTTCGTGTACCCGCTAAAGTATTGATGGCAGCAAGATCAATAATAGATACGTACATTGTCGCCATAGCGGTAACATACATGGTAGCGATTCCCGCTATCCCAATTGGATTTGCACCCATAAGTAGAAGAAAGACAGAGTCTAAAACGGTGTCATACATCCCTTTTAAAGCTTTTTTCGAAGCTTGGTCGATGGTTTCTTGTGTATCGATTATTTTGGAAATTTCTTCCATGAATTTTTCTGGGGAGTTTATGGATTCTAATGAAGGTTTTTCTTCAGTGAAATATTTATGAATAGCATCAATGAAAGAGGCTCCATGTTCTAAGGTCTTGTAACCCGCAATGGATTTTTTTACATTAGAGACATGATTTTTAAGGTTATAGATATCTAGATTTGAAAAATAATCTTTAAGACTAATTACCGTATCATAAGATGATAACGCGAAATTCAAGTACTTGGTTCCCGTAGTGGTTCTAAGGAAGGCATTGTAAGCATTGGTGTCATTGAAGGTGTAATACTCAGGGTAGTAACGAAGGGGAAGTCTGTCACCCACCAGCCCAGCATTGCGATCATAATCATGCACATCAAAATAATAAAGCATAAATGTGTACATAAGTGATCATTGGTGGGATTGTTCCCGTAAATTCTAGTGGCAAATTGTTTGACTTTAGGAAACTCAAAAGGAACGACCGGCGTAACAGCTGGTAGACTTCTTTCTGAACGCTCCTCTGCTGGCAATAGTGACTGGTACTGTAAATTTTCAAAATCGATACTCGTATTAGCAAAGATTTCCAAAGATAAACCGATTTCTACTAGCTCTTCTTCAAGGGCGACCAATAGATTCGCTTTTTCGTAATGGTCATCAGGAACATCTGCAAAATTGCCACTCTCACTGACAGCATATGCCGTGATTGGTGAGAAAAAACCACTCAGTAAAACGACAAGTAACAATATAACTGAATATTTTTGCTTCATTTCAATTCCTCCTCATAATTAAAGTTTGACAACACGTGTTATACAAGTTGAATTTATCATATAAAAATAAAAAAATGAATTGTTTTATCTAAATTTGATTAATTTGTTTAAAAAATATAGGATTAGTTATTTCGTCTTAATTTTTGGAGGTATCCCTAAGCAGATAACCTTGATTGCTAAAAGAGGAGGGAAGTGAAAAAATTCAAGATATTCGACGATGATACAACTAAAGGAAAATTGTATGCTTTGATTGATTATCTAGTGATCACCTCAGCCCTTTGTTTTAGTGCATATCATTCTTTTCCGCTTACGATTCCTAAGTATTTACATATTCCGGGGACGAACGAGTATATGGTAGGTGGCTTATTTAGCGTATTAATGTCCTACTCTCTTTATAAGACCTATTTGTTGAATGCGCATAAAAACATTCCTAAAGAAAAAAAACATAGTATAGAAATCAGTTTTTTTCTCGGCTTACTCGTCTCTTTTATTTTGCTTTTATTCAGATCAGAAAGCTTAATTAATCATTTGCTTTTTCGAAACCAATTACCTTTGAAACAGATTATGTATCACTTAGATCGATTGTATTTTCTCAATCTACTTATGTTACTGTTCGCTTTGATACGGTGTTTATTCGCTTTTGATTACTATCAAGCCTTTTATTACAAAAAAAGAAAATGCTACATGGGCTATATTTATGTATACAGCTTTTTATTTCTAGTAGGAGGTGCACTCTTCTATATGTGGATCATGTCCATAAACTTTTTATTTCGCAAATAGTGTCTTCGGAGTTTACGTCCATACCTCATTGCCATAGGAAAAGTTTTTTCAAAAATATACTCAGTTATGAATAGAATAGGGGGCTTTGTATTGGGGAAAACGGATCAAGTGACGTTATACAAGCGAAAAGGAAAAATCTATTCCATCATTGATCATATAATTATGGGGGCTGCAATATTACTTGAAACATATCATAGCTCCCCAATTAGACCTATAATTCGTGGGAGATCAGATATTCGTGGGATTGGGTTGTCGGCTGTGAGCGCAATGGTGTTTTTGCTAGCTTGGGAGACAACTTTAAGTTTGAACCGCCATGAGCTTGTTCCTGAATACAAAAAGCATATCGCTGGAATTGAGCACGTTTTCTTCTTCTTGGTTGGTTTTTTTATCTTGATTTTCACTGCCGATCCCTTGATTGGTTTACTATCGCGAACGATACCGGTAGAGAAAATCACCTATCATCTGGAACGGCTCTACTTTCTTCATTTTTTTATGATGTTCTATGTTTTGTTGCGGTGTGTATTGGCATTCGATTATTATCAAGCCTTTTATTATGAAGATAAAAAATGCAGGATGTATTATGTCTTGCTTTGTTTTTTCGTAGGCATAGGTGTCATTCGTATTCTTCGTGCCGCTCTTACTTAATTTGTCTCATTTATTCATCCTTTCTAAAAGAATCCATTAGCAAAAGACAAGCTTTAGGTGATTAAAAGATTGTCTTTCAATCGAATAAGTTTGTTACTGGATTACTCCATTTAAATTGTGAGGAGGTTTTTAATGTATTGAAAAAAAGATATCAACCCCTTGATAGTTATCAGCGAAAAGGGAAGATCTATTCCATCATTGATTATGTAATCTTTGGGAGCGCAATAATTTTTGAGAAATATCATAGATCCCCACTCAGGCCTTATAGACCCCCAATCAGACCTATTGGAACTCTTGGAACTTCAGATATTCGAGAGATTGGGTTAACGGCTGTGAGTGCAATGATTATGATACTAGCCTGGAATACAACTTCAAGTTTAAACCGTCATGAGCTTGTTCCTGAATACAAAAAGCATCTCGCTGGAATTGAGCACGTTTTCTTCTTCTTGGCCGGTTTTTTTATCTTGATTTTCACTGCCGATCCCTTGATTGGTTTACTATCTCGAACGATACCGTTAGAGAAAATCACCTATCATCTGGAACGGCTCTACTTTCTTCATTTTTTTATGATGTTCTATGTTTTACTGCGGTGTGTATTGGCATTCGACTATTATAAAGCCTTTTATTATGAAGATAGAAAATGCAGGATGTACCATGTCTTGCTTTGTTTTTTCGTAGGCATAGGTATCATTCATATTCTCCTGGGGGTTCTTTCGTTAGTTGTCTCGTTCATCTATCACTTCTAAAAAATCCATAGCAAAAAGACAAACCCTAGCTATCTATGGTTTGTCTTTTTCTTACGCTTTTGTTTACCAGATCTGCACACGATCTTCTGGTGCACGATACATAGGGTCACCAGGTTTGATATCAAAGGTTGTATAGAATTCATCGATATTTTGGACTTGGATATTGGCCCGTAGTTTCGATGGCCCGTGGACATCGATCGCCAGTAAGAGCTGTTGGTATTGTTCTTTGGCTTTTGTACGCCAAATCTTCGCCCAATTGGTGAAGAAGTCTGTTAAAGAAACATCGCTTTCTTTTTGCGCTGCTTCTAGCGCACAGCTTAGTCCGCCTGCATCGGCGATGTTTTCAGAAACAGTCAATGTTCCGTTGACGGTACCGCCGGCAAAGGGCAGGCCATCAAACTCGTCGATCATCGCTTGAGCTAAGCGTTCAAAGTGGGCCAGATCTTCTTCTGTCCACCAATTGTTTAAATTACCATATTCATCAAATTTTGCCCCGTTGTTGTCAAAGGCGTGGGAGATCTCATGAGCAATGACCGCGCCGATCCCCCCATAATTTGCGCTGGTGGATTGTTCCAAACTATAAAAGGGCGCTTGTAAGATTGCGGCTGGGAAAACGATCACGTTCTTAAATGGGTGATAGTAGGCATTCACGGTAGCGGCGGACATTTCCCATTCCTCGCGATCCACGGGCTGCTGCCATTTTTTGAAGCCATCTTCTCGGAACAAACGATTGAAATGCAGGGCATTTGCCAGCAGACTTTTCTCTTCATCGGTATGCAATTGATCATAAATAGCAGGAACTTGATCAGGGTACCCGACATGGATGCCTAAACGATTCAATTTGATGATCGCTTTTTGGCGGGTTTCTTCACTTAACCACGTGTTGTTGCGCAAACGATCTTGGTAGACAGCAATCATTGTTTCCACCATGTGTTTGACGTCTTTTTTCGCCATTTCCCCAAAGTACTTGCGTCCATAATAATCACCGATCACTTGACTAAAATGACCCATCGTTAAGTAATAAGCCGCTTTTTGTTGGGGAGCCGCTTCATCGATCCCTGATAAGTAGCGACTGTAGGTTCCGCCTAACTGACGCAATTCTTCACTCAGATAGCTAGTATAGCGCAAGCTTTGGTTGACGATCATCCAGCCTTTCAAGAGTTCAAAATGGCTATCAGAAACAATAATGTCAAAGGCTTCAAAGTAAGCGGGTTCCGTTACGATCAGCTCTTCTGGTGTACCTGGTAAAAGGGCTGTCAAGAGTTGTGTAAAATCGATCTTGCTAGCTTGCTTTGCAAATTCCTCCAAGGAGCGAGGATTGTAGTTTTTACTATAATCCGCACTTTCTTCCGCACTGCGGACGTGAGGGGCGATCAATTTATCAAATGCGATCGCTTGCTCTACCAACGATTCCGCTTCTGCTTGGTCTTTTCCGTAAGCAACTAAAACGTTGACGGCCATCTCAAAGTAGACTTGCAGCATTTCGCCTGCTTGGGGATTTTCTGTGTAATAGGTTTTATCCGGCAAAATAGTAGCAGGCGGATAGACCGACAAAGTATTCATTTGCGCATTTTTCATGTCTGCATCGACATCCAGTTGGAAAGGCAAGGCAATGCCATCTAAAACGAAACTTGCCAGTTGCTGATTCAATTCCTCATAAGAACGCAACGCTTCGATTTTTGCTAATAGTGCATTTGCTTCAGTAGCGCCAGCTGCCTCTCGTTGGGCAAAATCGCTGGCTAAGCGGTAAAAAGCCACAGCATCCTTCATGCGGCCTTTTGGCGTAGCATGGGGATCGTGTGCCATATTTTCAAATTCTGCGATCATTAAGGAATCGATTCCGTCAACGAGATCTTGGAATCCACCCGTAGCGGGTTTATCTGCTGGAATAACAGCGGTCTCCAGCCACTCGCCATTTACATAGTCATAAAAATCATCTTTTAACAAGGTTGTCATGTCTTTCGCTCCTCTCGCTTTCTACTATTATGAAACAAAATCTGTAAGGACGCAAAGAAAAGTTTTCTAGACGAAAAAGGGTTTTGATCCAAGTAGGAGGAGAATCTAAGGTATAATAAGAAAAAAGGCAGGTGAACGAGATGGAACAAGTAGAGTGGAAAGGGATCGCCGAAGAGCGGTTTCGTCCGTATAAGCAGTGGGTCACTCCTTCAGGGTATTTATGCGGCACCTATGCGGCAGCCGTCTTTTTGGCCTACTATCAAGATTACATCGATGAAACGATCATCCCGAAAGCGTTTCGTCGAAAAAAACAGCGGGATCTGACAGTAGTGACGGAAATGCTGCGTGTGCTGATTCAGCCTCATGGGTTGCCGACGATCGCTTGGCAAGTCAGTCATGGTTTGACTCGGTTTTTCGATCAATTCCAATTGCCTTACCGCGGACGTGCGACCGTTGTTGGCGGTTGGCATCGAGCGTGCAAACGAATCGACGAAGGCAAACCGGTGATCATCGGTATTTTGAAGCCTTTAGGCAGCACATATGGCAATCATTGGGTCGTGGCTTACGCCTACGCCGAAACCGCCAGCGGAGAACGCTATTTTAAAGTTCATGACAACTGGGGCAACTACAAAAAAGTAATTCCCGCCAGTTGGGTAAACGGTACCGTCACACTTCCTTGAACGAGACGGTTAAAAAAACAGTCACTTTGTGCTAGAATAGAAGAAAACAACCACATTCATTGGAGGCAATCATGGGCGAAAGTTATAAAGATAGTTCGTTGAAAATTTTTAGTTTAAATGGAAATTTACCATTAGCAGAAAACATTGCGAAAGTTTTCGGTACAGAACTAGGGAAGTCAAAAGTGACACAGTTTAGTGATGGAGAGATTGCCATCAATATTGAAGAAAGTGTGCGGGGCGACCATATTTATATCATTCAATCGACGAATGAACCCGTCAATGATCATTATTTAGAGTTGCTGATCATGATCGATGCGATGAAACGGGCTAGTGCGAAGACCATCAATGTCGTTTTGCCTTATTACGCATATGCGCGGCAAGACCGAACCGCCAACCCGCATGAGCCGATTACTGCAAAATTGATTGCCAATATGCTGGTGGAAGCAGGGGCTTCTCGGATCTTGACGCTTGATCTGCATGCCGTCCAAGTTCAAGGATTTTTCGACATCCCAGTGGATAATCTCTTTACGATCCCATTGTTTGCCCATTATTATCGCGAACAAAAAATGACTGGTGACGACTATGTCGTTGTTTCACCAAAAAACAGCGGTGTCCAACGGACCCGTAGTTTGGCAGAATACTTAGATACAGCGATCGCGATCGTCGATCAAGATGAAGCCGATGGCGGCTATGTGATTGGTGATGTCGTTGGGAAAAAATGTATTTTAGTTGATGACATTTTAAATACCGGCCATACATTGGCAAAAGCGGCAGACTTGTTGAAGGAAGCTGGTGCCAGCGAAGTGTATGCTTGTGTGTCTCACGCCTTACTTTCGCCGCCAGCTAAAGAAATTTTGGATCAATCAGCGATTGAAAGGATTTGTGTCACCGATTCTTGTTGGACCAGCGAAGAACGCCATCCAGAAAAACTGCACTACATTTCTTGTGCTGAATTGATGGGGGAAGCCGTTCGCCGCATTCACGAAAATACACCAATGAGTCCATTGTTCCGCCTGGAAAGCAAAGAGTATAAATAAAAATATGAAAAGCACCCGCTATCCCTAGGGACAGCGGGTGCTTTTGCGTGTGGGGGAAGTGGACCAGACACAGCGGATCAGTTCAACTGGTTGCGGTTCAAGACTGTTTCTCGTTTGATCAGCTTATGTGGTACGACCAGCTGTACGCCGTTTGAATCTTCATGATTCAATTGCGCCATCAGCCGTTCGGTAGCGATTTTTCCTAAGGACAACACGTTGATATCGATACTAGTCAAATACGGATGTGTCAAAGTAGCAAAGATCGAATTGTTGAAACTGATGATGGATAAATCGTCGGGGACTTTGTAGCCATACATCGTCGCTAATTGAATGATCCGCACAGCGAACAGATCATCGATCACGACGATGGCCGTTGCTTGGGATTCTTTGATCGTTTCTTCGAACGTGACGTAATCTTCCGCTTTTTCAAAGGTCAATGCTGGATAAAAGGGGAGATTTGCCAGCATCATGGCTTTTTGGTAGCCGAAAAAACGTTCGAAATACAGATTTTCATGGGTCGTATTAGTAGCAAATAAAATCTTCGTATGCCCTTGGGCGATCAGATGCTCGGTTGCTTGCTTGCCTAACAACTGGTTGTCATTATCGACAAAAACGATTTTGTCTTCATTGCTGTATGGTTGACCAATCAAGGTAAAGGGGACTTCTTTTTCGACCAGATAATCGATGATGGGGTCTTTTTCATCGGAATAGACCAAGATAAAGCCATCTACTTGTTTTTGCAGGTGCATCCGTTCCACGTTTTTTAGTAATGTAGCAAAGTCACGGGCGGAGGCAACGGCAACCGTCATTTGATGATGGCGGGCCTCTTCATTGATGGCTTCGATCGTTTCTAAATAAAAGGGGTTTCCTAGTCGTTCTTTCGAATCAAGAGGCGGCAAGATCACGCCGATGGCACTGGATATCTGTTTGCCGAGATTTCGAGCTGCAAGATTGGGGACATAGCCCATTTCTGCCATTACTTTGCGCACTTTCTTCTTGGTATCTTCAGAAATGCTGGGATGATCGTTTACGACACGAGAAACCGTGGATGTAGCGACGCCAGCCTTTTTGGCGACATCTTTGACCGTAATGCTCACTGATTTCCCTCCTTTTTTAGCTTATAGTATCACAAAGTGTCGGCACAAGGGTAGAGCCAATCAAAAGAAAGAAGAAATGCAGACATTTCTTCTTTCAGAAGGCTTGTTTAGTTGATCGCTGTACTGATTTCGTCTTCTAAAACATAGTCTTTGCCATAAACCTTGATTGGCAATGCCTCACCGCTGATTTTTTTCAAAGTCACCGTTGACTCATTGACGGAAACAAAGAGCAGACGTCCACGATAGTTGATGTGGAAGGCATAGCGGCTCCACGTTTTAGGTAAGAATGGCGCAAACCCTAAGTGGTCGTGATCGGTTTTCATTTGAGCAAAGCCTTGAACGATCGCTAACCAGCTGCCGGTCATAGAAGTGATGTGCAAGCCATCATCGGTATCATTGTTGTAATTGTCCAAATCAAGACGAGCAGTCCGCTCATACATTTCCAACGCTTTTTCTTCCATGCCTAATTCCGCTGCCAAAATCGCATGAATACTTGGGGAAAGGGAAGATTCATGCACTGTCATCGGCTCATAGAAATCAAAGTTCCGTTGTTTTTCTTCTTTGCTGAATTGATCACCGAAGAAGTAGATCCCTTGCAAAACATCGGCTTGCTTGATAAAGCAAGAGCGCAAGATATGATCCCACGACCAATTTTGGTTCAATGGTAAATGTTTTGGATCAAGATCGGAAACGGGCATCAAGTCTTTGTCTAAGAAGGTATCATGCTGGACGAAGACTCCAAGCTCTTGGTCTTCTGGGAAGTACATATTGTCGATGATGTCTTGCCATTTGGCTTGCTCTTCGTCAGAGATCGTGACAGCCGCTTCGTCTTTGAAGGCTTCATAGCTGGCTAAGGTATAAGCTAAGACCCAAGTAGCCATTTTATTGGTGTACCAGTTGTTATTGATATTGTTTTCGTATTCGTTTGGTCCAGTGACGCCATGGATCATGTATTTTTGCTGACGTTTTGAATAGTGGACACGATCTGCCCAGAAACGTGAAATCGCGCTTAACACTTCTAATCCTTCTTTTTTCAGGTAACTTGTATCGCCAGTATAATTCGTATAGTTGTAGATGGCATAAGCGATGGCACCGTTTCGGTGAATTTCTTCGAAAGTGATCTCCCACTCATTGTGGCATTCGATCCCAGTGAAGGTCACCATTGGGTAAAGGGCACCTGCTAAGCCTTGTTTTTGCGCATTGATATGGGCTTGCGGCAATTGGTTGTGACGGTATTTCAACAAGTTGCGGGTCACTTCTGGTTTTGCTAATGCCAAATACAATGGGACTGCATAGGCTTCGGTATCCCAGTAAGTCGCACCGCCATATTTTTCACCAGTAAAGCCTTTCGGTCCGATGTTCAAGCGCTCGTCTTCGCCATAATAGGTTGAAAACAATTGGAACAGGTTGAAACGAATCCCTTGTTGCGCCGCAGCATCGCCTTCAATGATCACATCGGCTAAATCCCAGCGGGCTTTCCAAGCAGCGACTTGTTCTGCACGCAACGCATCATAATCTGCTTTGTATAAAGTGCCTAATTCGGTGACTTTTGCTGGATGATCATGAGCGGGAACATCACGACTCGTAATGATCAAGACTTCTTTGATCAATGAGAAGGTGTCACCGGCTGCCCCAGAAAAGGCAAAGGTATCAGCGACGCAAAGTTCGCTTTTCACGGAATCAGTCGGTGTTTGGCTATGACGCATAGCAGAAGTGACAGTGAAGCGTTCAATGTCAAAATTATTTTCTACAGTCCGAGTGGTCAAGTAATGGAAGGTTTCGGTTTGGCCATGAGCCAATTCTTCCCAGAAACGTTCGTCGTAGTTGCTGTCTTCGTTATGGACGTTGTTATCTAGTTTAGAAACGACTTTAATCTCAGCGTCGCCTTCAATGATCTCAGCATCCATCTTAATGAGGGCAAGTTCACGTTTTACGATGCTCAAGAAGCGTTCAAAAGAGAATTTAATCGTTGCACCTGCCAAAGTGACAGTAAAGTTGCGGCGTAAAATCCCGGTTTCCATGTCTAGTTCTAAACGGAAATCACTTGGGCTGATTTTTGCTAAGTCGACTAATTGGTCATTGACAAATAGGTCCATTGCAATAAAGTTGACCGCATTGATCACTTTGCCAAAATAGTCAGGATAGCCGTTTTTCCACCAGCCAACACGGGTTTTGTCTGGGTACCAGACACCTGCGATATAGGTACCTAAGTGATGATCGCCGCTGTATTGTTCTTCAAAGTTGCCGCGCATTCCCATGTAGCCATTCCCGATGCTTGTTAGCGACTCTTGCAGTCGACGATTTTCTTTATCTAAGGTAGATGTCGCGATTTTCCATGGATCGATCTCGAACAATCGTTGGATTTTTTTCATGAAAGTCCCTCCAGAATCTTTTTGATATCTCTATCATAAGCGCAAACGATTGCATCGTCAAGTGAAAGTTGTTGCGTTTAAAGAATTTCCTATTAGGAAACATCGAGAAAGAAAGATTCAGTTATATAAAGGTGGAAAAGCGAATAGAATCCCTTTTGATATTTCTGGGTTTACAAAATCTTTTTTCTCCGTTAGAATGAAATTATTAAGAAACCGATTGCGTAAATCGATTCAGGGAAGGAAGAAGGAAGATGAAAAAATTATTGAGCTTCGAATTTTGGCAAAAATTCGGAAAAGCGCTAATGGTGGTTGTCGCTGTTATGCCAGCCGCTGGTTTGATGATCAGTATTGGGAAAACGATCCCAATGATTAATGCCGACTGGGCATTCTTGATCACCACAGGAGGCGTCATTGAAAACATTGGTTGGGCAATTATTGGTAACCTGCATTTATTATTTGCATTAGCTATTGGTGGTAGTTGGGCTAAAGAGCGAGCTGGTGGGGCATTTGCTGCCGGGATCGCCTTTATTTTGATCAACCGGATCACTGGTTCGATCTTTGGCGTGACGAGCGCGATGTTAACCGAAGAAGGCGCCTTTACCCATACGTTGTTTGGGACAAAGATCATGATCGACGGTTTCTTTACTAGTGTATTAGAAGCACCTGCTTTGAACATGGGTGTCTTTGTCGGGATCATCGCCGGTTTTGTGGGGGCAACAGCTTACAACAAATACTATAATTTCCGCAAATTACCGGATGCGCTTTCCTTCTTTAACGGCAAACGCTTCGTCCCTTTCGTGGTGATTGCCCGTTCAGTAGTCGTCGCATTAGTATTATCGATCGTTTGGCCTTACATTCAAGCCGGCATCAACAACTTCGGTTTATGGATCGCGCAATCACAAGAAAGTGCGCCCGTTTTAGCACCTTTCTTGTTTGGAACCTTGGAGCGGCTGCTCTTACCATTCGGGCTGCATCATATGTTGACGATCCCGATCAATTACACCGAATTAGGTGGAACCTACACAATTCTTTCTGGGGCACAAGCCGGCACCCAAGTCTTTGGACAAGACCCATTATGGCTTGCTTGGGCAACGGACCTAGTGAACATGCGCAATGCTGGCGATACGTCACAATATCAATTTTTATTGGAAAACTTTGTTCCTGCCCGCTTTAAAGTTGGACAAATGATTGGTTCATCTGGGATCTTGATGGGCTTGTCTTATGCCATGTACCGCAATGTCGATGCGGACAAACGGCACAAATATACCTCTATGTATTTATCAGCTGCCATCGCTGTCTTCTTGACAGGGGTAACGGAACCGTTGGAGTTCATGTTTATGTTTGCTGCCGTACCGCTTTACATCGTTTATGCAGTCGTACAAGGGGCGGCATTTGCGATGGCGGATATCGTCAACTTACGGGTCCATTCTTTTGGGAATATCGAGTTGTTGACACGTACCCCAATGGCGATCAATGCCGGCTTAGGACAAGATTTGATCAACTTTGTGTTAGTGACCATCGTCTTTGGTGTCGGGATGTATTTCTTGGCAAACTTCTTGATCAAAAAATTCAACTTTGCAACACCAGGTAGAAACGGCAACTATGAAACAGAAGGGGCCAGCGATGCGCCAGCAACTGCTTCGGCGGATGGCAACTTGAACCCAGATTCGCAAGTCGTGAAAATCATTCATTTATTAGGGGGACGTGAAAATATCTCCGACGTTGATGCATGTATGACCCGTTTACGAGTTTCTGTGAAAAATCGGGAAGCGGTCGGCGATGAAAAAGCGTGGAAAGCCGCAGGGGCTTTAGGCTTGATCGTAAAAGACAACGGTGTGCAAGCAGTCTATGGACCGAAAGCAGATGTCTTAAAATCAGACATTCAAGATATCTTAGATTCTGGTGTCACGATTCCCGAACCGACTGCTAGTCAAGCACCAGCTGAAACCACTACCCATCAAAGCCAAGGCGTGACAGCTGAACTAGCTGCCGTTGCCACTGGAGAAGTGATGCCGATCACCTCTGTCAAAGACCAAGTGTTTGCGGAAAAAATGATGGGTGACGGTTATGGTATACGTCCAGAGCAGACGACAGTTGTCGCACCAATCAGCGGGAAAGTCACCAACATCTTCCCAACGAAACATGCGATCGGCTTGCTTTCTGATGAAGGCATCGAAGTATTGGTTCACATGGGCTTAGATACCGTTGACTTAAACGGTGCACCCTTTACGGTATCTGTCACTGAAGGACAACCAGTGGCGGTCGGTGACAAGTTAGCGGAGATGGATCTCGCTGCAGTAAGTGCTGCTGGCAAAGACACCACCATCGTTGTAGTGTTGACCAACAGCGATCAAATCGATTCCTTTGAATTGACCCAAATCGGCAAGCAACAAGCAGCCGCAGTTGTTGGAATCGTAAAACTATAATAAAATGACAAGCGGGTCGACTCTTTTGTTGACCCGCTCTCTTTTATTTTTAAAAGGAATCGTACAAGCAAACCGAGAGAAGGAGCCTTATTCATGAAGGTATTAACATTGAACACCCATAGCTGGTTAGAAGAAAATCAGCTAGAAAAATGCAAAATGATCGCACAAGAGATTGCAACAGGCAACTATGACATCATCGCCTTGCAAGAAGTCAACCAAACGATCGCTGCTCAAACCATCGTTCCTGATGGGCTTTATTGCCCGACAGATACGCTGGTGGAAATCAAGGAGGACAATTTTGCTTTACGCCTAGTGGAAGAACTGCAACTGTTAGACTGTGACTACTATTGGTCATGGACCTACAGTCACGTAGGCTATGACATTTACCACGAAGGCAATGCCTTATTGTCCAAACAGCCCATCATTGCCAAAGAATATCTTGCTTCACAAGCCACGGATGTCTGGGATCATACCACGCGCAAAAACCTGAGCGGCGTGACTGAAGCCGATGGGCAGATCGTACAAGTCGTTAGCTGTCACTTTTCTTGGTGGCAAGACGGTAAATTTGCCTACGAGTGGCAACAGACAGAAGCATTTTTAGCAGAACGGGCAGATACCTTATTGATTCTAGGAGATTTCAACAACGATGCGGCCAGTTCTGGTCATCAACTCGTCCTTGACAGCTCCTTACAGCTGCAAGACAGCTTTTTAACGGCTACCGAAACGATTGGTGAAGCCTCTGTCGTTAAAGCCATTGATGGTTGGCAAGACAATCGAGAAGCATTGCGGATCGATTATGTTTTTGCATCTAATGACCTGCAAGCAACGGAATATGAAGTCGTTTTTGACGGAACGCGTACTCCGATCGTCAGCGATCACTTTGGAATCAAAGTGGTTTTTGCTTCAAAAACAGAGCCAAACTAGCAGAAGCGACAGCAAAAAAGCAGTGCCAACCGGCACTGCTTTTCTTTTTGGGGAAGTTAAATCGCTGATCGAACAAGGAGGAAAAAGAATAAACTCAATAAAAGAATGAATGCTAATGCCCCATAGGTAAAACTCTTTTCGCCCCACGTTGCGGTTTCCTCCTGACTCGAAAGACTTCTTCTTGTAAAAAAGACGAGTCCTGCGCCGATGACATTCGCTGTCAGCAACTGTTGAAAGAAGATCAGAAATAAATACTGACCCAAAAGGCCTTTTTTACTCATGGAAAACCGTTGAATAAAGTACAGGCAAGCCCCTTGCAGCAAAAGGAGACTACTTAACAAGACCCCTAAAGCGGCTAACGGTTGCGAGTTGAGGTACTGGGCAAAGGTCATCCCATGGTTGAAGGCAGTCAAGGAAAGATAAAGATAGTAAGCACCGGCGATCAAAAGCCAATAACTCAGTAAAATCAATGGAAACGCCCATTTTCGTTTAGTCATGGTTGCCCTCCTGTAAAGTGAATAGTCCGTAGGAACGGATCAAATAATCAATCAAGCAGCTCAGTCCGATCAAAGACTGGCTAGGGATTTTCTTGCGACCGATTTGAAAAAAATCGCAATAATAGGTCAGGTGAAACGTTGAATGGCGAGCAAAATAATTATCTCCTGGCGCACTCAATGTCAAAACGGGAATCTGACGAATCGCAAAAGTCGTCAGATTCTCTTTGACGTTTTCTGTTTCGCCGCTCAGTGAGGCGATGATCACACAATCTTCGGCAGTGATCATCGGCATGACCATATCAAATTCCGTTTTGTTCGGCAATACGATCACTCGTTTTTCCATAGAAAGCATCATTTTGGAAAACTCCTCCAGTGCTTTCTTTTGGGAAAACCCAGTTGGGTAGCAGTAGATGGTTTTGCTGCGGTCAAACAAGCGGTTGAGGGCAGCTAAGTCTACCGTTTTTACATAGTTGAGGGTGGCGAAAATATCCTCTTGTTGCTTTTCAAAAATCGTTTTTTGCTGCGAAATCGTTGTTGCCTGTTCTTGCTGATGCCGTAGAAAATATTTGAACTCGGAATAGCCAGAAAAACCAAGTTTTTTCGTCAACCGTAAAATAGAAGACTTTGAGACGTGAACCTGCTCGGATAGCTCGACGATCCCCATAGATAGAACGGTGGCGCCGTTGGAAAGAATATAGTTCAGAATGCCACGATCAAGTTCACTTAACTCTGCTTGGTGCTGTTGAATCAAATACTGTAATTTCACAAAAACCCCTCCTTATTGATTAAGTATAGCTGAAAAGCCAGGAGGGGAGGCGAAGAACGCTGGCTAGTGTAATTCTGGCCAAAAGGCTTGATTTGCTTCGATCAATTCATCGAGTAATTCTTTGGCTACACGGGCATTTGGTACCACTTTTGAAAGAATCAGTGCTTGCCACAGCTTCTGGTAAGAACCCTCTGCCCAAGCCTCCACGACTAATTTTTCTACGGCGACTTGTTGTTCCATCAATCCTTTTTGGAAGCGAGGGATCTTGCCTTGTGTGATTGGTTCTGCCCCGTTACTGCCGACGATACAAGGCACTTCTACCATTGCCTGTTCATCAAAGTTGACGATCGCTCCTTCGTTAGGCACGATCAACAGCATTCGTTCTTGCGTGTTATAAGCAATCGCTCGTGCAAGGTCAACAATGTAGCTGGCGTGTTCATCCACTTCAAGCGTGGTGTCAGTCGCTGTCTGGTTTTCTACGATGCGTTGGCATTCACCAAAGACGTGTTTTTCGCGGCCAGCCATGACTTCATTTGCCCGTGTAAAAGATGGGTTGGTGTGCGCCACTTCATCTTGAGGGAAAAAGTAATACTTCAAGTAGGTATTTGGCAAAGTGGATGGATCAACCTCGTACACTTCTTTTGCTTTGGCAAAGGTGTGCATCCAGCTGGCATCAGCATGTTGGCTCGCTTCGATTTCTTCTGGCAATGAATAGCCGTATTTTGCTACATGCGCTTGGATCTGCGGCAGCAAGTCATTGCCAGCTTTGTCTCGTATATCTGTCCACCAGCCAAAGTGATTCAAGCCATAATAGCGAACGACCAATTCTTTGCGAGAAGCTAAACCGATCGCTTGCGCCATCCGTTCTTCGATTCCCACTGGCATATCACAAATATTAATGATCTTAGCATCAGGGCGCAATTTACGAGTCGCTTCTGCGACGATCGCTGCAGGATTGGAATAATTCAACATCCACGCATCAGGGGAATATTTTTCCATATAATCGACTAACTCCAATACACCGCCGATAGAACGCATCCCATAAGCGATCCCGCCAGGACCACAAGTTTCTTGGCCGACCACACCATATTTCAAAGGGATTTTTTCATCCTTTTCGCGCATCGCATACAAGCCAACTCGGATATGCGCCATCACAAAATCGACATCCTGAAACGCGGTTTCGGGATCAGTGGTTGCTAAAAAGCTGATTTCGGGTGCGCGTTCTTTCAATAAAATCTCGCAAGCTTGTGCCACTTTTTCTTGTCGTTCTTCCAAATTGTCGTAAAACTTGATTTGGCGAATCGGGAAACGATCCAAGTGTTCCAAAAGCATCAAGACGATTCCTGGGGTAAAGGTACTGCCGCCTCCAGCGATCACGATTGAAAATTTTTTCATTTTTGCTTCCTCCTTAGTCTGATACAGCTAATAATTTTTCGAATTGTTCTCTTACTTGTGGCACATCCAGGCCAACGATTACTTGGAAGGCGTTGCCGTTACGAACGACGCCATGGGCACCAGCGCCTTTAAAGATGTCATCTGGCAGCACTTGGTCTTGATCTTTGACGGTGATTCTTAGGCGAGTGGCACAATTAGTGACTTTATCGATATTGTCGCGACCGCCAAACCCTTCTAAGTAGACTGCGGCTTGTTCGGTGTAGCGATTGGCACCGGCAATCACTGGAGTTCCAGTGTTGGCTTGTTTTTCTTTGTAATCTTTTTTGGTGTATAGTTTGACTTCGCTATTGTTTTCTTCCCGTCCTGGTGTGGCTAACTTAAATTTGAGGATCAAGAAGCGGAAAACAAGGAAATAAAGCGCAGTAAAGGCTAACCCAATCACCAACTGCGTGAAGATCATACTGCGATGATTTTGAAATAGCGGAATCCAGACCTTCGCTAACAGATCGATCAAGCCGCCCCCCATATCTCCAACGACCCCGAAGGCAAACATCGTTGCCGCCATGGTCGCTGCTAAAACAGCGTGCACCGCAAAGAGGGGTGGTGAGATAAAGAGGAAGGTAAATTCCAATGGCTCAGTGATACCAGCTAAAACGGCAGTTAAAGTGGCAGGGATCAAAATCGCTAAGACTTTCTTTTTATTCTCAGGCTTGGCTGTGAAATAAAAAGCAGCAGCGATCCCCGGTGCAGCAAAGATCTTAGAATTGCCATGTAAAGCAAAGCCCCCTTCAGGGAAAAGCTCTTTCAATGGTCTGGTGGATTGGGCAAATTCTTGTAAATGTGCCATCCAGTATTTGGAGATTCCTTCTTCGACGACAGCAGGACCAAAAACAAAGGGGGTATACACGAAATGATGGAGACCTGTGGGGATCAATATTCGCTCTAAGAAAGTATAGAGCCAGACCCCAAAGACCCCAGCACTTGCTAGAAACCCTTGCATGGACCCAATGCCAGCTTGGACTTTCGGCCAAATCAATGCAATCAAGAAAGCGACTGGCAACATCAAAAAGAATCCAAGGATCACGACAAAGGAAGAGCCTTGGAAGATTCCGAGAAAATCAGGCAGCTTCGTATCGAAAAACTTGTTGTGAAGATAGACGACGATCGCCGAAATAAAAATTGCTCCGATAATACCAGTATCTAATGTTTTGATGCCGGCGATCATTTTCAAGCCACTCTCACCGCCGGGATCAGCTGCAAAGTTGACACCGAAGAAGTGACCAAAGTACTCGATCATGCCAGAAATAAAATAATTACAAGTAATATAGACGACAAAGGCTTCCATTGCCGCTCGCGCATTGGCTTTTTTTGCGAGACCGATCGGTAATCCAATAACAAATAGTAATTCCATTTGGTTGAAGACCGTCCATGCACCGTTTTCAATGATCGTCCAAATGTTGAACCAAGTAGAGCCTTCAGTGGCGATGCTCCCCACAAGCATCGGATTTTTAAAGATAATACACAGCGCGACCATGATCCCCGAAAATGAAAACAAGAGGACCGGGGTAAACATCGCACCGCCAAACCGCTGAACTTTTTCCATCATAATTTCTTAACATCTCCTTTCAATTTTTACTACAACCTCAGTATAGAAAAGAAAGATAGCGGTTACAATAAAGCGAGGTGGCATAGGAACGTAGAAGCAAACAAAGAGAAAAGGTAGCAACTGCGGGGAAATTTCCCATAAAAAAACAAACCTGCGAAAAACAGGTTTGTTTGCTAAGTACGTGTATTTAAATTTCGACGTTGCCATAACGATTGGCAAGGGCGGTGCGGATCAAGCGCTCTGCCAAATGCTCATTTCTTGCGAGAAGCGGTCCGTGGAAGTAAGAGCCGAACACATTGCGGTAAACCACGCCTTCGGTTTGGTCTTCGCCATTGTTTCCTTGTCCTTGGATGACTTTCCCCAATGGTTTTTCCCCTTTACCTAAGAAAGTACGGCCATTATGGTTTTCAAAGCCATAATAGGTCTCATCGAATTCTTCATTGTGGATCACGATGTCACCGATGAACCGGTTGTTTTCTTGGCTTAAGGTGTAATGATCCAAGGCACCGATCCCCTTGATTTTTTCGCCGTTGGCACCGATGTAGTAATGACCCAGTAATTGATAGCCGCCGCAGATCGCCAGCATGACGCCATCATTTTCGATATAGCTGGTCAGGGCTTCTTTTTTTGATTGGATATCTTGTGAAACGATCACTTGTTCAAAATCTTGCCCGCCACCGAAGAAGACGAGATCATATTTTTCAGGATCGAAGGGCTCGTGAATGCTGACGACTTCTGCGTTGAAGGTCACGCCTAGTTTTTCGGCCACGTAGCGCAGCATCAAGAGATTGCCGTTGTCGCCGTAAGTATTCAAAAGATTTCCATACAAGTGGGCAACATTCAGTTGATACTTAGTCACGACTCATTCCTCCTTTGATATAGCCTTTTTCCGCAAGCTTTTTGCGTAGCTGCAGGACTGCAGTGTAAGTCGCTAAAATATAGACTTTTTCTGTTGGTAAGTCTGCAATTTGCTTGATGACGTCATCAAGTTCAGGGGTTTCAATGATTTTCTCTTCAGGGATCCCCGCAACTTTTAACCGCAACGCCATATCTTTGTGACGATCACCACCAGCGATCACTTGAGGAATCCCCATATCGGCAAACGCTTCATGGTCGCCATCCCAAATCCAGCTGACGTCGATCCCATCTGCGTAGTTGGCATTCAACAAGCTGACTAGTGAGAAAGGATAGGGCGACAGGCCGATCATATCGATGACTTGGTTCAAACCAACAGGGTTTTTAACTAAAACTAACGTACATTCTTTGTCCCCGATGCGGATCACTTCTTGGCGGCCAAAGACTTTTTCGTCATAGGCCAAACCAGATTTGATTTTTGCAGGTGCTACGCCATAATATTCCGCAACCGCAGTTGCCGCCAGCGCATTGTAGACATTGTACATCCCACCAACTTCGATGCGATAGTCATTGCCATCGATCACAAAATCAGCAGAGGTGTTGTCCATTGCAGTCATTTCCGTCAGTTTATAATCCAATTCTGGTCGATGGAAGCCGCAATTTGGGCAGTAGTATTTCCCAAGATTGGCATAGGTGATCATTTTATAATGCAAAATGTGATGACACTCAGGACACAACACGCCATCCGTATTGTAATGGGCCATCTGCTCTTCATCTGGCAAATGATCAAATCCATAGTATTTCCGCGGATTGACAGTTGCCACCGAATTGAACAGTGGCGAATCCCCATTGCAGAGGATCGTTGCTTCCGGTGAGTTTGCGGCACCTTCAACGATCATTTTATAGGTCGTATAGATCTCGCCATAACGGTCCATTTGATCGCGGAAAATATTGGTGAAAACGAACAATTCCGGTTTGATGTACTTCGTTACTTTGCTGAGACTGGCTTCATCGATTTCTAAAACCGCAAATTTTTTGCCTTTTTTAGGGCGTGCCGATAGAAAGGTTGAAACGATCCCTTGGACCATATTGGCGCCGGTGGGGTTCGTTAATACTTCATCAAATTCTTGGCGCAAAATATTGACAGTCAAGGCAGTCGTCAATGTTTTGCCGTTGGTGCCTGTGATCACGACGACTTGGTAATCTTTCGCCAAATGATCTAATATATGTGGATCAACTTTTAATGCTAATTTACCAGGCAGGCTTGAGCCACCTTTGAAAAAGTTCTTTAATACCCATTGAGAGGTCTTACCGACTGAAACAGCCAGATGACTTCGTATTCCCATAATGTAACCCTCCATTAGAGCGAATGCTTTCGTTGTGCAAATTCAATTTATCATACCATATACCAAGAAAAAGGTTAAATTGCTTTTGCGATTCTTTAAATTTCTACAAAGACCATTCTGATAAATGGCTCTTTTACTTGCGATGATCAAAGGCTTGAAAAGCAAAACAGCAAACCTTCTGCCAGGTTTGCTGCTGCTTTAACCGATAATGATTTTTTCCGTTGGGTACTCGTAGCCTAAGTCACGTGTTTCTTTTGGTACGAATAACATCAAGGTGTACAGCATACCGACACGGCCGATAAACATCAAAAGAGCAATCACGAGTTTGCCGATGGTTGATAAATCGCCCGTGATTCCTAAAGAAAGCCCTGTGGTTCCAAAGGCCGAGGAAACTTCAACAATGATGGCGATCAAAGGGATATCCTCGATGGCGGTCAAGAATAAGACACAAAAGAAGCACATGCCCATCGAAAGCATGAAGACCACCACTGATTTACGGACGTCATCTTGATCGATCCGGCGACCGAAGATATTGATATTGTCCTCACTTTTCAAGAAGGCATAGAGGTACAGCCCAATGATGGCAATGGTCGTCGTCCGAATCCCCCCACCAACAGAGCTGGGACTACAACCAATAAACATCAGCAAGGAGAAAACGATCAACGTCGTGGTTTGGAAGTTGCCTAAGTCATGGATCTGCAGGCCAGCATTCCGCGTTGTCATGGAATAAAACATGCTGTTCATCCACATACCACTAAAGCTGTAATCTTTGAATAAATAATCTTTCTCAAGGAAAAAGATCGCTAATGTACCGCCGACAAAGAGGATCACGAAAGCCAAAACAGCAATTTTTGTGAATAAAGAAAAGCGAAACGGCAAGCGGCGGCGTTGTTTTTTCATTTTAAAAAGGACCCATTCCCGAAAGTCCATGATCACTGGAAATCCGATCCCCCCGATAAAAATCAAAATCATGATACACGTCAGGAAGAAATAATCATGGGAAAACGGCAAGATGGAATTGCCCGTCACATCAAACCCTGAGTTGGTCACAGCAGAGATCGCTTGATAAAACCCATAAAAGATCGCGTCACGCCAATTGTCATAATACCCGTAAAGATGAAAATAAACAGCGAAGATCGTACCTGCTACCAACTGACAAACTAAAATGATGGTAAACGTCGTTCGAATCATCCGAACGATCCCGCTAAGCTTTGGCTGGTTCATATCTGTCATGATCAATTGGCGCTGCTTTAAACTGATTTTGCGCCGTGAAACGATCGCAAAAAAGGTCGAGATCATCATGATCCCTAAACCACCAACTTGAAAGAGGACTTCCAATAAAATGACCCCGCGGTCGTTAAATACGTCATTGATCGGGAAGGTAGTCAACCCTGTGACACTGACCGTGCTGACCGCCATAAAGAACAGATCGATAAACGCGACATGAGAGCCCGGTTCCCGAAAGAAGGGAAGTGAAAAAAGCCCCAAAGAGACCACCGTCATCACGATATAATAAAAAACAATCACTTGGATTGAAGATACATTCTGGGAAATAAACGTCTTGCTCCTGCGCTGCGTCAAGCGAGCAAAGCGGGTAAAGTTCATAACAAAAACCCCTCACTAATTAAACTATCCCCAGTATACCAAAGAACCAAGTAGATTTGAAAGAAAGCAGGATAGAATTTATGTGGGGCAGAAATTGCGCAAGGAAACGTTTCTGGAGTGATTCTTTTCATTCGGGCAAAGGAGCCGCCAATCAATCCTTGTGTTTGGCAGCGATGGTCTGCCTTTGAATGATCTTCAATCATTGTAAGGATTTTTGAAAAGGTAGGCACGATTGAATGGTGTAAAGCAGTAGTCTCTTTTTTGAGAGGCACTATCCCTTCAATCGATTTTTTAGCAAGAAAAAGGATGCGGAAGTTGTATATACATGTTAAAATAATAATGTGAGAAAAACGCTTTCTTTAATAAAGAAAGCCAGAATGGAGAGAAGTAGATGAATGCCAACCCTTATGATATCAAGTTAGTAGCTGTCGATATGGATGGAACCTTTATGCGCACGGATTATACGTATGATGTTCCCCGCTTCAAGGCCGTGTTGGCCCGCATGAAAGCAGTCGGCTGTCAGTTTGTCGTTGCCAGCGGCAATCAGTATTACCAGTTGCGGGCTCAATTTCCCGGCTATGATCACGAGCTGAGTTTTGTTGCAGAAAACGGAGCACTTGTCAAAGACAAAGAAACAGTGCTTTTTGCAGCGGACATTCCCCGAGAAACGGTTTTCGCAACCTTAGATTTATGTAAAAAATACCCCGAGGTTAAAAATGTAATGTGTGGGCTCAATAGTGCTTATTGTGAACGGGGAACGGTCAGTGATGCTTTTTTTGAATTAACAAATAAGTATTACCACAAATTGCAATGGGTCGATGACTTTGCCCAAGTAGAGGACACGATCCTGAAATTTGCCCCAACCGTTCCTGTCGAAAAAACGGCCTATTATTCGGAACTATTTCAAAAAGAACTAGCTGGTTTGCTAGTGCCAACAGGCAGTGGGCATGGTTCCGTGGATCTGATCGTGCCTAACTGCCACAAAGCATCAGGATTGGCACGCTTGGTAGAGCGATGGGGGATCACTCCTGAGCAATGTGTCGCTTTTGGCGATGGCGGCAATGATTTGGAAATGTTAGCCTATTGCCAGAGAGGCTATGCGATGGACAATGCGCCAGAAAACGTCAAAGCCGTTGCCACCGCTGTCTGTCCCTCAAATGATGAGGATGGAGTATTAGTCACATTGGATCAGCTGTTCCCGATAGTCTAGGCGTTCTTTAAGATTCTTAAAAATAGGTAAGTATTCCGATCAATTTTCACAATTTCAGAAGAAAACGCTGGCAATTTATGAGAAGATAAAAGAAATAAAAGATAACAGCGACGATCCGCACGGAACAATAGAGAGAAAAGCGCATCAATTTTTTTGAAAATCGAGACGGAAATGGGGAAGATCATGAAGAACGTGAAAATTATTTTTTTTGATGTTGACGGCACACTGATCGACATGAGCAAAAAGCAAATCTCTAAAAGAATGTTAGCCACATTAAAAGCCTTGAAGAAGCAAGGGATCCTGTTGTGCATTGCGACTGGCAGAAGTCCCATCGCGTTGCCGCAATTTGAAGGCGTGACCTTCGATGCGTTTTTGACCTTTAACGGATCGTATTGTTTTAATCAAGCAGAGGGGATCCACCAAAACCCCATTCCTAAAAAAGATGTTCAGCAAATCATAGAAAATGCGACGGCGCTCAAGCGTCCAGTAGCAATCGCAACGAAGGATCGTACCGTTGCCAATGGCAAAGATGCTGATTTAGTTGAGTATTTTTCCTTTGCTCACCAAGAAGTGATCGTGGCAGAAGATTTTGAAGAGTTGATCCAACAGCAAGACATTTTCCAAGTGATGTTAGGTTCAGGGAAAGAAGACTACGCCAAAGTGATGGCAAATACTACAGAGGCGAAAATCACCGCCTGGTGGGATCGGGCAGTCGATATTATTCCAGCCAGCAGCGGGAAAGGAAGCGGCATTGCCAAAATGCTGGCTTACTATGGCTTGGATAAATCCGAAGCCATTGCCTTTGGGGATGGCAACAATGATATTGAGATGCTGGAGGCAGTCGGCTGGGGTCTAGCAATGGCCAATGCTTCGGATGAGTTAAAAGCGATCGCCGACGAAGTGATTGGTCACGTAGCCGAGGAAGGCATTTATCAATACTGCTTAGAAAACGGGTTGCTGGGTGAAGCCGTGCAGTGATGGGCAATGCGTCAGTTGCTGTTGCCCGCTAAGAACATGCGCAGCCAGGATCGCTACTGCGTGTCAGTTTGATCAAATAAAAAAACTGTGTCCGAAATGCATTAGGGAAACAGTTTTTTATTGATATAAAGTTGTTTAGCAATTTGTACGGTTTACAGCGCCTCTACTGCTTCGATCGCCTGATAGACTTTTTCGGGTGTGATCGCAGGATCAATCAAAATAAAGGTTTCTTCTTCCTTGACAGCATAGGTCAGAACCGAGGCGAAGTAATCCCGATCAAGGCGTGTCACGTGGAGATCCTTCAGCTTCATCGGCAAGTGCAAAGCTTCGTAAAACGGCCGTAATTCTTCAATCACATCAAAATCATTGGTATAGGCAAGCTGGACCCAAATGCAGTAGGCGACTTTATTGCCGTGCAAGACACTATGGGTCTCATTCAAATAAGACAAGCCGTCATGCAGCGCATGCGCACCGGACGTGCGGCCAAACTCTACTGCAAAACCGCCAACTTCGCCTGCCAAAGCAATGATCGCGTCGGTGATGCGGGCAAAGGCGGGTGTCAGCTGCCCAGCTTCTAGGTCTTTGACAGCTTGGATCGCATCGGCAATCAGCAAGTTTTTGATCAAAAGAGCGCTTTGGAAACCTAGCCGTACTAAGGCAGTCTTGTCGTCTTCTGCCATGTTGCGGACGATGGCTTCCATTTCATAATATTTGGCTAAGGTATCAGCGATCCCTGCGATAAAGTAATCAACAGGTGTGGCTAGTAAAAAACGGGTGTCGACGATCGTCATGTAGGCACCTTTTTTGGCATAGTCGATTTTACAAATCGTATGATCGGGGTAATAGGCGACGATCACCGGGGTAAAGGGCGCACAGTTGGAAACCAATGTAGGGATCACGATCAGCTCTGCGCCAAGGGTTTGGGCGGTGATTTTTGCTGTATCAGCGACCTTGCCGCCGCCGATTGCCACCACGGCATCTGCTTGCTGGATCGCTTCAGCTAAGGTTTTCGCATTTTCATAACTCGATGATCCATCGTAGCGGTAGATCGGGTAGTCAAATGAATGAGGGTAATAGTTCGAAAACACATCGAATGACTGCTCCCCAGTAATTACTGCTACCTCTTGGAACTCTCGTAAATACTCCGGCAAATCAGTTAAGACCCCATCGCCCGTAATATAACGGTTTGGACCTGGACGGACTTCATTAGCTAACATCAAACAAACACTCCTTTATAATCGTCAGAATTTTCTAATCAGTGTAGCGCGAAAATGCCCTGACTGTCAATTTCCTTTTTGGGAAAAAACAGAAAACAGCCGATCTGCTGACGAGGCAGATCGGCTGTTAGTGATGAATTGTAAGGAACGTTCTCCAAAATGTTAAGCCCAGTTTTGGCGAATAAAGCCGGCTCGACCGGAGCCTTCGCTATAAGCATTGTAATGGGCTGCATTTTTTTTGTAAAAATCTTGATGATAATCTTCTGCAGGATAAAAAGGTTCTGCTGGTTCGATCTTCGTTACGATCGGACGGTCAAAGCGGCCGCTAGCTTGCAACTGCGCCTTTGATTTTTCCGCAATCGCTTTTTGTTCTTCACTATTGTAAAAAATCACTGGACGATAGGAATCACCACGGTCGGCAAACTGACCAAACGCATCCGTGGGGTCTGTCTGCTGCCAATAGATGGCAACTAATTCTTCATAAGAGATGACTTCAGGATCAAAGGTGATTTCAACTGCTTCGGTGTGACCGGTGGTACCTGTCGTTACTTGTTGGTAGGTTGGGTTAGGGACATGGCCGCCAGTAAAGCCCGAAACCACTTTGAGGATGCCTGGCTGTGAATCAAAAGGCTTCACCATGCACCAAAAACAACCACCAGCAAAAATTGCCGTATCTTTCATAGGTATTCCTCCTTTGCTTCTATGGTATGCTTCTAGTAGAGAAAAACAAGAGATATGCTTAGATAACTTACTAACGAAGAAAGGAACCGCCCATGGAAAGCATGTTAATTTTACTACGGGGGAATTCTGGCAGCGGAAAAACCACTATTGCCAAAGCTGTTCAGCACGTTTTTGGGGAAGAGGCAGTGCTGATTTCACAAGATGTTTTTCGGCGAGAAATTTTTTGTGTCAAAGATACCCATAATAATTTAGCCAGCGGTTTGATGAAAGAAGCTGTCCTATATGCGAAGGGGAAAGTGCCGATGATACTTGTTGAGGGGATTTATTCTCGTGAAAAATACCAAGACTTTCTCGACTTTCTAATGAAACTCTTTCCCCAAAAAAAGCTAGTTTATTATTTTGATCTTTCTTTCGAGGAAACGGTCAAAAGACATCAGACCCGAATGCAGCGAGACTATTTATCCGAGGAAGCGATGCGTAAATGGTGGCTTGAGCGAGACTTGCTTTTCCCAAAAGGATCTTCAGAGGAAAGACTGATCAAAGAAGGCCTAACGATAGCAGAAACGGTCGATCAGATCATCGCAGATTATCAAGAAAGAAGAAGGAGTGATTGAATATGGCGCGAATCATTGAACAAGGAACAGACCAAGAATTGGCTGCGTTAGAAACAGCATTAACAGCATACACAAAGCATCAAAAACCATTTACACAAACAGAGACCTATCAGAACTTTAGCAGTGTAATCAAAAAAGAGGGTGTGGTGATTGCTGGTGGCATTGCCTACGCCTCGATGTATCATATCGGCTATCTTGACACCCTGTGGGTCAAAGCATCCGAGCGGGGAAAAGGGTATGGCAAGCAGATTCTTACGGATCTTGAACAGCAGTTGAAAGCATTTGGCTGTGAAAATTGCCAGACGGCGACTTTTGATTTCCAAGCACCAGATTTTTATCAGCGAGTGGGCTATGAAGAAATCGGGAGAATCGCCCATACGCAAAATCAGCTAACAGAAATTTTTCTAGTAAAGAAATTACGTGATTGAATCCCAAAGAAACCGTTGAACAAGGACGAAACCAATGAAAGAGAGGCACAACCAATGTTAGATAAATCAATTCCATATGCAGAAATCTGGATGAAGCGAGCACACAAAAGCACACCGATCCAGCCCATTCAATCCGATAACTATTCGCTACGCAGCTACCAAGCAGGAGACGAAAGGCACTGGGCACGGATCGAAACATCCGTCGGAGAGTTTGACAATGAGGAAGAGGCATTGGCGTATTTTGAAAAAGAATTTATGCCCGAGCAAGCACAGCTAGGACAGCGAATGTTTTTTGCCCTTGATCAAACAGGTACACCGGTCGGCACGGCTACCGCTTGGAAAAAAGCCAAGCAAGACGGTACACCGGTTCCGCTAGTCCATTGGGTAGCAGTAATGCCGCAAGCTCAACGTCAAGGGATCGCTCGCGGCTTGGTCACGCAAGTCGTTTCTGTCTTAGAGGCAGCCAACGAGCCGATGTATCTTCATACGCAAACGTGGAGCCACGCAGCAATCAAGCTCTACCAGCAGCTCGGTTTTGTGATCATTGCAACGGATATCAATGGGAATGAAAATCCAGAATATCCACTGGCTTGTCAAGTATTGGCAGAAGTGGCCAGAAAAGCCAGAAATGATTAAGAAGTACCGGCAGCAAAAAATCCGTTAACTTTTCGTAAAACTCTTGCGTAAAAGGCGGCGTGTGTCGAATTTAAGTCTGTAAAAATTCTCCTTTTTCAAGTATAATACCAAAGGAGTATGAGGAAGGATGGGCGAGATGGCACAGCTTTTTTTTAAATATGGCGCAATGAATAGTGGGAAAACGATCGAGATACTGAAAGTTGCTCACAACTATGAAGAACAAGACAAACCAGTCGTGATCATGACAAGTGGATTGGACACGAGAAGCGGCGTGGGAAATGTTTCGAGTCGCATCGGCTTAGAGCGAGACGCGATCCCGATTTTTGATGAAACGGATCTATTTCATTTGATCAAAGACCTCGGTTATAAACCTTATTGTATTTTGATCGACGAAGCACAGTTCCTAAAGAAGCATCATGTGCTGGCTTTCACCAAAATCGTGGATGAGTTAGGTATTCCTGTAATGGCCTTTGGCTTGAAAAATGATTTCCGCAATGAATTATTTGAAGGCTCAAAATACTTGCTGCTTTACGCAGATAAAATCGAAGAGATGAAAACCATCTGCTGGTTCTGTCATAAAAAAGCAACCATGAACTTGCACTATATCGACGGAAAACCCGTTTACGAGGGCGATCAAGTACAAATCGGCGGCAATGAAGCGTATTATCCAGTTTGCCGCAAGCATTACTTTCACCCGGGAATGAAAAAAGAAGGAGAATAATCAATGTACGATCAGTTACAAGCAATCGAAGACCGTTACGAAGAATTAGGCGAATTACTAAGTGATCCAGCCGTGATCTCTGACACCAAACGCTTCATGCAGCTTTCAAAAGAAGAAGCCAATACACGGGAAACGGTGGAAGTCTACCGCCGTTACAAAGAAGTCGTTGAAGGAATCAAGGACACTGAAGAAATGCTTGGGGAAAACCTAGATGCAGAAATGGCTGAGATGGCCAAAGAAGAACTCTCTGACTTGAAAAAAGAAAAAGACGTTTTAGAAGAACGCATCAAGATTTTGTTATTGCCAAAAGACCCGAATGATGACAAAAACATCATCATGGAGATCCGTGGTGCAGCTGGCGGCGACGAAGCAGCCTTATTTGCTGGCGATCTTTTCAATATGTATCAAAAATATGCGGAAAACCAAGGCTGGAAAGTCGAAGTCATGGATGCCAACGTCACTGGGATCGGCGGCTACAAAGAAGTCATCATGATGATCACTGGCGACAACGTCTTTTCAAAATTGAAATATGAGAGCGGCGCCCACCGAGTGCAGCGGGTACCATCTACCGAATCACAAGGCCGAATCCATACGTCTACGGCAACGGTCGTGGTTATGCCCGAAGCTGAAGAAGTCGAAATCGATATCGCAGACAAAGATATTCGGACCGATATTTACCATGCCTCTGGTGCTGGTGGTCAGCACGTCAACAAAACAGCTTCTGCTGTTCGTTTGACTCACTTGCCAACAGGGATCGCTGTTGCGATGCAAGATGAGCGTTCACAGCTGAAAAACCGTGAGAAAGCGATGAAAGTCTTGCGGGCACGGGTCTATGACCAAATGCAGCAAGAAGCACAAAGCGAATACGATGCAAACCGTAAATCAGCAGTGGGTACCGGCGATCGTTCTGAACGGATCCGGACCTATAACTTCCCGCAAAACCGCGTAACAGATCACCGTATCGGGTTGACTATTCAAAAATTGGATCAAATTTTAGCTGGAAAACTCGATGAAATTGTTGATGCACTGATCGTTTACGATCAAACATCAAAATTAGATGAGATGCAAAATGGCTAAAACCTATCGAGAAGTCCTTTCACGGGCTTCTTCTTTTTTAGAAACGAAAGGACTGGACGGGTATGCGATCCAATACCTGTTTTTACAGCGAAAAAACTGGCAGCAACTCGATTGGCTGCTGCAGATGGACCAACCCATCCTAAGGGAAGATGAGGCACAGATCGCAGCAGATCTTGAACAGTTGCTACAGCATGAACCCCCGCAATATTTATTGGGGTATGAAGAATTTTATGGTCATCGCTTAAAAGTGACCCCTGCAACCTTGATCCCGCGTCCAGAAACCGAAGAGCTGGTGGAAAACTGTCTGGCAAAACTACCAGCAGATCAGCCGCTACGAGTCGTTGACATTGGCACGGGTACAGGAGCGATCGCCATTGCCTTAAAATTGGCACGTCCCCAGTGGTCGGTAAGTGCCGTGGATCTTTCAGCAGAGGCGTTAGCCGTTGCTAAAGAAAATGCGACAGCCTTAGGTGCAGAGATCCGCTTTTTCCAAGGAGATACCTTGGAGCCTGTGGCAGATCAGCAATGGGATCTGATCGTTTCCAACCCGCCGTATATCAGCGCTGAAGAGTGGCCGCTGATGGATATCAGTGTACGGGAAAAAGAGCCTAAAATGGCGCTTTTTGCTCAAGAACAAGGATTAGCGATCTATAAGCAATTAGCACAGCAAGCACCGAAGTGTTTGGCACCAAGTGGGCAAATGGCGCTGGAAATCGGCTTCCAGCAAGGACAAGCTGTTCAACAGCTTTTTGCAGCCGCTTTTTCCAACAAAGAAGTTACCGTAGTAAAAGATCTTGCGGGTCAAGATCGGATGGTGTTCGTCAGTCATCCACAAGATGTGGATAAATAATTTTTTTTTGCTACAGAAAAAGTGCAAAAACCTTATGAAATGAACAATTTGGGAATAAATGGAGTTATAAACAAGGTTATCCACACTTGACAAACGACTTATCCACAAAATGTGGATAAGAAACGAGAAAATGTTGATAAGTGTGGAAACTTCTCAAAAAAGGATGTGGATAAATTGTGGAAACAAAAATTTTTGATCAATCACAGTTAAACGAAGCAGCAGCTATCTTAGCTGAGGGGGGATTAGTGGCGTTCCCGACGGAAACTGTCTATGGACTAGGGGCTAGCGCGCTTTTGCCAAAGGCTGTTGCGCAAGTGTATCAAGTCAAAGGACGACCTAGTGACAACCCTTTGATCGTTCATATTGCCGAGCCAGAGCAGTTGGAACCGTTTGTGGATAACAAGCATCCCTTCGCTGATAAATTGATGGAAACTTTCTGGCCTGGGCCCTTAACCTTGATCTTTTCGATCAAAAAAGACAGTTTACCTAGTATCGTTACTGGCGGCTTATCCACAGCGGCTTTTCGGATGCCCAACAACACCAAGACGTTAGCGTTGATCAAACAAGCCCAACAGCCATTGGTTGGTCCTAGCGCGAATACATCTGGTAAACCAAGCCCAACATCAGCTGCGCATGTTCAGCATGATCTGGCAGGCAAAATCGCTGGCATCTTGGATGATGGCGTGACACAGATCGGTGTCGAATCAACGGTCTTAGATTTGAGTGACCCAACGGCGCCGCCGATCATCTTACGCCCTGGTGCGATCTCTAAAGAACAGCTTGAAGCAGTTTTACAAACAAAAGTCCTCGTCGATCAGCATTTAGTAACAGAAAGTGAAGCACCCAAAGCGCCGGGCATGAAATACAAGCACTATGCACCGAATACCAACGTCATGATGATCAATGACCAAGATTGGTCGGCAGCCATGGCTTGGGCAAAAGAACAGCAGCTTAAGGTAGGTGTTTTAGCTGGACCGACGATCGCCGAGCAAGTCCGCTTTGAAGCGGCGGCCATTTATTTATTTTTTGATGACAGTGTGGAAGCCGCGACAAAAGGGCTGTTTGCAGGTTTACGGGCGTTAGATGAATCGATTGCTGAGCTAGATGTCTTATTTGCACCCACGTTTCCAGAAAGCGGCTTAGGGGCTGCTTATATGAATCGGTTGAAAAAAGCTGCAAATCAAAGTTTCTTTCAAGAAAATTAGCAAAAAACCAGAATTCATTATAGGTAGCTTATGAAGAAATGTGATACAATGCTACCATTAAGGTAAAGGGGTGTTGTAAGCATGGATTATCAAACGTTTGATCCCGAATTGTGGCAAGCGATCGAAAAAGAAACGAATCGTCAACAAAACAATTTGGAATTGATTGCGTCTGAAAATATCGTTTCAGAAGGTGTAATGGCTGCGCAAGGTAGTATTTTGACAAATAAATACGCTGAAGGTTATCCAGGTCGTCGTTACTATGGCGGCTGTGAATTTGTTGATGTGGTAGAAAACTTAGCAATTGAACGGGCGAAAAGTATTTTCGGTGCGGCATATGCCAATGTTCAACCGCATTCTGGTTCTCAAGCCAACACAGCAGCTTATTTAGCGTTGATCGAAACAGGCGATACAGTATTAGGGATGGATCTTTCCGCAGGCGGTCATTTGACCCATGGCTCACCAGTGAATTTCAGCGGCAAGACCTATAATTTTGTTAGTTATGGTGTTGATCCTGCAACAGAAGTCATTGACTACAATGTCGTTCGTATTTTGGCGCGCAAGCATCAACCGAAACTGATCGTTGCCGGTGCCAGTGCTTACTCACGTACGATCGATTTTGCGAAGTTCCGTGAAATCGCTGATGAAGTTGGCGCAAAATTGATGGTGGATATGGCGCATATCGCTGGTTTAGTAGCGGCTGGTCTTCATCCAAACCCAGTTCCTTATGCGGACATCACGACTTCTACGACCCATAAAACATTACGCGGCCCTCGAGGCGGCTTGATTTTAACAAATGATGAAGATTTAGCGAAAAAAATCAATAGTGCCGTTTTCCCTGGTATTCAAGGCGGCCCATTAGAGCACGTGATTGCAGCGAAAGCTGTTGCATTTAAAGAAGCACAAGATGCGTCGTTCAAAGAGTACTCTGAACAAGTCATTCGCAATGCGCAAGCAATGGCGAAAGTCTTCAACCAAGCACCACAAGCCCGGTTGGTCTCTGGTGCAACAGACAATCACCTATTATTGATCGATGTGCGTGGCTTTGATTTGAACGGAAAAGAAGCAGAAGCATTGCTGGATCAAGTCAATATCACCGTCAATAAAAACTCTATTCCTTTCGAATCATTAAGTCCTTTCAAAACGAGTGGGATTCGCGTGGGGACACCAGCGATCACTAGTCGTGGCTTTAAAGAAGAAGATTGTGTCGAAGTGGCGAAATTGATCGTCAAAGTTTTAGAAAAACCAAATGATGAAGCCGTCTTGGCAGAAGTAGCGACGCAAGTCAAAGAATTGACGGACAACTATCCACTTTACAAAAACAAATAAATTGGGACTGTGACAGAAGTTAAGGTCAGACAAGACGTCTCACGCGTTTTTCCTACGCTCCAGCTCCTTTGATCACCAAAAGTGAAAAAGGGGCTAGAATGAACGTAGAGGCGTGTTACATGCCGTCTTGTCTCCTTCCTTCTAACACAATCCTTTTTTTGAGGAAAAGCAGTATTGCCTGTGGCAGATGGTTGTAACAAGAGCCGATTTGCTTTAAAATAAGAGAAAAACCAAAGGAGATTTTTTTAAATGGGTAAATTTCAAGTAATCGATCACCCGCTGATCCAACACAAATTAACAATGATCCGCGACAAGAACTGTGGAACAAAGGTTTTCCGTGAAGTTGTTAATGAAATCGCAATGTTGATGGCGTATGAAGTGTCTCGCGACATGCCGCTTGAAGATCTAGTGATTGAAACACCAATTGAAGAATCAACACAAAAAACACTATCTGGTAAAAAGGTAGCGATCATTCCGATCCTGCGCGCAGGTCTAGGCATGGTTGATGGTATCCTTGAATTGATCCCAGCCGCAAAAGTTGGTCATATCGGGATGTACCGTGATGAAGAAACGCTAGAACCACACGAATACTTCGTAAAATTACCTGAAGATATCGATGAACGTCAATTATTTATCGTTGACCCAATGTTAGCTACGGGCGGTTCAGCGATCATGGCGATCGACGCACTGAAAAAACGCGGCGCTTCAAACATGAAATTCGTCTGCTTAGTTGCTGCACCAGAAGGCGTGAAAGCATTGCAAGATGCCCATCCAGATGTTGATATCTACACTGCAAATCTTGATGAACGCCTAAATGAACACGGCTATATCGTTCCTGGTTTGGGCGATGCCGGTGACCGTCTATTCGGTACAAAATAAATCAATACAAATAAGACAAAGGCAACTGCTTCAAGTTTTGCCTCGTCAATGATGCCATGGAAGAAGATCGACTGCCAAAACGGTTCGATCGGTTATCCATGGCTTTTTTTAGCTTTTCATAAAATCAGACAATGAAAAAAGGAGAAAATCAACTGATTTTCTCCTTGCATTAAACGGGTTATAGTTTGGTTAATTGTTTGTAATTGATGATCAATACACCATTACTTTGCGAAACTAATTTCTGGTTTTCTGGGGTTTCGTTCAGCTCGACCACCGCAGAGTTTTTCAACTGCTTTGTGATGGTACCAGTTTGTTTCTTCCCATGGAACGTGAACATGACAGGAGTAGCGACCTCAAACGTTGAACCTTCTTGTGACGGGACAATTGTTGTTTCGAATTTACCAAATGTTGCCATGTAAAAACCTCCTTGATACTTCTATTATATCACAATTTTCGGAAAATTTCAGTAAGTAGATTTTTTTCAGCAGACCTCTTTACAAAACAACCGTTTTTGCATATAATTTTCTTTGTGCCATACAACGCCAGCTTAGCTCAGTTGGTAGAGCAACGCACTCGTAACGCGTAGGTCACAGGTTCGAATCCTGCAGCTGGCATAAGAAATGAAAAACCATGAATCTTCTTTTAGAGGATTCATGGTTTTTCTTTTGCAGGTGATAAGTAATCTCAATTTTTCCTGATTTACCCGATAACTGTTCTTATTCGCCCATTAGCATTACATGGCATGTCCTATTTCGCACACGATTTTGATCGAAATCAACAAAATAGATATAGCCTACAGAGCCGATCTCTAGCTTGCCGTTACTTAAAATAAAACTTTCGCTTGCACCGAAAAAACTCGAGCGAATATGGGCATCGCCGTTTAAAATCGTTGCTGGATCTGTTGGGTAGTTTGGATCGTCCAGACTCATCAAAAATTCTAAATGCTTTGGTCCAGGATAACGATAATCGGTATTTTCTGATAGTTCACGAGGAATAATTTTATCGAGAATTCGGTTTAAATCAACTTGAAGAAATTCATCTCCGTTAAAGTCTGTATCATGCATGTATTCTTCAAAGATAACAGAACAGGTCGTATGGGGAGACTGTACGAGACAGATTCCATTTGAAATTCCGCTTTTTTCAACCATCGTTTTCACTTCTTCTGTGATGTTGTGGTAAGACACTCGATTCCCGTTAGAAGTTAACGTCAGTTGCTCTTTTAAAAATTTCACAGTGTTAATCCTCCTTTTTATGCTTCACCGCTTGTTTGATCATTTCTGTAAGGGTTTGAACGGGATCATCTGCTTGCACAATGCCGCTTGTCCCTCCGGTACCATCAGCACCTGACGACAAAGCTTTTTCAACATCGGCCGCACTAGATATACCAGCAGCCTGCAAAATCAGGATTTCTGGATCAATTTCCCGAACAACACGATTTGTTTCCGTCATGTATTGAAGATCACTGGTTTGTCCTGTCCCAATTAGTTCGGTTGGCTCGCAAACCATCACATCCGGTTTCAGGGAAGCCGCGGCTCTCGCTTCAGTCAATGAATTCGCACACACAATTGTTAAGAGACCCAATTCATTTGAGCGCTGAATCGCTTTAGTCAGTTCTTGCAATGTCATGGGGTGTTCAGCATGGTTTAAAAAGGTAGCTTCAGCTCCGGCTTCTGCCACTGCTTCGGGTAAAACATAGCCCATTCCACGACCAATTTCGATTCCGTCTAAATGTTGGACAGTGACGAATAAATGTGTTGTTGCCTGTTTAATTAAAGAAACGTCTGCATGCTGAACAGTAAATAGAATGTCGATGTCATACAAAGATGACAACTCATCAGCAGCTTTTGCCAATGCCAATGCTTGTTTTCCATAAAGATAGGCTTTGGGATTGATGACAAAGAATGGCGTTCTTAAAGTTCTTTTTTTCATTAGCTTTCTCCTTCACGATAAGGTTTGGTATGAAAGACTGTAAAATAGTGCTCGAGTGTCTTGGACATTCCATTGCTTGCTGAATGAAGTAAATCGAAATAGTCATTTGGTTGATTTTTGTGAATTTCATTCATAGCAGCAGTGACAAAGTCAGTAAAAATATTTATTTTCCGGATACCTTCTAAGGCACATTTTTCAAGGTTTTCATCGCCAGAAGAGGATCCGCCATGCAGAACAAGAGGAACATTGACAGCATGGTGTATTTCCTTTAAAACGTCAAAATTTATTTTGGGAATCCCTTGATAATGTCCGTGAGAGGTGCCAATAGAAACTGCCAACGAATCAACCCCGGTTAATTTGGCAAATGCAACAGCCTCAGAAGGTTCTGTGTAAATAGATTGACTATTTCCGGCTGATTCCAGACTGTTTTCCGACCCGACGTGCCCGATTTCGGCTTCAACAACGACACCATTTTTATGAGCGTAATCGGCGATCTCCTTTGATCGGCGGACATTTTCTTCAAATGGCTCCTCAGAAGCATCGATCATTACGGAAGTAAAACCTAAATGAATGGCTTTTTTGATGACCTCTTCATCGGTACCATGATCTAGGTGCAGAGCGATAGGTGCAGTGCTTTTCTTTGCCAAAAATTTTCCAATCATGGCAGCCTCTTCTAAAGTCAACATGTTCATATGGGACTGAGCGAAGGCCAATATCAAAGGCTTGTTTAAACGTTCAGCAGTCTCCGCGTATGATCTTGCACTAGTTAAGTCGAAAAAATTTGCTGCAGGTAATGCATAATTGTGTTTTTCTGCATGTGCGAATAGTTCTTTTGTTGTGACCAACATAGGGCATTCTCCTTATTCTTTGATTTTCTTTTCGATTTCCGCGTACATTTCTTCTGTACCAATCCCTGTTAAGAGTGGCAGCCCCATAATTACGCGATCTTTGATTGAGTCTGGAACAACCGTTGTACTCACCACGATGTCATAGTCATCAATTTTATTCATCTCATCTGCCACTTTGGATTGATACAGTTTCACTTGATCAGTCATCCCTTTTTCTTTCAGCCATTCTTTTACCTTGTTTGTTACAATTGTTGAAGTTGCAACACCTGTGCCGCACATAATCAATAGTTTTTTCATTATCATTTCCTCCTATTATTTTGATAGTTGTTTCTTGGGACGAATTTTATTTACATAAATCAATCCAAACAAAACAGAGACACCAATTATGGCTAAACCGCCCCAGCTTAATATTTTGGTTAAGCCGACATAAAGGAATGTGGTCCATAAACCACCTTCAGCCATAGCAGTGATCATAGAGTTTCCTTGTAGATCAAAGTTTGCGGATCGAGCAGCAGTAGTGACAAGCGGTGCTGCCCACGAAGTAATATAGAGAATGCTTACCATATAAATCGTTCCAGCAATTACTGTTCGAATGATGTTTCCTCCAAAAACAGCAGCCATCAAGCAAATCAGAAAGGGAATGGTTGCTAAATCACCAAAAGGTAAGGTCGTATTGCCAGGTAGAACTACGGCTAACAAAATAGTGATCGGAACTAGCAGCAATGAGGAAGAAAGGACAGCTGGATGACCAACTGATAATGCTGCATCCATACCGATGTAAAGCTCTCTTCCAGGAAACCGTTTTTTGACGAACTCATTTGCAGATTCAGAAATAGGTGTTAGTCCTTCCATCAGTAAAGCAACCATTTTAGGCATCAAAACCATCACAGCGCCTGTTTGGACGGCTAATTGGCCGACACCTGCTGTGTCATATCCGGCAAGTATTCCCATGATGAGACCAATCAAAAAGCCCATAACAGTGGAGTCGCCAAAGACACCAAATTTTTTCTGAATGGTTTCTGGATCTGCTTTCCAATCTTTTAGTCCCGGAATACGATCAAAGAGCCAATTCATCGGTAGTGCAAAGATGAATCCGGGTGCGGCGGTACCATGAGGAAAAGTGATATTAGGAAATCCGTAGAACTTATTAATGATCGGACCTAAAATATCTCCCATTAAAAGAATCATCATCAAATAGATGACGGTGGCCGCGATCCCCATTGCAAAGTCTCCAGTGAGGGCATAAATCAGAGAAGAGATGAAGGCTGCGTGCCAAATATTCCAAATATCTACATTCAATACTTTAGTCAGCCCTAAAATGATGAGTAAAACATTTAGGACCACACCAATCGGAATCGCAAGGCTTCCTAAAATCGTCCCGTAAGAAATTGCCGCTGCGGCAGGCCATCCGACATCAATCGTTGTCAAATTTAATCCTAGACGTTCAACCATATGTTGGGCGGCAGGACCCAAGCTGCTGCTTAGAAGGTCAATCACCAAATTCAATCCAACAAACCCGACACCAACAGTTAAGGCTGAAGTAAAGGCTTTGCCAGGCTTGGTTCCCAAAATTATTCCAAAAATAAAAATTAAAATAGGCAAAACAACGATTGAACCTAGATCAACGAACCACTGTAATGCATTTAACATAATTGTTCCTCCTTTTTATTGCAGTCCATTTTTTTCAATAATCGAAAGATACGCTTCTTTAGTCGTTACTGAGGATAGGGCTTCCAAAACCCCTGGTGTTTGAAACATAGAGATAAGATTTTGTAGCATACCCAATTGCTCATGTGGTTCCTTCAATGCAAGCATGAACAACAGAGATACATCGATTTTCTTTTCTTGCGAACCCATTTCAATAAATGAAAGGGGAGAGGCAAGTGACATAAAAGCGACTTGGGATCGTAAAACAAATTTGCTGTCCGTATGTGGGATCGCTACCCCAATGCCGTTAATTTTTAAACCTGTAGGAAAGGTTTCTTCTCGCTGTACGATATTTTGATAGAACTGATCATTTACACAATGAGTTTTGATGAGTTCGTCTGCTAATAGTCGAAAAGCTTCCTCTTTTGTTTTAGAATCTTTTTCAAGTAACACGATTTGGTGATCAAAAAACATGATCAATTTCCTCCTCTTAACAATCTTTGATACAGTTCTTCTTGCGTTTGACTATTAACGATCCATTGAATTTCTTCGGCTGAGTTAAACAATCCGTAAATCGAAGCGATCAACTCTTTTGCCTCGATCATGTTTTCTTCAGCAATCGCAAGCAAAACAATTAGTTGGATTTTTGTGTCTCCCCAAGTAATTGGCGCATCGAGGGTGAGAAAAGCAAGTTTTGTTTCTTTCACTGTATGTGGATCAGCATGTGGAATGGCTACTCCCGTCTTTAAGCCCGTGCTTCCTAGTTCCTCTCGTTCAAATAGAGAATGCTTAAATTTTGTTGTAACAAGCTTTTTTTTCAGATAATCATCTGCTAAAAAATCCAGTACATCTTTTTTTGCTCGAAACTTTTTTTTGACAAAAAGGAAAGTAGGATCTAAATATTTTTGTAATAAAGTCGTTTTCTGGTATTTTTTTGAGTAAAAATTTTTCTCATTCTCATTAAGATTAGATATCTTTGCTGAGATTCTTCCTATTTCTTCGGTAGTAGGAAGCGGCGAAATATAAATAACTGGCGGTGCTGTAATGTCCAATGGAATAGTTGATATGATCAGATCAACAGCCTCAAGAGATGTACTGGCCAGTTTACTCAAAGGAATGATCTCCAATACGGTATCAGCAGCGATCGTCTGTTTGATACGGTTAAAAATCAACTCCGATGTAGCAAAACCAGATTGGCAAACAATTAGTATATGGTTAGTAATTTTTATCTTTTCAAAGGCTAGCTGAAAATGGATCGTCAGAAAAGAAACTTCGTCTTCTGTTAATAAGATTTGAAATCGCTCCTCTAAATCTCCAATTGCATATTTGGTCAATGTATACATTGTTGAGTATTGTTTTTTGATACTTTTTATCAGTGGGTTTTTCAATAAAATTCCTGTCTTTGATCGATGGATCATGGGAACGATATGAGCCAGCAATGTTTGCAGTAATAATTTATCTTGTGTCAGATCTGCGTTTAACATATGTGACATTTTTTGAATAATTTGTTTCGTACAATTTGTGATAGTAGATTCGTGAGGCTCATCCATTTGACCAAAAGGTTCGATGCCGTGTGCTAATAACAAGGAACATACATATTGAATATCTGTATCACTAAATTGAACAGGTAGTTGCTGTTGGATCATTTCAGAAAAATCAACCGCGATCATATAGAATTTCATTCGTCTAAGTTCGTCAAATACTAGCTGCTCTTGTTTTTCAATGTGTTTATCTATAAGAAGTCTTGAAAGAAAAATTCGCAATGAAAGCTTCAAGGATTCAATAGAATAATTATTGACTGGATGGCCGATTGTTTGAGTCATGTCTGAGACAAATTTCTTCGTTAAATCGAGAACCTTAGAGTCAAAGAGATTGTTGACCAAAAGATTTTCACTGGCTTTGGCGTCGGTATACTTCTCTAAAAAAGATTTGAATACGTTTTGAGCAGCAGATTCAACTGAGGTTAGCTTGAGTCCGCTAGTAGTCATTTTTGTTGATACTTGATGGAATCGACAGAAAGCAACGATTTCATCAACATCTTTCTTTATTGACTGGTTGCTAATATAAAAATATTCAGAGAATTCCTGATAATGCATTGGTTTTACTGAAAACAGATAGTTAGCGAAAATAAAGATTTTACGATAATTAGGTGAAAATAGTTCGAGTTTAGTCTCTTTTTTTGCTAACAATCGATAACCATTCTGTTTTGCTGATTCAGAACCAGATAAAAAGATTCCTTTTCTTGGTACTTTTTTGATAGCTAGTCCCGAATCTTTTAGTTTCTTTTCTAAAGTCGTTAAATTGTTATAAACCGTTTTTTGGGATACATTTAACTGCTTTTGAAAAAAAGAGGCAGGGCGAAACTCCGTTTGTTCTAATAGTAGTTGCAACAGTAGTTGTTCTCGATCATTTAAAATCATTGGTTCACCTCCGGAAGCGCTTCCTTAATTGTATTCTAGTGAAATTATGTGGTGGCGTAAATAACATTTCATTACCACATTAATGTGGTAAATTAGGCTCGTCGTGCATCAATTTATATTTTGAGCAGCTTAAGAGAAGTAGTCACGGGTTGCTATTTCTTTGAAATGAAAATAGGGTGGCAATTTTTGACTGAGTTAAAGTTGCTTTGTTCGGTACTTCGGTTACATTGAGCAAAGAATAATCAAAATAAAGAAGAATAGTTGAAATGAAGTGATTTATTACTAATAAGATATAGACGTATTCAGCGAGTTTTAATAGAAAAATATGCTTCTGAACTTCCTGTCTAATAGATATACTGTAATTATACTCTGATTGATCAGATATGAATCAGAAGTTAGGTCCGCTCTCGTTGTAATTCTTATCAATTTGAATTATTTTTAACCCTCTTTTCCCGAAAATCATTAAAGTTTCTAAATTTTTTGTGAATGCTCATGGACAATCCTTTCTTTTCTCCTCAAATATCACTATAATGGATAAAGATTCTACAGAAGAGAGTGTGGACATGGAAAATTCACGAATAAAAACGAACGATAATCGAATTGACTACGGTGTGATTCTACCCGTATTTTTATTATGTCTGATTGGTGTGGCGTCCTTGTATGTGGCGTTGACGCATGATCCAAATAACCCGAATATGTGGCGAACCTTAGGGTTTCAAGCTTTATGGTATGTGTTAGGTATTATTGCGGTGATTATTATCATGCAGATCAAATCAAAATGGCTCTGGAAATTGACTCCCTATATTTATGGAGCTGGATTAGCCGTCATGTTGGCGCTGTTGAAATTTTATGACCGGACAATGGCTACCTCGACAGGGTCAAAAAACTGGTTCCGTTTTGGTCCCTTTACCCTCCAGCCTTCAGAGTTGATGAAGATTGCCTATATTATGATGTTGGCGTTAGTCGTCACGCAGCACAATGTCAAGCATCGGGAACGGGATTTGAAAACAGATGGGTTGCTGATTGCGAAAATGTTGGCCGTCACGATTCCAGTACTGATCCTGATTACCTTGCAAAACGACTTTGGTACGATGCTGGTCTTTCTGGCGATTTTCGGTGGGGTCTTCTTGATGTCGGGGATCTCTTGGCGAATCGTTGTGCCAGTGATTGCGGCATTCGTGATTCTCGGTGGCGGAACGATTTTCTTAGTGACCACCGATGTTGGTCGTGAGTTGCTGTACAATACAGGGATCTTTAAAGAGTATCAGTTCGCCCGTATCGATTCGTGGCTAGATCCTTTTCATGATACCCAAGGGCAATCCTTCCAATTGGCGTACGCTCTGATGGCGATCGCATCTGGCGGGATGTTCGGGAAAGGATTTAATGTCAGCGATGTGTATGTACCAGTCCGAGAATCCGATATGATTTTTTCAGTGATCGGTGAGAATTTTGGGTTTATTGGCAGCGCGTTTGTCATTTTATTGTATTTTATTTTGATCTACCGGATGATCCGCGTATGTTTCGATACCAACAATGAATTTTATGCTTACTTGGCAACTGGGATCATTATGATGATTCTCTTCCATGTGTTTGAAAACATTGGCGCAAACATCGGTCTCTTACCGTTGACGGGGATTCCACTGCCGTTTATTAGCCAAGGAGGATCTGCCCTATTAAGCAATATGATTGGGATCGGTTTGATTTTATCGATGCGCTATCAAGCTGAGACCGCACCAAAAACACTTTAAGGAGTTCACATGATTACATTTTATTGGTACCCAAAATGCAGTACATGCCGAAATGCGAAGCGTTGGTTAGAAGAGCACGAGATTCCCTTTGAAGCGATCGATATGGTGACCACACCGCCTCAACCGGAACAATTGCTGGCTTGGATCCAATCAAGCGAAGCACCGTTAACCCGTTTCTTTAACACAAGCGGCATGAAATACCGTGAATTGCAATTAAAAGAAAAAGTGCCGACCATGACTGCCCAAGACGCAGCCGACGTGCTGGCAACCGATGGTATGTTGATCAAGCGCCCACTGCTAGTTAGCGGCGACCGCTTTTTGATTAATGGATTTAAAGAAAATGAATATGAAGGAGTCTTACTAGAATCATGGAAAAGAAATGCTTAAGAAAAAAAGATAATTTGTGGGTTTTGTTTAACGGGAAAGAATATTGTGTCGGTTTAACAAAAGAAGCGCAAGAAGAACTTGGTACGGTCACGTTTGCTTCGATTCAAAAAGCAGGAACTGCTTTAAAACAAGGAGAGACCCTTGTTGAGCTAGAAGCGGAAAAAGCAGTCAGTGAATTTCCAAGTCCATTGACGGGCGTGATTTCTTCCGTAAATGAAAAAATCGATCAATCCATTGATACCTTAAATGATGAAGACGAAATGAATGCTTGGCTGGTCAGCTTCAAAGAGGTTGACCCAAGTCAATTTGAAGCTTTGTAAGTCAAATCTGTAAAAACGACTATTTTTTCAAAAAGAATTGACAGTCGGATAAGACGTTGCTATAATTTGCTCAATAAATGAATGCTTTGAAAAGAAGAGTACATGTTCTTAACGTACACAGAGAGCCCTGTTTGGTGCAAATGGGCGACGGAGAGAGGATGGAAGATGGTCTTTGAGCATGATAGGTGAGTGGAAACAAGCCTATCACGGGAGGCACCCGTTACAGTGCAGCAGTATGCGAAGCAATTCAAGTACTGAGCGAGGCTGTTGATGCGAATCGACAGTAAATCAAGGTGGTAACGCGGAAGTTGTGCTTTCGTCCTTTGTAACAGTATAATGTACAGAGGATGAGAGCTTTTTTTGTGTTTAACCAACCAAAGAGGAAAGATGGGAATAACATGGCATTAATCGAATTGTCGCATGTAAAAAAGTCATTCGGCAAAAAGCAAACGGCTGTCCACGCCGTCAATGATGTTTCACTGCAAGTGGAAAAAGGCGATATCTATGGAATCGTCGGCTACTCTGGTGCTGGGAAAAGTACATTAGTTCGTTTGTTGAACGGCTTAGAATTGCCGACAGCAGGAGATGTAGTCATTAACGGTCAAAATATTTTGGCATTGAAAAACAAAGAATTGAGAAACTTCCGCAAAAAAATCGGCATGATTTTTCAGCACTTTAATCTATTATGGTCTCGAACGGTGGCGGAGAACATCGAATTGCCATTGGAGTTGGCTGGCGTTGAAAAAGCAAAACGACGGCAACGGGCGCAAGAGCTGATTAAATTAGTTGGGTTGGAAGGACGGGAAACTGCCTATCCGGCACAATTGTCTGGCGGGCAAAAGCAAAGAGTCGGGATTGCTCGTGCATTAGCGAATGAACCAGAAATTTTGCTGTGTGATGAAGCAACGAGTGCGTTAGATCCACAAACAACAGAAGAAGTGTTGGATCTCTTACTTTCCATCAATAAAAAATTGCATTTGACGATTGTGCTGATTACCCATGAAATGAACGTCATTCGTAAAATCTGCAACAAGGTCGCGGTGATGGAGCATGGGCAGATCGTTGAAGAAGGATCAGTACAATCGGTTTTCCGTAACCCGCAGCAAGAAGTGACCAAACGTTTTGTTCAGCAAGATTTGGAACCAGAAGAAGATGTTGAAGAACTACGGCAAGCCTTCTTACGAGAAAATCCGCAAGGGCATTTAGTGACCTTGACATTCACACAAGACAACGCCAATGAACCAGTGATTTCACAAGCGATCCGCCGCTTTCAGATCGATGTGAATGTCGTTTACGGAAAGATCCAACAAACCAATGAAGGATCCTTCGGCGGCTTGACGGTCTTATTGACAGGTGAAGCAAGTGAGGTCGAAAAAGCGATCGCCTTTTTCAAAGAGCAGCAAGTGGGCGTGGAGGTGATTGAACGTGGATAAGTCATTTGTAGAAACCTATTTTAATTTTGAAAAAGTCGACTGGACCAACATGCAGCAAGCCACTCTGGACACTTTGTTTATGACTTTTTTCTCAATGGTTTTAGTGGTTGTGATCGGTTTGCTTCTAGGATTGGCGCTTTATTCACTAGGGCGTAAACAAACGGCGGGAGCCAACATTTTCTATAATGTGGTTTCCATCATCAGTAACGCCTTTCGCTCAACGCCATTCATGATTTTGATGGTCTTGATCATTCCGTTTACAACATTATTAGTCGGTTCGTTCCTAGGGGCAAAAGCAGCGATCCCAGCATTAGTTTTATCGGCTGCGCCGTTTTATGCTCGGATGGTGGAAATTGCTTTTCGTGAAGTCAATCCTGGTGTGATTGAAGCCGCCGAAGCGATGGGCGCCAGTTACTGGGAGATCATTTATAAGATCGTGATTCCAGAAAGTGTTCCGGCATTGATTTCAGGACTGACGGTCACAACGATCTCAATGATTGGTTATACCGCCATGGCAGGTGCGATTGGTGCCGGTGGGCTAGGCGCTTTGGCTTGGCAAGAAGGATTTCAACGTGGAAATTACACTGTTACGCTTGTTGCAACAGTGATTATTTTAATTATCGTTTTCATTATCCAAGGGGTCGGCGATTTCCTTGCGAAGGCCACCGATAAACGGTAAATGAAACGAAGAACAAAAAGTGGAAAATATGGGAGGAAATGGATATGAAAAAGATTTTTGGTATTGCAACAACCTTATTGTTAACTGCCGCTTTAGCTGCTTGTGGAACGGGCTCAAATTCAGGAAGCTCTGATTCATCTGCGGCTGAGGGAGAATCAACAAAATTAGTGATCGGTGCATCGGTTACGCCTCATGCGGAAATTTTAGAACAAGCCAAACCTTTACTAGCAGAAGAAGGCATTGATCTTGAAATCAAGACCTTCGATGATTATGTGTTGCCAAACAAAGCATTGGAAAATGGCGATATCGATGCCAATTACTTCCAACACATTCCTTACTTGAACAAACAAATCGCAGACAATGGCTATGACTTTGTTAATGCCGGTGCGATCCATATCGAGCCAATGGGTCTTTACTCAAAACGAATCTCTGATATTTCAGAACTAGAAGATGGTGCAACGGTTCTTACTTCCACTTCTGAATCTGACTGGGGTCGTATCCTAACGATTTTACAAGATGCTGACTTGATTACCTTAAAAGACGGCGTTGATACAGAAACGGCAACCTTTGATGATATTGCTGAAAATCCGAAAAACTTAGAATTTAAACATGACGTCGATCCATCTCTTTTGGCGACTGCTTATCAAAACGACGAAGCCGACCTAATTGCCATCAATGCGAACTTCGCATTCGGGATCGATTTGAACCCAGCGGATGATTCTGTTTTATTAGAAGCGGATAATTCTCCTTATGTCAACGTGATCGCTGTCCGCAGTGGTGACGAAGATAGCGACAAAATCAAGAAATTGATTGAAGTGCTTCATTCAGACGAAATCAAAGACTTTGTTGAAGAACAATGGCAAGGTTCAGTGAAAATCGTTGATGCTGACGCAAAATAATTCACTGATAGTAAAATGATTTTAAAAAGAGCGTACCGCTATTCAAGTGGGCGCTCTTTTTGTTGCGGAAAGGCAATGATGGGTTGGAAGAAAGAGACGTCTTGCCAAATGCATTCATAGAGTAAGGGCAACTCGGGATGCTTCTTTAAAAGTTTTTCGTAGTGGGGAAGCTGTGTCAAGAAAGCACGGACCAAGCGTTGTGAACGTTCAGATAAGCGAGGATTTAATGGCGGGTAGACAAATAAATTGCCCTCCAATAATGCCCCCAGCAGATGGGCTTGGAAAATTTTCGGCAAAAGAACCTCTAACGGCTGCTCGATTGGATACTGTCTCAAAACTGGGGTGATGATTTGGCATAAGAAGCCAGATTCTTCTGCAGGTACATAGAAAGGCTCCAGTGTTAGAAGCTGTTTCCATAAAAACAAATAGCTGCGTTCGCCGACTAAGTAGAAACTTGGAACAAAGTGTTTGGGAAAAACTTGTTGAGTAAACGTGATTGATGTGTTGGGATAAAAAGCAGTTTTCCGTAACTGATGGATTTGTGTCAGCTCCTGAAACGCTTGATTGGGGGAGATAAGCGCTGGGTTTGCTAAGAGGGTAAGGCGAAAAAGCACATAGCGCAGTTGTCGTTCGTTGCCAGTGATTAAAGGATAACTGCGGCGATCGATAGCTAGTTGATAAGGTGCTAAAAAGTTAGAAAAGGATGAAAAGCGCCGATGCAAACTGGATGGGCTGAGATAATAGCGTTTGTAGAGATCTGCAAAGGAAATAGTCGGCATTTTTAACAAGAGCAAGAGTAGCTGATAATTTGCACTTTTAGTGAATAATGCAGCAATCATTTCCATATGGGGGAGGGAGCAACTGGCTGATTGCTGCAAATGACGGTCTGCACGAATGTGCCCTTGTTGTACATCATAGTGGAAGAATGGGTCCTCGTTTAAATAGCTTGACAGCAGCCGACGGATCGTTTTGACAGAGATATTTTGGGCGGCAGCAGCTTTATTCAAAGGCAGGGGATTTTCGGTTAAAAGTGTTGTGGAGAGTCGCAGCATTTGCATAATATCTTTTTCAAGGATATTTTTCAACATCATGCACCTCTTTCAGCTAAATTTTGCAACTGTCCTTATTATAAGGGAACTTCATTCGTTATTTTCACTCGCAAAAAATAGTCAATAAAACGTAATAAAAAACGATGTTTTTGTCGAGTATTTATTTGAAATTGCTGCTAGACAGAATTAAATGAAAGGAGGTATGCAAAAAAAAAACACCTTCTAAAATAAAAAGGGTGGTTTTTTATATAGGTGTCGTTATAAAAAGAGAATGGCGAATGGGCGTTAACGAGTCTCGCTAGGCAATAAAATCGTTTGCCGTTGCCCATCGTCATATACATAGACTTTTTGGGGATACAGGTCGGAATACCGGTACGGTAGATCAACACCAAGTTCGATTTGACTTTGGGCTTGAGAAAAAAGCAGGGTGACACGACCATGATTGTTTTGGACTTCAAAAGTGAGCAGATTTGTCAACGGAATAAACCCTTTTAAATCAAGATCAATGATTAACCAGATACTATCGATCAGTTCGCTAGGTAGTGTTTGAACAATACCGCCAGAAGCGTAACGACTGCGGTGATCATCAAATGTTTCAAACATAATAAACCCCTCCTTCAAGTAGGCTTGCCATTAACATCAAATTTGTCTATTTATCATAATGAAGAACCGTCAAAAATGCAACTACTTCTGCTTTTCTTTTTGGTCAGCGACGCATTTTAACTATTTTCTTAAAAATTTGTTGGGTTGGCTGGACCAAGCTTTCCCAAAGACGTCTTTCAATGGGAAATAGTCAGTTGCAGCATACCAGCTCTTCGTAAGAATGAAAAGGACTCTTGAAGGGAAATCCCTTCAAGAGTCCTACATTTCTTAGAAGTGTCTGTTGATTGAAGACGTGGTCTTAAGAACGGTGTTCTATGATTACTCTTCGTCTTCACCGATAACTGCTGGTTCAGCAGCTTCGCCGGCTTCTTCATCTTCAGAGATTTCTTGTGGTTCAGTAACCGCAACGATTTGTTCTTCTGGATCGGTCACGATCGTGTACTCGTCGTTCTTAGGCAGATCAGCCACTGTTAATGAATCGCCGATCTCTAATGACGTCACATCGATCTCAACACGTTCAGGCAATTTGTCTGGTGTTGCTGATACAACGACTGTATACAAGTTTTGTGCTAAAACACCACCAGCTTTGACACCAGCAGATTCACCAATTAAGGTTACTTCTGCTTCTACTTCTGTTTCTTCATTCATATCGACAGATAGGAATTCAACGTGGGTTAAATTGCGTGTGAAGGTATCTGATTGATACTCTTTGATCAGTGTATTGACTTTTTTGCCTTCTAAACTGATCGTGATTACGGTATTCAATCCATTTTCACGCAAGATTTTTTCTAATTCTGCTGCATTGACAGCAATCGGTGTGCTTTCTACTTTGTACCCATTGACAATTGCAGGTACTTTTCCTTCGTGACGCAACTTGTTCCGTAAAGAACGTGGGCGAACTTCTCTTTTCGTAACTTCTAATGATACTGACATAACTCAATTCCTCCTAAAATTTTCTCGTTAGTAACGAGATTTTTTAAGCAAATTTTGTTAACTCTGCACATTAAGTGGTACGTGAGTGAAAACACGCAAAAGGGCAGTTGTGTACACAACTGCCCCAGAAAGTTTTGGTTCAACTTTTCTCCACCAGGTCATAACGCTGTGTATGAGAAACTATATTTACTTTACTCTTTAACCTTACGCAAAAAGACAAAGAAAGTCAAATCATTTGAAATCCTGGCAGTTTCCTTTCGCTAAATCCTAAGCTATAATAGCCACTATGGAGAAAAATTTATGCGTTTAGATAAAGTGATCGAGCAACAATTGAATACATCCCGGAAAGAGATGAAACGGTTGTTTCAGCAAGGAAAAGTCTTTGTGGATCATAGGATTGAGCGAAGGCCCGAGCGCAACGTCGATAGCAGCTTGCATCAAATCATGGTTGCGGGGCGGCAGTTGGAAACACAGGAACGCTATTATATCGTCAACAAGCCCAAGGGTGTCGTTACAGCCAATCTGGATCAACAGCACCAGACAGTGATCGCTTTGATTGCACCCGAAGATCAACATCCTGATCTTTATGCCGTCGGTCGATTGGATCGGGACACGGAAGGGTTGGTATTAGTTACGACGAATGGTCAGTTAGGCTATGACTTGCTGCATCCCACCAAAAAGGTGACCAAGCGATATGAAGTGGTGGTCAATGACTTGGTGACTCCTGAGGATGTGGCGGCATTTGCTGCAGGGATCACCTTTCATGGTGGTGTCACTTGCAAACCAGCTGCCCTAACGATCATCGATGCCCGAGCGGATCATTCCTTTGTTTCGTTAGAAATTGCTGAAGGCAAGTTCCATCAAGTGAAAAAGATGTTTTTAGCCCGAGGGAAAAAAGTCATTCAGCTGAAACGAACAGCGATGGGTTCGCTGGTTCTACCAGATGATTTAGCAGTGGGCAGTTATCGCTCGCTGACGCAAGAAGAATTAAAAGGACTGGCGGCGCATTTCCGCTGAGAAAGAGGGAGAAAATGAAGTATAAAACATTATTATTTGATGTCGATGACACGATCCTCGACTTTCAAGATACCGAAGATCAAGCCTTAAAAGCACTGTTTGAAGCTCATGGCTTGGAAATGACTCCAGAGCGCAAACAAAGCTATCAAACGATCAATCATGATTTGTGGCAGCAGTTTGAGCAAGGGAAAATCACGAGAGACCAAGTCATCAATGAGCGTTTCGGCTTGTTTTTTGAAACGCAAGGCATTCAGGTCGATAGTCCAGCAGTTGAATTGGCGTACCGAGAATTTCTAAATGAAGGACATAAACTGTTAGACAACAGTGATGAGATCTTAGCGGAGTTGGCGCAGCATTTTGACCTATACGTGGTTACGAACGGGGTTTCTGAAACCCAGTACCGTCGCTTGGAAGATGCCAAATTGAAGCCCTATTTCCGTGATATTTTTGTTTCAGAAGACACGGGTTATCAAAAACCAATGAAAGAATATTTTGACTACGTGTTTGCCCGCATACCAAACGTTAAAAAACAAGAAACAGTCATTATTGGCGATTCACTGACTTCAGATATCTTAGGCGGACAATTGGCAGGGATCGACACGATTTGGTTTAATCCAAAGAAAAAAAACAGTGGTGAGATTCAGCCTACCTTTGAGATCGAACGCTTGCAGCAATTACTTCCTTTATTGCAGCACTGATTCTACAGAAACAGTAGTAATTTGCCGAATTTTCGCTATAATAGAACCAGTGTGAATTTTTTAAGATGAAAGAGGTTAATTGAATGACGAATGGCAAGCCCATTATTATTGGTGTGACAGGTGGATCAGGTAGTGGAAAAACAAGCGTGAGTCGGGCGATCTTTAATCATTTCCCCAACCATTCTATTATGATGCTTGAACAAGACTCCTACTATAAAGACCAAAGTGATCTGAGCTTTGAAGAACGGTTGAACACCAACTATGACCATCCTTTTGCATTTGATACTGATTTGTTGATCGATCACTTGCAGCAGCTGCTTGCATATCAAACGATCGAAAAACCTGTCTATGATTATGTCGCTCATACCCGCAGCGAAGCAACGATCATTCAAGAACCCAAAGAAGTCATTATCTTGGAAGGGATCTTGATTTTAGAAGATGAGCGATTACGTAATTTAATGGATATTAAACTTTATGTTGATACAGACGATGATATTCGGATTATTCGCCGAATCAAACGTGATATGGAAGAACGTGGCCGGACGTTGGATTCTGTGATCGAACAATACTTGACGGTCGTAAAACCGATGTATCATCAATTTATCGAACCGACAAAACGGTATGCTGATGTCATCGTACCAGAAGGCGGCGAAAACCACGTAGCCATTGATTTGATTACGACCAAAGTGGCAACCTTCTTATCCTAAGGTTTCTTGAATCCATCGATTTGAACGTTTCTTTTGAGAAGAAACAACTGGTTCATGTAAAACTGCTGATAAGTGCTCTTTCTTGAAAGATGTTTATCCGCAGTTTTTGATTTTATAAAAAAAAACAGTAGTATTCCGACTAATTTTATGGTAAAGTAATCCTCATGCGACGAGTCGAGAAGGTCTAGCATTAGCTGACCAGATTGATAGCAGAGGCACACCGCGTAAGCAACCTACCGGATTTGTAGGGTGTCGGAATATTCCTTTTGTGGAGATAGGGTATTCTACTAGCAATAGTACTGTGAGTGAAAAAAGCTGTGAACAATTTTGTTCACAGCTTTTTTTTGTTTATTTACGTGAGAGAACAGCGATAGATGGTGGAAGGCTCTCCCCAAGGGTGGTAGCCAGTGCCGATCGGTTCGAAAGCAAACTGCTCATAAAAAGTAGAAAGATCCGTACATAGATACAGAGAATCAAAACCAGCTCCAGCAGCGCGCTGTTTAGCTGTTTCGATCAAAAGGCGGGCACCGCCTTGGCCACGCCACAAAGGGTCCACATACAAGGCGCAAAGCCAAGGCGTCAAATCCATCCGACTGATGAAGTCGTTGGGGATCAAGCCGCCGCAGCCGATGATTTGATAAGGTCCGTCGGATGCCATCTCATCGTTGACCAGCAGTAGCCATTGCGGCAAAATGCTTGTTGAAAAACTATGGGTCAGGCTGTCTTCATAAACCATGAGGGAATCGGGGCCAGCCCACTGTTTTTGGAAGTAACGGATCGCTTCTGCTAAGTATTCAGGGTGTTCTTTAAGGGTGATGACCTGCATTTTTTTCTCCTTTATCCTTCTTTAGGTAAGCGAATCTGAAAAATAACCCCTCGTGGCTGCAGATCTTTGACCAGAATTTGTCCTTTGTGCTCTTCGACGATTTGCTTGGCGATCGCTAAGCCTAAACCATAGCCGCCGGTCTCCTTGGAGCGAGAACGATCCTCGCGGTAGAAGCGGTCAAAGATGCGAGCTTTCTCTTCATCGGAAATAGTTGGTCCCGTGTTTTTGACCTCGATCAGCCATTGCTTGTTAGAAATCTCCGATAAGAGCGTAATTTTATCACCACTGCTGGTATATTTTAAGGCATTATCTAGGAGAATCACGAGGACTTGATGAATTTTCTTTTGATCAAAGCAAGCGGTCGTTTTGGCAAAATTTTCGACAATAAAATGTTTTTGATCCAGTTCGGCAATTTCTTTGAAAGGTTTGACTAAGTCATCGATAAAAGGAACTAATTCGACGGTTTCTTTCGTTAACAGCAGTTGATTGGAATCACTGCGGGCAATCGTTAGTAGATCTGCCGTTAATCCAGTTAGCCGTCGGGTTTCCGCTAACGCTTGTGCAATGCTTTCAGATTCTTCAATGATCGTATGATTGGGCTTGGTAAACAGGCGCTCCAGACTATTTTGAATGATCGTCAATGGTGTGCGCAGCTCGTGAGAAGCATTTTCGACAAATTCTTGTTGTTTCTTCCACGAGGCTAAAATTGGGCGCATGTTCAAGCTGGAAAGCAAGTAGCTGATCCCGATCGAGAGAATCCAGAAAAAAATCATCGATAAAATCAAGATGGTTTGGAAATTGTTCATGGCATTTTTGATTTGATTGGTGTTCGCTAAGACTTGGATATAGCCGACCCCGGCGTCATTGGTTGGGGCTTTGGTGGTGATTGAGCGAAACAAAAGTGTCTCTTCTTCCTCTGACAAGGACTGATCCACCACTGAAAAAGACGTGATACTGTCTAAATGGCTCGTATCTAAAGATAGACTTGCCAATTGTGAAAAACGGCCGCCTAAAGTCTGTTTGTTTAAAATCTCGCCGTCCTCAGACCAGAGGATCAACTGGGTGTTGAAGCGATTGGTACCAGGGATCTTCGGCATTGCACTATCTGGTGGCAATACCTCTAGATTGGATTGTGAAGCGCTGATCTCAGCTTGGATCAAGCGGGTATCTTTGACTGCTTGTTCCAAAGAAATATCGGTTTGACGATAAGCCGATTGGTTGAATAATTGGAGCACGATCGTTCCTAAAAGTAAGAAGACCAAAGCAAAGGCACTGACATTTAGGAGAAAGGAGTGCAGCCGTTGTCTCTTAGAGCGTTCTTTATTCATAGACTAGGCTCCTTGCATAATATAGCCGACATTTCGCAACGTACGGATCTCTTTGTCGATTCCTGTCTGGCGCAAGTGTTTTCGCAGATTGCTCATGTAGACTTCTACGACAGTCAGGGTCGTTTCTGAATCGAACCCCCAGATGCGATCAAAAATCTGTTCCTTGGTCAAAATAATGTTTCTATTTTGTAGAAAATAGAGCAGTAGCTCAAATTCTTTCCCTTGAATCGGTAAAAGCTCCCCTTGATAGCTGACCTCGTTGGTGCCAAGGTTACAGAGCAACCCATTATATTCCAGTGTATTTTCATTGAACAAACCTAAGGAGCGTTTTAGCAACGCTTTGATCCGCATCAATAATTCTTCCCGATAAAAAGGCTTGGTCAAATAATCATCAGCCCCTTTTTGAAAGCCGGTTACTTTGTCTTCTAAGCCGTCTTTGGCTGTTAAAATCAGGACGGGTGTTTGGAGTCCTTTTTTTCGTAATGCTGAAAGCACCTCATAGCCGTTCATCTCAGGCATCATCAAGTCAAGAATAATCAAGTCATAGATCCCCGTTTCCGCCTCGTACAAGCCTTCACTGCCATCATATGCTTGCGTGACTTCACCGATTTCGCTGACGATCTCTTTCATATTTTCAGATAATGTTTTGTCATCTTCGATTACTAATAATTTAATCATGTTCCCACCTCTTTAAGGATAAGAATAGCACGAATAGCATAAAAAATGCTTAAAAAAACTGTTTTGTCTTAAGCTGCATTTAAGATAGCTGCCGTAAATTCAGTGCATGGATTTCAAGGGAGGAACATTTTATGAAATTAAAAAAAGTCTTTCAAAGAAAAGAGACGAAATATCTATTGACTAAGGAGCAATTTCCAGCATTTCTTGGCGAGTTGCAGCAAAAAATGGCGATCGATGAATATGGGCAACACACGATTATGTCCTTGTATTATGATACCCAGGATTACCGCTTTATTCGTCATTCGATGGACAAACCGAAATACAAAGAAAAATTTCGGGTCCGCAGCTATGGGGTACCGACAGAGCAACAGTTGATTTTTTTAGAGATCAAGAAGAAAGTCAGTGGCGTGGTCTACAAACGCCGCGTTCCGATGCCCTATGCTGACTATTGCCGCTGGTTGCAAACGGGGGTCTTGCCGGCAATGGAGGAAGCCCCGCAAATCGCCGCGGAGATCCACTGGTTATTTAAGAAAAACCCGGACCTGCTACCGAAAGTCTTGATTGCCTATGATCGCCTGTCGCTGTTTGTTGATGATGATAGTGAATTTCGCGTGACGTTCGATCAAAACATTCGCTTTCGCACCTGCGATCTCATGTTAGGTTCCGGTAGTGACGGTGCACTAGTAGCACCGGAAGTCGGAGTGTTGATGGAAGTCAAAGCCCTCGGCTCTTATCCAATATGGTTTGTGGAACTGCTGAACAAATACAGTGTGCGCAAAGGCAGCTTTTCAAAATATGCCCAAACCTATCAACGGCATTTATTCAAGAAGGAGGAACGGTTACATGTTATCTAGTCTATTTTCTGGCGATACGAGCACCCTTGAATGGAGTAGCTTATTGATCTGTATCGCCGCCTCATTGCTTTTAGGATTATTAGTGGCAGCGATCCATATGATCCGCAATGTCTATACGAAAAACTTCGTCATTACCTTGGCAGTCTTACCGATTCTCGTTCAATCGGTGATCATGCTAGTCAACGGCAATCTTGGCACAGGGGTGGCGATCTTAGGTGCCTTCAGTTTGATTCGTTTCCGCTCGGTTCCCGGGGGTTCTAGAGAGATTACCAGCGTCTTTTGGTCGATGGGGATCGGTCTGGCAACTGGGATGGGGTATGTCGGCTATGTTGTCATTTTTTCCATTATCGTGGCGCTTTTCTTGACCCTTTTATATACGATGCCCTTTGGCGATCGACAAGCCACGAGTGAACGGGAACTGAAGGTCACGATTCCGGAAGATTTGGATTATCCACAATTATTCGATGATCTCTTTGAAAAATATACGCATTCTGCCAAACTGACATCGGTTCGAACGACGACGATGGGAAGCTTGTATGAATTGCGCTATCAGTTGCTGTTAAAAGACCAAGCGCAAGAAAAGCAAATCATTGATGAAGTTCGGGTTCGTAATGGCAATTTACCTGTTGTTTTAGGCAAGCTCACCGCTAACCGCGATGAGCTGTAGAAGGAGGAACCTTTTATGAAAAAACTCATTTATCCACTCTTGCTCTCATCGCTGCTCTTAGGCGCTTGCGGGCAAACCGATAGTACTAGCACGAGCAGCAGTTCCAGTTCCGCAGCAGCAGTTTCCGGTTCTGCCGCAGTGACCAACGTTTCAACGACCCTTGATGATTCTGTGGACTATTACGGTAGTTACGAAAAAGAAGATGTTGATGCTTCCTACGATGAGGCAACTGCTACGCAACTTGAATTGAATGGCAGCGACACGACGGCTGTTGATGGCGTTTCAGTGGAAGACCAAACCGTGACGATCACCCAAGCCGGCACCTATGTCGTCAGCGGGTCGTTAAGTAATGGCCAACTGGTTGTCAACGTCAACAAAGAAGAAAAAGTCCATCTGATCTTTGCCGGTGTCACGATCACCAATGAAGACGGGGCGGCCGTCGTCATCGAACAAGCAGAAAAAGTCATCACGACCTTAGCCAGTGATACGACGAATACTCTGACGGATGGCAGCAGCTACACCTTGGCTGAAGGCGAGACAGAACCAGATGCTGCCTTTTATAGTAAAGAAGATTTGTCCATCAACGGCGATGGGACGTTGGTGATCACAGGAAATTACAGCAACGGATTGCGCAGCAAAGATGATTTGGTTTTAGCAGGGGGGACGATTGAAATCACAGCGAAAAACAATGCCATCAAAGGAAAAGATTCCGTGTCGATCTTGGCGGGGAACTACACACTGAACACCACTGAGGGAGATGGCATCCAAGCGAATAATACGGAAGATGCGGAAAAAGGCTACGTTGCGATTGATGGTGGTACCTTTACGATCCAAAGTGGTCGTGACGGGATCCAAGCAGAAACAAATTTAAGCATCCAATCAGCTGATATTACGATCAAAACGGCTGACGGAGCCCAAAGTCAGTCGCTAGTGACGGATGAAAGTTACAAAGGATTGAAAGCTGGCGGTGCGATGACCATCAGCAGCGGCACCTTTGCGATCGATAGTGCGGATGATAGCCTGCATGCCAATGATACGATCAACATTGCAGGTGGCACGATCACTGCCAGCAGTGGCGATGATGGGATCCACGCCGACAATGAATTGACGATCTCCGACGGAACGATTTCTATCGAAGAATCCTATGAAGGATTAGAAGCAAGTGTAATCACGATTGCTGGTGGCACGACACACGTCGTGGCTAGCGACGACGGGATCAATGCCGGTGGCGGCAGTGATACGGATGAAACAACGGGACAATTTGGTCAAGACAGTTTTGGTGGCGGCCCTGGCGGCGGCGATACCGCGGATGACAGTAAACAGATCACGATCACTGGTGGAACGTTGGTCATTGATGCCGAAGGGGATGGCCTGGATAGTAATGGCAATGTCACCATGAGTGATGGCGTCGTCATCGTAAATGGTCCAACGACCGGTGGCAATGGTGCTTTGGACTATAACGGAACATTTGAACTCACCGGCGGCGTCTTGTTAGCGGCAGGCACGACCGATATGGCCATGAACGTTAGCGGTGGTAGTCAACAGTCGATCGGAATCAGTTTCGATCAAACCCAATCAGCCGAGACCCTAGTGACCTTAAAGGACAGTCAAGGTCAGACGATCTTGTCCTATGCCCCAAGCAAAAGCTACCAACACGTGGTTCTTTCCAGCCCAGATTTGACCGATAGCAGCTATACGTTGGTCAGTGGTGGGACGAATGATGCACAAGCAGTCTCCGGTTATTATGCTGGCGGAACCCTCAGTGATGGGACAGAGTTAGGAACATTGTCCGTCACGGATACTATCGCTAACTTGACCCAATCAGGTGCAACAGCGACAACCAATCAGATGGGCGATGGTTTTGGTCGTTAGTTGAAGTTTCACCGATCATCACCAAATGGTTATCAATAAATCGAACAGATCGCAGGCAGTCGTTGCGGTCTGTTTCTATGATTCAAAAAATCAGGAGACGGTTTAAGGTCAATTTAAGCTAGGATCCTTATAGTCGAAAGACAATAAATAGCTATTCAGGAGGAACAAAGATGAATTTTTTGAAACGAGGTCTCCAAAGTTTATGGGCGAAAAAAGGCCGGAGCCTGTTGCTGATCGCCGTATTTTCTGCAATCTTGATTTTTGTATTGGCGGGTCTGACGATTCGCAGTGCGGCACTAGTAGCGACTGAAAATGCCCAGAAAAGTGTTGGCGCAACTGTGACGTTGCAAGCAAACCGCGAGCAGGCTTTTCAGCAAAGGAGCTCTTCTTCTGACAGCGATGACCAAAGCACCCGACCAGATCCAGGGAGTTTTCAATCGACACCAGTAGCGATTACTGATGCCCAAGCGATCGCCGATTTAGACGGGGTTGCCTCATATAGTTTTGAAGTCAGCACCTCTGCTGATGCCGTCAGCGGGATCGAACCGATCTCCAGCAGTGACTCATCGACAGAGTCAGAAGCAACCGATAGCAGCGAGACGGGGCAAATGGACGGTATGCCAGGAGGAATGCCTGGTGGGAATATGAGTACGGGTGATTTCCAAATCACTGGTGTATCAACTAGTGCGGCGTATACGACTTTTTCGGAAGGAACAGCGACGATCACGGATGGAGAAGGCATTACTTCTGAGGATGAAGGCACGAACCAAGTACTGATCGAATCCTCGTTGGCTGAAGCAAATGATTTGGCAGTCGGAGATACGTTTTCGATCACTGATGCAGAGGACAATGAAGTCGAAGTGACGATCAAGGGAATCTATGAAACGAGTGAAGTAGGCAACAGCATGAGCCAAATGTTCAACTTTCTCAATCCAGCCAACACGATCTTTGCTTCTTATACCCTTGCCAATACGTTGAGCGGCAATGAGGACACCATTGACTCGGCAACCTATACCTTGAGTGATCCGTCTGAGATGACAGCATTCGTGGAAGAAGCGGAAGGGTTGATCGATACAGAAACCTACAGCATTCAAACCAACGATCAAATGTATCAGTCGATGCTGACACCATTGAATAATGTCGCTAGCTTTGCAAAAAATATTATTGTGTTAGTTGCTGCTGCCGGTATCATTATTTTGACGTTGATCGTGATGATGTCGATTCGGGAACGTCGCTATGAGATTGGCGTATTGCTCTCTTTAGGCGAGTCACGGGCCAAAGTGATCCTACAATTTTTCACAGAGATTTTTGTCTGTATGGTGTTTGCTTTAGGGATTGCGGCCGCTAGCGGCAATCTTGTCGGGAATGCCGTCGGAGAGCAATTATTGGCACAACAAACAGAAACGACTGACCAAGCAGCCACTGAAAACGCTGGTCCTGGAGGCGCGGAGATGCCGCAAATGGGCGGAAATCGTGGGGGCTCTTTCCCATCCTTCACCCAATCAGCAGAAGTGGAGTCCTTAGAAATCACCGTTTCCCCTCAACAAATTGGTCTATTGGCATTACTCGGTCTAGGGATCAGTTTTGGCTCGATCTTACTCTCTTCCGCGGGCATTTTGCGGTTGAATCCGAAAAAAATCTTGGTTTCTTAGGAGGAACGACATGACATTACGAACAGAACAATTAGGATATTGGTATCAAAGCGAAGCAGAAGCGCTGTTTCGTGACGTTGATTTGACCTTTGAACCTGGCAGGATGTATGCGATCTTAGGTTCCAGCGGATCGGGGAAAACAACCTTCCTGTCGCTGATCACGGGCCTAGATACCCCGAAAGAAGGAAAGATCCTTTACAACGAAGAAACGTTAGCGAAAATCGGGCTGCGAGAATACCGCCGCAAAGATGTTTCCATCGTGTTCCAAGCGTATAATCTATTGCCTTATATGTCGGCACTGGACAATGTGATCACAGCCATGGCGATCGCGAAGTCGCAGCAAGCCGATAAAAAGGCCTATGCTTTAGCCAACTTAGCCAAAGTTGGCATCACGGAAGAGCTGGCACTGAAAAAAGTGACCCAATTATCGGGTGGGCAACAGCAGCGGGTCGCTATCGTTCGCGCGTTGTGCTGTGAACATGAGCTGATCGTAGCCGATGAACCGACTGGAAATTTGGATGAAACGACATCTAAAGAAATCGTCAAACTGTTTCAAGAAATTGCCCATGAGCAAAAAAAATGTATCATCTTAGTGACCCATGAACAAGAAGTAGCAAAGGCTTGCGATGTCGTTTATGAGTTGAAGGAACGAGCATTTTCTAAAATTGAAAGGTGAGCTTTGCGTATGGTAACTGCTAGTTAGTGAGACAAAGATCGTCATTCTTATTCCCTCATTGAGCAAGACTGAAATGAAAATACCGCAAAGTCTGCTTGCATCTTCTAGGTGCTCCTCTTACAATAGAAGTAATTGTAAAAGAAGGAACTTTTGAGAGGAGCAAGCAGATGCGGCTTTTTATTGACGGCGACGGTTCGCCGGTGAAAAATGAAGTGATCGAGCTGGCTCAGCAGTATCAGCTGCCGGTAGTAATCGTGACCAGTGTCGATCATTATACGACCAAAGACTATCCCGCCCACGTTCACTTTGTCTATGTCGACAAAGGCTCGGATCGCGCGGATTATGAAATCGTGAAGGAAATAGAACCCGGCGATTTTCTCGTCACCCAAGATTATGGCTTAGCTTCGTTAGTCTTGCCCAAAAAAGCACGAGTTTTTCACCATAACGGTATAGAGTATTTGCCAGAAACGATCGATTTTTTATTAGGTCAACGCTACTTAGGTGCGCAGATGCGTAAAGCAGGCAAGCGCACAAAAGGACCGAAGCCCTTTACGAAAGAGGATCGGGAAGCCTTCAAACGAATCTTTGAAAACGAATTGCGACAGACCCTTGCAAAATAAGCACCCTCAAGACCCAGCTTCTGCATGAAACACGGGAATTGAAGGTGCTTATTTATTTCTTACGAAAACGATCATAGAAGTATTTGCCGACTAAAGCTACGATTGCGAAAAATGCCAAGGTATACCCGAAGATCCCCATCTGATGGACGAAAGCTCCTTGTTGCGGGCTGGCGACCACCAATAAGGAAGAGCCAAGGATGACCGCAGCTAGAATAATACCGATTACCAGTCGATTGACCATCTGATCAAAGCGGTCCAATAGCTGTTTTTGTTCGCGGATCTCTAAATTTAACCGGTGTTTACCAGTGGCAAAAGTGTCTAAGACAGCCAAGGTCCGATCAGGAAGATGGCTAAGTGCCCGCAAGCTTTTTGCGGTTGCCAAGGCGCTTTTTTTCACCTCGTCTTCAATACTCAGCTGCTGTAAGAAATATTTTTGTGCAAAAGGCTGAGTGACTTCCATCATTGATAATTCGGGGTCTAAGGCTTTGATCACACCTTCCAAGGTGCCAAAAGCCTTAATCAGCAAGGTGATGTCTCGATGCATCTGCAGTTGGTTATCATGGCAGATCGTGATGACTTCCCCCATCACTTTTTGCAAGTCGATATCCTTTAGCGGCATATTATAGTAGTTTTCAACAAATTTTTGAAGATCCTGATAGAAGGCGACTTCATCAAAGGAACTGCCGCTGCTGTTGCACAAACGCAAGACAGCTTTGCCGACTTCTTGGGTGTCTTGGGTATACAAAGCAATCAATGCATCAGCTAAGCGACTGCGTAATGACTGATCCAAATGTCCCATCATCCCAAAATCTAAGAAAATCACTTGGTAAGGCGGCATAATCGCTTCTTCTTGCCACTTCAATGAATAATCAACACCGCCGAGGACACCGACGCGCTGTTTGACTTGGAATGGTTTTGGTCGGTTGGTTTGATCTGTGAAGACATGTAAAAAAAGATTGCCAGGATGCGGATCAGCGTGAAAGAAGCCATCTTCAAAGACTTGCTTCATAAAGTTTTCGACTAATAGCGTTCCCACTTGTTTTTTCACTGCTTTCACGGACTGATTGTCATAAACGATATCTTGATTGCTGCGGGTCAGCAAGCAGTTCAAACTTTCACCGGCCATGTAATCCATGACTAATACTTTTTGGGTGCACCATTCGGGATAAACTTTTGGCAATGCCAATTGCGGGTTTTGGTGATTGTTACGGTAGAATTCCTGCGCATTTTTCATCTCTTGTAAAAAATTTGTTTCATTGGCAAGGGATCGTCTGACTTCGCTTAACACGCTTTTTAAATCCACCACATTGGCTTCTGGAATTGCACGAACCAACGGTAGAGCCTTTTCAAAAAGATCGAGATCCACTTGAATCGCCGCAATGATTCCCGGATGCTGCACTTTGACGATCACTTCTTTGCCGCTGATCAAGTTTGCTCGGTGGGCTTGTCCGATGGAAGCTGAGGCGACTGGGATTTCATCAAAAGCGGAAAAAACTTTCGTTAGTGGCTGCTGTAGTTCTGCTTCCAGCAGTGCTTTGACCTTGGGAAATGGATCGCTTTTGACATTGTCTTGTAACTGCTTGAAGGCATCAACGAAAGTGCTGGAAAGTAGGTCATTGCGGACCGAAAGCATCTGCCCGATTTTGATAAATGTTGGTCCTAATTCTTCAAACGCTTGACGCACCATTTCGGGATGCTGCTGTTTGCTGATATTTTGAACGACTTTGTATTTCAAAAAGACTTGAAGGATTTGTTTTAATCGTCCTTTTCTAGAAGGAGCAGTTTGTTCTGTCATAGGTCCCACCTCTTTAAACGTGCCGTGATATATTCATAGTACTGACAAAATGAAAAACATTCAACTAACGACTGTGTAAGCTTAAAGAAATTTCTGCAAGATTTAATGCCGGTTGGTCGATTTTGTGCTAAAATGTGGAAGACTTAGTTTGGTAGAATCAATGAATACAGGAGGAAATTCTTTTGAAAATCATTTTATTATACGGGGGACGCAGTGCAGAGCATGAGGTATCACTGTTATCCGCTTTTTCAGTTGTTAATGCTGTATATTATAATTACTACCAAGTTCAATTAGTAATGATCACTAAAGAAGGACGCTGGTTAAAAGGCCCATTATTGTCTGAGGCGCCAACGTCACCAGATACTTTGGCATTGACCAACGAAGAGACCAAAGGGGAAGAAATTTCACCTGGGGCCATCTATGAAGAAGACGCGATCGTCTTTCCATTGCTCCATGGACCAAACGGCGAAGACGGCACGATCCAAGGGTTTTTAGAAACCATCGGAATGCCTTATGTCGGTGCTGGTGTCTTGACTAGTGCCTGTGGGATGGACAAAATCATGACCAAGTACATCTTGCAAGCTGCGGGAATTCCGCAAGTTCCGTATGTACCAGTCTTGAAAAATGCGTGGAAAGAAAATCCGAAAAAGATTTTCGATCAATGCGAAGGCAGTCTCCTTTATCCGATGTTTGTCAAACCAGCCAACATGGGATCAAGTGTCGGTATCTCGAAAGCCGAGAACCGCGAAGAACTGCAAAATGCGTTGCAAGAAGCGTATCGCTACGATACCCGAGCGATCGTTGAACAAGGAATCGAAGCCCGTGAGATCGAAGTCGCTGTTCTTGGAAACGAAGACGTGCGGACCACCATGCCGGGAGAAATCGTAAAAGATGTTGCGTTTTATGATTACAATTCCAAATACATTGACAACCGAATCGAGATGCAGATTCCTGCGCAAATTCCCGAAGAAACACAAGCCAAAGCCCAAGAGTTTGCGAAAAAAGCCTATACGATGTTAGGCGGCAGTGGATTGAGCCGTTGTGATTTCTTTTTGACCAATAAAAACGAGCTCTTTTTAAATGAGCTAAACACGATGCCGGGATTCACTGAATTCAGCATGTACCCATTGCTATGGGAAAAGACCGGATTGCCGTATGGTGATTTGATTGAAGAATTGATCCAATTAGGGATGAATCGTTTCAACCAAAGACGTTCTTTCTTGACGAATGTGGAAGAAGCAGAAGTTGAAGCAGAGAATGAAAAAGAAGCAGAATAAATAGCAGGAAGAAAGCCAGCTCAACTCAAGGAAAATACTTGAAGCGATCTTGTGCTTTCTTTTTTTGTAAAAAAGGAGCGAAACTGATGAATTTTACTGTAAAAGAAGCCGCTGCCGTATTTGGTCAGCCAATTGAAAATGAGACACCACTTGCCTCTGTGGAGTTTGACAGCCGTCTAATCAAAGAAAACAGTCTTTTTGTTCCCTTGGCGGGGACTCGGGATGGACATGAATTTGCCCAACAAGCCAAAGACAATGGTGCGATCGCGACATTGTGGAGTCATCCCACCATCCAACCACCGCAAGGCATCCTTGTGATACCCGTCAAGGATACTGTCAAAGCGTTCCAACAGTTAGCACGAGCCTACAAAGAAAAACTTGCGCCAAAAATCATCGCTATTACCGGAAGTAATGGGAAAACAACCACAAAAGATATGGTAGACGCGGTTATGGCACAAAAATACCAGACCTACAAAACTCAAGGTAACCATAACAATGAACTAGGCGTGCCTTTGACTATCTTGCATGCACCAGAAGATACGCAAGTGTTGATTTTAGAAATGGGAATGGACCATGCAGGAGAGATCGAAGTCCTTTCGCGCTTAGCAGAACCTGATGCAGCGGCGATCACGTTGATTGGCGAAGCCCACATTGAAAACTTAGGGTCCAGAGAAGGGATCGCCAAAGCCAAAATGGAGATCACCGCAGGATTGAAAAAAGACGGCTTCTTTATGATGCCGGCGGATGAACCATTGTTAGACCCCTTTGTTCCTAACTTGACGCAGCCCATTGAAACTTTTGGCTTAACAGAGGGAGATCTGCAAGGAGACATCGTAGAGGAATCGCAAGATCAAACGATTTTTACGGTAGCAGGTAAGACTTTTACCTTACCGGTATTAGGCGGTTATAATGTCAAAAATGCCTTGATCGCGATTGGTTTAGGACGTCATTTTGGTGTATCAAATGAAGCCATCAAGGAGGGCTTGGCGCATTTTCAATTAACGAAAAATCGGACCCAATGGGTGACTGCCGGTAATGGAGCAGCGATTTTGAGCGATATTTACAATGCCAATCCGACTGCCATGGGTCTCGTATTGGATAGTTTCCGCAAATTGCCGTTAGAAGGAAGACGGATCGCCGTATTGGCAGATATGCTTGAATTAGGACCAGATTCTGCACAAATGCACGAGCAGATGGCCGCACATTTAGATGGCTCGTTCCAACTAGTTTTTCTTTATGGCAAAGAAATGCAAGCATTGCAAAAACGACTAGCTCAGTCACCACTTGCTGACAAGGTGCGCTATTTTGCGACAGATGAAAAACTACAACTGATCGCCTCCTTAAAGGAAACTTTAGAACCTTCCGACAGCTTGGTAATCAAAGGGAGCAATGGCATGGGCTTGAGCGAAGTCGTTGATGCACTAAAAGGAATGTAAAGCGGAGTTGAAATCTTGCTGAAACTTTCAAAACGTGTTATACTTATCTAACGCCGAAAGATGAAGCACAGAATGATTACTGTAAAAAACATTGACGTTTTGAGATAAAATGATGGCTGAGACAAACAACACTTGTTTTAGCCTTTTATAATGCCTTCGTGAAGCGGTTTTTCGGTACCGAGAGAAAGATAAGAGTAAATGGGACTACTCTTGTGTTTCTGAAGAACTAACCTACGCTTCGATGATAGAAAAACAGGCATCGAAAAGATGACCAGCCTAGGAGGATCCATTTGAAATTTAAAGATCTAGAATTATCCAACGAATTATTGACTTCTGTTGAGCGTGCCGGCTTTGAAGAAGCAACACCCATCCAAGAAGCAACGATTCCATTAGCCTTAGCAGGCAAAGACGTGATCGGTCAAGCACAGACCGGTACTGGTAAAACCGCCGCATTTGGTTTGCCAATGTTAGAAAAAATCGACCCAGCGAACCATCAACTACAAGGATTAGTGATTGCCCCAACCCGTGAATTAGCGATCCAAACCCAAGAAGAATTGTATCGTCTTGGTAAAGACAAAAAAATTCGCGTTCAAGCAGTTTACGGTGGAGCCGATATCGGCCGTCAAATCCGTCAATTAAAAGATCGTCCCCATATCGTAGTTGGTACGCCAGGACGTATGTTAGACCATATCAACCGCCACACCTTAAAATTAGGTACGGTTGAAACGCTTGTATTAGATGAAGCAGACGAAATGTTGAACATGGGCTTCTTGGAAGATATTGAAAAAATCATCAGCCAAGTGCCAGATGTTCGTCAAACGTTGCTATTTTCAGCAACAATGCCGCCAGCAATCAAAAATATCGGCGTGAAATTCATGAAAGAGCCTGAACATGTTCAAATCAAAGCCAAAGAAATGACCGCTGATTTGATTGATCAATACTATGTTCGCTCAAAAGATTACGAAAAATTCGATGTCATGACTCGTTTGTTGGATGTGCAATCACCAGAATTGACGATCGTTTTCGGTCGTACGAAACGTCGTGTTGATGAATTGGCACGTGGTTTAGAAGCCCGTGGCTACAAAGCTGAAGGCATTCATGGGGACCTTTCTCAACAAAAACGGATGAGCGTTTTACGTTCATTTAAGAGTGGTCAATTAGATATCTTAGTTGCCACAGACGTAGCAGCTCGCGGATTAGATATTTCTGGTGTTACACACGTTTACAACTACGATATCCCTCAAGATCCTGAAAGCTATGTTCACCGGATCGGACGTACAGGTCGTGCCGGAAAAGGCGGAATGTCAGTGACTTTCGTTACACCAAACGAAATGAGCTACTTGCATGTCATTGAAAACTTAACGAAAAAACGGATGACACCAATGCGCCCACCAACCGAAAAAGAAGCTTTTAAAGGTCAATTAGGTGCCGCAATCGAATCTGTTGAAACAAAATTGGATGAAAATGGTTTGGATAAATACTTGCAAGCAGCCGACGATCTTTTGGAACGTTATTCTGCACAAGATTTAGCAGCACTGCTTCTAAAAACAATGGCGAAAGATCCAGCTGATTTAGAACCAGTCAAAATCACACCAGAACGCCCATTACCTCAAGGAAAAAAATCATTCAATAAAAACGGACGTCGCAGCAATAACAGCAATGGCGGCAATCGTAACCGCAAAGAAAACGGTGGGAACCGTGGCGGCGGCAACGGCAATAAAGCCCGTGGTAACTATTCAAAAGATGGTGCCCGTAAAAACAATCGCCGTAGCAACGACAAAAAACGCGGTTTCGTTATCAGAAATAACCAAGACTAATTGAGTTTGTGGACCTTGTAAGGAAACTTGCAAGGTCTTTTTTATATAAAAAACAAATACGAGCAATTGAAAATCTTAATCTCCGTATAAACTCGTCAGATTTGAATGGTAATTCGCCATTTTTTTGGTAGAATGGTAACTAGCTAAACAAGGGCCAATTCCAATTTGGAAACCCCTATCTTAAGTAAAGGTAGCGAGAAGAATGATTAAAGGAATCGGGATCGATGCAGTCGAGCTGCCTCGAATGAAAGAATTAATTGAAAAAAAACCTCAGTTTATAACGCGTATTTTAACAGAGAAGGAAGCAAAATTATTTGCCCGTTTGCCCCTGAAACGTCAGGTAGAGTTCATCGGGGGGCGCTATGCCTGCAAAGAAGCGTTCTCCAAAGCTTGGGGGACGGGGATCGGCAAAGTTTCTTTTCATGATATTGAAGTCTTGACCAATGAATTCGGTGCACCGATCGTTACCAAAGCACCGCACCCTTTAGAAAAAACGTTTGTCAGTATCACCCATACAAATGATACTGCCTTTGCACAAATTATCTTAGAAGTATCGGATAGTGAGTAACCTGAGTGGAAGTCGTCACTTGGTGAAAAAACGACGATACTTTATGGACGAACAGCCGACTACATAAAACCAACTTAATTTGTTTGTCTGATCAAGCATTAGTAGAAAGAAGGAACTGGAAATGGTGGTTGCTTACCATAGACCAACGAAAGCGATTATTGATACGACCGCGATTACCGAAAACATCAAAAATGAGATTGCTCACTTACCAAGCGAGACGTTTCTTTTTGCGGTGGTAAAAGCCAATGGGTACGGGCACGGAGCGGTACAAACTGCTCAAGCAGCCAAAGAAGGCGGTGCAGCCGGTTTTTGCGTTGCGACGATCGATGAGGCAATCGAATTGCGAGAAGCAGGAATCACTGACCCGCTGCTGATTTTAGGGGTTGTGAACGTGCAAGATATTCCCTTACTTGCAGAATACGATTTTTCTTTTCCAGTCGCTTCGATGGACTGGTTGGTAGAAGCCGGTACTTATTTGGAAGAGAATCCTATAAAGACACCGCTTAAAGTACATGTCAAAGTGGATACCGGCATGGGGAGAATCGGTTTTTTGACCCCAGAAGAAGTGCTTCAAGCCGTTCTTTGGTTGGAAACTCATCCCACATTTGATTGGGAAGGAATCTTTACCCATTTCTCCACAGCCGATCAAGCTGATACAACTTATTGGGAAACACAGCACCAGCGGTTTAAAGAAGTCTTAACTGTTTTGCCTTATTTGCCGACATATATACATACAGGCAATAGCGCGACCTCCTTGTGGCACAAAGAGGCCGTTGGGAATATGGTCCGTTTTGGGATCGCGATGTATGGATTGAATCCGTCAGGTCATGCATTGAAGGAACCATTTTCCTTAAAACCAGCCCTTTCACTTGTTTCTGAACTGATCCAAGTGAAATTACTTGAAAAAGGAGCGGGGATTGGCTATGGTGAGACATATATCACGCCCCATCAGGAATGGATCGGCACTGTGCCTATCGGTTATGCGGATGGCTGGTTACGAAAAATGCAAGGCTTCTCACTCTTAGTAGAAGGTGAACCTTGTGAAATCGTCGGTCGGGTGTGTATGGATCAACTGATGATTCGTTTGCCGCGAGCCTTTGCTGTCGGTACAACGGTCACGTTGATTGGTGAGAATCATGGGAAACGAATTACGATGCAGGATGTTGCAGACCAGTTAGAAACGATTCACTATGAAGTAGCGTGCACCCTCTCAGCAAGGGTTCCGCGAGAATATAAAAGTTAGGGTGGTCCTATGGTAAAAAGGGGAGATATTTATTTTGCCGATCTTTCACCAGTCGTTGGATCGGAGCAAGGCGGAATACGACCGGTCTTGATCATTCAAAATGACTTGGGCAATCACTTCAGTCCCACCGTGATCATTGCGGCGATCACGGCAAAAATGGCGAAGCCGAAATTACCAACCCACATTGGGATTTCCGCTTCTTGCACAGGGATTGGCAAAGACTCCGTCATTTTGATGGAACAGATCCGCACGATCGACAAAAGTCGGTTGAAAGAAAAAGTTTGTCATTTAGATGATAAAGTGATGTGTGAAGTCGATGCTGCTTTGATGATCAGTATTGGTGTGGAGCCGACCTTTGCTACATCAACGATCGAGGTGTAAAACAAGCAATGGGGTATGTAGTATTAATAGTAGTTGTCATTTTATTGATTCTCTTTACTTATAAACATATTCGCCGTTTTCTTTCAGAAACCAAAAAGCGCAACGAAACCATGGAACAAGGGTATTACCTTGTCAGTCATACATATGAAGAGAAACGGGAACAGACCCATTATTACGGCGTTTTTCAACAAGGAGACAAAGAACTGATATTAGAAATGTCACTCCAGCTTTATTTACAGCTACAGCCACCGCAACGGGGGATGTTGACCGCCAAAGAAGGCCGAGTCCTTTCTTTTGAAGGGTGATCATGTGAAGAAAGCAGTGCCCATGAGAGAGTATCTCTTCAAGGAAAAGCAAACAAGCAGGAAAGAGCTGCTCCATTTATTTCACAGGAGTTGGTTCATTCACTGCTTGTTTTTTATGACTAAAATGTTTGTGAGAGCTATTTCAAGTAAGATGGCGTGATGGATGGGAACATTGAGCATCGAAAAAATGATCAACCAGCGCAGTAGAGCAACGGTTTTGCTTTGACAAACAACCAAGGTACGGTTGCTTTTCACAAAGAATTCAGTTATAGTATGTAGCGACTAGTTTGAAAAGAGGGAAAAAAGTGAACCCATCGATTTATGGACTTACCAAATCAGATCTATCTTTGTGGATAACTGAACAAAATGAAAAGAAATTTCGAGCCAACCAAGTGTGGGAGTGGCTCTATGAAAAACGAGTAACCAGCTTTGAAGAAATGACCAATTTACCGAAACCTTTGATTGAGAAACTGACGGCAGCCTTTGTGATCAATCCCCTGAAGCAGATGGTGGTACAAGAAGCCAGTGATGGGACCGTCAAGTATTTATTTCAATTGCCCGACAATCACATGATTGAAACGGTCTTGATGCGTCAAGAGTATGGCATGTCGGTTTGTGTGACAACCCAAGTCGGTTGCAACATCGGCTGTACCTTTTGTGCCAGTGGGTTATTAAAGAAACAGCGGGATTTAACGGCAGGCGAGATCGTGGCTCAAATCATGTTAGTACAACACTATTTTGATGAACGCAACGAGGGAGAACGGGTCTCTCACGTAGTCGTCATGGGGATCGGCGAACCCTTTGATAACTATGACAATGTGATGCATTTCTTGCAGATCATTAACGACCCAAAGGGTTTAGCGATCGGTGCGCGGCATATTACCGTGTCAACCAGCGGCTTAGCGCATAAAATCAAAGAGTTTGCGGAGAACGGCTTGCAAGTGAATCTAGCGATTTCGCTGCATGCCCCAAATAACGAAGTCAGAACCTCCATGATGCGGATCAATCGGAGCTTCCCGATTGAAAAACTGATGGCAGCGGTCGATTATTATTTAGAAAAAACCAATCGTCGCATCACGTTTGAGTATATCATGCTGGATCATGTCAACGACCGACCGGAACATGCCCGTCAGTTGGCAGCATTATTGAAGGATAAAAAGAAATTGTCTTACGTCAACTTGATTCCTTATAACCCAGTGAGTGAGCATGACCAATATGCTCGAAGTAAAAAAGCCGATGTGTTAGCTTTTTATGACATTTTAAAGAAAAACGGCATCAACTGTGTGATTCGTAAAGAACATGGGACAGATATCGACGCAGCATGCGGACAGCTGCGAAGCAAACAAATGAAAAAAGAAGCTTCTGCTTCTTAAACAAAAAAAACCAAAAGAAGGACTGCACAAGCGCAGTTCTTCTTTTGGTTTTTTATTATCTAAGCAATTAAAAAACGCCTTAAAGAAAGCGTATTCCTGTAAAGAAAATTCAAAAAACATTGTTTTACAAGAAAAAAATAGATTATACTAAAAGCTGGTATTCATTAAAAATAACTTACTGTGAAAGGATGATTTGATGGAATGGATTAAATTAATTGGTATTCTAGTTATTTTAGTCGGCTTTTTGCTGAAGCTAGATACTATTGCTGTCGTAATCGTTGCTGGTTTTGTCACCGCGCTTGTATCGGGAATTTCTGTTGTTGATTTTTTAACAATGTTAGGAGAAGCGTTTGTCAATAATCGACTCGTGACACTGTTCTTGTTGACATTACCAATGGTCGGCTTGTCGGAACGTTTTGGCTTGAAACAGCAGGCCGTCATATTGATTGAAAAAATCAAAGGCTTGACACCAGGGAAGTTTTTGAGTTTGTACTTATTTATTCGGGAACTTGCTGGCTTTTTCTCTATTCGGATCCAAGGACATACGCAATTTATCCGCCCAATCGTTAACCCGATGGCGCAAGCTGCTGGGGAAAATAAATTTGGGGAACTGGATGAAAAAGATCAGGAAAAAATCAAAGCTCGGGCTGCCGCTAATGAAAATTTCGGGAATTTCTTTGCGCAAAATACCTTCGTGGCTGCTTCTGGTGTGCTGTTGATCGTAGGAACGTTGCAATCACTTGGATATGATGTGGCAGCTAGTTCGATCGCTCAAGCATCATTGCCGATCGCATTGATCGTCTTAGTTATTGCCACGTTATCGAACTTGCTCTTTGATCGCAAATTAGCAAAAAAATATGGCAAGAAGGAGGAGAAATAGATGGAAGGAATCGTTAACGGATTACTAGAATTCTTTTATATCTTGATTGGGCTGCTGTCGATCATGACGGCTGTCCGGGTTTTTCGTGAAGCAGACCATCCTACACGATTGGGCACCTCTGCCTTTTGGTTACTGCTAGGGGTCGTCTTTGCTTTCGGAAATTTTTTGCCGTATCTTGTGGACGGAATTTTGATCGTTTTGATGGGCTGTTTGACCTTCTTCAAACAAGTACAGATCGGTAAAATCGTCGACGTTGATGATGAAAAAGCCGAAGCGTCAGCAAAACGGATCGGTAGTACGATCTTCGTACCATGTATCAGCTTGGCATTGATCGCTGTGGTGATTTCTTATACACCATTAGGGGGCCAAGTGGGGATCGGGATCGCGTCGATCTTAGCACTCTTGTTGGCAGTCGTGCTAACTTCCGCTAAACCAAAAACAGTGTTAGACGATTCCGACCGGATGCTTCGCCAAGTCGGAACTGCCGGTATCTTGCCGCAGTTATTAGCAGCACTAGGTGTCATTTTTAACGCTGCTGGTGTTGGTGATGTGATTTCTCAAGGAATCTCTGGCGTCGTGCCAGAAGGCAATCGTTTTATCGGTGTCGTGGCTTACTGTTTAGGAATGATGATCTTTACTATGATCATGGGAAATGGCTTTGCAGCATTTACCGTTATAACTGCCGGTATTGGCGTACCTTTCGTAATGGCGCAAGGCGGCGATCCAGTTGTTGCTGGTGCTTTAGCAATGACCGCTGGTTTTTGCGGCACGTTGCTGACCCCGATGGCAGCCAATTTCAATGCACTGCCAGTGGCTTTGTTAGAGATGAAAGACCCTAATGGTGTCATTAAAGCACAAGCCCCAATTGCTTTATTATTGTTAGTGATCCACATCGCTTTAATGTACTTTTGGGCATTTTAGTGGTAAAACAGAGATGGAAGGATGATGGAAATGAAACTATTAATTACCGGATTTGATCCATTTGGCGGAGAAGCAATCAATCCTGCCTTAGAAGCAGTGAAATTACTGCCAGATACAATTCATGGTGCACAGATCGTGAAAGCAGAGATCCCCACTGTATTTGGGAAATCAGCGGCGATCGTCGAAGAGAAAATTGAAGAGGTCCACCCAGATGTCGTCTTAAACATCGGTCAAGCGGGCGGCCGGTTTGCCATCTCACCAGAACGAGTGGCAATCAATGTGGATGATGCCCGGATTCCTGATAATGAAGGCAATCAACCCGTCGATGAAGCGATCCAAACAGAAGGAAAGCCTGCCTACTTCACACAACTGCCAATCAAAGCAATGGTAGAAAATATGAAAAAAGCAGGAATACCTGCAGCCGTTTCTAATACTGCTGGAACCTTCGTCTGCAACCACATCATGTATCAAGTACAATACATGATCGATACAAAATACCCTGAAATGAAAGGCGGTTTTATTCACGTGCCATTTATTCCTCAGCAAGTCGTCGATAAAGCAGGACAGCCTGCAATGAGCATCGAAGACATCGCCAAAGGATTAACTGCAGCAGTGGAAGCTATCGTTGATTATGCCGACAAAGAAGATTTAAAAGCGATTGGCGGCGCGATCCATTAATCATTGAAGGACATCCGTTCGAGGACAAAACAAAAGTTCTTAAAATGAAAAGACCTGATCAGTAAGCATGCGATCAGGTCTTTTTTGTCTGAATTTGATAAGAAATCATCCTTGTTTTCTGCATGTTTACTTTTCTATCAGACATTTCTCATTTTGATGACTGAAATGAAAAAAGCAGACAGAAAATGAATGTAAGTTACATTTAACCATGTTTTTTTATTATTTTTTTCGCTTTATTTCTTATAAATAAAGAAAGGAAAAATAGCATTTAACGAATGTTTGATGAGAGTAAGGTAAGTAAATACCAAGAAAACTTTCTTCCAAAGGTGTTTTTTATCGAAAAAGGGATTGCTTTTTTAATAATTATTAATTAAAATCTTATCTAACTTCAGAAATCGAATGATTATTCTGAAAATTAATTCAATTAAGGGGTAGGACAGGATGAAAAATAAATGGGCCTATGGTTTAGTAGCTGTGTGTGGCGTGGTGTTAGCCGGCTGTACAACAGGCGGAACAAATAGTTCAAGCAATGACACAGCAACTAGCGGCGATAGCAACGCAGAACAAGTATTTAACGTAGTGGTTTCACAAGAAATGCCAAGTGCGGATCTTTCATTAGCAACCGATACGATCAGCTTCAGTGCATTGAACAATGTATATGAAGGACTGTATCGTTTGGATGCTGACAGCACACCACAACCTGCTGGTGCAGCTGAAGCAGCTGAAGTCAGCGAGGATGGACTGACTTACAAGATCAAATTGCGTGAAGATGCGAAATGGTCAAATGGTGACCCTGTTACAGCAGCGGATTATGTCTATGGCTGGCAACGGACGGTCAAACCTGAAACTGCATCAGAATACGCGTATCTATTTTCACCAGTCAAAAATGCGGATGCCATCACAGCAGGCGATACGGATCCATCAGAGCTAGGCATCAAAGCAGTGGGGGATTATGAATTAGAAATCACCCTAGAAAAAGCAACACCTTACTTTGATTACTTATTAGCATTCCCATCATTCTTCCCACAAAATCAAAAAGTAGTGGAAGAAAATGGCGATCAATATGCATCAACAAGCGACAATGCCGTTTATAATGGACCATTTGTCCTGACTGGTTTTGATGGACCAGGAACGGATACAGAATGGGCTTATGAAAAGAACGATCAGTATTGGGACAAAGACACTGTTAAATTACAAACGATCAACGTAAGCGTCGTGAAAGAATCCTCAACTGCCTTGAATCTTTTCCAAGATGGTCAAGCAGATGATGTCATCCTAACAGGTGAACTGGCGCAACAGATGGCTAACGACGAAGCATTCGTTTCTCAACCAGAAGCAACGACTTCTTACTTAGAATTGAATCAACGTGATGAAGATTCACCTTTCCGTAACGAAAATTTGCGTAAAGCAATCTCTTATGCGATTGACCGTGATGCCTTAGTAACATCGATCTTAGGTGATGGTTCAATTGCTTCAAGTGGTTTGGTTCCAGAAGGCATGACTTTCAGCCCTGGCGATCATACAGACTTCACAGAAGCAGCTGGCAGCGTCATTAGCTACGATCAAGAGAAAGCAAAAGAATATTGGGAAAAAGCCAAAGAAGAATTAGGAATCGATTCATTAGAATTTGATATCTTAGCTTCTGATACAGACTCAACCAAGAAAATCATTGAGTACTTGCAAGACACGATCGAAAAAACATTGGACGGTGTGAAAGTCACGTTAAGTCCAGTTCCATTCTCTGTTCGTTTGGATCGTTCAAATGCGGGTGATTTTGATACAGTAATGGGCGGTTGGGGTGCTGACTATGCCGATGCAAGTAGCTTTACTGACTTGTTTACGACAGGTAACTCATACAACCGTGGTCAATGGAGCAGTGAAGAATACGATGCAGCTGTAAAAGCAGCAGGTACGACCAATGCCAATGACCCTGACAAACGTTGGGAAGATTTAGTCAATGCAGAAAAAATCATTATGAATGAACAAGGTGTCATTCCAGTTTATCAAAAAGCGGAAGCACATTTACGTGCAACAAAAGTCAAAGGTGTTGTTGCTCACGCAGCGGGCGCACAATACGACTACAAGTGGACATCAATCGAATAATCACGAGTAGTTGACTTGAAATGCCGAAGAAAAGGCTGAGACAATTTCTTGTCTCAGCCTTTTGCTTCTCATTTCAATGAGTAAAAATATAAGAGTGAAATTAACTAGTAGCAATCATTAAAAAGAGCAATGAAAGGAATAACAAGAAGACACCAGGCCATAACCAAAAGGCGTAACTCTGTTTGCCGACTTGGGATAATTTCAGATAATCTGTTTTATTTTTGGAAAAAGCTTTCTTCATGGAATATTGAAAATGGTCAAAGAAACCAGAAGCAAATACCCATAAAAAACCGCCAATGATCAAAAAGAACAGCGCCCACAAGAAAAGGGCATCTGAAAGAGCTGCTATGGAAAATTCATTTTTTATGGCTAACCATCCGCCAGAAATTGCGAGGCATAGGAGGGGTATGAGCCCACTACTTTTTTTTATTTTCATGATCTGACTCCTTTTTAATGATTCGTACTATGTTAATTTACATAATTATTGAATAGAAGTCAAAATACTTAAGGGGGAAACTGCGTGAACAGCTTTTTGAAATATTTATTGAAACGAGTGTTCTACATGGTCTTAACATTATGGCTGATTGCTACGATCACCTTTTTCTTGATGCAATTTTTGCCAGGAACACCATATACGAATGCTGAAAAATTAAGTCCAGAACAAATTGCCTTGCTAAATGAGCAAGCAGGATTGGACAAACCGATCATTACCCAATATTGGCTTTATTTGACCAATCTACTAAAAGGTGACTTTGGGATCTCTTTCCAATTTAAAAACCAGCCAGTAGCGAATTTATTATCAGGAAGAATCGGACCTTCACTGCAACTAGGACTACAAGCGATCATCTTTGGTACCTTCTTTGGGATTATTTTAGGAACGATCTCTGCAATGAAACAAAATACTTGGGTCGACACAACGTCTACCTTAGTGGCGATCTTAGGGCGTTCGATCCCTAACTTTGTCTTTGCCGTTTTGCTGCAATATATTTTTGCCATCAAACTAGGGATCTTGCCGATTGCCAAGTGGGAGACCTTTGCCAGCACGATCTTACCGACCGTCGCCTTAGCGATGTCGCCGTTAGCGGATTCCGCTAGGTTTATTCGAACCGAGATGGTGGAAGTGCTGCATAGTGATTATGTCGAGTTGGCACGAGCAAAAGGTTTGAGCCGCTGGGAAATTGCCTTCAAGCACGGTTTGCGGAATAGTTTGATTCCGTTATTGACGTTGTTAGGACCGCTAGCTGTCGGTTTGATGACTGGTTCCCTTGTCGTAGAAAATATTTTTGCGATCCCGGGTATCGGTGAACAGTTCGTAAAATCAATCATGACCAATGACTATCCGACGATCATGGCGGTAACGATCCTTTATTCCGCAATGTTGGTCTTTGTGATTCTTGTTGTTGATATTTTATATGGAATCGTTGATCCGCGGATCCGAGTTTCAGAAGGGAGTCGTGGCTAATGGCAGAGAAACCTTACACAGCAAATGATGTTGCTGCCATCGATGCAGCCAAATTTCAACCATTACAAAAAAATACCAATGAAGAGCGTGAAGCGATCGCAACCCCCTCATTAACCTTTTTCCAAGATTCATGGCGTCGTTTGAAAAAGAACAAAGCCGCTGTTTTCTCAATCGTTTTGTTGCTGATCATTATTACGATCTCAATCATTACCATTTTTGTCTCGCCACATGATCCGACCGCGCAAAATGTGACCTTTACAAATCTGCCGCCGAAAATTCCCGGTATCAACATCAATGGCTTAAACGGCTATGCGATGGTGGGAGGCGAGCTAGTAGATAAGTATGCAGCTGCCAATGTACCTGACGGGACATATTTCCTTTTAGGAACGGATGGATTAGGTCGTGACTTATTGAGTCGTCTATTTGTAGGGACACGTATCTCCTTATTGATTGCGTTTATCGCAGCGATGCTAGATATCATTTTTGGTGTAACCTATGGTTTGATCTCTGGTCTTTTAGGTGGACGAATCGATAATGTGATGCAACGTTTCCTAGAAATCTTATCAGGTATTCCCAACTTAGTGGTAATGATCTTAATGCTGGTAGTTTTCGAACCTGGGATCTTCTCGATCGTGGCAGCAATGGCGATCACTAACTGGATTCCAATGGCGCGGATCGTACGGGCCCAAACAATGAAACTAAAAGATCAGGAATTCGTTTTAGCCGCAACAACGCTGGGGGAAAGCCGTCTCAAGATTGCGATGAAACACGTATTACCAAATATTTCCAGCGTGATCATCGTACAAATGATGTTCAGTATTCCCTCGGCGATTTTCTTCGAGGCCTTCCTAAGCTTTATTGGGCTAGGATTAAAACCACCTTCAGCATCTTTAGGGATGTTACTAAGCGATGGCTACAAAACCTTCTTGTTCCTGCCTTACCAAATGTGGGTACCGGCTGTGACCTTGTCTGTGATTATGATTGGGTTCAACTTGCTGGCAGACGGTTTGCGTGATGCCTTTGATCCGAAAATGAAAGAGTGATTGCTATGAAAAAAGTCTTAGAAGTGAAAAACTTAGAAATTTCTTTTGACACCTTTGCTGGGAAAGTCCAAGCGATCCGCGATGTCAGTTTCGATCTATACAAAGGAGAAACCTTGGCGATCGTGGGCGAATCCGGGAGCGGCAAGTCCGTGACAACCCGCAGTATCATGGGGTTATTAGCCAGCAATGCCAATGTCGATAATGGCCAGATCCTCTTCAATGGGACGGACATTTTGAAAAAATCCGAAAAAGAACTGCAAAAAATCCGTGGCAAGGAAATCGCCATGATTTTCCAAGATCCAATGACTTCACTAGACCCAACGATGCCGATTGGCAAGCAAGTGGCAGAGTCATTGATGAAGCACAACAAAATCAGTAAAAAAGAGGGCTTGCGACAAGCGTTGGAATTACTGAACCTTGTCGGCATCCCGAATGCTGAGAAACGCTTGAAAAATTATCCGCATCAATTTTCGGGTGGTCAGCGGCAGCGGATCGTTATTGCGATCGCGCTGATCTGTTACCCACAGATCTTAATTGCAGATGAACCGACGACTGCATTGGATGTAACGATCCAAGCACAGATCTTAGAGTTATTAAAAGATATTCAGAAGAAAATCAATTCGTCCATCGTCTTTATCACCCATGACTTGGGTGTCGTTGCCAATGTGGCTGACCGAGTAGCCGTGATGTATGGTGGGAAAATCGTCGAAGTGGGCACCGCAGAAGAAATCTTCTACAACCCGCAACATCCATACACCTGGGGCTTGTTGGGTTCGATGCCAACGTTAGAAGGGACAGGCGATCGTTTGTACGCGATTCCTGGTTCACCGCCGGATCTGTTGGACCCGCCAACCGGGGACGCTTTTTATCCACGAAACGAATTTGCTTTGCAGATCGATGCAGAACAGCAACCGCCGTTCTTTGATGTTTCACCGACCCACAAAGCAGCAACTTGGCTGTTAGCGCCGCAAGCACCGAAGGTAACTCCGCCGGATGAGATCTTGATTCGCTGGAAAAAATTCCAAGAAAAAAATACTCAGGCATCTGTCTAAAGGAGGAGAAACGGTTGGAAAAAGTTTTACTTGAAGTAAAGAATCTCAAACAATATTTTAACGTTGGCCGCAAAGACGAAGTCAAAGCCGTCGATGATATCTCCTTCCAAATCTATGAAGGAGAAACCTTTGGTCTAGTAGGTGAATCCGGAAGCGGAAAATCGACCACTGGACGGACGGTGATTCGTTTGAATAATCCTACCGGAGGCGAAGTTCTTTTTGATGGACAAGATGTTATGAAAATCAAAGGCAAGAAACCGCTGGCTGATTTTCGCCGGGAAGTTCAAATGGTCTTCCAAGATCCTTATGCCTCCTTGAATCCACGGATGAAAGTTCGCGACATTATTGCCGAAGGGATCGATATCAACGGATTAGCTAAAAATGAAAAAGAACGCAATGATCGGGTGGATGAACTCTTGCGAACCGTCGGACTAAACCCAAGTCATGGAACCCGTTATCCTCATGAATTTTCAGGGGGACAACGTCAGCGGATCGGAATCGCCCGAGCATTAGCCGTCGATCCAAAATTCATCATTTGTGATGAACCGATCTCGGCATTGGATGTTTCGATCCAAGCCCAAGTTGTCAACTTGCTGCAAGATCTGCAAGAAGAACATAAATTGACGTACTTGTTTATCGCCCATGATTTATCGATGGTCAAACACATCAGCGATCGGATCGGCGTGATGCACAACGGCAAACTGCTAGAAGTAGGAACCAGTGATGAAATCTATCATTACGGGGTCCATCCGTATACTGAAAGTCTTTTATCAGCGATTCCGCTGCCAGATCCTGACCATGAGCGTCAACGCAAACGGATCAAATACGTCAGCGAACCAAACGATAACCAAGAACGAGCAATGGAAGAGATCGCACCAGGACATTTCGTTTATGCCACGAAACAAGAAGCCAAGATCTACCAAGAAAAGTTAGCACAAAAAAAGGGGAACTAGCGTCAAAGGTATAGGGAGTGTTAGGAGGAGATGAAACTGGGTGTTTTAAAAGCATACAAATTTCGGATCTATCCTAATGGACAGCAAAAACAGTTTTTCATCGAAACCTTCGGCTGTGTTCGGTTTACGTACAATCAACTGCTGGAGGCGAAGATGGAGGAGCTGGCCAACAATGAAGCAAAGCAAGGGTTGACGCCAGCCAAACTAAAAAAGGAGTATCCTTTTTTGAAGGAGACCGATAGTTTGGCATTGGCGAATGCACAAAGGAATCTGGACCGAGCGTTTCGAAATTACTTTCAAAAGCGGGCTGGCTTTCCAAAAATGAAAACCAAAAAAAGTATTTGGCAATCGTATACTACGAATAATCAGCAGCACACCATTTACTTTGAAGAGGATCAAATCAAGCTGCCAAAGCTCAAAACACTGGTTCCAGTAAAAAAGCATCGGGAGATCAAAGGGAAAATCAAATCGGCAACGATCTCAGCGAAAAACAATGAAGAGTTTTATATCTCGATTCTTTGTTTGGAAGAGATCACACCACTCCCGAAACAGCAAGCGTCTATCGCGGTTGTTTATGATCCGCAGCAGCTGATCAAAGCCAACCAATCGGTACCGGTCACTTGTGAGCATGCGATCCAAACAAAACAGAAGCTGACACGAGCAGAACGCAAACTTCAGGTGAAAGCTACGGCGGTCAAACGGAAAAAAATCCTTTTGACTCAGGCACGGAATTATCAGAAGCTAAAAGGAAAAGTCGCTCGCCTCTATCGTTTTCACTGCTGTCAAAAGCGGGAATTCATCGATCAAGTCAGTTATCATCTCGTAAAACAGTACGATACAATCTATTTGGAACAAATTGCTGAAGAAACGGTTCTAAAAGCCGGTCATTACAGCATCAGCGATTGGCATCAGTTTGTTCGCAAAATCCAGTACAAAGCGCAGTGGTACGGCAAAGAACTGCGTTTTGTCACGTTGGACACGCAGGACCAACAGAAGCTAGAGCGGCTCTCAGGCGAAATGAGCAGCTGATCTGCTTGAACTGGAAGGAACGCCAGGGATCGCCTAGGGTATAGAAAAAATCTTTCTGATTTTTGTTTCTAGGAACCACGTTCACTAATTATGATTAACCAGCAACCCCCTGCCAAACTACGGTCTGACAGGGGGTTGTATTTTTTTACATTTTGTCACCTAAAAATGCGTCATTTAAGCGATAGATCTTTGAGGGACGCCCGATGCCGACGGGCTTTTCGCCAACTTCCGTAAAATATTGGAGCATGGATTTTTTAAAGTTGGAATGATCGATCATTTTAAAATCGATCCCTAAAAACTTGGCGAATACTTTACGGGCTTCCGTGATCGTAAAGTCTTTGCCTAACACGAGCAGCACTTGTGGCTCGTGTTCCATCTTGTTGGCAACCCGTTTGAAAGCTTTGAGGATGATCGCGCTGTGGTCAAAAGCCAACGTATCTTTTCCAACAGAGGCGCCAGTCACTAGGTCAAGAATGATCTCGATCTCGCCGCTGGTCAAATAAATTTGATTGGCTTTTCTTTCTAAAGAGAACCAGCGTACTTGGTTCGCATCGTCCCCGGCACTTAAGGGTTCTTCACCGATAAAAGCCAAATAGCTGACGGTGATCACCCAACCGCGAGGATCGCGATCTGGGGTGCTGAAGGTATGCAGCTGTTCGATGTTTTGCTTGGAGATGGTGACCCCGATCTCTTCTTGCGTCTCACGGATAACACTTTGCCCCGTCGATTCATTGGGATTGACGAAGCCTCCCGGCAATGCCCAAGAATTACGGAAAGGGTGGCCTTTTCTTTGGATCAGCGCAATTTTTAATTGTTCTTCTTCTTTGTTGTAACACATCAAAACCATATCGACGGTTACGGAAGGTTTCTCGTATTTCGGCTGATCTTGTGCCTGATACCACGTAAGAAAGTCTGCTTCAGAAGCTTCTTTCTCATAGTAGTGTTTTTCAGCTGATTTTGAGGTAAATTCTTTCATTGGTTTCTCCTGCCTTAGATAAAGTAAGTAACTGAGCGCGATGGTTTTCCTTAACGGAAAAAATAAGGAACGATCAAATTAATGAAAAACAGTGCGAGATAAAGCCAAGAAGACCGAGGGTGTTCTTTGAGTGCTAAATAGCCCCAAAGAGCGATCCATAGCAGAAAAGCTACCCGTAGGATTGCCAGCGCTGTCGCAAAAAGCGCCGCGTAATCATGGCTGTTGAAGTAAGCAAACAAAAAGGGGTAACCTGTGGTTGAAAAGAGCAAGTGCCCCACAGAAAGCGCGGTTAAAAGCAAAAAATGCTGTTTGTTTTTTCGAGTCATAGCGTTCCTTTCTATAAGAGAAGTCTTCCTCATTATAGCAAAAGAAGTACCTGTTAATCAAAGAGAGATAAAACACCTTTATTTCTTATGAGATTCGTTGTCAGGATCAGATTCTTCCCCTAGAACATTGAAGTGAACGGCTATCTGCGCTATGATAATTAGTAGAAAAGAAATACTCAAATCTGCTGGTTTATTTGCTGCGTTTTAAGGACGAAAACGATTCCTTTGCTTCTTTTAGAGCATGAAGAAAGGTCTTATTATGTCCGCTTTTTTGATTAAATTTATAGCATTTTTGGGTTGCGAACTGTATACTACCTAAGTATACACTTTACTAGTGAAAAGGAGGACTTGCGTCCATGGCTGAAAAAGAAACATTCTATATTACGACGCCAATTTATTATCCAAGCGGCAAGCTGCATATCGGGAATTCTTACACGACGATCGCTTGTGATGCGGTAGCACGATACAAACGATTGATGGGCTTTGATGTCTTTTATTTAACGGGTGTCGATGAGCACGGTCAAAAAATCGAGAAAAAAGCAGAAGAACTTGGCGTAGATCCGCAAGAATACGTCGACAAAATGGCAGCTGACGTCAAGAAATTATGGAACACACTAGACATCAGTTATGACAAATTTATCCGTACAACGGATGACTACCATAAAACAGCCGTTCAAAAAATCTTCCAGCAATTGCTTGATCAAGGAGATATCTATCTTGGTGAATATGAAGGCTGGTATTCTGTTTCTGATGAAGAATACTTTACTGAAACGCAATTAGCAGAAGTTTACCGAGATGAAGAGGGCAAAGTCATCGGCGGCAAAGCGCCAAGCGGTCATGAGGTAGAATTGGTGAAGGAATCTTCTTATTTCTTCCGCATGAGCAAATACGCCGATCGTTTGGTTCAATACTATGATGAACATCCAGAGTTCATTCAACCAGAATCACGCAAAAATGAAATGCTGAATAACTTCATCAAACCAGGTTTAGAAGACCTGGCTGTTTCCAGAACGACCTTTAAATGGGGCATTCCTGTCACGGCTAGTCCTGAACACGTGGTGTATGTTTGGATCGATGCGTTATCTAACTATATTACGGCATTAGGCTATGGCTCAGAGGACGATTCCTTGTTCCAAAAATACTGGCCAGCTGACGTGCATATGGTTGGGAAAGAAATCGTGCGTTTCCATACGATCTATTGGCCAATCATGCTGATGGCCTTAGACTTGCCCTTACCGAAAAAAATCTTTGGTCATGGCTGGTTGATGATGAAAGACGGCAAGATGTCGAAATCAAAAGGCAATGTCGTTTATCCAGAAATGTTAGTGGAGCGCTACAGCTTAGATGCGTTGCGTTACTATCTATTACGGGCGGTTCCTTTTGGTAGCGATGGTGTGTTTACACCAGAAGATTTCGTTTCTCGTTTGAACTACGATCTAGCCAACGACTTAGGCAACCTGCTGAATCGGACGATCGCCATGATCAATAAATATTGTGATGGCTTAGTGCCCGATTATGCCTCAAAAGTAACGCCTTTTGATAGCGAGCTGTCAACGACTGCGGCCAATGTGGTTGGTCGTTACCATGAAGCCATGGATAAAATGGAATTCAGTACGGCATTGTCAGAAGTTTGGACATTGATTTCCCGTGCCAACAAATACATTGACGAAACCCAACCATGGGTGTTAGCCAAAGAAGAAGAAAAGCGCGCGGAATTAAACAGTGTGATGGTTCATTTGGCGGAAAGCTTACGCATCGTTGCGATCTTATTGCAACCGGTGATGACAGAAACACCAGCCAACATTTTCCAACAATTAGGACTGGCTTCTGTTGCCATGGATCTGAAAGATTTACGCTTTGGTGAATTTCCAAGTGGCACGAAAGTCGTTGCCAAAGGCACACCGATTTTCCCTCGGTTGGAACTTGAAACAGAAGTAGCCTACATCCAAAAGAAAATGGCTGAAGGGACACAAAGTCCAGAAGAAACAGTCAAATGGAATCCAGAAGAAACCACATTGCAATCAGACAAAGCCGAGATCAAATACGAAGACTTCGACAAGATCGAATTAAAAGTGGCAGAAGTCGTTGATTGTCAAAAAGTCAAAGGGGCCGACAAGCTGCTACAATTCCGCTTAGCTGCGGGAGATGATCAAGATCGTCAAATTTTATCGGGGATTGCTGAATTTTATCCAGAACCACAAGATTTGATCGGCAAAAAAGTCGTGATCGTTGCCAACTTGAAACCACGGAAAATGCGGGGGCAAGTCAGCCAAGGAATGATCCTTTCTGCAGAAGACAATGATGGTCGTCTGCAAATCGTGGAAGCGCCAAAAGGCATGCCAAACGGCTCGGTCATCGCTTGATTTTTAAGAGAAATTCTTTGTTGAATTTCAGCGAAAATAAAATTGCCAGACCCGAAAAGTTTTTGTATAATGTAGGTTATTGATATGAACATGAGGGAGTAATTGGCGGATTTTATCTGCGGCAGTATCACCATCCTGAAAGAAATTTCTGGTGCTGTCTTAAACAGTGAGACTTATGTATGCTTAGACAGTGCATACATAAGTCTATTTTTTTTCATATCATGTACAATAAAGGAAGAGTAAGTATAAAAGGAGGAGAAACATGTCAGAAGAAAACAAAAAGGAGCAGCTATCGCAGGCGTTTTATGCGCAAGAAGCGCAGCATGTTCTGGAAGAAATGCAAACAGATGCCAATGGATTAACGAACGATGAAGCGCAAAAACGCTTATCTGAGTATGGTCCCAACGAATTAGAAGAAGGCAAAAAGAAATCGATGGCACAAAAATTCTTTGAGCAATTTAAAGATTTGATGATCATCGTTTTGCTAGCGGCGGCAATTATCTCAGCAGTCGTTTCCCATGAAGTCGTGGACTCAATTATTATTTTAGCAGTTGTCATTATCAACGCGATCATGGGTGTTGTTCAAGAGGCAAAGGCAGAGCAGGCCATCGAAGCACTAAGAGAAATGTCCACACCAAATGCCAATGTCCTGCGTAATGGTCATACCGTCACCATCAAGAGCGATGAATTGGTTCCGGGGGATATTGTCCTATTAGAAGCTGGCGATGTCGTACCGGCAGATTTACGCCTCTTAGAAGCAAGTTCGTTAAAAATTGAAGAAGCCGCTTTGACCGGTGAATCCGTACCAGTCGAAAAAGAATTGACTGTCATCGAAGGGACGGATGTCGGGATCGGCGATCGCGTCAATATGGCCTATTCAAACAGTAATGTGACCTATGGCCGCGGAAAAGGGGTCGTGGTCAATACAGGAATGGGAACCGAAGTTGGGAAAATCGCTGGCATGCTAGCTAGCGCCCAAGAAACCGAAACACCGTTGAAGCGTAACTTAAATGAACTAGGAAAATTCCTGACGATCGCCATCATTATCATTGCAGTGATCATGTTCTTTGTTGGAACGATCTTTAATAATACGTCATGGGTCGACATGCTATTGACTTCGATCTCATTAGCAGTAGCGGCGATCCCAGAAGGGCTGCCAGCGATCGTAACGATCATCTTAGCCTTAGGTACGCAAGTAATGGCGAAACGAAATGCAGTGATCCGTAAATTGCCTGCGGTTGAAACCCTTGGGGCAACGGACATTATCGCTTCTGATAAAACCGGTACTTTGACGTTGAATCAAATGACCGTGGAAAAATTGTATGTCAATAACAAACAACATGCTGCTTCAGAAGATATTCCGTTAGACAACATGGCATTAAAAGTCATGAACTTTGCCAATGATACAAAATTTGGTGAAGAAGGCAACTTGATCGGTGATCCGACCGAGACCGCATTGGTGCAATTCGGGATGGATCAAGGATTCCATGTGCGGGATCTCGTCAATCAAGAACCACGGGTAGCGGATCTGCCCTTTGATTCTGACCGAAAACTTATGAGTACGATCCACCAACAAGAAGACGGCCGCTATTTAGTTGCTGTCAAAGGTGCACCGGATGTCTTACTAGGCAGAACCTCAAAAGTACTATTGGATGGCCAAGAGCTACCAATGACGAATGAAGAAAAAGAAAAAATCTTATTCAACAATACCGATATGGCAAAACAAGCGCTGCGGGTATTGGGAATGGCCTACAAATACGTAGATCAAGTGCCAGAAAACTTAGAATCAGAAATCGTCGAAAATGATTTGGTCTTTGCTGGCTTAGTCGGAATGATTGACCCAGAACGGGCAGAAGCAGCCGATGCGGTACGTTTAGCCAAAGAAGCTGGGATTCGTCCCATCATGATCACCGGAGACCACCGGGATACAGCTGAAGCCATTGCGGGACGTTTAGGGATCATCAAACCGGGCGATGATGATGCTGTCTTGACCGGCGCTGAACTCAATAAAATGAGCGAAGAAGAGTTTGCCCAAAAGGTAGCCCACTACTCAGTCTATGCGCGGGTATCGCCGGAACATAAAGTCCGCATCGTCAAAGCTTGGCAGCAAGAAGGCAAAGTCGTTGCCATGACTGGTGACGGGGTCAATGATGCACCATCCTTGAAACAAGCAGATATTGGGGTAGGTATGGGGATCACAGGTACCGAAGTTTCTAAAGGTGCTTCCGATATGGTCTTAGCCGATGACAACTTTGCTACGATCGTCGTAGCGGTGGAAGAAGGACGTAAAGTCTTCTCCAATATTCAAAAAGCGATTCAATACTTGCTAGCCGCTAACCTAGGGGAAGTTTTGACCTTGTTCTTAGCAACCTTGTGGGGTTGGGACTCGCTATTGCCGATCCACTTGCTTTGGATCAACCTAGTAACGGATACCTTCCCAGCAATTGCCTTAGGAATGGAGCCTGCTGAAAAAGATCTAATGAAGCATGCACCGCGGGGACGCAGTTCCAACTTCTTCTCAGGTGGTGTGATGAGTAGTATCATCTACCAAGGGATCTTAGAAGCGGCAACCGTGCTGTTTGTTTATTGGTCAGCGATCCAATGGCCCGTCCACAATACGTATGATGCGATCCATGCCGATGCCTTAACGATGGCCTTTGCCACGTTAGGATTGATGCAATTGTTCCATGCCTTCAACGTCAAATCGATCCATCAGTCGCTCTTTAAAGTAGGAGCATTTAGAAACAAAGCCTTCAACTGGGCGATCCTGTTGTCCTTTGCGTTGATGCTAGTGATCTTCATTGTGCCAGGATTAAACGATATCTTCCGTGTCGCACACCTTGACTTGTATCAATGGGGCATCGTTTTAGGCGCCTCCTTTGCGATCATTCCAGTCGTTGAGATCGTCAAAGCGATCCAACGAGCAATGGGACGCAAATAAGCCAAAAATAAACAGAAAAACAACGAATGGTCTGCTGTCCTTCTCCATGGGCAGCAGGCCTTTTTTTGCTGGCTTATTTTCGATAAACCCTATGGCTGTTTCTTGACCTTTTCATTTGCAGCAAGAAACGGTAAAATAGAAGATAATAACAAAGAAAGTAGGGGACCCACTGTGCGACCAAACTTAGGTTTTTATGTACAAACAATCAACGATCTTGTCAAAGAAACAGAAGCAATCGGGGAGAAAATGAATCCCAATTATGAAGAGATCCGCAAAGCGATCGACGAGAAGAAAGAAGCAGAGGTAACACCTGAGCGGCTAGCTGAGATTACCAGAATTTTTAAAGAAGGCACGGACAAATACCGCTTGATGCTGGAAAAAATCAGCAAATTGCGTCCACCAGCGAATGTGATGGGGATCCATAAAAAATTCGAGCGAGCGTATATGAAATATGTTGCCGGCTGTGATGAGATGATTTTGAGTCTGGATAACAAAATCGACCAAGAAGCCTTTGATGCAGCTGAAGCTAAGCAAGATGAAGCAACGGACGAAATTTCTTTTGCTATCCAACGGATGACCGCTTTATTGTTAAAAAAATGATAAACATTCAAGTTAAACAAGAGTTATTTAATTTAACTGTTATGTTTTTCACATGTAAAGTTTTTTTATCGGAGGTATAATGAATTCACAACCAACAACCTTTTTATTTTTCATTTTACTCCTTTTGCCATCAGGACTAACCAACCTGATGGTTTTTTTTGTTTTTTAATGAAATGTTTCCATCAAAAGCGGGGATAGTTTGTGAACAAAATATAAAGTTGGAATAGCAAGGAATAGCAAGCTTGCGCTTTTTTGTCGATCAATGCTATACTTAGGGCACTATTAAACGAAATGAGGGATCCTCCATTGAAAAATTAACCAATTTGTTGAAAGCTGCATGAAACTGTTCCTCCAAGGGGATAGTCTGCAGATTTTCAGGATTGGTTGACTTTTTCAATGGGGGATTTTTTTGTGTACCTCTAAAAACTGATTCTGAAAATAGCTTTAGTCTACTCTATTCCGTGAATAGAGACGAGGTATATTTATGTCTAATATCAGTATTAATCATTTAACTTTTGGCTTTGATAGCCAGGAACGGTTGCTTTTTGAGGATGCCAACTTGAACCTTGATACACAATGGAAGTTAGGGTTGATTGGCAGAAATGGTCGCGGCAAAACGACCTTGCTGCGTTTGCTGCTCAATGAATTGCCTTATAGCGGCTCGATTACCCATGAGCAGCAATTCGTTTATTTTCCCTTAACAGTCGCTGACGAACAGCAACTGACGCTTTTTGTTTTACAAGAATCCGGTGAATTTGAGCAGTGGCGTTTGGAACGAGAATTGAACCTGCTGCAACTTGATCCAGAAATTCTTTGGCGGCCCTTTGCCACTTTATCTGGCGGCGAGCAAACGAAAGTTCTATTGGCGCGTTTGTTCGTTGATGAAGAGAATTTTGCTTTGATCGATGAGCCAACCAACCATTTGGATGTGACCGCTCGCCAACATGTTGCCCGCTATTTGCAGCAAAAAACCGGGTTTATCGTTGTGAGCCATGATCGACAGTTTGTCGATGAAGTCGTCGATCATGTATTGGCGATCGAAAAAAGCCGCTTGGTGTTGTACAAAGGGAATTATTCAGTTTATCAACTGCAAAAGCAGCAAAAAGATGCCTATGAGCAAGAACAAAACAGCAAGTTGAAAAAAGAAATCGGTCGTTTGAAGCAGACGGCAGCCGAGAAAGCGGAGTGGTCCCGAGGACGCGAACGGGACAAATTAGGGTCGCCGACCAAAAAAGGCAGTGGGGCAATCTATGATACGGGGGCGATCGGTGCCCGAGCGGCACGGACCATGAAGCGCTCGAAAGCGATCGTTAAACGGATGGAAGATCAAATTCAAGACAAGTCTGCGTTGTTAAAAGACATTGAGTGGATCGATCCTCTGAAAATGACCCCGCTTGTTAGCCATCATGACGTGTTGCTGGAAGCAGAGCATTTTCAGCTCGGCTATGAGAAGCCTTTGTTTAAACCGCTGACGTTTGCGATCCGTCAAAAAGAGCGCTTGGGGATTCAAGGGGCCAACGGATCTGGCAAGTCCAGTTTGATTGCGAGTATTTTAGGTACTTTCGAAGGACAGCAGACAGGGACGATCAAAACAGCCCATGGGATCACCATCAGTTATGTTCGACAAAACTACGAGGACAATTGTGGGATGCTGACAGAGTTTGCCCAAGAACATGGCTTGAATTATCAAGATCTGCTAAATAATTTGAAAAAACTTGGCTTGGAAAGAGCTGTTTTTCAAACGCCGATCCAGCAAATGAGCATGGGGCAGCGTAAACGCGTGGAACTAGCCAAATCATTAGCAACACCAGCAGAATTGTTTATCTGGGATGAACCTCTGAATTATTTGGATGTCTTCAATCAGAAGCAATTAGAGGAAGTAATCCATTTGGTGGAGCCTTCTATGCTGATCATTGAACACGACCGTTATTTTCTTGAGCAAGTCTCAACGAAATTGCTGACGTTGACGATCGATGAAGTCGAATAACTGAAGGGGAAAAAGGACGATTGTTTTCTTTGGGAAAACCGTCCTTTTTTGTTATTTTAATCGGAGAGATACTGACGATTTTAGTAAGTATTTAATAAGGGTGCTTTTGATAAAAAAGCTGTGTAAAAATAGTGTTATTATACACAGGTATGTATATTTGATAAAATTCATTCATTTTTTCATGAAAATTTTCGAAAAATGACGAAACGTTCGGGATTAGCGGGTAGAATTCCCTTTGAATCACTCATCGTTTTCTCATTGTTTGGTAAATTAATTAAAAATTCTTTCATAATTCCCATTGGTTTTTACAAAACATTTACAATAATAGTATCGAATAAAAACATTCGTTTGTTATGATTAAAATCGAATTTCTTTGAGCGTTTGACCGAAACATCAAGAGTTCGTTTTTTTTGTGACTTGAAATGCCAGTCAACTATTCGGAGGAAAAAGAGAAAATGGAGGGGCAGTTTTGATAGAAGTAGTCGGGTTGAAGAAGGTTTTTGATAATAAGTTCGAAGCCTTGAAAGCAGTAGATTTTACAATAGAAAAAGGCGATTTGGTTTGTTTGTTGGGACCTAGTGGTTGCGGGAAATCGACGATATTGAATTTGATCGCGGGGTTGTTAAGTCCCACCGATGGTGATATCCGCTTTAATGGTACTTCCGTTGTTAAGACGGAGCCGAAAGACCGCAATATCGGGTTTGTTTTTCAGAACTATGCCCTTTATCCCCATATGACTGTGTTAGAAAATGTCATGTTTCCCTTGACAGTCGGAGAGAAAAAAATCAAGAAAAACGAAGCACAGAAAATTGCTGAAAAGTTCATGAAGCTGACCAATATTGAAGAATTAAGTCAGAAAAAACCAGGAACCCTTTCCGGTGGACAACAGCAACGGGTCGCCATTACTCGTGCTTTGGTGCAAAGTCCAGAAGTGTTACTGCTGGATGAACCATTGAGTAACTTAGATGCCCGTTTGCGCTTGAAGATCCGTGAAGAAATTCGTCGGTTAGTCAAAGAAGTAGGAATCACTACGATCTTCGTGACTCATGACCAAGAAGAAGCTCTTTCTATCAGTGATAAGATTATTTTGATGAATGAAGGGATCATTCAACAAAATGATGATCCGCAAAACCTTTACTTAGAACCAAACAATCTTTTCGTAGCGAAATTCATTGGTAATCCAATCATCAACATCTTGCCAGTAGAAGTCAAAGAGGGACAAATGATCCATCCAGCATTCACGATCCCAGTTGACCGCTTTACCGACATTCGCTTCAAGAAACCATTGACAGACGGCCAATATACGTTAGGTATTCGTCCAGAAGATGTGCTGACCACCTTACAAACGGGGTTGTTCCAAACAGAAATCAAGAGTGTGGAGCTGATCGGACGAGAACGAATCTTGAACTTTGATCTGGCTGCAAAACATATGAAATCGATCGTTAGTATTGAAGAGATCATTGAAGAAGGCGCGCAAGTGTCATTTGATTTTCATTACAAAAAAGCCTTTATCTTTGATGAAAAAGGAGAGCGGGTCTACTAATGTTCAAAAAAAATTATAACCCTGAGAATCAACCAAAGGCGTGGCTGTTTTTACTGCCTTCATTGGTCATTATTTTCTTATTCAGTGTGTATCCGCTGTTTCGTTCCTTCATCATGAGTTTCCAAAAAGGAACCTTGATTAACCAACAGTATGCTGGGCTTGAGAACTATCAAAGGGTTTTAACGGACCCCGTATTCTTTCGAGCACTGCAAAACACAGCGCTGTTTGCTTTTGCGGTCGTGCCGATCTCGCTGATTCTCTCATTAGCGATTGCTTGGATCATTTTTGAAAAAGTCAAATACAAAAGTTTTTTTGAAACGATCTTCTTTATGCCCTATGTCACAAGTACGATTGCGATCGGGATCGTGTTTCGTTACTTTTTCAATGGCTCTTACGGGATCATTAATTATCTGCTAGGTCTTGTCGGCATTGCGCCAGTCAACTGGCTAGATAACGTCAACATGAGTATGACGACCTTGATCATCTTCGGCGTTTGGACGAGCCTCGCCTTCAACATTATTATCTTGTTGGCAGGAATGCGCAACATCGACAAAGAACATTATAAAATCGCAAAAATGTTTGGCGCTACCGATGGCGAAATTTTTCGGAAAATCACCTTTCCGCAGTTGATCCCGACCTTTGCTTTCTTGTTGACGGTCAATCTGATCAGTGCCTTTAAAGTTTATACTCAAGTATATGCTTTGTTTGGCGGCCAGCCAGGGATCGCTCGTAGTGCCACGACAGCAGTCTTTTATATCTACGACAAATTCCATATTGCCGGACGTCCGGGGATTGCAATGGCGGCAACCGTGATCTTGTTCATCATTATTTTGCTCGTCACCTTTATCCAAAATAAACTTTTGAAGAAAGTGGGCGAATAAACGAATGAAAAAAATTGTCACGATTGTTTCGATGTTGTTTTTAGCAATTTTAGCAGTGATCACGCTGTTTCCCTTTGTCTATATGATTTTAGCTGGGCTAATGACCTACAGTGAAGCAACCAGTATTCCACCGACGATCATGCCAGAGTCCTTCCAATGGAGCAACTACGGGGAAGTCTTTACCCGAGCACCGTTTTTACGCTACTTCTTCAATACGGTCTTTGTTTCAGCGGTCACTACCATAGCGACGCTGATCACGGCAATTTTAGCTGCTTTTGCATTAACGAGTCTTGAATTCAAATACAAGCGTCTCGTGATTGGTTTGATGATCTCCTTACTGATGGTTCCTTATGAATCCATCATCTTTACCAATTACAATACGATTGCTCGAATGGGCTTATTGAATACGTATAGTGCCTTGATCATTCCGTTTCTGACCAGTATTTTTTACATCTATTATTTAAACGGTTATTTACAAAGTATTTCTAATACCTTTTATAAGGCAGCCAAAATTGACGGTGCCAGCGACCTAGCTTATATCCGCCGAATTTTGATCCCCATGTCTAAACCAGCCTTGGTGACAGTCGGGATTCTGACGTTCATCTCTAGCTGGAATTCTTTCTTATGGCCGTTGTTAGTGACGAATGAGAAAAAATACCGTCTCTTAAATAATGGATTGGCTGCCTTTACCACAGAAAGCGGCAGTGACGTTCATTTACAAATGGCGGCAGCGACCTTGACCGTCATTCCAATTCTGATCATTTACTTGATCTTTAGAAAAGAAATTATCAAAGGAGTGGCTAAAGATGGCATCAAAGGATAAAACAACGATCACCTTCCATAGCGGAATTTTAACGATTGGAGGAACCGTCATCGAAGTTGCGTACAAAGATGCCCATATCTTTTTTGATTTCGGTTCGGAGTATCATCCAGAAACACCCTTACCAGATGAAGAATTACAAACGTTAGTTGCGCATCGCTGGATACCAGAACTGAAAAATGTCTACGATCCACGCTTAGACTACACGTACCAAGGAAGCGAAACGAAAGAATACCAAGAAACAGCAGTTTTTCTTTCCCACGCCCATCTGGATCATTCCAAGATGATCAACTTTTTAGACCCAAATATTCCTATGTACACCTTGAAGGAAACCAAAGCGATCCTCGAAGTGTTGAATCAAAAAGGGGACTTCTTGCTGCCCGTTCCTCATGAGGAAAAAAGCTTTGTCCGTGAATTGATCGGCTTAGAACCCCATGATGTGATTCGGATCGGGGAAATCGAAGTCGAGATCATTCCAGTCGATCATGATGCGTACGGTGCGGCGGCCTTGTTAATTCGCACGCCGGATCATTTTATCGCTTATACCGGTGATTTGCGTTTGCATGGCTATCATCCAGAGCGTACCAAAGAATTCTGTCAATTAGCCAAACACACGGATCTATTGATGATGGAAGGGGTCAGCATCAGCTTTCCAGAAAGAGAACCGGACCCCAAAGCGATCACAGTGGAAAGTGAAACAGAATTGATCGAGACCTTCGTGCGTTTGGTCAAAGAAAATCCCCAACGACAAATTACCTTCAATGGCTATCCAGCCAATGTCGAGCGCTTTATGGCGCTTGTTGAAGCCGCGCCGCGGACGGTTGTTTTAGAGGCGACGCAAGCTGCTTTGTTGAAAGAAATTTTCAATAAAGATGTACCGTTCTATACGATCGATGATCAAGTACCAGCGACTCTCGATCCAGCCTTCGCCATTTCTTATCAGGCATTATGTGCCGACAGGAGCCAGTACCTTTGGCAAGCAGTCGCGCATTTTGAAAACTTGCAAACAGGTGGATTGTATATTCACAGTGATGCACAGCCGTTAGGCGATTTTGATCCAGCTTACCAAGTCTTTTTGGATCAACTGGCAGCACTGGAGATCGAATTTGTCCGTTTGCCAAACTCGGGACATGCAAAACCAGCTGATTTAGATCAGATCATTGCCTGGATCGAGCCCCAACGATTGGTTCCAATCCATACGCTGAAACCAGAAAATCTGGTGAATCCGTACGGTGAAAGAATATTGCCGCAACGCGGTGAAAAAATTATTTTAGAGTGATAGAGGAGAGGAAAAAATGAAAACAAAGAAACTTGCATTTGCAGCAGCTGCAGCCGCGACATTGGTATTAGGGGCTTGTGGAAACAACAACGATTCATCTGGTTCTACCGAAAGTGATGAAATCGTTACAGAACTAAGCGAAGATACGACTGTCACCTTTTGGCATGCAATGAATGGTGCGCAAGAAGAATCATTGACGAAATTGACGGAGCAATTCATGGACGAAAATCCAAACATCAAGATCGAATTGCAAAACCAATCCAGCTACTCTGATCTACAAGCAAAGGTGAATTCAACCTTACCTTCACCAAAAGATCTACCAACTATCACCCAAGCATATCCTGGTTGGTTATGGAATGCTGCCCAAGATGACATGTTGGTTGACCTTGGCGAATACATCAACGATGATACTATCGGTTGGGGTGACCAAGAAGAAATCCGCAGTGCCCTTTTAGAAGGCGCGCAGATCGACGGCGTGCAATACGGGATTCCTTTCAACAAATCAACAGAAATGCTGTTCTACAATGCAGACATGTTAGACGAGTATGGTATTGACGTACCGACAAACCTTGAAGAATTAAAAGAAGCTTCTCAAGAAATCTTTGAAAAATCAAACGGTGAAGTAGTAGGTGCTGGTTTTGACTCATTAAACAACTACTACGCCATCGCAATGAAAAACCAAGGTGTTGATTTTGACAAAGACTTGCAACTAGACAGCGATGAATCAAAAGAAGTCATCAACTACTACCTGGATGGTGTCAAAGAGGGTTACTTCCGAATCGCTGGTTCTGATCAATACTTGTCTGGACCATTTGCCAACGAGCAAGTCGCAATGTATGTCGGCTCAATCGCAGGGGAAGGTTTTGTTAAAAAAGATACCGAAGGCAAATTTGAATATGACGTAGCAGCTCGTCCAGAACCAATCAACTTGCAACAAGGAACTGACTTGTACATGTTCAACAGCGCAACACCAGAGCAACGTACTGCTGCTTTTGAATACATGAAATTCTTGACTTCTCCAGAAGCGCAAAAAACATGGGCAATCGATACCGGCTACATGCCAGTTGTTGAATCTGTTTTGGAAAGCGATGAATACAAAAACAATCCTGAAACAAAAGTGGCTGCCAAATTAGAAGATGCAACCAAAGAATTGTTCTCGATCCCAGTGATTGAAAATGCTGATCCTGCTTACAATGAAATGCGTTCAATCATGGAAAACATTTTGTCTAATACAGATCAAGATGTCGATCAATTGATTGAAAACGCAAAACCACAATTAGAAGATGCTTGGAACCAATAATTCTGAATTTCTTCGTCAAAATAGGGTATAATCAGGGAAACACTTGAGATGAAACACCAAAGGGTTTGTATCATAAGGTTTGAAGACGCAAGGAAGCAAAATTTGCTGGCTTTCGAGGGTTTTCGACTTATGCGCATGCCCTTTTGGTGTATTGAGGGGAAAAGGAGTCTTTTGAATGAAAATCACGTTTTTAGAAACGAGCGATATGCATGGCTATGTCTATCCAACCAATTTTGCCGATGACACGGAACAAGGATTCGGCGTGGCAAAAGTTGCCACCAAAATGAAAGAACTGCGCCAAGCAGCCACCGGACCGGTCGTAACGATCGAAAATGGCGACTTTATCCAAGGCTCGCCCTTAAGCTATTACATTGCCAAAAGCCAGCACTCCGTTGCCGCATTGACCGCTGTCGTCAACCACCTAGACGTTGATGTTCATGTCTTAGGCAATCATGAGTTCAACTACGGTCTGCCTTATTTGCAAGAAGCGATCGCCAGCTACCAAACGCCGGTACTTGCAGCCAATATTTTAAATGAAGCGGGGGAACCATTCTTTGGGCAAGCTTACACCATCATTGAAAAAGAAGGGGTAAAGATCGCGATTTTAGGAATGGTGACGCCCTATATTCCTCATTGGGAACAACCTGCGACGATTCGCGGGATGCAGTTTGTCAGCATCGTTGAGACAGCGAAAAACTATGTACCTTACTTACGAGAACAAGCCGATATTGTTGTTGTCAGTTATCATGGCGGCTTCGAGCGTGATTTAGTCACTGGGGAACCGACTGAATTATTGACCGGCGAAAATGAGGGCTATCAATTATTGCAGGAAGTCTCAGGAATCGATGCGTTCTTCACAGGACACCAACATCGTGAGATCGCCACAAAAATCAATGGTGTCCCTGTTGTGCAGCCCGGTTATCGTGGAAGCTTTATCGGCGCCATCGAATTGACGGTTGAAAAAAATCAGACAGGGGTTCATGTCACAAACAGTACGGCTGCGTTGATCCCTGTTGCGGATGCTGTCCCAGATCAAGAGACGTTGGCCTTGTTAGCACCCATCGAAGAAGAGTTACAAACATGGCTAGATCAGCCGTTAGGCAAAGTCAGTGGGGATATGCGAATCACCGATCCGATGGGGGCACGCTTGAAAGAGCATCCTTATATTGAATTCATCAATCGTGTTCAGATGGCTGCCAGTGGCGCCAAAATTTCTGGCACTGCTCTTTTCAACAATGAAGGCAAAGGCTTTGGCGCAACCATCACGATGCGGGATGTGATTACCAATTATATTTACCCAAATACGTTAGCTGTAGTCAAAATAACAGGTGCCGAATTAAAAGCTGCTTTAGAACAAACGGCGGATTATTTAGCCGTTGTTGACGGTCAGATCGTTTTCAATCCTGCTTTTATTGAACCAAAACCGCAATATTATAACTACGATATGTATGAAGGCATCGAGTATACGATCGATCTTAGTCAACCCGTTGGTCAACGAATCACCCGTTTGGACTTTGAAGAAAAAGCCATTGCGATGGACCAAGAATTAGAGATCGTCATCAACCAATACCGTGCCGTGGGCGGTGGCAACTACGCCATGTTTTCTGCCGAAAAAATCGTTCGTGAGATACAAGTCGATATGACGGAACTGATTGCTGACTATTTGAAACAGCATCCTCAGATCGAAGCCACGACGAATCAAAACTTTCTAGTGACGTTATAATAGCAAAACAGCCTGCGATGAATGAATCATCGCAGGCTGTTTCTTAATTTTCTACATTACGTACATAGTCATCAAAGTATTTTACCAAATCCGCTTTGACTTGTTGATAGTCTTCTTCGGAATAGTCTTTGTCTTCTAGTTTTGCTTCGAAAAATGGCATGGCCAATTCTTCTCGTAAACGATCCAACACTTGTTCTTGGTTCATAACGTCACCTTTTTCACTTTTGATTTGATTTCATCATAACAAATGAAATGAGGCTGTCAATGCTTCGTAAGTGTCTTTCATTTTTTCTAAACGATTTTTTAAAGAAACAAAATCATCGTCATCATGAAAAAGGACTTGTTTTAATTCAAAATAATAGATCTCAAAAGCATCAAAGAAAGCAATGACTTCCGCTGTTTGCAGCTCTTTGGCAGTATCGCAGCGAATATAGGCTTTTTCAGCGACCGCATACGTTTCCGCAGTCGTTAATAGGACCAATGATTCATTGTATTTGCGGCTCGTCACTAGTTCAAAGGTTGATTGACATTTATTGTAGATATTAGAAAAATCTTTGAGCACGAGTTCCTTTGGTGTTTTATCAAACATGGGGGAATCCTCCAAAACTTTATTTTTTGAATAAGACGCAGACACATTCTGGTGCGTAGATGTCTTTTTCTAAGACAGTCAATTTGCCAGTGGCTTCATCGCGTTTGTATAACGTTAGGTTATCAGAATTTTGGTTGGCACAAACCAGATAATCGTTTGTCGGGTCCAAATCGAAATCGCGAGGGAAGTCGCCTTCTGTTGAGATTGATTGAACAAAAGCCAGGCCAGCGCCTTCATCGGTTACTTCAAAAACAGCGATTGAATTATGGCCGCGATTTGAGCTGTAAACAAAACGTCCATCGTTCGAGATCCGTACCGCAGCGCCACTGTTGAAATCCGTAAAGTCCGCAGGGATCGTTGGCACCTTTTGGATTTTCTCAAAACTGCCATCTGCTTGATTGTAGCGTAAAACAGTCAATGAGCTGTCTAATTCGCCCACTAAGTAAGCGTATTGGTTATTTGGATGGAAGACTAAGTGACGAGGACCAGTTCCGTCTTCTGCCACATAGACAGCTACTTCTGTCAGTTTGCCATCTTCTGAAATATCATAAGTATAGACCCGGTCCGTTCCAAGGTCACAAACTGCTAAACGTTGGTCTGGTGTTAAGTCAGTATAATGGACATGAGGTTTGTCTTGGTTTTCATGAGAGCCGACGGGTTCATCATGGTAGATGCTGTCCGTTGCTTCGATGCTGCCATCTTCTAGAATTTTATAAACATTCACTTCACCTTTGTGGTAGTTGGCACCATATAAAAGCTGACGGTTTTCATCAACTGCTACATAGCAAAGGGGTGCGCCTTCTTCCGTTGCGGTATTCAGCAAGGTAAAGTCTGGGGTATAAGCAGCGGCGCCACCGTTGCCAGCTACTTCTGTGACGCTGTAAACTGCTTCTTTTTTACTGCGGGCAAGATAAGTCGGACTTTTTTCTTCCGCGCATAAGGTCAAATCGGTCAGTGTTCCTTTTTCCGTATCTAAAGCGATCGAATAGATCCCTTTACTTTCGCGACGAGTGTACGTACCCAAATAAATCGTTTGCAACATAAAAAAACCTCCTAATAGTTTCATTCCTCTTTAATTCTACCATAGAATGCGGTTTTGGGCGGGCAGAAAAACTCTTTATGTTATAATAAACGAGAAGATAGAAAGGGGAGTTTGTCATATGAAAAAAGGGACGATCAAAGAAATCGGTCCACAGGCGATCGATTCGCAAGAAAGAATGATCATCTTCTTTGGGGAAGAAGCGACCGATACATTGCGAGAATATTCAGTCATCCAAACGATTCCTGATTCGCAAGCGTTAGTCGTAAAGAAAGAGGATCAGATTACTTTTGGTGATCAGACCTATCAAGTCCAATATGTAGGAACGGTGGCTAACCAAATCCTGCAAACGATCCAGCATGTGACCTTTGTCTTTGACGAAGTGCCGGCTGAAGAACCGCTTTCAAGTGCGATTTATTTAACGCCAACTGTTTTGCCGAACCTAGAAGTCGGCATGCAAGTGACGTACAACTAGGAGGCAAAGAATGTCATGAAAGAAACGCAGAAAAAGCCGCATTCCTGGTTTTGGAAATGGTTTTTAAACAATCAAGCAGTGACCAGCTTGCTGGTCATTTTATTGATTCTCTTAATTTTGCTGCTCTTCACGAAAGTTTCATATTTGTTTGAGCCTGTCTGGCAATTTTTAGCAATCGTCGGATTGCCAATCATTTTGGCGGGGATCTTGTATTACTTGATGAATCCCACTGTTGACTATTTGGAGCGCAAAGGAATCAAACGAATTTACAGTATTTTTGGTCTTTTTGTTTTGGTGGTTGGTCTGATTGTCTGGGGGGTGGTGGTCATCATTCCTAAGATCCAAGAGCAATCCATGAGTTTTGCGGATAATCTGCCGGGGTATTTGACGATTATTGAGAATAAGGTGAATGAAATCTTGTCTGATCCAATCTTCTCGCAAGTCCAAGATCAGATCGAAGCTTCCAATGAGAAGTTGATTTCTTCTCTGACGGATATCGTCCAAAATCTTTCCCGCAGTACGATTCAAAATCTAGGTAGTTTCTTCGGGGCCGTTGCGACGATCGTTTTAGCGGTCATTACCATGCCGTTTATTTTGTTCTACCTACTGAAAGATGGCCGCAAACTAGCCCCTTATTTTGTCAAATTTTTACCAACCAAAATGCGCCAGCCGTCACTGATCGTTTTAAAAGAAATGAATGACCAGGTATCCTCCTATATTCGGGGACAGCTGACAGTGGCGTTTGCGGTCGCAGTGATGTTTATGATCGGCTTTAGTATTATTGGCTTAGATTATGCCATCACACTGGGGATTGCAGCGGGATTTCTAAATTTGATCCCTTACTTAGGCTCCTTTTTGGCCATGATCCCTGCGGTTTTTTTAGGAATCGTCGGCGGACCAGTGTTACTGATCCAAGTTCTGATCGTTTTTGTTATTGAGCAAACCATTGAAGGACGCTTGATTTCGCCATTAGTTCTAGGAAATGAGTTATCGATCCATCCTGTCACGATCCTGTTAGTCCTCTTGACTTCAGGAAAATTGTTTGGTCTTGTTGGGGTCATTTTAGGGATTCCTGTCTATGCGGCTGCCAAGGTGATCATTACCCATGTGTTTGAATGGTATACGCGGGTTTCCTCCTTGTATGAAGAGGAAGAACCAATCCTCGAAGCACCACCAGAGGACACCCCAGAAGTTTAGCAGCTTCGAGTGCAAAAGAGTCCATACGTATTATCAACGGTACAGCCTTTTTCTGTGGGCTGTACCTTTTTTGTGCGGATAAAAGAGCCAGCAATCACTGGGAAGTAATGCAAGATTTACAACCTATGAACGATGATTTGGGAGAAACCGACAGCTCTTTATTCAATAGAAAGAGTGAGGGAGTAGTGTCTTGGACCCGATTGACTTCGCAGGAACAAAAGAATATAATCGAGTTATATAAATCGTTTATATAATGTGACTTGTGCTTAAGGAGGGTCTTGGATGCCAAAACAACGAATAACAAAGGAAATGGTGGTTGATGCCGCTTTTGAAATTGCTCGAAAAGGCGGTATGGAGCAAGTGATTGTCAAAAATATTGCGGAAAAGTTAGGCTGTTCAGTCCAGCCCATTTATAGTTATTGCACCAATATGGCGGGTCTGCGAACAGAAGTAGAGCAGAAAGCACGGCAATTTTTACAAGCGTATCTAGAAGCCCATAGCGACTCCCAGGATCTGTTTCGCAGTACCGGACACGCATATTTGCAATTGGCGAAAGAAGAACCCCAAATTTTGAGAATTTTTGTCTTACAAAAAAGAGCGAATGTTTCGTCATTAGAAGAGCTGTATCAGTTGGAGACGAATCCTCAAGTAGCGAAAAGGATTGCCGCCGATTTGAACATCAGCATAGAAACCGCCAAACAGCTGCACTTGCATATGCTCATTTACACGATCGGAATCGGCACGATTTTCGCAGTAACGACACCAGGTATTCCACTAGGTGAAATCTATGCACAACAGGAAGAAGCTTACGAGATGTTTTTGAAACAGGCAATAGATGGCACAAAAAGTAGGTCGCAGTCCTAACTGCAGGGAGGAATTCCTCATGAAAAATGGCATTATTGTTTATCAATCGAAATACGGCGCTGTCAAAAAGTATGTCCACTGGCTTCAAGAAGCAACAGGTTTTCCCTGCCTAGAAACCCCAAAAGCCAAAATAGCTGAAGTAATGGATTATGACACAATTATCTTCTGTGGGGGAATCTATGCTTCGGGTATTGCTGGACTGTCCTTTTTAAAAAAGAATAGCAATCAGCTAAAAGGCAAAGAGATACTCATCTTTTGTGCGGGAGCTTCTGTTCCTGAAAAAGTGGTAGTGAAAAAACTCAGAGAACAGAATCTCACGGGTCCACTAAAGGACATCCCCTTTTTTTACGGAAGAGGACAATGGCAGGAAAGCAAAATGAACTTTTTCGATCGAACCTTAGTGAAAATGTTAAGAAAAGCGGCCGCTAAAAAAGAGCCACACACCTATGACCCACAGACGAAGGTACTCATGGAAGCCAATGGACAAGATTGCGATTGGACGGATAAAAAATACTTGGTTCCGTTGGTGGATTATTTGGAGCAGGAATTGTATTGAACGAGCACAAGCGCTTTATTGAGGTTTTATGAATCAAATGAGCAATAAGTGACCAGAGTGTAAGAACAGAACAAAATTAGTTTACTGCGAATAGATTTTTTGTTGTGACACCAAGAGTCTGCAACTAAGTTCTTAAAATTGTTTGATCTATTCCTAAAATTCAATGAGTAAGTAGAATGCCGATCACGCATGAGAGGATGTCTTATGCGTGACGGTTTTTTTGTTTATAGCTTATCTTAATAGAAAAAACGGGAGTAGCTGATTCCTTTGTTTATAAAATTCTCAGACATTGTATCTAATAGTTCTATTTTTTAGCTTTGCATGATGAACATTTTTGTGAAGCTAAACGTTAAACCAGGTCTTTCAAGTGCTAAAAAAATAAGCAGAGAAGCTATCTCTGTATGTACAATGTATATTCTTTCTAAATGCAAGATATCTTTCGTTGCGGGCTTTTTTATGGCTTGGACGGATTTGACATATTGTTGCAAGAAATACATATGGTCGCTGAAAACATTGGTTGCGTATACTGAATGCAAGACAAAAGAAAACCTTGCGAGGTCAAGAAAATGTGGATTTTAGCAATTGATATTGGCGGTACTGCTATTAAATGTGGGTTAGTGAATAGTCAAGGGGAACGCAGACAATTGACTCAATTTCCTATGAACAAGGAATATGCCACAGTCACGCAACGTATATGTCGACAGATCGATGCATTCTATGCAGCAGCATTTGATGGCATCGCTATTAGCTCAACGGGACTGGTTGATCCACAAAGCCAAGAAATCGGGATGACATCACCTTTATATGAAGGATTTGGTAAAAGACTGGTTAAGCATTTGCGCAGTACATACCAATGTCCAGTTGCTGCCGAAAATGATGGCAACTGTGCGCTATTGGCAGAAAAATGGTTGGGTCACGCTCAAAATTGTACGTCCTTTGCGACAATTGTCCTAGGTACATCCGTTGGCGGTGGCTTGATGATCGATCATCAATTGATTCGCGGCAAACACTTACTAGCAGGAGAGTTTGGTTATCTGCTTTTTCCGACCGAAAGGAAGGATTGGGAACTTTGGAGCATCGCAGGGTCAACCAGAACATTAGTAGAGAAAACAGCAAAACGTATCGGAGACCCAACAATCAATGGCCAGCGTATTGATACACTGGTTCAAGAACAAGATCCGCGATGTCTGCCAGTAGTAGCTGATTTTGTCGATAAACTGGCGGCGGCTTGCTATAGCCTGCAATATATGATTGATCCGGAAATCATCTTGATTGGCGGTGGAATCAGTGCGAGCCGTTTCTTGATCCCACATGTAAACGCACGATTAGCTATGATTGCTGAGCAGATTCCTAGTACTGTTATCGTGCCAAACATTTGTGCCTGTCGTTTCGGCAATGAATCTAATTTATTGGGCGCTTGTTATAACTGGTTAAGAAAATACAAGCCTGATAGCTGACTTGTAAAAAAGCATTGTTTTTTATTAAAATAAAGCGTATTTTATTAGAGTATCATACATTCTTTTCTCCTAAATAAGTACCGATAAATGAAAGCGTTTTTGAGCTTTCGAAATAACAGAGAATAGGTGATGCAAATGGGAAAGTACACGGAACTGAATCGTCAAAAACTATTTAGGGGAATCATTCGTGCCATCAGCTCTTATTTAATCGTGTTTTTAGTGCCTTTTTTAGCCGTGTCATGGATTTGGTATGATACATCTGTCAAAAGTATCAATGAACAAGTGATGCTGACCGCTAGAAATCAATTGATTCAGTTGAAATATTCTTTAGAAAATACGTTTATTCAATTGAATTATCTGACGCAAAAAATGACCAATGATCATGTTGTCTCATTGAAATATTTGCAGCATCCTTACTTGACCAAAGAAGCAAGAGAGGCCATGCAAACGTACAAAATCACCAACGACTTAGTCGAAGAAGTCTATTTATATTATAAAGAGTCCCCAGCAACCTTGTATTCAACCGTAGGATCATTCTCTTTTGACACATTTTTGAAAAAAGTACTGCCGAAAAATGAAATGGGCCAGGAACAGTTAGCCGCACAATTGGATTCCTCAGCGCCTACATTGTTGACATTAGAAGGCGCCGGTGAGGAGCAGCGATATTCCCGTTTCTTTTATATCGTTCCCATTCAAAGTGAAGAGATGACTGTCTATGGCTCAGCGATCTATGAAATCAAAGAGAACAATTTGAAGAGAATTCTTGATCTCAGCAATAACGATGGGATCAGTAACACCTATATTATCAATGATGAGTACCAGTTATTAGCCAGTACCACCAATGATGAGTTAGCGCGCTTTTTAAATCATCCCGAACGCATGAAAAAAGGCATTCAAACAGGACGAATGCGGTTTGAACAATCAACGTATTTTGTTCAAGCGATTGCCAATAATGAATTGAATATTTCAGTGGTAGCCGTTGCTAATCCGAATCAAGCGCTGGCATCGGTCAACCGTGTACAAGAGCAGTTCGTCCTAGTATTTATCGCCATATTATTTACGGGTATCACTGCAGTCGTGATGCTTGGGTTACGTAGTTATCGCCCAATTCGCAAAATCGAAAATCTGGTTCAGGAGTTTCATCGGGACCCCAAAATGACCCTTCATTCGATGGATGATGTCCATAATACCTTGGCCGCATTTTTGGTTGAGCACCAAGAACTGCATCAGGAAGTCCGCCTGCAAACACCTCATGCCAGAGAGCAAGTGCTGCGCAAATTAATGAGCGGACGTTTTCGGTCCGAGCAAGAACTGGCTTTGCTTTTAGAAGCGGTTCATGTCTGCTTTCCTAAGTCAAATTACTTTGTGATCGCCATCGATACGAAAACTGTGGATTCCAAAGCCAAGCAAGGAGATAAAAAATTTCTGATCGATTATATCGAGGAAATCAAAGAGGCGGATTATACGGCATATGCGACGGAAATTTTATCCAAAGAAATGTTAGCCTTGACCGTAGGGTTTGTTGATGGCAAAGAACAACAAGAAATTGTGGATGCCATTGCGGAAAAAATTACCCATGCGATCTCCCTAACACCCACAATGGGTGTCGGTATGACGGTCGATCAACTAACCGCCATCAATGAATCCTATATCGAAGGGTTGGCAGCACTGGAAAATCAAGGGAGTCAAGGCAAGCAAATCAGCTACTATGCGGAGCTTTCCAAAGAGACCAATCATTTGCCAATCAATTATCCAGACAATCAAAAATTAAAATTGATCCAAGCCTTGAATCAAGGAAATATTGAGATTGCCAGTGAAACGATCCAGCGGTTGATCGAAGAAGGCGAGAGTAAACAGACTTCGCCTCGTGTCCAAAAAATGTATGGCTACTACTTGTTGAATACGATCGCGCAAGTCGGCGGTGAATTGGTGGGGGCAGAAGTACTGCATACCGCTTCTGAAAGTGCTGATTTCAACAGCTTGAATCAATTGCAGTCTGCCTTGTTAACGATTGCCCAGCAGATTTGCACGAAGGTGCAGAAACAGCCGCTGGATGATGAGTCGGAAATGAATGAGAAAATCTTCAGTTTTATCCAAGAAAATTACCATTCCTCACAGCTCTCCTTGGAATCGGTGGCAGAGGAGGTTGGTGTTTCTGTCTCTTATGTCAGCCGTTTTGTAAAAAAAGAAAGCGGCAAAACCTTCTCCAAATATATTCAAGAACTAAGACTGAAAAAAATCAAAGAGGAACTGATTGAAACAGATTTGCCAATCAAAGAAATTATTCGCAACAATGGGTATTATGATGTTTCCAATTATACGAGAAAGTTCCGAAAAATAGTGGGTGTGACACCAGGGCAATACCGTGAAATGAACCAAAAAATGAGAAATTATTGAAAGTATGGGGGAAAATGAGATGAACAAACAAGTTGATTTGACAAAAGTTCAGCAACGAGCAGCCGTCTTTTTTGAGGAAATAGGTTGGCAGTCGGCGAAAGATCGGTTACCGAAAATAGTGATCGATCCGCAGCTGGATGCTGATTTTCGATTTGAAAACCAAACAATCAGTGTGTCCTCGCCAGAACATGCCTTTTACGCGTTAACCAAATATGGCCGAGATCAGGCGACGGGTCAATTAGCACAGAAAAGCTATCTAGCAGCGCTTAAAGAACGCTGTCTGATGATCGATATCGGGCGCAAATTTTATTCGCTTGCTGATTTGAAAGCAATCGTCCGCAGCATGGCTTGCTTCCAATTCACGCATCTGCAACTTCATTTTTCGGAAAACGAAGGCTTTCGGATTGAATCCCAGCAATTTCCAGAAATTGTTTCGGAAGAATGTTTGACCAAGCAAGAAATTCGTGAATTGATTGCGTATGCTCAAAACCATGAAATTGCCATTATCCCTGATTTTGATTCTCCGGGTCATTTGCGTCAAGTCCTAGCACAAAAACCTCAATGGCAATTGCCGACAGCAGATGGCACTCGTGATGATCGAGCACTGAACATTTTGGATTCAGAAGCGGTAGCCTTTATTCAGGAAGTTTATCGAGAATATGCGCAACTGTTTGAAGACAGCACCTATTTTCACATCGGGGCCGATGAGTTTATTGATTTTGACCAGTTAGAAAACTTTCCACAAATGATCGAAGCTGCCCGCGAGCGTTATGGGGAAAAAGCCAGCGGAATCGAAGTCTTTATTGATTATGTCAATGAGCTGGCGGCCTTTGTTGAAAGTCTCGGCTTTGTTGTGCGGGTCTGGAATGATGGTTTTTACCGCTTGAATCGCCAAGAGCAGACAACGTTGACGGAGAATTGTCAAATCTCCTATTGGACCCGTTGGAACCAGAATATGGCGCCGGCGGATGTCTTTTTTGAAAAGGGCTATACCATGATCAATCACAATGATAATTTTTTCTATTATGTCTTAGGAGAAGCGGCAGGGTATACCTACCCAACTTACGAAAAAATCAGCAATGAATTCCAGTTGACTACGTTTGCCAATGGACAACAAGTTGCACAGGAACAGCTTGCCCAAACACAGGCGATCGCTTTATCCGTCTGGGCGGATGTACCTGAGGCTCAGACTAGTCGTGAAGTGATCCAAGCGATTTTTTGGCTCCAAACGGCCATTAGCCAAAAAGTTTATAATGAGCCAAATCGACCAAAAGAGACATTTCGAAAGCTTTATGATGGGTGGGAAGCGACATTTAGCTGATTGTTAGAGGAATTGGGTGAAAGGGCACATCGCTGACAATCCCTGTTGTTTTCTTTATGATGAATAAGTTTAGCGACAAGTGAAACAAAAGCCAATAGTATTTTGATAAAATGAACGTAACTCCGAGTGAGGGGAGAAATGGAGCAATAAGTGATCATAGACATTCAACCGTTGAAGAAAAAAGATATCCTTGAAATGGATCAAATGTTTTTAAAGCAAGGGTGGCCTTCTCGCCAGCAGCTCTTGATGGAGTATTTAAACGAGCAAGAAGCGGGGGAGAGATACATTTTGCTTGCCAAAATAAACAACAAAACTGCCGGGTATTTGACATTGGTCCCTCTAGCAAAGCACGGACCATTTAAAGGCTTGTACCCAGAAATTGTGGATTTTAATGTTTTTGAATCTTATCAAAAACAAGGGGTAGGCAGTCAGCTTTTAAAAGCAGCCGAAGAAAAGGCACGAGAAATAGCTGCCGTGGTGACATTAGGGGTAGGTTTACACAATGGTTATGGATCGGCCCAGAGACTGTATGTAAAACAAGGCTATATTCCAGATGGATCTGGTGTTTGGTTCAATAATCAGAATTGTGCGATGAATGTGCCTTGTTGTAACAATGACGATCTTGTTCTTTATTTGTCTAAGGAACTTTGACCCTCCCGTGGTAAGTACCTTTAAAAAAGGATTAATCCCACAGCTTGTTTGCATGTTCTCATCACCTGTTCAACAAGCTAGCTCGCTACTTTCGTATAAGCGAATTTGGGGAGTTTTTGAAAAAATAGCCATAAAAAATGACTAGAAACGATCAGTTTCTAGTCATTTTTTTGTAAAGAAAGTAAGGACAATGTTTTTGTATCAATAAGATATTCATTTAGTACAGTGCAATAGGCGCTTATATTTCTTTTAAAGTGATTTCGACCACTGGTACCAACACATCTGGGGGGCAGACGGGTAAGCTGAGAACAAGGTCCTCTTTGTTGATGATGGCTTCCGTTGACGTGAGAACTTCCTCGGGATCAAATCCTCGATAAAACAACTCGGAGCCATCATGTAAGAAACGGATATGCTTCACGCATCCTGCAAGTCCCGGAAGATGCAAGGATTTGTAGGGGTAGGAGAAGAGGTGCAAGTAAAGTTTATTCCCGTTTTGGGTGTAACGACTGTCAATAGGCGGTTGAAAAGTGCTGGCACCACAGCCGATAATCGCTTGCTGATGATAATGCATCCATGAACCGATGGCTTCTAAATGGCCACGAGTTGGTAAGTTGATTTCTCCACGAGCATTCGGGCCGATATTTAAGAGAAAGTTCCCATCTTTTGCTACTGTGTCAATCAGCATTTTGGTCATCATTTCACTGGATTTCCAGTGCTGAGCATCACGATCATAGCCCCACGTTTCGTACATCGTTTGGCACGCTTCCCATATTAAAGGCAATCCATTCGCTTCTAATGGTTTGTCTGGTTGGAATTGCTCAGGGGTGGTAATCCCGCGGCCCAAATCCAAACGGTCATTCAGTAACATCTCCGGCTGTAGACTTCGGCAAATTTCTTCGATCCGCTTACTATCCCAATCGGCGGCACCCTTGCCTTTTGACCAGCCCCAATCTCGATGGCTATAAGGAAAATCAAACCACATATAATCGATGGTTCCATAATTGGTCAATAGTTCGGTGACTTGACCAGCCAAAAAATCTTGGTAACGGCGCATGTCCCGCTGGTCATTGGTTTGACGGGCTTGAATAGACTCTCGTTGCGGATGCAGGCCGTCGAGCGTGAAATCTGGATGATACCAATCGATCAGCGAATGATACAGTCCGACCTTAATGCCGACCTTGCGAAATGCCGGCAGCAGTTCTGCTAAGAGGTCTCGCTTGAATGGGGTGTTGGTTACTTTGTAGTCGCTGAGCGCGGTGTCCCAAAGGGCAAAGCCTTCATGATGTTTCGTCGTGAAGACCATGTATTTAAAACCGGCCTTCTTTGCGGTTTGAGCCCATTCCTCCGCGTTGAAAAGATCAGGATCAAACTGAGAAAAATAGTTCTCGCGATAGGTGGTGGGTTCAATTTTTTCTGTCGTCATAAACCATTCGTGTCGAGCGCCAATACTGAATAGGCCGAAATGGATGAATAAGCCAAACCGATCATGGAGGAACCAGTTTGGATCAGGGTAGTTGGCAGGCCAATTCTTATACGTTCTCATTAAAAATCACTCCTTTTTCACTCACTTAAAGAAATTCTGTATTCGTCATGACTGTTTCTTGAATTTTCCAGCCATCTGCTTCCTTAACGAAAGTATGGTAAGCCTCTGTGATGTGATCACGGTAGGAAGAATCTTTTGGGCTGATCGTTTTCTGCTGCGCCGCGACCAGCATGGATCCTGTCTCTTGTTTAACGACTTCAAAAGAAAGCAGCGTGTGCTGCAGCTGTTCTTCTGCAAAAAAAGCAGCCAATTCTTGGCTCGTCTCTGCTCGCGCCGCTGCCACGAGCGTGGCGGCATAAGCTGTCGCATCTTGGTCAGAGGCTGCTTGTAAATTTTCTTTCAGCACTGCCAAACAAGCCTCCGCCGCTGCTTGATTTGTAATATTACCTGTCATCTCCAGTTTTTCTGAAGGTTGGGCATGAACTGGAGCAGAAGAATCGGTTGTTAGAAAATAGAGAAAGAATAGGCTAACAACAGCCAGCAAACTCACGATGATGGTTCGGCGCAGCAAGGATGTTTTCATAATTTCTCACTCCTTCTTTTAAACATCAGAAATTTTCCCCGCACTATAGATTCCATGAAATAAATTGCGACCCACAGAAGTGTTGCCGCTGAAAGGGGTCACCATTGGTAAGGACGGTTGAGTCAATTCTTCCAAAGTATCGAGCTCCCCGTCCAAGAAGGCAGTAAGCCGCCAGAGTGTCGTGTCGCAGCGCATCAGCAAGGCGCCGTAGCGCAGATCGATACTCTCAAAACCGAAAGGTCGATTCCAGTCAAACCAGACTTTACGATGGGCTTCATAAAGGGATTGCAAGGCGGATTTATAGACACTGAGCTCATCGACTGCTTGGCGCAATTCCGTGAAGTCCTTGCTTTTATAGGCACTGGTGATTTGGTCGGTAATACAAGCTTTTTGTGCCAAAACATCAGCCAGCTGCTGATAAAAGGCAAACATCGTTTGTGTGTCCCGTGTTGATTTCACAGCTGCCAACTCTTGAGCCAATGTTTGATAGTGGGATGCTAAAGAAAGATCGGTTAAGTTTTCCTGATACAAACCATACAGCAAGTCTTGGTAGAGCAGTAGCTTGCTGGGGTTTTCTCCGTGAGGATTGTTTTCTGGTACACCTGCAGTTTGATCAAAACGATCAAGCAGCAAGAAATCGCTACTAACTGACTCGTGAAAGAGCTGGAATTTTTCATTTAATTTCTCTAACGAAAGGTCGTTTCCAAACTGCGCTTCACTGAAATATTGCAAACCTAATAGCGCAGCAATCAGCGGTGTTTCGGCTCCGTCGTCGCCCCAAAGTGTGGCATAAACTTCCTGAACATCGTTTTCTTTGGCGGCTTGCAAGGCATGACGCATGGTGGCGAAACTCTTGCCATAGTTCGGCGCCAAACCGTTCCAAGTCCAGATACCTCCAGCAAAGGCGATCGGCTGTTTTAATTCCCGATGTTTCGCAAACATTCGCTGATAAGAGGCATGATCATGGTGGTAATAATCCCAGTAAACCATTTTGACAGCAGGAAGGTCAGCAAACAATTCTGTGGGAAAACACACGTCTGGATCGTAATAATCACCAGTAGGTGCACCGATCCTAAAAAACATATCGCTCCACATCATCGGCTTAAAACCCACTTTTTGACAAAGCGCAGCTACCCGCTGCAGATGTTCGGCCATAATCGAGAAACGGTCTTTTAAACCGTGCAATACCAAATATCTTCCTTTCCCCAATTGGTGTGCTTCATCCATGCCAATGTGTAGCTGATCCGTCGAAAAACACGAACGGATCGAACAGATCGCTGCTTCCAAAAAGGTATATGTTTCTTCTTCTCCCACCAGTAAAATATCTTCCGTGTCCCGAATGTTTTTAGCAAATCCCCATTTTAAGGGATTCGTTAAGTGTGCCAATGTTTGAATCGCCGGAATCAAAGTTACACCTATAGCTTGCGCGTAGCTATCAAGCTTCTTTAACTCACCTTGTGTATAACGGCCTCGTAAATGACCAAAATAAGGATACTCTGGAATTTCATAAGTGTCTTCCATATAAAGCGTGAGACGATTAAGCCCCATCTTGCTTGTCAATAGAATAAAGCGTTGCAGTTTTTCAACGGTCATTACTGCATTGCGGGACAGATCGATCATTGGTCCAATTGCTTCAAAATGCGGCTGTTCTTCTAAGACATAGACTGGGCGGTCTTCATGCACCCATAAAGTTAATGCCCGAAATAAATGGGCCTTTTCTTGATAGTAAATGATTGTTGCTAGCGGACCGTGGCAAATTTTCAGAGAACCGGGCCGTTGAATCAGCTGTAATGGATGCCCTTGCGGTGATTCTCGCAACGCTAGTTCCGGTAGTATGTTACTAAAAAAATCATCAAGATTTTCATTACTTTGGATAAAAATGTCTTTCATTACGAACGTCCCTTCTTAAGTTTCTTTTATCAGCAATGATTCTGAACGTTGGATCGCTTGAAAAGAGAACCAACTATTTGGAAAAAGGAAAAAAGGAACAAAGCCGATGACTAATAAAATCGGTAAAAAAGTCAAAATGATTGTAGTTACTAAGATTCCCAAAATCATCGCAATCGTTTGGGGAATACTGATAACCATCAGTATTACTGCTTGCTTAAAATAGTGAAGAAGGGGCAAGTCATAACGCAAATACACTGGCAGCAGATACAAGCTGATCAAAAGGGCACTGATAAACAACAGCAGCAAAAAAAAGTGAATCAAGCTATTTTGGATAAAGGTACTAGAGATGCGCAATTCTAGCCATAAGAAAAGCAGCAAACCCGCTTGCATGGCTCCTAATTGATTGGCGCGACGGAAATTTTTTTTCACGACAGTTCTGAACCAAGGCTTCAAAGCCGCTGGGCGTTCCTTTTTTTGGAAACTGTTGAAAAAAGCTTGGATAATCGTAGCGGTGGCAGGGAAAATGCCTAAAAATATCCCATATCGAAATACCCAATAAAACCAAAGAAACTGCAATTTTAGGCAATGGAGGAGCCATTCACCGACTTGATAGGAAACATGATAAAGACCATTGGATTGTTTCATAAAATCCTCACTTTCTTACGGATTACCATTTTGTATCCGCTTTAATTGTTGTCCTTATCGTACCATTGATCCATGGATAATGGGCATGGATGAAAAAATCACACATCCCATACAGGAAAAACACAGCAAATATATTTGATCCGCTTTATTTCTCCTAACGTTTTTATGGAAGGAAGCTTTCTTCATTACAAATTTTACAAACGCTCTTGCTTGGTTTAACACAGTGAAAAAAGTTACATATTGTTAGATGGACTTTTTTTCGCTTACATTTAGAACAAAGAAAGGAGTGCAAATGCATGACAAAAATTCGCGGTGATATTGAAGAAGCCAAGGAGAGAGAGCAAGCAGCGTGGGTCCCAGAAACAGAAATGCTCAAGCAGCGTCTGGAATGGTTTCAAGACTTGAAATTCGGAGTGATCTTCCATTATGGGCTGTATGCCGAAGCGGGGATCGTTGAATCATGGCAATTATCTGAAAAAGATGAATGGGCTAGAGAAAACCAGCCCTATCGAGAAACTATCGAAGCACTGCGTTTGGATTATTGGCAGTTGATTAATCAATTTGAGCCGAAGAAGCTGGATACCCGTAAATGGGCCAAGATCTGTAAGAAGGCGGGATTTAAGTACTGTTTATTCACAACAAAGCATCATGATGGGTTTTCGATGTTCAACACAATGGAGTCAGAGTTTAAAATCGGCGGGAAATTAAGTCCCTTTAAACGCGACATTTTACAAGAAGTGTTTACGGCGTTTCAAGAAGCAGGGATTGCAACAGGAGCCTACTATTCTAAAGCTGACTGGTATTCTCCTTTTTACTGGTTGGATGATGATACCGTCAAAGGCCGTCATGCCAGCTATGACACCCACCTTCACCCAGAAATCTGGGCGCGCTATGTGTCATTTGTGCATCGTCAGATTGTAGAGATTACTTCCAATTACGGAAAAGTCGATTTTCTTTGGCTAGATGCCGGTTGGTGCGGGCAAGGAAAAGAAGACCTACAAATGGATCGTTTAGCTGAGATTGCACGTGAGAAACAGCCGGAATTGATCATCGTTGATCGAATGATGGGTGGCCGTCATGAAAACTATGTGACACCAGAACGCAAAATTCCTGCATTAGCAGAAATTCCTAAAAAAGTTTGGGAAAGCAATATCCCGATTGGGAATGATTGGGGATATGTGCCAAATGATACCTTCAAGAGCAGCCAAGAACTGCTGGAAACCTTGATTGAGGTAGTCAGCAAAGGGGGAAATTTGATTTTAGGTGTCGGCCCAACACCTGATGGCGAATTTACATTCGAAGAGACCCAACGCTTAGAAGAAATCGGCAATTGGTTGGCGCTATATGGTGAAGGCATCTATGAAACGCGGGCGAACCCAATAGCTTGGCCAAATGAATGGCATTTGACCTATCAAAAAGAGGGCAAGGCTCATTTTGCATTTCGCAGTATCGCTGCAGGCGCTTGCGAACAGATTCCTTTAACAGAGATTGGCGCAACTGAAGAAGACGAGCTAATTGATCTAGCCACTAAAAAAGCGTTACCAGTCTATAAAAACGCTACCGAACCGTACCTCTTATGGTCGGATATCAGTCAGCCGAACGTTGGGGCAGTTGGGATTCGCGTTTCGACACATAGGGAAAAAAATACACATTGATTTGAAAGCGAATACAATTCATGATAAGGCTAACACCAAGCAAGGAGGAGGAAGAATGGAAACAGCGCCAATCAGACAAACCGTTTCAGTACCTAAAACAAAGAAACAAGATATAAAAATGAAGATCAAGAAAAATCGGCAATTGTACTTGTTTGTGTTGCCAGCATTTTTGATTATTTTGATTTTCTCTTATGGACCGATGTATGGAATCATTATTGCATTCAAGGATTATATGCCTTCATTAGGGATTTTGGGCAGTCCTTGGGTTGGATTTAAACATTTTCAACGTTTCTTCGATTCCTATTATTTTTGGGAACTCATCAAAAATACTTTAGGAATCAGTATCTATTCGTTGGTTGTCGGTTTTCCGCTGCCGATCATCCTGGCATTGGCTTTGAATGAGATCAAAGACGGCCCGTTTAAAAAGATTACCCAAACAGTCACTTATGCCCCAAACTTTATTGCTGTGGTGGTCATGGTTGGTATGGTCATTGCTTTCTTATCTCCCTCAACAGGGATCATCAATCACCTATTAGAATTTTTGGGTTTCGAGCGGATCAGCTTTATGACCAATCCTCGTTGGTTTAAAACGATTTATGTCCTGTCCGGAGTTTGGCAAGGAACGGGATGGGGGTCTGTGATTTATCTGGCAGCTCTATCTGGAGTCGATACGCAACTGCACGAAGCGGCAACGATCGATGGCGCTTCTCGTCTGCAACGCGTTTGGTATATCAATATTCCAACGATCATGCCCACGATGGTGATCTTATTGATCATGAGCTTCGGCAGCTTGATGTCAGTTGGGTTTGAAAAAATCATCTTGATGCAGAATCCTTTGAATATGCAATCCTCGAATGTGATTGCGACCTTTGTTTACCAGCAAGGGCTGTTAGATGCGCAGTACAGTTTTGCTGCGGCAGTCGGCCTATTTAACTCATTGATCAATTCCGTATTGTTGATCGTAGTCAATCATATTGCCAAACGTTTAAGCAATTCTAGTCTATTGTAGGAGGGAGGACCAAAAGTGAAAACAACTTCTTTAATAAAAGATACCCGTGCTGATAAAATCTTTTTGATTTTTGTTTATGTGTTTTTAGCAATTTCATTGCTGATCGTTTTATATCCGCTGATCTATATCGTCAGCGCTTCGATCTCAAATCCGCATCTGGTAAACTCAGGTGAAATGTGGCTTTTACCAAAAGGAATCACCTTCGAAGGCTATCGAACATTATTGGGCAACAGCAGTATCTGGCGTGGCTATTTGAACACGATCTACTATACAGTGTTAGGAACATCGATCAATCTCTTGGTAACCTTGCCTTGTGCCTATGCGTTATCGCGAGAAGATTTTTATGGGCGACGGGCCTTCACCAATTTTATGCTGGTTACCATGTTCCTGTCTGGTGGCTTGATTCCCAGCTATTTGCTGATTCGCAGCTTAGGTATGCTGAATACCGTTTGGGCACTGGTGATTCCAGGGGCCGTCTCGGTTTACAATGTGGTTGTCACACGAACGTTTTTTCAATCCACAATTCCGCGAGAGATGGAAGAAGCAGCGATTGTGGATGGTTGTTCCGATTTTCGTCTATTCATGCAGATCGTTTTACCATTATCAACGCCGATCATTGCGGTAATGGCTTTGTTCTATGGCGTCGGACATTGGAACAGCTTCTTTAACGCATTGATCTATCTTTCTGATCGATCGATGTACCCGCTGCAGATGATTTTAAGAGAAATTTTGATTCTTCAAGATATGTCTTCAAATACCGTCAGCAATGTAACTTCAGAAATGGCGAATATGCTATACAGCAAACAGCAACTCGCTCAAGTCATCAAGTACGGTGTCATGATCGTTTCTTCGTTACCGGTAATCATCGTCTATCCGTTCTTACAAAAGTATTTTGTCAAGGGCATGATGGTCGGTTCAATTAAAGGATAAAAAAATCAAAGGAGGAAGAAAATGGGATTAAAAAAGAAACTTTTAGGAATGGCGGGTGTCGCTTTATGCAGTACCCTCGTCTTGGGTGCCTGCGGCAATTCTTCAGATGAGGGAACTGGAGAAAAGAAAGAGGTTGCTATCAATCATGACAGCCAATTTCCAATCATCAAAGAAGGCGAAGAGCTGACCTTGAATATCATGGCACCAGGTGTGGGAATGGCCGAGTGGGAAGACATGCCGACGCTACAGGATTACCAAGAAAAAACCGGTATCAAACTGACTTATACGACACCGCCATCGGCTGACTTTAGTACGAAACTGAACTTAGCCTTTGCTTCCGGCGACTTGCCGGATATCGTTTACGGTGCTGGTTCGCAAGCACTGACGGCTTCGATGGAGATCGATTACGGTTCACAAGGGATTTTACTTCCCTTAGAGGAGTATATCACGCCAGAAATCATGCCAAATCTTTATGCACTGACGCAAGAAGATCCCTCAATCTTGAAATCGATCACCACGCCAGATGGGCACATTTACTCCTTACCAATGATCTCTCGGAATGCGACTTCAATCTGGTGGCAAGGCCCGATGTGGTACAACGGCACGTGGCTAGATAATTTAGGTGTATCAGAACTGCCGAAAACCACAGAGGAACTGCAAGAATTGTTGACGCGTTTCAAAGACGAAGATCCTAACGGAAATGGTCAAGCAGACGAGATTCCATTGACGGATGTCGATATGAACTCGACACGTGTTTGGTTGATGGCCGCCTTTGGCTTACGGACTCGCGGGATTCAAGTGGACGATGATGTGGTCTCCTACACACCGACATCAGAAAACTACAAAGCATTCTTGGAATACATGAATACACTGTACGATGAAGGCTTGCTGGATAAAGAAGTTTATGGACAGTCCGATGAGCAGAAAAAAGCGAAGGGTGAAAACAATCAACTAGGGCTTTTTGCCGACTATTTCAGCTTCTTTACTACTGGTCGCAGTGAGGCAGAGGCGATGAACGATCCGATGTTCCAACCGTTGACCTCTGAATGGGCACCAGAAGCCAAGATTCCTGGCAGTCCACGAATCTCTCGGGGAACTTTTGCATTGACCAATGTCAATCCTTCCCCAGAAGCTTCCATGCGTTGGGTGGATTACTTCTATTCGGAAGAAGGCACAAAATATATTGAACAAGGGCCAGAAGGTGTTCTTTGGGAGTACCAAGAAAATGCGGATGGCGAAAAAGTCCGGGTTTATGTGGATGGCATTGATACAGACAACACGGAAGACGAACGCGGCAAAATCACGCCGGCGTATGGATTGACTACACCAAACATTGTCATTGATACAACAGGTGAATACCATATCCGCAAAACGGCTGATGAAGAACCAGATACTCGTTTTAGTGATTGGGTTGCACAAGAAACGGCAGAAAAGATGGAAGACATCGCTGAAGTACCATTCCCGCTACTGTATTTAACGATTGAAGAAAATGACAAAGTAGCAGCCACTGCCACTGATTTGACAACTTATGTAGAACAAATGGAAGCGAAGTTTATCACAGGTGTCGAGCCATTAGACAATTGGGACGATTATGTGAAAACGATCGAAGCAATGGGCATTGACGAATATGTCGAAGTCTATCAAACGGCCTATGACCGCTGGAAAGCAAACTAATATCATACGATAAGGGAAACGGGTCGAGACAATCAATCTCCACCCGTTTTTTTTCAAAAAATAGATAGAGGAGTCAAAAGAAAAATGAGAGTTATGCAGCCTTACGAGTTTGAACGCATCCGAAAAATTTTCTACAAATTAAAACAGTACCGTGTACGCTATCAACAGCCAATAGACCCGCTTTTTTTAAAACAAGAGGATTGGGTACCGTATGAACAAGGGAGTTATTTCGGAGAAAAAAACACCTATTATCAGTTGAAAGGCAGCTTTCAAGTTCCCGCTGACTGGGTAGGGAATCCTTGTGTCGTCTTACAAGTCTATTCAAGTCTCTCAGAGTGGGACAACACCACCAATCCCCAAATCAAAATTTATTTGGACGATACCTATGTCCAAGCTATCGATGTCAATCATCGAGAGGTCACTTTGGCTGAAGGATATCAACAAAAAGCAGTCAAACTGAAGATTGATCTGTTCTCGGGCCGTTCCGATAAACCATTCCCACTGCATATCAACTTATTGGCATTGGATCCTGTCGTCAATGAACTCTGGTTTGATTTTTATACGCTGTTTGATAGTTGGCGTGCCATTCGTGCGTTTGGCGGTGACGAAGCATTTTATCAACAAGTTCTTGGTCAAGTCGCCAATGTCTTGGATTTTCGTACGCCCTACTCAGCGGTATTCTATGAAAGTCTCGCAAAAGCCAAGCAACTGCTTGCGTCATGTTACTTACCAGCGCATACACCAAAACAAAAAGTGACGGCTGTCGGCCATACCCACATCGATCTGGCGTGGCTTTGGACGGCACAGCAAGCAATTGAAAAAGGTGAGCGCAGTTTCCAGACGGTCTTGAAATTGATGGAGGAGTATCCAGATTACACGTTTTTTCAAAGCCAACCACAACTGTATCTCTCCATGAAAACACATTATCCTGAACTTTACGCTGCAATCAAAGAAAAAGTTCGAGAAGGAAGATGGGAAGTTGACGGGGCGATGTGGGTGGAAGCCGATTGCAATTTGACTTCAGGGGAATCGCTGGTTCGTCAGATCCTTTATGGCAAACGGTTTATGAAAGAGGAATTTCAAGTCGATAGCCGCATCTTATGGCTACCGGATGTCTTTGGTTATTCAGCCGCCTTGCCGCAAATTTTACGCAAAACAAATACGCCCTACTTTATGACGACGAAGCTGTCATGGAACCAGTTCAATCAAATTCCTTATGATTCCTTCTATTGGCAAGGAATTGATGGCAGCCGCGTTTTGACGCATTTTATTACCACCATCAGTGAAGGATACAGTCCAAGAGATTATTATACGACGTATAATGGATTGCTAGATCCTTACACGATCAAAGGCAGTTTTGAACGTTATCAGCAAAAAGATCAGCACGACGAAATTTTGATTGCCTATGGGTACGGTGACGGTGGCGGAGGCCCAACGAAAGAGATGCTAGAAGTCCAGAAACGGCTGCAAAAAACATTGCCGGATATGCCGACGATTACTGGCAATCATGTGGGGGGCTTTTTTGATCGACTGGCAGATTCTTTTAAGGAAAAATCTGGCCCAGTCTGGTACGGCGAATTGTACTTTGAATACCATCGTGGAACACTGACTTCGATTGGCAAAAACAAGAAGGCCAATCGCCAAGGAGAATTTTTCTTACAGACGATTGAAAAACTTTATAGTATTTGTGCAATCAATCGTTATCCGCAAGCTGAATTAGAACAACTTTGGAAACAGCTGCTATTTAATCAATTCCATGACATTCTGCCGGGAAGCTCGATCAAAGAAGTTTATGATCAGACGGATCAAGAGTATCAACAGCTCTTTGATAAAGGCTGCAAGCTGATCGAAACTTTGTTTCCAGCGGTGCAAGCAGCCGAAGCTACGTCATGGCATGTCTTTAATCCGCTGGGACAAGAGCGGACGGGTCTGGTCTATTTAGACGATCAGACAGGGATCAAAGAAGCTTACCTGACTCAGCGGACCTATGATGACCGGCTCTTAGTCAAAATTCCCGCCATGGCTGGATTGAGCTGCAAAACACTGACCCCTGTCTCAGCTGTGCCTCAATCAAAGCAAGTGGCAATGCGGCTGGAGGAATCGTTTGAAACGGTTGATTTTAAAGTGATTTTTGACGAACACTTTGACATCATCTCTTTATTTGACAAACGGCAGCAGCGAGAAATCGTGCCAAAAGGCGAGCGGTTGAATCAGTTAGTGGCTTACGAAGATCTGCCAATGGATTATGATGCGTGGGACATTGATATTTATTACCAGAAGAAGCCTTATCCTGTGAAGCAAGTTCTCTCAGCTGAGGTTGTTGAGCAAGGGGAGATTCGCGATACCTTGAAGATCAAACGTCAGTTTGAAGATTCTTTTATTACGCAATGGCTGCATTTTTACCATGGCACGGGAAGAATCGATTTTGAAACAGCGGTTGATTGGCACCAGCATCAACTGCTGTTAAAGGCATTGATGCCGATTGATGTTAACACATTGGAAGCAACGTTTGATATTCAATTCGGGCAGGTAAAACGGCCTGTGCATCAAAACACGACATGGGACCAAGCACGTTTTGAGAGCTGTGGACAAAAATGGGTAGATCTCTCAGAAGGGAATTATGGGGTTAGTATTTTGACGGATTCGAAATATGGGTTCAATACGGATTATCAAAAAATCGGGCTTTCTTTGATCAAATCGCCGATCGATCCGTATCCTGAAGCGGATCAAGGCCTTCATGAGTTTACCTATTCCTTGTACGCCCACGAAGGAACTTGGCAAGAAGCGCAAACGATGGAAGAAGCATTGGCATTAAATGTTCCCGTTCTGACGGTTCCAAGGGTGTCACAACTATCAGGGGATGCTTTTCTAGCAATCGACCAAAAGAATGTCTTACTGGATACGGTGAAAAAAGCCGAAGATGAAGAGGCACTGATCGTGCGGTTGTATGAATATCACAATCAAACCACCGCCTGTCAAATGCGCTGCCAGAAAAGAATCAAAAAAGCGGTTTTAACGAATCTTTTGGAAGAAACCGTCGCTGAACTGTCGGTCGAGCCGCTGGATGCCCGAAGCATCACAATCCATTTTCAGCCTTTTGAGATCCAGACCATCATGCTTTATTTAGAAGACTAAATAGAAATGGAGATGCATATGATTGAGACACTTTTACGGCAAATGACATTGAAAGAAAAAATCGGCCAGCTGAATCAGCGTCTGTATGGTTGGGAAGTTTACGAAAAAAACAATGGAAAAATTATTTTAACTGAAACCTTTAAAAAAGAAGTAGCTCGTTTTGGCAGTCTTGGCTGGATTTACGGCGTGTTTCGAGCTGATCCTTGGTCAGGTAGAAATCAGCAAACAGGCCTGACGACCACGGAGTCCTATGAGCTATCCCTTATGATTCAAACTTATTTGCAGGAGCACACTCGGCTGGGGATTCCGGCCCTTCTCAGTGAAGAGTGTCCTCACGGGCACCAAGGTTTAGAAGCGACGACGTTTCCGGTCAATTTTAGTGTTGGTTCTAGTTGGAATCCAGAGCTGTATCAAGCGGCCCAAACCATCACTGCTCAAGAGATTCGGGCAAAAGGAGCCCATGTTGGCTTGGTTTCCGCATTGGACATTGCTAGAGATCCGCGTTGGGGGCGAACTGAAGAATGTTTCAGTGAAGATCCGTTTTTAACCAGCAGCTTTACCAAAGCGGCCGTCAGAGGATTACAAGGATCAAAAACAACGATAGAAAAGCAGAACGTTTTAGCGGTATTGAAGCACTTTGCTGCCCAAGGTGCAGGAATTGGGGGACACAATGCAGGGCCAGTGGCAATTGGTGATCGGGAATTCCGCGAGATCCATCTGCCACCAATGAAAGCTGGGATTGCTGCTGGGGCCTTGGGGTGTATGGCTGCATACAATGATCTAGACGGTATCCCATGCCATGCCAATGCTTATTTGCTGCAAGATGTTTTACGAGAAGAAAGTGGCTTTACGGGAATTGTGATGGCCGATGGGTGTGGGCTGGATCGGATTGCTGACTGGCTGGGGAGCCACCCACAAGCGGCCGCCAAATCCTTGACCAGCGGTGTGGATGTTAGTTTATGGGATGAAGTTTTCCCAGTGTTAGAAGAAGCTGTCCTTGAGGGGCTACTTGCGGAAACGGCGATCGATGATGCAGTCCGTCGTGTGCTTCTTTTGAAAGAAAAACTTGGCTTGTTTAAAGAAGCAACGCCCCGTGTTTCATTGCCCCGTAAAGAAAAGGCGCAACAAGTTGCCTTGAAATTTGCGGAGGAATCGATTGTTTTACTAGAGAACAATGGTATTTTGCCTTTGAAGAAAACGCGACAAAAGATTGCCGTCATCGGTCCTCACGTTAAACAGCTCTATCATCAGCTAGGGGATTATACGCCATTCAAGGAAGAAACAACATGTACGACCCTTTGGGAAGGTTTGACCAGTTTAAGTACGCATCAAGCTAACTTCTTCTACGAGAAAGGCTGCGAAATCTCTAGTGGCACACTGGCTCAACGAAGGCAAGCCTGTCAGATTGCAGAAAAAGCGGATGTCGTCTTAGTGACGATCGGCGGCTCCAGTGCCCGTGATTTCACAACGGATTTTGACAAAAACGGTGCCGCCTTAAGGGGATCTCAGGAAATGACCAGTGGAGAAAACATCGACTTGGCTACCCTCGATTTGCCGCAATGCCAGTTGGATTTACTGTTTGCGTTGAAGAAGAGTAAAAAGCCGCTGATTGGGATCGTGATTTCCGGTCGACCGCATTGCTTAGCTCCTTTGCAAGACTTGTTCGATGGGGTGCTTTACGCTGGCTATCCCGGCCAATATGGAGGGGAAGCGATTGCTCGGATTCTTTTTGGTGAAACGGTACCTAGTGGGAAATTAGCAGTTTCTATTCCTGATACAGTTGGACAACTGCCTGTCTGTTATAATTATCGCAACACAGCGTTTCAAAAAGACTACCTCGATCAAAAAGGCGCACCAGTATATTCTTTTGGTTATGGTCTTAGTTATGCCTCTTTTATTTGCAGCTCGGTTTCGGCTGAATATGCAGGGGAAGGCATTATCGTCAGTGGCACACTTGAAAATCATTCTACTGTGTCTGGTAAAGAAGTGGTCCAATGCTATCTAAAAGAGTATACAAAAGCATATGTGCCGAGGAAAAAAGTCTTATGCGGCTTTCAAAAAGTATGGGTGCCTAGTCAAGGACAAGCAACTTTTCAACTCGTGATCGGTGAAGCATCATTGCAGCAGCTGGCAATTTCCTTGGAAGAAACAACATCGTTTTGTCTGGAAGTCGAAACAGCAGGTCAGCAGTATCGATTTGTATTTCAACGGTCCAACCCTGACCGCACGTGGCAGGTAATTCAGAAAGGAGCAAAAGAATGATTCAATTTCCAAAAAACTTTTTATGGGGAGCGGCCGCGTCAGCACCGCAAACCGAGGGGGCCGCAGTGGTTGACGGCAAAAGTCCCTCTACATGGGACAAATGGTTTGAGTTGGAGCCGTCACGCTTTTACGATGGTGTCGGACCAAGCGACACCTCAAATACCTACTATCAATACCGGGAAGACGTAGCAAACATGAAGGCCATGAACTTGAATTCCTATCGGACATCGATTGCATGGACCCGCTTATTACCAGATGGAAAAACATTGAATCAGACGGCAGTCCGGTTTTATCGGGCATATTTTCAGGAAATGCTGGATCAAGGCATCGAACCGATCATTAATTTGTTTCATTTTGACATGCCTTGGTGGCTGATGGAAAAAGGAGGTTGGGAGGCGCGGGAATCCGTGGACCATTTTGCATTTTATGCAAAAACTGCTTTTGAACAATTTGGCGATTTAGTGAAAAAATGGGCGACCTTTAATGAACCATTGGTGCATATTGAATGTGGGTATTACGGAGATGCTCATTGGCCGCAAGTGCGTGATTTCAAGCGGGCAATTCAAGTTGGTTATCATACCTTGTTAGCCCATGCGAAGGCAGTTGCTGAGTTTCGTAAAATCGCACTTCCTGATGGAGAAATCTGTATCATCTTGAATTTGTCACCTGTTTATCCAAAAAGTCAAGAAGCGGCTGATCGAGAAGCCGCTGAATGGGCAGATCTCTTGTATATTCGCAGTTTTTTGGACTGTGTCGTTTATGGACAATTTCCAGAAAAGCTAACGAGCTTATTCAAGGAGCATCAATTGTCCCCTGAATATGAAGCAACAGATGCGGAAATTTTTCGTGAAAATACCGTAGATTTTATTGGTTGCAATTATTATCAACCGTTGCGGATCCAAGCACCACTTCCGCAGAAGGCAGCATCCGGTCCCTTTGAGCCACGTCAGTTATTTCGTGGGTACGATTGGCCAGAGAAAAAAATCAATCCTCATCGCGGCTGGGAAATCTATCCAGAAGGGATTTACGATATCGCGATGCGTCTAAAGAATGACTATCAAAACATGCCATGGTTTGTTTCCGAAAATGGCATGGGGGTATCTGAGGAAGAACGGTTCATGGACGCCACGGGGCAGGTCAATGATACGTATCGGATCGCCTTTGTTGAAGACCATTTGCGTCAGCTGCATCATGCAATCGAAGACGGGTCTCCTTGTTTCGGTTACCATATGTGGACCTTTATGGATTGCTGGAGCTGGTTGAATGCATATAAAAACCGTTATGGGTTTTATCGAGTGGATTTGAAAAATGACTTCAAGCGTTATCCCAAAGCGTCCAGTTTTTGGTTGGCAGAAGTAGCTGCCAAGAATGCCCTTGATTGATCAAAGTGTCCTTAGAAGAAAAAAATACCGCAGGAAAACTTTCCTGCGGACTTCTTTGGCTATGAATATTTTATAAATACTTCTCACGAAAATCGGCAATGGCTTGGCGTGAGGCATAGATATTGCGTGCCAGCTTTTCATTCTTGCTTAAAAAGACATAGAAAAGGACATCGACCGCCAATAGGTGGGCGATAATCGAATTCGTAGCAGCACTACGTTGGTTGGCTTCTTTGGAACGGGACACTTGCAGGGGAACATCCGCCAACTTTGTTAACGGATTACTGCCAAATCGGGTGAGTGACAGAATCGGGACGCCAAGATTTTTAACGATTTCTGCTAAGTGAACCATCTCAGGCGTGTGTCCACTGTTGGAAATGACCCAGAGGAGACTTTTTTTCTCGTTTTTGACGAGTTGCGGCAACAAGAGATTGTAGTCATTTTCAAACACGACGATTTTGCCTAAACGGGTCCATTTTTGTTGGATATCTTGTGCGATCAATGAAGAAGCACCGATCCCGCAGACAAAGATTCGCTCACGAGTCGCGATCAGTTCAGCGGCAGCCAACATCAGCTGTTCTTCTAACAATTGGGCCGTCTCATTCATAGTCACCTGTGCATTGTGGCTTAATTTAGATGTGATGGCATGAAAGGGCTCATTTAATTCAACATCGGCATAGCCCAAGTTTTCATTGGCATTTTGGCGCAAGCCGGATTCCGCAGATAATTGTATTTTTAAATCTGTCAAACTAGCAAAGCCGGTTTTTTTCGCAAAGCGTACGACAGTCGGCGCACTGATCCCAGTGGCTTCTGCTAATTGACTCGCAGTCATCGACGGCACTTTTTCAGGATTGGCCTCCATGAATGCGAAGAGTTTCTTCTCAGAAAGCGATAATTCATTTTTCATGCTCTCGATTCGGGAAAGAACGCTCATCCTTACACTTCCTTTAGATAGAGTAGTATCCTAAGTATAACATAAGTTTTGGAGGAGCTTTCAAAAGAAACGAAAAGAATAGGTAGATAAACTTGCTTTTTTCCTTAGAATCAAGTAAAGTAATTACGTGTGAAAAGCACAGTACCTGTTACTTGGTTTAACGAATCACCAACGTTTTACTCAGTCGCAGGGGAAAAAGAAAAAGAGGTGAAAAACATGGCAATTTCAAAAGAACGCAAAAACGAAATCATCAACAAATTTGCACGTCATGAAGGAGATACTGGTTCTCCAGAAGTTCAAATCGCTGTTTTAACAGAAGAAATCAACCATTTGAACGAACATGCACGTATGCACAAAAAAGACCACCATTCATACCGTGGGTTGATGAAAAAAGTTGGACATCGTCGTAACTTATTAGCTTACCTACGTCAAAAAGACGTACAACGTTACCGCGAATTAATCCAAGCTTTAGGATTACGTCGTTAATCAAACAAAGAAAAGTGAGGTTCAACCCGAATCTCACTTTTTTGCTATGAATCACTGCGACTGGGCGGCGCAAGCCGCACAGAGCAGATGATGAATAGTACTAGGCGATGGAAACGAGCGTAGTGACCAAGCAGCGGAATCACTGCGACTGCAGTGTCGGCTAAAACAGCTGATGCAGTCTGACAGGTGATCTCGAGCCATCTAAAAAGTGAAACACCGAAAGAGCGGCCTTTTGACTGGTGAATCAAAAAGCGCAGCTAAAAAGAATTTTGGGTCCTTGTAAGCAGCATCCTACTAACCAAATGAAAGCAGCGGAACGTCATTCCGATTTTTTCATTTGTTTAGTAGTGACTTGCTGGGATCCGATGAAAAGGAGCAGAACATGACAGAAAAACAAGTATTCAAAACAACTTGGGGCGGCCGCCCATTAGAAGTAGAAGTTGGCCAATTAGCCAAACAAGCAAACGGAGCTGTATTGGTTCGTTATGGCGATACGGTTGTCCTAAGCGCAGCGGTTGCATCTAAGGAAGCAAAAGATACCGACTTTTTCCCATTAACAATCAATTACGAAGAAAAAATGTATGCTGTAGGGAAAGTACCTGGTGGCTTTATCAAACGGGAAGGACGTCCAAGTACGGAAGCAACCTTGACTGCCCGCTTGATCGATCGTCCGATCCGTCCAATGTTTGCGGAAGGTTTCCGTAACGAAGTACAAGTAACAAACATCGTAATGAGTGTTGAACAAGATTGTACGCCAGCAATGGCGGCAATGTTAGGTTCTTCTTTAGCATTGTCTATTTCAGATATCCCGTTTGACGGACCGATCGCTGGTGTTGATGTTGGTCGGGTCAATGGTGAGTACGTCTTGAATCCAACAGTAGAACAAGCAGAACAAACTGATATCGAATTGACAGTAGCTGGAACGAAAAAAGCTATCAACATGGTTGAATCAGGCGCGAAGGAAGTTTCTGAAGAAGACATGTTAGGTGCGTTATTATTCGGTTTTGATGCTATCAAAGAATTGGTTGCCTTCCAAGAAGAAGTTGTCGCAGCTGTGGGCAAACCAAAAATGGAAGTCAAATTGTTACAAGTAGATGCTGACTTGAAAAAAGAAATCTTCGACGGCTACTACCAAACAATGAAAACTGCTGTTATGACTGAAGAAAAATTGGCTCGTGAAGACGAGATCGATAAAGTCAAAGACACAGTGAAAGAAGTGTATGCAGAAAAATTTGCTGGACATGAAGAGGAAGCACAATTCTTGAAAGAAGTGAAACAAATCGCGGAAGATCTTGAAAAAGATGTGGTTCGCGAATTGATCACCATCGACAAGATTCGTCCGGATGGCCGTCAATTAGACGAAATCCGTCCATTGGCATCAGAAGTTGGCTTATTGCCACGTGTTCATGGTTCTGGTCTATTTACTCGGGGACAAACCCAAGCATTGTCTGCTTGTACATTAGCACCTTTAGGCGAACACCAAATCATTGATGGATTAGGGGTTGAAGAATCAAAACGATTCATCCACCATTACAACTTCCCTCAATTTTCTGTTGGTTCGACTGGTCGTGCCGGCTCACCAGGACGTCGTGAAATCGGTCATGGTGCATTAGGCGAACGTGCCTTAGCACAAGTGATTCCTGATGAAACAGACTTCCCTTACACAATCCGTCTCGTTGCAGAAGTATTAGAATCAAATGGTTCTTCTTCTCAAGCAAGTATCTGTGCAGGAACCTTAGCATTGATGGATGCAGGGGTGCCAATCAAAGCACCAGTTGCAGGTATCGCAATGGGACTTGTATCTGATGGTGAAAACTACACGATCTTAACTGATATTCAAGGCTTAGAAGATCACCTTGGCGATATGGACTTTAAAGTTGCTGGAACCAAAGATGGGATCACTGCGTTACAAATGGATATCAAGATTCAAGGAATCACTGAACAAATCTTGACAGAAGCATTAGATCAAGCGAAAAAAGCACGGATGGAAATCTTAAATGAATTGACATCAACATTGGCTGCTCCTCGTGAAGAGTTAAGCCAATACGCACCGAAGATCGAAATGATCCAAATCGATCCTGCGAAGATCAAAGATGTAATCGGTAAAGGCGGCGACACCATCAATGGCATCATTGATGAAACTGGCGTGAAAATCGATATTGATCAAGACGGAAAAGTTTCGATTGCTTCTGCTGATGCAGAAATGATCCAAAAAGCTATCAAGATCATTGAAGAATTGACGAAAGAAGTAAAAGTTGGCGAAGTGTACCTTGGGAAAGTTGTCCGTGTTGAAAAATTCGGCGCGTTTGTCAACTTAATCAAAGGCAAAGACGGCTTAGTTCACATTTCACAACTTGCGAACGAACGGGTCAACAAAGTAGAAGACGTTGTCAAAGAAGGCGACGAAATCTTAGTGAAGGTCACAGAAATCGACAAACAAGGCCGTGTGAACCTTTCAAGAAAAGCACTATTGAACGAAGATAAAGCAGAGCAAAAATAAGCTGCTACTTCTAAATCATAAGCAAAGTCTAGGAAACTGGACTTTGCTTTTTTTGTGTCTAAGTAGCACATCTTCAAAAGGGTCTTACTTGACAGGAGTTATTTTTTGCGTTACCGCGAAAAATAAGAGATAATTCAGAATATTGTCTTTGCCATGCAAGCAATAATTCTAAGATGTTAAACGCATCTTATTTAGGATAAGGAGTACGATATGAAACAAACATTTCCAACTGATTTTTTATGGGGAGCATCGATTTCCGCTCACCAAACCGAAGGAGCGTATCAAACCGATGGCAAGGGACTGAGTGTCCAAGATACTCGTCCAAGAGACAACCACAAGATCGCGGATTTTACTGTGGCTGTCGACCATTACCACCAGTACAAAGAGGATATCGCCTTGTTAGCAGAAATGGGGATCAAAATTTTCCGCTTTTCGATCGCTTGGTCGCGAATTTTTCCAGAAGGGCGCGGTACTATTAATCAAAAAGGCTTGGATCATTACAGCGATGTCATTGATGAATTGCTGAAACACGGCATTCAGCCCTTTGTAACGTTGAACCATTTTGACTTGCCGCAAGCATTGGAAGACGAAGGCGGCTGGACAAAACGCAGCACCGTTGAGGTATTTGCCGCATACGCCAAAACGCTGTTTACAGCCTATGGGGATCGAGTGACGCACTGGCTGACGATCAATGAACCAAATATCATGCTGCTGGTGGATCAAAAAATATTAGGGAAAAAGATTCCATTATCAGAAAAATACCAGCAATTTCATCACCTGATGATCGCTGAAAAATATGCTTTCGAAGCGTGTCATGAAATCGTACCGAATGGCAAAATCGGACCGGTCCCAAATATTTCCTTGGTCTATGCGGCGACTAGTCGACCAGAAGACAACCAAGCAGCGTTGTATTTCAACAGTGTCCGGAACTGGGCGTACCTTGATTTCGCCTGCTTCGGTCGTTACAATACGGTCTTTCAAGATTATTTGAACCAAAATGGGCTCACGATTGACTTTGGTCCGGAGGATAAGGCGTTGATGGAACGGGCTAAGCCTGACTTTGTCGCGATGAACTTCTACACCACAGTGACAGTGGAGCAGCCGACGGAAGCTGGGGACATGAAGAACGGTATCAGCGATCAGCAAAGTGAAGACATTATGGAGCGTGGTTTTTACAAAGGGTTCACCAATACGTTCTTGAAGAAAAATGCCTTCAATTGGACCATCGATCCCTTGGGGCTGAAAACGACGTTGCAAACACTTTATGATCGTTACCACTTACCGATCATCATTACCGAAAACGGCTTAGGGGCCGAAGACCATCTAGAAGCAGATGGCACGGTTCATGATCCGTACCGCATCGACTATTTATCGCAGCATATCAGCCAATGCTTAGCCGCGATCAATGCTGGGGTGGATCTGATCGGATACAGTCCGTGGTCTGCCATTGATTTGATCAGTGTACATGAGGGGATTCGAAAACGGTATGGCTTCATTTACGTGGATCGCAATGATGCAGAGGAAAAAGAACAAAAACGAGTGAGAAAAGACAGCTTTTATTGGTATCAAAAGCTGATTGAAGAAGGGGCGATCCCTTCGTTGGAGGAGTAACGATGACAAGTGTTTTTACCTTTTTAGAAACGCGTTTGATGCCGCCTTTGAATAAGTTGGCGAATTTACGCTTTATTCGCGCAATCATGCAAGCAGGGATCATTACGGTCCCTTTTACGATCGTCGGATCGATTTTTTTAATCATCAATAATTTACCACAAATCATTCCACCACTGGCTGGCTTTTTTGAACAAACGATTTTACGATTTTCACCACTTTATAGTGTCGTAACTACCATGTCTGTTGGCTCGATTGCTGTTTTTTATTGTTTAGCAACAGGGTATTATTTAACTGAGATTTATCATAAAGAAGAGCATTTGACTATGAGCAGTTTTGTAGGGGCGTTATTAAGTTTGTTTGCCTTTTTAATGACGATCGTCCAAGTCGATATCACAGATGGTGCGGCACAATTGCTGCAGTCAGAAAGCGAAACCGCCATTGTTTATAATGGGGTCGCTTTAGGCGGTTGGATCACTCGCTTCAGTGGAGTAGGGATCTTCATCGGGATTATCACTGCAGTACTTGCTACGTCAGTCTATCGTTTTTGTGTAAAAAGAAAGATCACCATCCAGATGCCTGAAGGAGTTCCCGATGGAGTCAGCAAAGCATTTGCGTCATTGATCCCAGCGATTTTGATTGCCTTTTTGATGGTGGCGATCAATGGAGTACTGGCGGTTTTCCACACGGATCTTCACGGATTGCTATCCAAACCATTTGAATTCGTGAAGGAGTTGACGGGTTCTTGGTTAGGAATCATCGTGATTATGCTCCTTATCCACCTCTTATGGGCAGTGGGGGTTCATGGGACGGCAGTTATTAAAAATAGTTTCATCAATCCCATCCTATTGGTGGCTCTAACTGAAAATATCGATGGTGCCAATAATATTTTTGCTGGGGATTTTGTGAACATGTATATTTTTATGGGCGGCGCAGGAAGTACACTTGGATTGGTTTTATTGATGCTGTTTGTGGCAAAATCACAACAGCTCAAAGTCTTAGGAAAAGCAGCGATCTTACCGGGGCTTTTTAACATCAATGAACCAGTGATCTTCGGGGCACCGATCGTCTACAATCCGTATTTGATCATCCCCTTTATCGTAACACCTTTGATCAACGTGACGATTGCTTACTTTGCTAGCTCGTTTGGCTTTGTCGATAAAGTCATTACGGGAATTCCCTGGATTTCACCGGTGGGCATAGGGGCGTTTTTAGGAACCGGCGGTGATTTCCGAGCCATCCTGATCGCTTTGATCAACTTAGGGGTTTCCATTCTCTGCTATTATCCATTCTTTAAGATGTACGATGGCAAACTCTACACGGAACAACTTGCCAATCAAGCATAAGTAGAAAAAACAGCAAAACGCCCGTTGATGGACTTCTAGTGAAGTGCCAACAATGGGCGTTTTTGCTAGTGCAAATAGTGGTCACGTATGCAAAGACTGTTGATACAAGACACAATCATCGCAATCTTTGCGGGTTGGTTTGGCTTGCTGGGGTGTTTCTTTGTGTAATGGCAAAAGCATACGCAATCCGTTTAAGATAACTAAGATCGTGCTTCCTTCATGACCCACGACCCCTAGAGGTAGCGTGAGAAATTCAAGGAAGTTTGAAGCGATCAGCAACAAGATGACACTGATAGAAAAGACGATGTTTTGTTTGATGATCCGCTGTAATTTCTTAGCCAAACGGTGACTGTCGACCAAACGCAGCAAATCATTTTTCATCAAGACGATGTCCGCCACATCCATTGCGACATCTGTTCCTTCGCCCATCGCGATCCCTACACTTGCGGTCGCTAAGGCGGGGGCATCATTGATCCCATCACCGACCATCGCATTGATTTGGTAGGTTTCTTTCATTTCTTTGATCCGAGTGGTTTTCTCATCAGGCAGGCAATCACTTTCGTAGTCAGACAAGCCGATTTCTGCTGCGATCACTTTAGCAGTACCTAAATGATCACCCGTCAGCATCGTCGTGTGAATTCCTTGCTTATTGAAGTAGGCAAGACTCTCACGAGCTTCAGGACGGGGCTGATCCAATAGTGCTAAATACCCTGCTAATACACGGTCTCGATTGATATAAATCAAGGTTTTTCCGGCTGCTTTCAATTCTTGGATGCGGGTTTGCTCACTGGCAGCAACAGAGGTTAAATCGACTTCTTTTCCAATCGTCCAATGGGCAGCTTGGTAAGTGGCGGCTAGACCGATCCCCGCTTGTTCTTCCACGGCTAATTCCAATGGCTTTTCATCGTGAAAATACGCCAAGATCGCTTCAGCCAATGGGTGATTTGATTGTTTTTCCATCCCGACGATCAGTTGGGGAATAAAGGGTTCATCCAGCAACAGATGAACATCAGTAACAGCAGGTTTGCCTCGAGTCAGCGTTCCGGTTTTGTCAAAAGCGATCGCTTTGACATTGGCAAAGGCATCCAAGGCTTGTCCGCCTTTGCATAAAACGCCCAAACGAGCAGCGTGAGAAATGGCTGCTAACGTCGCAGGAGTAGCAGAGGCGACTAAGGCACAAGGGGATGCCACTACTAGTAAGACCATGCCACGATAAAAACTTTCTTGGAACCCCCAATTCGTGAAAAACGTACACAAAACGATCATTAGTGGGACGGCGATCAGGACGATCGGCACATAGATCCGTTCGATTTTTTCGATCAGGGTCGCCGTTTGACTTGGCATTTGCTGCGCTTCTTCCACCAATTGAATGATTTTTGCAAAGCGGGTGTTTTCACTCGTTTGAGTAACTTCAATGTACAATGGCTGCCCAAGGTTGATGGTTCCCCCAAAGACTTCACTGCCTAAACGTTTCTCGACAGGAATGGATTCGCCACTGATGGCCGCCTCATCGACACTGCTGGTTCCTTGGATCACGATACCGTCGATCGGGATCGCACTGCCTTTTGCCACCATAATCGTATCTTTTAACTGAAGGGCTTCGACTGGTACTTCGACGAGCTCCCCAGATTCAATCATTTTTAAGGCAGTCGTTGGTTGCAGTGCCATTAATGAACTAATTTCTCGCGTACTTTTGTTGGTCGTATATTCCTCAAGGGCACCGCTCAAACAAAAGATAAAGGTCAGCATCGCCCCTTCAAACCAATGCCCAATGATACAGGCACCAATGGCGGCTAACGCCATCAGTAGATCGACGTTCAACCGTTTGTCGTGCACCAATTCTTGCGTGCCTTCCCAGGTTTGTTTCCAACCCCCGGCAAGAATCGCTAACAGATAAGGGACAAAGCTATAAGGAATGGAAAAAGATGCCATAAGAAAGCCAGTTGCCATCAATAGCAAACAAGCAATCGTTGAAAAAACAGCCGACGATTCGGATTTACTCATAAGAAACGCCTCCTTTTGAATGTAGTCTAGGAATGAAAAAACCGATCCTTTTCTCAAGAAACAATCGATTGTTCCTCCCTCAACTTGAGCATAGCACATTCGAAAACAAGATGGTAAAAAAACAACGTACCTGATAATGAAAGTGATTATCAAGTAGCGATTAAATAACGCTACTATCCAAATGATAAATGGAAACTCACTATTATAGAAAAAAGAACACAAAAAAAGCAGCACAATAAAAAACGAATTGTACTGCTTTTACTTATTTGATGTGGTAGTCAGCGATTGGATCTCTCAACGCAAACTATACTTTGCTAAGGGAATTTGACGTGCTTCACACCACTCTTTGACAGCGCCAGAAAAAATCAGCTGAACCTTGGTGAGGTCTTTAGTGCTTGTCTGTCCTGCCATTGTGTAGAGCAGCTGCAGCTGTTCCTTCCATGATTGTAAGGTGGCGATGGTTTCTTCTTTGCCTTTTGACAAAAGCAGCACGAGGATCGTGGCGGATAGTCCTACGCTATCCGCACCAAGGCAAAGTGCTTTGAAGATATCGTAAGCATCCCGAACGCCGCCTGAAGCGATGCGGGTAAAGGGCTGTTGGATCTCATTTGCTTCCAGCAAGGAAATCACGGTGGATTGGCCGAAGGTATCAAGATACGCCAATTCACGTTTTTTTCGACGAGCATTTTCGATTTGCGTAAAACTTGTGCCGCCGCTACCAGCAACATCAATCGTTTGTACGCCGATCGCCAGTAACTGCTGGATCGTTTCACGGGACATCCCAAAGCCGACTTCTTTGATGACAACCGGAACGGCAACGGAAGCAATCGTTTTTTCCAATAAGGACAGCCATTGGCTAAATTGACGATCGCCTTCGGGCATCACTAATTCTTGTGGTGCATTAAGATGGATCTGCAAGGCGTCGGCGCCAAACAGTTCTACTGCCCGTTGTGCATTTTCAACGGGACTGCCCGCACCAATATTGGCTAATAAGAAGCCGTCAGGATTGGCTTTGCGGACGATGCGGAAAGAATCGGCGACACTTGGGTCTTTTAAGGCAGCCGAAACGGAGCCGGTTGCCATCATCAAATCACAGGCTTGCGCGATCTCTGCTAACTCTTGATTGATTTTTAAGGTTTTTTCACTGCCGCCTGTCATGGCATTGATGAAAAAAGGGCTGGAAAATGAGCGGTCAAAGACAGTCGTCGTAATTGCCACATCAGCCACGTCAATTTGCGGAAAGGACTGGTGGACCAAGCGAACTGCATCAAAATCGTTGCTGTGTTCTTTATGAAACGCTTTTGCTAAGGAAACATGTTCATCTTTTCGATTCATGATAGGTCCTCCCGGTAATGGTAAACATGCAGCGGCAATGGGGTGATCTCGGCTTTTTCCCACGCACTCATCAATGGTAAAATACCGGTTTTCTGGTCAACGATCACGATGCCGCAATCGCCACCGCCGGCACCAGAAGATTTGGCTGCGCCACAATAATTTTCTGCTAGATCACAAAGCTTTTTAAGTGCGGGGGTTTCAATCGGTACACCAGTTAGTGCAGACAACTCTCGCAGGAGCTTTCGATTTTCCGTGATCATTTTTTTGATCGTGCGACTGTCTTCATTTAAGAAGCCGTCGATCAATCGATTGACGCAGTCTTTGCTGGCTGCTAAAAAGGCGGCATAGGCGTTTTCTTTTTCTTCTTTGGATTGATAGACTTGATCCACTAAATCAGAAGTAGAGGCAGGAGAGCCTGTCCAACCAATCAATAGTCGAAGCGATTTCGGAACCGTCAAGGGACGGATCGATAATCCTGGCCAATCGAAAGCGATCAATTCTGTTAAGGTATGGTCCTTTTGTTTGGCTAAGACCCAGTCGTGATCGAAGGTTGAAAAAGCGATCCAGCCGCCATAACAAGAGGCTGCAATATCACCGCAAGACCCATTGCCTTGAACAGCGAGATGGGCAAGAGCCGCAATTTTGAATTGGGTCAACCGATCCATTTCCATTTGATAGTACAGATTCAATGCTTTGACCGTGGCAACAGTCACGGCGCCGCTGGAACCGAGGCCATATTTGCGGCCGTTCGAGTTATCCAGTTCACTGGTCACTTTTAAATCGTAAAAGGAAAGGGGAATGCCTTTTTCTTGGGCATATTTTTCCGTCAGACGAATGGCTGCCAAAATATAGTGGAAAGGATTATCCCGATGGTCTAAGACTAATTCGCCTTTGCGACGCGTCCAGCGAATCGGCAGGTCGCTGTATTGGGCAGACTGGATGCTGCCGTTTTTACGGGCCTCTTCCACATTGACCGTAATAAATTGGTCAACGGCAACGATGATTGCAGGATGACCAGGTTCGACAACAGCGTATTCACCAGCAATAAATAGTTTTCCAGGAACGGATAGTTCAATCATTTCGACACTCCTAATCGATGGCTTCTTAATGGCTTCTTAGTTGATAGGGGAAGATTCTTCCACCGGTAAAAAGGCTAATCCTTTGCCCGCATGAGCAGTTACTAATTGTTCTGAGGCAAAGTGAGCACTTAATTCACGTAAAATCGTTTGTTCTTCTTGTTTTTGGCATAAAACTTTGACATTGGGACCAGCATCCATCGTGAAATAGCAAGCCAATCCTTTTTTTCGCAGCATTCGGACACATTCCATGGCTCGCAAAGATTCAGAAGACCAATAAGTAAAAGGTGGTTCGGCGGCTAAGGTCGTTCCATGCATTTTCAAGGCGTTGGCCTCGGTCGTTTCACCTAAAGCAGTAAAGTCTTTTTCGGCAATCGCTTGTTTCATTTTCACGAGATCGCTCGCAGTGGCAGAAAGCCAGCCTGGATAAAAGCTAGAGGTTTCAACGGTTCGGCGCATCCCCTCACGACTGGAGACTTCTTTGGCTTGTGCGTTGATCAAAATAAAAATCATACTCAATTCTTCTTCCCAGCCATTCGACGGCACTTGGGTGGCAAAAGAAGTCTCATCGGTGCCTTGATGCCATTCAGCAAAACCGCCGTAGATACTCCGACAAGCCGAACCAGAACCGCGACGGGCCAAACGGGATAACTCTTGCTCTGACAAGTTTAAGTCCAGTGCTTCACTACAGGCACCCGCCAATGCCGCTAATCCACTGGCAGAAGAGGCAAGTCCGGCAGCGGTTGGGACGAAGTTTTGACTTTCCACCGTGGCATACCACGGGCAGTCCGCTTTTTTTCGTACCAGATCCAAAAAGTCCGCAACTTTTTTTGTGGCAGCGTCTGTTTGCACCACGCCATCCAGCGTAAAGCGATCCTGTGTAAAATCGGGTGAAAAAGCCACCGTTGTTTCTGTGTAAAAGGCATCGAGGGTCAGGGACAAACTATTGTTCATCGGTAAAATGAAGGTTTCGTCTTGTTTTCCCCAATACTTGATCAATGCGATATTCGTGTAGGCGCGAGCCTTTCCCTTATACATGTTCATAAACTCCTAATCCTTGTATCCATGCCGCACGAGCGCCATCGGACAATAAAATACGGCTGATATTCTCAGCCTGTTCCTTCGTTTTGGTTAGTGCGATCATACAGCCGCCCCGGCCCCCGCCGGTCAGCTTCGCCCCGTAAGCCCCGTGTGCCAATGCTAAGGAAACCAACTGATCCAGTTGCTGATTGCTGACCCCTAACTGCTGCAGTGCCTGATGGGCATTGTTCATGCTTTCGCCTAATACTTCTAATTGATTGGCTATGATGGCCTCTTTGGCTCTTTTGGTTTCGATCCCTAAACGCTGGATCGCTTGACTAGCCAGCTGCTTGCTGGTTTCAAAAAGATGGGCGACACTTTTGACTGCTTCTCTCGTTTGCCCTTTGATTCCAGTATCAGCGACGAGCAAATAACCGTCGATCGTGAGGGGAAACGAAGTGATGGGATGCCCTTTGATAAAGTAAATGGCATCCGTCCCGCTAGCTGCTGCAGCATCGATCCCGCTAGGATTGCCGTGAGCGATTTTTTCAGAAAAGTTGACATAGGTCATCAATTCTTCTTTTGTAAAGTCTTTTTTGATCCAATCAAAAAAAGCGCGAGTCAGTGCAACAGCGACCGCCGCGCTAGAACCCATTCCCCGTTCAGAAGGAATAGTGCTGACGATGGAGGTTGCAAAAGGACCCGTGTGGAAGTCTTGTTGCAGACGATGCAGCAAGTCTTTGACATTTTTTAAGTGGCTAGGGACTTCTTCAAGCAGACCGTGATAGTAACTTGAAATCAAGGTGTTTGTTTCATTTGCTGTGATCTCGACTTGTACTTTTGCTCCCGCAAAAGGGAAAGCAATTGCTGGTTCACCGTAAACAACTGAATGTTCACCCATTAAGATGATTTTTCCTGTAGCTATGCCAGTACCAATTGACATTATTTTCCTCATTTCTCTAGGGAGCTTACCCCACATGATTCATTTATCGTTTGTCAGTCAATTGTAACTATCTCCTGACAAAAACACAATTTAATTAAAGATCCTTTCCTATTTTACTAGAAGAAGGCTCTTTCGTTAAGCATTCCGTATGAGATTTCAAAAAAAAGCAAAAATCTTTAAACTTTTATTGAAAAAATTCTTAATCTGTGCTTCAAAAGTTTCAGTTGACGGCACAAGATATAGTGTTGTATAGTTGATATCGCAAATGCAACATACAATATTTAGTGATGAGTGAGTTGGGGGATATGAGCGTGATCGTATTAGCAGGAACGATTGGTGCCGGTAAATCAAGTTTGACCGCATTGATCGCCAATCATTTTGGCAGTCAAGCCTTTTATGAATCGATCGATGACAATGAAGTGTTACCATTATTTTATGCAGATCCAAATAAATATGCGTTTTTACTGCAAATCTATTTCTTAAATAAACGATTTGAAAGTATCAAGCAAGCCATGAAAGACGACAATAACGTCCTGGACCGTTCCATTTATGAGGATTCACTGTTGTTCCATTTAAATGCGGACCTTGGGCGAGCGACCGATACCGAGGTCAAAGTCTATGATGAATTGTTAGCCAATATGTTAGAAGAGCTGCCGTATGCAGCCCACAAAAAGCATCCAGATCTTTTGGTGCATATTCGCGTTTCTTTTGAAACGATGCTCGAGCGTATTGAAAAACGTGGGCGGGAATATGAGCAGTTGACCTTTGATCCTTCGTTATACGACTATTACAAAGAGTTGAACAAACGCTACGATCAATGGTACGAAGAGTACAATGAGAGTCCAAAGATCCAGATCGATGGCGATCAATTCAATTTTGTCGAAGACCCGCAAGCGGCACAGGCCGTTTTAACGATGGTGGAAGAGGCCTTGAAAGACGCCCGTAAATAAGTAATAGCCAATACAGCCAGGAAAGTCCTTTGATTGGGCTTCTGGCTGTTTTCTTTTATAATAGAAGAAAGCAAGAGTGGAGGATGGATTGTGGAAAACAAACATGTCTTTTATGACGGAAACTATGAATGGATTCAAGTCGACCAACAAGACGCAAAAAGCGTGATGGCACTGCAAAAACAATATCATTTGTCTGACGAGATGCTTACGTACTCTTTAGATAAAAACGAACGCGCGCGGGTCGAATATGATGCCGAAGAGGAAGCATTGCTGCTGGTTTTCAATGTACCTCAGCAAGAAAAGCGTGAAAATCATTTTGAGACCAGCCCGATGACGTTTATTTTAAAAAGGAAGCAACTCTTTACTTTTGCATCCCACAATACCCGTTATGTGATTCCAATGATGGAGCGCTTGATCCTGCAAAACCCGCTGCAAACGCCCATTCATTTTTTGTTTCAAAGCTTGTTCTTGATTTCTGGCACGTTTTTTCCGTTAGTCGAAGAAGTCAATAGTGAGCGGATTCGCTTGAATCAGCGACTACGGGAAAAAACAACCAATAAAAACTTACTGCAAATGTCTGATTTGGAAGTTGGACTGGTTTTTTTAGTGTCTGCCACGAAACAAAATGCGGTCCTCTTGGAGCAAATCAAAGCATTATCCATTTATCGTTTGATGGATGATGATGAGCGGGAACAACTGGATGATGCCTTGATCGAAGCCAAACAGGCAGTGGAAATGACCCAACTGGCATTCCAAATTTTGGAACAATTGTCTGGTACCTACAATAATCTATTAAACAATAACTTGAATGATACCATGAAGTTTTTGACCGTTTGGTCCCTCTTATTGACTGTGCCTTCCATCGTCACCAGTTTCTTTGGCATGAATGTTCCGCTGCCTTTTACCAATAGTATTTTCGGTTGGGGTATTGCCTTGTTGATCAGTTTAGTGTTATCCGTCTGGATGTTGATTGCTTTATGGCGCAGAATTCGTTAGTCGATCACCAAACCTAGACCGGCGGCGATGACCAAGGCTTGTTCTTGATCGACTGTTAGTCCTCGCAAGTGTTCAAAGGACAACGCGATCTTTTGAAATTGATTGGTCCGAAAATCTAAAGTTGCTAATTTTGTGTGAAACCAGTTGCTATTGTTCAACTGGTTTTCTTGTAGCGTCAAGTGTTTCCAATCCATCTCATAAAACTCACTGTCGTTTAGTTGGCACTGACGAAACAGCATCGTCCGTAAATTGGTATTGCTAAAAGAAGCAAAGTTTGCCACGCAATCTTCAAAGGTACAGTCACGGAAATAGCTTTCCGCAAAATTCGTACCAGTCAATTTACACTGTTTAAAGTGAACACGATGAAAGCTGGCACCAAAACATTCCAGATTAGAAAAATCGCAGTTCTCAAAGAGGACATTTTGACATTCCCATTGACTCAAGCGTGTTTTTTGCATCGTCACTTTCTTGAAATGACATTGCTTCAAGATAAGGTTTTTGCAAGTATCATAGCTATAATCACCGCCTTCGAACACCCCCCCTTCGAAAAGCAGTTCTTCTTCTAAATAAAAATCCTGTGGCTCTAATGCCGACAATAAGGGCGGTAGTGGCAATACGATTTTTTTCTTCATCAAGATCCCATCCTGTATGTTTTTCTCTCAGTATAACACGGCGAATCGATGCCGCGATAGTTACGAAAAAGCGGCAGGGTATTGTGAAATTTATTCAATCGGTTTGCAGAATGCTTTTATAACAAGGAAAATCTTTGATTTTTAATACATATTTTTTCACAATCTTTTTACTTGCAAGACGAAAATAATTTTGATATAGAAACTTAACCCGCTGAAAGTGACGTATATCAACGAAAAACTGTCACAAATTTTTAAAATCGCGAAAAAGTTGATAGTTTTCAAATTCACAAGCGAGCTATAATGACAATGTAAACAAAAGGAGGAAATTTTCCATGACAAAAACAGTTATTATCGGTGCAAACCACGCGGGGATTGCTGCTGCCAATACACTATTAGATAACTACAAAGACCAAGAGGTCGTAATGATCGACCGTAATACAAACTTAAGCTACCTAGGTTGTGGGACTGCTTTATGGGTTGGACGTCAAATCGATTCATACGAAGGCTTGTTCTATACAAAACGTGAAGATTTTGAAGCAAAAGGTGCAAAAATCCATATGGAAACAGTGGTTGACCATATCGATTTTGAGAAAAAAGAAGTACACGCTGTGACCAGTGAAGGTGAAACGATCGTTGAATCTTATGACAAAGTTGTCATCGCAACTGGATCTGTTCCGATCTCACCCAAAGTACCTGGACGTGACTTGAAAAACATCCATTTCTTGAAAAAATTCCAAGATGGACAAACGGTTGATAAAGAGTTAGCCTCAGAAGACGTGAAAAACGTTGCCGTTATCGGTGCTGGTTACATCGGTGTTGAAATTGCTGAAGCAGCAAAACGCCGTGGTAAAAATGTGTTGCTTTTTGATGCAGCGACACGGGCATTGCCAAACTACTACGACAAATGGTTCACAGAAGATATGGACAAAAACTTAGCTGACAATGGCATTGAATTGCATTTCGGTGAATTAGCACGTGAATACAAAGGAACAGAGAAAGTAGAAGCAGTTGTAACAGACAACGGCGAATACCCAGTTGATCTAGTGATCAATGCGATCGGTTTCTTACCAAACAATGAGCTAGGCAAAGATCATTTGGAATTGTTTGCTAACGGCGCGTACTTAGTGGACCGCCATCAACGGACAAGCGATGCAGATGTTTACGCAGTCGGTGACTGTGCAACTGTGTACTCAAATGCTTTGCAACAAACAACGTATATCGCATTAGCAACGAATGCCGTACGTTCAGGGATCGTCGCTGCCCATAATATCGGTGGAACTTCTTTAGAATCAACAGGTGTTCAAGGATCAAACGGGATTTCGATCTTCGGCTACAACATGGTTTCAACTGGCTTGTCAGTAGAAGCTGCCGAACGTAATGGCATGAAAGTGAAATACTCCGATTACGAAGATACCCAAAAACCAGGCTTCATGAAAGAAAATGCGACAGTTAAGATCCGTATCGTCTATGAAGAAGAAACACGCCGCATCGTTGGTGCACAAATGGCGTCACGTACATCTGAAATCGCAATGGGCATCCACATGTTCTCACTAGCGATCGAAGAAGGCGTAACGATCGACAAGATGAAGCTATTAGATATCTTCTTCTTGCCTCACTTCAATCAACCATACAACTACATCACGATGGCTGCGTTGAAAGCAGAATAAGAAACACGAAAGTCGGAGCGTATGCTCCGGCTTTTTTTTTTTGAAACAATCATGAAAACTGTTGACAATAAGAGGAAAAAGCAGTATACTATAAAAGTTGAGAAATAAAAGCAGAAGCACCCGCTTCTCGCCTGAGTGAAGATATCGCTGGGCAGAATAGGATTCCTACTATTTATTTGTGTGGAGTACGTGCGGGTTCGTGAAGAACTCGTTTTTTTATTGTCTGATTTCGAATCGACAAGCTTTTCTTTCTCTCAAAAAACTCGGAGGTGAATGACCATAGCAAAGGATATGATGGTAAACGACGGCATTCGTGCACGTGAATTGCGTTTGATTGATCAAAACGGCGAACAACTTGGTGTAAAGAGTAAAGCTGAAGCATTGCAAATTGCAGAACGAGCAAACCTTGATGTGGTATTGGTGGCACCAAATGCTAAGCCGCCAGTAGCAAGAATTATGGATTACGGGAAATTCCGCTTTGAGCAACAGAAAAAAGACCGTGAAGCTCGTAAGAAACAAAAAGTAATCAACATTAAAGAGGTTCGTTTAAGTCCAACGATCGACGTCAATGATTTCAACACAAAATTGCGTAATGCACGTAAATTCCTTGAAAAAGGGGACAAAGTGAAAGCTTCGATCCGTTTCAAAGGCCGTGCCATTACCCATAAAGAAATTGGTCAGAAAGTGTTAGATCGTTTGGCGGAAGAAACTGCTGATTTGGCAACTGTTGAGCAAAAGCCAAAAATGGATGGCCGCAGTATGTTCTTAGTATTAGCACCAAAAAACGATAAATAATGACTCACTGAGTTTCAGTTTAAAGTCAGATAACGAAAGATTTTGAGGAGGAAATTAGTTATGCCAAAACAAAAAACACACCGCGGATTAGCAAAACGCGTAAAACGCACTGGCGGCGGCGGATTGAAACGCTTCCGTGCCTTTACCAGTCACCGTTTCCACGGCAAAACAAAAAAACAACGTCGTCAATTGCGTAAAGCTTCAATGGTTTCAGCTGGCGATTACAAACGTATCCGTCAACAACTAGCACGCATGAAATAATTGCGTAACCCAAGCTTCACGTATACAAACAATTATCGATTTTCATATTAGGAGGAATTATACATGGCACGTGTTAAAGGTGGAACAGTAACTCGTAAACGTCGTAAAAAAGTGCTTAAATTAGCAAAAGGTTACTACGGTTCTAAACACACTCTATTTAAAACAGCAAAAGAACAAGTAATGAATTCATACAACTACGCATACCGCGATCGTCGTCAAAAGAAACGCGACTTCCGCAAATTGTGGATCGCTCGTATCAACGCAGCGGCTCGTATGAATGGCTTAAGCTACTCAAAATTGATGCACGGCTTGAAATTAGCTGAAATCGACATCAACCGCAAAATGTTAGCTGACTTGGCTGTAAACGATGCAACAGCATTTACTGCATTAGCTGACCAAGCAAAAGACGCTTTAAACAAATAATCAATCGTTGGCAACAACGTTAGCCCCGCTCTTTGAGCGGGGTTTTTTTGTTTTTCTCGATGACCGAGGAATGGTTTCTCACTATCTTTCATACGGTTCTTTCCATTAAGCGAAAAATAGATTATACTTTTGAAAGCGGTTATTTTATTTATCTCACGACTTTTTCACGAACACTGCAGCAAAAGGAGCTTACGATGGCGATTGATTTATGGCGGCATTTTAAAAAAGGATTGACGGTATATATTGGGATTGGAATTGCGGTCTCATTTTTGAGTGCTGCGAATGTCTTTTATTTTCAAAAATTACTCGATTCATTTGGCAAGACATTTGATTGGTCAGTTGTTTTTATCTATGGGTTAACGCTTGTACTGGTACCGCTCTTGTCCTATCTCGAGCAGAAACCAAAAACAAAATTGCACAACAGCATGTATTTCTATCTCAAAGAACAAGCTTTAGTAAAAATCAGCAAGATTGCCTATTCCGAATACTTACAAATCGGCTCTGGAGCACTCTTACAGAAAACCGAAGCAGGAGCAGCGGCTGGCAGAAATATCCATTTGAATTTTTATGGACGCTTGTTTAAAGAATTGCTTCCCGAAACACTGTTTAACTTAGCTTTTATTGCTATGATCGATAAAAGGTTGATTCCAGCGATCCTTGTGGGCTATCTAGTGGTGTTTATCGTGACCAATTTGCTTTTGAAAGTTTTACGCTCTCTCAAAGAACGTGCGCTAGTTTCAGAAGAAGCCATGAACAGCACCTTTATCCGCGGATTAACGGAAATGGTCACGTTTCGGATCAATAAACGGTTTGAAAAAGAGATCGCACAATATAAAAATATGTCTGCTGACACAACAGAACGTTTGACGAAAATGACGATGATCCATGAGTTTTTCTTTGGTTTTTTTGCAGTTTTAGTCGCATTGATCAAAGTCGCAATTGTGGTATTGGCATTCACAAATCAGATTACAGTCAGCTTGGGCGGTTTAGCAGCACTGATTATTTATGTGGATCGAATCTATACGCCTGTTGCAATATTTAACGTGATTTTTGTTCAATACAGCTTAGATAAAGTTGCCTTTGCACGGTTAAATGAATTTTTCTATCTGCCAGAGGACAAAGCATTAACACAAGGAGATGCATTGTCTGAAACCATCAACTACATCACAGTTAAGGATCTATCCGTCATACTTCAAGAAAAGAAAATCTTAACCGATAGCACACTGGAGCTGAAGCGGGGAGCGATTTATGGGTTAGTAGGAGAAAGCGGCGCAGGAAAATCAACGCTGGTCAAAACGATTTTAGGCTTGTATCAGCCGACGACCGGTGCGGTCCTGATTAATCACAAAAATTTAGTTGCTTACAACTTAAATGATTACTATCAGCATGTCTTTTATCTATCGCAAGATGCGCCAATATTCCAAGGAACGCTGAAAGAAAATATCATTTTTGATAAGGAAATCGCAGACGAGGAAATCATAGCGGTATTAGAAAAATGTCAATTAGGCGCATTCTATCAGGCACTCAAGGGAGGACTGTCTGCTGAAATTGGAGAAAAAGGAGCCAACCTTTCTGGTGGGGAAAAACAGCGGATCGCTTTTGCCCGATTGTTTTTCACAAACGCAGAAGTCATTGTCCTTGATGAAGCCACATCGGCTTTAGATGAAGCAACAGAAGAAAAGCTTTTTGCAGCGATCAAAGACCAATTAAAAAATAAACTAGTCATCATGATTACCCATCGTCCGAAAAACTTGGTTTATGCGGATGAGATCATTGAATTGAAAAAAACACAGGTTGAAGCGGCTTCATCATAAAAGCAGCTTCAACCTGTGTTTTGATCAGCGCATCAGTAAATGCGGCAGTGTACTAAGCCATGCGATGATGCCGACAATCAAGGCAAAGACCAAGACGATGACTGTTTTTGAGAGGAAATCTTTTTTGATGTCCCGCTTTTTCCTAATGGCATCGAGGTCTTGATTTTCCATGAAGGCAACGATCTCTTTATACGTTTTGATATTTTGGGTTTTCTTGATTTTTTCGATCTTCAATGCGGCATACATGGAGACGAGCCAAAAACATAGAGGAGGGGCAATCCACCAGTGTCCTGGTAAAAAGAGAGCAGGCCCAACAGATAATGCGGCCAACAATGTAAAGACCAACATTATTTTCGTGTAGTGATCCATTGCTGTTTTCTCAATCGTTTCTTTCATTTGTTCAACATCCCCTTTGACTAATTCATCTAAAGAAACATCAAATAGAACACTGAGCAATAATAAGTTGTGAACATCAGGATAACTTTTTTCATTCTCCCAATTTGAGATCGTTTGTCGGGAGACATAGAGTTTTTCTGCCAGCCCTTCCTGAGAGAGACTTAATCGTTCCCGATGTTTTTTTATTTGTTTGCTTAAGTTCATTTTATCCGCTCCTTCTATCATTAGTTTAGGCCAATGTCTGTGTTCTAACGATCAAATGTCTTTGACAATGCCTTGAAATTAAGTGTCAAAATGTTTTTACAGTTGGGTTTGGGCTTTTTATAACAATATTATTTTTAAACTTAAGATAATAAGCAAAGGTATTTTTTTCTTCACTTTGTTTTTTATTTGTATCGATCTTTCTCTAGTAAAAAAAGAGAATTTGAACTATCTAGTATCATCTTATATACTCGATCTTTCTCTATTATTCATCAAATGAAGGGGGAAAGAAAGGAAAAGAGAATATTTATTTTCCTATCTTCTGTACTACGATTTTTAACATAAAGGAAGAAAAATGCTTTTTAACAGGAAAAGACCAATCTAGTAACCACGCTAGATTGGTCTTTTTGTAAGTTTAGCAAGATACTCGAATAAATAGGCGACTTCCTCAATACAACCCAAAACTAGCTAACCAAGCCAGAATCACTGCTAAGGGACCAGTGAGTAAGCGAGAGAACAAAACGGCAGGGACACCGACTTCTACGGTGTAAGGCTCAGCTTCGGCTAATGTGAGACCGACAGGGGTAAAATCTGCACCGGCTTGAGAATTGATTGCAAAAAGAGCGGGTAGTGCCATGGCGGGAGCGATCGTGCCTTTGCCAATCTCTACTCCTAACAATACGCCGACGACTTGAGCAATGACGGCACCTGGGCCTAGAACGGGTGAAAGAACTGGAATTGAACAAATAAGAGATAAGATCACGAGACCAACGATACTACCAGATAAGGGAGTGACACCGCTAGCGATGATGTCGCCAATGCCTGTATAATTGATGATCCCTACTAACATACTGACAAATGCCATGAAGGGAAGAATATTTTTGATTACGATTTCGATCGTATCACGACCCGCTTGGTAAAAGATTCCCACAATGTTGCCGACGGAACGACCAAGGCGATTGATGAAACCTAGAAGCCCTCCTTGTGATTCAGCGACTTTTGCTTTAGCAGCAGTGACCTGTTCTTTTTTAGTAGGTGTTGGTTCTTCCACTTTTTCGCTTGTTACCGAAGATTCTGTCATTGCTTCATCAGAGCTGTAAACGTCATCTATGGTGACGCCTGAGACAAAATTCTTTTCATTGATAAATTTCATTAACGGACCTGAAGGAGTAGTAGGATGGAGATTGACGGTCAAGACATTTAATTTGGGATAGACACCGCAACGGGCAGTCCCTCCACAATCAACAACCGCACAGATCATTTGACTTGGTTCCACTTTTTCTTTAAATCCGTCGATTGCTTCCACACCCAATTGTTCAGCAATTTTTTTCGCCACTGGATGGATACCTCCGCCTGTGATGGAAGCAACGACGTTTTTTTCAGTCGTGGGTTCTAGCGTTAGTGGACCACCCCAACCCTTCGTTCCATGTTTGACAATAACCGTTTTTGACATTGTTTTTCCTCCTCTTTCCAATGAACATCATTCAGTGGTTTCTTTCCACATCAGTTTCGTTAATAATTCTGTGACAACGCCTCGAATGGTGATAACAACAAGACCGACTAGAAAATAGCGGACAGCTAACGGCATGGTGGATAAGCCTAAAGTAGTTAAACCAGAAGCAATACCAGTCCAAACAAATAATTCACCGGCATTTGCATGGGGAAATAAGCCAGTGATGGGATGGACCAAAGAAACAGCTGAATCGTAGAAAGCCGGTTTTTGCTTTTCTTTCAAAAAACGCCCAAAGGAGTAACACATTGGGTTCGTAAGGAAAAAAACAGCGAGAAGCGGAAAAATACTATAGCGTAAAATGATATTTCGGGTACAGATTTGAGCGAACTTGGAAACGCGTTCCTCCCCAATCAATGCAATCAGTGCATTGACGAATGTGAGTAAAACAATCAAAGTTGGTAAGATACCAGTGATCAAACCCACTAAGTTTTCCCCACCAGCATCAAAAATACCAATAAAATTTTCAGCAATCATTACTAGGAAATCCATTTACACTACCTCCAGTCGATTTTTTTCAGATTGAATCAATTGAATTGCTTGTTCAAAAGCAGCTTTCCTTCTTTTATTAGCAAGTAATGGCATTGTTTCCGTTGTTTTCTTTCCGATAAATTCTTGATGTTCTTTAAACCGGGCAAAGATCGTGATGCCAGCCATTTCTTTATAAGTCACGATACAATCCTGTTCATCTGTAACGACTAGCAGGACGATGCCGCGACCTAGGTTAAATTTTGCCTTTGAGATTCCTACACCCAAAAAACCAGTATTTCGTTTTTTTAATTCGTTTATTTCCTTCCCATAGTTTTTGTGCTGCAAGTAGGACAAGAAAATCTGAATGAACCAACAACCGGCTAACAATAAAACAAGTTCCTTGTATTCCTCCATCAAGTAATCCCTCATTTCTCAATTTGTTTGGAAGCGCTTTATAAGAAAAGCTTAAATTGTGAATTTGTGAAAGTCAATATGAAATTCACATATTCTTCATGTTGGAACATATGTTAAGTTTGTGAAGAAAAGGGAACGTTAGGTAAAGATGCATCGTTCGCAGCTGAATTTTATTGGAAGCGTTGACAAGGGAATCTTGGCCTACTAGTATAAGGGTGTATCATATGTTACGTGAAATATATTTTGTTAAAGGAGAGCTGAGAATGACTATTTATCAACAATTATTGGAGAGAGAAGATCACGGAATGCCAATCAAAATTGGCGTAATCGGTGCAGGTCAAATGGGCTTTGGAATGATTGCACAGATCGCGACGATCCCGGGAATGGCTGTAACAGGGATCAGTGATATTCGGTTAAATTTTGCACAAAGTGCGGCGGAAGCTTACCGTGCTTCCTCCACAAGCCAACATGAAATTCTAACAGTTACTGATTTCAAAGAGGTGATCTACTCAGAAGACGTTGAAGTGATCGTCGATGCGACTGGGGTACCTGAAGTAGGTGCAAAAATTGCGATGGAGACGCTTTTAGCTAAAAAACACCTTGTTCTACTAAATGTTGAAATTGATATTACGATCGGTCCTTTGATGCATCGGCTTTATCGGACTGCCGGTTTAGTGTATACCGGATCAGATGGAGACGAGCCGGCAGCGACAACCGAACTTTTTGAATTTGCGAAGTCTATGGGGATGGAAGTTTTAGTAGCAGGGAAAGGGAAAAATAACAAACTTAATATTGCCGCTAATCCAGATACTTGCCAGGAAGAAGCAAAGACGAAAAAAATGGCTTCTCATATGCTTGCTGCTTTTAAAGACGGTACGAAGACGATGGCTGAAATGAATTTACTGTCAAATGCGATTGGCTTTGTCCCGGATAAAGTAGGGATGCACGGCGTTGCTGGTGATCAAGAGTCCGTTTTGAAGGATTTGAACCTGCAAGAAAAGGGTGGCATACTGAATAAATTTGGGGTTGTAGAATATGTCGATGGCTTGGCTCCAGGTGTTTTTGTAATCGTCAAAGGTCAAAATGAAGGAGTCAAACATGAACTGAATTATTTGATGCAAAAAGAAGGAGATCATCATCTCTTGTATAGACCCTTCCACTTAGCAAGCTTAGAAACACCAATCACCATTGCAAAAGCTGTCTTGCAAAAAGATCATGCGATCGTTCCATTAGGGGCACCAATTTCTGAAACAGTAGCTGTTGCGAAAAAGACAATTAAACCAGGAGAGCGTTTAGATGGGATCGGCGGATATTGTGTGCGTGGAGTTTTAGAAACCCATGCCGACATGACAACAGAAGGACATATCCCGATTGGTTTGATTTCAGGAGAAGTAGTAGCAAAACGCACCATCGAAGCAGGCACATTTCTGACAGAAGACGATGTGGAGTTAGACCAATCAACAACCGTCTGGAAGCTTAGAAAATTACAAGATAGCACATTTGCGTAATTCTTTTTTGAAAATCGCCGTTTTAAAACGTGTTAAAATCAATAGTAATAAAGTATTTATACTATTGGAGGAAAAATAAATGGGCTACTCGGATGATAAACGATTACTTGTAGAATTGGCATCAATGTATTACAACGAAGGAGCAAAACAAGAAGAAATCGCCAAAAAGTTTAGTATCAGCCGCTCACTGGTCTCTAAGTATTTAGCGAAAGCACGTAGTTTAGGATTAGTAGAAATCATCATCCATGATGAATTGCTGCACCCATTTCAACAACTTGAACAAAACATTCAGCGACAATATGGACTAAAAGAGGTCATTTGTGTTCCATCAACCGGAGAAGAATCTTTAAACAAACGATTAGGCATTGCGGCAGCAAAATACCTGACGCGCATCACTAAAGCAGATGCGACGATTGCGATTTCTGCTGGAACTACGATCCATGAAGCAGCCGTCAATTTTTCTGCAAAAAACCATTTACCAAATGTGCGCTTTATCCCCTTAGTAGGTGGACTAGGCAGAGAACACGCAACTTTACAAGCCAATGTTCTTTGTGAACTTTTCGCAAGTAAGTGTGGTGCAGTTGCAGTGGAATTACATGCGCCAATCACGGTGGATTCAGCAGAGGCTCGAGAGGTCTTCTTGAATCAATCCTTTATAAAAAATGTGTTTAAAAAAGCAAGAAATGCTGATATTTCTTTGGTGGGAATCGGTGGGACGCCCGTCTATTCGACCATGACAAAAGCTTATCTTGCGAAAGAAGAGGGCATGAAGCTTGAGTTTACCAATGGGACGATCGTCGGCGATATTTGTTATAACTTTATCGACGAAGTGGGCGCATTAGTGGATTGTGAATGGAACAAACGAGTATTGTCGCTGGAGGTGTCGGATCTAAAAAGGATTCCTTTAAAGATTGCTGCAGCGGGTGGAAAGGATAAAGTGAAGGGCATTAAAGCAGCCTTAACTGGTGACTGGGTTGATGTGCTGATTACGGATGAAGACACCGCAAAGGCTCTGTTGAATGGATAGAGTGAATCCTCGTGCTGCTTAGATGAACTTTTAGGCAAAACAAAAGGAGAAAACAAATGGAAAAAACGAAGTATTTTTCGATTGAGAATAGTGCAAATCTCTCAAATGAAACGTTTAAAGAGATTTTTTACAAAATGTGGGAAATTCGCTTTTTTGATGAAAAAGTAGATGAACTGTTTGCTCGAGGCTTGATCCATGGAACGACCCATTTGGCTGTAGGGCAAGAAGCGACTGCTGCAGGAAGCAGTGCCGTCTTAAAAAAGACCGATTGGATCACCTCGACCCATCGTGGGCACGGGCATACACTTGCCAAAGGAACCAATGTCAATGAAATGATGGCGGAATTGTTTGGGAGAACCACAGGGACGAATAAAGGCAAAGGCGGCTCAATGCATATCGCTGATTTGGATACTGGAAATTTGGGCGCAAACGGTATTGTTGGCGGTGGGTTTCCGATTGCTGTCGGCGCAGCTCTGACCTCGAAAATGAAAAAGACGAAACAAGTCGCTTTGTCATACGGGGGCGATGGGTCTACCAACGAAGGAAGTTTTCACGAAGCAGTCAATTTGGCTTCGATCTGGGATCTACCGGTAGTCTTTTTTATTGAAAATAATAAATATGGTATGAGCGGTTCCGTTGAAAAAATGACGAACATCCAACAGTTATCAGAGCGAGCAAAGGCCTACGGAATTGAAGGGATCACAATTGATGGAAACAATCTGATAGAAGTGATCGAGACCACCTATCAAGCAGTTGAAAAAGCTCGGCGCGGCGAAGGACCGACATTGATCGAAGCTATGACCTATCGTTGGAAGGGACATTCGAAATCAGACGCGAAAAAATACCGGACGAAGCAAGAAGAAGAGCAGTGGCGCAAAGAAAAAGATCCCATCCAACAAGCCAAAACAACCTTGATCGCAGCGGGGATTTTTACTGAAGAAGAGGCAGAGGAAATTCGAAAAAAAGCCAAGCAAGCCATCAATGATGCAGTGACCTTTGGTGAAAACAGTCCCGTCGTTGCCGTGGAAACGATGTTTGAAGATGTATATGCAGAGTAGGAGGACATCATGAGAGAAATTACTTATGCGGAAGCCGTGAGAGAAGCTCTTTCGGAAGCAATGCGAGAAGACGAAGCTGTGTTCATGTTAGGGGAAGATATCGGTGTTTATGGAGGCGCTTTCGGCGTTAGCCGAGGGATGGTGGAAGAATTTGGTGAGGAGCGGATTCGATCCACCCCAATTTCTGAATCAGCAATTGCAGGTGCGGCAGTTGGCTCAGCTATGACGGGCATGAGACCGATTTTTGAAATTCAATTTTCTGATTTCATTACGATCGCCCTCGATCAAATTGTAAACCAAGCAGCAAAAATTCGTTATATGTATGGTGGAAAAGCACGAATTCCTCTTGTAATGAGAACCCCCGGTGGTTCAGGAACTGGGGCAGCAGCGCAGCATTCCCAAAGTTTAGAAAACTGGACGGCTCATATCCCTGGCTTAAAGGTGATCCAGCCAGCAACAGCTTATGACGCAAAAGGCTTACTGCATGCGGCGATTGAGGATGATAATCCAGTAATGTTCTATGAACACAAACTATGTTATCGCACCTCGTCGGATGTGCCGCAGGAAAAATATACGATCCCTATTGGGGTTGCGGATATTAAAAAAGTAGGAACAGATATTACCGTCGTTGCTACAGGAATTATGGTGCATAAAGCATTAGCTGCAGCGGATATTTTACAAGAGAAAAATATCAGTATTGAAATTGTCGACCCTCGAACATTGGTGCCTTTAGATAAACAAACCATCATCGATTCAGTGATGAAGACTGGGCGTGCGGTGGTCGTGACCGAAGCAGTCAAACGCAGTGGTTTCAGCGCTGAATTAGCAAGTGTGATCTCAGAAAGCGAGTCTTTTGACTTTTTAGATGCGCCAATCGTTCGCTTAGCAGGTGCAGAGATTCCGATGCCGTATCATCCTGACTTAGAGAAAAAAGCAGTACCACAAGTTGAGGATATTGTTGAAGCATGTTGCAAACTGATGGCGGATAAATAGGAGGGAAAGTATGGCACATGAGGTTTTGATGCCTAAATTAAGCTCAACGATGACTGAGGGAACCATTACGACTTGGCTAAAAAATGAAGGCGATACCATTGCGATCGGTGATCCAATCTTTGAAGTAATGACAGATAAAATCGCCATTGAAGTAGAAGCCTATGAAGAGGGGATTCTCTTAAAGAAATACTTAGCTGATGGGGAGAGTGCGCCCGTTAATTCAATTATTGCTTATATAGGAGCAGCAAATGAAACGGTCCCACCTCAGATGCCTTCAAGTGAAGCAACTCAACCAGACCAAGCTAAGCAGAACCAAACAAATACAGAAACTGAAAAGACAGCACCTCGTACCAATGATCAAATGATGCGTACCATACGGGCAACTCCTTCGGCTAGACGTTTGGCAAGAGAGCGTGGGATCGATTTGACTACTGTTCAAGGAAGTGGACCGAGAGGCAGGATCCAAGCTTTGGATATTAAGGCCATCAATAAACAACCAACTGTCGAACCACAGGTTGAGGAAGTGGTATCTGAGAGTGCGCTCATTCCATGGAGTCCGTTACGAAAAGCAATTGCAGAAAAAATGGTAGCGAGCAAAACGACCATCCCCCATGTTACCATGACAGCGGAAGTCAACTTGACGAAAGTTATTGACCTACGAAATCAGTTGTTACCGATGATCGAACAAAGAACAGGTGAACGTCTTTCTTATCTGGAAATTTTTGCCAAAGCAACCATGATTGCCTTGAAGGATTTTCCGCTATTCAACGCCCACGCCACGGATGAGGGGATCAAACGATTTTCAGCGATTCATCTTGGAGTTGCCGTTGCTCTTTCAGAGGGATTAGTCGTTCCGGTCATTTCGACAGCTGATCAGCTCGGTCTAGCTGATTTGACCACGGCAATCAAAGAGAAAACGAGAAAAGCTCGTGAAGGAACATTGACGAATCCCGAAATGTCTGGTGGTACGTTTACGATCAGCTCATTAGGAAAAACAAAGGTCAAGCAGTTTACGCCGATTATCAACAAACCAGAAGTAGCGATCTTGGGCATTGGTGGGATTTATGAAAAAGCTATCTTCAATCAGACTGCTGTCGAAGTGAAAAATCAATCCTTTGTTGAACTGAATCTTTCATTTGATCATCGTGTCGTAGATGGGGCACCAGCAGCGGCATTTTTAACAAAAATCGTGACATTACTAGAAGATCCACTAGGCTTCTTATTGTAGAAAGTGGGGGAATTTATGGAATATAACACAGATACCTTGGTCATCGGATCAGGTCCTGGCGGGTATGTGGCAGCGATTCGGGCGGCGCAATTAGGTCAACAAGTCACGATCGTAGAAAGCAATGCTATCGGTGGGGTCTGTTTAAATGTGGGATGCATTCCTTCTAAGGCGCTGATCCATGCCGGACACGTCTATCAAGAATCAAAACATAGCCATTATCTTGGAGTAACCAATCAGCAGACAACGTTAGACTTTCAGACACTTCAGAAATGGAAGGATGAAACCGTCGTCCAAAAGCTCACTTCGGGCATTCGAGGACTACTACTCAAAAATAAAGTTCAAATCGTTAAAGGTTATGCCCGGTTTCTTTCACCAAATCAAGTAGAAATCAAAGGTAAGGAAGAAAGCACCATTCAGTTCAAGCAGGTGATCATCGCCACAGGAAGTCAACCAATTGAGATTCCCGGCTTTGCATTCGGCGACAGAATTTTGGACTCTACCGGGGCATTGTCTTTAAAAGAAGTGCCAAAAAAGTTGGTGATTATTGGTGGCGGTGTGATTGGCACTGAACTCGGAAGTGCCTATGCAGATTTAGGCGCAGATGTCACGATACTGGAAGGATCGGAGCAACTGCTTCCTTCTTACGAAAAAGACTTAGTGGCGGTGGTCGAAGCGTCCTTTGCTAAAAAAGGGATTAAAATAGTAACAGGTGCAATGGCAAAATCAGTAAAAAGCCATGATACAGGTGTGGAAGTCACGGTTCGTGTCAATCAAAATGAAACAATACTAACGGCTGATTACGTACTGGTCACAGTGGGACGCAAACCAAATACAGAAAATCTTGGTTTAGCTCAGGCGAAGATCGAGACAGGAACGAACGGCTGGATACATGTCAATCAAAAATACCAAACGTCACAAGCCCACATTTATGCCATCGGTGATGTTATTGAAGGACCAGCACTTGCTCATAAAGCGAGTTATGATGCGAAGATAGCTGCAGAAGTCATCAGCGGGAAAAACGTAGCAAAAGATTACCGAGCCATTCCTGCAATTTGTTTTACAGATCCAGAAATCGCTACTGTAGGCAAAACTTTAGCAGAAGCGAAGACTCAAGGACTGGCAGCTGATACTGCGAGCTTTCCATTTCAAGCAAATGGTCGTGCTTTGTCACTGAACACCTACGAAGGCTTTGTTCGCTTAGTCTTTGATAAAGACTCAGAAGTAGTCATTGGTGGACAAATCGTGGGACCTGGAGCTAGTGATTTGATCGCTGAAATCACGTTGGCAATTGAAGCAGGACTTACGTTAGAGGATATTGCGCTGACGATCCATGGACATCCAACACTTTCGGAAGCTATAATGGATACAACAGAATTGGCATTAGGTCTACCCATTCATCTATAACGAATAAGTGAAAAAAAGCATGAAGGAGGCATTCGATTGTATAAAAGTACGGTGAAAGAAATTGGTGAGTTGGTTGAAGCTTTTGAAGAGGAGATGTTGTTGATATTGTTTGGTCCAGCAGCAACGGAAGAGTTGAAATCAATCTGTGTGCTTCATGAAACAATTGAACAACAAGAAAATGTTCTTCAACCTGGAGTGAAGCTTCAATTAGGTGAGGCGACTTATACAATAAAGAAGGTTGGCAGTGCAGCCAACCAAAACTTTAATGAGCTAGGACATATCTCTATCTATTTTCGTGATGGAGAAAATGAAATTTTACCAGGAGCAATTCTAGTAGAACCGGGAGCTTACCCTAAGTTGACGGTGGGGGACATCATTAGAATAGGCAATTGATAAAAAATATTTACCAGAATCGTCTGCAAGTAAAGTCGCTTTTATCAGGGCATTACCTGCAGGCGATTTTTTGATGAACAATATTTGTTTACCAGTAAGCATATCTCCCCATAAAAACGTCTGCTTTGTGCTATACTGAGGCTTTGTAAAAATAAGTTTGTACAAGCAAGCAGCAACGGTTTTTTCATTGATTGCTTGCAAGAAGGAGCGTATACGCAGTGAAAAAACTAAAGGTTCAAGATTTAATTGCAGTGGGGATCTATACAGCGATCTATTTTCTTTTAATGAGCGTCTGTCTATTGATTTTGCGTTTTGTGATCCCAGGTTTTCATAATTTATTTATTCCAGCAGTCACCGCTTTGTTTTCTGGCATTATCTATCTGATTTTATTGAATAAAGTACCGAAATTTGGCGCAATCACCATTATGGGTACCGTGGTAGGGCTCTTTTTTTTGATTTCAGGACATTTTCCATTGGCCTTTTTGCCCAATATGATATGTGCCTTAGCAGCTGATTTGATTCAATACAAAACAAAGCTCAAAGAGAACGTTCGCGTACTGGCGAGTTATATCGTCTTTAGTTTTGGCTTGATGGGCCCGATCTTGCCCCTGTGGTTTATGAAAAATGCCTACATCGATTCATTAGTGGCTCGCGGAAAAGATGAAACCTACATTGCCGGTGTGTTTGCTCATACCTCCAATGTGATGTTGGGGCTTTGTGCATTGGCCGTTTTGATTGGTGCGGTGGCTGGTTTAGGCATTGGTAGCCGCTTGATGGAAAAACATTTTCAACCAACGATCCAATCGCATAAAGGGTGAGGAATGTGTCGAAAACAAGGTTTGATCCCCGCAGCAAATTGGCGGTGATTCTCTTTGCTAGTTTTACTATGATGGTGTCCATTAGCTGGATCGATGAGTTTGTCTTTGTCACGTTCTTGCTGCTGCTATTTTTAGTCAGCGGCTTTTGGAAAAAAGGCCTGATGTTCTATGGCGTGTTTGTCTTGCTGACACTGGCAGATAGTTTTTTGTTTCGCCAAGGAAACCACCTATTGATCGTGTTGCTGGATTTCTTTTCCGTCGGTTATCGCCGCTTATTGCCAACGATCATGGCGGCGGCTTTTGCCATTAGTGGGACGAAGAACAGTGAGTGGATGGCGGCGTTGCAAAAAATGCACGTGCCCAATGTATTATTAGTCCCGCTGGCAGTCTTATTTCGTTTTTTTCCCACATTGGTACAAGATTTCAAAAGTATTCGCCAAGCGATGCGCTTTCGCGGCATCTCGCTGTCGGCAGGATCGATCTTGCTTCATCCACTGCAAAGTGCGGAGTATTTTTTGATCCCATTACTGATGTCGGCTGAAAAGACCGCAACCGAACTGTCGGCTACGGCGCTGGTTCGCGGGTTAGCATCAGAAACTCCCCATACCACCGTCCACGAACTGAAGCTGCGCTGGTGGGATGGCTTGGTCTTTTTAGCATTAGGCGGCTTTATCGTGAAAAGGATGTGGCTTGGATGATCACACTAGAACAAGTGTCAGTGAAACGAGAAAATCGAACCGTATTATCTGAGCTTTCTTTGACAGTCGCAGCTGGGGAAGTTATCGTTTTGTGCGGCGCTAGCGGCAGCGGAAAATCGACCTTGCTCAATGTTTTGAATGGCTTGATCCCTGAGCTGTATCCCGCCGAAGTGCAAGGAAAGATCCGTGTCGGAGAAACAGACTTGCCAGTTGCCGATTTCTCCCATTATGCCCAGACGATTGGCGTCGTCTTTCAAAACCCCAAGACTCAATTTTTCACCACGGATGTCTATTCGGAGTTAGCTTTTTCGATGGAAAATGCGGGCGTCGCACCAGAAAACATTCGGCAGCGAATCACCGAAGTAGCACAGCAGTTTTCCCTGACCCCGTTGCTTGATGCTAGTGTCTTTGACCTATCTGGTGGGGAGAAGCAGCTGATTGCTCTCGCTGCAGCCACGATGCTGCCCCATGATGTGTTCTTATTGGATGAGCCTTCCAGTAATTTGGATCAAGAAGCGATCCAAAAGTTGACTCAAGGATTGGCTTCTTTAAAACAACAAGGGAAAACCATTGTGATCGCCGAACACCGCTTGGCGTATTTGGCGCCACTGGCAGACCGCTTTTGCTTATTAGAAGCAGGGCGGTTGCGGGCGTCCTATCCAGCAGCTCAGCTGTTGTCACTGCCCGAGGAGGCAATTCACGAGTTGGGATTGCGAAAAGTAGGCGAGGCGGCATTGGAAAATCAGCACTGCCGAGAATCTTTGCCAGAAAAGTCTGGATTAAGGGCAACGCATCTGCAGATCAAGCAATCGAAACGCTCAGCAAACAGCAGAAATTGGGCGCTTAACTTGCCTGAACTACAATTGCCGACGAAGCAAGCTGTGGGGATCGTTGGACCAAATGGTGCTGGCAAAAGTACGTTGGTGCAAGTCCTGTCAGGATTGAAAAAATGCCCAGAAGCAGTATTTGCCATCAATGGACAAAAGCGGACCCAAAAGCAGCTGCTGCAGGAAAGCTTTCTTGTGATGCAGGATGTTAACTTGCAGCTGTTTTTTGAAACGGTGGAAAAAGAGCTGCTGATCAAAGCCCAAAACCCAGCTCGTTTTGAAGAAATTGTCTCATTGTTGCACTTAACACCACTCCTTGCCCGACATCCGCAAAGCTTGTCGGGTGGGGAAAAACAACGAGTTGCGATTGGCAGTGCCTTGCTTTCTGGCAAACGTTTGTTGTTTTTCGATGAACCAACGAGTGGATTAGATTTGCAGCAAATGGAGGAAGTCGCAAAACTACTGCGAATAGTTGCCAAAGAAGTTGATTTATTAGCCGTGATCAGTCATGATCGTGAGTTTTTAGCTGAAACATGTCCTTACATGATTCAACTCGAAAAAGGAGAACTTGTTGGCACGTATCAGTTGGCAAAAAATATGGAATAACTGAAAGACGGAGTGAACCTTGGTTCATGCCGTCTTTTTTTGGTCGAACATGAAAAAATCTTCATGTTTTTTTCTTTCAATCAGTTAGGAAGTTTTGAAAAAATCCGTTATGATAGAAGCAAAACCAGAGGAGGAGCGCATATGACTTTGAAGATCTTGCTAGTAGAAGACGAAGAAAGTTTAGCCAGTTTTATCCAGTCCGAATTGACTTTTGAGGGATATGGCACGGTCTGGGCCAAAGATGGGCAAGAGGCATTGACCTTGTTCAATCAGCAAGCAAATGCTTTTGATCTGATTTTATTGGATTGGATGCTGCCAATCTATGATGGCATCACAGTGGCGCGGCGGATACGCAAAGAAAGCGACATCCCGATTTTGATGATGACCGCCAGAAATCAAACCGCCGATGTGGTGACGGGGCTTGATGTTGGGTTAGATGATTATTTAACGAAACCTTTTGAAATCGAAGAACTGTTTGCCAGAATTCGCGTGATCGAGCGGCGGCTGCAAAGAGAAGCCCAACAACAAAAGAACCAGCAAAACCAATTAGTGGCGGGGGAGCTGATGATGGACATCGCCAAGCACTTGGTTCAGGTTGCCGGTGAAACCATTGAGTTGACGCCCAAAGAGTTTGGGATTTTATATGAATTGATGAAAGAGCCGGAAGTCGTCAAAACCAGAGATGACCTATTGAATGAGATTTGGGGTTATGAATACGACGGTCAAACGAATGTTGTAGATGTCTATATCCGTACACTGCGGAACAAGCTGGATGTTTGCGGCAAAGGCAAAATGATCGCAACCGTTCGAGGATTAGGCTATGTCTTGAGGACCGACCATGAAGAATAAGTCAGTCAACCAACGTAGAAAAACAGCCCAGTTTCAATTGACGAGCCGCTTTTCCTTGATACTCTTTGGTCTGCTGATTCTCTTCAATCTGCTGTTTATTTTATTATCCGTAGGTTATTTGTTTGAACATATCGAAAATCGTGCTAGCAACATTCTTGAAGCCATCGAAAAAGGTGAGGCATCAGGGGATACCTGGGACACTCTCGTCAATGCCTATGTTTCGGCAGATGAAGAAGACGCCCTGCAAGTGTTCTTAGCCGATGGCAGTGTCGTTTCATCAGAAGATGCGGAAGAGATTTTTGCCGATATCAATCAAGGACGAGTGATGCCATTTCTCGAAGACATCGTTTTTACAGAGGATGGCATCTATTACACGAAAACCCAAGAAGTCGATGGGGATCAGGTGACGATCGCTATCAATGGGGAGGATAGTGTGGAATTAGCCTATGGTCTCTTTATGATCAGCAGTTTCTTGAATCTGATCGCTGTTGTGATTGGCAGCCTGCTGATTTATTGGAGTGTCGGGAAATGGAGTCAGAAACTTACCGGCATGGCGCAAGAAATTGCTGCCATTGAACAAAGCCGACAAGGAGAATTGTCAGTGTCTGAAGAACCCATCGAGATTCGTTCGGTGGCCTTGGCTTTCAATAAATTGTTGAAAGAACAGCGTGAGACGATCGAACGGGAAAAACGATTCGTTGCCGATGCTTCCCATGAGCTGCGCACACCTTTGGCTGCGATTCGCGGACATGTCCAATTGATCCAGCGGCGTGGAACCAAACATCCCGAAGTCATTCCTTCCTCGATGGCATTTATTGACAAAGAGTCGAAGCGTTTGGAAACATTGAGCAATCAATTGCTAGACCTAGAAAAAAATCAATCCCAAGAAGAAATGACCCTTGTTAATGTTTCCCAGATCGTCCGAGAAGAGTGTGAAAAACAAGCGACGATCGTTCCGCAATCGATTGAATATTTTGTGGAGAACCAATGTATGAAGCGAGGACATAAACGTGACTTCCAGCAAATCATCCAAAACCTGTTAGAAAATGCCGCGAAGTATTCGCCTGTTGATCAGCCGATTCATGTGACCTTGACACAAGAGCAAAGGCAGTTGTCTTTAACCGTCGCCGATTTTGGCATTGGGATTCCCGATGACAAGAAAGCCTTGATTTTTGAACGGTTCTATCGGGTAGAAGATTCTCGTTCTAGCCAGATTGCCGGTTCAGGCATTGGGCTTTCACTGGTAAAACAGCTGGCAGACAAATATCATGCCAAAATCACCGTGATAGACAATCAACCGCAAGGCAGTATCTTTAAACTTGCCTTTCCAAATGAAAGAGAAAGATGAAGATTTTTTTAGATTTTCTTCAAGCAATTTTGATTCTTTTTCTTTGGGAACTTGTTATTCTAAATATATAGAAAAAAGGAATACACAAACAATTGGAGGAATGAAACATGAAAAAAACAACTATTTTATTCGGAATTGCCGCATTAGGGTTATTGGCAGGATGTACACAAAACAACACGGGAAATTCAGAACCTGCGCAAAACAGCAGCTCAAGCACAGCAGTTGCCTCATCAAGTGAAACAACCTCATCACAAGCAGCGGACAGCTCTTCAAGCAGTGCAGCGATCGCCAATGGGGGCTTGCCTACCGTGACCGTAGAAGAAGCGATCCAAGTATTCCAAGACAAATACCCAGATGCAGCGATCACTTCGATTGATTTGGATACTTCTTTTGGCAATTACTTCTACCAAGTAGAAGGCGTGGATGACACGAATGAGTTTGAATTAAAGATCGATGCAGAAACCAAAGAAACTTCTGAAGAAAGAACGGAAAAATTGGATGCCGATGAACAAAACGGTGTCAAAAAAGATGCCGATCAATTGGACCTAACCAACTTGCTTTCATTGGAAGAAATTTCTGATATCGCCGTGAAAGAAGCTGGCGGTGGTCAAGCAACAGATTGGTCCTTAGACAAAGAAATGAATGTAACCTATTGGGAAGTCAAAGTAGAAGATGGCAACAAACAAACAGATGTGAAAATCAATGCCCAAACAGGTGAAGTACTTGAAACAGAATTGGATGACTAATCCTTTTACGCAGTAAAAAAGATAAGCCGCTATCGTCTATGCGCAAAAGACGATAACGGCTTATTTCTTTACGTATGCTGTTTGACTTCAGTTAACGGTTTGACGCGACCACCAATTTTATCTGCAAATGCTTCGGACTGCTTCCGATCTTCAAAGACCCATAACTTGTCTGGAATTTTTTCACGAGTGCGACGACCATCTTTGCCAATGTAACCATGCAAAACTTTAATCACGTACATCGCCATCATCCTTCCCTGAAATTACTTTTGATTATACGAAAGCCGTTTCAAAAAGCAAGGATTTTGACTTAAATGAGTGATCAGAATTGATTATTCCCCTGACAGGGCAGCATAATCAGCAAATCGTTGATGGATTTCAGGAAAACTACGCTTCAGCTGCACGATGCGATTGGTCTCTTTTGCTAAAAAACAATGCTTTGAAGTCCCCGTCGTTGCCAACTGACCATCACTAGTTTTGTAGATCTCATAGCGAAAATCCAAACGCGTGCCAGTATATTTGTCGACCAAAACATCGATTCGCACCTCATCTTCGTAACGAATCATCGTTTTGTATTGCGCACTGACTTCCAGCACGGGAACGATCAAGCCCGCTTCTTCGATGGTATGATACGGTAAATCCAAAAACGCGAGTAATTCCACGCGGGCCTCTTCAAACCAGCGGATATAATTGGCGTGATGGATGATCGCCATTTGATCGGTCTCATAGTAGTGTGGTTGACGGATATAGCCTGAATATAAAGACATAAAAACAGCTCCTTTCATAGAAACAAAACCTTCGTTATTCAGCATAACGCAAAAAGGAAGAAAAGCAAACAGAAGGAGAGCTTCTTTGTGTTGACCACTTGAGAAAATGCTACTAGAGAGCAGCGGAGTGAAAAAGACAGTGAAACACCTTGACTTTTTCATAGCTTTCTTGTAGTTTATAGATAATATCAAAAATCAGTGAAGGATCGAGTACTTTATTCTATTCCTTAAAAGAGAAAACTGCCCCGGCTGAAAGCAGTTTAGGACGTGTAAAGGAAAGACAATCTGGAGATGAACAGAAGAAAAGCTGTTCCGTGACCGAGCGTTAATCGAGCGAAGGAGAAGAACATTTCTCGAATTTAGGTGGTACCGCGTGTAATCAAAACTCGCCCTTGTATAAAAAAACAAGGGCGAGTTTTTTGCTGTGAATCACTATGATTGGCTTGCGGAGCAAGACAGAATAGATGATGAACAGTACTAGGCGACCACAGGGAGCGTAGTAACCATACTAGGAATCACTGGGGTTGGCTTGCGGAGCAAGACAGAGCAGATGATGAACAGTACTAGGCGACCCTAGGGAGCGTAGTAACCATATTAGGAATCACTGGGGTTGGCTTGCGGAGCAAGACAGAATAGATGATGAACAGTACTAGGCGACCACAGGGAGCGTAGTAACCATACTAGGAATCACAATGACTGGTCCGCAAAGCGGAACAGAGCAGATGATGAACAGTACTAGGCGACCTAGGGAGCGTAGTAACCATACTAGGAATCACTGGGATTGTCTTTTGAAGCAAGACAGAATAGATGATGACCAGCAGCAACCAACCACTAAAAGCGCAATAACCCAAAAGTCAAACACGAGAACAACCCACCCACATCAATGAGCAACAAGCAATAGGTGAATAAGCAAACAAGCAATGAAAGCAAAGAACATGGGCAACCATGAAACAAATAGGAGGATGCATACGATGAGTTACCAACGTCCAAAAGGAACCAACGATATTTTGCCAGGAGAATCCGAAAAATGGCAATTTGTGGAAGAAACAGCACGCTTAGTGTTTCGCGATTATCAATTCAACGAAATTCGGACACCGATTTTTGAGCACTTTGAAGTGATCGCCCGCAGTGTCGGGGACACAACGGATATCGTTTCAAAAGAAATGTATGATTTCTACGATAAAGGAGAGCGTCATGTGACGTTGCGTCCAGAAGGCACCGCACCGATCGCTCGTTCTTATGTCGAAAACAAACTATTCGGACCAGAACATACGAAGCCTTATAAAGTGTTTTACATGGGACCAATGTTCCGTTATGAACGTCCGCAAAAAGGCCGTTTGCGTCAATTCCACCAAATCGGTGTCGAAGTTTTCGGTTCAGCAAATCCAGCGACCGATGTTGAGACAATGGCGATGGCAATGGATTTTTATCGTCAATTAGGACTGAGTCAATTGCGCTTGGTCATCAATTCATTAGGTGACAAAGAGACACGCCAAAACTATCGTCAAGCGTTGATCGATTATCTAGCACCCCATGAAGCGGAGCTTAGTGAGGATTCAAAACGCCGCTTGCATGAGAATCCTTTGCGGGTCCTTGACAGCAAAGACAAGCGAGACCAAAAATTTGTGGCAGATGCGCCATCAATTTTAGACTACTTAACGCCAGATGCCAAGGCACATTTTGAAACCGTAACGAGTATGCTGGATGCGTTGGAGATCCCTTATGAGGTCGATTCGAATATGGTGCGTGGTCTGGATTATTATACCCACACGATTTTTGAGATCATGAGTGATGCACCAAAAATGGGGGCGCAAGCCACCATCTGTGCCGGCGGTCGTTACAATCATTTAGTGGAAGAGCTAGGTGGACCAGAAACACCTGGTTTTGGTTTTGCTTTGGGGATCGAACGTTTATTGATCACTATGGAAGCCGAAGAAGTTGTGATTCCTGCTTTGAATGAGTTAGATGCGTATGTGGTTGGTCTGGGACAAGAAACCAATTTAGAAGCGCTGAAAGTCGTGCAAGCGATCCGTAATTTCGGCTTTTCTGCCGATCGTGATTTCATGGATCGTAAAGCCAAAGCCCAGTTTAAATCTGCTGATAAACAAGGGGCACGGTTGGTTCTGACTCTAGGCGAAACAGAATTAGCAGAACAAGTGATCAATATCAAATCCATGGCAAGCCGTGAAGAAAAACAATTTCCGTTAGCGGATCTTTATGCCCGCTTCGATGAGATCTACGATGAAATGACAACCAAAATGTTTGAGTGAGGAGAAAAAGAATGACAAAACGTACAGTATATTGCGGGTTAGTAAATGAGACCCATTTAAACCAGACAGTGACACTAAAAGGCTGGGTGCAAAAGCGCCGTGACTTAGGTGGCGTGATTTTTATTGACTTGCGCGACCGGGAAGGGATCGTGCAAATCGTCTTCAATCCTGAGGTTTCGAAAGAAGCCTGGGAAATCGCGGACAAATGCCGCAGCGAATATGTATTAGAAGTAACAGGTCAAGTCATCAATCGTGCACCAGAAGCCATCAATCCGAAAATGGTGACAGGTGCCTATGAAGTGATGATCAGCGAAATCACGATTTTAAACACTGCAAAAACACCAGCCTTTTTGATTGAAGATGATCAAACCGTTGGCGACGAGATTCGCATGAAATACCGTTATTTAGACTTGCGTCGTCCAAAAATGACGAACAACATCGTGATGCGGGCGAAAACGACGCAAGCGATCCGCCATTTCTTAGACACGAACGACTTCTTGGATATCGAAACACCTTATCTAGGAAAATCAACACCAGAGGGCGCGCGGGATTATTTGGTTCCTTCACGGATCTATCCAGGTCATTTCTATGCGTTGCCGCAATCACCACAAATTTTTAAACAGTTATTGATGGGCGCCGGCTTCGATCGCTACTATCAAATCGTACGTTGCTTCCGTGACGAAGATTTGCGGGGCGACCGTCAACCAGAATTTACCCAAGTCGATATCGAAACCTCTTTCTTGACGGCAGAAGAAATCCAAACTTATACGGAAGAGCTATTGGCAAAAGTGATGCGAGAAGTCAAAGGCATCGAAGTTACCTTGCCATTCCCACGGATGACCTATGATGAGGCAATGGGACGCTACGGCAGTGACAAACCAGATACACGGTTTGACATGGAGCTTATCGACTTATCAGAAGTTGTGAAAGACGTTGATTTTAAAGTCTTCCAAATGGCTCTTGAAAAAGGCGGCGTTGTGAAAGTCTTGAATGCCAAAGGGGCTGCAGACAAATACTCAAGAAAAGACATGGACAATCTAGGCCATTACGCTGGCCAATTTGGTGCCAAAGGATTGGCATGGGTCAAAGTTGAAGAAGATGGATTGAAAGGACCGATCGCTAAATTCTTGACGGAAGCAACCGACGCGATTATTGCAGCAGCCAATGCGGAAGTTGGCGATATTCTGATGTTTGGTGCCGATTCCTTTGAGATCGTTTCAGCGACGTTAGGTGCGATCCGTAATAAATTAGGAAAAGAATTAGGCTTGATCGACGAGAGCAAATTCAACTTCCTATGGGTTACTGACTGGCCGCAATTTGAATACGATGAAGAAGCAGGTCGCTATGTTTCTGCTCACCATCCGTTCACATTGCCAAAAGAAAGCGATCTGCCGTTGTTAACGACAGACCCTTCAAAAGTCTATGCGCAAGCCTACGATATCGTGCTAAACGGTTACGAGCTAGGTGGCGGATCATTGCGTATCCATACACGGGAAGTGCAAGAGCAAATGTTTGAAGCGCTAGGCTTCTCACGTCGCGAGATGCAAAATCAATTTGGCTTCTTACTGGATGCTTTGGATTATGGTTTCCCACCACATGGCGGCATCGCCCTTGGGTTAGACCGATTAGTCATGCTCTTGGCTGGTGAAGAAAACATTCGCGAAGTCATTGCCTTCCCTAAAAATGGGAAAGCGGCTGATCCAATGTCACAAGCGCCAAGTACCGTTTCGCCAATGCAACTGTTTGACTTGAGCATTGATGTAACAACGGTTGAAGAAAACGAATAAGCGTTAAACCCATGATGAAATGAGTGATGAAATAGAAATTGGTGAATGAATGAAAAAAGTTCATGAGAATTCACCCATTTCTTTCATTGCTCGTTTCTTTTTTTATGTGCTGAAGTATAATAAAGGCAAATCAAAAAAGTGAGGCTATGAAATGCAATGACTCCTCTGTTTAAATGGCTCCCTCATCCGGAATATGCCAACAAACTTTCATTCTCGATCGTGTACGCACTGCTGGCATCGATTGCGGTCAATTTTTTCTATCAGCCGGGCAATATTTATTCCAGCGGCATTACCGGTGTCGCTCAGATCATTACTACGATCTCAAGAGAATGGATCGGGTTTTATATCCCCTTATCCCTTGCGCTATTATTGTTGAATGTGCCATTATTTTTTCTTGGCTGGTTTAAGATCGGCCACAAATTTACGATCTTTACTGGAATCACTGTTTTATTGACATCCTTATTCGTGCAAATTTTGCCAGAAGAAACCGTCACGACGGACCCGATGATCTGTGCGATTTTCGGTGGTGCCATCAATGGAGTGGGGATCGGCTATGCCTTGAAGAATGGTCTTTCTTCCGGAGGGCTGGATTTTGTCAGCATTGCCATCCGCAAACGGACAGGGAAGACGATCGGCTCGATATCGATTTTCTTTAACATTGTTATTTTGTTCGCCGCTGGAATCTTGTTTGGCTGGCAATATGCGTTGTATAGTGCAATCGCGATTTTTGTCAGTGGAAAAGTGACGGATGCGGTCTTTACGAAGCAAAAGAAAATGCAGGTGACGATCATCACTCGCAACCCAGAAGAAGTCATTCAAACGATCCAAAAACATATGCGGCGAGGCATTACCATCATCAATGAAGCCGAAGGGGCCTACAAGCATGACAAACAAACGGTTTTGCTGACGGTAGTCACACGCTTTGAACTGCCGATGCTGCGCAGTGCTATGAAAGAAGCCGATCCAAAAGCCTTTGTTAGTATTGCGGAAAATGTCCAGATTTTGGGTCGGTTTTATGAAGAAGAACTGTAAAAAAGGAGCTGAAAAAAGTATTTCTTTATAGAAGTACTTTTTTTTCGCCAAAAATTAATTTTTTTGAAATATAGCAGATGTTGCTAGCTTTATATGGGGGATTTCTGGTAAATTATGAGAGTATGGAATCAATAGCGTTCATGCTGAAATTGTTTTTTTATGAAACAATTGGATCAATTAGAGAAAAGTGGTTGAAAAATGAATAAACGTTTAAGCACAAGCCGCTATATTACCGGGTTTGACGGCATTCGAACCTTGGCAGTCATCGGCGTTATTTTATATCATTTACTACCTACTCATATGCGAGGCGGGTATTTAGGAGTTCCAGTATTCTTTGTCGTATCAGGTTATTTAATCACTGACTTGCTGAGGCAAGAGTGGGATCAAAACGGCAAAATCAAAGTCAAAGATTTTTATATTCGGCGGATGAAACGGCTCTATCCAGGAATGGTGGTGATGCTGCTTATCTCAGCAGCGTATATCACTTTGTTCCAGCGAAACCTGCTGAATAATTTGCGCGGGGTTTTTGTTAGCTCGCTGCTGTATTACAACAACTGGTGGCAGATCAATCATGGGTTATCCTATTTTGATCGGTTCGGCAATGAATCCCCCTTTACCCATCTGTGGTCACTGGCTGTGGAGGGACAGAACTATCTGATTTGGCCTTTAGTGTTTATTTTGTTGATGAAAATCGGCAAGCAGAGGCATCGCGCCTTTAAATTTACTGCCGCAGTCACGATTTTATCGGCAATTCTGTTAGCGGTCCTTTACACACCAGGCGCTGATCCGACACGGGTCTATTATGGAACAGATACGCGGCTCTTTTCGATCTGGATGGGGAGTGCCTTAGCATTCATTTGGCCAAGTACCCACTTGAAGAAAGAGATACCGCAAAAAGCCAAACGGGTCTTAAATATCTCTGGTTTTGCTTCCTTGGCTGGTCTGATCGCAGCGTTCTTTTTCTTAGATGATCATTTGACCTTTGTCTATTATGGCGGCATGTTCTTGATCAGTATCCTATGTACGATTCTTGTGGCAGTCACCGCTCATCCCGGAGCCAGTTTGAATCGTGTATTGAGTAATCCGATTTTCAGTTATATCGGCAAGCGCAGTTATGGGATCTATTTGTATCAATTTCCAGTGATGATTTTTTACGAAGCAAAAGTGGGAAATATCGGTGAGAACGTGCTGATGCACACGTTAGTGGAACTATTCTTGATCTTGTTTATCAGTGAATTGTCCTATCGGTTTATCGAAAACCCAATGCGTAAATTCCAGTACAAAGATACATTCAGAACGGTCCGCGGTTGGTTCAGTAAACCAATTTTTAGTTGGAAAAAACCGTGGTTAGTGCCCAGCTTACTCATTACCCTCGTTGCTTTGTTTGGCGTCGTGACTGCACCGACGAATTATGTCGATGCCCAGCAGCAGCAGTTGAAAGACAACATTGCTGCCAATAAAAAAGCGGCAGAGCAATCGCAAAAGAATGCGAATGCTGAAGGAAATGAAGCGGATGATGAGGCGAACACGAGTGAAGATGAAAAAAATATCATGGAAAAGTATGATTTAACAGCAGCCCAAGTGAAAAAAGCGGAATCTCTTGAAATCACGGCTTTTGGTGATTCTGTGATGCTGGATGCAACGGCTGACTTGAAAGAAGTCTTTACCCAAGCGGTAGTTGATGGGGATGTTGGGCGCCAGCTGTATGCGAGCCCTGAATTGATCAAAGACTTGAAAGAAAAAAATCTTTTGCGGGATACCGTCCTTGTGGGGCTAGGGACGAATGGTTCCTTTACAGAAGCCCAATTTGACAGTTTTATGAACGAGATCGGTGATCGCAAAGTCTACTGGATCAATGTACGGGTACCGACACAGCGTTGGCAAAATGAAGTCAATCGGATGTTGGAGCGCATGGCGGAAAAATACGATAATATGACCTTGATCGATTGGTATGATTTGAGTAATGATCAAGAGTCCTGGTTCTATGAAGATCGGGTCCATCCAAATCCAGATGGCATGGATCAATACGTGAAGCTAGTTGCCCAAACGATTTTACAAGATGAATAAACAAGAAAAAGACAAACCTTATGCAATCATAAGGTTTGTCTTTTGTCTTAAACGGTATTTTGTAAGAGCATCGTTTTTTTAATCCTTTTCTATCACCGTTAACAAAGACTCAAATAAAATCGCACTAGAAGCCGATCCGGGATCGATATGACCGATGGCACGTTCACCAACATAAGAGGCACGGCCTTTTTTAGCCACTAGTTCTTTGGTATGCTCTTTCGCTGCTTCGATCGTGTCTTTGGTCAATTCACCTTTTTTCAAGGCTTCTGCGACAGGTTGCCACACATCGACCATCGTTTTGTCTTCAAACTCAGCTTTTCCCCGCATTTTGATGCCGGTCAAGCCTTCTTCAACGATCGTACCTAATTGTTCAAAGGAGTCGATTGTTTTTAGTTCCTTCGTTGCTTTGGTCATATTCATAAACGCCGAACCATAAAGGGGACCCGAAGCTCCGCCGACTTTTGAGATCATTGCCATCGAGAAGACTTTAAAGGTATCACTGATCGTCGTTGGCTGTTGTTTGGCATAAGCTTCTTGATAAGCGGCTACGCCGCGTGCCATATTGTTGCCATGGTCACCGTCGCCGATCGGTGTATCTAAATCGCTTAAATAGGCCTTGTTTGCTTCGATTTCTTTCGTGAAGGTATCTAACCATGCTTGCACCGTTTCTGTTGTCAATTGCATCTCTATTCGCTCCTTTACCAGGCTATTGTTGTGACGGCTTCATTTAACGCATCGGTGTGATCCGTTTCGCTGAAGTCGATCAAGGTCAGTGAAAGTCCCTGCATATCGATGGAAGTCATGAAATTGCCGACTTTATGGAAGGAGACAGGGATGTCTTTTTCTGCGAGTAATTTCGCGACATCATTGGCAAAAACGAATAACTCCATTTGCGGCGTACCACCCATACCGTTGATCAAGACACCGACTTTTTCTGGGGTCTTTTCATAATCCGCCAAGATTTTTTCCACCAACTCTTTTGCTAGTTCACGTGAGGGTTTCAGTTTTTCTCGACGGTAACCAGGTTCGCCGTGGATACCCACGCCATACTCGATCTCATCATCGGCTAAGTCAAAACCTGGTTTCCCAACTTCAGGAACTGTTGCCGCTTTTAATGCGACCCCAATGGTTTTGATCGATGCAACCAAGGCATCGCCCAGTGTTTTTAATTCACTTAAGCTGGCACCATTACGAGCAGCTGCGCCTAAAATCTTGTGGACTAAGACCGTACCGGCAACTCCTCGTTTCCCAGCAGTATAGGTGCTATTTTCAACAGCGATATCATCATCAACGACCACGATCTCCGTTGTGATCTCTTCCATTTCTGCCATATCTTTGGCCATCTCAAAGTTCAAGATATCGCCAGTATAGTTTTTGACGATCAACAAGACGCCTTGTCCTTGATCAGAATCTTGGATAGCCGTCAAAATCTGGTCGGGGGTAGGGGAGGTGAAGACATCGCCTAAAACGGCGGCGCTAAGCATCCCATCACCGACAAAGCCAGCATGGGCCGGCTCATGTCCGCTCCCACCGCCAGAAACAAGACCGACTTGTTCTTTTTGATTATTCTTAGCGATCACCCGTGAGTCGGCGACTTGATGGACCAGTTCAGGATAACTGCCTACGATACCAGCCAACATTTCTTCTACGATCATTGAGGGATCATTAATGATTTTTTTCATGCTTCATGCCATCCTTTCTCGGCTGCTTTTTTTGCTTCTGCAACGATTTGCGCCAAATCATCACTAAAACCAGCGGTGATTGCTGCAGCAAAGGCACCTTCCACCAGCGGCGCGTCGATCAGGTGATAGCGTTCTTGTTGCTGAGGTTCCAGCATGTCGTAAGCAAGTTCGGCATTCAAAACGGCACTGCCTAGATCGGCAAAGACTAAGATCAGTTCAGCATCTGCGGATTCGTTGACGGCATCCACGATTTTCGTGGCGTCAGAACCCAGCTCTCCTTCTGCTGTCCCGCCTAAAGAATAGATCGTGACTGACTCGCCATCAGCCATTTCTTCGATCATCTGTTTTAATCCTTCGGTGAGTTGCTGACTGTGAGAAACGAGTAAAATACTTTTTTTCATCCAATTTCACCAACACTTTCTGATTAAATTTGGCTGTTCAACAAGATGGCTTTTGGTAAAATGATAGCTTTCCTGTTGAAACCGCCTACAGGTTCAGTATACCAAATTTCTTTCTTCTTGTATGGTTGCACCTATGGAGAGGACAAAAAAACAGCATCGTCTTTCTGGACAAAGCAAGAAAGAGCGATGCTGCAAAATCAATTAGGATTGTTTAACGAGCACTTTGGATGAAAAGCGCTTCGTTAGGAAAGAAAGCCCCACGTACAGGCAGATGTTCAATGCCATCATGCCAAGGAAGTAAGGCAATGTTACGGCGGTCAAGAAACCGACTTCCAGCAATCCGTGGAAAAGCATTGCTGCGACATAGATCCCCACGGTAGTGGTAATCGCTAAGAACAATCGCAATGGATTTAATGGCAAGCAAGCGCGAATCACAGCGATACAGCTGATCCCGATCAACAAATAGTACAACAAGGTCGTCGTATCAAATTGCGACCAACCGTAGTCGGTTTGTAAAAAGCGGATCGCAAAGTAATTGACTAACACCAACAAGGCATTTGGCAACGCATTGAGCAAGACTGTCGGCAAGTAACGACCTTTGATCGGTGCTTTGTTTTCTTCAAAGGAAAGGAAGAAAGATGGATAACCTTCAATTGCTAAGTCGATCAATGTGATTTGGATCGGCAAGAACGGAAAGGCGCTGGATGTCAGGATACAAACCAAAGAGAGCAAGAAGCTGTAAATCGTCTTGATAAAGAAGATTCCCGACGCTTTGGTCACGTTATTGACGACGCGGCGTCCTTCAAATAAAACATCTGGCAACGTAGTAAAGTCAGAATCCAATAAGACAAAGTTAGCGATTTGACGAGCCGCACTGTCGCCAGCAGCCATTGCAATGCTGACGTCGGCTTCCCGTAGTGCCAACACATCGTTGACGCCATCACCCGTCATGGCAACGGTCCGTTGATTGGCTTTTAATTCTTGAACGAGTAGTTTCTTTTGTTCAGGAGTCACACGACCAAAGACCGTATAGCGTGTCGCAGCTTCTCGGACTTCTGCTTCGGTCGTTAAGGTAGAAAGATCGATGGCTTGATCGGCATTCGCTAGGCCTGCACGATGGGCGATCGCTGCGACTGCTATTGGATTATCGCCAGAGATCACTTTTAGATCGATGCCTTGATCCGCTAAGTAAGCCAAGGTTTCTTCTGCGTTTTGGCGGATGATATCGGATAAAATCAAGACAGCCACCGCTTGTGCGTTGGTTGGGTCAAAGGATGTCGGCGTTTTTGGATCAGTTTCTACGGCTAAAATCAACACCCGTAGACCAGCTTCTTGCGCTTCTATGACTTGCGGCAAGGCAGCAGAGCCGGCGACTTTTTCAGGTGCACCAAGATAGACATTTCCTAGATGTTCAAAAGCCACAGCACCCCATTTGCGCTGTGAAGAAAAGGCAGCGACGTCGATCGGCTGATGATCCGTTAGCTCAGGACAGCCTTGACGCAATGCTTTCATCGTCAAATTGTTATCCGTACTGGCTGCCAAATAATTCCCTAAGAGCATGTTAGGGTCGCTGTCGGCTTGGAGAGGAACGATCGATTCGAGAACCATATGGCCTTCCGTCAACGTCCCCGTCTTATCCAGACAAAGGGTATCGACATGCGCTAAGGTTTCAACGGCATACATGTCTTGGACCAAAATCCGTTTTTTTGCCAATTTAATGACACCTGTCGTCAAGGCGATACTGATCAGCAGGACAAGTCCTTTTGGTAACATTCCTAATAAGGCAGCGGCAGAAACGACGACGGATTCCTTGATCCCAGCATCTCGCATCATAAAGGCTTGGAAGAACAAAATCACCCCTAAAGGAACGATTACATAGCTGGTGAATTTGGATACACTACGGATCGAAGCAAGCAGCTCAGAGCGGATCGGTTTGTGGACCTTCGCCTCATTGCTTAGTTTTGCTGCATAGTTTTCTGCACCGACATGAAGGACTGTTCCTGTCACTTCACCGCTGACGATGAAACTTCCTGAGAGTAAGGAAGCACCTGCTTCTTTGACAACCAGATCGGCTTCACCAGTCAGCATCGCTTCATTGACTTCGACTAGTCCAGAAAGCACCGTCATATCAGCGGGGATTTGGTCCCCAGCACCAAGAATAACTACGTCCTCTAAGACCAATTCTTTGGCTGAAATCTCATGGATTTGGGCATCTCGAATCACTCGTACCGTTTGCGGTGAAACAAGTGAGAGTTTTTTTACTAAATTACGCGCGTGCAATTCTTGGCTGATCCCAATGGTGATATTCACAAAAATAATCGCTAAGTAGAACATGTTGGAATAGGCGCCTACGGCAAATAAAAAAACGCCAATCAATAGATTGAGAAAATTGAATAATGTCAGTAAATTGTCTTTGATGATCGCAGCAGTTGATTTACTGGTTTTTGTTTCATAATCATTGTGCAACCCCTCTTGGGTTTTCTTGGCGACTTCTGCTGCAGTCAAGCCGGTGGGTAATTGAGTCATAAGCATCTCCATTTCATTTGTTCATTTCTTTCTAATTCCTTTATCTAGTCTAGCATTCGAAAAAGGCAATGCAATCGTTGCGAGGAAAATAACGATAAAATTAATTAAAATCTTAAACAATCAACACGTGTTCTTTTAAAGAAAGAAAAAAACTGGGGGAACAAACCGCACCATCGACTTTTTTCAGGTGCTTACGTATAATAGGGGAAGAGAAAAAGCCGAGAAGCAGATGCTTAGCGGACAAAAGAGGGTAGCGAGCATGTCTTTAAAAGAAAAAATTATTGCAGAAAGCAAGCGGCTTGGCATTGACAAAATCGGGTTTGCTTCAGCGGAGCCGTTTTTGGCATTGGAGCCTTCCTTGCGGGAACAAAAAGCCAAAGGTCATACGTCTGGTTTTGAGCATCCCGTGATCGAAGAGCGTATCTATCCTGAACGGACATTTGAAAATCCGCAAACGATCATTGCGATCGCTTTAGCTTATCCGACAAAAATCAAAGAGAAAGTCCCGCGGGATGAAAAACGCGGCATGTTTGCCCGTGCCTCGTGGGGCATCGATTACCATGATATTTTGCGAGAACGATTGGATCGCTTGATCGCCTTTATCAAAGAACAAGCGCAAACGATGGAAGAACAAGTCGAATGGCGTTTCGCACCGCAAGTCGATACAGGGGAATTGGTGGATGTGGCGGCAGCGCAGCGGGCGGGTCTTGGCTTTATCGGTCGTAATGGCTTGCTGATTACGGAAGAATTTGGTTCGTTTGTTTATCTAGGGGAGATCGTCACTAATATCTCTCTTGAACCAGATGAAGAAGTCCCGTTTGGTTGTGGTGATTGCATGCGTTGTGTGACGGCTTGCCCCACCAAAGCGTTATTGGGCGATGGTCGAATGAATGCCCAGCGCTGTTTGTCCTATCAAACCCAGACGAAGGGTATGATGCCAGAAGAGTACCGCAAAAAGATGCATAACGTGATTTACGGCTGCGATATTTGTCAGCTGGTCTGCCCTTATAATCGGGGGAAAGACTTCCATTTTCATCAAGAGATGGAGCCTGAAGTCGATACCGTTTATCCAAAACTGCAACCGATGCTGTCTTTATCAAACAAAGCCTTCAAAGCACAATTTGGCCATCTATCTGGCTCTTGGCGGGGGAAAAAACCTCTGCAGCGTAATGCCATCATCGCCTTAGCCAATGTGGGAGACCGCAGTGCCTTGCCAGCGATTTGGCGCTGTGCGACAGAAGACGTGCGCCCAGTGATTCGAGGAACGGCTTATTGGGCCATTGGCCAGTTGGGCGTCAAAGAACCAGAAATGTGGTTAGAGCGACTGCAACGGTGTGCAGAGTTAGAACCTGAAGAAGAGGCGCTACAAGAATTGCAGCCTGCCATCGAACGATTGCAAGCAGTCATTACCAAAAGGCAAGAAAAAGAGATATAAAAAAGCAAAACGAGCCCGGGGCCGTTTTGCTTTTTTGTTTAATCTAGTACGTCATCACTTTCGACGATTTCTTCTGAATCCAGTTCAAAATCAGGTGCTGGATGCACACGCTCAGGCAGTTCCATTTCTAACTCGCCGTCTTCTGTATACTGATTGTCGGTATCGGCAACGTCAATTAAAATTTCTTCAGGAAGCTCTTGATCTAACCGATAGCCTTCTGCATGACGCGCATCGAGTAATTCCAAAAGATGTTGCCACTCGTCTTTCGAGATCACTACAACGTCAATGCCGTCTTTGTTTTGTATCTCCACAACAGAGGAAAGATCGGTGCCGACCGTTTTAATGATCGATTCCAACGACCATTTACTCGTTTCTAAGTCAATTTTTTGTGCCATAAGAATTACTCCTTTTTGTGAAAAATTTTGTCCTACCTTAATTGTAACGGGAAAGTTGCAGAAAACAAAATAGCTTGATTGGGAATCGTCGCTGATATGCGCAAGAACATTTGCACAGCGGCTTTAACCAAGGTAAGATAAGAGCAAGAAGGGAAGGAATAAAAATGACAGAAAAACAGACATTTCATGTGAATGGGTATTTAGCACTGGTTGTGCTAATCGGGTTATTAGTTGGCGGCGGTTATTTGTTTTATCATGGGTTCGTAAATGAGAGCGTTCTCGAAATCGTTCTCAGTATTCTTTTATGGATCGTTTCGTTTCTTTTCCTTAGTTCGTTAACGATCGTACAACCCAACCAAGCCAAAGCGATCCTCTTTTTTGGGCAATATTTAGGAACCATTAAAGACAACGGCTTGTTTGTGACAACCCCATTAACCCAAAAAATCAATGTTTCATTGAAAGTTCGCAACTTTAACAGTTCGCTGTTGAAGGTCAATGATTCAGACGGAAACCCGATCGAGATCTCGGCAGTGGTGGTATTTAAAGTTGTAGATACCGCTAAAGCATTGTTTGATGTCGATTATTACCAAGACTTCATTGAGATCCAAAGTGAAACAGCGATTCGTCATATTGCGACGCAATACCCTTATGACACGTTCAATGACGATGATCTGACGTTGCGAGGCAATACAAGTGAAGTCTCGGAGGAGCTGGCAAAAGAATTGCAGGAACGATTAGCTGTTGCTGGGGTCGAAGTCATAGAGACCCGCTTAAATCACCTCGCGTATGCGACTGAGATCGCTAGTGCGATGCTGCAGCGCCAACAAGCTAAAGCAATTTTATCAGCACGGCAAATCATTGTTGAAGGGGCCGTCTCCATGACACAAATGGCGTTAGAACAAATCGAAGACGGACAGGACATCAATTTCACAGACGACCGCAAAGTCCAACTGATCAATAATTTATTGGTGTCGATCATTACCGATAAAGGCACGCAGCCGGTGATCAATACGGGTGATGTCAAAGAGAAAGGAGTGTAGCATTTGAAGAAACTTTACATCAAACAGAAGGTTTTCAGCATCGGCGAAAAATTTACCGTGACCGATGACTTACAAAACCCTCGCTATTATGTCGAAGGCAGTTTTTTTAAGATCCCGAAAAGTTTTACGATCTTCAATGAGCAGCAGCGACCGATCGCGGAGATCACCAAAAAAGTGTTCAGTTTATTACCGAAATTTTTTGTGGAAGTCCACGGCCAAGAAGCGATCGTTTTAGAAAAACATTTCACATTTTTTAAAGCCCGCTATTCCATCAGTGCAGAAGGCATCGATGTGGATGGCAATTGGTGGGATATGGATTTTGTGGTCAACCGAAACGGCAAGCGGATCGCAGAGATCCACAAAAAATGGATCTCTTGGGGCGATACCTATGAAGTTGTGATCTATGAAGAAGATCTAGATGACCTGATCATTGCATTAGTGGTAGCCATCGATCGCGTGAAAGCAGATGATGCCGCAGCATCAAGTTCAGCAAGTAGTTAATGATTGTTATTTAATACCGATGACATTTAAAAGCAAACTTATCAAAAGAGTCCTGAAGCAAACAGGACTCTTGTTTTTTTTAAAAACTATTGACATTTGTCCAAACTCGATTATATAATGGAAGCGTATTCAGGGTAATTGAATAATTTTCCTTATGTTAGAGTGTTACTGTTTAATCAGGCATTACTATAGGGCTCGATTTGATCGAAACCTATAGTAATGCCTTTTTTTTATTTTGAAAGGATGGGAGTTGGATGAAGGTTACACAGTCCTATAATCAGAATGCTGTATCAGTAGTTGATGATAGTGGCAAAGAACTTATTTTAATCGGGAAAGGAATCGGTTTTGGGAAGAAGAAAGGGGATGTTATTGATATACGAAGAGCTTCAAAAATTTTTCGTTACTATTTTTCAAACTATGAGAAAAAGGTTATTGATTCATTAGTTGAAATTCCTGAAGAGATACTGTTGATGGCAGAAGAAATAACGGTTGGAGCTAGTGAACGACTACAAGAGAAATTAAATCCAGGATTTTTGATTTCACTATCGGCACATATTCAATTCACAATAGAAAGAACAAAAGAATATGGAGAGGTAGTTAATCCATTAAATTATGAACTGAAATATATTTATCCAAAAGAGTACAAAGTAGCAGAATGGGCAGTGAATTATTTACGTAGGGAGTATGATTTAGAACTTTATGATTCAGAAATTACTTTTTTCACGCTTCATTTTGTCAACGGATTACAAAGCAGTGGTGCGATTGCAGAAGTTATGGAAGTTAGCAATATATTAGGCGATATTACCCAAATTATTGATATTGAATTCAAGAATAAATTAAACAAAGAATCTATTTATTATTCGAGATTCATCGTGCACTTACGTTACTTTGTCATCAGAAAATTAGGGGATAAAACATCACCAAATCCAGAAATCCAAGATCTTTATGATTACGTATCTGATAAATTCATCGATGCTAATACGATCGTACAACAAGTAGATCAATTACTAAAAACAAAATATAATTTCGATTTTGGTTATGATGAAAATCTGTATTTATTATTACATGTTCAACGTCTCATAGACGACAACATCAAAAAATAAGTGAAGGAAAGAAAGGATGATAAAAATGAAATTGATCATTGTGGCTTGTGGCGGAGGGATTGCAACGTCAGCAACGGTAGCAACGAAGATAAATGATAAATTGAGAGAATTAAAATTATCCAGTAAAGCTAAAGTTGAAGCGGTTGATATTAAATCTTTGGATACTCATATTTCAACAGCTGATTTATACGTCTCAATCACACCAATGGCCAAAAAGTCAAAAGAATATAGTATCCCCACGGTAAATGGTATTTCATTCTTAACAGGGGTTGGATCGGAAGATACGATGAATCAAATTGTTGAGTTGCTTGATTTAAAATAATTGAAAGGAGAATTTAAATGGAAGTTTTGGCGAATATTTTTCAGAGTATTCTGGATATGGGAGCAGCTGTTTTTTTACCAATCGTACTAACGATTATAGGGATCATTGTTGGTCTTAAGCCAGCGAAGTCTTTCTCCTCAGGTTTGACCCTTGGAGTAGCCTTCATTGGCATTAGTTTGGTCATTGACTTTATGGGAACGACTGTAGGAACTGCTTCACAAGAGTTCGTAACAAACTTAGGTATTCAGTTAAATGCACTGGACATGGGCTGGGCACCAGCTTTAGGTCTAGCCTGGACGTGGAGGTATGCCTTTTTAATGTTTCCAGTGCAAATTGGTTTGAATATTCTTTTGCTAATTATCGGTTGGACAGCAACACTGAATGTAGACATGTGGAATGTTGCAAATAAAATTTTTACTGCCTATATTGTCGCAAGTGTAACAGGCAATGCAATTATTGGTTTTGCGGTAGCAATCATCCAAATAATTGCAGAATTAAAAAATGCCGATGCAACAAAGAATCAATTACAAGAACTTACTGGAATTCCTGGTGTTTCTATGCCGCATCCAATGTTCTTATCGAATATTATCTTTTATCCTATTAGCCGCTTGTTAGATAAAGTGCCTTTTATGAGGAAGACTGTAAATGTTGAGACTTTACAAGAAAAAATTGGCATTTTTGGAGAAACTCATGTCATGGGGTTCATTATCGGTACCCTAGTAGGATTGTTTGGAGGTCAAGGAATTCAGTCGCTAATGACGGGTGTTCAAGCTGGCGCCGCACTGACCTTATTTCCGATGGTTTCCAAATTGTTTATGACCGCACTGACTCCTATTTCTGATGCAGCTAATAACTATATAAAAAAGAAATTTCCTGGAAGGGATTTGGTTATTGGATTAGATTGGCCAATCTTAGCTGGAAACTCTGAGATATGGGTAGCCATCATATTTACCATTCCAGTTGCGTTAGGCCTTTCATTGATTCTACCTGAGAACATTGTCCTTCCGTTTGGTAATCTTATGAACGTCTGTGTCTGTGCAGCTGCATTTATAAGTTGTAAAGGAAATTTGAAAAAAATGTTGTTTATCAGTTGGATTATGGTACCTATTCTGTTGTGGTCAGCTAGTTCGTTTGCTCCTATGCTTACCCAGTTAGCAATCGATAACGGAACTTCTTTGCCCGATGGTCAATTAATGGCTTGGTGGGGCATGGATATTTCAGAAATAAGATGGGCAATTGTTGAGGCGTTGCAGGGGAATATTTTTGGCTATATAGGAGTAGTTGGATTGGCTATTTTAAGTTTCTTTTATTTTAAGTGGCAAAAAGAAGAGGAGCATAATGCAGGAGTCAGAATGGGAATTATTGATAGCAAATAAGGATTGGTGAAGTAAATGAGAGCGGTAACATGGCATGTTCTAGTTGTTTTAGCTGTTTTTTTCTTGATAATAGCTGCTATTACAAAAAGTGTATCAGCCACCACAATCTGCGTTATTTTATGCGTTTGGTTGAGGAAAAGAAGCCATTTAGTAGAGTTACCAACAATTTATCAGAAAAAGGGACTAACAAAATTTTATACAAATAATCTGGTTAGAAAGAAGGAATCCAAATGAAGAAAGTCATGTTCTATGCGCCAAAAGATATTAGAGTAGAAGAAGCCACAATTCCTGAACCCGGTTTTGGAGAAGTAGTGGTAAAAAATCATGTGACTTTAACCTGTGGAACAGATGTCAAAACCTATATGCGTGGCTATCGATATGAGCCACCCTTTTCCATGGGGCATGAAACTGCGGGAACAGTTTTCAAAATTGGTGAAGGGGTGGAAAACTTCAAAGTAGGTGATCGAGTAGTTCCTCATAATTCAGCGCCTTGTAATCATTGCTACTATTGTAAAAATGGATTGCATTCATTGTGTGATGAATTGATTCAAAATCAATTCACAAATGGTGGGTACGCTGAATATCAACTGATTCCTAAAGCGATAGTAGAGCAGAACATGTTTTTGATTCCCGAAAATATGAGTGATAAGCAAGCAGCATTACTTGAACCATTAGCCTGTGCAGTATACGGAATAGATAATGTTCCTATTAAACTAGGAGATACAGTTTGCGTCAATGGCTGTGGACCAATTGGATTAATGTTCATCCGCTTGGCTTATTTAAGAGGAGCAAGAGTGATTGCTTGTGATTTGTCTTTGAGTCGGTTAAGACTTGCAGAAAAATTAGGAGCAGCAGAGATCATTCAAATTGCTAAAGACACCAATCAAGTCGAAGCAGTAAGAAAATTAACGGAAAATAGTCGTGGTGTAGATTCAGTTATTGAAGCAGTTGGTTTGCCTGAAGTTTGGGAGCTTTCGATAGATATGGTTAGAAAAGGTGGTTTTGTTTTATGTTTTGGTGGTACTAAAAAAGATGTTAAGGTACCCATTGATACTACCAGACTACATTATGATCAAATTACATTAAAGGGAGTTTTCCATACGACACCTGAACACGTAAATCAAGCTTTTGAATTATTAAAGATGAATGCAATCAAGGCGGAAGATTTTGTTCAAAAAGAGTACGATATCGAGAACGTTGAGCAAGCAATTCTCGAACATGCGGCTGGAGATGTTATCAAAAATTGTATTTCATATACGAATTAGGATGGTATTGCTATGGAAAGGTTTGAATTTGAAGATTTGTTAGACGATGAATTAATTTTTACAGAATTTGAAGCGGATAACAAAGAAGAGCTGATTTTTAAGCTAAGTAAAATAATAGAAGAAAAAGGTTACGTCACAAAATACTATGCTAATGATGTCTTGCAACGTGAAAAAAAATACCCCACCGCATTACCAACAGAAGTGATGAGTGTTGCTATTCCACACGCTGAATCAAGTGATAATGTGATGACACCCTCGATTGTTATTGCAAAACTAAAAGATCCTATCTCATTTATTGAAATGGGAAGTTTTGATCATAAAGTTGATGTCAATATTGTTTTTTTATTAGCAGTGAAAGGCAGTAAGACACAATTGAAATTACTTCCTAAATTGATCAGTATCTTTTCAAATAAAGAAGAAATGAAAAAAATTCAACAAGCAAATAATAGCAAACAAATATTTCAACTAATCAAAGATGCTATGCAAGCATGAGGAGGAGAATATGAATTATTATCATATCAGCGATGCACCATTTATAAAAGAAATGAAAGAGATGACACATAATCTATGGATCAATGGTTGGGCGGAGAATCATGCTGGAAATATTAGCTATCTACTACAAGAGGACGAAGTGAAGCTCTATTTGAATACAGGCCAGTATCGATATGAAAAAGATATTGGCTTTGCAGTACCTGATTTAAAGGGAAGCTATTTTCTGGTTACTGGGGCTGGGAAATCATTTAGAAATGTAGCCAAAGACCCATCAGATTCTCTTGCGATTATTAAAATTAATGATGATGGAACAAAGTACCAACTACTGTGGGGGCTAAGCAGCGGAGGAGAGCCTACAAGTGAGTTTGCTTCTCACTTAATGTGCCATTCTGCTCGATTAAAGGTGGATAATCAGCATAGAGTAATTTTGCACACCCATGCGATGGCGATTACCGCTATGACGTTCATCCATTCTCTGGATGAAGATAGGCTTACAAAAACACTTTGGAAGATGATTACTGAGTGTATCATGACCTTTCCAGATGGAGTATCTGTACTTCCTTGGATGGTTGCTGGAACGAGTGATTTAGGAAAAGCGTCAGCTGAAAAAATGGAGACATCCAGAATTGTTATATGGCCTCAACATGGCATTATGAGTGCGGGGAGAAGTATGGATGATGCGTATGGTTTAATAGAAACTGCTGAAAAAGCCGCTAATATTTATCTGTTAGCAAAGCAAGGCCAGAGCGAGGACTGGCAAGACATAAGCGATCAGCAGTTGTGGTCACTTACTGATCACTTTGATTTAATTCCTAAGCAAGGAATTTTAGAACCTAGATAAAATACCTAAAAGTCCTTGTTTTAAGTCATTAAAGCAAGGGCTTTATAAAATATATAGAGAAAGCAGAGGAAATAATAGTGAAAAAAATAATGAATAATGTCGATGACATTGTCTTAGAAATGTGCCATGGGTTAATCTTAGCGAATTCTGAGCTACTTCTTGATGAAAAATACAAAATTATTTATAAAAAACATCTGAAAAAAGATAAGGTTGCACTTGTATCTGGTGGAGGATCAGGTCATGAACCGGCACATGGCGGCTTTGTAGGCAATGGAATGTTGGATGCAGCAATCTGCGGAGACATTTTTGCATCTCCATCGCAAGTACAGATTTATCAAGGAATAAAAAGAGTAGCAAGTGATAAAGGGGTGCTTTTGCTTGTTAAGAACTATAGTGGAGATATTATGAACTTTAAAAATGCAATGTACTTAGCTCAAGAAGATGGAATCAAAATTGACTATGTAAAAATAGATGACGATATTGCTGTCGAAGATAGTCTATACACTGTAGGAAAACGCGGTGTAGCTGGCACTATTTTCATTGAGAAAATTGTGGGTGCAGCTGCCGAAACTGGTTATAGTCTAAAAGAGCTAAAAAAGTTAGCAGAAACTGCAATTGAACGGACCAAAACAATTGGGTTTGCATTGTCATCTTGTACGGTCCCATCAAAAGGCTCTCCTACATTTGATTTAGGTAATGATGAGATTGAGTTTGGGGTCGGAATTCATGGAGAACCAGGAATCGAGAGGATGAGCTTAAAATCTTCAAAAGAGCTTGCTTCAGAAATGCTTGAAAGATTAGTTGAACAATTACCAATAAGAAGTAAAGACAATAAGGTGGCTTTGATGATCAATGGTTTTGGAGGAACCCCTCTAATGGAGTTGTATATTTTGAATCATGATGCCGCAGAGATTCTTAATCAGATGGAAGTCAATGTTCAGCACACATTTGTAGGTAACTATATGACCAGTATTGATATGCAAGGGGCATCGATTACTTTATTGCTTTTAGATGATCAACTAGAAGAATTTTTATCTCTGCCAGTCAGTACGCTTGGATTCCATTCAAAAAATAAGGGTGAAATAAGCAGTGCAAGTTTCTATTCTCTAAAGAAGGCTCCTCTTAAAAAAGGGGTATATCAATTAGAAACGAAGAAATGTAACGGGAAAATTGATGAGGTGATAACCTTAGAAAATATGATTTTTATTATTGATGTTATGGCAGATGTTATTATCAGAAACGAGCAGAAATTTTGTGAACTTGATTCGTATGCTGGTGATGGAGATTTTGGTATGAGTGTAGCAAAAGGATTCCGTAGTTTAAAAGATCAATGGCAAGAACTTTTGGAAGAAGAAGATTTAAGTATTGCAAAGTTCTTAAATGATGTTTCTTTGATAATAATGGAAAATTGTGGTGGAGCATCAGGTCCTATTTGGGGCTCAGCTTTTCGTGCAGCCAGTAAGGATACGCAGGGGAAACAAACATTGACCATAAGCGACATGAGCTCAATGTTACAAGCAATAGTCAAAGGAGTCCAAGAAACTGGTAAGCGTTCTTTTGGGCGAGGGGCAAAAGTTGGAGATAAGACATTAATTGATGCTTTAGCACCTTGCGCTGATAAGTGGATGAATATATCTGAGCAAAAAGGATCATGGCAAGAAGCTTTCGATCAAGGTGCAAAGAGTGCCATAATGGGTGCTGAGCAAACAAAAGGATTTGCAGCTAAAATGGGTAGGGCAGGTACAGTTGGCAAAAGGAGTGTAGGGTATCCCGATGCAGGAGCATTTGCACTGGGGGTAATATTTACAGAAATATCTAAAAATCTTACTTTCTCTTAATTTCCACTACTTAACAGTTCGAAAAAAGGAAGGATAAAATCGAAGTCATCATTTTAGAAGACTTATTCATAAAATCTCTCAGAGATTGCTAGTAATTTCGCTGCTCTTTGATTAAAATTAGGTATAAATAAAAGAGAGAAGTGATGTGCATGTTATACGGTTCGATTGAAGCAGGCGGCACAAAATTTGTGTGTGCCATTGGCGATGAAGAAATGACGATCAAGGAAAGAGTGAGCTTTCCGACAACGACACCTGAGGAAACAATGCCTTTAGTCATTGATTTCTTCAAACAATACCAAGCAGATTTAGCAGGGATTGGGATTGGCTCATTTGGGCCCATCGATATCCATCGCGATTCTGCCACTTATGGGTACATTACCTCAACCCCGAAATTGGCATGGCAAAATTTTGATTTCATCGGTACCATGAAAAAAGAATTTCCGATCCCGATTTCTTGGACAACAGATGTCAATGCGGCTGCCTATGGTGAGTATGTCTTCGGCAGTGGCAAAGGATTGAGTAGTGTCGTTTACTACACGATCGGTACAGGTGTTGGCGGCGGTGCCTTACAAGAAGGGCGCTTTATCGAAGGATTTAGTCATCCAGAAATGGGGCATATGCTCGTCGTCCCTCATCCAAAAGATGACTTTGCTGGCAGCTGTCCATTTCATGGCAACTGTTTAGAAGGGATGGCCGCTGGACCCGCCATCGAAAAACGCTTAGGGAAAAAAGGACAAGAGGTTGCAGAAGATGATCCTTATTGGGAAATCGAAGCCTCCTATATTGCTCAATGTGCCTACAATACAACTTTGATGTTTTCTCCAGATGTGATCATTTTTGGCGGTGGTGTGATGAAACAACGCCATATGCTGCAAAACGTCCATGACGCATTTGCAAAATTGGTCAATGGGTATGTCGAAACACCTGAGTTAAGCAAATATATCGTGACCCCAGCATTGGAAGACAACGCTGGAACGCTCGGTTGTTTGGCATTGGCTCGAGAAGCGGTCTTACATTCATAAACGAAAAAACGGATCATACTCTTCGGGTATGATCTTTTTTTACAGCGTATCAGTGGCGCTTTTGGCGACTTTTTGTATACTTAAGCTGAGGTGGAAAAGAATGAAATTAGCTGTTCGAAAAAGAAAAATCGGGAATATTCCGGTCTTAGAAGTCGTACCAGAAGAAATGATTTATGAACCGCTGCCATTGATTATTTACTATCATGGTTGGCAGACGAGTAAAGAATTAGTGTTGACACAAGGCAGAAAGTTGGCTAGAGAAGGTTTTCGGGTGGTCTTGCCAGATGCAGCCAATCATGGGGAGCGCAAGACCCAGCTATCGGAGATTCCTTCTTTAACTTTTTGGCAAAGTATCCAAACCAATCTATTTGAGTTTTCTTACTTAGTCGATTTTTTTGAAAACCTTGGTTTGGTCAACGGTCAGATCGCAGTTGGCGGAGTCTCCATGGGAGGGATGACCACGTGCGGTTTATTATGCCAGCATCCAGAAATCACAGCGGCAGCTTGTATCATGGGTTCTCCTTCCATGTTGAAATACCGTGACCGCATCCAAATGCACGCCGGCGCTGCTGGGTTCTTTGTACCCGAGGATTATGGTCAGCTTTTAAGCTGGATGGATGCTTACGATCTGTCTTCTCAACCAGAGAAATTAGGACAGCGTCCCCTTTTATTTTGGCATGGTACCCAAGATGAGAAAATTCCTTATGCTGATGTGGAAGCCTTTGTGGCAGAAAATCCAGAAGCAAATCTGCAGTTTATCTCGCGAGAAGAACGCCATCTGGTGCGTGGAGAAACGATGGATCAAGTCACAGCTTTTTTCGTGGCAGAGCTCAATAAAACCAATCCATGACACTGTTTGCTCAAAGAAAAAGATTGTGTGAAAAGGTACAAGCATAAAACTCGTTTTTTGTCACGCGATAACCTATACTGTAGGGTGCAAAAAAAGGAGGAATTGGTTTGACATACCGCGTTTTATTATTTTATAAATATACAACAATTGAAGATCCGGAAAGCTTCGCCAAGGAGCATTTAGCATTTGGAAAAGAAATTGGCATCAAGGGCCGTATTTTAGTAGCCAATGAAGGGATCAATGGCACGCTTTCTGGAACGGTTGAAGCAACAAATCGCTATATGGAAAAAATGGAAGCTGATCCCCGTTTTAAAGGGATTTTTTATAAAATCGATGAAGTAGAAGAACATGCGTTTAAAAAGCTATTCGTTCGTCCGCGCAAAGAATTGGTTTCATTGAACCTGGAAGATGACATCGATCCATTAGAAATGACTGGAAAATATTTAGATCCTAAAGCGTTCAAAGAAGCTTTGTTAGATGAAGATACCGTGGTGATCGATGCCCGTAACGATTATGAATATGACTTAGGCCATTTCCGGGGAGCCGTTCGTCCCGATATCCGCAGCTTCCGTGAGTTGCCGCAATGGATCATCGATAATAAAGAAAAATTTATGGATAAAAAAGTCGTTACTTATTGTACTGGTGGTATCCGTTGTGAAAAATTCTCAGGCTGGTTGCTGCGAGAAGGCTTTGATGATGTGGCCCAACTTCATGGTGGTATCTTTGCTTATGGGAATGACCCAGAAGTTCAAGGCGAGCTTTGGGATGGCAAAATGTACGTCTTTGATGAACGTATTAGTGTGGAAATCAATCATGTGGATAAAAAAGTTATCGGTCGCGACTGGTTTGATGGCACACCTTGCGAGCGCTATGTAAACTGTGCCAACCCAGAATGCAATCGCCAATTTTTGACTTCTGAAGAAAATCAAGCTGCCCATTTAGGTGCCTGTAGCTATGATTGTGCCATCCACGAACACAACCGTTACGTGGAACAACATGGGATCACAGAAGCGGAAAAAGCTGAACGGCTAAAAAACTTTACAACAAACAATGAAACAGTCACTGCCTAAAACGACAACTGTTTCACAGGAAATAATTGAATAGAAGGGTCGCACGTGAGTCCGAAAACTGGTTTAGCTCAGTCAAGTTTTCAATCTTCCGTGCGACTTTTTTGAATGGACAAAATTGGAAACAACCGTTTTTTAATTATCTGAAAAATCTAACTATTCCAATTGTTCTTTTTTCTTTCCTATCGAGAAAAAACGCAAGGCTCTCGCATATTTCACGATTTTAGAGTAAACTATACCTAATTGTGGAAGAGGAAAGAGGAGTTCAGATGAAAATTGTTATTGCTGGTGCAGGTGCTATGGGCAGCCGTTTTGCTATTATGCTAAAAAGAGGCGGAAATGACGTCACGTTGATCGACGGCTGGCCGGCGCATATCGAAGCGATCCGTGAACACGGATTACGAGCGAACTTAAACGGTGAAGAGATCGCAGTCCCTTTTTCGATCTATTCGCAAAATGAGATCCCAACGACTGTACAAGCAGACTTGATCCTGGTCTTTACTAAAGCGATGCAACTGGATCAAATGATGCAAACGATCAAACCGATGATCGGAGAGCAAACGAAAGTCTTATGCTTATTAAACGGGATCGGTCATGAGGACACGATTGAAAAATATGTCAGCACGGATAAAATCTTTTTAGGAAATACCATTTGGACGGCGGACTTGATTGGTCCTGGTAATGTTCGCTTGTTTGGGGATGGTTCTGTAGAACTGCAAAATATCGAACCGGGCAAAGAAGAAGATGCCCGTCAATTAGCAGCAGTCTTGGCTGATGCTGGGTTAAATGCGTCTTATTCTGAGAACATTCGCTACTCCATCTATCGCAAAGCCTGTGTCAACGGCACACTAAATGGTTTGTGTTCGATTTTAAATGTGAATATTGCCCAATTCGGACAAACCTCAACGGCGCGTGCGATGGTCCAAACGATTGTGGAAGAATTTGCGGCAGTTGCTACCCATGAATCTGTTCAACTGGATGTATCCGAAGTAGTCCACCATATTGAGGAAACCTATGATCCAGAAGGCATCGGAATGCACTATCCATCCATGTATCAAGATTTGATCAATAATCATCGCAAAACCGAGATCGATTATATCAATGGCGCAATCTCACGAAAAGGCCGCAAGTACCAAGTGCCAACGCCTTATTGTGACTTTTTGACTCAAATGATCCATGCCAAGGAAGATATTTTAGCAGCAGAATAACCTAAGTAAATATGGTCTTAAAATGAAAAAACGGCGTATCCTTTTAGGGTTCGCCGTTTTTGGTTCATTTATTGAAAATGTGTTGTAGAGTGCATTCAAAGGTGACGCTATTTAGCAGGCAGATCCGCCATAAACCGTTCACTACCTTGAAAGACCGCTAATTGATTGACACCAAAGGAACGCAGTAGTTCGCTCATCGCTGCAAAATCTAACCGATAGTCACTGGCTTTATGGGCATCAGAGCCGAGGGTGAACAATTTACCCCCGACACTTTGATACAGCGGGATAGCATATTGATAAAGGTGGGCATTTTGATAGGGGCCAAAGCTCTTCGCGTTGATTTCCATCGCTAAGTCACGGGCAACGATTTTTTTGAAGATCGTCGTTAACTCTGTTTCAAAATGGGCGGCCAATTCCTCAGCTGTAAATTGGAAACGACGCAAGCCATAATCAAAGTGGGTCACGATGTGCCCGTCAGAAAACGAGTCCAACACGTGGGCCATTTGGTCAAAGTATTGTTTGGCGACTGCAAATTTGTCCTTCGTCAACACGGCATCGTCCATATAATCAAAGGTACCGTTTTGATGGATACTGATCAATTTCAAGTCATAAGGATGGCTTTCAAGATAGCGCAAGATTTCTTGTTCTTGACCAGGCACGACACCAATCTCGATGCCTTTTAAGAGTTTCGTCGCTGTGGTCTCTTGCAGCTTCTGGTGGGTATTTACTAGTAATTCATAGTCAGGAATATCATCACGGAATCCCGAATAGGGGTTCTTCAAATCGAAATGATCTGTCGCAACGAAGTAGGCAGGCTGGTAAGCTAGATAATTCTCAAACTGTTCATCTGAATCAAAAGACAAAAATGTATGCAGATGTTGATCATAATAATTCATAAACAAGACTCCTTTTCTTGAATACGATACCACAAAAAAGCAGAAGAAACTATGATTGGCTGAGAAAAGGTTTTCTCTTGGGCAATTTTTCGCTTATAATAAATAAGAATAGAGCGAAGGAGTCGGTCAGCCATGAGTATGTATCTTGAAATTCCTGAATTTGAAAGTGAATTTCGTTTTCGAACGTTTCTAAATGATGGTTTGACCATCGTTTATCCCCATGTCCATAAAGAAATCGAGATCATTTACGCTAAGCGCGGCACGGTGAATATTGGTGTTGACGATACGATTATTGAGTTGAAAGAAGGGGATCTATATCTTTTTTCCAGCGGGCAGCCCCACTACTTTCTTGCATCACCTGAGAGTGAACGCTATGTCTATCAATTTGATATGCAGCTTTTTGAAGAGCCGCTGCTGCGAGAAAATGAAGTATCCTTGATGACACTCTTTGAAGAAGGGGAGCCCCACAGCAAAAATTGGCCAGCGAGTTTTACGGAAAAAATAACAGGTCTCTTGATCGAGTTGTATCAGTTGGAAGAGGAAAATGTTGTTGGGAAGCGTTATTTGACTCTCGGGCTGCTTTACCAGTTGATCGGGGAGTGCTATCAAAGCTTGCCAAAGCGCAAACGAGCCGTCAATCCACTAAAACGAACGGCCGCACAATACAAAGAAACCTTGCAGCGTCTGAATGATGTCTTTGAGTACATCGAATCCCATTACCAAGAAGTCTTGACGATGGAGGACACCGCAAGACATGTAGGGTTTAGTCCCCATTATTTCACGCGTTTCTTTAAAACCAATACTGGCAAGACCTTCATGCAGTTTTTGACGGAATACCGCATCAATCAAGCCAAATTTATCTTGGCAAATGAAAAGATCCCGATGGCAGAAGTCGCTGAAAAAGCAGGCTTTGCCAGTGTCAAAACATTTCATCATGTCTTTAAGGAAGCTGTTGGTCAATCACCGTTGCAGTACCAGAAACAATTGAATCAAAATTGATAGAAACAGCCGATGAGCCTTTGCTTGTCGACTGTTTTTTTTGTTGATCTGGCACTATTTTTTTCTCGATAGTGTTTTTTTAAGCGCTTTGCATAAATTGTGGAGTGGTTCTTTTTGTTAAAGTTTCATAAGATAATTTTCGGGAATTTTTTCAATGGAAACTGGGAAGAACTGCTTTCGATGTTTCGCTATAATGAGGGGGTAGAAAATAATAAGCGTTTTCAGGAGGAAAGATATGACAGTTAAAGTTGGAATCATTGGGTGCGGTGGGATCGCAAACGGCAAGCACATGCCTGCCTTGTCTCAAGTAGAGGAAGTAGAAATGGTTGCCTTTTGTGATCTGCTGGTTGAACGTGCAGTTGAAGCGAAATCAGCATTTGGGACCGAAGATGCTCAAGTATTCAGCGATTATCAAGAAATGTTGGCACAAGCTGATCTAGATGTGATCCATGTGTGTACACCAAACGCCTCACATGCTGAGTTGACGATTGCTGCACTAGAAGCGGATTGTCATGTCATGTGTGAAAAACCAATGGCAAAAACAGCGGCAGAAGCCAAAGCAATGATCGAAGCAGCCAACCGAACAGGAAAAAAACTCACGATCGGCTACCAAAACCGTTTTAGAAAAGATTCTCGTTATCTTCATGAAGTGTGCGCCGAAGGACAATTAGGAAACATTTATTTTGGGAAAGCTCATGCGATCCGTCGTCGGGCTGTGCCAACTTGGGGTGTTTTCCTTGATGAAGAGGCGCAAGGCGGCGGTCCGTTGATCGATATCGGTACCCACGCATTGGATCTGACCTTATGGATGATGAACAATTACAAACCAAAATTTGTTGTCGGAAAAGCGTATCATGAGTTGTCGCAAACCAAAAATGCCGCAAATGCTTGGGGCCCTTGGGACCCAGAGAAATTCTCAGTAGAAGATTCGGCCTTTGGTTTTGTGGTCATGGAAGATGGCGCAACGATTTTCTTAGAAGCCAGCTGGGCGCTCAACAGCTTGGATGTGAAAGAAGCCAAAACGACACTGATGGGTAGCAAAGCCGGTGCGGATATGAACAACGGTTTGACCATCAATGGGGAAGACCACAGCTTGCTGTATGAAAAAAATATCGAACTTGAAACAGGCGGCGTTGATTTTTATGAAGGAAACGGGGAGACGCCAGAAATTTTAGAAGCACAATCGTGGATCCATGCGATCATCAACGATACCGAACCAGTGGTCAAACCTGAAGAAGCAATGGTCGTGACGGAGATTCTAGAAGCGATCTACAAATCATCGCAAACCGGTGAGCCAGTCTACCTATAAGAACTGCTGGAAGAAAAGGAGCGAGCACAAATGACAAAACCGAAAATCGCTTTACAGCTTTGGAGTATTCAAGAGGACTGCAAGACAAATCTTTTTGATGCGTTGAAAACAGTAAAACAAAACGGCTATGACGGTGTTGAATTTGCCGGTTATCATGGACACAGCGCTGTTCAGATCAAAGAAATGCTGGAGCAGTTGGATTTGGCGGTCGCGGCTTCCCATATCCCGTTTGAAGCATTGCAAGATCGTTTTGAAGAAACCGTCGCTTTTGAAAAAACGATTGGCAATCAACGGATCGTGATTCCGTATGCCAGCCTTGATTCTTTGGAAAAATGGCAAGCCTTTGCTGCGGAGCTGACCCAGATCACCCAAAAATTGCAGGCAGAAGGGCTGACTTGCTACTACCACAACCATGCCCATGAATTTACTGAAGTTGCTGGAAAATCCATGATCGATGAACTGATCAAAGACAATCCGCAACTGCGTTTGGAAGCCGACCTTTACTGGTTAGCCTTTGCACACGTGGCTATTTTACCTTGGCTAAAGGAACGCGAAACGAAGGTCGGCTTGGTTCATATCAAAGATATGCAAGAGCAGCCGCAGGAAAGCACCGAGATCGGCAATGGGATTTTACCAATTAAGTCGTATGTAGAAGCAGCTAAAGCATTAGAACTACCATGGCTGATCGTCGAGCAGGAAGCGTTTCAAAAATTCGCTCCTTTAGAAGCCAGCGGGATTGATTATCTGCAATTAAAAGACATCGTAGAGGAGGTCTACCAATGATCCATGTTACGGTATGGAACGAGTTTCGTCATGAAAAAACGAATGAGACCGTCCAAAAAATGTATCCAGAAGGAATCCATGGTCAAATTGCCAATTTTTTAGCAGAGGATGATTTTCAAGTACGAACGGCGACCCTTGATGAACCAGAACACGGGTTGACGGAGCAAGTATTGGCTGACACGGATGTGTTGGTTTGGTGGGGCCATATGGCGCATGAAGAAGTCGATGATGCTATCGTTGCTCGTGTGCAGCAGCGTGTATGGGAAGGAATGGGACTGATCGTCTTGCATTCTGGCCACTTTTCGAAAATCTTTAAAACGTTGATGGGAACGTCGTGCGATTTGAAATGGCGGGTAGACGATCAGCATGCGCGGATCTGGAATGTTAATCCAAGCCACCCAATCGCTGAAGGAGTCGGCGAATGGATCGAACTAGAGCAAGAGGAAATGTATGGCGAGCACTTTGATATTCCAGCGCCGGATGAATTGATCTTTGTCAGCTGGTTCCCTGGTGGTGAAGTTTTCCGCAGCGGCTGTACATTCCGCCGTGGGAATGGCAAAATCTTCTATTTCCAGCCTGGTCATGAGACATTCCCAAGCTATTACAATCCCAAAGTGCAAAAAGTGATCCAAAATGCGGCTCGCTGGTGTGCACCAACAGAAAATCGTTACCCAACATATGGGCATTTTCAAGCAATTGAGGAGGAAAGAAAATGAAATTAGGTGTTTTTACCCCGTTATTCAATCAACTTAGCTTTGAAGAAATGATCGATGAAGTAGCGAAAAAAGGGCTCCAAACCGTCGAGATCGGTACCGGTGGTTCTCCCGGCAATGCCCACTTAGACATTGACCGTTTACTAGCAAGTGAAGCAGAGCGAAAAGAATACTTAGCGAAATTAGCTGATAAAGGATTGGAAATCTCAGCTTTGAGCTGTCACAACAACCCAATCTCTCCATTAAAAGCAGAAGCGCAAGAAGCCGATGAACTTTTGCGTAAAACCATCAAATTAGCCAGCTTAATGAATGTACCTGTTGTGAATGGATTTTCAGGCGTTTCAGGCGGAAATGCAATAGATACACAAGTCAACTGGCCAGTATTGCCATGGCCGACGGAATACGATGACAATTATAATTATCAATGGGAACAAAAACTGATTCCTTATTGGAAAGGCATCAACACGGAAGCGGAAGCGGCTGGTGTTAAAATCGGGATCGAACTTCATGGCGGCTTTTTGGCACATACCCCTTATACGATGTTGAAACTGCGGGATGCTGCGGGTAAAGCCATCGGCTGTAACTTGGATCCAAGTCATTTATGGTGGCAAGGGATCGACCCAGTGGCAGCGGTCAAAATCTTAGGGGAAGCCGATGCGATCCATCACTTCCATGCCAAAGATACGTATTTGGACCAAGACAATATCAACATGCATGGCTTGACGGACATGCAGCCATATAGCAATGTCAAAACCCGAGCTTGGACCTTCCGTTCAGTCGGGTGCGGCCACAGCTTACAAGTCTGGTCAGATATTATTTCTGCACTTAGAATTTATGGGTATGATTATGTCTTGAGTATTGAGCATGAAGATCCAATCATGTCCATTGATGAAGGACTAAATCGTGCCATCAGCAACTTGAAGACGATTATGATCCGTGAAGAAGCTTCATCCATGTGGTGGGCATAAGAAGAAAACCGAGGAGTGTCAGACATGAGTGCAATCAATTTTGCAGTAATCGGATATGGCGGCATGGGTGCGTACCATGTCCACAATATCTTACCAAATGAAAACGAACGAATCCACATCGTAGGAACTTACGATATCAATGAAGAACGTCAAGCGATCTCACAAGAAAAAGGCCATAAGATCTTTAAAAGCTATGATGAAGTCTTAGCCGATGAGACGATCGAAGCAGTATTGATCGCCACACCTAATGACTTGCATAAAGAGTTATCGATCGCTGCATTGAGAGCAGGCAAACATGTTGTTTGCGAGAAGCCTGTTGCGCTGAATACTGCGGAACTAGATGAGATCGTGGCGGTTGCCCAAGAAACCGGCAATACCTTTATGGTTCACCAAAACCGCCGTTGGGATCCTGATTTTTTACTTGTACGCGAACTGTACCGTAATGGACAGATCGGCGATTTGTTCCAATTAGAATCACGGGTCCAAGGGGCAAACGGCATCCCAGGAGACTGGCGTCATGTGAAAAAACAAGGCGGGGGAATGCTCTTAGACTGGGGCGTTCACTTGCTAGATCAAATGCTATGGCTGATCGACAGCCCAGTGAAAGACGTCAAAGCGGATCTTAGCTTTGTGTTGGGGGAAGAAGTCGATGATGGGTTCTTCGCTTTGATTACCTTTGAAAATGGGGTCAAAGCAATCGTGGAAGTTGGAACCTCCAATTACACGCAATTGCCTCGCTGGTACATCAAAGGAACGGAAGGAACAGCCACCATCACCGATTGGGATCTAAATGGTGAAATGGTTCAGGCAACAGGTCGCGAAGACGTGGCCGCACCAAAACCAGTTCAAGCAGGCGTTGGCTTGACGAAAACGATGGCACCGCCATCGGAATTGGCTGCCAAAGAGATTCCTTTCCCGAAAGCCGAAGCGGATTTCGAACCTTTCTACAAGAATTTTTACAACGTTGTACGCAACGGTGCCGAACCTATCGTTAAAAACGAAGAAGTCCGAGCAGTGATGCAGTTGATTGAACGCATTTTTGCCACAGCGTAAGAGAATAGAAAAAAGCACTAGCTGAGGGAGTGGTCTCTCTTCGCTACGTGCTTTTTTTGTGTAATGGAACGACAACAGTCATTCCGATACGTAAAAATTGAACAATAAATCTTGAGGATAATTTCCCCATCGATCGCCGAAAATGGTCAAACCACCAGCGTTTTCGGCAGTTGCAGGTGCAGCAATTTTAAAGGTGAAAAAGTCACTGTGGTCTAAGTCGATTTCATTCAGGTTGTGATCTGTTAATTTTTCTCCATCGAGGGAAGTATCATAGCGATTGATGCGTAAATGCTTAAGCAATCCATATTGACTGAACTCATCGATCCACCATTGCGGAGTCAGAGAACCTCTGACATCCGAAAAGTTTCCTGGTACGGTGTAGCTACCGATGCAGTGATTGTTTAAGTAAAAGGAAAGATCACTGGGCCAATAGTTATTCGAAATTGGGAACTCTGAAGCGATCTCCATACTGATTTCCAGTAATTCGATTTTTTCACCATTTTTCAAAGGATTTGGGATTTTGTATTCTAAAAAACCGTTATTTAGCCAGATGATACTTGCATCAACACGTTCTTGATCCAGAAAAGATTTTGGATCATCTAAGGCGCCAATCAAGCGGTCTTTGGTCGCCATTCCACAAGAAGGCTCAGCTTTAAAATCGGTGAAGTGGCCGATTTTCACAGATTGGGAGGTTAGATTCATTTCTGGAAACACTTTTGCTGGGAAATTGATATTGATGAAATCAGTTTTTAGAGACAAATATTTTTTCTTCCAGTCTTGCCCCGATCCTTTTTCGGTTTTGATCAACTGAGCTTCTTCGAGTTTACGGATATGTTTGGTCATTAAAGCATTGCTGATTGCTAATTTTTGTCCAATTTCACTGATGCTTTTCTTCTTATCGCCTAATTCTCTTAAAATCGCTAAGCGAGTTTCATTTGCCAGTGCTTCGTAGATCGGTAAAGATGCGTTTGTTAAATCCAATTCCATAGCGATCACCTCGTTATACTAAAATGTTTAATGAAAAGATGGTTTAATTATAACACAACCTTGTGGATTTACAAAATAGTAAAATGATATAATTTTTGGTTATACCTTGTTAAAATAATGTTGACAGCGCTTTATATTTATAGTAACTTTACGGTGTAAACATTATTTGACGATAGTCTAACGATTATGTTTATTGATAATTGGATGTCATTTTACTTTTTAGTTAAATTAAAAGGAGTGTAAAAAATGAAAGTAAGTAAATCTATTGTTTTAGTAGGGACAAGCTTATTATGTACAGTGTTGTTAGCTGCTTGTGGCGGGAGTGGTAGCTCAAGTAATAATTCAGAAATTTTGCTTTGGTCTTCGACGACAGGACCAGACGGTGAAAAAATCAAAAAAACGATTGATCAATACAATGAAACAGACCCAGACTTTAAAGTGAAGTTAGTAAGCATGCAAGGTGATACCTTTACTTCAAAGTTGACGACTGCGGGGAAATCGGGGAAAGGTGTTCCTGATTTGGCTTTGATTGCCTCAGAAGCTTTGCCTACGTACAAACACCAAGACATGCTTGAAACCTGGGATGACATGATCGATGGGACAGAATTGGCACGGGAAAACTACGTTGAAGCTGCTTGGGACACTGGTGTAGTGGATGATAGTCAATATGGGATTCCGGCAACCATGGGTTCGTGGGTGATGTATTACAACCAAGATTTGGTGGATAAATATGTTCCAGGAGCGTTGGATGATGGCGTAGTGACCTATGAAGAAATCAGACAAGCTGGGGAAAAAGCAAAAGCAGATGGTATCTATAGTTTTGGCTATACATGGGGCATGCAGAATTATTCGAATCTCTACCAACAAATGGGTGGGGAATGGCAAGATGCACAAGGAAACATCAATATCGATAATGAGTATTCTTACAATGCCGTTCAAGAGTTTAAGGATCTGTACGATGCCGGCTACATGGTCCCAGATGGTGAAGATGCAAATAAACTTTTTGCAAACCAGCAACTGATTTTTCTTCCAGAAGGAACATGGATGCTAAGTAATATGGAAGAAATCAGTGACTTCACTTGGGGCCAAACATTTACTCCTCAATGGGATGCGGAACATATCATTCAAGGTTCAGGCGTCGATCAGTTTGCAATGTTCAAAACGAACGAGGAACGTTCCGATGAAAAGAAAAGTGGCATGGTCGACTTTCTGACTTGGTTACAAGCAAACCAATTAGAGTGGGTCAAATCAGGTGCAAATCCTACTTCCTTAGCTATGCTAGACAATGAAGAATATGTTGAGATGCCACAATCCTTCTTATTGAAGACAGAAAAAGGACAAGCGGCAATTTCTGTTAACGCAGTTGATGGCTTATCGTATATCTTTGGTGAATATGATAATCGCTCATGGGACATGATCACAGGAAAAGCAGATATTCAAACGACGTTTGGTGAGATCCAAAAAGTTGTAGAAGAAAAGATGAAATAATCTTCTCACATAGAGGCTGTGGCAGAAGGAAGAGCGACCATAAAAAGAATTCAGTCCATTTTTTGATAGGGGAGGAATTCTGATAGGCTTAAAGGGCTGTCACAGTTGTTTCTTGTTGAGAGCTGCACTAGAAATACAAGGAAGGATGGGTATTGATGAAAAAAAGGTTAAATGGCTGGCCAATCGTTTTTATTGGTCCGCATATGCTCCTTTTTCTTTTATTCTTTTTAGTTCCTGCAGTGATTGGGATCTATGTTTCTTTTACTGAATGGGATCTGTTCAGTACACCGATTTTTGTCGGGTTTGATAATTTTCAAACGATTTTGTTTGATCAAGACTCGTTGTATCATACGCAATTTTTTAATGGAATGAAAAATACGCTGTTTTTTGCGGCAATCTCCGTTCCGTTATGTATTGTAATTCCCTTGTTACTAGCGGTTGCATTATCTGCTAAACCAAAAATGATGCGTTTTTTTCAATCGATTCTCTACCTGCCAACATTATTTGCAATCTCTGCCGTCATGATTATTTGGGGGTTCCTTTTGAGCAAATCTTTTGGGCCAATCAAAGAAGTATTCGGTATCGACATCAATTTTGTAGGCACGCAACCATGGGCATGGATCGCTATTTTGATCGTGACGATTTGGTGGACATTAGGTGGGAATCTAATTATTTATGTTGCTGCATTAAATGGCGTCTCTAAAGAGCAGTTAGAAGCAGCAGAATTAGATGGTGCAAATAGTATAACGAAATTTTTCCGTATTTCTTTGCCGAGTATTCGCAACCAGCTTGTTTTTACCACGGTCATGACGACCATCGCTCAGTTTAATATTTATGGTCAGCCACTAATGTTGACGGGTGGCGGACCCAACAATTCTACTCGCGTGTTGATGATGTACATCCAAGAAAATGCTTTTGGTAGTAGTACCTCGGTTGCAGGAATTTCTTCAGCGATGGCTATTTTACTAGGTTTTGTAATCATGGCAGTTTCGATTGTGCAATTTATGGTCATCAAAAAAATGGAAAGATAGGAGGGAAGAAGATGCGAGAAAACAAACTAGGGAAAAGAATTGCCTTTATTTTGCTAGCGATCGTCTGTGTGATTTGGCTCTTTCCTTTGATATGGGCAATTTTTACCTCGTTTAAATCGGAGGCAGAGATTCAAAAGGTTGGGTTCAGTTTGATTCCACAAGATTGGACGCTGGCTAACTTTTTGGGCTTGTTACAAGGCAATGATTCTTCTCCTGTGTTCCGCTGGTTTGTGAATTCAATGATTATTTCAACTTCACATACGCTGTTGGTTATGGTGATCGTCTCGTTTGCAGCCTATGGCTATACACGACTCACCTTTAAGGGGAGAGATTTGATTTTTGCCCTATTGTTAGGAACGATGATGTTTCCCGGGGTGGTCAATTTGATCCCGAATTTTAAAATCGTTGATACGTTAGGTTGGACCAATACATTTCTGGCAGTCATCGTTCCTGGGGCTGCAGGTGTTTATAACATTTTCCTCGTTCGGCAGTTCATTTTAGGGATTCCTAAAGAATTGGATGAATCGGCTGTGATCGATGGGGCCAACGAGTTTCAAATCTTTTATCATATTATCTTACCACTGATCAAACCTGTATTGACGGTGGTTGCGTTATTTAGTTTTACTGGCTCATGGAATGACTTCTTGTGGCCATCGATCGTGATAAACGATATTGATAAATTACCGATTACACCAGGGCTGCAGTTGCTACAAGGGCAATACATGACCTATCCGGGAATTGGAACTGCCGGAGCAATCTTGGCTTTGATCCCTACCTTTTTATTGTATTTGGTGGCGCAAAAAAGCTTTATGGCGTCAATGTCGTTGCAAAGTGGCATAAAATAATTTGTTTTTGGAGGAAATATGAGTAGAGAAGAATACCCGAGACCGCAATTTGAGAGAGAGAATTGGTTAAGCTTAAATGGTGAATGGCAATTTGCCTTTGATGACCAAAATCTTGGTTTAAAAGAAAAGTGGTACACAAATGAAGCAAACTATCCGTACAAGATCAATGTTCCCTTTGTCTATCAAAGTGCATTGAGCGGCATTGATCTTCGAGAAGTGCACGACGTTGTATGGTATTATCGGACCTTCAATGTGCAAGTCCCTGAAAAAAGTCGTGTCCTTTTGCATTTTGGGGCGGTGGACTATGAAGCAGATGTGTTTGTCAATGGCAATCATATGAGAAATCATTGCGGAGGGCATACCTCTTTTGATATAGACATCACGGATGCCTTAGTATCTGGACAAGAGCAAATACTAAGTGTGCGAGCATTTGATCCACATTTTGATGAAAGCATTCCACGGGGGAAACAATTTTGGGAAGAAGAATCAGCAGGAATCTGGTACACAAACTCAACAGGGATCTGGCAGCCAGTCTGGCTTGAAGTAGTTGCCGAAACCCATCTGCAACAGGTGAAATTTACGAGTGATTTTGATGCTGGCGCCGTTAAGATCGATGTAGAACTGAATCAGTTACAGCCACAAGTAGTCTTAGAATATCAAATCTATTTTAAAGGTGCTTTAGTTACTAGCGGAAAGGCAGACTTTATCACTTCTAAGTTGAGTTTTGCGGTTGATATTTTCCAGCAAGAAATTTTTCGGACGAATTTTCACCACGAAGGCTGGTCTTGGACACCTGAAAAACCGCAATTATTTGATGTTGAATTGACTCTTAGGGAAGCGGGGAAGGCCATCGATCAGCTAAAAAGTTATTTTGGTATGCGTAAAATACATACAGAAAACGGTATGATCTACTTAAATAACAAGCCTTACTATCAGAAGCTGGTGCTCGATCAAGGCTATTGGCCGAACGGCTTGTTAACTGCACCAACAGATGAGGACTTTAAACAAGACATCTTATTGGCCAAAGAAATGGGATTTAATGGTTGCCGAAAACACCAAAAAACAGAAGACCCACGCTTTTTATACTGGGCAGATAAATTAGGATTTCTTGTTTGGGGAGAGTGTGCGGCGCCGGCAATCTATACCGATCTTTCGGTAACGCGCTTGATGCAAGAGTGGACAGAAATCATTACTCGGGATTATAGTCATCCTTCGATCGTTACTTGGGTCCCAATCAACGAGAGCTGGGGTGTGCCAAAAATCTCATTTGATCGTCAGCAACAGCATTTTTCTCAAGCGATGTATCACTTTATCCATTCGTTAGACCAGCAACGGTTGGTTATTTCAAATGATGGTTGGGCGATGACGGAGACCGATATTTGTGCGATTCATAATTATGCGCATGGGCAAGAATCTGAGCGGCAAAAATATCTATACTTTAAAGACAGTCTCAGCACGAGAGAAAAATTGGTGAGTCGAGTATCGACCCCCTGGCCGATTTTCGCTGGAGGATTTTCTTATCAGGATCAGCCTATTTTATTGACCGAGTTTGGTGGTATTGGCTTCGATGTTTCGGGGCAACCCGGTTGGGGCTATACCTCAGTGGAAAATCAACAAGATTTCTTGAAGGATTATCAGCGAATCATGGTGGCTGTTTATGACTCTGTCGGACTCTGGGGCTATTGCTACACTCAGTTGACAGATGTCGAACAAGAAATCAATGGGTTACTGACCTATGATCGCCAACCAAAAGTTGATTTGGCAGCAATTAAAGAGATCAATGAGCAGTTTCATCCACCGCAGGTAGAATAAAATGATTGGTAAGGAAAGGGGCGATGTCCGATGGGGAAATCAGCAGCTTGGCTCAGTGGAGTAAGTATCTTGATTGCTGCGCTTATGATAACCGGTTGTAGCGCTGGAACTGATCCAGGGGAAGAAGTGTCCGATTTTACTTCAATTATCGATAATGATGGGGCAGATCCTTGGATCTTGCAAACGGAAGCGTTCTTTTATTATACCAAAACGACTGGGAATAATTTAACGCTTTGGCGTGCTGAAAACCTCTCTCACGTTGCTGCTGGTGAAAAAAAGATCATCTGGGAAATGCCAGCAGAATTTGAAAGTATCTGGGCACCTGAGCTTCATTACTTAGATGATCGCTGGGTGATGTATTTCGCGGCTAATCGTCCTTCAGAAACGCATCGTATGTACGCATTAGTCAATCATCAAAAAGATCCTTACATGGGTGAGTGGCAATTGGAAGAGATCAAAGGGATGGATGATAAATTTGCGATTGATGGAACAGTCTTAGAGATCAATGACAAACGCTATTTCCTTTGGTCGGGCTGGGAAGGGTATGAAAATGTTGCGCAAAATCTTTATTTAGCGGAAATGGCCTCCCCTACGGAAGTGATCGGGGAGAAACGACTTATCTCAGAACCAGAATATGAATGGGAAATGCGGCAAACACCATTGATCAATGAAGCCCCTCAAGTGATGATCAAAGACGAAACAGTCAATTTGGTATACTCTGCCAGTGGAAGCTGGGACAATGATTACGCTCTTGGTCTTATGACCCTAGATGTGGCTGATGATCCGCTAGAAAGAGCGAACTGGCAAAAGGAACCAGCGCCGATTTTCCAACAGACAAACACTGTCTATGGACCTGGTCATAATGGATTTGCCAAATCAAAAGATGGTTCTGAAGACTGGCTGATTTATCATGCTGCTCGGTGGGATCATTCGGGCTGGAACCGTTCGATCCGCTTACAAAAGTTTGGTTGGGATCAAGAGGATAAAATTCTACTGGAAGCTCCTTTTGATGAGTGGCATGTTCAAGCGTTGCCAAAAGCTGAGCCCAATCGACTGCGATTAACTGCTAGCCGTGCTTTGCTGGAGGGCGATTTAGTGCTTGTCGAAGATGAGGCAGCACTCTCTAAGAAAGTCGTCCAAGGCTTTGAATCAACGACTGACAAAATTATCTTTACCCCGCAGATTGAAGAATCAGATGAATTTCTGGTGATTGCCTATGTCAAAACCACTGATTATCTCTCCTTAAATGACCCAATTCAGGTCAAGATTGAAACGAAACAAGCAAGTCATGTGGTGGATGTCTATCCTTCCGAATATTATCAACCGCTACAAGTCCGCATGAAGTTACCGAAAGGATCGCAGGAAATCACCCTTTCGTCTGAGATTGGGGTTGACACGCTAAGTATTGATCGTTTAGAAATCGTCAAATTCCAATAAAGAATAATGAGGAAGTTTTTTTAATCCAAGCGATGGGTGATTATCGTTTGACTCCTGCTACTTTGTCTTTAGACTATGTGGCAGGATTTTTTTATCCTTGAAAATTCCCAACTCCTACCGCCATAGCCTAAAATTCCATGTATAATAAAGAAAACGACCGTTTTATTTGGCGAAGAGAAAAGAAAAAGCAAAAGAGGTGCGAACTATGAGGATGAATCAAGAAAAGCTGACTTCATCAAATGGGAAGGATCAGCTTTTTGTCAAAACGTGGCTGCCAGAAGAACAGCCGAAAGCAGTCGTGCAAATCGTTCACGGAATGATCGAACACATTGAACGTTACCACGAGTTTGCGGAATGTTTGACTACGCAAGGCTATGCGGTGGTCGGTCATGATCACTTAGGGCATGGGCAATCCGTGAAGGAAACACAGGCCTATGGGCATTTTGGTGAAAAAGAGGGCGCCAACTATTTAGTGGCAGATGTGGGAGTGGTCCATCAGTACGCAGCTGCTTGCTACCCAGACCGACCATACTTTATCTTAGGGCATAGTATGGGGTCGCTGGTGTTGCGGAATTATTTGTTTAGTCAGCCACATCCATTGTCAGGAGCGATCATCATGGGCACCACGATGGAAAAAGCCGTGCTGATGCAAGGAGGCAAACTCGTTACGAGCTTGTTGCGGCCGTTTGCCGCTCAGCAATGGCCTTATCACGTAATGGAACAGCTGGTTTTTGGCCAGCACAACCGGCGTTTTCGTCCCAATCGGACCGCCAAGGATTGGTTGACCAGTGATCCGCAACAAGTGGATCGCTACTTGAAGGACCCTTACACGCAATTTCATTTTTCCTTAGCGGCTTACAAGGATCTCTTTATATTGACGCAAGCTGCCAGTGATCCGGATCAACTGCGCAGGATTGATCCAGAATTGCCGCTGCTCTTGATTTCAGGTGCAGATGATCCTGTGGGTCACTATGGCAAAAGCGTCCGCCAATTGGCTCAGCAGCTGAAGCAAAATGCTGACGTGACGATGTATTTGCTTGAGCAGGGACGTCATGAGATTTTGAATGAGCGCAACCGCGAGATCGTTTACAATGAAATTTCTCGCTGGCTGTTTGAAAAAATGCCGAAATGACGAACGTTAAGAAATTGGTAGTCTTTTCTGAAAATTCAAAATTATTTTCTCTTTTAAGGCTTTTTTCATTTTCGGCTATCTGTTATAATGATTTTCACATCTAACATAAAGGAGAGATTTTTTGTATGACAGTTTATAACTTTTCAGCTGGTCCTGCCGTATTGCCCCGTCCCGTATTGGAGAAAGCACAATCCGAACTTTTGAATTACCGCGGAAGTGGGATGTCCGTTATGGAGCTGAGTCATCGGTCCTCCTTGTTTGAAGCAATCATTAAAGATGCAGAAGCACTTTTACGAAAATTAATGGGAATTCCTGAAAACTATCAGGTACTGTTTTTACAAGGCGGCGCGAGTCTCCAATTCAGTATGATCCCTTTGAATCTTGCACAAAACAAAAAAGCCTTATACGTAAATACCGGTTCTTGGTCGAAGAAAGCTATTGAAGCAGCAAAAGCGCTTGGAAACGTGACGGTGGAAGTCATTGCCTCTAGTGAGGATCAAAACTTTACTTATATTCCAGAAATTTCAGAAGATGCGATCGATCAAGAAGCGGCTTATTTGCATATCACCACGAACAATACCATTGAAGGGACGGCCTTTCAAACGATTCCGCAGGCTGGCAATGTGCCGATCGTAGCAGACATGTCCTCAAATATTTTAGCCAATGACTATCGCGTAGAAGACTTCGGTGTGATTTATGCTGGGGCCCAAAAGAATATTGGTCCTGCAGGGTTGACGGTAGTGATCATCCGAGAAGATTTACTCAATGATGATGCTGTTTTCGCTCCAATGCTGGATTATCGTCTACAGGCTAAAAATGACTCATTGTACAATACACCACCAACGTATGCTATCTATATTGCTAAATTGGTGTTTGAATGGTTGGAAGAATTAGGCGGCATTCCTGCAATTTTAGAACAAGACCGCCAAAAAGCGGCGCTTTTATACGAAACGATCGAAGCCTCTGCTCTTTACAGTAGTCCTGTGGCTGTTGATAGCCGTTCACTAACGAATATTCCTTTTGTAACAGGGGATAAAGCATTAGATCAGCGCTTCAATGAAGAAGCTGTCAAAGCTGGTTTTGAGAACTTGAAAGGGCATCGTTCCGTTGGAGGAATGCGAGCAAGCTTGTACAATGCCTTTCCATTAGCTGGCGTTCAAGCGTTAGTCGACTTTATGAAATCATTTGAAGCGGAGGTCAAATAAATGTTCCAAATCAAAACATTCAATGCGATCGCACCAGAAGGATTACAGCGTTTAGAAAAAGAAAAGTATGCCATCAACGAGAGCGACCAACCGCAAGGGATTTTGCTGCGCAGCCAGAAATTGCACGATTACGCTTTTCCTGAAAGTGTCTTAGGTGTTGCCCGTGCAGGGGCTGGAACCAACAACATTCCCGTCAAAGCATGTACTGAAAAAGGGATCGTCGTCTTTAATACGCCAGGTGCCAATGCCAATGCGGTCAAAGAATTAGTGATCGCTAGTCTGCTCTTAAGCGTCCGTCCGATTTTACGAGGTGCCCAATGGGTGCAAACCTTGAGCGGTGATAATGTGGAAGAACAAGCAGAAGCGCAAAAAAGTCAATTTGCTGGAACAGAGTTAGAAGGCAAAAAGTTAGGAATCATCGGCCTTGGTTCTATTGGAGCGATGGTCGCCAACGATGCTTATCGTCTAGGGATGGAAGTAGTCGGTTATGATCCTTACGTATCAGTGGATACTGCTTGGACGATCTCTCGTCGGGTCAAGCGTGCCAATGATATTGCGGAAGTCTTTTCAACCTGTGATTTTATTACGGTTCATGTGCCGCTAATGGAAAACACGCATCATCTCGTCGGGGAAGCCGAACTTGCGAAAATGAAACCAACAACGAAGCTATTCAACTTTTCTCGTAAAGAAATCGTCGATACAGATGCCGTTTTGCGTGCATTAAAAGCCGACCGTTTAGCGGGCTATACGACTGATTTTGCGGATGAACAATTGTTGCACAATGAAAAAGTACTCGTCTTGCCGCACTTAGGTGCATCAACAGAAGAAGCTGAAGTCAACTGTGCCAAAATGGCAGCCCGAACATTGAAAAAATTCTTGGAATTCGGGACCATCAAGCGCTCGGTGAATTTTCCAACCGTTGAGATGGCCTTTCATTCGCCCTATCGTCTGACGATCATCAATCGCAATGTACCGAATATGTTAGGTCAGATTTCATCGATCATTGCGGAATCTGGGATCAATATCGACAATATGCTGAATCGTGGCCGGGAAGACTTTGCTTACACCCTAGCAGATGTCGCTTCTGAAGATGAAGCATTGTTGAATCAATTAGCCGATAAACTGCGGGAGAACGAAAATATCGTTCGTGTACGGGTCATCAAAAATCAGGAGGTTGGGTATTAATGGTTCAAGTATTTCCGTTTAAAGCCATTCGTCCAGAAGCCTCATTGGCAGAAAAAGTGGCCGAGCTGCCTTATGACGTGGTCAATTCACAAGAAGCCGCAGCGTTTGCGCAAGGCAATCCTTACAGCTATTTCCACATTGACCGTTCGGAGATCGACTTGCCAGGAATCGATCCTTATGATCCACAGGTGTATCAAAAAGCAGCAGAAAATCTTGCATCTTTTCAAGAAGCAGGCTGGCTGATCCAAGAAACGGCGCCCGCATATTATTTGTATGAATTGACGATGGCTGGCAGAAGGCAAACGGGGCTTGTCGCCTGTACCTCGATCGATGATTATGTCGCTGGGAAAATCAAGAAACACGAGTTTACCCGACCAGAAAAAGAAATCGATCGGATCAATCACATTCTGGCATGTGATGCCAATACAAGTCCGATTTTCTTGAGCTATCGCCAACCAGCGGCAGTCAAAGAAGCAATCGATGCGTGGCAAGCAGAGCATGCGCCGATCTATGATTTTGTCAGCTATCATGAGGTGCAGCATCGTGTTTGGCTGATGGATGATCCAGCGCTAGTCGCCTCTTTTGCCCAGCAGTTTCAGGCTGTAGATGCCCTCTATATTGCGGATGGACATCACCGTACAGAGTCAGCAGTTAAAGTTGGCTTGCAAAAGCGAGCCGATGGCCAAAGCAGCCAAGAAAGCGACCGCTTTTTAGCGATCTTATTCCCAGAAAATGAATTAGCGATTTGGGAATACAATCGGGTCTTGCGGGTACCGGTGCCAGAAACCTTTTTTGAGCAGGCAGCCCAGCATTTTACGATTCAAGAAACTACAACGAAGAAACCAGCGCAACGTGGTTCGATTCATCTGTACCTAAACCATGCGTGGTGGGAGTTGACCATCAAACCGGAAGCTGTGCCGCAAGATGCGGTAGGACAGCTGGATGTGTCGCTTTTACAACAATACGTGCTGGCTGATATTTTCGCGATCCAAGATGTGCGGACAGACAAACGCATTGATTTTGTCGGCGGGATTCGTGGTCCAGAAGAATTGGAACGTTTGGTGGATAGCGGAGAATGGACATTGGCCTTTTCCATGTATCCAACGCAAATGGCCGATCTTTTGGCAGTAGCCGATGCGGGAGAAATTATGCCGCCAAAATCAACTTGGTTTGAACCAAAACTGTTGAGCGGTCTGTTTTTACATGATTTAGAAACGAATTAACCAAAAAAAGCTTACGAGGCTAGCTCGTAAGCTTTTTTTCTATTAGAAGTTGCCGAGTGTCTCGATGATCAAGCGGACATTCAAGACCGTCAGTGCAATGGCACAGATCCAGCCTAAGGTAGAGACCCATAGCGGATTCTTGAAGCGTTCCCCCATGATTTTTTTTGAGCTGGTAAAAAGAACCAGCGGAATCATCGAAACGGGTAAGGCGATGCTTAAAAAGACTTGCGAATAAATCAGCAGATCGTCCAAGGCTTGTTCGTTGCCGCCAAAGTAAATCGTACAAAGCAAGACGGGGATCACCGATAAGCCACGGGTGATCAGACGTCGCGCCCAAGTAGGGATCTTCATATGGATAAATCCTTCCATCACGACTTGCCCCGTCAGTGTCCCAGTGATCGTTGAATTTTGACCAGATGCCAAGAGCGCCACGGCAAACAGAACGCTCAAGACTGGACTGGCGACAGCACCAGCAATGGAGGAATCTTGCAATGCATCAAACAGCGCGGAGAAGGTGCCGACTTCTTCACTATGACCAAAGAACAAGGCGCTTCCTAAGATCAAAAGCAGGCAATTGACCAAAAACGCAGCGGATAATTGGATATTGGAATCCCAAGTAGCGAACCGCACGGCCGTTGCCACTTCTTGGGTATCGCTGCGATCGATTTTTCGTGACTGGGAGATCGAAGAATGCAGATAGAGATTATGGGGCATCACAGTCGCACCAACGATCCCCAATGCCATTGTCAGCTGCCCATGGTTCAAGACCTGTTTTTGCGGAATAAAGCCTTGCAAGACAGCCGGTAGATCCGGTTGAGCAATAATGACTTCGTAACAAAAGACCAGCATAATGACCAAAATCAGTGTCATGACGATCGCTTCGATTTTACGGAAACCTAGTTTCATTAAAAAGAGCAGAAGCAATACATCGAAAATCGTTAAGATGACCCCAACTAATAACGGTAAGCCGAATAGTAGATTGAGAGCGATCGCTCCTCCAATCACTTCCGCGATATCCGTTGCCATGATAGCCAATTCGGTGACGATCCACAAGACAAAGCCTAAGCCTTTGCTGGTGTGTTTACGAGTTGCTTGTGCAAGATCCATCTGGGTCACGATCCCTAGCTTGGCTGCCATGTATTGCAGCAGCATAGCGATCAAACTGGAAATCAAGATCACAGAAAGTAAGAGATAGCCATATTCAGCACCGCCTCCAATCGAGGTGATCCAGTTTCCTGGGTCCATATAGCCCACGGCTACCAATGCCCCAGGACCAGAGAACGCTAAGAGATTGCGCCAAAAGCTGCCGTTTTTTGGGATGGCAACTGTATTATTTATTTCTTCCAAGCTAGGACCGTTGGCCGCTTGGATCAATTTTTTTTCTTCATTCATCGTTTCACGTCCTATCTTTTTAGGTATACCTAAAAACAAATCTATTGTATTCCTCATTTATGAATTTTTCAAGAGAAACCTTTTGGAAGTCAGAAGGAAGGACAAAAAAACAGCAGCCAAGGGGATGGCTGCTGTCTGTTGGTTTTTTTTATAAAATTAGTCGGCGCGTAAAGCGATCGCTGCATCTTTTTTCGCTGCCATTCGAGCTGGAATGTGGCCGCCAATCATGGTTAGGACGGTGCTGACGGCAATCAAGATCAGGCCGTGGACCGGATTTAATTGAGCAACATTTTCGAGATCAGTCATGCTATATAAGATCGCGTTGATCGGGAATGTAGCTAACCAAGCAATTAGGACACCTAAAGCCCCTGAAGCGATCCCTAAAATACAGGTTTCGGCATCAAAGACGCGGGTGATGTCTTTTTTACGAGCACCTAATGCTTTTAAGACCCCAATTTCTTTCGTACGTTCTAGTACAGAGGTATAAGTGATGATACCGATCATGATCATGCTGGTTACCAAGGAGATGCCTGCAAAAGCGATCAAGACATAGGTGATCGCATCCATCAAGCCACCAGTCAATTGAGTCATCGTACCGGCTAAATCGGAATAAACGATTTGGTCTTCTTTGTCTTTGCCTTTGTTGAAGTCATCCAAGTAGTCAAGGATTTTTTCTTTGGCACTGAAATCATTCGGATAGATCATAATGCTGTTTGGTAAATCACTGCCGCCAAGATAAGCGATCAATGAATCTTTAGCACTTTCGTCAACAGGTTCATTCGTCATCACGTTGGTGTCGCTGTCTTTTTGTGCTTGGACGATCGCTGAGTCTTGGTTTTCTTTGATGACTTCTTGCGCGAGGGCATCACTGTAGGCAATGCCAGTTGACAGCAAGTTCATCGTAGAGTTTTGCTTGATACGTAAGATTCCGCTGATCGTTAATTCTTTGTTGTTGCTGTTATCGAAAACTTCATTTAAATCTTGGTTTGGAATGAAGTTTCCAGTCGGCAATTCGGTGTAAAAGGCATCATTAGACGCCAATGTGATTTTTGTTCCCACGATATCGTCGAAGGAAACCGTGTCGCCATCTTCAATATCAAAACCGAGATTGATCAATGCATTGACATTCGTTACGTTGTTTTCATCGACGATCAAAACGACATCTGTGCTGGCACTTGGGTAGCTGCCTTCTAAAAGGTCATAGTTGTCTTTTAAGAAATTGCCGTTATCCTCTGATAACTGCTCAGGGAAAGTCGAAACCCCAATACCGGTTGAGGCACTCATGGCAGACATCATGGCATTGGTCTGTTCATTGTCAGGCGACGCGTTGGAGAAGCTGACTTGTTCCACATTGTCATCGATCTTGCGGAAAAGATTCAATGAAGTGGAACGAGTGTAGCCGATATTGTTACTTAACTCAGGATCAATGTCGTTGATGTAATCGAGAAACTCTTGATCGATTTTGTTGATATGAGTTGCACGATCCGTATCACTTAATTTGGCAGTGACCTCTTTATCTGAAGGGAAATCTTCAGATTTATCCCGCGTACCCATCGCTGATGGATCTTGTTCAGTGGCCACTTGTGAGATCGTGATCGGAAAACGAGCTAATGTTTCTGACTGGGTATTGTCGATTTGTTTTTGGAATCCTGTTGATAGTGACAAAACAATGGCGATTCCGATGATTCCGATACTAGAAGCAAAGGCTGTCAAGAAGGTGCGCCCTTTTTTGGTTCGGATATTGTTAAACGACAAACGTAAGGCCGTCATAAAACTCATTTTTGTGTGCTTTAATTCGAATTGGTCTTTCTTTTGGCCTTCGACATGGGGGTTCGAATCTTTAATGATTCGTCCGTCTTTGAATTCAATGATCCGTCCAGCGTATTTGTGGGCCAATTCAGGATTATGAGTAACCATGATGACCAATTTTTCTTTTGATAGTTCTTGGATCAGTTCCATGATTTGGACACTTGTCTCTGAATCTAAGGCACCTGTAGGTTCATCACAAAGGAGGATATCAGGATCATTTGCTAAGGCACGAGCGATCGCTACCCGCTGCATTTGACCACCAGAAAGCTGATTTGGTTTTTTGTGCATATGCTCAGCTAAGCCCACACGCGTCAAAGCATCGGTTGCTTTGGCGCGTTTTTCTTCTTTTGACACACCGCTCAAGGTCATTCCAAGCTCGACGTTGTCGATGATGCCTAAATGACTGATCAAATTGTAGCTTTGGAAGACAAAGCCGATCGAATTGTTCCGATAGGCATCCCAGTCGCGGTCTTTAAAGGACTTGGTTGATTTGCCATTGATGATCATATCACCAGAGTCGTAATTATCTAAGCCGCCGATCACGTTCAACATGGTTGTTTTCCCAGAGCCGCTTGGCCCTAAAATGGCAACAAACTCTTGTTTACGAAAGGCGACGGTGACGCCGTCGAGGGCTTTCGTAGTACTGGCGCCAACTGTATAATACTTCTTGATATCTTTTAATTCTAACATGGGGTCACTCTTTTCTTGCCGTTTTCACGATTATTTTCATTATGTAACCACGCTATCATAATGGTTAACAAAAATCAACGATTATCATTGTTTAAACAAATAATTTATACTAAACTAAAGACAGAAAAGAGGGAGAGTATGGAAAAAGCGTTAGGAACATTCAATATGGCGGTGTTTGCGGAGATCTTTTCGCTGATGGGAAACATATTGTTTGAAGAAATCGGTCTGGAAGATTTAAAATTGACCAAAATGGAAATCTTGGAACTCGTGGTGATCTCTAGTAATGAAGGAATTACGATGTCCGAGTTAGCCCAGCAAATCGGTACATCAAAAGTCCAAATCAGTCGTTCGATCTCGGGGTTGGAAAAGGCTGGCTTTGTGGTACGCAAAACCAACGGCGTCAATCGTCGCAACGTCAATGTTTATTTGGAAGAAGCTGGGAAGCAGTTGTTTGTCCAAAAGAAAAAACAAGTGGAAGACCGCTTGAATGCCAAAACCGCTCAAATGGCTGTGGAAGATATCCAGCAGTTGAGTCAGTCGTTGACGGAGGCAGTGGGGATCTTGCGTAAATATGACATTTTACGGACTGGCAATCAATGTGAGAAGAAGACACCGTTTGATTAAAAAAGGGTGAAGCAATCGTTTGCTTTTCAATCACTGAATTAATTTCATATTGACTTATATTATCGATTTTTTAGATAAAGCAACCGATTGCGTTTTTCTCTTGTTTTGACTTCTGATTTGTGCGACAATGGGTGTATCAAACAAGTCAAAGGAGTCTGCTATGAATACTACTGCCATCTATCATCGTCCCGAAAGTGAATTTGCGTATTTGTACGAGAAGGATAAAATGCATATCCGTTTGCGTACCGCCCGTCAAGACGTCCGCCATGTCCAGCTGCTTTGCGGTGATCCTTACACACTGTATAAAGAAGCTTGGTACCAACAAAGAATTGAAATGCAAAAAATTCTTTCCACGGACTTGCATGATTATTGGCAAGTATCGGTCGGAGCAGAATTCCGCCGTTTGTCTTACGGCTTTTCCATCGAAAGTTACGATGGGTTGCATGTCTTCTATGGGGATCACGGGGTCTACCCCTTTGAACAGCAATATTTAGAAATGAACAACAATTATTTTCGGATGCCTTACTTCCAAGAAGCCGATCGTTTCAAAATTCCCGAGTGGGCGAAAGAAACGGTTTGGTATCAAATTTTCCCTGAGCGCTTTGCAAATGGGGACCCATCAAATGATCCTGAAGGTGTGTTGCCATGGGGCTCAAAAAATCCCGATCGCCAAGACTTTTTCGGTGGGGATCTACAAGGAGTCATCGATCATTTGGATTACCTTGTCGATCTAGGAATCAATGGGATCTATTTCTGTCCGATTTTTGAGGCCTATTCGAATCACAAGTATGATACCATCGATTATTTGGCCATCGATCCTGCTTTTGGTGATAACGATACCTTTAAACGATTAGTGGAGGAATGCCACAAACGCGGCATCAAAGTTATGCTGGATGCTGTTTTCAACCATATGGGGGATACTTCGCATCAATGGCTAGATGTCATCAAAAACGGCAAAGATTCGCCGTTTGCTGATTGGTTCCACATCAATGAGTTTCCTGTCAACTACAAAGAAGGGGAAAACTTTGAAGATGCTTATGACATCACCTATGATGTTTTTGCCTTTACGCCGCATATGCCGAAACTCAATACGGAAAATCCCGATGTGCAAGATTATTTGTTGAAGATCGCTCGTTATTGGATCGAAGAATTTGATATCGATGCTTGGCGCTTGGACGTGGCGAATGAAGTTAGTCACTTCTTCTGGAAAAAATTCCGCCAAGTGTGTGATGAGGCCAAAGATGATTTTTATATCCTTGGGGAAATTTGGCATTCTTCTCAACGCTGGTTACAAGGCGACGAGTTTCATGCAGTGATGAACTACGCCTTTACAGATGCAATTATTGAATATTTTGTCAAAGACGAGATCTCCATGACGAAAATGGTCTCGGAATTAAATAACCAGCTGATGTTGTATCGGGAGCAAACCAACCAAGTGCAGTTCAATATTTTGGATTCTCATGATACCCCGCGTTTGTTAACTTTGGCTCGGGGAGACAAAGACTTGATGCGCCAAGTGATGGCCTTTACGTATCTGCAACAAGGAGTTCCTTGCCTGTATTACGGCGATGAGATTGGTTTGACCGGTGATATGGATCCGGATTGTCGTAAATGTATGATTTGGGATGAGGAAAAGCAAGATCGTGATTTGCTGCATTTCACCCAGTCATTGATCAAACTACGCAAAGACAACCAAAAAGTCTTATCTGAAGGTTCCTTGAGTTGGAACTGGGTTTCGGAAGAAGATGGCCTGATCATTTTCGAACGAGAGTTGGGGGCACAGCGGATCATCGGTATTTTCAACACTGGCGAGGACCAACTTACACTCTCTCGTCCTGATTCAATTTTGATGGAACAGTTTGTCCAACTGGAAGATGAGACGATGATCATCGATAACAAAGGCTTTGCTATCGTGAAAGTAAATAACGAAGAATCGAATGAAGCATAAAAATGAGGCAAGAATTGCATATGCAATTCTTGCCTCATTCAATGTTTTGGGTATTTTTAATTTCCCCATGCACGTTGGAAAGAATCTTCCCCAAAATTCCTTCTGTCGGTATTATATCCTATAACACCTAAATGTGACAAATGATAACCCTTAAATATAGGTAGTTTTTTCCTGAAACGGGGAAAACGATTGAAAATTTAGATAGTTCTGCCTTCTTTTTGCGCTTCTTTCCACGAAAGGCCTTTTCTTTTTTACAAGATATGATAAACTAGTAAAAATGTATTTTTATTCGAGGAGTGATTTGATGAGTACAGGGTATCACATAGCAGTTGTCGGAGCTACCGGCGCAGTAGGAACAAAAATGATTGAGATGTTGGAGAAGACCACGTTGCCGATCAAAAAAATAACGTTGTTGGCATCCAAACGTTCTGCTGGGAAGACCCTTGTGTTCAAAAATGAACCGCTCGTTATTCAAGAGCTGACCGCAGATTCCTTTGCGGGAGTCGATATTGCATTGTTCAGTGCCGGTGGTGGCATTTCAAAACAATATGCTCCAGAAGCAGTCAAACACGGTGCAGTCGTAATCGACAATACCAGTCATTTTCGGATGGATCCGAATGTTCCTCTAGTCGTTCCTGAGGTGAATCCTCATGCATTAGCGCAACATAAAGGAATCATTGCCAATCCGAATTGTTCAACGATTCAAATGATGGTGGCATTAGAACCGATTCGTCAAAAAGTCGGTTTATCGAGGGTCTTGGTTTCAACGTATCAAGCAGTTTCAGGTGCTGGCGCACAAGCATTGGCTGAATTGACTCGTGAATCTCAAGAACTATTAGCCGGCAAAGCCGCTGATGAACTAAATCCTGAGATTTTACCAGCAGGCAGCGATAAAAAGCACTACCCAATCGCGTTTAACGCCTTGCCACAAATCGATGTCTTTGCTGAAGACGACTATACTTATGAAGAGTGGAAAATGATCAATGAAACGAAGAAGATCATGGAAGATGCGCAGATCAAAGTAGCAGCTACGTGTGTGCGAATCCCTGTGTTTAGCGGTCATTCGGAGTCGATTTATATCGAGACCAAAGACCATGCCAGTGTTGAGGAAGTTAGGCAGTGGATCAGCGAAGCCCCAGGAGCTGTCTTGCAAGATGATCCGAGTCAACAAGTGTACCCGCAAGCTTTGACCAGTGTGGACAAAACGGAAACCTTTGTTGGTCGGATTCGCAAAGATTTGGATGTCGAAAACGGCTTGCATTTATGGGTCGTTTCTGATAATTTGCTGAAAGGTGCGGCATGGAACTCTGTTCAAATCGCCGAAAGCCTGCATCAGCAAGGATTAGTTCATGTGTAAACCATAAGTTTTTCAGAAAAGTGTGGTGAATGCCACGCTTTTCTTTTTTTTGTTGTATAATAATAGGGACGGCTTATGCTTGGGAAATAATACAGTAGAAAAAAATTAAGAGGTGAATAAAAGTGGAAACGATAAAAATCATTCCTCTTGGCGGTGTACGCGAAAACGGAAAGAACATGTACATTGCTGAAGTTGGCGAGGATATATTTGTGCTGGATTGCGGTGTCCGTTATCCAGAAAATGAATTATTAGGGATCGATACAGTGATTCCAGACTTCACATATTTAGAAGAAAATGCCGACCGTGTGGCGGGTGTCTTCTTGACCCACGGGCATGCAGATGCGATTGGTGCATTGCCTTATTTCTTGGAGAATATCCAAGTACCGGTCTTTGGGACCGAGTTAACGATCGAACTAGCAAAATTGACCGTGAATAAAAATGAAGCTACCAAGCGCTTCAAAGATTTTCATGTGATCGATGAACATTCGGAGATCGACTTTGGCCATGCGACCATCAGCTTTTTCCGTACGACCCACTCTATCCCTGATTCTGTTGGAATCAGCGTAAAAACAGAAGCTGGCAATATCGTTTATACAGGAGATTTCAAGTTTGACCAAACAGCGATCCCTATGTATCAAACCGATTTTGGCCGCTTAGCGGAAATTGGAAAAGAAGGAGTCTTAGCATTGCTAAGTACGTCCTCAAATGCCGAAAATCCAACGCCGATTGCTTCTGAATTGACGATCCAAGATGAAGTTTATGACAATATCCGTTACTGGGAAGGTCGGATCATCGTCGCTAGCGTTGCTAGCAATTTGCAACGGGTGCAACAAGTATTAGATGCGGCGTTTCGTTCTGACCGCAAAGTCGTTTTGACTGGTCAAGATTTTGGTCGGATCATCAAAACGGCCATGAAGTTAGGGAAATTAAAATTACCTGCCGAAGACTTGCTGATCACCCAAAAAGAAATGAAAAAATACTCAGACGAACAGTTGTTGATTTTAGAAACAGGACGCATGGGGGAACCAATCAAAGCGTTGCAAAAAATGGCCAACGGCTCTCACCGGACGCTGCGTATCAAAGAAGGAGATCTTGTTTACATCACGACGACGCCGACAACGGCAATGGAAACGGTGGTTGCGAAAACGGAAGATATCATCTATCGCGCTGGCGGTACCGTGAAACAGATCTCGGATAATTTCCGTGTTTCTGGTCATGCCAACCCGAATGATCTGCAGCTGATGTTGAATATGATGAAACCGAAGTACTTTATCCCTATTCAAGGCGAGTACCGCCAATTAGCCGCCCATGTGGACTTGGCGCAAGAAGTCGGGATTCCGATGAAAAATATCTTCATTACTGCACGCGGGGATGTTTTAGAATACAAAAAAGGCGAAATGATCGCCGCAGGTGCGGTCCCAGCTGAAAACGTCATGATCGACGGGATCGGTGTCGGAGATATTGGGAATATCGTCCTGCGAGACCGCAAAGTCTTATCTGAAGATGGAATTTTCGTTGCAGTAGTGACGATCAATCGTCGCGAAAAGAAAATTATTTCTGCCCCTCAAATCACTTCTCGCGGGTTTGTCTACGTGAAAGCCAGCCGTGACCTGATTCGTGAAAGTGGCGAGATCGTAGAAGAAATCGTAGAAAAACACCTTCATGATGAAGAGTTTGAATGGAGCAAATTGAAACAAGATATCCGTGATCGTTTGAGTCGTTTCTTGTTTGAACAAACCAAACGCCGTCCAGTCATCTTGCCGGTCATCATGGAATCAAGCCAAAGAAATCGCAACCGTAAATAATTCGTTTTGACCTACTGACAAAAGCTGGTGAAAGAATAGCCGTTTGACGGCCGATTTCTTTTCACCGAAGCTTTTGTCTTTTTTTTGTGAAGAAAACAAGCGGCGTTTTTTTCAATAAATGCCCCTTATTTTGATCGTGAATGGCAGATAAGGATTGACGGCGAATGGATTTCGATCAATAATACAAAGTTGTCCCCCTAAGACTAGAGGAACAAAATAAGCAAAGAGAGGATGGTCGATTTGTGAATAGTTATCAAGAAAACCCCGTAGTACAACAGAGAAAGTGGTGGATTCTCATTGCTGTTTCGATGTTTACCTTTATGTCAACACTGGATGGGAGTATCGTAAATATCGCATTGCCGACGATCTCGGCAGATATGGGTGTACCTATGAATCAAGCGGAATGGGTCGTGTCCGTTTACTTGATGATCGTTTGTGCCTGCCTTTTATTATTCGGTAAGGTAGGGGACAGTTGGGGCAAAATCAAAGTTTTCCGCTTGGGAATGCTAATTTTTATTATCGGTTCGCTGTTATGCGGGTTTAATCACTCCTTAGCTTTTCTTTTATTTGCCCGAGTGGTGCAAGCGATCGGTGCTAGCATGACGATGGCGACGAATACCGGAATCATTACTGAAGTTTTTCCTATGAGTGAACGAGGACGCGCCTTAGGGATGATTGGTGCCTTTGTTTCGTTAGGCTCCATCGCCGGTCCTGGATTAGGCGGAGTGATTTTGGCGCATTTTTCTTGGCCGTTTATTTTTTGGATCAATGTTCCTGTCGGTATTCTGACGATGATTGCTGGAGAAAAGGTGTTACCAAAAGATATTACCATGAGTCACGATTCCATCGATAAAACCGGGTTTGTGCTGTTTTCAATTGCAATTATCAGCTTCTTCGGCGGCATTTTTCTTGGACAAGAGCGTGGCTTTCTAACGTGGCTGCCGCTGCTGTTGGGTGGGATCGCTTTAGTGGCATTCATCGTCTTTTTGCGAGTAGAAGCGCGTCTGAGCAAACCGCTGATTACCTTTGGGATCTTTCGTAATAAAATTTTCACCATGAGCCTGATCACGGCGTTGCTGATCTTTTCTGCAAACTTTTTTGTCAATGTCGTGATTCCCTTTTACTTGCAAAGTGCCCGAGGCTTAACGCCGAGCGTGGCAGGAATGCTGATGATGGTCTTTCCTTTGATGATGGTCATTGGTTCACCACTTAGCGGGTATTTGACGGACCGTGTAGGACCGGAGATTTTGGTCTTAGCTGGCTTAGCGTTGCTGTCGATCACTCAGCTGATGTATATGTTTATGAATCAGGATACGCCGATTTGGTATTATATCGTTGCCACTGCCATCATGGGACTTGGCAATTCGTTGTTCCAATCCCCAAACAATACGATGGTAATGAGCAGTGTCACCAAAGAAAATCTTGGGGTGGCAGGTAGTCTAAATTCCTTTGCCCGCAATTTGGGCATGGTGTTAGGGATATCCTTAGCAACGACGATTCTCTATGCAGCAATGAGTCAAGCGTATGGAAAGCATGTGACGACCTATATCGCAGGTCGGGCAGATATTTTTGCCTATGGCATGAAAATCACCTTCTTTGGGGCGTTCCTTCTTTGTATCACAGCGTTATTCTTAACCGTCTGGCGCATCTATAAACAAGGCGGGCGTAAGAAAACGCTATGATCGCTTGAAGTCATCAGGTCGAACTGTTCTATTCCTTATTCAGAAAGGGTAGAACAGTTTTTTTATTTTTCTTGACAAGAACCAGAAAAAGGACGGATGTATTAAAGTTGCCAGAATTTGTGCTTTTGGATTTCTGGCGTTATCTGTTATAATGAAAAATATTAGACTGTATTACTTAGATGGAAAGGGGAATGTTGTATGAAACTCACGTATCACGGACACTCAGTGCTTGCTATCCAATTAGCGGATGGCCAAAAATTGTTGTTTGACCCTTTTATTACTGGAAATGCTCTGACTGATTTAGATGCAGAGACAGTGGAAACCGATTGGCTTTTGATCACGCATGGTCATAGTGATCATATTGGGGATATGGTGCCGATCGCCAAAAGAAATGAAGCGCCAGTGATCAGTGTCGTTGAAATTTGCCGCTATGCAGCCCACAAAGGCGTTGCTGAGACGCATGGCATGAATATGGGAGGTTCTTTTGAGTTTCCGTTTGGCAAAATCTCAATGGTGGAAGCAAAACACAGCTCTGGCCTTGAAGAAGACGGAACGATGATCTATATGGGCAATCCTGTTGGAATCATTTTAGAAGCAGAAGGCAAAACCATCTACCACGCTGGAGATACTGCACTCTTTAGCGATATGGCGATGATCGGTGAACGTTTCGACATCGATGTGGCATTTTTACCGATCGGGGATAATTTTACGATGGGCGTTCAAGATGCCGCAACAGCAACGGCGCTTTTAAACGCGAGCAAAGTAGTACCGATCCATTACAATACGTTTCCAATGATCAAGCAAGATCCGCAAACCTTCGTGAATTTATTGCCGGCAGGTGTGGGCCAGATCCTTGCAGTCGGTGAGACATTAGAAGTTTAAGCAACAGGAAGATTCGTAGTAGGAATAGGGGATAATTATGGCGACAAAACACGACTTGATTTTAGCGCATATCGAGAATCTGCCTGTAGGCGATCGCATCTCGGTGCGGGGAATCGCAAAAGACTTGAATGTCAGTGAAGGAACAGCCTATCGGGCGATCAAAGATGCGGAAAATATCGGCTTGGTTTCAACGATCCAACGTGTCGGAACCATCCGTATCGAACGAAAACTAAAAAAACACATTGAAAAACTAACTTTCGGCGAAGTCGTCCAAATCATTGAAGGTGATGTTTTGGGCGGCGCTGCCGGTTTGGACAAAGACTTGAACAAATTTGTTATCGGCGCCATGAAAGAATCAGCAATGGAACGCTACATCACGCCTGGCTCCTTAGTGATCGTCGGAAACCGCAACGAAGTCCACAAGTTGGCACTGGAGGATGGCGCAGCCGTCTTGATCACGGGAGGCTTTGAAACAACAGAGGAAATCTGTCGTTTAGCAGACGAATTGGAGTTGCCGATTTTACAAACGACCTATGACACCTTTACCGTGGCAACGATGATCAACCGTGCCTTAAGCGACCAGCTGATCAAAAAGGACATTATGCTGGTGAGTGACATTTATATGCCATTGGAAAAAACCAAGTATCTGCACACCTTTGATACGGTCAAGGATTACAAACTGCTCTCGGAGTCTACCAATCACTCCCGCTATCCAGTCGTCAACAAGAATATGCGGGTCGTTGGGATCATCACAGCCAAAGATGTCTTAGAAAAGCCTGATACGCAGATCATCGAACGAATCATGACCCGGGAACCACGGGTCGTAAAAAAAGAGATGAGTGTGGCCTCTGCCAGCCATCAGATGATTTGGGATGGCTTAGAAGTGATGCCCGTCGTAGCTGATGACCTTTCTTTGATTGGGATTGTCACACGCCAAGACATTATGAAAGCGATGCAGATGGTCCAACGACAAACGCAAATTTCAGATACGATTTCTGACCAAATCTCGGGACAGATGCAAGTTATCGAACAAGATTTTGAAGGGAACAAATTGCCGCAGCCGTATTTCAGCTTTGCGGTGACGCCCCAAATGGTTAATGAAGTCGGAACGATCTCTTTTGGTGTCTTGAGTGAAGTAATCGCTAATACGGCGAAACGTACGATGCAGTTGAATCAACGACGCAATAGCTGGATCGAGCAAGTCAATCTGCATTACTTCCGTTTGATCCAATTAGAAAGCGAGATCATCATTCAACCGAAGATTCTAGAACTGGGGCGACGTTCGGCGAAAATCGATATCGAAGTATCGATCGAAAATTCCTTAGTGGCAAAAGCGATCGTGGTATGCCAAGTAATGGAACGCCCATAAATCATCGAAAACGGCACTTATGGAAAAATTTTAGAGAGAAAGTTGAGACCATTCATGAAGGTACAAGAAGAAATACTTGCAACAATCAAAGCATTCGATCGGATCATTATCCATCGGCACCAGCGCCCTGATCCAGATGCATTAGGATCACAAGTGGGGTTGGCAGAAATTTTACGAGCTAGTTTTCCCAAAAAAGAAATCTATCAAGTTGGCGGACCCGTTGAAGGATTGGATTACTTGGCGCTGATGCAGACGATCCCTGATGATTTGTATAAAGGGGCGCTGGTGATCGTTACAGATACGGCCAATGCACCACGGATCAGTGACCAACGCTATGATCAAGGGGCGAAATTGATCAAAATCGATCATCACCCTAATGATGAACCTTACGGAGAGCTGGTTTGGGTCAATACGAAAGCCAGCAGCTGTAGTGAGATGATCGTTTCGTTTTGGCAAATGTTTCAAAACGAGCTGACGATGACGCAAGAAGCGGCTCGTCTGTTATATGCGGGCATTGTTGGTGATACTGGACGGTTTTTATATCCGGCAACGACAGCGACAACCCTGCGCTTAGCGGCTGAACTATTGGATTACGGCTTTGATGCTCCGAAGATCAATCGTCAATTGGATCAAGTCTCTCGCAGTGTTGCTCGCCTTTCAGGGTATGTCTACGAAAACATCGAGATTGATGAGATTGGTGCTGGCAAAGTGATCCTATCACAAGAATTGCAGCAGCGTTTTGGCGTAGTAGATTCGGAAACCTCAGCAGTCGTTTCCTTACCAGGGAAAATCGACGAAGTGATGGCTTGGGCGATCTTTGTCGAACAACCAGAAGGCTATTACCGGGTGCGGATGCGTTCGAAAGGTCCAGTGATCAATGAGATCGCCAAACGCCATCATGGTGGTGGACATCCGCTTGCCAGTGGAGCAAATGCAAAAGACCTTGAAGAAGTTGCAGTGATCTATCAAGAGATCCAAGCAGCGATCAAAGAATTTCAAGCAGAATAAACACTTTTACAAGCACATTTGCCAATAGAAAAAGGGCGTGCCAAAAGCTTTCGGCACGCCCTTTTTTAGACAAAACGCAGCGCAGGCTCATCACTGAACCGGCACTGCGTTTTTTTGTTGCGTATTTACGAGAAAATAAGAAGTTTACCCCCGTAGATCGTCTAAAAATTCGGTTTTGCTTTTCGTTTTCTCGTCTTTCATTTTGATGACTTTAGCTGGTGAGCCAGCAACGACTGCTCCAGCAGGGACATCTTCAGTCACCACAGAACCGGCAGCAACGACTGCACCTTCGCCGACACGGACGCCTTCAAGGACGACGGCATTTGCGCCGATCAAAACATTGTCTTCAATGATGACTGGGCTTGCTGAAGGTGGCTCAAGAACGCCAGCCAAGACAGCACCAGCGCCAATATGGGCTTTTTTCCCAACGGTTGCCCGGGCACCTAAAATCGCCCCCATATCGATCATGGTTTCTTCACCAACCACAGCACCAATGTTGATCACTGCCCCCATCATGATAACGGCATTTTTTTCAATGATGGCTTGGTCCCGGATAAAGGCACCTGGTTCGATACGGGCATCGACTTTCGTCAAGTCCAACAAAGGAATCGCTGAGTTGCGGCGATCATTTTCCAGATAGTGATCGGTGATTTTGTCTTGGTGCGCGGTTAAAAACTCAGCTACTTTTTGACTGTCACCAACCACGAAATAGAAGGTGCCGTTACCAAACAATTGGATGCCATCTGCTTGGACGTCGCCAAGATCTCCATTGATATAGACTTTTACAGGTGTTTGTTTATTTGCTTCTTTGATATATTTTGCTAATTGATAAGGATCGGAAAATTGTAATTCTGTCATGAGAGACCACCTTTACTTGTCGATTAGATTTTGCATGGAATAAAAACCGGCTGGTTGATCGGCTAAAAATTCCGCTGCTTTTAGCGCACCATTGGCGAAGATTTCGCGGGAGAGCGCAGTGTGTTTTAATTCAATGATTTCATCCTGCCCAGCATAGATGACAATGTGTTCCCCAGGGATCGTTCCGCCGCGAACGGCATGGATGCCCATCTGCTTGCGGTCATTTACTAGATCACTGCCTTCACGCCCGTAGAGATACTCTTTTTTTGTTTCGCAGCTGTCATTGATACTATCTGCCAACAGCAAAGCTGTACCGCTTGGTGCATCAAGTTTTTGATTATGATGCTTTTCGATGATCTCAATGTCAAAGTCAGCTTCTAATGCGGGGGTGATACTTTGTAGTGCTTTGATCAGTACATTGATCCCCAACGACATATTGGCAGAATAGAAAACCGGAATCACTTTAGCAGCCAACGGCAGCATCATCTGCGTGTCTTCCGTCAAACCAGTTGTAGCAACCACGATTGGCAGCTGCTGTTCGACACAATAGTTCAACAAGGCAGGGACATTGCTATAATGAGAAAAATCAATCACCAAATCGATCGGCTGCGTGATTTTTTCTGGACGATCATAGATCGGAAACGGACCATCTAACTGCTCGGTACGATCCAAGCCGGCGGCCACTTCTAACTGAGGGTGCTTTGCGATCAGGATTTGCAACACTTTGCCCATGCGACCGTTTGCACCGCTTAATAAAATTTGTTTCACCAAAAACTCCTCCTTACAGCAATCCGTAATTGGTCATTTCTTCTTCTAAATGAACGAGAGTCGCATCTTCTGGGACACCCAAAGGCAAACGATAATGCAATTCACATTTGCCTAGCAAGGAGACCGCTGCTTTGATCGGCACAGGATTTACTTCACTGAAAATCGCATCGATCAACGGTTTTTGTCGCAACTGCTCTTTGATAGCTGCTTTTACATCACCATTTAAGAAATCAGCAACGAGTTGTGCCGTTTGTTTCGGAGCGATATTGCCGATCGTTGAAATCACGCCAGAGCCACCTAAAGCTAAAATTGGGGTTACTTGATCGTCATTTCCTGAATAGATCGCAAAGTCATCATCCGCAAGACGAGCGATTTCTGCGATTTGCGAAATGTCACCGCTGGCCTCTTTGATTCCTTTGATATTAGGGATTTTTTTTAGTTCTGCCACGGCTTCAGGTGTTAAATTTAAGCCGGTTCTTGAGCTGACGGAGTATAAGATCACTGGCAGCTCAACGCTTTGACAGATTGCTTCATAGTGAGCGACTAAACTTTTCTTGGTCGCTTTGTTGTAGTAGGGTGTTACAACCAATAATGCGTCAGCACCAACGCGCTGTGCTTCTTTTGAAAGATGGATCCCATGTTGGGTGTTGTTGGAGCCTGTTCCGCCGATGACGGGGATTCGACCAGCAACTTGTTTTACCACCGCTTCGATCACCGCGATATGTTCTTCATCGTCTAACGTGGATGCTTCACCGGTCGTACCGCATGCAATGATTGCATTCGTTCCTTGCTGCACATGCCACTCCGCTAACTCCTTCAGCTTATCGAAATCCACCGAACCATCTTGAAGCATAGGGGTGATCAACGCAACGCCAGAACCTTTGAATATTGTCAAACTACGACACATCCTTTCAACCAATTTATTTTTCGTAACTCTACGTATAAGTGTACCAAAACGAGGGGTAAATTTTTCAATAAAAATCGAAACATTTCGACAATTTATACTATAGATTATTCGAATTATATACTATAATATTAAACAATATCAATGAAAAACTGAATATTCGCTGGTTTTTATGGATATTTTTAAAAGGAATGTATAGAAAGGTGTTTTAACATGCAAGTATCGCAAGCAGTCAAAGAATTAACCGAAGACGTGGTTCGTTTTCGTCGTGAATTACATACAATCCCTGAATTAGGGTTAACTGAGTTCAAAACAAAGGAATACTTGCTGCGTCAGTTGCAATCCTTTGGGATCAAAGAAATCTATCCAGTGATTGAAACCGGCTTGATTGCTGTCTTTCGCAGCAATCGCCCAGGAAAGACGCTGGCCTTTCGAACGGATATCGATGCACTGCCGATCAAAGAAGAGACCGGTGTTTCCTTTGTTTCCAAACATGAAGGAAAAATGCACGCCTGCGGTCATGATGGCCATATGGCAACGATGCTAGGGTTTGCCAAATACTTAGCGACGCATCCTGAAGTGATTCGTGGAACGATCGTTTTGATTTTCCAACCAGCCGAGGAAAGCCCCGGTGGCGCTCAACTGATGATCGATGAAGGCATCTTACGAGATTTTGGCGTGGAAAAAATCGTGGGGCTGCATGTCTTCCCAGACTTTCCCGAAGGAGTCATTGCGAGTCGGAAAGGTCCGATGATGGCCCGTAACGGCGAGATCAATCTAACGATCAACGGTACGAGTGCCCATGGTGCCCAGCCTCATCAAGGGCATGATGCCATTTTAGCTGCGGCTGCGATCATTCAAGGATTGCATTCGATCATTTCACGCAATATCAGCCCGCTTTCTGCTGGGGTCATCACTTTTGGGAAGATCCATGGGGGAGATGCGGAAAATATCATTCCCGGCAAGGTCGTTTTAAAAGGAACGATGCGGGCGTTTGAAGATGAAGTCTATGAAACGATGACGCGCAGAATCACCACTGTCGCACAAGAAATCGCCAAAGGATATGATTGCACGGCGGATGTTGAATTCGAACATCTTTATCGTGTCGTGGACAATGATCCTGAGATGGTGGAAGTATTGGAAAAAGTGGTCGGGGAGAGCTACCGAGAAACACCGCCATATATGTTGGCAGAGGATTTTTCGATGTACCAAAAGGAGATCCCAGGCGTCTTTTTCTTTGTGGGTACCCGAAATGAAGAAAAAGGCTATGTCCACCCTTTACACAGCAGCAAAATGAATTTTGACGAAAAAAATCTATTGCAAGGCATCGAATGCTACGTTCGTTTGATCGAGGCGTTGAACGAGCCGACAGACAAGGAGTAAAGCGATGGCAAAAGAAATCAAGAACAATCACTTATACATTGACGGTTGCGATACCGTTGAGCTGGCAAAAACCTTTGGAACCCCCCTTTACGTGTATTCCGTTTCGGAGATTCGCGAAGAATGCCAAAAGATTCAGGCGCAGTTTTTGACGCGCTACAGCAAGACACGAGCAGCATATGCCGCTAAAGCTTTCTGTACTACAGCGATGCTGCAAGTGATCAAGTCAGAAGGACTTTCATTAGACGTGGTTAGCGGTGGGGAGCTGTATACAGCGATCCAAGCTGATTTTCCAGCAGAACACATCGAGTTTAACGGCAATAACAAATCCATTGAAGAATTAGCAGCCGCCCTTGATTATGGCGTGGGACGGATCATCGTTGATGGCATTCAAGAAGTCGGCTTGATCCGCGCGTTATGTCAAGAAAAGCAAGTCGTTGCTAAAATCTTGTTGCGCATCACACCCGAGGTTTCGGTCAGCACCCATCAATTTATCTCGACCGGACAAAAAGATTCAAAATTCGGGATTCCTTTAGATGAAGAAATCTTATTTCCATTAGTGGAAGAAGTGATTCAAGCACCTGAATTGGATTTCTATGGCCTGCATTTTCATGTCGGCAGTCAATTGTCGGACAATCGCTCACATCTAGCGGCAGTTGATGCGGCTTTGGCCCTTGTCCAAACCATTCATGAACGTTTTGATTATTGGATCAAAGAACTAAATGTTGGCGGCGGCTTTGGCGTTCGATACACAGATGCAGATATTCGCCAACCCTACAGCTACTTTTTAGATCCTGTGATGGAAAAAATCGACGCCTTTTATGCGCAGCACCAGAGCGAACGTCCGACCATCGTTATTGAACCCGGTCGCAGTATCGTCGCAGAAGCAGGTATCAGTTTGCACACCATCGGCAGTATCAAGACATTGCCGGGAATCAGAACATACGCCAGCATTGACGGTGGCATGACAGACAATATTCGTCCTGGTCTTTATCAGGCAACTTACACTGGGATCTTAGCCAACCGCGCTTCCGAAGCAGCGACACAGAAGATCACCATTTCTGGTAAAGCTTGTGAGAGCACAGACATCTTAGTAAAAGATCTTGCATTACCGCCCGTTGAAACTGGGGATCTGTTTGCTACGTTCGCAACAGGAGCTTACGGCTATTCGATGGCCAGCAGCTACAATAATTTACAGATACCCGCAGTCGTCTTTGTGGAAAATGGCCAAGCGGAATTAGCCGTTAAACGCCAGTCCTACGAGCAAATGCTGCAAAATGAAGTGGTTCCTTCGTTTCTAAAAGAAGAAGCTTCCAGCAAGTAAAATTTTGAAAAGCAGGTGACAACATGACGATTCCTTATACAAAAATGCAAGGTGCGGGGAATGATTTTATCGTAATCGATAACCGCACATTGAAATTCTCCCATGAACAACTGTCGCAATTTGCTGCTCAAGTTTGCCATCGGAAATTTTCTGTCGGTGCGGATGCAGTCATGGCAGTGGATTTCCCCACAGGAACCGCTGATTTTCGGATGCGGTTTTACAATGCTGATGGGACCGAAGCAGAAATGTGCGGCAACGGCGCTCGCTGTATTGCCCGTTATGCCTTTGAGAAGGGAATTGCTGGCGAGCAGATGACCATCGAAACAGTTGCTGGCGATGTCCCCGCATGGCGCTTGTCGGCAAAACACTACAAAGTAACCTTGAACCCACCAACCGTGACAACGTTTGATCAAGCGTACCCGAATCCAATGGTTTCTTTCGTGGACTATGTGGAATTGGGTGATCCAGGAATCCCTCATGCGGTGGTTCACTATCCTGGTCTGGCAGAAACTGAGTTGGAACAGCTGGCTGAACTTGCCAAAGAGATACGCTATTGGGAGGTTTTCCCCAAAGGGGCGAATGTCAATTTCTATGAAGAAGATGACAAGGGTGATCTGATCGTTCGCACGTATGAACGAGGGGTGGAAGGTTTTACCTATGCGTGCGGCACAGGTTCTGGTGCCACTGCGTATGTCGTGACCAAACGTCAACAGCAAGCGGCAGCGAATGTCTTGCTGCACGTGTTAGGGGGCGAGTTAACGGTAGAAGTTGACGTTGATCAGGGCGCATTAGAATTGATCGGCGATGCGGTTATGGTCTCTGAAGGCTTGATTCTAGATGAGAATTTGACTCTGTAAACACTGTGAAAGTTATTGCAAAAAGATGATATTTTCGTGAAAAAAAGAATTGACATTCATTTGAGGCTATCGTATAGTTAAACACAAATTAAAAAACACGCGATGATAAGAAGAGTAAGTCAGTTTCGATTGGATCAGAGAGCTCGGATTGGTGAGAAAGAGCACAGCCGTTTGACTGAAGATGGCCTTGGAGCGTTTGGACGTGAGCAAAAGCAAGCGTGCAGCGGGATTGCCCGTTACAGCAAAGCAGTTGATAAACTGATAAGGTTGGCTGATTGTGCCAATGAATCAAAGGTGGTACCACGAACAAGGTTGTTTCGTCCTTTCTCTATGATGGAGAAAGGACGTTTTTTTATTATAAAAAGGGGGAACAAAAAAATGAAACAGTTGAAAAAGGGAGTCGTTGGATTAGTTGCTGCTGCTGTCTTAATTACATTGGCAGCTTGTGGCAATACTAGCAGCACAGGGGATACACAGTCCGGTGAAAACAGTGTAAATGCAGTGGAAGAAAAAGTCGTTGGAGTGGCGCCGGGACCATACGGGGACATGGTGACAGAGGTGATTTCTCCATTACTGGAAGAAAAAGGGTATCAACTTACGACCAAAGTGTTTAATGATTATATTCAGCCGAACAATGCCTTGGCGAATGGCCAAATCGATGCCAATTTGTTTCAGCATACGGCCTATCTAGAAAAATTTTCGGCAGATAACCAGTTATCTCTTACGGCATTACAAAAAGTGCCCACACTGGGAATGGGCATCTATTCGAAGCAACTGTCCAGCTTGGATGAGTTAGCAGACGGGGCGACTGTTTCGATTGCCAATGATGCCTCAAATTTAGCTCGGACCTTGCAACTGTTAGCTGCCAATGAGTTGATCACCATCGCAGACAATATCGACGAAACGAAGGCAACGGTGAATGATATCGAAGAAAATCCGAAGAATCTGACATTTAAAGAATTAGACGCAGCCCAATTGGCTCGTTCGTTAGATACAGTTGATTTAGCTTTAGTACCAGGAAACTTCGCTTGGGCGGCTTCTCTTGATCCTGCAGATGCTTTGGCGTTGGAGTCATTGAAAGAAGAATATAAAAATGTCTTTGTGGTGTCCTCCGAAGAAGAAGACAGTGATTTTGCTAAGGCAGTTACGGAAGTATTAGAAAGTGATGCATTTAAAGAAGCGATTGCCGAATCACCGTTCAGCAACTTTGATCAACCGAAATTTTGGACTGAGTAAGAAGAAGGGCATATCCTATGGCAAAAATAGAAGTAAAACAAGTATCAGTGACATTCACTCATAAAAAACAAATCAAAAAAGCAGTGGATTCCGTTGATTTTTCCGTTCAAGCTGGAGAAGTATACGGGATCGTCGGATTGAGCGGGGCTGGGAAAAGTACCTTGGTTCGTACGTTGAATCTACTGCAGGTGCCCTCTAGCGGTCAAATTCTGATTGATGGTCAAGACATCACGCAAGCCAAAGGCAAACACTTGCGTGAAGTACGACAAAAAATCGGGATGATCTTTCAGCATTTCAATCTGATCCATAATCGAACCATCAAGGAAAATTTAGCCTTTGCTTTGCGCGCTGGGCATTATCCGAAAGATCAGCAAGAAGCGAGGATCAAGGAACTGTTGGAAATGGTGGATCTGCCTCACAAAATTCACGAGTATCCGAATAATTTGTCTGGGGGAGAAAAGCAACGGATCGGCATTGCACGAGCGATTGCCAACGAACCTGAGATTTTGTTGTGTGACGAAGCTACCAGTGCGTTAGATGTTGAAACGACTGAAGAAATTTTGAAATTATTGATCCGAATCAAGGAACAGACAGGCATCACCATCGTCTTTATCACCCATGAATTGGATGTTGCTCGCAAGTTTTTTGATCGGGTAGCAGTGATGGAAAAGGGTCGCATCGTTGAAGAACAAACGACCTACGGCTTGTTCAGTCAGCCTAAACAGCCTATTACAAAAAAACTGGTAGGTCGCTACTTGGATCTGACGCTTCCCGAGGAGATTCTAGCATCCTTCACTGAAGGCGACTTGCTGGAATTGCGCTATCAAGGTGAGTATACGTTAGAACCGCTGATTTCGACTGTAGCTAAAGCCTACGATGTGTCGATCAATATTATCCACGGGAAAATTGAGTATATCAAAAAAGATGTGATCGGTATTTTATATATCTATTTGACCGGACCCGCCGAAGAAGCAGCAAAAGCCCGAGCACACTTGGCTGCGAACGTCTTTTCTTTAAGAAAGATAGGTGAAGAAAATGGCTGATACGCTTGAGATTTTAAAAACAAACCTGCCCCAAGCACTATGGGAAACATTCTTCATGGTGGGAACTTCAGCAATTATAGGAGTAGTTTTCGGCTTATTGATTGGATTAGTCCTGTTTTTAGTCGGCAGTAACCTTTTTCATAAAAATGTTTTCTTGCATCATCTGGCCGATTTTGTCGTCAATGCAATCCGTTCGCTACCATTTTTGATCTTATTGATTACGTTGATTCCGTTATCAGCGGTGCTGATCGGTGATCCTTATACCCCGGCGGGCGGAGCGATTGCTTTATCGATTGCCGCGATTCCTTTTTACGCCCGAATCGCTGAATCCGCATTTGCCGAAATCGACTATGGCGTCCTTGAAGCTAGTGTCGCTTCCGGAGCATCGACGGGGCAAGTTATTCGCGAAGTGATTTTACCAGAAAGTCTGCCAGCTTTGATTCGCGGATTTGTGTTAACTTTGATCAGTCTTTTAGGCTACTCGGCGATGGTGGGAACGATTGGCGCAGGCGGCATTGGCGATTTAGCGATTCAGTATGGTTATTATCGCTATGAAACGGCGATTTTGATTGTGGTGATTCTCTTGTTGATCCTTTTGGTACAACTCATCCAATGGATCGGCGATGCTTGTGCAAATTATTTCTCGAAATAAAAATGAATTCTGTGTAGTTCCTTTTCGGATACACGTGAATTATCGCTTCTGTTATTACTCTACAGAAGCGATTTTTTTGCTTATCGGTCACTGATTTTTGGTTGCGCCACTAGTGGTTTTTCGGTATGCTGATGGTGAGTTGTTTTTTACAGCGAAAATTATATTTTAAAGGAGCAACATTATGACTCAAATTCCTAACTGTCCAAATTGCCAATCTGAATACGCTTATGAAGATCGCGGGCTGTTTGTTTGTCCTGAATGCGGAAACGAATGGCAAGAGCAACAAGCGGCGGAAGAAGCACCCGTATACAAAGATGCCAATGGCAATATTTTAGTAGATGGTGATACAGTGACAGTCATCAAAGACTTGAAAGTCAAAGGCGCATCTGGCGCCATCAAACAAGGAACGAAAGTGAAAAACATCAAATTAGTCGAAGGCGACCACAACATTGATTGCAAGATCGATGGCTTCGGCGCGATGAAACTAAAATCAGAATTTGTAAAAAAAGGTTAAAAACAAAATCTTCCAGTCATCTTCATAATTTTTTCACCACTTTAATGGTAAAATAAGGTCAAAGATTAAAAGGGGGAATTTTATCGTGTATGGTATGGGCGGATACGGGTTCGGCTTTTTTTATGACCCGACTTTCATTCTCGTAATTATCGGTATGGTGATATCGCTAGCAGCGTCAGCGTACGTCAAAAGTACCTTTAACAAATATGACAAAGTCAGAAGTAAAAATAATATTACCGGCACAAAAGCGGCGCAGTACATCTTGCAGAGCCAAGGAATCAATAATGTTGGTGTGCAAGCGATCGCTGGTGATTTGACGGATAATTACAATTCTGGCAACAAAATGCTGAGTTTATCACAATCCACCGCACAATCAACTTCGGTAGCAGCAATCGGTGTTGCAGCCCATGAGTGTGGTCACGCAGTCCAAGATGCCAAAGGTTATTTTCCTTTGCGTTTGCGTCATGCGATCGTGCCGATCGCCAATATCGGAACTAGCATCTCGATCCCGTTGATTTTGATCGGGGTACTGTTACGAGGCTCGTTTCTGATCAACTTAGGTTTGTTGGCTTTCTCATTGGCGTTTATTTTCCAATTAGTGACCTTGCCAGTCGAGTTCGATGCCTCAAAACGGGCGATCCGTATTTTGGCAGATGGTGGCTTGTTAACAGAAGAGGAAGTGCCACAAGCGAGAAGAGTGCTCTTTGCCGCAGCGTTGACCTATGTCGCAGCTGCCGTAGCAACCTTATTGCAGCTCTTACGTTTGATTATTTTATTCGGTAATAACAACCGTCGGAATTAATCGACAGTATGACAGAAAAAAGACCAGCTCAGCATCCTGAACTGGTCTTTTTTCGTTATTCTACTATTAAGTAAACGTAATAGACGTTTTCAACGCTTTTTAAATTTTCTTCAGATAGATTGTTTTCCATTTCAGCATATAGTTTGACGTCACCGCCCTTGGCAATATAAAGCAATGGAATTTCTTGTTTTTTCTCAATGTTAAGCTCGTTATTGGGGATACTAGTGCTAGCTCCAGTGGGAGATAAACTATCTTCTCCAAGGGACGTATAGTGGAATTTAGATAAGTCGGTCATTGTATTTGATGAGGAACCATTTGAAAATAAATCAACGAAGAGGAGAGAATCGCTCTTAGTAATTCCTATGTTCAAATAGCCATTATAATCACTTCTTGGCTCTGTTATCAGGGAAGCGACTATTTTGTGTTCTTTTATCTCCCCTTTTTGATAATAATCAAAGTAAACCGTCATGGACTCAGCCACTGTGTTAAATTTCAGTTGTGAGCCAAAATCCAACAATAAACTAGAAAGGTCCATAGGGTTCTCTAGCTGAACAAGGTGATTATTGGGGACGCCAGCTACTTTTTTACTAGGGAAAGGACTGTAATTATAGTAATAACAATAAAGCATGGTAGGTAGCCCTATCACGAGCAAGAATGCGAAAAAAATCTGTAAAGGATTTCGAGACCGGATTAGTGTCTTGACAGTATCTGGTGCTTTTTGGTTTTTAGCAGTCATTGTCTTCTTCCTCCAAAATTGTGGCTTCTATAGAATCTCTTTTGGGAGACAATAGAATTTGATTGTTTCCTTATCGGTTAATGATTACCGGAAGATACCACAAAAAAATAATTTAAATATATATCTATAATCTCAAAGATAACCAAAAAGCGCAATCAAATTTTGATATTTATTGAGGGCACTCCTTATTGGGGAAAAATCATTCAGAGCACATTACTTGGCAGACAAAAATAGCAGAATAGTTAGCTCTATCCTGCAAAAGAAAAATTATCTTAGCGTAGAAGGCAGGAATCGAACCTGCACCTCGTCTTTGCCAAAAATAACCAGAAATACGTTCCGATCATTTTTACCAAAACGAGTAAAGCGCCAGACTTCATCTACACTTTGTATTATGCCAAAGAGAGTTCAACGATTTCGTAAGAAGCAATGAAAAAATTGCAAAAAGTTGTGCAGAAAACATGAAGGTTGTTTAAGAAAGAGTAACCTTAGAATGCCGGCGTGAAAAAGGAGGAACCAGCTGCATCGAAGCGTAAAGCGCTTCGTTTGGAAACCTCCGTTTTTTCTGAAAAAATCAGATAAAGTTTTCTTGACATTTGTGAGGTGAGAATGTATCATTCTGTTTGGGCACTCTTTACAAGAGTCAGAAAGTGATTTAGAATTTTCGCTCCCTATTCATTTATGGATAGGGAGCTTTTATTATTTTCTAAATGCTTTTCCTGTAAAATAGATTAAAGGAGTTTTTCAGTTTATGACAAAATATATTTTTGTAACCGGCGGTGTGGTTTCTTCTATTGGTAAAGGGATCGTAGCAGCATCATTAGGACGTTTGTTGAAAAATCGTGGCTTGAAAGTAACCATTCAAAAATTCGATCCGTACATCAACGTCGATCCAGGAACGATGAGCCCATATCAACATGGTGAAGTATTCGTAACCGATGATGGAGCAGAGACCGACTTAGACTTAGGTCACTATGAACGCTTTATCGATATCAATTTGAACAAATACTCAAATGTAACAACTGGAAAAATCTATTCAGAAGTTTTGCGGAAAGAGCGTAAAGGAGAATACTTAGGCGCGACTGTTCAAGTGATCCCGCACATCACCAACGAGATCAAAGAAAAAATCATGCGGGCAGCCAAAATGACTGATTCAGATGTGATCATCACAGAAGTCGGCGGAACAGTAGGGGATATTGAATCATTGCCGTTTCTAGAAGCTTTGCGTCAAATGAAGGCAGACGTAGGTGCGGACAACGTGATGTACATCCATACGACGCTGATTCCTTATTTGAAAGCAGCAGGCGAAATGAAAACAAAGCCGACCCAACATAGTGTGAAGGAACTGCGCGGCTTAGGGATTCAACCAAATATCTTGGTCGTTCGGACAGAACAACCTGTAGGACAATCAACAAAAAACAAATTGGCACAATTCTGTGACGTGGCACCAGAAGCCGTGATCGAATCTCGTGACGTTGAGACCCTGTATTCGATCCCATTGGCACTGCAAGCGCAAGGCATGGATCAAATCGTGTGTGATCATTTGAAACTGACTGCACCAGTTGCTGACATGACTGAATGGCAAGCATTGGAAGAAAAGGTGCTGAATTTGAAGAAAAAAGTACGCATCGCGTTAGTTGGAAAATATGTGGAATTGCCAGATGCTTATCTATCAGTTGTCGAAGCCTTGAAACATTCTGGTTTTGCCTTTGATGCAGACATCGAGATCGATTGGATCAAAGCCCAAGAAATCACACGAGAAAACGTGGATTCTTACTTAGGTGAAGTAGACGGTATTCTTGTTCCTGGTGGATTCGGTGATCGCGGGATTGAAGGAAAAATCGAAGCGATCCGATATGCTCGGGAAAACGATGTGCCATTCTTAGGGATTTGTCTAGGGATGCAAATGGCTTGTGTGGAATATGCCCGCAATGTCGTTGGCTTGGAAAATGCCAATTCCGCAGAAACAGATCCTGAAACAGCCAACAACATCATTGACTTGATGGCTGACCAAGAAAACATCGAAAACTTAGGTGGAACATTGCGTTTAGGCTTGTATCCATGTAAAGTGAAAAAAGGCACCAAAACAGCTGCAGCTTATGATGGGGAGGAAGTTGTTCAAGAACGTCACCGTCATCGTTATGAATTCAACAACAAATACCGTGAAATCTTTGAAGCAAACGGGATGGTTTTCTCAGGTGTGTCACCAGACAATCGTTTGGTTGAGATCGTTGAGATCCCAGAAAACAAATTCTTCGTGGGTTGCCAATTCCACCCAGAATTGATTTCTCGTCCAACTCGCCCACAACGCTTGATCAAAGCCTTTGTTGGAGCTTCATTAGACAACCGCCAAGCATAATAATCGCTAGCGGCAAAATCAAGCAATGAATGTGCGAAACTCCTCATCTCAAGATGGGGAGTTTTTTTGAGTTGTGCGATCCCAGTAATCCGTAAAAGGTTGAAACTTGCTTGAGCGTTGGTAGAAGCTATCCCTTTTTGCACACAAAAAAACTTCCGTCAAAGCGACCGGAAGTTTCTGACTGATGCATTATTTTTTTCGCTAACAGTTCGAATGAAATCCGCCAGCGGAAAACCCATGTTGATTTGCTGGTGCCTAGAGAGGATTATTCTTTTAGCTTATACCCTTGGTCTAAGAGCATTTCCTCTGTACGTTCCATGCTGATCCCATTTTCAGTGTTTCCTTCGAAACTAACCCCAGGCAATTGTTTCGCTGAATCATAATCCAACTCATCATAATTGATGGTCAAGGATTCAGTCGCTTCACTATCTGTATAGTCGAGGGAATAGTCCAACCCTTTGACTTGCTGATACTTCTTAGCGATCGGATCAAGCACGGTTTGTGCTTCTTCTTTAGTCGTTACCCCGATCGCTGAATACGGCATGACATTGTTCGCAGTCTGAGTTTTTACTTTATCGCCTTCATAAGTGAAGACCAGTTCCATCGAAACCCCATTTTGATCCATTGTGAATGTTTTGGTTTCTTCCTTGGCCCCCGAGCTACAGCTTGCCAAGAAAAGAACTCCGATGACTGCCAAAAATCCAATAAGCGCTTTTTTCATTTTATCCCTCCTTTTTTACATAATAATATAGCCGCTTTCACAAGGCTATTCTTATGCTCAAAAGAGAAGAGGAAAGGATTTGCTGGAAGATTATGATAAAATAACGAAAAAATATGTGAAATTTTTCTCGAATTTTCACATGCCGATTTGTTATCTAACGACCGTAGACAGAAGAGAAAAACCTTACAGAATCGTAGACTTTCAGAAAAGATGATGAAAATGCTGGATTTTTATATTTGTGCAATCTTTTTTTGAAAAGAGAAATTCCTCTTTTTAGTAGCAAATACCGCAAATCTTTGCTAAAATAGCATTGTCGGTTAAGCATTGCTTAACAAATAAAGTTTTTCAAAACTTAGGAGGAATTTTTTATGCCAGTAGTATCAGGAGCTGAATTCTTAAAAGCTGCTCGTCAAGGCGGATATGCAGTCGGCGGATTCAACACAAACAACTTAGAATGGACACAAGCGATTTTAAAAGCTGCTGAAGCGAAAAAAGCGCCAGTTCTAATCCAAACTTCAATGGGTGCTGCCAAATATATGGGCGGATACAAAGTTGCTAAAGACATCGTTACAAACTTGGTTGATTCAATGAACATCACTGTTCCAGTTGCAATCCACTTAGACCATGGTGATTACGATGCAGCAATGGAATGTATCGAAGTTGGTTACACTTCTGTTATGTTTGATGGCTCTCACTTACCATTTGAAGAAAACTTGAAATTGGCTAAAGAAGTTGTCGAAAAAGCACACGCAAAAGGCGTTTCTGTTGAGTGTGAAGTTGGTTCAATCGGCGGAGAAGAAGATGGAATCATCGGTTCTGGCGAATTAGCTGACATCGAAGAATGTAAACAAATGGTTGCAACTGGTATTGATTACCTAGCTTGCGGAATTGGTAACATTCACGGTCAATACCCTGAAAACTGGAAAGGCCTTGCTTTTGACCACTTACAAGCAATCGCTGATGCAGTAGGTTCTGATGTACCATTAGTATTACACGGTGGTTCTGGTATTCCTCAAGACCAAATCGAAAAAGCAATCTCAATGGGTGTTTCTAAAGTAAACGTAAATACTGAATTCCAATTATCATTTGCTAAAGCAACTCGTGAATACATCGAAGCTGGCAAAGATAAAGAAGGCAAAGGATTCGACCCTCGTAAATTATTAGCACCAGGTGTTGCTGCAATCGTTAAAGATGCAGAAGAACACATCGACTGGTTCGGTTCAGCTGGTAAAGCTTAATCTTAATCAAAGATCAAAACTCTTAGAATCACTGATTCTAAGAGTTTTTTTGTTTTCTAAGAAAATATTCTTGATGCGGGGATCAAAAATATACTGCATCTTTTTTCTTTGTGTAATCTGTGCTAAAATTGGAATGATACACATAAATTAAAAAAGAGTATAGGTGGAATTCAATGAAAAAAATTGTCATCAACGGCAATCGTCCCTTAAAAGGTGAAGTCACCATTAGCGGCGCAAAAAACAGTGCAGTCGCATTGATCCCGGCAGCGATCTTAGCTGATTCACCGGTCATTTTAGAAGGAGTGCCCGACATCCAAGATGTGCACTCATTAATTGAGATTATCGAAATTATGGGCGTGAAGACCCATTTTGAAAACAATACGCTAGAGATCGATCCAACCAATATCGTTTCGATCCCGATGCCTAACGGAAAAATCAATAGTCTACGGGCTTCGTATTATTTCATGGGGGCATTATTGGCGAAGTTTGGTGAAGGCGTCGTTGGGTTGCCTGGCGGCTGTTTCTTAGGCCCGCGACCAATCGATTTGCATATCAAAGGCTTCGAAGCACTTGGCGCAAAAGTCACCAACGAGCATGGCGCCATGTATTTGCGTACCGAAGAAGAAGGCTTGACTGGCGAACGGATTTTCTTAGATATGGTCTCCATCGGAGCAACAATCAATGTAATGCTGGCAGCAGTAAGAGCCAAAGGTAAAACGATCATTGAAAATGCTGCACGGGAACCTGAGATCATTGATGTCGCGACCCTTTTAAATAATATGGGAGCGAAAATTAGAGGTGCAGGTACCAATGAAATTCGTATCGAAGGTGTGGAAGAACTGCACGGTTGTCGTCATTCTATTATTCCAGACCGAATCGAAGCAGGAACCTATCTTTCTTTAGCCGCAGCAGCGGGTGAAGGCATTACAGTCAAAAATGTGATTTATGAGCATCTAGAAAGCTACATTGCGAAATTGGAAGAAATCGGTGTGCGAATGGATATCAGCGAAGATGAAATCTATGTGCATCCCTCAAAAGAGTTGAAACCAGCGACTGTGAAAACTTATCCTTATCCGGGATTTGCCACAGACCTGCAACAGCCGATCACACCATTATTGCTAAAAGCAAAGGGAACATCGGAGATTATGGACACGATTTATGCCAAACGGGTCAACCATATTCCTGAATTAGCACGGATGGGCGCACAAGCAACGACAGAAGGCAACATGATTTTTGTCAGCGGACCGAGCCAATTGCACGGAGCAGAAGTTGTCGCTTCTGATTTGCGGGCAGGGGCTTGTCTAGTTATTGCCGGATTGATGGCGACTGGCACGACTAGCGTCTTTAATGTCGAGTACATTTTGCGCGGCTATGATCATATCATCGAAAAACTAACGGCTCTTGGAGCTGATATTCAAATGATAGAGGAGTAATTATGAGCGATTATCTTACGATGGCAGAGTTGGAAAACAAAACCTTAAAAGAGATCTACACCTTTGCCAAAGAGTTTCGAATTCCTTATTACAGCCAAATGAATAAAAAAGAATTGTCATTGGCTGTGATACGGGCGCAGGCGGAAAAACAAGGCTTCTTTTATATGGAAGGAATCTTGGATATCGTAGGCCAAGAAGGCTATGGTTTTTTACGTCCAATCAACTATGGACCGAGTGCAGAAGATATCTATATTTCTTCTTCACAGATTCGTCGGTTTAGTTTGCGTAATGGCGATAAAGTCGCCGGTAAGGCGCGCCCGCCTAAGGAATCTGAACGCTATTATGGATTGATGCACGTTGAGTCTGTTAACGGCAAAGATCCAGAAGATGCCAAAGAGCGCCCGCATTTTCCAGCGCTGACGCCCCTTTATCCGAACCGTCATTTAAAATTAGAAACAACGTCAGGACGTCTTTCGACTCGGATGATCGATATGCTGGCGCCAGTGGGTTTTGGTCAACGAGGACTGATCGTTGCCCCGCCTAAAGCTGGGAAAACCAGTATATTGAAAGAAATTGCCAATGGGATTACGGACAACTATCCTGAGGTGGAATTGATCGTACTTTTGATCGACGAGCGTCCAGAAGAAGTAACTGATCTAGAACGTAGTGTCAAGGGTGACGTGGTTTCTTCAACCTTTGACCTACAGCCTAGCAATCATACCCGTGTTTCAGAATTGGTACTAGAACGGGCGATGCGCTTGGTGGAAGACAAGCGTGATGTCGTGATTTTGATGGATAGTATCACTCGTTTGGCGAGAGCTTATAACTTAGTCGTTCCTCCAAGCGGACGTACACTAAGCGGCGGGATCGATCCAGCTGCTTTGTACAAACCGAAGAAATTCTTTGGCGCTGCCCGTAATATTGAAGAAGGCGGCAGTTTGACGATTCTTGCCACCGCACTGGTGGATACCGGCAGCCGCATGGATGATGTCATCTATGAAGAGTTTAAAGGAACCGGCAATATGGAGCTGCAGCTTTCTCGCAGCTTAGCAGAACGTCGGATCTTCCCAGCGATCGACATCAAGAAATCTGGTACCCGTAAAGAGGAATTGCTGATGAGCAGCGAGCAATTGGAAGAAACCTGGCGCTTACGCAACAACATGTTGGGGGATTCCTTGGAGTTCACAGAACAATTCATTCAATTCTTGCGTAAAACAAAGAACAATGAAGAGTTTTTAGCGGCTTTTCATGATGTCCATTTCGGAGACAAACGGCAAAAAAGAAATATAAAAAGATAATTGCATCTAAAAACCAAACATGGTAAGATAGTCATGTTGTAAAATCGACAAATCAACTCTGGTGAAGCAAATGAGCCAGGGCAAAGGAGAGAAGAAGAAATGAAACAAGATATCCATCCAGATTATCATCCAGTTGTATTCATGGACTCAACTACTGGTTTCAAATTCTTATCAGGTTCTACAAAGAATTCTCAAGAAACTGTTGAGTGGGAAGACGGCAACACGTATCCATTGATCCGTGTCGAAGTAACTTCTGATTCACATCCATTCTACACTGGACGTCAAAAATTCACACAAGCAGACGGACGTGTGGACCGTTTCAACAAAAAATACGGTCTCAAAGACACAAACGCTGCAGAATAAGACAAACATTGTCCAAGGGCTGTCTCATCAGCTTTCTAGAGGTTTTCCTATTTATAGGGAAATCTCTTTTTTTACATTTGACTACCCCTTTGACTACCCCTAGTATTTTTATCTGGATCTGGGCTGCCGTTTGCCATGAAGTTTGCAAAGTCATGAGCAGTTTTTTCTTTTCTTTGTTCAGTTACGTGAGCATATATGTTCATAGTAGTTTTAATATCAGTATGGCCCATTCGTTCCTGCACGTCTTTTATTGAAACACCTGCTTCAAATAGTAAACTACAGTGAGTATGTCTAAATCCGTGGACAGTCATTTTAGGCAAATTATTTTCTTTCAGGATTTTCGAAAGATTATGGTTCAGGTAATCTAGATAAAGCGGTTTGTTTTCAGTAGAAGGGAAGAGCAATTGACCTTGAGATAATGAGTTTATGCCAAACTGAAAAAGAAATTTTTGTTGGTGTAATTTCCATTTTTTTATCAGACCCAGCGTCTCATCATCCAAAGAGATAGTACGAATACTTTTTCTTGTCTTCGGCGGCTGAAAAACTAACTCCCAATTCTGAATAGTTGCTAGTGTTTGTTTAACGGTAAGAGTTTTCTTAACGAAATCAATATCTTTCCAACGTAATGCATGCAATTCTCCTTTGCGGAGACCCGTATAACCAAGAATGCGAAACATCACAAATAATTGTTCTGAATAGTTTTCTTTTACCACCGACAAAAAAGTAAGCAACTGTTCACGATCATAGAAAGGAGCGATGTAGTCCTCTTCATCTACTTTTTGCTGTTTCTTAGGTCGAATTACACCATCCATTGGATTATTATTGAGTAACCGGATATTGATAGCATAATTGAATACTGATGTCGTGATACCGATTAAGTTGGAGTATTTTTTATAGTAACTAAACCAATGATTTACCTGTTTTTGACAAAATTGAATAGTAATCTTACTCATTCGGATATGACCAAATAAAGGGAGAATGTGTTTGTCTATCGCAACTTTTTGAATAGTGTAAGTACTAGCCTTTACTGTGTTTTTATATTGCTCTAACCACATATTGCATACTTCTTCAAATGTTTTTGTTGTTTCAGTGATGAAATCAGGTTCTTTTGATTCTAGTTGTAAACGAGCAAGTGCAAGCTTTGCCTCTTGCTGTGTTTTAAACCCTCGTTTCGTTGTTCGTTTCTTTTTACCAGAAATAGGGTCAACGCCTAAGTATATCTGAAACATATAGGCGGTAGATCCATCTTTCTTCTTATACTTTTTTATCATTATTTATCGTCCTTTCTTGCCCGCCAGCATGTAGAACGAGGTGGCATCACTCCTTTCAATTTGGTATAATTATGTACAACAAATAAACATCAGTTTTTTGTTAGCACGCTCCTTGTCTGCCAAGAAAGAGGGGCGTGTTTGTTTTATTTCAGTATAGCAGTGGCTAGCGCTTGCTGAATTTGAGTAATACTTTTATCTTTTTTGAACTGGAGGCTTTGAGCAGGCTCAACAGCACCTGAAATCCAAATCTTCAATTCTGCATCTAAATCAAAATGCCCAGCTGTTTCTACGCTAAACCTTGAGATACTTTTATAAGGAAACGTTTTGTAATCTACTTTTTTTCCTGTTATACCTTGTTTATCTACTACAATTAGGCGATAGTCGGTAAACACAATCAAGTCCCTAACTAATTTGAAAGCTAAATCAATATTTTCATCAGGCATAAGAACAGCTGACAACTCTTTTTTTACCTCTTCATGTTTTATGTCGGTTGCATTGCCAAGTATACCATCAAATAATCCCATTTCATTTTCTCCTTTATTTAGTTATTCATTTCAAAAGAATCCACCACTACAGCAGGAACTGTAATTTCTCCACCTAAAGCAGAAGTATAAGTATATTCTCCAAAAGATACTCCACGAATAGTAATATAGTCATCTTCTAAAAGTCGATTATTCGAAAGCTGATCTTCGGATATTTCAATTAAAATTACTTGATCATAATTATCATCTATAGCAAATCTGAATTGTGATTGATCATCACCTTTAATAACTTGAATAATCCTTCCAGAAAACTTAACTTTTTCTGCTAAATATGTGTCTGGATTACGAGCGAGATTTTCAAACGTAACACCAGTATCGTAACTAGCTTTTTCTTCTTCAGCAGCTTTTTTTGCAGCTTCTTCAGCTTCTTTTTTCTTTTTCTCAGCGGCTTCTTTTTCAGCTTGTTCTTTTGCAGCTGCATCTTCAGCAGCTTTTTTCTCAGCTTCAGCTTTTTGTTTTTCTTGCTCTTTTCGTTTCGCTTCAACTTCATCAGCTGCCTTTTGAAGCTCAGCTTTAGATTTTATGGATACCTTTTCATTTGTGGTGCCATCTGTTAATTCAAAATCCTGAGTTTCTGTTTCAGGTAAGGGAACAGTGATGCTAAAGCTTCCATCTTCACTAGGTGTTATTTCTTTTACTAGTTCGCCACTTGTTGTAATTGTAACAGTCTTTTGTGGATCTGCTTTTCCAGCTAAATGAAAATTGTTGTTTTCTAAATAATAAGCAGGACGTGATACATAGAGTGCTATTGATTCTGTCGTACTTTCAGAAGTGCTGTTTTCAGAACTTTTGATTGTGCTACTATTTTCTGTTGTAGTTTTTGCATTTGAAGTACATGCGCCCAAAAACATTGTAGAAAGTAATAACCCTATTACTACTTTTTTCATTTCTTTTCCTCATTTCTTTGATATAATAATTTTGTAATGTCTCAGAAATGAGCTAGCCTATTAGAAGTAGCCGCTTCTATAGGCTCTTTTTTATCCAAATACTTTTAGAGATTCAACAAAGATAAATTCATAGTCAAATGTAAACTTAAAGTTACGATGGTAATGATATTTTCCATACTTATTGAAGTAATGAATGAGAGTATCTTCAAAGAATTCTGGTGTTACATTTAGGTGTTCACTGCATTCATAAATATTATTACAACCATTTAAAGCACAATCTAAAAGATCATCTAAAGTTATTAATAGTTCAATTCCATATCTTCTAGCCTTCCATTCTTCCTTCCAAGCATCAGGATCTTTATAATTAAGAATATTTCCAATGGATCTTTTATGATGCCCGAATTCTTCAGCCAAGACAACTTTCTTTTTTCTATTTGATTTAGTTTTGTCTAAGTAGATACGGTTATTTCTATAAAGACCAGTATATCCAGTATCCTCTTCTAATGTTAACTCGATAACTGGTACTTCTGTATTAACTTTATCTAAAAGGTTTTCAAAATCATTCATACACAACCCTACTTACCATCAAAATTTTTATCAGCCTCATCAAGATATCTATTAAGATCCTCAAATTCTTTTTTAGTTATTTTTTTATTAGGATCATCCGAATGAGCGGCTATAGTAAAAATCTCCTTATTCTGTTCGTTAAGTTTAAACTTGGCAAAGTTATAAACCTCATCTTGCTTTTGAATATCTAATTGGTTATATATGTTCAATAATTTATCTTGAGGTTTTTCTGTCCATCCCATTAAATATCCGGGAGTTGTATCTAGAGAGATCGCTAACTTTTCAAGTACTTCGGTAGGAAGTTTCTCTATTTCCCCTTTTTCATAACGGAAGATGGTAGATCTTGAAACACCTAATTTAGATGCCAAGTAATCAGCATTATATCCTAGTTCCTTCCTTCTCTGCTTAATTCTTTCTCCCACTTCCATTTGAATACCTCCATAAGTTTTCTTTAAATAAATATTATCAGATGTGTTGCAAAAATGCAACTTATTAATCGCATAAATGCAACAAATGTGTTGACAAATATTTTTGTCGCTTGTATTATAAAAGTGTGAGTTGCATTAATGCGACAAAAATAGGAGGTGAAAACATGCCAGTTGATGTTGAAAGATTGGATGAAATTATCGAACAAAGGAACACAAAGCAAAGAGTAGCCGAGTTAATTGGTGTAAATAGAAGTACTTTCTATAGAAAATTAAAAGGTGAGGGGAAAGGTTTTTCTGTAGAAGAAGCTCAGAAGATCACAGCAGTTGTTCCATTATCTGGAGAAGAAGCAGTTCAAATTTTTTTTGGTAAAAAAGTCGCAAAAACGCTACAAAAAGAACATAATTAATCTAATATAAAGTGAGGTGATTAATTTGGCAATCATTTCAGCACCAATAGAAATACCAGAATCATTTGGGGAAGAATTAGCAGCAGTTATTGCTGCTAAGGTTCTTCAAAAGGTAGGAGAATCGATCAAAGCTGAAGACCTTCCACCATATCCAACGAAGAAGCAGGTGAAACAAATTCTCCGGATTGGTGAAGAACGGATTAACGAATGGATCATTGAGGGATTACCACAAATACCTTTTGGTAAGGAAACCAGATTTGACCGTGATGATATAAAAAGATTTCTAAACAATAAAAAAATCTAATGCCCGCCAGCATGAAGAAACAGGAGGAATCAAATGAAATACACATTATCCCAAGAACTATTGATACATGAGCTTACAAAAGAAAAGATCAGATGCATACATGATTAACTTAATGATCGGAAAAGACCGTTAACAGAAACACAACGAGACTTATCGACTCGAGAACTTTGGAGCTGTCAGGAGTTGATTTATCAGAATCGATTGAATCGACAAATTGAATTGAGGTGATAAGAATGAGTAAAAAATGGTTAGCTACGCTCCATGACAATCCATTGTATAAAGCACGTCAATTACAAGGAATTGCTTATGCCAGCTTATTGTTAAACGGTATTTTGTTAGCTATTTGTTTCCTATTAATGATTGGAGGGTAACTAGATGTTTAAAGAAAGAGAAATTATTTTCACTACTAATCGAATGTATGTTAAGCCATACACTCAAAAAATTAAGTCGATTATCTGGAATAAGTTTGAATCGACATGTGAAGTAGAGGATCGTTCATTTGATAGTGATGAGACACCAACGATTGCGTTATATTTTGTTGTTTCAGATGACCAGTTTCAAAAGTTACAAATGGCCATCCCTAAGTTGCTACCGGATTTAGTAAGTAAAGGAGGAATTCAATATGAATAACGACAAGTTAGCCCTAACGTTAGCCGATAAGTTGATGGCAAAAGTCAACAGTTTGCTAGATGCAGAAGTTCGAACAATTACTGCCGATTTACAGGACACACAAAAGGATATTGAAGCAAAACGCACGATTTCAATAAAGGTTGGAATCAAAGTCACTAGTGATAATCGAGGAATTACCATCGATGCAGAATCAAATCATGGATTACCGAAACGAGAATTGGAACCAGTTGTTTATCCAATTGATGTCAATAATTCTGGACAGATAAATTTGTTCGAAGATGAGTGAAAGCTGCAGGTGATGTAGATGTTATCAAAGGCGATCGATTACTTGGAAAAAATGCCTGCAATTGTCATGCAGGTTCGTATGAGGAAACGTGGAAAGAATTATGTATACAGTATTGAAGCGAAAACTGAGCGAGGCAGAGTAGAGACGTTTCAGCTGCGTGGAAGGACATTGTATCATCATATTTTTCATCTTGGAAAACCAACCGAAGAAAAGGTTCTTTTCCAGTTTTCAGAACAATAAAAAAGCCGCCAAATTGGCGACTTCTGAGAATGGTATTTCTTATCTCCGACAAGATAAGTATACCATCCTCAGACTATTTTTGCAAAAAACGCTGCTATTTCGGCGTTTTATCGTCCTTGTATTAGATACTAACTTAACGGACGTAGAAAATTCTGGGGTGTTTGTCATGAAGAAATCATTTGTTAGAGAACGCAGAGTGGAAGCAGGACCATATATAGAAATCCGACTTTACAGTAGGACGATCGAGCAGGAACGAAAATGCAGAGAACCCAGAGGTAGGAGAAAAAAAGTCACTGGTTTATCTCAAGCAAGATGGAATCAAGCCCAAAGTAAAAGAAAGGCTGCATTGTTTCTATATGCAAATTTTGGAGAGAAAGATTACTATGCCACGTTCACTTATTCCGATCAATTTCTACCTGAAAAGCCTGCTGATGCCAAGCGTGATCAAGAAAACACTTTGAAAAAACTAAAAAGACTCTATGAGAAAGAAGGGGTCGAACTCAAGTACATGTGGTTTACCTCGTATCAATACGATGAGGAAGTAGGCTATATCACTCGAATCCATCACCATATCGTTTTAAACAATGGTCCATCAAGGGATGCAATCGAGAGTGTTTGGTCTAAAGGGCGAGGTAAGAAGAAGCAGCCTCTTGGTCGAAGGCAAGTGCAAAACATTCAATACGATTCAGATGGAATGCAAGGCTTGGTCAATTATTTAACTGGTCAAGAGAAATGGGAAAATCGCCAGTGGAAGAAAGGTCAAAAGCGATGGTCCAAGAGTCGAAACCTTAAAGAACCACACGAAACAACGAATGATGATTATTGGTCATTTAGAAAACTAAATAAATTAGGTATGTCCAATGATGATGGAGCAGAGGAAATTCTTAAGAGGTTTCCTCAATACCGAATTTTAGGAGATATATTGAAAATTTACGATGAGGATCGTGGATGGTATTTCAAAATCGAACTGTTCAGAAATGATGATGGATAGAGAAAGAGGTAGAAATGGAAAGTAAACAAACGTATCTCGTCGCCTGCTTTGATAAATCAGATTGTATCGACATGATGCAGGAAGTTTTTTTGATATTAAACATTGATGATCAAAACAAAGGGAAATTTTCTCCATGTATTAAAACATTGGAAATCAAATCAGAAGAAAAGGAAATCCGATTTCTTCAAAATCAGCAAATTTGCGATGCTGCATCAAACAAGTTAAATGATCAGTCAGCATATACAGGAATAGTTAAGAGTGATCGGTATTCACAATTCGTTTGCTTTGAAGATAAAGCAAACTATGAGCGCATTTACCGCAGAATATTAGATACATTTGGACAAAACGACAAAGAAGGATTTATTACTGAACTAATGCAGAAAGTAGGTAGAAATGATGTCTTCAAGAAATTTCCAAAATAGAGTCAACAATGATTTGGGCGATATCTTTGAAAAAATGATTGATCAAGGATGCTGGTACTACAGAACAAAAGAAATAGCTTTAATTGAAAAAACGCCTGAACCGTTTCGTGTGAAGCAGATACTCGGCGATGGCAGAATGATCGTTTATCCGATCGGGAAAGCTCAACCAGATTATAAAGGCACTCTTTGGGATGGACGTGCCATTGTTTTTGAAGCAAAGATGACTACAACGGATCGATTAAAAAAATCAGTGATCACACAAAATCAAGAGGCCTTGTTGGATCTCCATCAAAAATTAGGAGCGATGGCAGGTGTTTGCTGCATGATCAAAAAGACCGTTGGGTTTATCCCATGGAGTGAGTGGCAGAACATGAAAGCAAAATATGGCCGTCAGTACATTCTTGAAGAAGAGTTGGAAGAATATCAGGTTGCTACGCCGGGCTACATCGATTTTCTGAATAAAACGAATTGGTGATCCTATGGATGAAAGAATAACCAGTTTTAAAGTAGCACGTGTCGAATTCACCATGTTTTGCGAGGTACGAGGATGGACGGTTGAGTATTTTTCTAACAATCCCAAGAATTACCGTCAATACTATGCAAGATGTTACGTTCCGGAGAAGGCAGATACCTATCATTTTATTATTACACTTGCAGGGAAGTACTATCGCCTTCTCGGAAATAAGCAGTGGGAACCTTATGAATATGTGTATAAGCCAGCAGATGCAGGAGGTGATCAACATGAAACAGAACCAACAGGCGATGAAGCAGAAAGAACATGAAAAAAAGAAGCGTCACAGAGAACGTGCTTTAAAACTACAACGATTGCTTTATCTATCTAACCTTGATGATCGAGAGATTGATCCAATAAGCGAGGAAGAGCTGGAAGCATTGCGTGTTGAACTCTGGAGAGGGGAGCAATCCCATTTGCGAATTGTAGAGGTTCTTTACAAAGGCGAAGTGATTTTCACAGGTACTTGGAAAGACGTATGTCGGAAGTGCAAAAAAGCAAATCGAACGATGAGCGATTTATTACGTTATGGTCATGAAGATAAACAAGGAAGGACTTACCGCTATAAGGATTGGAGTGGAACCATTGACGATGGGGTTGATTACGATTAATCAAAATAATTGGAGGGAAATTCATGAATGAGTTAGTTGAATTAGTAGAACAATGGTCAAAAGAAAAAGGATTGGATAAAGCAGATTCTAGCAAACAAATGTTGAAAGTTGTCGAAGAAACTGGTGAGGTTGCAGCTGCATTAGCAAGAAACGATCGAGATGCATTACGTGATGGTATTGGCGATGTAGTAGTAACCCTGATCATCTTGGCAATGCAAAATGATATGGATTTATACGAGTGCTTGAATTTTGCTTATGACGAAATCAAAGGACGGACTGGAAACATGGTCAATGGTGTTTTCGTTAAGTCCAGTGACCTGAAATAATTCCAGAATCGGAAGAAATTACCAACTTGGAAAGAAAAAAGACCAACACAAGTTGATCTAATTAATCCTTATAATGAATACTTCCATCTGGCTCTAGTCTTGGTGTAATTGCGACGCCTTTTCCGTCAGAACCGATAACAATTGTTTGAATATATTGTACCTGTGTCTCGGGATCAGTAATAACAAAGATTTCGTTGGTTCTGCCTTTATAAACTTTTTCAACTTCAAATTCAATATTGTTCGCCATAGAATCACTCCTTTTAAATAAAATACCATAATAAACAAACAAAATAAATAAATACTATAAATGTTTGTAGATATGAAAATTTAGTAACGACAGAAATTACCGACTAGAAGGGGGAGAATGTTTTGAATGATTTTAGAATGAAAAATCAACGTATGTGCCACGAGTTAAAGATTGATCCTGTATATTTTAGAGATTTAGAGCTAGGAAGTAAAACATTTGAAATAAGGAAAGACGATAGACCATTTAGAGTAAATGACATGCTTTTGCTTCAAAGCTTCGATCGAGAAACCAATGAATACACCGGATCAATGGTTTTTGCAAGTGTAACAGGAATATTTGGCAGAAAAGAAAATGAAAAAGAGTTTGTAAAAGAGGGGTATGTAATTCTTTCAATCGATTTAATTAAAAGTAGATACGTGATTGATTGATTCCACAATCAACCAAGATAGAGCAATAGGAGGCTAAGATTTAGCCAATTAAAAAAGGCTGATTTATCAGCCTCTAATTATCAAGTATTCCATAGTATGAGAGTATAAGTCTTTGATTAACCTCTATTTCATATTTTGGATATAAGTGTTTTCTGGTTTCATATAGAGTAATTATTGCAGATTTTCTAGTTTGCTTGTCAGCATGATGAACTAAACGGTGACAATTTGGACAAAGTGAAACGATGTTATCAGCAAAATCTAACGAAAATTCAAAATTGTCTTGTACAGCCATTGGGATTAAATGATGTGCTTCCACGAAAGGCTTACCATCAGTTTGAGAAACAAAAGTTTTATGAGTGGGATTCAACTCGCATAACCACTTGCTATTCTTTTTAGCTTGTATTGCTTCGTTTATATCACGTGGAAAAGCTTGTCCTTTTACAGTTGGCAATGTTCTATTCGGTTTAGCCTTAGGGGATTTTGAAGTTGTAATTGAATCTTCTTGAATACTAGATAATTCAGAAAGTTCAATATTAAGAATCTCATCACTAATAGATTCTGCAAGGTCAGTTCTTGCCGTTAAAAAGGATTTAAAACAAGAAATCGTTGCGCTGTAAAAATTATGTGATTGTTGATTGAAAGCTTTGAACCCATCTAGGTGATAAACTTTTTCAAATTTCTGAAGACTATTTGATGTTAAAAGATTATCAATGGCAATAGTATCATGGAAAAAATCTTCGTAAAAAATAATAAAGCGTACTAAATAATCTCGATAATCTTTTGCTTTATTAGATCTTACTTTTACTTTACCAGCTTTTTTAGTCAACATCTCTGCATATTCGTAAAAAAGATTTAAAGGTTCTGCGTAAGTGTTTTTTGTATTAATAAATCGTGTATCCCTTGCGGAAAGCCTTTTAAAAGTTGTCATAATATCACCTCGATAACAATCATATCATTTTTAAGGGAGATGAAAAGTTGAAATTATTAGAATTATTTGCCGGTACCAGATCGATTGGAAAAGCTTTTGAGAAAGTAGGTCACGAAGTTTTTTCTATCGAGTGGGATAGAAAGCATGAAAATATTGACTGGTATGCCGATATTTCAAAAATCACTGCACAAGATATCTTGCTTAGATTCGGACAACCAGATGTGATATGGGCCAGTCCAGATTGCACATCATACAGTATCGCTGCAATCAGTCATCATCGAACGAAAGAACCAGATGGAAATCTAGCCGCGAAATCAGAGTATGCATCATTTTGTGATTTAACAAATCAACATATGCTGAAATTGATTCAAGATTTGAATCCTAAACTCTTCTTTATCGAGAATCCCAGAGGTGGGATGCGGAAGATGCGATTTATGAAAGACTTACCACGATATACAGTAACTTATTGTCAGTACGGCGATACACGCATGAAGCCAACGGATATATGGACAAATCATCCAGAGCCGAAATTTAAACCGATGTGCAAGAATGGAGCACCTTGTCATGTTTCTGCACCTCGTGGATCGCAGACAGGTACACAAGGGATAAAGGGCAGCGTTGACCGTTCAAGAATTCCCCAAGAGCTTTGCGAGCATATTGCAAGCATCAGTGAGGAATATGTTTCAGCTGCAGCTTTGAAAAGAGTGGATTATTCAGCTATCAGACGAAATAAAGAACCGACATTTCAGTCGGTTCTAAAAGAATATTTAGTTCGATAAAACTAATCTAAATAAGATTTTCTTATTAAAACATGATCGAAATCGTGCTTAAATTCTACGGTTTTTACGAAAAAGTATAGTCTTAGATAAGGAACTATACCAAAGTCTTCAAAGTTCGAGAATAGCTCAGGGGAAGTACGTTTCGTTAAAGAAGTTGCTCCGGTTCTTTCGAATTCATCATTTATTAAATTAATATAATCTTTGTTAGACATTTTCTCACCACCTTATAACTATATTTTATCAAAAATAAGCGCCAAAAACGGGCTAAAATCATATTCAAGAAATTCCGCAATCGTCAACGATAGCAAATAGGAGGGATAAGATGAATAAGCAAGATCCAATACCGAAAAAAGGAACTTTAAACGACTCTCAACATTGGCATCTAGGTTTATTAGTAACACTCTATCATAATCATAAAGTGGATCAAGGCTATCCTTATTATCTAGCTTTACAAGATTATTTTGCACGGGATGATGGCCCTGAGATTGAAGACAAGGAGTTTGCTCAAGTAATAAAAGTATTTAGCAACTATGTGTTGAGTGAATTGGAGCAAGCTAATGAAAGTTAATCAATATGCAGTATTAGCTATTGTATCAATACTGCTAACAATCGCTGGCTTGAGTTGGCTATCCTATACAATTGTGGACCAGCAAAAGCAAATCGTGAAGCTAGAACAGCAACTGCAGCATGAGCAGATGAAGTACAAGATTATTATCGATGATCCGCTGGTGCGAGATGCGATGGAAAGTGGAGGATGATTATGACAGTTGGAGTTTTAGTGTTCACAGGATTCGTAATGATAATGGTCGTTGCAGTAATTGTTGGAAAGAAGATGGACGATAGAGAAGGAAAATAAAAAAGCCACTACCTTTTGGGTAAGTGACCTGTGACAAGACTATTTTACCATAAAGGGGTGGCGTTTGTGAGGTACCAATGGCTTAAAAATTATCAAGATTTAGAAGAGCAGATCCTCTTCATGAAATGGAATCTTAACAAAAGTAAGTTGGAATTGGAACGGTGGGTCAACGGTGATTTAGCAAACGTGCGCCTTGAAAAAAATTCAAGATCATCATCGTTGGAAGAAAACATCAGGATCATAGAGAATGAACTAGAGCTGCTTGAAAAAGAAAAAGTTGAACTGATGGAATTGATTGATTCGTTCAGCGGTGCAGACAATCAAATTGTTAAATTAAAGTATATTGATGACATGGATGTTTATGATATAGCAGATGCTACAGGCTACAGCGTATCTTATATAAGAAAGCGGCATACAGAGATTCGCAAGACATTATCATTCGTGGATGAGTATGAGGCACGGCGAGAGGAACGCTTGAAGAAGCAAGAAGAAATGGACTACTATTCAGCAGACCAAGATCAATTAAGTTTGTTTTGACATTGCCACAAAATGCGACCTCAAAGCCTGTGTATATTTCTTGATTTAAACGGGTTATAGTAATAGCGTAGAAGAAACGGAGAGAGGGTTGTTGGACTACTCACACTAATCTAAATGCCGAAAGGGGGCTAATCCCTCATCGCTTTACTTCTTTGACGGATACGAAAGACAGCACAATTTTTTGAAAGAGGTGGATCATATTGTTTCAGAGTTCGCTCTTGCTGTCTTTTTTTATATTTATTTTTCTTTTTTAATTTGGTAATATATTTGTATTAGAGAAAAGGAGAGTGGGTTTTAAAATGAATTTCAACATCTTATTAACAGCTATTTTGGTTTTAATTTTAATTTATGCGGGTATTTCCATTTACCTAATAAAAATCTATACTAATAATAAAGAAATCAACCTAGAAGATGAGCCAAGCAAATATGAAGATAAAAAGAAAAATATACGAAAGTATTACAGATTGAAAAAAATGTCACTTGTATTAGTAATGATTATGTCCGTTTTGCCGATTTTGAATCAAGGTGTAATTGGGATTAATGCTGATGGCAATAAAATAGTAAATGAAGTTTCGGAACATATAGAGACTAACGAAAATAAAGAAAGTATTTTAGCTAAAGCGAATGAGTCATTTGAAAATCTAAAGAACACATACTACACAATTTTCCTATTGGGGGCGTCAGTTATTTTTATAAAAACCCTTAATGATTTACAGACCACATTCATAAACGAGGTTGACGATTTATATAAGATAAAAAAATTTAAACCAAAACAAGATAATTCTAGTAAAACACCTGATTAATAATTTATTAGGTGTTTTTATTATGTTCAAAAGGAGAGGAGCACATGAAAAAACGAGAAATCAAACTCAATTCTGTAGTTAATTTGAAAGTTTCGATTGAAGCTGATCTTATGTTGAAAGAAATGGATAGTTAAGTGATAATTAACTAAAAGTATCGGAGGTTAATTGTCATGTGGGAAAGAATTTTTTTTGATAGCGATGGTATCTTTATGTGGTCAAGCATTGCAGCAATTATTGCTTTTGGGGGATCAGCATCATCGGCTTTATTTTCTTGTCTGAGTTACACTAATTCAAAAAAAACAGCTGAATCTCAAAGAAGAATGGAGCAAAAGAAGATTGATGCAGATTTAAAAGCCAAAGCCCGAATTGAATGGATTAATGAAGTTCGTCACAAATCTTCAGATCTAATATCTCTCTTATTATCTTTACAAAAAAAAGAAATTGACTACCATGAACAATGGTTAAAAATAGAAGAAGCTTCAGAGTTGTTAAAATTGTACTTTAGTTATAATGATACTGAAGATGTTTCTCATGACGTATCTTTTGGAGATAAAGGTATTATGTTTAGTGAGAGTGCTAAAAGTATTATACATAATAATGATGACAATAAAGGGAAAAATAAGTACTTGAGATGTTGTGTTGATGTTTTAGTCGATAGCTTCAGAGACGATAGTTACAGAAACATTTTAGGTAATAAGCGTAAAATTATAAAAGCTCAGAAAGAATCACAGTTTCATTTGGAGGATATTTCTGAATATTTACCTGATAGAGAAATTACATTTGAAAATGGATCGACTCTTATGAGATATAACTCTTTTCCCAAAAAAGGTAGTGAAATTGATTTTAAAGAAACAAAAGAGAGAATAGAACATCTCACAAATAATCTGAAGAAAGTTGACCAACGACTTGAAGGATATGATAAATCTATAAATCATTTCTCGGTTATTATCAGTTTGTATTTAAAAATTGAATGGGATAAAGCGAAAAATGGAGAATGAGAAAACAAAACTTAACTAATTCAAAATCGCTAGGTGGCGCATCTTGAATGGCTAAGCAAAGAGAATTCACAAAGGATCGAGCAAGAAAAAACTGGCTGAAATCTAATAGTGAAAAGCTTTTGATTTGGGATGGGTGAATTACCTCATTTCGAAATTCGCTAGTGCTGTCTTTTTGTTATTGCTTTCATTTATTGTAAATTGTATGATTTACTTGAATGGGGGTGATGAAGGTGATCATAAATAAAGAAAACTTTTCGATAGAAGAACAACATCCTGGAGATACAGCGACAAAAGACTTCAAAGTTTGCAAACTTGGTTCTTCGAGTTCTGCATTAGTCAAATTCTCAATAGCTCTATTAGCTACAAAAAAAAGTATTGACGGAGAATCTGAAGAATTTAGTGAATATAAGGAATCTGTTTTTGATCATGTCTTTTCATATTTGACCATGCATGAAGGTAATTTTGAAGCGGTATTCGGGGAATCCACGAATCCAGAGGATTTTGAGAACATAGTTAAAGAAATATAATAAATCATAGAGAGATGTCCTATTGGACGTCTTTTTATTTTACCAAAAAGGAGCGATGACAATGAAGAAACCACAGGAACACAAAAAGAAATCTGTTAAAGAGAAACAAGATGACTTCATCAAAATGCTAACTCAGTTACGAGAAGAGAAGGACATGGATGCTATTGCTGATCTGTTCTGGAAAGTCATAACGGCATACGGACTAAAGGTAGACGAACTTGCAGCACTGAACTACTACACGATGAAGCGATCGCTTGAGGCGCCTGTTAATACAACACTTCTGAAAGAGCGAATGAAGTTGGATGTTATTCAGCTTGGAGTAGATGGAATCTTACAAGTACAGCGTGCATTGATCACTATCTACACTGAACAGTTAGCTAAAGAACAATGATACCCGTTGTTAAAACCAAAGCAGATCGAGCTAGGTTCTATGGATCGACTAAATGGAGAAATCTAAGGCAACAAATACTTGAGAGAGATCACTATGAATGCCTATGGTGTAAAGCCGAAGGCAGACTGACCACACAGTATGATTCGATACTGGAAGTCGATCACATCAAAGAGTTAGAAACAAATCCAGAGCTGGCGTTTGATCCAATAAATCTAAGAACGTTATGCAAAGACTGTCACAACAAGCGACACGATCGAATGAACTATCGTGGGCAACCAAAGAAGAGAAAGTGGGATGATGAGTGGTGGTGAGTGACAACCCAAGAAAAAAGAATCCCAAAAATGAATAAAAAAGTAAGCCAAAGTGGGGACCAACATACCCCCGGTCGAATTATTTTGGGGTCAAATCCCAATCAAGGGAACCGGTGGGAGGGGTCAACTGTCCAAATTTATGACTAAAATTTTTTGCTAGGGGGGTGAGAGCCTTTGAAGATGTCAGATTTAAAGAAACAGTTGCTGAGACAGATTGACGTAAACGATCAGATGGAACTTGAAAAAGTTGAGAGATACCTTGATTTAGTTAGGCTTTATCGAAAAATGGATAAAGCTGTTAAGCAATACGGACCAATTGTCGAAGGCTTTAACGGCACTCAAACGTATCTTAAAACTAACCCAGCAATCGCTCAAAAAGTTACGATTTCTCGTGCAATTATTGCTCTTGGTAAAGACCTTAACCTTGATGATTTGAACGGTAAAGTAGTCACTGATAATCAAGATGATTACGATGAGAGTGATCTAACATGATTCATCAAAAACATGTTGATTACTATATCGAACAATTCAAATCAGGGAAAATAAAGTTTAACAAAGAGCGAGCAGATTTAATTGAGTATTTAGAACGTGATGTTCTTAGTCGGGATGATGTTTACTTCGATGATGTGATGATTGATAAGTGCATTGCTTATGGTGAGAAATGGTATTTCCCAATGCAGCCATTCCAGAAGTTCTTAATCGCATTTATCTTTTTTTATTTCAAAAAGAATGACCGGAATGTCTACCGCAAGTTCCTTTGGATGTTTGGTCGTGGCGGTGGTAAAAACGGATTGTTATCAGTCGTGCTGAATTTCCTTCAGACTGAAATGCACGGCATCATGGACTACAATGTTTCGATCGTTGCTAATAGTGAGGATCAAGCTAAAACATCATTCGAAGAGATATACAATACGATCAAACGGAACAAAACACTGCAAAAAGCTTTCGAATATGGCAAGTCAGTGATCACCAGCAAAAAGACTGGCAGCAAGATAAAATTCCGTACCAGCAACGGCGATACAAAAGACGGATTACGTGATGGAGCAGTAGCTTTTGATGAAATTCATCGATACGAATCTAACAAAGATGTAAAAGTTCATATCAGTGGGCTTGGAAAACGTCCGAACCCGAGGGAGTTTTATGTAGGTACTGATGGTTATGTTCGTGAGGGTTTCTTGGACAACATGAAAGAAAAAGCGAAAAGAGTGTTGAGTGGTTCAGTCCGTTTCAATGCTCTTTTTCCATTCATCTGCAAACTTGATTCAGAAGACCAGGTCAATGACCCAGATAACTGGGAGTTAGCAAATCCAATGTTTCATCATCCGCTATCTGAGTATGCGGACAATCTCTACGAAACTGTTATGGAAGAATACGAGGATTTAGAAGACGACCCAAGCAACAGAGAAGAGTTCATGACTAAGCGTATGAATTTGCCTGTCACAGATTTAGAGCGATCGGTGGCTAGTCGTGAAGAAATTCTAGCAACAAACAGACCGTTTCCAACGAATCTAATTGGCAAACAAGCCATCGGCGGTTTAGACTATGCTAGTTTGCGAGATTTCGCCGCCTGTGGGCTTTTGTTTCGGGAAGGGGATGATTATGTATTCAAGACCCATTCGTTCGTTAGAAAGCAATTTGTGGACATTTACTACGGTTATTCTCGAAAGGCTTCTGAAACTACAAAAGAAAAATTCGCACCGATAAGGGAATGGGAAGAAAAAAGGTTGCTGACGGTCATAGATGGGCCCACAATCGATCCTAAAACAGTTGTCGGCTGGTTTGTTGAGCAACGGGAAAAATACGGCATAACGAAAATAGTAGCCGATAATTTTCGCATGGATTTATTGCGGCCATTGTTTTTGGAGGAAGGATTTGAAATCGAAGTGATTAAAAACCCAACTGCTGCAGATAATCTGTTAGCACCTAGAATTGAAGATGCTTTCGCAAATAATCACATTATTTTTGGTGACAATCCATTGATGCGCTGGTACACAAACAATGTACTAGTCAAGACTAACGGTGATGGAAATAAATCATACAAGAAGAAAGAAGAGGTTCGGCGTAAAACAGACGGATTCAAGGCTTTTGAATACTGCCTATGGCGTGCTGATGAAATCATTGATTATGACTACGATGATGCCTTTGATATGTTGGATGAAATTGAGTTTTAAGGTATACTCCTGTTAAAAGGAGTGGTTTTATGAGGATAAAAGGAAAAAACGTATCTTGGATACTATATATTTTAGGAATTTTAGGTTTAGTATTTTTCGCAGTGATACTGTCCGGAATTGTTATCCCTGATAAAAATTCAATTTCTGACAATTTGATTTTAGAGAGAACAAAACTGATAATTTCGATTTTAGGACCTACACTGACATTGGTCGTATTTATTAGAACAATTCAGATTCAATTAGAATCGTCTAAAAACTTAATAAGAGACAATGTTAGTAAAGATTTTTACAATTTATTAAATCTTTTCACAAAAATTCAAGGTAAACTTGAGTACAAAGATTTTACTAATCTAAATGATAGCATTTCAAAAAAAATGGATAAATTAGGTGAAAATTTGAGTCTCAGGAATAATAACGATACTTGTAAAAAAGTTAATCTTGATTTAAAAACTGATTATTTAACTACAATGAATAAGGAATTAGATGGATACAGTCAAACTTTAAATAATTATTTTATAAACGCATACTATCAATTCGGAAGTTATTTAAAAGTATTTCATAGAATATTGAAACTGTTAAATAGTAAATATGAATCAAATGATATTTCTTACCAAGATTATAGAATGTATATCGGAATACTACGTGGACAGATCGAGAATTATGAATTTTACATAATTTTTATTAACGCTTTATTTACAAATCGTGGCACAGGTATGGGGGTAGAATTAATAAAAACTTCATTCTTTGGAGATGATTTAGATATTAGTTTAAAACAACATTTTAGTCACCCTGATTTTTTGGAAGATGTATTAAAAGAGTATTTTATTGAAGATACAAAAAGGTATAAGTCAATTATAGAACGGAAAAATATTAGGGAGACTTACAAAAAAAGAAATAAAGAATCTAATTTATTATCACTATTGAAAGTTGAATACAAATTAGATTCTGGCAAAAGTATTCAAATATCAAATGGAATCAAGTCCTAGAAATAGGGCTTTTTATTTTACCTTGAAAGGTGGTGAAAATATGTGAGTTTATTTGATGTCTTTAAGCAGTCCATACGTAACGAAGAACCCTCAGACTGGATTCCCGATCTTGTCTATGGGGATGATGAATCTGCTCGAGCATATCTGAAAATCATGGCTAAGAACACAGTGCTTGATTTTGTAGCAAGAACAATGTCCACGTTGGAAGTAAAGTTCAAAAACAAAGATGGCACCGCTGATTGGGAATACATTTTGAATGTTCGACCCAACAATGATATGTCGGCTGCAACGTTCTGGGAAAAGTTTTTCTACCGACTTATGGATGATAATGAAGTGCTGGTCATTTTCACCGAAGATAATCAATTGCTAATCGCTGATGATTTTTCTCGTACGGAATATGCCGTTTATGATGATTTGTTCACTGGCGTAACAGTAAAGAACTATGTATTTCAAAAAAGCTTCAATATATCAGATGTGATCTACATTGAATACAACAATGATAAACTTGATCGTTTTACAAAGGGCTTGTTTGAGGACTATTCCGAGTTATTTGGGCGAATCATTGAAATTGCAATGCGAAATAATCAAATTCGTGGATCGGTGTCTATCGATTCGACCGGAAGTATTAACGAAGAAAAAGGAAAAGACGGCAAGACACGAAGTCAAAGATTACAAGAGTATATTGACAAGGTCTACAATGCATTCAAAACAAAGTCTGTAGCAATTGTAGCAAAAATCAAAGGATTCGAGTACGAGGAATACACCAACAAACAAGGGGTTTCCAATCAATCACTTGATGAGCTGAACAAAATGAAAACATCGTTGATAGATGATGTAGCCAACGCCATAGGAGTTCCTACGGCGCTTATTTATGGTGAAAAAGCTGAACTTGATTCTAACCTTCAAGCCTTTCGGAAGTTGTGTATCGCACCACTGATGAAGAAGCTTCAGGATGAATTAATGGCGAAAATCATTACAAAAAAAGAATACAAGAATGGTGAACGTATCAAAGTTTCTAAAGTATTACCTGTCAGCATTCTTGAAAACGCCACTCAGATTGATAAGATCGTTTCTTCCGGAACGTTCTTGCGTGATGAAGTGCGTGAAGTGACTGACTATGATCCGTTGCCGAATGGCGAAGGACAGCAACTGATTATGACTAAGAACTATGAAAAAGTAACGAAAGGGGGTGAGAACGAAAATGCCGAAAGTTAAAAAAGTACCGTTTCAATTTACCAACGAAATCCAAAATGGTAAGCACATTCTCACCTTGAGTGGCAATGTCCAAAAGAAATATTGGCGTGACGATGATGTCATTAATGCGAAAGATATCCGAGAATCACTGGATACAGTCACAGATGATATCGTGATAAAACTGAATAGTCCTGGCGGTGATGTGTTTGAAGGGATTGAAATTTACAACTACCTAAAAGATCACCCATCAAATGTCACTGTCGAAGTAACTGGTTTGGCAGCCAGTGCCGCAACTTTCATCATTGCTGGCGCTGACGAAGTGATCATGAATGTTGGAACTTCATTGATGATTCACGAAGCTTCAACATTTGCTTGGGGAAACAAACAGGATATCCAAAAAACTTTGAATGCATTGGAGACCATCGATGATTCAATTCTGGCAATTTATTCTGATAAGACCGGTCAATCTGCTGACCAATTACGTGAATGGATGAATGAAGAAAAATGGTTCACGGCAGATGAAGCTGTAGAGTTTGGATTTGCTGATTCTGTGAAACGTGCCGAACCGGAAGAAGAACCACAAGACATTGCTGAATTGATTCAAAATGCTGTCGCTGTTGCGATGGCTAATTTAAGCCAACCTGTAACAGATCAAGTGGAACAAGAACTAAAACCAAAATCATTAATCGCACGATTGCGAAAAGGAGAATAAACTATGTTAAAAATTACAGACAAAACTGCAGATGCGAAAAAAATCTTTAACGCTATTTCTGCAAAAGAAGATGCAACACCTGAACAAGTAAACAATGCTTTAGAAGCTTACGTCACAGCCATTGCAGAAGATGCAGGTGCACAAGTACGTGCTGAGTACGAAGAATTAAAGAACGTAACTGACAACCGTGTTTTAGAAGCTCGTGGGATTCCGACCTTAACTGCTGAAGAAACGAAATTTTACAATGAAGCAGTTAAAACTGGTGGATTCGATCAAGAATTAGTTTGGCCAGAAACAATTCTAGAACGTGTATTTGAAAACTTACAAAATGATCATCCAATCCTAAATATTATCAACTTTACGCCAACCGTTGGACGAGTTAAAGTTATTCGCGCTCGTCGTAAAGGTGTTGCAGTTTTCGGTCCATTGCATAAAGATCTTGAAGGACAATTAGACGCTGAGTTCGGCGCAACCGAGTTTGTCCAACTTGCATTGACTGCATTCTTCCTGATTTCGAATGATACGTTAGACTTAGGACCTCGGTGGATCGATCGCTTTATCAACCTTTCTTTAAGCGAAGCTGTTCGTGACGTTTGGGCGAAAAAAGTCATTGTGGGAACAGGTAACAACGAACCGATCGGTTTAACAAAAGATTTAGATGGTGCCGTAACAGGCGGTGTGTACCCAGACAAAGCAAGCGCTGGAACTTTGACCTTCGCTAAAGATAAGATCGTCAGTGAGCTAGGTGGAGTAATGAAAGTTCTATCTAAATACACCTATAAAATTGATGCTGATGATGAAGGTGAAACTAAATATCGTTCTGTAGCAGGAAATGTATATTTGATTGTCAATCCGGTTAACTACTGGGATATTATTGTCCGTGTCACTTTAGCAAACTTGAATAATGTGTATGGAACAACAATGCCATTTATCAGTTTGGATCACATTATCGAATCTGTCGATGTACCCGAAGGCAAGCTAATTTCATATGTTGGAAAAGAATATGATGCCACACAATCTAGAGCAGAAAGAGTCTACGTATACAAAGAAACATTTGCTATGAAACGGGCTACCCTTTATGCTGTCGATATGTTAGGAAATGGATATCCAACGAATAACGATGCTGCACAAGTATATGATCTCGATTTTACTGAAACACCTGTTGACGGTGGCTCGGGGGAGTAACAACGCCTAACGCTCGTATGGCGACTGTAGACTATTCTAGCCTTACGGTTCCAGAACTAAAAGCGTTGTTAGACGAGCGTGCAATTGATTATGCAAGCAACGCTAAGAAGCAAGATTTAATTGATCTATTGGAGGGATAACGAATGAACGATCCAGTTTTTATTGATGAATTCAAAGATCGCTTTCGTATTTTTCATTCATCCGAAGATGAAAGTATTGGCAAACAACTGGAAAGTGGGTTTGCCGATATCAAATCAATCATTGGAGAGTTCGATCCTACACAGTATGAAAAGGGCAAAGAGTTGGTTTATGAGCGTACTCGTTATTTAAGAAACGAGGCACTCGAATACTTTTATGACAATTTCCAAGTGATGATCATGGATGCTTCAATTGACATGGTAGGTGATCAAGTTGCCGATTAAAACAAAATATGAAAGACCTGAAATTGTAGCCGGTGATTTAAATACGCCGGTGACTTTTTTTGAAGTAAAACCAAACGATGGACCTGAACCGGGTGAACAAGACCACAAGAAATTGTATTACTGCACCTGCTTAGTCTATAACCCTTCTTCTAAGGATAGAGATATTCTTAGCGGCAAAGGAACAAAAAAAGCTGTCACAATCAAGATTCGAGATCCATTCACAGATTATTTGCCAAACAATGCGCATAAAGTAGTCTTGGATGATTTCCGATACAAAGATGATGTATGGGATATTGTAGATTTTGCGCCAGATGTTGAGAATAACGATTTTCTTAAAATCATCTTGGGGGTGACTTCATGAGCGTTTCAGTTAAAGGCGTGGACGAGATACTAAAGAATCTCGAAGCCAATCTAGGTCCAGCAAGAACAAACCGGATCGTGAATAAGTCGCTTAGAAACTATGGAAAAAAATTACAACAAGATGTGCAAGAGGCGGTATCCAGTTACATGGATACAGGTGAAACACATGACACAGTAATTGTTTCCGGAGTGAAAAAAGGACCGCCTAAAACGATCGAAGTTGGTTGGGGTCAAGGTTCAAGATGGCGCTTAGTGCATTTGAGTGAGTTTGGCTATACTCGGTTTGGTAAGTACATTAGCCCTAGAGGGATGGGAAAATTGCAAGGTGTGGTTGATAAAACAGAAGGATCTGCATTTGAAGAGATGCGATCAGATTTGGAGGAATTAGCACGATGAAAGATATGATGATGGAAGTCTATAATCAATTAATCGGAAATCCTCTGATTCAAGCAAAAACCAGTTTTGTCAATGCTGATGGCAAAACTGATTATCGTATTAAGTTTTACGAAGTACCAGAATCTTTGGATTCGACCAAACCATTTATTATCATCGATACACCACTTGGACCGCCAACTAGTGCTTACTATGCTGCCAATAAAGAGATGTCGCAAACGTTCAGTTATCAAATTAACGTTGAAACTCAATCAAGGATTTTGACGAAAGAAATTGCTAAAGCAGTGAAAGCTGCGATGTGGGATTTTGGTTATGCCCAGTTAAATGGTGGGCTTGACGAATATTTCTCAGAAACAAAACGCTTTGTGGATGCAAGGCGGTATCGAAAAAATACACAAATTCACGACACTGATTATTAATCGGTGTCTATTCTATTAGGAGGAATTTATAAATGGAAACTTATGGCTTTGATAAATTATCGGTTCGAAAACTTACCACAGCATTGGAACTAGATACAACAGCGAAAATTCACATTTTAGAAGGTAAGCAAAAAGAAGGTGGACCAACTGCCTTCGACTTAACAGGGCTATCCAAAGAAGCGGTGAAAGTATTTGCCGGTAACGTTGAGTATTACTTGTCAAAAAAAGGTACCGGATCAGTAGCTGCAAACTTTGGTTTACTGGATGTACCTGTTGAAGTTGAACAAGAAATCTTAGGATTGATCAAAATGGCGGAAGGTATTGACGGTTTCGGTGATGAAACGGATCCTCCTTATATGGCTGCAGTCGCTGAAGCAGAAGATTTATATGGTGAACCAGTTGCTTTTGCTATGGTAGCAGGTTCGTTTAATCGTGATGGATTTTCATTGGCTACGAAAAACGATGAAAATTTTACACCTGAAGCGGGCGAGTATGTTTACAACGCAATCTCTCGAAAAATTACTATTGGTGAAAATGATAAAACTGTTAAAGTCTTACGTGCATTTGGGACGGCCGCAGTCGCTCAACTAAAAACTGCCGTTCTTGGTGGTGCTGTTACACCTCCAAGTGGTGGCGGACAGTAATATGACAAAGGTTAGTCGAAAGACTAGCCTTTTTATTTTTTGATTAATTGGAGGAATTATACATGTCAGAAATTGGAAAAGAAATCAGATTGGATTTAATGATCAATGGAACAAGAAAGACCTTCACACAAAGCCACGTACCGTATTCAAAAGCTTTAGATTACACGGATGGTGAAGCAAAACTTTTCAAGAAGGATGATGAAGGCAATGATATTGCTCCTTCAGCCAGAGCGCTTACTGAATTCCGTGCTGAGTTTGTAGCCGGCTTGTTTGATGATAAAGATTTAACCGGAACTGTCCTTTTAGATGGTGTCGATGCATGGGACAGAGATTTGATCTTGGAAATCATCATGTATCGTGTCTTAGGTTACGAAAAAGACGTGGAAGAATCAGATCCAACAGACAAGAAAGGCCCAAAAGGAAAAAAGGACGAAAAATAAGTTCGTCCGATCATCATGAGTTACAGCTAGATGTTGTGAGATCGATATTGAAGATTTATCCCAGTTGGACAATCAATGACGTTCTGAATACAGATACGCTGTACCTTTATGAAATTATGTTTAAACAAACGCCAAAAGGAAAGAAAAACAAGAAACGCAAAGAAATTAAGCCATTGTCTGATTTAGTCAAAGGGAAAGGGGGCGGATGATTTGGCTGGTGCAACTCCTTTAGGAAATATGGTCATAAAGCTAGGGTTGGATGATGCCGATTTTGGGAAAGGCGTTGCTAATTCTAAAAAGCAAGTACAATACCTAGCAAAAGAAATGCAAGCAAATATGAAAGTAGCTGATTTGGCAGGGAACAAACTTGGCAAATTAGGCACTCGATACGATGGTTTAACACAGATTATCAAAGCACAAGAAAATCAAGTGACCGCCCTCAAGAAAGCCTATGATGGTTCATTTGTTGATGGTAAAGCTACTGACTCCACGAAACGGCTGGCTAACCAATTACAAGATGCTAACGGTAAACTGGCAAACTATAAACTACAGTTACAAAATACTGCAGGAGCGATTGCTGACTATCAAATCAGAAATGAAGGTTTAACTGGTTCAATCAATAAAGCAAGCGATGTTTTAATAAACAACGGCAAAAGACTAGGGGACATAGGGTCTAGTTTGACAAAAGGCTTAACTGTACCTATTGCGGCTGGCGTGACTGCTGTGACTGCCGCTGCTATTAGTTGGGAATCAGCATTTGCTGGTGTAAAGAAAACATCAGACGAAGTGGTGGATAGCAATGGTAATGTTGTTTATTCATACGATGATCTTGAAGGGAGTTTAAGAAATCTTGCAAATGAACTACCGTCAACCCATAGTGAAATAGCTGCTGTTGCCGAAGCTGCAGGGCAGCTGGGGATCCAAACAGACAATGTTTCTGCATTTACTAAAGTAATGATCGATCTAGGCGAGTCAACAAACATGAGCGCTGAAACAGCTGCTACTGAGTTGGCTCGTTTTGCTAATATTACTCAAATGTCGCAAGATAAATTTAGCAACTTAGGTTCTGCATTGGTTGACTTAGGTAATAACTTTGCAACAACAGAATCTGAAATATCGGCGATGGCATTACGGTTAGCAGGTGCAGGTGCTCAAATTGGTATGTCCGAAGGCGACATTTTGGGATTTGCAGCAGCATTAAGTTCTGTTGGTATTGAAGCGGAAGCTGGTGGGTCTGCTTTCTCTAAAGTGATGGTTAATATGCAATTAGCTGTTGAAAAAGGAGCGGGCTCATTTGACGAGTTGAAAGCACATGCCGAGGATCAAGGTGTTTCTTGGGAAAGATTAGTAACAGCGGTGCGAAATGGTGGCAAAGAACTAACTGGTGTTTCCAAAGAAATGGGATTTATATCTGCAGAACTTAAAAAGATGTATAAAGAAGCTGACAATTCGAAAACTAGCTTGGAACAGTTTGCTGATGTTGCCGGAATGACTGGTGACAAATTTGCTGAAATGTTCAAATCTAATCCATCTGAAGCAATTATGAAATTTGTCGAAGGATTAGGGAAAGCCGAAGAACAAGGTTCGTCTGCAATTAGTGTGTTGGATGGCATGGGTATAACTGAAGTTCGGTTAAGAGACAGTTTGCTGCGTGCAGCTAATGCCAGCGGAGTATTTGCTGGGGCGGTAGAAATGGGTAACAAAGCATTCGGAGAAAATACTGCACTTGCTGAAGAAGCTGGCAAGCGTTACGAAACAACGGAATCCAAACTAAAAATGCTTAGAAATGAGGCAGTGAATGCTGCTATTGATTTGGGAGGTCCTTTTGTTGATGCATTAAGAGATGGATTAGAATCGAGCAAACCTCTAATCAAACAAATCGGTAATCTAGCTGAGGCGTTTAGCAATGCAGATCCTAAAACCCAACAGATAATCGTAAAATTGATAGCTGCTACTGCGGCCGCTGGCCCTTTGTTATCAATTACCGGAAAATTAAGCGGCACAATTGGAGGGTTAGGAAAATCCTTTATTGATCTAAGTGCAAACATGGCCAAGAAAAAAGCTATCGATGAGGTTAAAAAATCATTTATTGATGGAGATATTTCCGCCAATGACTTTCTAAAAACTTTAGCAGGTGGGTCAGGCACCATGACACAATTTGGAGCTGCAGCCAGTGGGGCGGCAGGATCTGGAGGCATAGGAGCCATGTCGGCTGCGCTCGGTCCATTAGGTCCGCTTATTCTTGGTATAGTTGGTGTTGGTGGTGCGCTTGCAGTCGGGTATGGTGCATGGAAATTATTCGGTGAAGAAGCTTGGAATTCTAGTCAACGTGTTCAACGATGGGGAACTGATGTTGGAGAAGCAGTTAATGGCACCTTAACAAAAGTGCAGGATAATACGCAAAAAGCATCAGGGCAATTCGGTTTAATGGCAGATGGATTTGCCACTAACTCTGACTCTATGATTTCAAATTTTGAGAAAATAGGTCAGACCATTGAAGACAGCCTTGTGAAGAAAGTCGAGGGCTTGGATAAATTAATAAAAGGACTTCCTGAATCTGTTAATTCTTCTGTCAGTGAAATGGTAGAAGACGAAAAAGTTAAGGCGGAATCTGCATTACAAACAGTTCAAGAGAATACCGCAAGAATCACAGAGATAAAGAAAGCAGCTAGTAATAGCAATCGAGAGATTAGTGTATCTGAAGCAAAAATTATTCAAGATCTGGCGAAAAATACAACTCAAGCATATGTTGAAACTTTAGATGTTTCTGCAAATGAGAAGAAAAAAATACTTGCAGCCATGAACGCAGATGTAGCAAATGCAACAGAGGAAGAAGCAAAATTGTGGTTGCAATCTTTAGGTAAGCAAAGGCAGATAGCCCAGCAAAATGCAACTTTAAGTAGACAAGAAAAAGAAAAGTACTTACAAGATTTGGGATACAACTTAGATGGCGAGTTCGCTAAAAAATTTCTGGCGGCTTGGGATGAGATAAATTCAACGACTGTAAAAGGTTTTGATTCTCAAATGGAAACGATTCTTAAAAAATATCCTGAATTGCAAAATGAGGTCTCTCTTGCAAACGGTCAACTAATTTCGAGTATGGGTGATTATGCTGATAGTGCAATTGCAGAAAACGAAAAAATCCTAAAGAGCGCTTCTGACTTATCAAGAGAATTGGCATCAAATGCAGAAAAGAATGCGGAAAAAATCTCTTGGACTGCATCAGAATCAAGTAAGGCTGGTAAGAAAGCAGCTCAAACTTGGAATGATTTAGTTTTTGATGAAAAGACCGGAGAAGTTAAATCCAATGTTGCAGAGGTCGTTACAGAAGCTACTAAAGATTCCCTAACGTGGAATAATTTGAAGCTAGTAGTCCATGATGCCGACTTAGATAGTAATGCAAAAGACGTTATCGGTGAAGCTGCAATTGCTAATGGTTGGTGGGACGGTATGGCTTGGTCTGATAAAAAAGCAGTTCTACAGGACGAATTCTCAATAACAATGTACAAAGCATTAGAAGACTCGGGAAAATGGGCAGAGATGTCATTTGATGAGAAAAAGGCATTCCTCTACTCTAATACTCCTGAAGTCATGGCAGAAACAATGCTTAATTTGGGAATGTGGGAGCAATTTCAACCCCAGATTAAAAATTTGAATGCTGAAAATTATGATCTCTTAAATGCATTAAGCTTTTCGAAAACTTCATTGAACGAGTATAACGCACTAGATCCAGAAGTTAAAAGATTGATAGCAGAAGATCCAGCAACCTTAACGGTTAGTCAATCTAAGAAAATGCTAGAAACATACAACAGTGTTTCTCCAGAACTAAAAAGATTATTGGGAGACAATACAAATGTAAATAGCATATTGGCAAACTCTAAGAGCAAAATCAATGATTACAATGCTACTGGCGTTGGTGCGAAACATTTACATGCAACAGCAGATTATTCTGAAGTACTAAGAGCGAAGAGTGAAATTGCTCAAGTATATAGCAAAAATGTGGTAATTGATGTTGAGTATCGTGGGAGAAGAACAGGACAGACAGCTATTCCAAATGCCAAAGGAACAAATTACCACCCGGGTGGAGATATGATCGTAAATGATCAATCAGGACCATTATACAAAGAGTTGGTTCAGTTCCCTGGTCAGGCTCCATTTATACCTCAAGGTCGAAATGTGTATATTCCCAATGCTCCTGCAGGAACGAAAGTTGCTCGAGCTAGTATCACCAAATCGATCATGCGGCGCTTGGGCATTCCAAAGTATGCTGACGGCGTGGGTATTCCGGAAGATTCTTCATTGGTTCGGAACTTGAGAAGTATGAGTCCATTTGTAGAGCCAACATCAACTACGATTGTTAATACGCAAGACTATACGGATCGATTGGATCAATTAATTAAAATTATGAAGAATTTTGATAACAGCCTTAAAAATCTTCAACTTGTAGTAGATAAAAAAATAATGGGTACAGTTGCAAATGAGCAACAAAATCTAAGAGAAATGGTGATCAAAACAGTTAGGGGGGAAGCTAGATGAAGTCAGATGTGCTTATAAAGTTTGGTTCGTATGAACTCACAAAAAATATGGACTTAATAGAGTCGCCGGATTTCTCTATTCTTCCTCTATCAGATACCGAATTGGAAGAATCGGAAAACGATAAAAAGCTATCGCTGAAGTTTCAAATGGAGTCTGATGATTTTGTACAATCCAGAGATGAATTAGCTTTAGCATTGTACGGTAAAAAAGAAAACAAATTGACCATCTCTATCTTTGAGAATAGATATTGGTTAATGAGTGTGGAAGATAGCACATCATTTGTTCGCAGTATGGATTCAAGAGATACGATTGATGTTGAGATAGAATTTAAGCTGAGCAAGAACCGCTCCTTTTCCACAGTAATTGAAACATTTTCGACTAAATTAAATTCAGAAAATGTTCTCGAATTTGAAATTAATAATTCAGGGACAGTACCTGTGCCTGTTGACTATCGTATCAAATTAAAAAAAGAGAGCGGCTTTATCGGTTTGGTTTCAGAATACGGCGCAATGCAATTCGGTTTAGTAAATGAAGCAGATGGGACGATGGTTGAAAGTGATAAAAGCAAACAATTGACCAATAATATAAATGGTAATTTTGACAATTGGACTAATGGGACGACTTTCTATCAAGATCAGAATAAAAAGTCTGTAACAACAATGAGTGCAAATGCCACATATGGTTTAGGTATATTACCAGCTAGTTTTTCAAATACGGCCAACAGTAACTTCTTTGGAGCAATCAAAGAGATTTCATTGAGTGAATCCGCAAGAAACTGGTATTTGTGGGCGCAAGCGTGGTTTGAAACCGGAAGAATGGGCCAGACAGGTATGTGGACACTTGCGATTGTCGATGAACAAAACAAACCGATTGCTGCTTACATTTTGAGAAAAGGGGATACCACTGGAAACAAAGCACAGTGCTATTTTTGGCTGAATGGTAAGATTGTAAAAACGTTTGATTTTACTGCTTCTTATTGGGAGAAGGACAATCCGTATGGATCAGAATCAAAAAATGCTCGGAGAAATCCTTTTGATATTCGAAAAGAAGGAAATCGTGTTCGCTTTTTCTGGCGAGGATCATATTATTACTATACTGATTCAGCAATAGAAAATGTCAAGGCAAGTAAAGTTCAATTCTTTGTGGGACAGTTCAAAGGAAGGAACACATCAACGCAAAAGGTCACACATATGTATATTAACAATTTAGCCTTTACTAAGTTAAATGTTGAGACATGGCGTGATGATCCGAATCGATTTCCCAATAACTCAGAAATTTTCATCAGTGGATCAGAGACATTACTGTACTTGAATGAAATGCCCAGACCAGACGATGAAATCAGAGGTTCGACTTGGTTTAAGGTTCCTCCGGGACTCACGACTGTTCAATTATTATTATCCGATTTTGCGGAAGTCGAAACCGCAACTGCTGAACTAAGGAGGGAATACTTGTGACAACTGAAAATGTACGGATCGCTGTTCGAGATGCGCAGGATTCTCAAACCTTGGCGTTTATGGATAATTCCGCACCTAATGCGATTCACTTCGACCAGGCGGATCTAACCCGTTTCTTTGAAGGGGACTCGACTGTCTTACAAATGCGGTTTAATAAAAAACACGATCGAGCCAACGCCATTCGAGAAGGGTCAAAATTAGCTTTTTTCTACAAAGGAAAAGACTATTGGCTTAATATTATTACAGCAAAAGATGTTAGTCATCAGCGAGAGTTGATGGCTTTTTCTTTATCGCTTGAGCTGAACAAAGAAAAAGTTGGTTTTTATGCTGCAAATACTGCTATGGCTTTTGTGGAATATCTGAAGAGTATTGATTTTGAACAAACATTAACGATCGGTATCAATGAGATTGCAGACAAGAAACTCAAGCTTGATTGGGATGGGGACCAATCGAAACTCGGTCGTCTCTATTCGTTAGGAAATAAATTTGATGCAGAGATTTCATTTGAAACTATCCTGAATGACGATTATTCTTTGAAGCAACAAATCATTAATATTTACAAAAAGCATGACGAGAGTAATCAAGGGATTGGTCAAGATAAAACTGCTACTACTCTTAGAGTTGGTAAGGATTTAAAAGTGATCAATCGTAGTGCGTCCCTTGAAAATTTCTATTCCGCTATTCGAGGAACCGGTAAAGATGGAATTAGTATCAATGATATAGAATTTGAAGAACTTGATGCAAACGGAAATGTGCTTTACTTTAGCAAAAAAGGTCAAGATGTGATTTGGTCTCCTCAAGCAAGGGATGCTTTTCCATCAAAAAATAATCCAGGCAATGATGGCTATCTAGTCGAGAAAAAAGGCGAGACTGAATATACCACTGTAGAAGCGTTAAAAGGCTATCTGCTCTCAGAGCTTAAAAAAAATAGCAGCGTGTATGTTGATTATGAAACAGAGGGGCATTTTGATAGTGATCCGGGGGATACCTTCTCACTGGAAGATTCAGTTTACTATAGTCCACCGCTTTACCTTGAGGCGAGGGTATACGAACAAACTGAGTCTTTGGTGTTGGGGGATTTTTCAAGTGACAAAACAACCTTTTCCAACTTTGTTGAAAAAACCTCAGAAATAGATTCCTCATTACTTGCTCGTGTTCAAGCATTGATAGAAGCAAATAAAGTCTTTGCGTATGAAATAATTACTAGTGATGGAGTTACTTTCAAAAATGGATTCGGCAGTACCACATTAACTGCTCGTGTTAGAGATGGTATCAAGGATGTAACAGATACCTTTAGTCTGAAATGGTATAAAGATGGCACTTTGTTTTCAAATACCAAGACAGTGACGATCAATGCTGCAGATATCGAAGAAAAGGCAGTCTTTCGTTTTGAGGTAGCAGACGATTCGGGGAATGTGCGTGGTGGTGCTGAGGTGACGGTTACCAATATTGATGATGGTAAAAAAGGGGAACCCGGTGAAACATATTATCCACATCGTGGATATTTGATGGCAGACGGTACCTTTACCAAGGTTTATCCGAATGAGAATTTGTTTAGAAATTCGGAATCACCTAATGCTATTGCTTATGCTGGAGCGACCTCAACTAAGACTGCCAACGTATCAGTTCCAGAATGGAATGCCGCGACAGCTGTAAAATATGCAATCAGTGGTGGTACTTCGACTATAGCCTGTACGATGCCAGCTGGAAGTATGACCACTGCTGGGGTAAAAGAGAATTACGATATTTCTATTTATATTAAGAATACAGGTACAGTAGATTTTAATATAGGTGGCAATATCACTACTTCAACAAGAATTGAAGCAGGTGAAGCTAAATGGGTTACTTTCTTAGCTAAAGACTACTCGCACCTTACTGGGGCAGCTAGGCAATTTTCCATTACAAGATTGTCAGTAGGAGCTGCTATTGAATTTATTGTATGGAGAGCTAAGTTTGCATATGGAACCTACAACTCTATTTGGACCCCAAGACCAGATGAAGACTACGAAAATGCCTATCCAAAATACGAAGGATTCTATTCAGATACGAATCAAGTTGGGTCTGATAATCCTGATGATTACAAACCATGGACACCATTCATGGGGCCACAAGGACCAGCAGGAGAAGATGGTAAGGATGGCTCTGACGGGGCAAATGGCCAAGATGCAAAAGAAGTAATCAGTGGGTATCTTTCAAATGATTCCATTATAGTACCTGCTAATGCATCTGGCACAGTAACTGACTTCACGAAAGCTTTGGGAGATTTTATTATCTACGAGGGTCAAACCAAAGTTTCATCTGGCGTAACGTATTCGAAGGTTTCTGAAATTGGGATGACTAGCACAATCAATTCAGCAGGTCGTTATACAGTTACTGCTTTGTCGTCCGATGTTGGAACCGTAACATATCAAGCGATGTACAAAGCTGTGACGATTCAAAAGATAATGATTGTTGTGAAGAACAAGCAAGGAGCCACAGGTCCAGCCGGAACAAACGGAACTGATGGAAAAGGAATCGTGTCCAGCGCTACTACCTATCAGGCTGGTACATCTGGCACAACACCGCCCACAGGAACATGGAGTACTTCAATACCTAGTGTTTCCGAGAATCAGTACCTTTGGACAAAAATTGTTCTTACTTACTCTGACAATACAAATTCAACTGCATATTCTTTAGGGAAGATGGGAGCAAAGGGGGAAACAGGTTCTACTGGATCGACAGGAGCAACGGGAGCAACAGGTAATGGGATTAGAAGTACAACTATCAATTTTGCTAGTTCTACTAGTGGGACAACAGCGCCTAGTAGTGGGTGGACCACATCAATTCCTACGGTTGCTGCTGGAAGCTTTTTATGGACAAGGACAGTGTTAACTTTCACAGATAATACAACAAACACTTCATATACTGTTGCCAAACAAGGTGAAAAAGGTGACCCGACTGGCATCATCAGTCAAGCAACAGTGCCAACTAATCCTTATGTTGGTATGCTGTGGCAAAACACAGGTGCAAGTGGGTACATTATCGGTGCGACTTATCAATGGAATGGCAGCAAGTTTAATCTATATATTTTTACAGCAGATAATATAGTTGCTACGACCTTATCTGCCATCACTGCAAACCTAGGAACTATTACAGCAGGTACTATCAATGGGGTTACCATCAACAGTTCTGAGTTTGTCAATCCTTATACTAGACAGTACAATGACGGAACTTTTGCACAAGGTACGCAGAGGATTGGTTCGGCAGAGCTTTACAACTCAGGAGTGATTAAGAACTCTCAGGGAGTTACTACTCAATCCTACGAGACTATCTTTAGTCATCAACTTGTATCTATGACTCGATATACTGGAGACAAAGTAGGAGATGCTAACTCACTTATCTCATCTGCTTCTCTATCATTTGATAGACTTACTTTAAATGACCGTCAAAATGGTTTTTCTGGACAGCTTACGGCTCAACAACTGACATCAGTTCCTTGGGTAAATATTCCGTTAGCAAGTGGCTACATAACCATTGAAGGAGCTACTCCTCAGTACCGTAGAATCCAATTACTTGATGGATCGTATGAAGTCCAATTGAGAGGTCGTGTGGGACCATCTAGTGGGAATTTTGATTTAACCGGACGAAGAATCGGTTCGATTCCTTATGCTGCTTCAATGCTTGAACTTTTTTTATGTGGGGCAAATTCTGGTCGATCTGGTCGTATACAAGTAGAATTAAATGGTGATTTGATGGTAGCTTCCGCAGACAGTGGTGTGACTTATATCTCACTATCAGGGATTAGATTTGTTAGTCTATAGGGGAGGTGAAACGATGAATATTGCAAGTATTACATTTAATTATGACTCGCAAAAACAAGTAAAGGGATACACTATTTATGTCGACGGAAAGGCAGGAGATGTACAGTCTTTTTCTGGCCAAGTGAATATTGGGAAAGATGAATTGGATCTATCTTTCATTCTGAATCTAGTTCAGGAAAAAATCGGAGAAACATTTACGAAAGAGCAACCAGAATAGGTTGCTCTTTTAATTTATTGGAAAGAAGGTGGCATATGTTAAATATAGGGGAGTTAGCAACTTGGGCGGGTTGGATTATGACAATCGTGGGAATGCTGGCATTTGTAATCAAACCAGTAATGTCCAATTTTACAAAAATTTCCGACAATCTAACTAAACTGGCTCATAATTTAGATCTTTTAACAAGAGATTTAGAAGCAAGTAAATCTGATCGTGTTGCAATTCATGATGAATTAAAGCGACATGATGAGCGCTTGGATAAACACAATGATCGATTGATTGAGCATGGGGAACAATTAAAATCTTTATGGAAAGAAAGAGGGAAATAATATGAATTTGACGAACAAGCAATATGATTTAGCAAAAAAAGTTTTAACCGTTGGGGTGCCAGGTATCACGGCGTTTATCGTAACTCTAGGTGGTTTATATGGATTCTCGACAGAAATCATTGTTGGAACGATTACGGCTGCTGCAACTTTAGCTGGTGTGTTTTTGAATATCGCTAGCAGCCAGTATCAAGATGAACAAAAACCAGATTATGGTGATGGGCAGGAGTTTACCGACAAGAAGGAGTAGCCGACGGCTGCTTCTTTTTTTAGAGAGGATGATTGATATGAGTTTCATCAAATACGAGTATATCAATATTAATGAGTACTCAAGACCAGGTATCAGGAATAACGGTATTGATGGTATCGTTATGCATTACACCGCCAACAACGGTGGCACCGCACGCAATCACAAGAACTATTTTAATAATCTAAAAGGAACCTATGCTTCTGCTCAACTGTTTGTAGATGATATTGAAGCACTCTGTATCATTCCCTTGAATGAAGTTGCGTATCACGCCAACGAAATTAGCAAATACAATGCAGATGGTTCACGCTATCGGCCGCTGTATTCTAAGATAGGCAACGCCAACTATTCAACGATCGGTGTTGAAATGTGCCTAGACAAGAATGGAAACATTACGGAAAAGACATTCCAAAATGCTGTGAAGGCCGTTAAAGAATTGATCGCCATTTATCCTCATATTACGAGAGAGAAGATTTGGCGCCACTTTGACGTAACAGGCAAAAACTGTCCAGCTCCTTGGGTAGCAAAACCAAGTGAATTCGAACGATTCAAGAACGCAGTTTTCAGCAATACAAGCAACAACACACAAGCAAACACACCACAAATTCAACCAAAGAAAGTAGGAGAAACCATGTTACTATTTAGAAATCAAAATGATCCGAAAGTTTACTTTTTGACAGGAAACAAATTTACTCATGTGAAAACAGAAGGCGACTTGAAGAAAATCCAAGCGATGATGGAAAAAGCAGGCTATGAAACTTGGATTCACACAGATCCAGTTCAAGTTGCGTATCTCCGCAAAGTAGCAACAGAAGCATAAAAAATCGCCCACTCAAAATAAAAAAGTGGGCGATTTTTTTATTAATAGGACAAAGAAAGCTTTCAATTAAATTGTTTGTTTTGATTTGCAGCCGATAGTTCCTTTACAATAAAACTTAGAAAAAAGAGGAATTAGATGCGATTTTTCGAGTGATCGAAAAGCGAAAACTATTAATCTGTTTTTTATTCCCTCTCCTTTTAGTTCATTAGATAAAGGGTTGAGTGTACTATCAAATTTCCTGTCAGAAATCCATTTTTTAATTCGTTTATGTTCAATTAGAAAATCATTTCTATGAGCCTGTCTTCCTGAGAACAGAAGGAACCAAACATAGTAACGCTTAATAAAGTATTTTAAGTAGGCATCTGATTGACCATGTGCAGCTTCAATTAACTTATCTAATAAGAAAAGAATATCAATATCTTTATTAAAACCTTTTTGACAAGTATTTGAGATACTGTGGCCATTAAAATACCAATTATATCCGACATAATCAATTGACACTATTTTTTTGGTGTTGCTGAATACTTTTAAATTAAAGTAAACATCTTCACCAATTGGATAATCTAAGAATAAGATATTGTTGTCTATCAAAATCTGGCGATTATAAATTTTTGCCCACGGCGCAAGAATAACATACTTTCCCCAATCACAATCCCGTGGAAAATCAGAAAACATGATTTTGCTTTTGTTCACACGCTTATAACCACCGATTACCAAATCAGCATCGTTCTTGATACAATTATCAATAAATGTCTGAATGTAATCCTTCTCAATATAATCGTCGTTATCTATAAACATTATGAATTTCCCGGTCGCTACTTTTATTCCAAGATTTCTAGTTTTAGATACACCTTCATTGATTTTTGTAATAACTTTTATTCTTGAATCTTCCATTTCTTTTTCTTTTAGGATCTCTAAGCTGTTGTCAGTTGACCCATCGTTAATTAACAGTAACTCAAAGTTTCTAAACGTATTTGCAGTTATTGAATCAATGCATCGAGTCAAATGTTCTGCAGCATTATAAATAGGGACAACAATTGTGAGTGCGGTTACGGTCGACATTTTTTCACCTTTTATTCTGAAATAAGTTTCTTTTAATAAAAAATAGCACTCAGAGTAAAAAAATACAACTTACAGAATTGTCACATAACGATCAGGCAAAAGGTGAGTTAATTTAATTGATTTTAGAATTGCTCATGCAAAGAGTGGATTTTTTTGTCAGCAAAAATAATCTTCCTCCTTGCTGTTAAAATGCTTCTAATGTAGAATTTTCTGTGACGACATAAAATCGTCAATGAAGAGTATCATGTCTAAAAAATTGATAAAAAGTTAAAGATGCGTTAGATTTGTATTAGAGGTGATTCTATGAAAGTCGATAAATTACATTACAGAAAAGTAATTAATAGTGCAAAACACCTAGAGTACAATGCGATAAGATACTTTCAGTCTTTTTCTGATCATAGTAACATTGAAACAATTAATGAGGAAATAGACTATTTAATTAAAAATGATGTTTATCATAATATAGTACGTACATCTCGAAAGTCGTTTTTGGGAGATAAAATATTGATCAGAAAAAACTTCGAGCAGGATTTTAAACTTTTAGAGAAGTATGCAGCTTTTTTTAACCAGCATGAAATTTGAAAAACAATACTCATAAAAACTTTTCATTTAATTATGTTACTCCTCTATGGAGATGGTTGGTTTTTATAAATAAATAGCCCGCTTCAGCGGGCTTGTACATAGATCATATTCATTTCACTTGCAGTAACCAAGTTTATCCTATAGATTAGTATATGCGTGCAATACTCTACGAGGAGTATTAGGCGGTAATGCTTGGGGAAGTGTGCCTAGTACTCTTCGATTTTTTTATTTTAGCATTATTTCAATGTAATAGATATTATTGATTAGAAAACCGTCATAAATTTGTTGAGTTTGATTATTAAAAGATGTATTGTAGACTCATACCTAAAATGTTTATTTTTCGTTTACTCTTTCGAGATCCACTCTACGCAGGATAGGGTGGATTTTTTGTTGAAATAAAAACTATGTTCTTGTAGAATGGAATCATAGCCTTGACCGGGGCTATTTCATTTTATATCTTTTTTCAGGCCCACTCTCCTTGAGGGTGGGTTATTTTTGAGCCAATGGTTTGAACGATTTGGAAATAGCTAATATAATTAATTTACCTTATAAAAACTTTTTCATCTAATTGTGCCACTCCTCCCCGGGAGTGGTTATTATTTTGAAAAAAAAGCACAGCATATTCTCATATGCCGTGCAAGTGGAACTATGGTCCGTCATCATAACAATCATCATATAGTAATTTAATGAATAGGAAAAGTAAAAAGATTATCGAACATTGATATTTTCAAATTCAATCATAATCTTCGTCTTACCAATCACCGAATACTTCCTAACAACAAATTGTTTCCTACTATTATACTCACCAGCAACCACAATCTGCATTCCTTCATCCACTTCGGCTAAGAAATTCAAACTATGCGCCGCAATCAAGCAGTTAACATCATCCAAAGAAAACCGCACCAAAGGGGTCTTGCTCATCTTCAACACACGTATCTTCGATACATAGCCTTTCATCGATTTCATAACAATCGCCTCCATAGTGTTGTACATAATAGCAGCAATCCGTTTTGCCTAAAGTGACAGCAACATAAAACTCGACACATTTTGCACCGAATAAAGCTTCCTGTGACTCAGAAACACTGTCCGGAAATTCATTTATAAACCCAAAGAGAGATAGGTAGCCCTGTTCGTATTGAGTAATAAGATTCATATCAGTTACCGCCAGGTCTATATATTTCATTAGGATCGTACTTCCTAAGTATCTTATCTTGTGTTCTGACATGATCAAATAAATAATCTTCGCCATCGACCTTGAATACAAACGCCAGTTCTTCCGGATATCCGCTATAACTGCTGGGGATGGTAAAGTACGGCTTACCATAATTTTGCATAGTCTTAGCAAACTGTTCATATAGCAGGTGCGCTGGCCCCATACGTTGAACAAACTCATAGTAGTAGCGCTCAAGTGCGTAGGTTCTTTGGTGTGCTAAAGGTATTTGCATAGCAATCACTCCTTACAAGAATTATACGAACGTTTGTTCTTGTTGTAAAGCGAACAAAAGGTAAAGAAAAAAGCCTAACACAGGCTTTGAAAACTATGTATGTTGGTTCGTATCATGCTGGCGGATTGACTACCCCTTGACTACCCCGAAAAGAAAACAAGGGAATTTATAGAGTATATTACAATACTAAAAAAGCTGAATTTAAGCTAAGTGAGAAATACTAGACCTTATTAAAAAATTCAAAGATATGAAATACGGTCTCAAAGACAACAACGCTGCAGAATAAGACAAATAAATGTAAATGTTGTTTCGATAACATTTCTGAGGTTTCCCTTTTACGAGGGAAACCTTTTTTTGTTTTTATAGGTAATAGACACTCAACTGCTAAACCGAAAAAAAACATTCAGAATCTGTTACAAACAAAGTAAAAGGAATCAATAAATCTGTAGGCAAGAATGTTGAAATTAGCACTGTAACGAATCCTATCTAGTAATTTTCGAAATGGAGCAATGATCAAGAGTGGTTTGATTTAATCATCGATTATTATTGAATATTCAAACTTCAATTGACATTTATCTTGAATAAAATTATCATTAAATTAATAATATTCCGTTATAAGTTTCTTATTTTTGACTTATTTTATCGAGTTCACACGATTTTTATTGAGAAAAGTAGATAGTTCTCTCTTTAAGAACCAGTTTCTATTCTACATAATTAAAGACCACTCACTAGCTATGCTTTAACGAATCACATCCAAAACAATCAAGAAAGGAAGAGACATGTTTTCATTTAAGAAAAAGAAGGAAGTCATTAATTTCCCAGAACTAAGCAACCATAATGAACGTACATACCCGAAAAAATTGAAAAAGATTGTGGCTCAATTAGAAACCTGTAAATCAGAGGATTTGAATTATATTGCTGAATGTCTTTTACAAAAGATGGGATATACCGTCCAAAACATCGATGGTTACAAAGATGGTGGTATTGATGTGTATGCTTTTTCTAATAATAAAAAGGCAATAGCGGTCCAATGTAAAGCCTGGAATCCGCAAAAAACAACGGAGCGGATCAGTAAGCCACTCGTTGCCGCATTTAAAGGGATTTTTCCAGACAAAGGGTTTCCCAATGGGCTTTTCATCACTACACATTTTTTTACAGATCAAGCATTAGAAATAGCCGGTGATAATCTACTGTTGGTTGATAGAAAAAAACTGATTGAGCTTCTTGCACATTTTTATCCAGAGATGATCAGTGAGTTGTTTTATTATAAAACCTTGACGGAATTAGAAGAATGCAATAGTTGTAAAAATGGGAAGAAGTTGAAACTCTACAATAAGAAGAAGCGCAATTATTACTATATCTGCGAAACGTGCGGTGAGTATAGCTCTTTTCATTATTCGTCATGAGAAAAAGAACAAGAGAATAAGCAATAAAAAACAGACATTCCATTAATGAATGTCTGTTTTTTATTAAGTGAAAACGCCAAAAAAAGGCGGGAACATAGTTTTATTCCTATTTTCTAAAGCTTTGTTTTTCACCCACCCAGTCACTCAATAAACGATCTGTTTCGGATTTGCATGGGCCAAAATAAATTCTTTGAAATTGCTGACTACAGGTGGTAAGTAAGTCTCTTTATTGTAGGCTAAATAAAAGTATCGCTCCCAACTGATGCCATTAAGTTTGATTCGCTTAAGGGGCAAAGAGTCAAGCATCGTCATATTGGGAATGATAGCAATCCCCAATCCTTGACTGACTAGTCCAGCGATCACTTGATCGATCTTGACTTCGTAGGCTACTTGATAGCTGACGTTGTTACGCTGATAAAGGTCATCGATGATTTCACGTAAGGCACTTTTTTTGCTGAAAATAATCTGGGGATATTCTGCTAAGTCGTCCAAAGAGACTTCATCAAATTGTGCGAGAGGATGATCCAACGCGGTGATCACGACAAGTTCTTGACTTGCAATCGGGACGAATTCAATGGTTGGTTCATTGGTGATGTAGGAACAAATACCGAGATCATAGCGCAAGGTTTTTAGTCCTTGGACTGTTTCGGTACTGACGCTATCTGAGTGAAATTCAAATTGAATCTTTTTTTCAGGATTTGCTTCAAGAAATTGTTTAGTGATTTTTGGTACGTAAGATGTACCGAGGACTTGCAAAAAAGCAAAGCTGATATGCCCAAAGCCTTTGCTGATTTTTGTTACTGTATCGATACCCGAATCTAAGTTTTCTAACGTTCGTATAACATGTTCATGGAAAATTTTTCCAGGCTTGGTTAGGATCACATTTCGTCCGTTTTTTTCAAAGAGTTGTACACCTAGCTCATCTTCTAAAAGTGAAATGGCATTACTGAGACTTGGTTGTGTGATGTTGAGCAATTTACTCGAACGTGTATAGTGTTCTTCTCTAGCAAGGATATCAAAATATTTTAAATGCTGAAGATTCATTGAAACCTCCTCTAAAATCCTTCTTTTTTTATCAGTATATCACAAGACTTATATCTTTTATCTATAGATCCATAAAGAAAAAACAATTAGAAGTACGGAGAGGGAAAAGCTATAATAACGGTAATAAACATTGTGAATAAAAACACAATTACTGCGGCCGCTTTTTAGTTCGTGTTTTTATTTCCAGCTGTAAACCAAGTAGTAGTTGTTTACAGACTTTTAAAGGGGGAAATAACATGAGAAACATTCCATTGACGATTAGTTCTTACACATTAGGGACAGAGATTAATTTTGAAGACAGAGTGAAGATCGCGAAAGAGGCAGGATACGACGGGATCGGTTTACGTGCGGAGACCTATATGCTTGCTGTGAAGCAAGGCTATTCGGATGAGCGGATGCTTGAAATTCTTGCAGAACATGACATGAAAGTAACCGAGGTCGAATATATCACCTTGTGGGCTGATCCAAATAAAACGATGGAAACACCGGAAACACTGCTGCAACAATTTAAAGAGCAAACGATCTATCATATGGCACGTTTGTTTGGTGTTGGGCACATCAATTGTGGCTTGATGGAAAAATACCCAGCAGAGGTTCATATCCAAGCCTTTAAAGAACTATGTACACGAGCAAAAGAATTAGTCATTGGGTTAGAATTCATGCCTTATAGCGGTGTTCCTGATCTAGCTAGTGCATGGAATATTGTCAAAGAGGCAGATTGTGAAAATGGGATGCTGATCCTAGATACTTGGCACTGGGCGAGAGCCAACATGACAGCAGCTGACTTGGAAGGGGTTCCAGCGGAGAAAGTTGTTTCGATCCAAATTTGTGATGTTTTAGAAAGACGTTATCCTGATACGATCTTACGTGATGAGTCGATGCACGATCGCTTATGTCCAGGAACAGGATGGGGTGATACCGAAGGCTTCTTACGGGCACTAAAAGCTCACGGCATCAAGCCTCGTGTTGTAGGCACGGAAGTGATTTCTGATCCGATTTTAAGTCAAGGCTATCAAAAAGCAGCAGAGCAAAATTACAAAACCAGTATTGAAGTGATCCAAAACGCATGGCCAGAATTGCTTGCGTAAAAAATCAAATAGAAAAGAGGAAATACGATGAGCGAAAAAATTTCGGGAAAAACGAAGCTCTTAGGATTGATCGGTACACCTGTTGGGCATTCTGGTTCGCCAGCCATGTATAATTATGGCTTTGACCAGCTTGATATCGATGCAGTTTATTTAGCTTTTGACATTAAAGAAGACCAAGTCGCCCAGGCGATCGAGGCATTTCGAACCTTCAAAATGAGTGGAAATGTCACGATGCCTTGCAAAACGGCAGCGGCAGAATACATGGATGAATTGACGCCGGCTGCAAAAATGGTTGGTGCGATCAATACCATCGTCAATGATGAAGGCAAGCTCGTCGGCCATATTACCGATGGTGTCGGCTTTGTTGATAATCTGCAAGCACACGATGTAAAAATGAAAGATCAAAAATTTGTTGTGATCGGAGCTGGTGGAGCTGCCACCGCGATCCAAGTCCAATTGGCGATCGAAGGCGCAGCCTCCATTGCGATATTCAACATCAAAGATGCGTTTTATGAAAAAGGCAAAGAGACCGTTGCTCGCATTAAAGAATATTACCCTGATCTAGTAATTGATATTTATGATCTGACGGATCAAGCGTTACTTGCTGAAAAAATAAAAGGAGCCGATTGTTTAGTGAATGCAACGACTGTTGGAATGGGTGAAGGAAATACAGCGACACCGATTGCAGACACAGAGGTACTGCATGCAGATTTGACGGTGGCTGATGCGATCTATAACCCACCAATGACCCAGTTATTGAAAGATGCCAGCGCAAAAGGTTGTAAGACCGTGGGTGGAAAAGGAATGCTGGTGGGACAAGGAAAAGCCGCCTTTAAACTGTTTACTGGCAAGGAACTGCCTGTCAGAGCAAACTAACTAGGGACCGAGTATCCCTTTCCTACGAAATACCATCAGGGAAATTTTCGTAGGAAAGCTGGATGTTCTTTTATAAGGAGCGTACAAATGAGAGCAAAAAAGTATATTTTGTCACTGGCAACTGTCTATATGTGTTATTTCACTCATGGGATCCAAGCTATTATTTTAAGCCAAAATGCGACTTATTTTTCGGATAAATGGGGCTATACCGATGCTTCTGCAGGAGCCGCTGCGGTATCGTTGGCCATCACTGCGACCGGATTAGGGAAATTCTTGACCGTCTGGATTGGTGGAGAAATTTCGGATAAAGTGGGACGCAAAAAAATGGCGGTCATGGGGGCTGTTTTGTATACGCTATGCTTTTTAGGTCTGTTACTGACGACGAATATGGTGATCGCGTCTGTCTGTGCCTTTATCGCAGGGGTGGCGACTTCTGGTTTCTGGGATGCTGCATTGTATCCCGCTTCTCAAGAAGCAGCACCGAAATATGCGGCTTCAGCAATGATTGGGATCAAGTTTTTTGTTTCTTTGTCAGGGGTTATCTATCCCTTACTTGTGGTAAATTTCATCGGGTCTGGGAATCAGTCGATGGGGATTATTATTCCATTAGTCTTATCGATCGTCTGCACGATTTTAGCAGCTATCGCGCCATTCGCCTATGATGACATGATGAAAGAAAAAGCGGCAACCGTTGATGGAAAAGAAACGAATGCGGTTCAAGAAGAAATTGCGGCAATGAAGGCCAAAATGCTTGTTAAGCCGAATATGGTCGTTAACTTCTTCACAATGTTCTTTGGTTTCATCTGTATGTTCATCATGTACGGCGCCCAACAGTATACCAAAGCGTTTGGTTTGACGAATGCTGGTTTGACTGAGATGCAGTCAGCAGGGCTAACATCAATCTATACTTTTGGCTCAATGGTGGCTGTTTTGTTTTGGGCAGTAATGATGGGGAAATTGCGTTGGAATCCCTTAAAAGTCTTGTTTATTGATACGGTATTCATCGCTCTTGCGTTAGGGATGGTATTAGTGATCCAACATGTCGTAGTGATTTATATCAGTATCGCCTTCTTGGGTTTCTTTGCTGCCGGAGGGGCGTTGCAAACTGGGCTAGGGGTACGACAAATGTTTTGCCCTGGACCAAAAGGTCGAAATACCGGGATCTACTATACTTGGATGGGCTTAGCAAGTACCTTTTTACCTTACATCGTTGCTTCCATGACTCGGTCAGTAGGAGAAACGCAAGCGATTTTTATTATGATGGGCTTATTACTCGCAGCTGCGGTTTTAGCGATCGTCATGATGGTTTATTTGTTACTGCAACACAAAAGAGTATTTGGCTACAGCGCATTTGATAAATTAAAGGACTAAACGTCCTGGAGGACAGTGGACAACCACTTCCTCCTTTTTCGCTTTTGTTAAACGGCGGCTTTCGCGTATCTGGCTGCAGGTTCAAACGGCGTAATTTGTATGGAGGAGAAGAAGAATGGATAGCTTGATTGGCTTATTACTAGTAGTGTCATTTGGTGGCATGGTTTTTTATTGTATCAAAGGATATAACCTGATGATTGGTTTTATCGTTATGGCAACATTATGGGTGTTGTTGCCTCTTATAGGGAATGTCATTTCACCCAATCCGGCATTTGAAAACCTCCCTTTTACCGAGATGCTGGCACAGGTCTATCAACAGGCGCCAGAGCGCTGGGGGGCTTCACAAATGAATATTTTTGTAGGAGCATTCTTTGGTAGGATCTTGTTGGAAACGGGCATTGCGGCAACTATCATTCGTAAGAGTGTGGAACTAGGTGGGGATAGCCCAGCGATTATTCTAGTAATTGTCAATTTGATTACCGGCTTTATCTTTTCATCCATGTCAGGTGCCGGATCTGTCATCGCGATCGCCGTGATCGTATTGCCAATTTTATTTTCGATTGGTATTCCTAAAGTCGTGGCATTCTTTAGTTTTTCGGCTTCCGTTGCAGCAGGTGTTTTCTTAAATCCAATCAATTTCACACAGTATCAAGCCTTTTTTGGCAATGTGAATGGTGGGGTTGATTACACCTATAATGATTATTTTTCGTTTGGATTATTGGCTTTCTTTGTGATGATTCTGGTTTCTTCGATTTTTGCTATTGGGTATTTGAGAGTAGAAAGTTTGACCTATGCTTGGGCGGTTGGAGAAGAACCGAAAGTTCAAGACGTTCCTAGTTTGGCGTTACTTACCCCTTTTATACCGGTCGTAGGAGTCATCATCTTTCAATTTCCAGTGATCTTTTGTTTTATTGGTGCGAGTCTTTATGCCTTGTGGATTTGTGGTGTTTTAAAGGATGGGTTTAGAAAAGATTCTCAGATTTTGACACGTATTTTTGCAGATGGGGTCAAAGATACTGCGACCTTAGTTGCCTTTTGGATGACCCTTGCGATGTTCAATGCAGCTGCAACCTTCGCTGCACCTTATTTTGAATCATTGCTAGGAGGAATCATTCCGACGCATCCCTTAGCGCTTTGTTTGCTTTTTGGTTTTTTAGCTCCCTTGACCTGGTTTCGCGGGCCACTTTCTTTGATTGGTTGTGGGGCAGCGTTATTAGCAGTAATCAGCAATCAAACCAATTATCCTGTGACGTTTTTATATCCGTTGTTCATTTCTAATATGATCGGTATGGGTCATTTTGATTTGACCATTTCTTGGAATGCTTGGGGATTAGGCTTCAATAATATCAATACGAAAGATTACATGAAGGTTGCTTTTTTACCAGGAGTCGTCATTTCGCTGGTTCTTGAAATTGCGACGTTCCTGTTATATAGCCCGATTTAAAAAAGTAGGTGAAAAAAATGAGAAGAAGTGTCCGAATTGGCATTGATGTGGGTGGAACTCATACGAAAGCTGTCGCAATCAACAATGACACGCAAGAGGTGATTGGAAAGTCATCTGTAAAAACGACCCACAAAAGTGAGCAAGGGGTTGCAGAAGGTGTAGTGGCCTCTTTTATTAAGTGTTTAGCCGAAAATCAGATCCAGCCAGATGAAGTGGTCTTTGTCGCTCACAGCACAACCCAAGCCACCAATGCACTCTTAGAAGGAGATGTAGCGAAGGTCGGCATTATCAGTACAGCAAAGGGCGGCGTCGAAGGTTGGCTGGCAAAGTGGCAAACGGCATTAAAAGACATTGATTTAGGTGCGGGAAGAAGTATTGAAGTCGTTGCTCGCTTTATTCCTAAAAAAGAGCTTTCAGAAGCAACAATCGAAGCGGCATTAGCAGAACTACAACAGGCACAAGCTCAGGTCATCGTGACTTCAGCAGCTTTTGGTGTAGATGATTTACAAACAGAAGAAAGAATCGCTGAAGTAGCCAAACGAAAGGGCATCGAAGTAACCTTGGCGTCGGAGATGACCAAACTATATGGGTTATCCCGGAGAACCCGTACCGCAGCAATCAATGCATCGATTTTGCCAACGATGCTGGAAACGGCAAATTCAACAGAAAATAGTGTTCGCCAAGCAGGTGTGGATGTACCACTGATGATCATGCGGGGCGATGGCGGGTTGATGGACATTGTTGAAATGAAAAAACGACCGGTGCTAACGATGCTTTCTGGTCCAGCAGCCAGCGTGATGGGAGCATTGATGTATCTGCGAACGTCGAACGGTATTTATTTTGAAGTAGGGGGAACTTCTACGAATCTTGGCGTGATCAAAAATGGTCGGCCAGTCATCGATTACTCAGAGATTGCAGGCCATAAGACGTATGTCAATTCATTAGATGTTCGCGTCCTAGGTGTGGCTGGCGGCAGTATGGTTCGAGTGAACAAAAAAGGCGTGATAGACGTCGGCCCAAGAAGTGCCCATATCGCTGGGTTAGAATATAGTACGTATCTGCCAGAAGAAGAGATCGTTGCACCAGAATTGGAGCTTTATGCACCAAAAGAAGGTGACCCAGCAGATTATGTTGCAATCAAACTTGCTAACGGGAAACGAATTACGATCACGAATTCTTGTGCAGCGAATGTCTTAGGATATGTCACAAAGGATGATTTTTCCTATGGCAATGCCCATTCGGCCAGAAAAGCCATGCAGCCTTTAGCGAAGTACTTAGAAACGACGGTGGAGGATGTCGCACAGCAAATATTGGATCAAGCAGTCCAAAAAATAGCACCTGTGATTCAATCTTTTGCCCGCAAGTATCAATTAGAGCCTAACCAAATGACTTTAGTAGGTGTAGGAGGAGGCGTCTCTTCACTGATCAAACATGCAGCGAAACAATTGTCGCTGAATTATAAAATACCTGAAAATGCTGAAGTGATTTCATCGATCGGTGTGGCGTTATCCGTCGTTCAAGACGTGGTGGAACGAATTGTCCCGAATCCAACAAAAGCGGATATTGCAGCAATCAAGCAAGAAGCAGCTACTTTGGCGATCGAGAGTGGGGCAACGCCTGATAGTATTGAAGTCTATATTGAAATCGATCCTCAAACGCAAAAAATTACTGCGCGAGCCTCCGGTGCCACAGCTGCTCAAGCCGCTGAGCGTCAAAACCAAATTAACCGTGAAGAAGCGCAAGACATTGCCTATGCTGAGCTGCAAGTTGCTAAAGAAAACGTGGTTCCTTGTGCTACAAGTGAACATTTTTATGTTTATGGCGCAGCGACAAAAAAAGGCGATCGTGTTTGTGTCATTGATCATCGAGGCTTTATTCGCGTGCAAAGAGACCATGCAGATGTCGTGAAAACGACGATCCAAAGTTATAGTGAACAAATCGCTCGTCTTTGGGAAAGTATGGCGAACTACCAAAGTGATCTAGTCATCCGGCCAGATTTTTATATTTGTGCTGGACCGCGTCTCTTTGATTTTAGTTCGACAGATTATACCCAATTGATGATGTTGATCGATATTGAATTAAGTCAGTTGATTGGTACAGAAGAGATTATTATTATTGCTGCGAACCGCTTGCAGTAGGCCAAGGAAGGAATGAGATCCGTGAAAGTAGAAGAATTTTGCCAACAATTTTTACACCTATGGTCTCAAGCAACCAATCCTCACCTGCAGCTGCTCAAACAAGACCCCCTTCACGCCAAAGTTGATCCTGCGCAGGCAGAGTCCTTTATTGAAACTGCTGAAAGCATAGGGAAGCAAGAAGCCCTCTGGTATCGAGCGCATCCTCAAGAATTGCAAGGAATCATTGATTCATTAAAGATCAATGAATTGTCTGAAGCGCAAGCGCAACAGGAGTGCTATACCTTTGCTGTCTATAAAAAAACAGATCATATTATGATTGATCGCAATTTCTTGGCGCAAGCGCAGCATTTTATCGAAGCGCAGCAATTAAGCCGATTACTTCCTGCGACGACACTTACGGAATTGGTTTTCATGCATGAAGTGTTTCATGTATTGGAATATCGTAAAAATCTCTGGACCATTCAAAGACAACTGCACTATCAGATAGGTTTTTTGAAAAAACAGGCACGTCTCTATTCCTTGAGTGAGATCGCTGCTGCATCTTTTGTACAGACGTTTTATCAGCTGGAAAATTCCCCTACATTGTTTGCTAGCTGCATAATCTATTGTAAAAATCCTGAGCTCGCTCAAGCGCTCGTTACGACTGCGTTAAAGGAACAAACCATTCACAGAAGCTATTGATCAATGGAAAAAAAGAATTAGTTTCTCTGCTCATATCAAGGTATATTGTTAGTGAAGAATATAACAATATTAGAGGTGGTATAAATGATGGAGCAATCTTGGTTGAATCTTAAGAATGAGGTCGTAGTCATTACCGGCGCTTTAGGCGGTATGGGGAAAAAAATCGCACAGGACTTTGCTGATCAAGGCGCACAACTTGCATTAGTTGATTTACATGAGGAAAACCTTGCCAACTATGCAGTACAGCTAGCAGATCAATTTGGTGTGAAAGTAAACAGCTATGTTTGCAATTCGACGATCGAAGCGCAGGTAGATGCATTGGCAGAAAAGGTCAAAGAAGATTTTGGCCGCATTGATGTTTTGGTAAACACAGCGGCTATTTTGAAGTTTTCATTGCTTGAAGATCTACCGTTTGAGGAATGGAAACAAGTGATCGACGTCAACTTAAACGGCTACTTCTTGGTTTCTCAAAGAATCGGGCGAGTGATGATCGCACAAAAATCAGGGCGGATGGTGCATGTCTCAACGATTGCCTCAATCAGCCCTGAAACATATTCTGGTGCGTATAGCCCAAGTAAGGCTGGAGTTAATATGATGTCGAAACAAATGGCTGCAGAGTGGGGGCAGTACGGCCTTCGCAGCAATTGTGTCTTGCCATGCTTTGTGAAGACACCTTTATCCGCAAGCTTTTATGCAGACCCAGAAGTTGAAGAGGGGCGGAAACGTTTAACTGCCAATAAGCGAATCGGCGATGTGCAAGACATTGCTAATGCAGTCCTTTACTTAGCCAGCGAACGTTCCGATTATACGAACGGGCACGAATTACGTGTTGAAGGCGGTTTTGGGATCATGATGGGGGATCAAGTACCAAAACCTGGTGGGCGTAAACAGTATGCCATCAATTCTCGGCCGGAAAACCAAAACTAACGGGGAAATGAAATAGAAAACAATTGAATAAGAAGTGCACTCATCCTTTTCTGATTTTTAGAAAAAGATGGGTGTATTTCGTGATGCCTTAATACATGCGGTCTGACGAAGCAAGCTATTTGAAAGGAACTGATTTTTATGAAAAAAGAATTATTTGAACCGATCAAACTATCTTCTGGCGTTGAACTTAAAAATCGACTCGTTATGGCACCTATGACAACTCAATCTGCTTTTTACGATGGTGAAATAACGGAAGAGATCATTGAATACTATCGCTGTCGTGCCGGTGCAGCTGCGGCAGTGATCGTAGAAAGCTGCTTTATCGAAGAACATGGGCGTGGGTTTCCGGGAGCACTCGGGGTAGATACAGACAAGAAAATTGCTGGGCTCACTAGATTAGCAAAAACCATCAAAGAAAAAGGCTCGAAAGCGATCCTGCAAATTTATCATGCTGGACGAATGGCATGGCCTGAGTACAATGGTGGAGTACAACCGATTTGCGCAAGTCCCGTCGCAGCGTTACGACCAAACGCACCTGTTCCGAAAGAAATGAGTAATGATGAGATCCTAACGATGATTCAACGATTTGGAGACGCGACTAGGCGTGCGATCAAAGCTGGTTACGATGGTGTGGAGATACATGGTGCGAATACCTTTTTGATCCAACAATTTTTCTCGCCTCACTCAAATCGCAGAAACGACTATTGGGGAGGCAGTCTGGAAAAAAGAGCGCACTTTCCATTAGCCGTATTAAAAGAAGTACAGCGGATCCGTCAAGAAGAATCGGTTGAAGACTTTGTTATCGGTTATCGTTTTTCGCCAGAAGAAATGGAAAAGCCTGGGATTTGTTTTGAAGAAACGATGTACTTTTTGAATCAACTAGCGAAAAGCAAGCCAGAGTACCTTCATTTTTCAATGGGAACCTATCATCGCAGTTCTATTATTGATAACGAGAGCAGCGAGCCATTGATTGTGAAGTTTTTAACAATGCGTTCGCCTGAACTTTCGACTATTCCGATTATAGGAGTGGGCTCTATCTTGCAACGAGAAGACGCAGAAGCAGCACTGAAAATTGGCTACGATTTGCTTGCCATCGGGAAAGGATTTTTAGTCGAACCTAATTGGGTTCAGATGATCGCCGAGAAGAAAGTTGTTCGTCATTTTGCTCTTAGTCATGCGCAAAGTGAGTTGAAAATCCCAACACCATTGTGGCAGTTTATGGAAGATATGGTCATTGATCCAGAAGAGGAGAAACAAAAGCATGAACGCTTGAAAGAACTCCAAAAGCGGAAAGTCGCTTACCAACCAGGGACATATCTTGTACAAGCCCAAGGACACAATAGTCCGATTGAAATGCAAGTGACTTTTTCAAAGGAAACGATTGAAAAGATTACGATTGATAAAGGCAATGAATCTGAAGGTTTATCTGATTTAGTCTTTACGAGAATTCCGGCACAGATCATTGAAGGACAAACGCTGAATGTCGATGCTGTTTCTGGTGCTTCTGCTTCCAGTCAAGGGGTGATCGCAGGGGTGGAAGAAGCGGTAAAACTTGCAGGCGCCGATGTAGAGGTCCTCAAAGCACGGCCAAAGCCAGTCGTGGCTTGGTCAGAAGAAGTGGTTGAAGAAGCAGTTGATGTAGTGATCATTGGCTCAGGCGCTGCTGGGCTTGCTGCTGCATTGCGAGCGGATCAGTTAGAACGAAAGGTCATCTTACTGGAAAAATTAAGTTTTGTGGGTGGAGCGATCTCTATTAGTGGTGGAAACCAAATCGTGACTGGTTCGAAACTACAACAGATTGCTGGTGTAAAAGATGATACACCGACAGCAATGGTGGCTGATTTTCTGGAAAACGGGAATGGGCTGAACGATCGAAACCTTTTGACCCTTTTCGCTGAGAACGTAGGAGAAACCACAGATTGGGTCCATGAATACTTAGGTGTAGCCTACGATATGAAGCAAGGTCTGCACGTCCTACCAGAATATCAAAAAAATCGCGAACTTGCTTATCAAGGGGGCGGCGCTGGATTTGCCCAGACCGTCCGTAAAACACTACAGAATAGTGCGGTTCGGGTCTTGCTCCAAACGAAAGCCCAACAGCTACTAGTAGATGATCAAAATAATGTCATAGGCGTCAAAGCCCTTGAAGAATCAGGGAAAACACATATGATCTATGCCTCAACAGTCATTATGACAACCGGTGGCTATGGGAATAATGCCTCTTTACTCAAGGAAAGATTCAAGCAAATTTTGTATTATGGACCAAAATCTGCCACCGGCGATGGTCTGTTGATGGCAACCATTCCTGCTTTAAAGGCACAAACGCGAGCGATGGATCAAGGAAAAATCTATCCCAATGGATTGGAAATTTCTCAAGGGGTGGCGAAATCAACGATTGGTGGCAATCTGATCGTGTTGAAAGAAAACGGTATTCTAGTGAATCAATTTGGAAAGCGGGTAGTAAATGAGCGAGCTAGCAATAAGCTAGTATTAGAAGCATTATTAAGACAACGCTCGCCAATGCTTTATTTATTGCTAGACGGCAAACACTTTGAGCATTTCAGCCAAGGTGTAGCAGAAGGCGGAATCACCAGTGAAGAGCTGGCTTGTTGGATTGCGCAAGAAGGAAAGGTCACACCTCGTATTCTTAAAGCTGCCACGTTAGAACAGTTAGCCATCAAAGCGCAGATGCCTGTAGAACAACTGATCGAAACAGTGGATAATTTTAACTACTAGGTAGCGCAAGGAAGCGACGAAGAGTTTCACCGTGCACCTGAATACTTGCAAGAACCGATTGGTGCAGGTCCCTATTATCTTATCGAACAAAAGCCTCGGTTTGCGACTACGCTTGGTGGGTTAGCGGTCAATCGTTCGTTGCAAGTTTTGAATCAGCAAAACCAGCCCATTAAAGGGCTCTATGCTGCAGGTGAAGTTGTGGGAGGCGTCATGGGATCAGACTCTCCATCTGGTGCCAATAATGCCTGGGCATTGACTTCTGGGAAATTAGCAGCAGAAGCTGTTTGGGAAGTGACGAAAGGACCGAAAAAAGCGTAGAATCCGCTTTTTCGCTTTATTGTTAAATTGAGAAAACAGCGCCGATGACGGATCAGCTAGGAGAATCCTTCTATAATTCTCTTTCAGAAATTTGGCTAGAATCAGAGTGATTTAGGTCGTTTCTCTAGATAATCAAATCAGCGAAAAAACCAGAACGATCCTTTCGGAGGTTCTGGTTTTTTCGTGTGATTTTAATAAACTTGTCGGTTACGACTGATTGGTCGCCTGTAGCCACTGTCTATCTACTTTGCAAAAAAACATAAGTGGTACATCGTTCTACCTCGGACTTGGAAGAGTGATCGGCGAACGCACGGCATCCACAAAGGTTGCTGCGAAGATGGGGACGATATCACCGACATCAAAGGTGCATATGTTGCTTTCGCTAGACTTGATAAAGAGCAAAAGAACAGCGATTTGTTTGAAGGTGGACACAAATTGTGTGTGTCTAATAGCTTCTAAATCGGGTGTAATGACTAAAACAGCCTCGTTTGTTTCGGTAGGTTCGTAGCCAGCTCCCCGTGTTTTTGACAACTTAAAGTGTATTTGAATAGAAGAAAACGTAAGAAATGGCAATCAAGCAAACCAACAATAAACCAGAGAGTGACAGAAAAAGCAGCATGATTCGTTTCTTCTTCAATCCAAGTACAAGTATCACTACATTCAATAGAAAGAAAACAAGTAAAATCGCTAAATATTCCATAACTGGTCCTCTTTTATGTTTTTATTTATCTTACCAGAGATTGCTTGCTTTTCCTAGCCAGTTTTTGTCTTTAAGGGGATAAATATTTACAGTATATCAGTGACGTGATTGCTCAAATAAAAAGCGACTGAGCAATTTTACAATTATCGAAAAGAAAAAGAGCACCAATCATTAGAGGATGCGTCTTCAATGATTGATGTCTATAAGGGCTTCTTGCTTGTTCTACGAACCCGTAGAAATATAATTCTTCAAACCTACTCGCCAAAAGAAGAAGGCGGGAAAGGCAAAGAGCAGACAAACCAACGGTGATAAGATCCACCAAGGATTAGTTACCCGACCAATGACATACAAGAATGGATAATACTGAAACCAAGCCATCGGCACGACGTAGGTCAACAAACGCAAGACGTGTTTTCCGTAGATACTAAATGGGTAGCGGCCAAATTCTCGGGCACCATCGGTAAAAATATTCATAAATTCAAGTCCTTGGATCGTAAAGAAGGAAATGGCGGCATACACTAAGAACAATAGGGCGAAAAAGAGGGCGCCGCAGACGATCATTAGAAAAAGAGTCAGGACATTTCCAAAATGCCAAGTAATTCCACTATTGGGAATCGCATAAGCAAACAACAGCAAGGCTTGAATAAAACGACCGAGACGAGAGAACTCCATTTTGGAAGCTAAGACTTGAAAGATCAAGGAGCGAGGGCGCACGAGTGCCCGATCGAACTCGCCATTACTGATCATTTGTGGAAAAAGATCGAACCCGCGAAAGAAGCATTCCGCAATCGAAAAGGCAAACAAAACCGTCGCAAAGGAAAGCAAGACTTCTTCAAAGGTGAAGCCATCCACTTGATGAAACCGGGTAAACATAAACCAAATGCCTAAAAAAGCAGTAAAGGAACCTAGAAATTGTCCCAAAGCAGTTAACACAAAGGAAACTTTATATTGCATCTGACTTTTGAGATGAATACAAAAATAATGCCAATAAACCATATTCCTTAACCTCCTTGCACAACGACACGCTTGAGTGCCTGCTGCAGCCAAATTTTTCCGATCACGATCAAAAGTACGAGCCAAAACGCTTGTAAGAGCAATGCTGAAACAAGCGCAAAGCCAGTCAGATCCCCGTTGTAAATTCGCAGCGGGACGTTTTGCATGGAAGCAAAAGGCAATAGTTCCACGAATTGGCGAAAAGGCTGTGGAAAGAAAGGCAGAGGAATGACCCCGCCAGCTAAAAATTCACCGATGGAGCTGATGACGATCCGCACCCCGATGGAGGATAATGTGTAAAAAGTCGAGATATAGACCAGCTGCGACATAGCGATCACTACACCTAAACTCAGCGCCATAGACAAAAGAAACAAGAACAGGGCAACGATGTTTGCTGGCAGAATCAAGCGATAAGGTGCTGGCAGTAAAAAGGCAATCACAAAAATCGGTCCGCAACGCAAGACGGCTTTTGCTAAGCGATTGGCAGCCGATTGGCAAAACCAGCGATTGTATAGATCCATCGGCCGCACAAGTTCGTAGGCGATCGTCCCTGTGGTGATGGTATTGAAAATTTCTGCCTCAAAGAACCACAACATAAATAAAGACAAGAAGGCTTGCTGGAGCCAAACATAGGAGACGGTTTGTTGAAAGGTCATGGGAAAGGCACTAGGATCTGCTTGGTAAAAGGCGTGGAATGCCAGAATTTCCATCAAGCCCCAAGCTAGTTGCGTAGCCATCCCGGCAATTGCCGCCGAGCGGTATTGCAAGGTATTGATAAAGCGAATGCGGAAAAATGCCTGATACTTCCTCATATTTGATACTCCTGATACAGCTTAGCGACCATTTCTTCGGCGGTGATACTGGCAACGGCCAAATCGGTGATCTCGACTTGATTGCTGAGCAGACTGAGCAGCTGAGCGACCGACACTTCTTTGGGATTAAGTTTCAGAACAAGGCGACCAACGTCTTTTTGAAGCAGCTGGACGTTTTCTGGCAGATGAGGTTCATTCCCTTGATAGTCGATCTCCAGCGTTTTGACATCAGAAAAACGATGCTTTAGTTCATCGAGGCGACCATCCAGCAAAATTTGCCCTTTGCCGATCAACAGAATTCGCTGTGTCAGCGCCTCGATATCTTGCATATCGTGGGTCGTCAGGATGACTGTGGTGCCTTTTTCTTGGTTTCTTTTTTTAATAAACTGACGCACGGCAATCTTTGATACAGCATCTAAACCGATGGTGGGTTCATCAAGAAATAAGATTTTGGGGTCATGGAGTAAGGAGGCGGCGATCTCACAGCGCATACGCTGACCGAGACTCAAGGACCGAGCAGGGGTTTTTAAGATCTCACCTAAATCTAGTAAGGTGACTAATTCTTCTAGGTTGCGCTGATAACTAGCAGCGTCGACTTTGTAGATATCACGGATCAAATCAAAGCTGTCATTGACGGGGACATCCCACCAGAGTTGACTGCGCTGCCCGAAGACGACGCCGATGTCTTTGACATGTTGAATACGCTCTTGCCAAGGCGTACGACCATTGATGTGACAAATGCCTTGATCAGGGGTCAAAATCCCGCACATGATTTTTATGGTGGTACTTTTTCCAGCACCATTAGGCCCGATGTAGCCAACCATTTCGCCTTCATTGATGGTAAAGCTGATGTCTTGCAACGCATGGACGGTGGTGGTTTCACGAGAAAGAAATGCTTTGGCTGCTTGGCGAAAGCCGCTTTTTCGCTTGGACACTTGGAAGGTCTTGCTGAGGTGTTCTACTTGGATCATTTGGATTCACTCACTTTCTTTTGACAAACGCGACAAAAAGAGCATTCGAAATCGAATACTCGCAACGAGTTGGTCCAAACGAACATGGTTGGGGCAGCGGTTCGTCAGCCAAACAAAAGTAGGAACAGTGTAGCATAAGAGAGCGCTTTTTTCAAACACTACTTATATTTTTTGAGGGCAGCGAAAGAAAAAACGTGGTTTGTTGGATAAAATACGCAAAATAACTGTTTTTATTTTTTATTTGTTGTAAATACTGAGGAAACTCAGTATCATTAGAAACAAGCCGATAGCGGCTAAGTAGTTTCTGGATATATGGGGAACCAAGTGATGGACTGTGTCATGATTTGTCGTAACCCAATCCTGCAAAATGCAATGAGCAAACGATGGAGGAGAGCATGAAAGCAGTAAAGAACTTATTTATTTTGATTGGCTTATTCTTACTAAGTCAAGTAGGGATGACCGTATTCAGTGTGGTAAAAATCTATTATTTGGAAGCAGGAGAGCCGAGGATTCCTGCGATGATGAGCTACGGGTTGATTGCCTTGCTTTTGGCAAACATTGGCCTACTGATGTATTTGGCTCGGAAGCTAGGACTTGCCACCTTTGACTTTGGCTGGTCAACGAAGCGCAACTGGCTATGGATCATCGGTGGTTTTGTTTTAGGTCGAGTCGTTGCTGTTGGTGGTACCATGTATCTGCAGCATATATCCAATCAAGAGGCGACCGCGAATGATGCATTGTTAGGGGAACTGTTTACAGGCGAAAATCCGCTTTTGATCTTCCTATTGATCGCTGTGGCGGCGCCAATCATGGAAGAAATCGTTTTCCGTGGTGGGTTTATCGGCCTTTTATTCAAGAAATACCCGATAGTCGGGATCATTTCAAGTGTAGCCGTTTTTAGTATCATCCATTCCGTCACCAACCTGGTCGAGTTTTTGATCTACGGTGCTATGGGTCTGATCATGGCGTTTATTTATGTAAAAACTAAGCGTCTAGAAACAGCCATCGCCATGCATTTTCTCAATAACGCCTTGGCGGCGATCGCAATGATCTTGCTAGGATAAGAAGTCAGCAAAAAACCACCGATCAAAACGATTCGGTGGTTTTTATTTACTCTGGCAGTTGTCCTTGTTCAAAGGGTAATTGTTCCAGTTCTTCTGCAGTAAAGAGGAGATCGCCTTCGTCTTCGATAGAAAATGCGTCACCTGCTGCAGATTTTTGATAGGCGCGTGCTTTATTCATATTACGAAGATAAAGATCCTTGTTTGCATTTAATTCTGGTGCAGCTAAATTGTCTTCGCGATTGCTGCGAATGACGATTTTGCTTGTTTGCGTGCCAAAATGAAAACCGTGATAACCCGAAACCATTAATTGGCTGGCATTTTCGCTGCTGTATTCTTTATAACCCGATAGACGGCCCGTTTTTACCATTGGCCGATCGATCGTATAAGTGATCAAGTATTCCATATCTTCAGGCAGCTGAATCACTTGTCCGGTTTCCTGATTCGTTATCTCAGTGGCAGGCAAGTGGTACTTTTTAATAGAAGTGATCGTTAGGTCTTCTTTTGTGAAAAAGACTGGATCGATCCAAAATCCTGCCAGCAAAATCGTACTTAAGCTAATACTGAGAACAGTCAAAAGGGCGATCAATACGAGGCCAATTCGTTTGCGGTGGGTGGTCAGATTGAGTTCTTGGACCATCTGTTTGTCTTCTTTTAATAAATAGTCCAAGGTCAATTCAAAATAGTTGCTCAGCTTAACTACTTGGTCTAGATCAGGATAGCTCTTGCCGTTTTCCCATTTTGAAATCAGTTGCCGAGTGACAAAAAATTCCTGCGCCAATTGTTCTTGCGTGAGATTTCGTTTGGTGCGTTCTTCTTTAATAATTTTCCCAATATCCATGTGTCTGTTTTGCCTCCATCATTCTTCTCATATTATAGCAAACTCTTTTCTATGCGAACGAGGATCTTTGAAATTAGTGATGCAACAAAGGGTAACATCCTTTATTTATCAATGTTTCTACTTGTTGCACTGTCTTTCTATCCTGGAAGCTTTCAGTGCTGGTCATAAAAAGAAAGGGCCAGTAGAGTGAAGTATGTTTGATCAAATTTGACGGAGAAAGGAGAAACGATCGAATGAAGACAAAACAACCTATGGTTCCAATTGGCTATATCCAATTCTTCGCTTCCTTGCTGGTGATTCTCGTTCACTGTGGTCGACTGGCAGAAAACAACGGGCTTCATTTTTTGTTAAAGAGTCTCTTATGTCGTTTGGCGGTTCCTTTTTTTCTCCTGCTGAATGGCTATTTTTTTCAAAAGAGCACCTGTTCATGGCAGCAATGGTGCAAACGACAACTCAAGCTTTATTTGCGTTGGTCGATCGTGTATCTTCCCTTAGGCTGGTTTTATTTAGGACAGCAAAATCTTGCCGATCCATTACGGGTCATCGGTTTGGCTGCTGGCTTTTTAACAGTAGGGGTCTGGTACCATCTTTGGTATTTTCCAGCGTTGCTCTTTGGCATGTGGTTAGTAAGGAAAACCCGCTTTCTTGGCTATCGGTGGCAGTTTTTACTGGCGATCAGTTTGTATTTGATTGGCTGTCTTGAAACGTACAGCAGTTATTTAAGTGGACCTTTATTGGTATTTTATCAAAATTATCGGACCCTATTTTTTACAACGAGAAACGGTCTTTTTTATGGGTTTCTTTTTTTGCTGTGCGGGTTTTGTTTAGGTGAACACCAGAAACGTCCTTTTTTCACGAAGCATCTTGGCAGAAAATTCGCGGTCTCTCTTTGCTTATTAGGCATTGAAGGTCGACTCGTGTATTTCAATCAGGGGGACGATAAGAATTTCATGCTGTTCTTTGTGCCGACGACTCTTTTTTTCCTTGCTTGGCTGATCAAGCAGCAACCACAAAAGCGGACTTGGCAAGCAAAACAAGCAGCTGAGGCTAGTCGATTGATCTTTCTGAGTCACCCGCTGTTTCTGGAATCCGGGAAAGTCTTTTTTTCACTAGGAGGGTTTCCGTTGTTCTTTTATACGATAGTTTTAACGGGAGCCTTTCTCGGCTTGAGGAAAGTGGGCAGCCGTTTAAAATCCTATGCTGTTGGGTTTGCTAAAAAAACAGTTGATGAAAAGAAAAGCGCCTAAAGTATTGCTGTACCAAGGATAATACCAAATTGCGCCTTTTTTAAATAGCAGCAGAGTTCTAAGTTTTTCTTCATTTCAGACCCTAGACGTAGGCTTTGCAAGAAAACCTATAGTACAATAACAGCAGTAAGAGGGAAAAATCCCTGAAAAAGAGATCAACACTTGGAGGATATAGTGATGAAAAAACAGACTCGAAAACCAGCGATGATTTTAGCGACTCTCTTGGTATCTAGCCAAGTTTTATTAGCAGCACCACAAGGTTTTGCTGACGAAACCAATTCAACGACGAGCAGTTCCACTGCAACAAGCAGTTCTACCGCAACGACAGCCACTACCGACAGTCAAACAAGTACCTCTGACAGCAGTTCAGATCGTTTGCAAGTCAATGCCGTGGCGATCGGAAATGCCTTGACGAAAGCACAAGAAGACTACACACTTGAACGTCTGGGCATTCAAGGCGAAACACCGATTTATACGACAAACGGTGCTGACTTGATGAAATACATTCCCGATGGTGGCTTTACCGCAGATTGGGCGGTCTATAGCTCGGTCAGAATGCAGACGCTAGAAAGCGGGGCAGGAATCACTGTCGATATCGCGACACCAGATAACATTACCCGCATCACCGCAGCCCAGTATCAAAATGCGGCGCTGACGGCAGGGATCACTGATGCGAAGTTAACGGTTGCTTCTGCTGTACCGATCGACGGTTCCGGTGCTTTAGCTGGGGTTTACAAAATCGTTGAAGAATCAGGCGGCGTCATCAATCAGAATCGAGTAGCTGTAGCTCAAGATGAGATGGATGTGCTTTCTACGATCACCGAAGAGAACAAAGACAAAGAAGGCTATTCCGATGAAGCTTTGAATGCTGCGCAAGAACAAGCGAAAACCGATTTGGCTGCTCAAACCGCAGATGGTACGGAATTGACTCAAGCAGATATTCAAGAGACAGTAGAAAAAGCCTTGAAGGACAACGGACTGGAAGGAATCGTTACGGAAAATCAAATTTCTGAATTGACCTCTTTGATGAGCGACATGCGAGACAACAATATCTTCGATGACTTCATCAAAGAATTGGATCTGTCAGAAGCCCGCAAGCAAATCGAAGAAACCTCTAAGGGGCTTTGGGAAAATATCAAGAGCTTCTTTAGCGGCATCTGGTCTTCGATCACCGGTGTCTTCGGCAATGACTCAAATGAATCAAATAACAGCAGCGAATCAACGGTTGATTCTGGACAATAGGAATGAAAGCTTGAACCGTTGCTAATTAGAGCTGTGACGATAACATAGCCAGGAAAAAGGCCAAGCATCTGTTTTTTTGCTTGCACACGCCTCATTTAGGTAAAAAAAATTTCAACTTGCGTTTATGGTACAGTTTTTTAGACGAGAAGAAGGGAGGAAGCAAAATGAATTTTCTGGGCAATCTCATTTGGTTTATTTTTGGTGGATTGATTGGCGCAATCTCATGGTTTCTAGCAGGCTGCCTCTGGTGCATCACGATTATTGGGATTCCAATCGGTTTGCAGTGCTTTAAATTCGCCAGCTTGTCATTAGCACCTTTTGGCAAAGAAATCGTCTACCGAGGTGGTGGTACTTCCTTGATTCTCAATATATTATGGCTGATTTTTTCTGGTGTGCCACTGGCTTTAGGTCATTTAGCTAGTGCGGTCATTCTTGCCATCACTATCATTGGCATTCCATTTGCAGCACAATCCTTAAAGCTAGCCCAACTGGCATTGATGCCATTCGGGGCAGAAGTTGTCTCCAAAAGATGGTAAGAAATGGAGATTTCGAAAACACTTTCCGCTAAGATGGAAAGTGTTTTTTTTGTTGAAAATTGTGTCTGAGAATCTTTATAGATTGCACGAAGGTTTTCTCGTTTTGGTGGCTGATTAAACAATTTTTTGTACAAAAAATGCCTTCCGCTACATTCTGGGAAGGCAATCATAGTTTAGGCAAATAAAACCATATAAAATTTTCATCCCTTCTTACGGATTAATTGCCGTATGTTCATTAAGCAAAAATATCCACAAGAGAACAACCTTTCTATTCTGTTAGGTTTCTTTTGCTGTTGAGATGGAACGTCTAATTTTTGCAATCGAGCGTTGGGCTTTCTCACGGTTAAGAAACATCACGATCACATAGAGGGAGTCCAAGATACTTAACTGGGCAATCCGAGAAGAAAGTGCCTCTGACCGAAACTCGATTTCTTGTGAAATTGAAATTAAGACGACATCGCCAAGTTTTGCCAAAGGGGAAGCCGCATGACTGGTCACAACGATGATCTTGGCACCGTTGCTCTTAGCAACGTTGGCTAACTCAATCGTTTCTCGTGATTTTCCGGTATGGGAGATGAAAAAGGCGCAATCATCTGGTGTTAGTACCGCCGCTTCCATCAATTGGATATGAAAATCTGCACTGTGGAAGACAGAGATCGAAGAGCGCAAAAATTTGTGATAAGCATCTGTGGCTACAATCTCAGAGCCACCCACCCCGAAGAAGAAAAGCCGATTGGATTCATTGATCATTGCTGCGGCCTTCTGAAGATCCTCTTCTTTTAATAACTTTCTAGTGTCCGTGAGCGTCGTCATGATCGAATCGAATACTTTTTGTGCAATCGTCAATTCATTGTCCGATTTCTCGATATTTTCATGGATTGAGAGGGCGGCAAGCTCGCTTTCTTGCATCAACATCGCCATTTTGAAGTCCTTAAACCCATTGTAACCGAGTTTTTTTGTGAATTGGAAAAACGTGGAATCAGCAATGCCCAAATCACTTGAGAGATCACTGATCGAACTGTGGCAGACCTTACTAGGGTTTTCTAACACATAGTCGGCAATTGCTTGTTCTTTAAGACTGAGATCTTTATAAAGCGTTTTTATTTGCAAGCGAATCGAGACAGTCAAAAGCTTCTACCTCCTTTTTAATAACAACATCTCTTTACCTCTAAAGTACCTCTTTTGCGAAAAAAATGCAAATAAAAATTATTTTTATTTTTTCTATTTACAAAAAAATATTTTTTTGTATAATAAAGGTGTGGAATGGAGGCGCTATCATAAAGGCGAGCTTATCGGTCTTGGAAAATGGAGAATGTGTCTCAAGCTCAAAGAGCAAAGCGACTTAGGGGAAGGGGCGACCTTGCAGGATCAGTGAAAGAAACTACGGTAAAAAAGGAATCGATCTAGTTTCAGCCAGCATTGAGTGAAGCACATCGATACCTGCCAAACGTAGACTTTAGCCGATGTTACCTACAGGAAAAGCGATCAGTCGAATCACGGTCAAGGGTTAGAGCCAGCTTGATTGAAAGGGGGATTCAAATAAGAAAGATTCTAACTACTGACTGTTCATTTTTTCGCTGATGAAATGAAACCGCTTTTCTGTTGGGCAACTTAGTTATCGGGGTGTGTTGATGGCAAAACAGTTAACTTGGTTACAAAATCAGGTGTTTTTGCAAGCTGTTCGCCAATGGCATCGAAGCAAGTGAGAGGCAATGAAGAAAGGGTCAATTGGGAAGCCAACGTCGAACTGGATTTGATTTCGTACCAGTTGGCTTGAAATCTCGCTTTACTCATTACTGATTGCTAGAAACATTCGAATAATTTTTGAAATCCCATTGCTAACAAGGCACACTGATAAGATTGGTAATCCTAAGACAGCAAAATAGACTGAATAAATTGCGCTAGCGATCAATTTGGTGGTAGTTGCAGACGCCGTGAGTTTACTCATGATAAATATTTCACAAGAAAACGATTTTTGGAAAAAGATGTGTGGATAAAAAATGGATCTAGCGACCATGAGATGGTCATAAGAAGCTAAGAGAGGAGCGAATCAATGGGAAATTTCAAGATCGCTGTGGTGAATTCAAGCAGTTTTGGCAAAGTGTTTCCAGAGCATATCCAACGCTTGCAAGCGATTGGACCAGTGAACTACTTTTCCTTCGACAGTGAGATCGGTGGCAAAGAGTTGGCGAAAGCATTGGCGGGTTATAACATCATCATCGCTAGTGTGACCCCTTTTTTTACAAAAGAATTTTTTGAAAATAAGGATGAACTCTTACTAATCACACGGCATGGAATCGGGTATAACAACATTGATTTGGCAGCAGCGAAAGAACATCAAACGATTGTTTCAATCATCCCTGCTTTGGTGGAACGGGATGCGGTGGCTGAAAACAATGTAACGAATTTACTGGCACTCTTGCGTTGTACTGTGGAATCAATGACGCAAGTGCGCGCCGACCAATGGGAAAAACGAGCAGATTTTGTCGGCAGAGCATTGTTCAATAAAACAGTTGGCGTTATTGGGGTAGGCAATACAGGAAGTTGTGTAGTGGAGATTTTAAGAAATGGCTTCCGTTGTGATGTTTTGGCATATGATCCGTACAAATCAGCACTGCATATTCAGAGCTTTGGTGGCAAAAAAGTGGAATTAGATGAATTATTGGCCAAATCAGACATCATTTGTCTTTGTGCGAATTTAACAGAAGAAAACTACCATATGATTTCCTTTGCTGAAGTCGCTAAGATGAAGGATAAAGTCTATCTCTCGAATAGTGCACGGGGAGCATTACTAGATGAAGCTGCCATTGTAAGCGGGTTGAAAAGTGGGAAAATCGCTGGTTTAGCAACAGATGTTTTGGAAGAAGAACCAGGAAGCAAAGACCATCCTTATCTTGCCTTCGACAATGTCGTGATGACGCCACATACCTCTGCTTACACATTAGAGTGTTTAGAAGAAATGGGCAATAAATGTGTGACGGACATCGAGAGAATTACCAAAGGATTGTTACCAGATCGCGCTGTACAAGCACAAAGTAAATTTCTAGCAGTTTAAAGGAGTGTGAAAGAGATGTTAACAGATTTAAAGGTAAAGGTAGGTCCACAAGTGTATCGCTATCATGAAGGAGCAATTGATTTTGTCCCAACGGTGCTAGCCGAGTATCAAGTAAAACGATTGTTGATTGTTCATGGGACTGTTTCGTGGGAAAAAGCACAACCAAAAATGACGTTTTTGAAGTCACTGCCCATAGAAATTTTTTACCATCGTTATACTGGCGAATGCAGCTATTATGGGACTGAATTGATTGAAAACATTGCGCAAGAAAAAGAAATTGATTTTATTCTCGGCGTTGGTGGCGGGAAATTGGCGGATTTAGTTGGTTATGCTGCCCATAAAACCAATTTGCCATTCGGATTGATTCCCACATTAGCGAGCAACTGTGCTCCTTGGACACCGTTATCGGTAATGTACAAAGAGTCAGGAGAAGCAGAAGGGAAAACGGAGCACTATTTGAGACAGGCGGCTTTTTTGATCACTGACCCAACTTTAGTCATTGATGCACCGGTGGACTACTTTATCGCTGGGTTGGCTGATACCTTGGCGAAATGGATCGAATCCGAAGCGATCCTTGCTCAGCCACATCTCCAAGACGAACCATTCTTGCAGATGGCTGGCTATACAGCCAAATTATGTGAAACAGCGATTTTATCTCAATCGAAGCAAGCCATTACAGATATGGAACAGCAAGAAGTCACTGATGCCTTTTGTCATTTGTCTGAGATCATTATAGCTGTCGCTGGTATGGTCGGGGGCTTAGGTGACAAATACGCCCGGAATGCTGCGGCTCATGCGATGCATGATGCCATCAGTAAATATTTGCCTGAGAGTCACCGCTTTCTTCACGGAGAAAAGGTTGCTTATGGGATGTTCTATCAATTAGCTCTTGAAGAAAAATGGGCAGCGATTGATCAGCTGCTGCCATTCTATCAAGAGTTACATCTACCAATGAGCCTCCACCAAATGGAAATCTATCCTAAAGACGAGCAAGTGATCGATCAGTTGGTAGCTTTTATTGATTCGAAAGAAAAAGTTCATCTGATTCCGGTCGAAGTCAACAAAGAACGTTTGAAAGAAGCTATTTATGCGTTAGAAACTTATTTGAAAGATGTATAGGAGGAGCAAAAAATGGATACATTGAGCATTACACAAAGTTTACTGATTGCTTTATGGGTGGCAGCAGTCATGTCTCGTTGGCTCGGTGGAGGCGCAACGCTGACTTTACGATTTTCGCCATTAATGACCGGCTTGATCGTCGGCATAGTGATGGGGGATGTCAAACAAGCGATGATCGTTACTGCAGCGTTGCAAATGATCTATATGGGGGTTTTTGCTCCGGGCGGGTCAATGCCAGCAGAACCATCAGTTGCCGCAGCGATTGCTGTGCCCGTGGCTTTACTTGGGAATCTTCCTGCAGAAGCCGCGATTGCCGTAGCAGTGCCGGTTGGTTTGTTAGGAAGTTACCTATATCAGTTCCGGTTCTTTATCAATACCTTCTTAGGAAAATATACGGATAAAGCAGTAGAAGATCTTAATGCCAAAGCAATGAGCCGTTCCATTATTTTATACCCGACATTGGCTTCATTTATTCTATATGTACCGCTGATTTTTATCTCGCTTTATTTTGGTGCCCCACTGATCGCTGATGTAATCAATGCATTAGAAGGAACTGTAGTTATTCATATTTTAGAAGTTGTTGGTGGTGGTTTAGCGGCAATCGGGATTGCGACAACGGTCTATGTCATTGGCCGTAAAGATTATATGGTCTTTTTCTTCCTAGCTTATTTCATGAGTGTGGTTTTAAGTTCACTGGAAATCACCATGGTAACTTATTCGATTTTTGGCATCTTGATTGCATTGATTTTTGTCCAGTCTCAAAAAGGAAAAATAGCGCCTGCTGCAGAAAAAGCGTCGTCAACTTTTGAAGAAGACGATGATTACGATGATGGTTTTTAACCGATAAGGAGGAGCAATAATGTCAGAAATGGTTCAAAATGCACAAGGTGCGCCCGAAGAAATTACCACAAAAGATGTGACTAAAGCCTATTTAAGATGGCATTTCGCAAATGAAATCCCTCACTCATTCGAACGTTATGTGGCACCTTCGCTTTTATATGCAATGATGCCGATTTTGCGCAAACTCTATAAAGACGATGATGCGTTAAAAGCTGCTTACAAACGACAACTGCTTTTCTTCAATACACAACTGAGTTGGGGTGGCGGAGTCATCACTGGGTTGATGTCTTCGATGGAACAGCAGCGAGCTGAAGAAGAGTATGAGAAAAAAGAAATTTTGATGCAAGATGATTTGATGTACAACACCAAAGCCGGTTTGATGGGGGCTTTAGCAGGGATTGGCGATGCCATCGATTCAGGAACTGTGCAATACATTTTCATAGCGATTGCGGTGCCATGGGCACAACAAGGGAACCCATTAGGATCCCTCTTCCCATTCATTTGTTTTGCCCTGTATCAAGTTTCCATCGGCCTATTCTTTGCTCGTCAAGCCTTTTCAATGGGGCGTAATGCCACTGGACTGATGCAAAGTACAGGTGTTCAAACAGCCATTGAAACGCTATCTGTTTTAGGTTTATTCATGATGGGGGTATTGGCAGGAAATTATGTGAATGTGAGTTCTTCTCTAAAATTTGATATCTCAGGAAGAGAATTTATTATTCAAGATATTCTTGATCAGATCATACCAGGGATCTTGCCATTGGCTGTCGTAATGGGTGTCTACTGGTTCTATAACAAAAAGGGACTGAAAGTGACTCAAGCACTGCTATGGCTGACTTTGATCTTGATCATTTTAGCTGGTGTAGGGATTTTATAAAAAGGAGTGTCAAAAATGGGTGTAGTAAATTTAGCACGAGTAGACGAGCGATTGATCCATGGGCAGGTCATGATGACCTTGTCGCAAAAAAGCGGAGTCAATTCGATCTTTGTAGTGGATGAAGTAGTAGCTAAGGATAAGTTCATGCGGGAACTATACAAAAATGCCGGTAGCCGAACAGGGCAAAAAACGATCGTCGTTACACCAGAAAAAGCCAAATTTTACTGGGATGAATACAACTTCAAAGATTACAACTGTATCTTGATCGCCAAAACCGTCAGCGTGATGTACGACTTAGTCAAACACGGCGTGCCGATGAAAGAATTGAACATAGGCGGTATTGCCCAAAAAGATCCCGAAAAGGATCTTCTCGTTACAAAATCTGTTTATTTAAATCAAGCTGATGCGCAAAAACTCAAAGAGATGAATGAAGAATATGGTGTGGAATCAATCTATTTTCAAGCAACGCCATCTGCACCGAAATCAACACTTAAAGATGTGTTGAAGCAGTTCAAGTTATAAGTAGCACACTAATTCATTTATCTCTAAGGAATATTGTGAGGGAAGCTGGGGGATCTCGCAAGGAAAAGAGGTCCTCCAGTGTCAGTAATTTGTGAATAGGAGAATCCGCCATGAATCAAACAGAAACATTTCGTGATTGGCTGTTTCGTTATCGGTATGTCTACCGAGCGCGATCAACGGATAAAAGCAAACAAAGATTTTTGAAGGCACTCATCGCGGATATCATTCCATTTCGCAAAGACCTTCAGGTGATCGAGTATGATCACACGAAAAAAAATGCCTCACGCAATTTGTATGTTGGTGATCTGACTAAAGCAAAACGGATCATCTGCACGTATTATGATACACCGCCAGAGCATTTCGGCGATTACCATTTTTTTGATCGGCAGGAGCAAGGCCGTAAAACAAATCAATTTATTCTGACTGCTTCAGCAGTGATGATTCTTTTAGGGCTGTTGGGAACTTGGCTTTATATCCACTTTGCTTCAGGGAGATTTCCCTTGTTGTCTTGGCAAACAGCACTTTTTGCTTTAGGGGTCGGTGTTTATTTTCTGCTATTAAATCGCGTAAGCCACGGGGCAGGATTTCAGCAAAATCTAACCCGCAATACCTCCTCTATCTTAGCGCTGCTGTCCTTAATCAGTCAAAACAGTCAAACAGCGACGGCCTTCGCATTTCTTGATGAAGGAAGTTACGGAGAACGCGGGTTGGAAGTGTTACGTGATTCAGTAAGGCCGAATGCGAAGATTTATTATTTAGATTCTATTGGTGCCGATGCTCCGATTCGAGCTATCGGCAAGCAATTCAATGAAGGGCAACTGCAGCAGTTGGCGATCGAACACAGTAGTGAAGCAATGGGCAGCATCAACTATCTGTTTTGTGCAGAAAAGCAGCAGGATCAGACGTATGTGCTGCCTAGAAAACAATTAAAGCAAAAAGAGCTGAATCTGAGGAATATGCAAAAAGTTCTTGCGTTATTTGGTTAGGAAGCGAAAAAGGAGGAATAACATTTGTTAGGAATCGTATTGGCAACTCACGGACAGCTGAGTACTGGTTTTAAAGATGCTGCAGAGGTGATCATGGGCAGTGTCGAAAATATTGCGGTCGTTAATTTGAACCACGGAGAGGATATTCAACTTCTGGGAAACAAAATCCATGAAGCGATTCATGAAACAGATCAAGGGGACGGTGTCTTGGTGTTTGCTGATCTATTGAGTGCCAGTCCCTACAATCAGTCGGTTGTTACGATCAATCAATTAGATGAACCACTTCAGGAAAAGACGTATGTGATCGGCGGAGTGAATCTACCGATGGTATTAGAAGCAATCAATCACCAATTTTTGGCGACACCGATTGAACAGGCGGTGGCAGCAGTGATCCAGCAAGGAGAAAACAGCGTAGCGCTTTGGCACAATTCTTCAGCAGGTGATAGTAGCGAAGAAACTGATGAGGACGATGATTTTTAAAAACGAAAGGATGACAGCAAATGCAATGGGGGTTTCGATGGTACGGGGAAGGGGATACGATCCCGTTAACGAATATTCGACAAATTCCAGGAATGCACGGCATTGTAGGAACACTTCTAAATAAAATGCCTGGAGATGTCTGGGAGATTTCCGAAATCAACGCACTAAAAGCATCAATTGAAAAAGAGCATCTTTCACTATTAGGGATTGAGAGTGTGGCGATCCACGATGCGATCAAAGCCGGAACAGAGGAACGGGATCACTACATCGATCAATATATTCAAACAATTCGGAATTTAGCAGCTTGTGATGTACATATGATCTGCTATAGCTTCAAACCGATCTTCGGCTGGGCAAAAACAAATCTATTTTATCAAAACGAGGATGGCAGCTTCTCTTTGCTCTATGATCAAGCCGTTGTGGATGATATGGAACCTAGTGAGATGTATACGCTGATCCATAGCCAATCAAAAGGCTTTAAATTGCCAGGCTGGGAAGAAGAACGACTGAAAAAGTTCCAGCGTTTGATGGCAACTTATGAAGGGGTCACTCAAGAGATCCTCTTTGATAACTTAAGCTATTTCTTAAAGCGGATCATTCCTGTGTGTGAAGAAGTAGATATGAAAATGGCGATCCATCCGGACGATCCACCTTGGGAAATTTTTGGTTTGCCACGGATCACCAAAAATTTAGAGGACTTGAAAAAAATCATGGCCATCGTGGATTCGCCTTATAATGGGGTAACGTTGTGCACCGGTTCGTTAGGTGCCGATCCAGAAAACGACATGGTGGAGATCGTTCATGGCTTAAAAGGCCGCATCAACTTTGTTCATTTTCGCAATGTGTTGTTTATGGGGGAACGCAAATTTAAAGAATCTGCCCATCTTTCCACTGAAGGATCGTTAGATATGTATGCCATTATGAAAGCCTTGGTGGAGGTCGGTTTTGATGGTGTCATCCGTCCTGATCACGGGCGGACGATCTGGGGGGAAGTGGCGATGCCAGGCTATGGTCTGTATGATCGCGCGATTGGTATCAGTTATCTTCAAGGGCTTCATGAAGCCGTCTTGAAAGAGCAAATGCAATCGAGGGGAACGAAGGGAGGAGAGAGCGTATGACACTCTATGAACAATTGGCAAAAACAAGGGTGTTGCCTCTTTACACTGCAACAGACCTTACCTATTTGCCAGTAGTAGAATCACTGCTGATTGAGCATGAACTGTATTTTATTGAAGTGACCTTCCGCAGTGACCTTGCTTTAGAAGCGATTGAAAAACTCTCTCAATCGGGCAAATTGATCGTAGGCGCAGGCACGGTCCGCACCTTAGAACAAGCGAAAGCAGCGGTTGAGAAAGGGGCGCGCTTTATTGTTTCCCCTGCTCTTGTACCTGATGTGGTGGAATTTTGTCTTGCCGAAAACATTCCAGTGTTTCCAGGGACAGCTACCCCCAATGACATTCAACGGGCAACGGATTATGGCTTATCAGTTGTGAAATTTTTCCCTGCGGATATCTACGGGGGCTTGTCGGCAATCAAAGCCCTCAGTGGTCCGTTTTACGATATTCGATTTGTCCCAACTGGCGGAATCACTCTCGAAAATGTTCAAGACTATTTATCTGATCCGCAAGTATTAGCGGTTGGCGGCTCCTTCATTCTGTCAGAAGCGCTAGTAAAAGAAGGGCGGGAAAAGGCTGACAGCCATTTGGTACATGTAAAATCATTGCTAAGTTGAGCAGTCAGCTGTAAATAAACAAGATGAAGCAATGGGTGCCAAAGGATTTTGGTACCATTGCTTTTTTATTCGCAGAAAAGCAAAGGAGGCCATAGGATGGAGAAGATAAAACTGGTGATTTTTGATATGGACGGTTTGATGTTTGAAACAGGTCGGTTAGCTTACCGCGCCTATTTAAGAGCCGCGGAGGAGTACGATTTTGAAGTTTGCCAAGATGTTTATTATTACCTGACTGGCAGAACGGAAGCAGATATTCGTAAAGGGATGCAGGAACTTTATGGCAGTACGGTACCAACGGATCGGTGGCGAGAAGCGATGAATCGTCAGAAAGAAGTGATTTTAGCTGAAGAAAAACGGGTGTTCAAAAAGCCCGGCCTTCTTGAACTATTGGAAGCATTAAAAAAACAAGATTGCTTGATAGCCGTGGCGTCCTCTTCGTCGAAAGAAAAAATCAAGGCGTATTTTGAAATGGAACAGATGCCAGATTGGTTTGATACGGTGGTTTCTGGGGATCAAGTGCGAAAGGGCAAACCTGATCCAGAAATCTTTCTGACAGCATGCCAACAATTAGGCGTAAAGCCTGAAGCAGCCTTGGTATTAGAAGATTCTCTAGCCGGCATAAGAGCCGCAAAACAAGCCAAGATCCCAGCTTTTCTGATTGCGGATGATTTAAGTGTTTTGCCAGTCAAGAAAAATGGGAAGTATCCTTTGCTTAAACAGCCAAAACTTGAGCAAGAAGTAGCTGCACAGGTGAAAACTTTTTCTGATCTGACGGAAGTCAGAGACTGGCTAGTCGTGAATCATTTTTCTTGGGCTTGATCGATGTTCCAAGAAGCTTCGATAAAGCAAACGGCATTAAGCAAGAACATACGGTGCTATAAATCAGGCATAGCGTTGCGGAATCGGTAAAACAACAAGGGTTGATTTTGGCAATTGGTTTTTTCCTGCTCATTTCTCTATGAAGAAGGGGAGCGTTAGAACGTTTTTCACTACTTTCTGGGAACGTGGCAAAAGGCTGACTAGAAAAACGAGTAAGATTGTAGCAGCTCACTTTATAGGTAAGTGAAGCTGCTTTTTTGCGCTATTCCTTCAGCAACGAAAAATGAGCATTGTGTGTTAAGCGGTATTCTTTCGGAGTCAGTGAGGTCAAAGCTTTGAAATTTCGATTGAAGGTTCGCACATTTTGAAAGCCAGCCTGTTCTGCTACTTCCGTAATCGGCAAGAGACTATGAGTCAGCAAAAAAGAGGCATGGCGAATTCTTGCTTGATTCAAAAGCCGAGGAAAGGTGCTTTTCAATTTCTCAGTGATCATTCTGGAAACGTAGACGCTACTATAACCGATACTGCTGCTTAGTTTTTCGAGCGTCAGCTCTTCTTTGAAGTGTGACTCGATATAGGCAAGCAGCTGGATCAGGATATCCTCTTGGTTTTTGGCTGGTAGTAAAGTCGTTTGGTGCTCAAAAAGGTAAAGGACTTGATACAGTGCCGATTTTCGTAAATAGAGGGAATCCGTTTCAAATAAAGGATAATACAGCTGATTTGCGACAGACGGATCAATGGTGATAACGGGATCTGACAAAGCGAAATCTTTGGTTTTAGCATAAAAATCTGGAATAAACTCCGGCGAAAAAACCAGAATATGCAGTTGTGATTCCTTAGGGGTTTCGATGGCATGGGTCTGGTAAGGCATGACTAATAACACTTGGCCAGTTGTAAGGACATAGGGACTTTCTTCGATTTTGACAACCGCTTCGCCGTCACTACAAAAAAGCAATTCAAAGGAACGATGAAAATGTTCCATGTAATTAAGCGAGTAGGGATGGTAACTGGAAACGCCTAGGTATTCGCCAAAATGATATTCTTCTAAAATGGTCACGCAATCTTTCCTCCATTTTTTGTCTATCGATGTGTGGAAATCGTCCTGTGAATGATAGCGATTTCATTTTATAATTATGACAGTTCAGCTGAAGAAAGTAAATAGAACAATGATTAGTGAATATTTTTAAAATGGACTACAGCAGCAAGTTTCTTTTTTTAGTTAGGTATATTAGTAAAGAAAACTTACTAACTGAAAGATGCTCATTCCTATTGACTCTCAGTTGAATCACAAAATGCCAAAAAGGGAAAGAGGAGGAAATTTTTTGATTACCAATCCGATACTAACAGGCTTTCATCCAGACCCGAGTATTTGTCGTGCAGGAGAAGATTATTACATTGCTACGTCGACCTTTGAATGGTTTCCAGGTGTGCGCATCTTCCATTCGAAGGATTTGAAGAACTGGCGCTTGATCAGTACACCAGTCAATCGTGTCAGTCAGTTGAATATGCTAGGAAACCCTGATTCCGGGGGCGTTTGGGCGCCAAACTTAAGTTACAGTGATGGTCGTTTTTGGTTGATTTATTCAGATGTCAAAACACAATCTAATAGTTGGAAAGATGTGAACAATTATTTGATCACCTGTGAAACCATTGATGGGGATTGGTCAGAACCAATTTATATGAATTCTTCTGGTTTCGATCCCTCGTTATTTCATGACGACGACGGCAAAAAATATTTTCTGAACATGGTTTGGGATTATCGCCCGACAAACCATTCCTTTTACGGGATCGCTCTCCAAGAGTTTGATTGGCAAGCCAAGAAATTGGTGGGGCAGCCCAAAATAATCTTCAAAGGAACAGAGCGCAAATTGACGGAAGCACCGGTTATGTATAAAGTGAACGGCTATTATTATTTATTGACGGCAGAAGGCGGCACCAAGTTTGAACATGCAAGTACCATCGCTCGTGGGACGCACATCGAAGGGCCTTATGAAGTTCATCCTCAAAACCCTCTGATCAGTTCCTGGGGACAGCCAGAGATCCTGCTACAAAAAGCTGGCCATGGTTCATTTGTGAAAACGCAGACCGATGAATGGTATTTTGTTCACTTAACAGGGCGAGCGCTGAAGTATCCCGAAACGCCCCTCTTAGAAAATCGCGGCTATTGCCCGCTCGGACGAGAAACAGCGATCCAGTCTGTTTATTGGGAAAATGATTGGCCGTATATCACAGGCGGAAACTTTCCAAAAGAGGAAGTCCCACAGCCACAGCTGCCCGAACATCCGTGGGAAACAGAATCAGGCTTTGATGATTTTGAAGAGGCGTCGTTGGCACCAGTGTTTCAAACCTTGCGGATTCCTTTTTCTGAGGAAATCGGTAATTTGACCGCACGACCAGGGTACTTGCGCTTGTATGGGCGAGAGTCGTTCAATTCCTTGTTCCATCAAGCACTGGTGGCAAGAAGATGGAGCGATTTTCGTTTCGAAGCAACGACTGCCGTCGAATTTTCACCGACCTCGTTTCTACAGTTGGCAGGCATGACGAATTACTACAATACACAAAACTGGTCGGCGATTTACATCACTCATGATGAGACGAAAGGCAGAATCATCACTGTATTGGCAAGCGAAAAGGGCCAACTGAAGAGTCAAAAAGCACCAGAAGTTATGATACCAGCCGATGTACAAACGGTCTACTTCAAAACGATCGTCAATTATGCCCACTATCAATACGCGTACTCATTTGATCAAAAAGAGTGGCAGGTCATCGATCAGCTATTTGACAGCTTGCAATTGTCTGACGACTATGTGGCAGAACATTACGGTGGGTTCTTTACGGGGGCTTTTGTGGGGATGTTTGCGATCGATACGACTGGCAATCGTTTGGCGGCTGATTTTGATTCATTTGACTATCAAAAAATCGAGGAGGAAGAAAGATGAAAAATTGGAAACGGGTCTTACAAACAGCGTCAGTGGCAGGCTTAGCGGCTTTTATGCTTAGTGGCTGCGGGAATGGTTCAGGAAACAGCAGCTCGGATAACAGCGCAACGGGAAGCAGTGGCAAGGATGAACTCGTGGTTTGGACCTTTACTTCAGAATTATCAACGATGATCAATGATTACTATTTGCCGGCGCATGACGATTTGGCCTATGACATTCGGATCGTGGAGATTCCTTCTGACCAATTCGAGACCAAGCTCGATCCGATTCTCGGTTCCAAAGATGCACCAGATGTGATTGCTTTAGAATCTGCCTTTGTCAAAAAATATGTGGAATCAGGGATGATGGCAGACCTTGGTTCACTGGGACTTGATGAAGCCGCGGCAGATACGTATCAATATGTCAAAGACGTAGGAACTTCAAAAGACGGGGTTCTTCATGCCTTGGCTTGGCAAGCTGCTCCTGGCGGGTTTTATTACCGGGCGTCGATGGCAGAAGAGCTGCTAGGGATCGATGATCCAGCGGCTGCGCAAGTGGCCTTGTCAGACTACGACAAGTTCTATGAGGAAGCCAAAGCAGTCAAAGAAAAAAGTGGTGGAACCACCTATATGATCTCTAGTGTCCAAGATTTGGCGAAGCCTTTTTATGGTCAACGCGAACATGGCTGGGTTGAAGACGGTAAATTAGTGATTGACGACAGTTTGTATGATTTGTTGGATATATCACGAAAATTTGTAGAAGAAGGCCTGACACAAGATACAGAAGGACAATCAGAAGCTTGGTTTGCTGGAATGAATAGCGACAATGTATTCGGTTATAGTTTGCCGACATGGGGGCTGCACTATTGGTTAAAACCAAATGCGACAGCTGCCGATAACTCCAGCTCAACAGAAGGGGACTGGCGCATGATCCAAGGACCGTCGTCGTGGTTCTGGGGCGGCACATGGATCGGTGCTACGGCAAATTCTGAGATGCAAGAAGAAGCGGCGCAATTGGTGGCTTACTTGACCACAGATCAAGCATTTTTAAAACAATGGGCCGAAGATACCGGTGATTTTGTATCGAATGAGCGAGTCGTTGAAGAAATTAAAAGCGAATACCAAGAGGAATTTTTAGGCGGTCAAAACCACTATGCAGAATTTGCCGATATGGTTCAAGACATCAACGCGAAAATTCTGACCGAGTATGACCAGACGATTGAAACCCTCTTTACGGATAGTTGTTTGACACCATATTCAAAAGGTGAAGTGGATCAGGAAACGGCGATCCAAAACTTTAAAGATGCGGTCGTCAATGCTTATCCAGATGTTCAAGTAGATTAGGTGTTGTTGAAACCGGCACCGAAGACGGGGTCGGTTTCAACCTTTTCTAGGTACTACGCGCTGCTTAAAGGGCTTGTCTTTACAGGCAGAAGTTGACAGTGGAAGAAAAAAATATCAGGGGGATTACGATGCAGAATAAGAGAAGATTTGAACAGTATCATCGCTATGGGCTATTATTTATCGCACCATTTTTTCTAGCATTCTTGGTTTTTCAGCTTTATCCAATTCTCTATACGATTTACCTGAGCTTTACAGATCTAAAAGGGTGGAATCCAGCTGCCAATCTTGTCGGACTGGATAACTATTTTGCGATTTTTTGCAACCCGTTATTTTTAAAATCGATCAGCAATACCTTTATTTTGTGGGGCGTAAACTTTGTCCCTCAAATTGGCTTGGCTTTGTTGTTGGCGGCATGGTTTACCAATATCAAGCTGCGCTTGCGAGGGAAAGGCTTCTTCAAAGTCGCTTTTTACTTACCCAACATCATTACTGCGGCTTCAGTAGCAATCTTATTTTTTGTTTTGTTCAGTTTTCCGTTAGGTCCGATCAACCTAGTCTTGCAGCATTTCGGTGTTTTGGACCAGCCCTATGACTTTTTCCGTAGTGAAACGGGCACTCGGCTGATCGTTTCCTTTATCCAATTTTGGATGTGGTATGGTCAGACAACGATCGTTTTGGTTTCGGGCATTTTGAGCATTGATGATGCTCTTTTTGAATCAGCAATGGTCGATGGAGCCAATGATGGTCAAATTTTCCGCAAGATCACGCTGCCTTTGTTAAAACCAATCTTGCTTTATACATTGGTGACGTCCTTGATAGGCGGCTTGCAAATGTTCGACATTCCTTTTTTGCTGACAAACGGTAATCCCAACAATAGTGTCTTAACAATCACGATGTTCATCTACAACCAGGCCTTTACCGGGAGTCGGAATTTCAACGTTGCCGCAACCGCGTCGGTACTATTATTGGTACTTTCAATCGTATTAAGCACGTTATTGTTTCAATTTTTCAAAGAAAACAGCAAAGTGGGGCGAAAATAAATGGAAAATAGCTATCGAGCAAAACGATTGTTGATCTATGTCTTTTTGGTGTTGCTGACCATCCTAAGTATTCTGCCCTTTTGGGTCGTCTTAGTCAATGCAACCCGTTCAGCGGAACAGATCCAGCAAGGGCTGTCCTTGTGGCCCGGCGGTAATCTCCAATACAACTGGTCCGTCTTAATGGGCAGAGGCTTCAATGTTTTCAATGGGTTTAAAAATAGTTTCCTGATTGCTGCTGGTGCTACCGTTCTCAATGTGTATTTTTCGGCGCTGACGGCTTATGGCGTGATCGCCTATGAATTTCGTGGCAAGAAAGTCCTGTTTGCTGTCATTCTTGGGCTGATCATGATTCCTCAGCAAATCAGCATGATCGGTTTTTATCAATTTATGAATCGCTTAGGACTCTTAAATAATTTTCTGCCATTGATTTTACCAGCGATTGCATCACCCGCTACCGTTTTTTTCTTAAAGCAATACTTAGAAACGATCTATCATCCTGATTTGGCAGATTCTGCTCGTTTAGACGGAGCCGGCGAAATCAAAATTTTCCATCGCATCATGTTGCCTTTGATGAAACCGGGCTTAGCTACCATGGCGATTTTCTCGTTCGTGACCTCGTGGAATAATTTCTTGATGCCCTTGATCTTGATCAACGATACGGAAAAGTATACGTTGCCGATGCTGGTCCAATTGTTGAAAACTGATGTTTACCGTACTGAATTTGGCAGTATGTATCTAGGGATCTCATTAAGTATTATTCCTTTACTGCTGATTTACCTGTTTCTATCGAAATACATCGTGGGCGGTGTGACGGCTGGCGGAATCAAAGGATAGCGAGACCTTTTTACCAAAAGAAAACGCTGGACTGAGTTTTCAGTCCAGCATTCATTTAACGGATCGCACGGGAGAGATCAAGTGCCGCAAAGCGCAAATCGTTGATATTTAAGAAATGTTTTGCCACTAAAACGTTGCCGCCAAATAACGGGGCTTGATCGCCTAATCGACTGTTTTTGATCTTCGTGTTTTTGGTGAACTGGCTGGTCAATTTTTGCTGCAGCGCCAGCAATAAATCAGGAATTTTGCGATAGATCGAGCTGTTGATATAGACTTCTTCGGGATCAGAAAAAGTGATGACATTATTCAGCCCAATACTAAGAAACTCAACATTTTGTTGCGCCAATTCGACTGCTGATTTTTCTCCGGCATGGTAGGCTTGTGCGAAGGTATCCGAATTAACGAACGCAGTTTTTGTATAGTGACTGTAGGTGTCAAACAAGACTTTGTTCGAGGCATATTGCTCTAAGCAACCTCGATTGCCGCAAGGACACAAGTTGCCGTGAGGGAAGAGAGTAGAATGGCCAACTTCCCCCGCCATGCCGTGAGTACCGGTTTGCAGCTGCCCATCAACGATGATTCCGACACCGATCCCGCTATGGACGCTGACGCTCAGTAAATTCGTGGAATCAGAAGAAAAACAGTACTCGCCTAAAGCCGTCAGATTGGCTTCGTTCTCTATATAGACCGCCGTATTGTATTTTTGGCTCAAAGGGGCGATCAAATCAAAGTGCTCCAAGTCGTAGTAGGGGGCAAAGGTGATCGTCTGATTGTGAACGATGCCGTGGATCGCCAAACAGATTCCTACTAATCCATGAGTGGTTTGCGGCATTTGCGGCCAAAATTCTTTCATCATGGAATCGATCGTCGCTAGTACATTTTCTTTGGTGATCAATTCATGGGAATGGTCGGCGGAGGCGATCATCTCGCCATTGATATAAGAAAGCATTCCACGAACATAGTTATAGCCGATGTCAAAGGTAACAGCTAAGCTGCTGCGGTGATTGAATTGCAATTGAATCGGTTTGCGACCACCGATCGAAGTGGAATCCCCAATGCCGACTTCGCGAACGAAGTCCGTGTCGATCAGTTTTTTGGTTATTTGAGAAACAGACGCTTTATTGAGATGGGTCAAATTTGACACTTCCGCTCGTGACACATTTTCATTGTCAATGATCGTCTTCAATACAGCCGCTTCATTTTGTTCGCGTATGCCCATTTTATTGATAATCATGTGTTCTCCTCTTCATAGATGTGATTAGTGTTAGTTTACCGTGCAAATTAATATTGTGCAAGCTGAAGAATAAAGAAAAGCCGAAGAATGTAGAAGCAGCAGTTTGAGAACGAAAATCATAGAAAGAATCGTTGAAAGCGCTTGACATAAATACGAGAATCGTTTACTATCCAATTAGTTAGTTTTGAATGCTAATTAACCGATTGAGAGGCAATGGTTAACTGCTTCAAACAGAGGAAGGAGAGAAGAGATGGCTTATTTTTTAGGGTTGGATCTAGGAACAAGTGCGTTAAAAGGCTTAGTTTTTGATCAAACCGGGGAACTCCAAGGAACAGCAAGTGCTGACTATCCATTGTCATCCCCTAGACCGGGGTTCAGTGAGCAAGAGCCGGTGCATTGGCAAGAGGCGGCAGATAAGGTAATCAAAACCTTGATCCAGCAGCTTCCAAAGCTGCAGAAGGAATTGATCGGCATCAGCTTTTCTGGGCAAATGCATAGTCTTGTTTTATTGGATGAAGAAAACCGAGTCATTCGTCCGGCAATATTATGGAATGACGTTCGAACCACCAAACAATGTCAAGCGATCATGGCATCCTTTGGAGAGGAAATAAAAGCAATCACCAAGAATGTTGCTTTGGAAGGGTTCACCTTACCCAAAATTTTATGGGTCCAAGAACACGAGCCTGAACATTGGCAACAAGTTCGTCACATGATGCTGCCAAAAGACTACTTGGCTTTTTGGCTGACTGGTAACTATTCGATGGATTATTCTGATGCGGCGGGTACGTTACTGCTGGATATCGAAAAGAAGTGCTGGTCTGAAGCCATTCTAGAAAAATTCGCAATCGCATCGGATTTACTGCCGCCGCTTTTTGAATCAGCAGCGCCTGTAGGGCAAATGCGAAAAGAACTGCAAGAAGCCTTTGGCTTTGAACAAGAGGTGACGATCTATGCAGGTGGCGCAGACAATGCCTGTGCTGCATTAGGTTCAGGGATCATCGCCGAAGGTGTCGGCATGGTGTCGATTGGCACTAGCGGTGTGTTCTTATCCTTTGAAGAAGCGCAAGAGGTTGATTATCAAGGCGATCTACACCTTTTCCGTCATGCGATCAAAGACAAGTTGTATTCAATGGGGGTCACTTTAGCCGCTGGAAATTCCTTAAGCTGGTATCGTGATACGTTTGCCCCAAACCAATCGTTTCAGGAATTGCTTTCAGCGATCAGTGAGGTAAAACCGGGGGCAGAAGGCCTGCTGTTTACGCCTTATATCGTGGGTGAACGCACACCACATACCGACAGCCAAATCAGGGGAAGTTTTATTGGCATTGACACACGGCATCGCGAAAAGCATTTCAGTCGTGCCGTCTTAGAAGGGATCACCTTCTCTCTGAAAGATTCCCAAATGATCATGGAAGAACGAGCACAGCGGAAATTCACCCAGATCGTTTCTGTGGGGGGCGGTGCGAAAAATGCCGAATGGCTGCAAATGCAAGCCGATATTTTTAATGCAGAAATGCTGACTTTATCTACTGAACAAGGTCCAGGTATGGGCGCAGCAATGCTGGCAGCAATCGGCAGCGGCATTTATCCAGATGCGGCCGCTTGTGTTAACGCCTTTGTCAAATACAGCAAGGCCATTGCACCGATTCCTGAAAATGTCGCCAAATACCAAGAAATCTATGCGATCTACCGGACCGTCTACCAGCAAACCGCGCCTATCTGCCATGCGTTGGCGCAAATCGAATAGCATAATGGCAGCAGAAAATCTGCTTGATTAAAGCGAGGAATCGTTTTTGGTTCTAAATGATTGGAACCAAGTAAGTTAGTTTATTACACTAAAAAACATAAAATGGAGGCAACAACAATGACTTATTTCCCAGAAATCGAAAAAATCCGCTACGAAGGTCCTAAAACAGACAATATGTTTGCATTTCGCCACTACGATGCCGAAGAAGTTGTTTTAGGCAAGAAAATGAAAGATCATCTACGTTTTGCAATCGCCTATTGGCATACGATGACGCAAGACGGCTCTGATCCTTTCGGCGCACCCGTCAACAAACGGACGTGGATTGGTGACACCGAAATGGAAACGGCGAAAAATCGAGTAGAAGCCTTCTTTGAGATTTGCGAAAAATTAGGGGCAGAGTTCTTCTGTTTCCATGATGTTGACGTGGCACCTGCGGGAGAAACGTTAGAAGAATTTTTCCAAAACTTAGACGAAATCACCGATTTGATCAAAGAAAAAATGGAACAAACGGGGATCAAACTATTATGGAATACAGCAAATATGTTCTCACACCCTCGTTTCAACAACGGCGCTGCTTCCACCAATAATGCGGAAGTTTACGCGTATGCAGCAGCCCAAGTTAAAAAAGGCTTAGATATCTCGAAAAAATTAGGCGGTGAGAACTATGTCTTCTGGGGCGGCCGTGAAGGCTATGAAACCTTGTTGAATACAGACATGAAATTTGAACAAGACAACATCGCCCGTCTATTCAAAATGGCGATCGCTTATGGCGAAAAAATCGGTCATAAACCGCAGTTCTTATTAGAGCCGAAACCAAAAGAACCATCGAAGCACCAATATGATTTTGATGCAGCGACAACGATGGCCTTCATTCAGCACTACGGCTTAGAAGGAGATTTCAAATTAAACCTAGAAGCCAATCATGCAACATTAGCTGGCCATACCTTTGAACATGAAATCGCCGTTGCCCGTAGCTATAACGCATTAGGCTCACTGGATGCCAACCAAGGAGATATGCTGTTAGGATGGGATACGGATGAATTTCCAACCAACGTTTTTGACTCGACACTCGCTTTATACGAAGTCTTAGAAAACGGCGGCATCGCACCGGGAGGAATCAACTTCGATTCTAAAGTCCGTCGTTCGTCATTTGAAATGGAAGATCTGTTGTTAGCCCACATCGCTGGTATGGATACGTATGCCCGAGCGTTAAAAGCAGCAGCGAAACTGAAAGAAGACCGCTTCTTAGACGAGTTGAAGGAAAAACGGTACGCCTCGTTCCAAGAAGGCATCGGAGCGAAGATCGTTGCTGATGAGGAAAACTTAGAAACACTGACAGATTACGCATTGGCGCATGATCAAATCGAATTAGAATCCAGCCACATTGAATATGTGAAATCTCGTTTGAATGATTACCTGTTTTAATAAGAAACGACTGTCGTTCTGAGGAGCGACAGTTTTTTCACCTAAAAAATATCTTTTGGCAATTGTTACGAATCAACCAAATTATGATACGATAAAATGTAACCGATTTAACTCGGTTTAGGAATTGAAGGAGGCAACTTGATGTTTCACACAAACTTAGATCCTTTCCCAGAAAACTTCTTATGGGGGGCGGCTTCGGCGGCCTATCAAATTGAAGGTGCATGGGCAGAAGACGGCAAAGGTCCGTCGATTTGGGATACCTATGCCCAAATTCCCGGCAATACCTTTGAGGAAACCAACGGCAAAGTGGCGATCGATCACTACCATCGATACAAAGAAGATGTTGCCTTGATGAAGCAAATGGGCTTGAAAGCCTATCGCTTCAGCGTGGCGTGGTCGCGAATCGTGCCTGATGGCGAAGGTGCGGTCAATGAAGCTGGTGTGGCGTTTTACGAAAAGCTGGTGGACGAATTGCTTCGGCAAGGAGTAGAACCGATTTTGACGCTGTATCATTGGGATCTTCCTCAGGCTTTGCAAGACAAATACCAAGGATGGGAGGGACGAGAAACAGCAGCGGCATTTGAACGGTATTGCCGAATCCTTTTTGAACGCTTAGGAAAGAAAGTCACCTATTGGGTCACCATGAATGAACAAAATGTCTTCACTTCTCTTGGGTACCGTTGGGCGGCACATCCACCGGGCTTGAAGGACTTAAAACGGATGTATGCAGCCAATCATATCATCAACCTTGCCAATGCAAAGGCAATTAATTTGTTCCATGAGCTGGTTCCACAGGGCAAGATTGGTCCAAGTTTTGGCTATGGACCGATGTATCCGTTTAGCTGTGACCCAGAAGATGTGCTGGCTGCAGAAAATGGCGAAGCCTTCAACAACGCGTGGTTTTTAGATGTCTATTGCAAAGGCGAATACCCGAAATTTGTCTACAAGCAATTAGCCAAAGTCGGTCTGGCTCCTGAAGTCACTCCAGAAGATCAAGCACTATTAAAACAGGCAAAACCTGATTTCTTAGGGATCAATTACTATCACGGTGGAACGGCCCAACAAAACAATTTGCAGAAGCAGTCAGCTGAAAAGAAAGAATTTTCTAAAGTCGATCCGTATTTGATGCAAGCGGCAGCTGGCGAGTTCTCACCAGAAGAAACCATGTTTGCGACGGCGGAAAATCCCCACTTGAAAAAAACAGATTGGGGTTGGGAGATCGATCCCGTTGGTTTCCGTGTGGCCTTGCGACGTATCCAGGCCAATTATGACTTGCCGATTTTTATTACTGAAAATGGGTTAGGCGCCATCGATCAATTGACAGAAGACAAACAGATCCATGATCCATACCGCATTACCTATTTGCAGGAACATCTGGTGGAACTGCAAAAGGCCATCACGGATGGGGTTGAGCTGATCGGCTATTGTGCTTGGTCCTTTACAGATCTACTAAGTTGGTTGAATGGATACCAAAAACGCTATGGGTTTGTTTATGTCGATCGCGACAATCAAAACGAACGTCAGTTGGCGCGCATCCCGAAGGATAGTTTTTATTGGTATCAAGAGGTGATTCGCACCAATGGGGCAAGTTTGACAAGTGAAACATGATGTAACGAAGGAGTAGCTGAAAATGGAGGTTGGAAAATGCGTAAAGTGTTGATCGTTGATGATGAAGCATCGATCCGAAATGGACTGCCTCTGATCATCGATTGGGAACGTCTGGGGTATCAAATCGTCGGGTCGGCGGAAAACGGCGAAGCTGGCTTGGCAATGATCCGCGAATTGAAGCCAGACGTTGTGATCGCTGATATCCGTATGCCGGGAAAAAATGGTCTTGAGATGGTGCAAGCAGCATCGGAGGAAGGGCTTTTGTTTTTTGCCATTATTTTATCCGGCTACTCAGATTTTGACTATGCCAAGCAAGCGTTGCAACTGGGCGCTGTGACCTATTTGCTGAAACCAGTTGATGAAGAAGAGCTGATCGGTATTTTGACGAAAATCGATCAAAAAGCCAAGACCGATCAGCAGAAAAATCAGAAGAGTCAGTTGATGGAGAAATTGTTTGGCGGAGATCAAACGGGGATCAAAGACGCACAAGCCATCAAGCTATTGCGACTTTCCGAGGAGGCGGATGCCCAAAAGCTGGTTGAGAAATTACAGGAGCAAGTGGCGCAAGTCATCACCTTGATCCATCGGCATCATCGGTATTTGGTTTTGTTAAACGAGGAACGCTTTCCCGACGAGGCGATCGATGCGTGGTGCCGTAAAAAAATGGCTCACCAAGAAATCTTGATCTCCCGCTGGTTTGCGGCGCAAGATAACTTGAAGCCATTGATGATCGATATCCAGACATTAAGTAAATTGATTTTCTTATTTCCCAATCAAGTCATTTCTCACCATGTTTTGGATACGACGCAAGAAGCAGAAGAACGAAGTGATTTGCGTGAAGAATTAGTTAAGGCGATTTTGGCAAACGATCCGTTAGAACAGCCGTTATCCCGCTATTATCAAACCTTTTATCATTCATTGGCATTGGAAGAAGAGATTAAATGGCAAATCAATGGTGACATCGAATGGCTGCAGCATCAAATCAGTGAAAAAGTAGCCTTAGCAATCGAATGGTCGACAGACGAAGTGCATCAGCAGATTTTTCTCGCCCAGACGTTTCCAATGCTGCAAGAGGTAATCACCGCAAAACTAGCAGACTTGCAAGCAACAGTCGCCAGCAGTTTGAACCAAATCGATATCATTGCAGAATTGATCCAATACACGAAAAAGCATTATCAAGAAGATTTGACCTTGAAAAAAATCGGGGAACGTTTCAATTACAATAGTGCCTATCTAGGCAAGAAGTTTCGCAAAGAAACTGGGAAAAATTATTTGGCGTTCTTGGATGAAGTTCGAATGGAAAAAGCGGTGGAAATCTTGCGTCATTCCAATCTAATGGTCTACGAAGTTGCTGAATTGGTGGGCTACAGCAATGTTGATTATTTCTACAAAAAGTTCAAACAATACCATCAGGTTTCGCCGAATGAGTTTCGGAAAAATGAATAACCACAAAGATGTCCGTGATTTTCTACGGACATCTATTTTTTAGGGTAACGATGACTAAATTGCTTGGTAGGCTTTCTTTTTTTTCTTTTATATAATTTAAATGAAACTGTAAGCGCTTTTTGAACGGAGGAGGAGAAATGACAGATGTACGCCTGTGCTTTGATGTAGGCGGGACCTATATCAAATTCGGGGTTTTTACCGAGAAGAATCAATGGCTGGACCGAGGCAAAATCAAAACCCCGAGTAATACGCGGGATGAATTTTTTGCTGCCTTAGCTGCCAAAATACAAGAAGTCGAGCAAGCGCATGTTATCGAAGGGATCGGGCTGAGTTTTCCTGGTTTCATTGATTCAGTCAATGGCCGAGCGATCATGGCGGGGGCGTTGGCTCCTTTACACGGCTGTGCTGTCGTACAAGAGCTACAGCAGCGTTTAACCAAGTCTTATCCGATCTGGATCGAAAATGATGCGAAATGTGCTGCTTTAGCAGAACTCTCGACCGGCAATGCTACTGACGTACAAGATTTTGTCATGATCACATTAGGCACCGGTATTGGTGGCGCGCTCGTTCATCAGCGCCAGTTGATTCACGGAAATGGGTTTCGGGCAGGAGAATTCGGAATGATGATCACTGATTTTCAAGCATCTTCTTTTGCGACCCTCCATGACCTAGCTTCAACGAGAGGACTGATTGATGCCTATCGACGGGCAAAAGCGATTCCTGAATCAGAGGAGATTTTAGGCGAAACCATCATGCAGCAGCGGTCGAGTGATCCTGAAACGCAAGAGATTCTGAAACAGTGGGCACGTTATGTCGCACTTGCGATTTACAACCTAGCTGTCACGATGAATCCCGAAAAAATACTGATCGGCGGCGGCATCAGCCAAAACCCTGATCTATTAGCTATAATCAAACAAGCAATCAATGAGAACCCCCATTGGCCGGATTTCCAAGTGCCGATCGAGACTTGTCGTTACTATAATGATTCTGGTCTGTTAGGGGCGTTGACATTGATCCAACAAGGAGGAAAAAAATGAAATTTTCAGATGGCGGTTGGTTATTTCGTGAAGGATTTGATGTGAAATTTGCGGTGCATGTCTACGATGCCCGTAAAGAAGAAAACAAATTGGTCTTATATCTGCCTTATAGCTATGTCGGGCATAAAGGGGCAACACTGGATGGCGGATTGTTAACGATGGAAGTTACTACCCCTAGAACCAATATCATTGGGATCACCCTCTACAATTATAAAGGGGTCCAAGCCAAAGCCCCCAACTTTGAATTGATGACAGAAGAGATCACTCCTGATATTTCAGAAGATGAGCAATCGTATGTTTTTCGCTCGGGAGACTTGCAAGTCGTGATCAGCAAAGAGGAAAATGTGACAGCTTCGTTTTATTACAAAGAACAGCTGATTACCCAAAGCAACCCTCGCAGCAAAGCCTTAGTGATCGATCCGCAAGCAAATACCCATATTAGCGAACAGTTGACCCTGGATGTGGGAGAAACGATTTATGGTTTAGGGGAACGCTTTACAAATTTCGTGAAGAACGGCCAAAGTGTTGATATCTGGAATGCCGACGGGGGCACTGGTACGGAGCAAGCTTACAAAAATATTCCGTTTTATGTAAGTAATAAAGGGTATGGCGTCTTTGTCAATTCACCCGACCGGGTGCAATTTGAAGTGGGGAGTGAAAAAGTTTCTCGTGTTCAATTCAGCAATCCAGGACAAACGCTGCAGTACTTTGTGATCGCCGGTGATGAGTTAAAACAAGTGATCCAGCGCTACACTGATTTGACGGGGAAACCGTCGCTGCCACCTGCGTGGTCCTTTGGGTTGTGGCTAAGTACCTCGTTCTTGACGGATTATGATGAACAAACCGTAACATCTTTTGTAGACGGTATGGCAGAACGTGAGATTCCCCTTGAGGTCTTTCATTTTGACTGCTTATGGATGAAGGAATACGAGTGGTGCAACTTCACGTGGGACGAACGAACTTTCCCAGAACCGGAAAAAATGCTGCAGCGCTTGAAAGCCAAAGGATTGAAAATCTGTGTCTGGATCAATCCTTACATTGGGCAAAAATCACCCTTGTTTGACGAAGGGATGGCCAATGGCTACTTTTTGAAACGCGCCAATGGAGATGTCTGGCAATGGGACAAATGGCAAGCAGGTTTGGCGATCGTCGACTTCACCAACCCTGAAGCGGTCGCTTGGTACAATAGCAAGCTGCGTGCCTTATTAGACATGGGTGTGGATTGCTTCAAAACGGATTTTGGTGAACGGATTCCCACCGATGCGGTGTACTATGACGGCTCTGATCCAGAAAAAATGCACAATTATTACGCCTACCTATACAATAAAGTCGTCTTTGACTTGCTGAAAGAAGTCAAGGGAGCAGAAGAAGCCATCGTTTTTGCGCGGGCAGCTTCGGTTGGTTCGCAACGCTTGCCTGTACACTGGGGTGGCGACAGTACGTCAGATTATCCATCAATGGCAGAGTCACTGCGGGCAGGTCTGTCCTTTGGGTTAGGCGGCTTTGGATATTGGAGCCACGATATCTCAGGGTTTGAAGCTGGCTCAACCCCAGACCTTTACAAGCGCTGGACACAATTTGGTCTGCTGTCTTCCCATAGCCGTTACCATGGCAGCTGGGAATACAAAGTGCCTTGGGTTTATGACGACGAAGCCGTGGCGGTAGCCAAAGCCTTTACCAAGTTAAAATTGTCCTTGATGCCTTACTTGCAAGCTCAATCGGTGCTAACCGCCCAAACGGGGATTCCGATGATGCGGGCGATGGTCTTAGAGTTTCCTGAAGACGAGATGACCCATCATTTGGATCGCCAATACATGCTGGGGGAACACCTTTTAGTTGCGCCCATTTTTAATGATCAAGGAACGGTCTCCTTTTACGTACCGAAGACGAAGGGGCATTGGATCGACTATTTATCTGGCAAAGCTTACGAGGGCGGACGTTGGTACCAAGAAACCTATGATTATTTCCACTTGCCACTGTTAGTCCGACCAAATCAACTGATTATCGAAGGCCATGAACAAACCAAAGCAGTCTATGACTATGCCGAACATCCAACGATCCATCTCTTTGATCCGCAAGACAAGACCGCTGCGGCTATCTATGATCACCACGGTGAGTGGATTGGCGAGGTGGCTGTTGAAAGAGTCGATCAAGAACTGATCGTCAAGCTGACAGGGATCCAGCAAGCATCCTTGCAGATTCACACGACTGCTGGAAAAACGAGCCATAAGCTGACGGCTGACCAAACCACGATAAAGGAGTTCTAGATGCCGATGCGAACCATCACGAATCCAATTTTACCTGGATTTCATCCAGATCCCAGTATTTGCCGTGTCGGTGAAGACTTTTATCTGGTGACGAGTACTTTTGAATATTTTCCTGGATTACCAATTTATCACAGTAAAAACTTGGCAGACTGGCAGCTGATTGGTCATGGACTTTCGCGACCTGAGCAGCTGCAGTTATCGACGAAAAATCCCAATGCTTTTGGTCTGTATGCCCCAACCTTGCGTTTTATCAAGGACCGCTTTTACCTCGTTTGTACCAACGTTGGGGCAAACGAAGGAAGAGAAGGCAACTTTCTGATCTGGACAGATGACATCGCCGGTGAATGGTCTGACCCGATTTGGCTGGACACCCCTGGGATCGACCCGACGATTTTCGCAGATGACGATGGGCAGACCTATTACTTAGGCACCCATAAGGAGATCTATCTGCGGACGATCAATTTGGCTTCTGGAGAATTAGGTCCGCGCCAAAACATTTGGACAGGCAGCGGATCGGCTGATCCAGAAGGCCCCCACTTGTATAAAAAAGACGGCTATTACTACCTGTTGATCTCCGAAGGTGGAACGTCCTATGGTCATATGCTGACCATGGCCCGCAGTCGTTCCTTGACGGGACCCTATGAAGCATGCCCCAACAATCCAGTGATGACCAATCGCAGCACGAATCTGCCGCTGCAAGCTACAGGGCATGCGGACCTCGTGCAAGATACCCAAGGCAACTGGTGGGCAGTTTGTCTGGCAGTACGCCCCATCAGCTATCCTTTGAGGCATTTGCTAGGTCGGGAAACATGCCTGCTACCGGTGGACTGGTCAAACCCATGGCCGGTGTTTGGCGAGGAAGGTCACTTGCCAGAAATCATTCAGGTAGACACAGCGGCGGCACCAAAGGAAACACAAAAGAAGAGCAGCAAGCCTGATTACGTGACTTTATTCGAATGGGCCCCGACATTGATTGAAGAAGAGCCGCATGGCTTCTTGCTGCATCCTAATCAGACGGGTCTATCTGATCAAGGCAAACTCGCCGCAGTGTTCCAACGGCAAACCGCCTTTGAGCAACAATTTCAGGCAACCTTTGATTGTCGGCAACTAACGGATGGACAAGCAGGATTGACGGTTTTCTTAAATGCCACCCATCACTATGAGGGATACCTGGAAAAAACAGCCATCAGTCGACAGTTGGTTTTCCGCCGACAAATCGGTTCCTTATGGAAAGTGGAAAAGAAACTGCCTTATGCAGCAGATATGGTCACCTTGCAGCTGAGCGCCGATAAAGAAACCTATCGTTTTTCTGTTCTTGATGAACAAGGACAAGCACAGCTTTTAGGCAGTGGAGAAACAAAATATCTGACCACTGAAGTCGGTGGTGTCTTTACTGGGATCATGGTGGGCTGTTACGCCAGTGCTTCTTCACCACAACAAACCGTTCGTGTGCGGGATTTCTAATCAATCAAAAGCCCCCTTTCGATTTCTGAAACAGGAATCGAAGGGGGCTTTACTGTTTTAGTGAAGAGAAAATGAATCTTGGCTTAGATCATGGATGCGCAAGATGACTTGTGTGCCGCTACCCAGCACACTCTCGATCGTCAAGCCGTATTCAGGTCCATAAAACATTTTGACCCGATGATTGACATTGGCTAGCCCAATGTTCTTTTTGGCATGGGTGGAGGGCGTCTTGATTTTTTGCTGCAAGTGTTCGAGTTTTTCTGGCGGTATCCCGCTGCCGTTGTCTTGTACCACGATCACCAGATCATGGCCGTCTTTGGTGATCGTCAAACGGACAAACCCTGGATAGGTGATGCCTTCCAAGCCATGGGAGATGGCGTTTTCCACCAATGGTTGAATCAGGAGGGGCAATATTTGGACTTCTTTTTGGTCGATCTCATTGGAGACTGAATAGGAAAAGTTGACTCGATCGCCAAAGCGCATCCGCTGGATCTTGACATATACGTGAACGGCATCTAAGGACTCTTCTAAACTCGTTCGCTTGGTTCCGTGGGCTTCTAGCGTATAGCGCATCGATTTTGCCAGTAATTTGATGGCGTAAACGACGTCAGAATTGCCGGAAGTCAGCGCCATCATGCGAATCGTTTCTAACGTGTTGAACAAGAAGTGGGGGTTGATCTGCCCCGCTAAGATATTAAATTCCATTTGCTGCTGCTGAGTCAATAGCTCTTGCTGTGCCAAACGTGAACGGTAGATCTCTTCTTCTTTTTTCTTGATTCGTTGAATGATCTTATGGAAATCAAGAGAGATCTGTGAAATCTCGTCTTCGCCGCTGATATTTTGAAAGAAATCATAATCCTCGATCGAGGCAAAGTAGACCGCCTGCTGCAGTTGAGAGATTCGTTTGGTAAAGAATCGAGCAAAGAGAAAGACGATGATGAAAGTAGTGATCAAAATCACCAAAACGATCGTGCTCCAACGGATCAGATTGGCGCGTAGATTGCTATAGGCATTTGTATCCGCACTATAAATTGTGATGATGTCTTCTTTGTTACTCATGGGTAAGGTGCTTTTGGTGAGCATCACCTTGGTACCATCATCTTTTAAAAAGGCAGCACTCGTTTGCGGCTCAGAAAGAGTCGTAAGCTGTCCCGGTTCACCGACTTGATTGATTTTGTCGCTATAAAAGATGACATCATCATTTAACTGTAATTCCAATTCATAGGATGAATTACGAAGTCGGTTGCTGAGATAATTATAATCGACTTGGATCTCCAAAACGGCAGTTTCTTTTGATAAAGGCAAAGGCAACGTTTTATAAAGACTCAAACGATTTGCTTTGTAATCCTCTGGCATCGTCATCAAAAAAGCATCGGGTTGCTTGAGGGCTCGTTGGTACCAGGCGGTCGCTTGAATTGTGTCATCTGCCTGTTGAAAATATTTATAGTTCGGAATGGTTTGATTCGTCGTATAGATAGTTAATTTCGCAATCGAGGTTTGAAGATTTCTGATCTCATCTAGCTGATCATAGCTATTGATGTCCACGATCGCTTCTTGGTCGTCAAGGTAATTGGCAGTTAAAAGCTGACGTAGATGAGTATCGTTTGATAAGGAACTCGCCGTGTTGGTCAGCGTGTTTGTTGTATCAAAAAGAACAGATTTGACACGCTGAGCATTTAACTCAGCCAAATGTTGGTAATTGCCTGTCAGCTGCTTGGTTGAATCGTAGACCAATAAGAGACCAATAGTCACTGTCGATAAAAAAACAACAGGCAGATAAAGAATGAATAATTGTCGCCGAATGGAAAACTGACTCAGACGACGAAAAAGTGAGAGATGACTGATTCTTTTCATGCTTGCTGATTACGAAAGATGGAAAGCAACAGGAACGAACTACAATAAATAACGAAAGAAAAACCAAAAATCAACAAGAGGAATTTAAACAACGGAAATAAAACAACAAAACAAAACGCAGCGATAGGAATAAGCGCGAGGGCTAACGAACGGATAGGGTCCGCGATCGGTAACAGAAACGCGTTTTTTAATGTTTGCCTAAAGCTGTTTTCATAACGTCCAATTAACGCAAGGCAATAGACTAATACAATAAACAGATAAATAGCTGTAACAATTAGAACGAAAGCAAAAATACTGGCAAGAATGGTTTTTGAGGAAAACCAAAACAAGCTACTATACAGTAGTGCTACCATGGGGAGCCCAAGAAGGAGAAAACTACCGGTGGCTTTCATAAAGTTTGCTCGTAGCGCTCGCACATAGCCTACAATCAATTCACCACGCTCCTCATCCGCATAACGAATCGTCACTTCATAAAGGGCAGCTGTCGCAGCTCCAATCGTAATAATTGGCAAACAGCTAATGATATATAGTAAATTTAACAATGTGAATTGTGAAAAAACGGTGGTTATTTTGTACAGTTGACCATCAGGATTGTACTTCATTTTTATCCCTCCAAAATTGATATATTCCTATAGTACTCGCAAAAAACAAATTTTGAAAGCCTTACCATTTAGGTGTCTTTTATCTGAAACCTTGATATATCAGCATTCTTTATAAATAAAAGAAAAATAAAGTCTAAAATGTACGGATTGACCTCTATTTTTAACAGGTGGCAAATGAGATTTCAGGTGCTAGTATTAAAAATGTAAAAGCGGTTACAAAAAAGGGGGAGGAAAATGGAAAGTAAATTAAGCAGTGTCCCAAGAAAAAATAAGCGGGTGACACGAGAAGGGAAGATTTTGTTTTTATGTATCGTTCCCTTCCTGATTCTCGTGTTTTTGTTCTCTTATTTTCCTTTGCACGGATGGATTTATTCACTTTATGATTACAAACCAGCATTAGGTTTAGCGCGCAGCGAGTTTGTAGGCTTCAAATGGTTTCGACTTCTTGTCTCTAGTCCAACACAAGTGGATCAGATCGTACAAGTAATGAAAAACACCTTTGCCATGAGTTTTTTAGGGATCGCCACTTCGATCCTACCAGTAGGCTTCGCCATTTTATTGAACGAAATCAAGTGCAAATGGTTTAAAAACTTGGTCCAAACGCTGACCACGCTGCCGAATTTTATCAGTTGGGTTTTGGTGTATACGATCGCCTTTAGCTTGTTTTCTTCAACAGGGCTGGTAAACACGTTGCTGCAAGAATGGGGCTTCGTTACAGATCCAGTCAAATTTTTGGATAGCGGCAATCATACGTGGCTAATGATGTGTCTTTGGAATATTTGGAAAGGCTTGGGCTGGGGTGCCATCATGTATCTTGCAGGCATTTCAGGAATTGACCCCGAATTGTATGAATCGGCGCGAATCGATGGGGCGAATCGTTTCCACCTGATGCGTCATATCACACTACCTGCATTGATGCCGACGTTTCTTGTGATGCTGATGCTGTCTATCGCCAACTTGTTGAACAACGGGATGGATCAGTACTTTGTTTTCCAAAATGCATTCAATCGAAATACGATCCAAGTCCTCGATTTGTATGTCTACAATTTAGGGATGGGTGGAAATAGTCTATCTCTGGCTACCGCGATCAGTATGCTAAAAAGTGTCATTTCTGTTGCCTTGTTAGCCATCGTCAATATTGCTTCGAAAAAAATTCGGGGGACATCCATTATTTAGGAGAGGAGGATATCTATGGAACTATCGATTAGTGAAAAGAAAAAGGCGAAAAAAGTACCCAAACGTGAAAACCTGACGTTTAGTATCCTCAATTATACCTTTTTCTTTCTGATTACGTTGATTTGTGCGTATCCTTTTTATTACTTGATTATTAATTCAATCAGTAATAATGAGTTGAGTGCGTTAGGACAAATTCGCTTTTTTCCACAAGAGATCCATTTTGAAAACTACAGTCAAGTGTTACAACTAAAAGGGTTGCCATTAGCCGCAACCGTTTCGGTGGCTAGAACGGTGATCGGAACAGCAGCAACCGTCTTAGCTTCAGCCTTCTTAGGCTTTATGTTTACCCAAGAAAAAATGTGGAAACGAAAATTTTGGTATCGCTTTGTCGTGATTACAATGTATTTCAATGCAGGGCTGATTCCATTATTCATCACGATGAAGACATTAGGTTTAACGAATAATTTTTGGGTCTATATTTTGCCGGCTGTCGTTCAGCCTTTTAACATCATCTTAGTGAAAACCTATATTGAGTCAATCCCCAAATCGTTGCAAGAAGCAGCTGAAATGGATGGAGCTGGCATCATTCAAGTATTCTTTCGGGTAATTTTACCCAACTGTACGCCGATTTTAGCAACAGTCGCGATCTTCTCGGCAGTTGGTCAATGGAATTCTTTCCAAGATACACTGATTTACATTACGGATCAAAGTCTCTACTCCTTGCAATACCTTCTTTATACGTATATCAATCAAGCCAATTCGTTGGCACAAATGGTCAAAAATACATCGGGATCACTTTCCAGTATCGCTTCAGCTGCAACAACGCAGACACCGACTTCGATTCGCATGACCGTTTCAGTCATTGTTGTTTTACCAATCATGTTTATTTATCCGCTTTTCCAGAAATATTTTGTCAAAGGAATTATGTTGGGTGCGGTGAAAGGTTAATAAAAAGAAAGAGGGAAGAAAATGAAAAAAATGTCGAAATATGTAACAACAGGTTTGTTAGGCATGACATTGCTAGGTAGTTTAGCCGGCTGTGGAGGGGCGGCTGACTCTGACACAGACGCTGCTTCCAGCGAAAGTGGCTACGATGAAACGATCACGATCGATGTCTATAATGGGCTAGCCAACTATATGGGGATGCAAGAAGGTTGGTTTGCCAAAATCGTGCGGGATAAATTCAATATGGAATTGAACATCATCGCACCAAACGTTGCTGGCAACGGAGACACTCTTTATCAAACGAGGACGGCAGCAGGTGATTTGGGCGATTTGATCATTGTTGATAATGGCCAACAATACAACGAATTGGTTGAAGCTGGTTTGTTGACCGATGCGAGCGAGTATTATGAAACTATGGAAAATGTTCAGCGCTTCGATGCGGCTGTTCAAAATCTAAACAAAGATGCCGATGGTCTATATGGCTTTCCAACTTCCGTTTCTACATTAAAAGCCACCGATCCTTCAGAAGGATTAGATCCTACATTTGGTGCTTATGTGCGTTGGGATCTTTATGGGGAGCAAGGATATCCAGAAATCGGTACATTGGAAGACCTGCTTCCTGTGATTCAAAAAATGCAAGAAGACAATCCAACAACAGATTCTGGGAAAAAAGTTTATGGGTTTTCTCTATTCAGCGATTGGGACGGCAACATGATGAATGCAGGCAAACAGCTGGTCACCTACTATGGGTACGATGAATCAGGTTTTGTCTTGGCAAAAGCGGATGGTTCTGATTATCAAAGCATTCTCGATAGTGATTCTGAATATATTCGCGCACTTAAGTTTTATTTCCAAGCCAATCAAATGGGCTTAGTGGATCCAGAATCAACGACGCAAAATTACGATACACTTTTTGCCAAATTCCAAGAAGGACAAGTCTTATTCTCATGGTGGCCTTGGTTAGGTCAAGCGGCTTTTAATACGACTACGAACTTGAATGAAGGAAAAGGCTTTATGTTGGCACCGATTCAAGACCAAAAAATCTTCTCTTATGGTGCGGAAGTTTACGGTGGCAAACAATTTATCGGGATCGGTTCAAATGCCGAAGACCCAGAGCGAATCGCAGCCTTTATTGACTGGCTCTACTCTTCAGAAGGCGTGTTAGCAAATTCTTCTCAAACAAGCGGTAGTAGTGGCCCTGAAGGCTTAACTTGGGAAATGAAAGATGGCGAGCCTGTCTTAACTGAGTTTGGGAAACAAGCGTTGCTAGATGGCGATGGGGATGTGCCAGAAGAATATGGTGGCGGAAGTTACAAAGATGGTGTATCCGCGCTAAACGTCAATACGGTATTACCGATCGATATCAATCCTGATACCGGCTTCCCATATGCTTATACGATGTGGGAAAGCTATCAAAATGAAACAACCGATCCTGTAAAAGAAGATTGGTCAAAAAATATGGGTGGTGCAGAATCGACCATTGGCTATTTAGAGGAGAACGACCAATTGTTAGTTGCCCCTGGTGCCAGCTATGTAGCGCCAGAAGATAGTTCAGAGATCTCTACGTTGCGGAACCAAGCCAAAGCGACAATCATCGAGTACTCTTGGCGAATGGTTTTTGCCAAAGATGAAGCAGAATTTGACCAATTGCTAAAAGAAATGCAAGAAACAGCAGACGGATTAGGCTATCAAACAGTGCTAGAATTTGACATGAATAATGCGAAAGATCAAAACGAAAAACGGGTAGAAGTAGCGAAAGAATTTGGGGACTAATCAAAAACAAAGAATAATAAAAATGGTTGGTCAACGGTTCCTTGACAAAAGTGAGTAAACAGCGTTTGGTTAAGCAATCACTTAAGAAGATTGATCCAGCACCAGCGGATCAGTCTTCTTTCTTTAAGGAGGAAAACAATGATAGTGGATAAAAAAGATCGTCTGCTTTTTATGGGGGATTCGATCACAGATAGTAATCGAAATTATCAAGCGATACCTGCGGGATGGTCATCATGGGGGGACGGCTATGTTCATCTGATCAACGCCTATACCACAGCATTACTCCCACAAATGGAATTAATGATCGTTAACCGAGGCATCAGTGGAGATACAGTCGTCGATTTGAAGAAGCGTTGGAAGGATGATGTATTGGCATTTCAACCAGATTGGGTAACGATCATGATCGGTGTAAATGATGTGTGGCGGCATTTTGATGGCACATTTGCTCAAACGGAACTGGTGGGGATTGAAAGATTTGAATCAGAGTTGCGTGATTTGATCGCTCAGACATTACCGAGTGTCAAAGGAATGATTCTCTTGACCCCGTTTATGGTTGAAGCCAACAAAGAAGATCCACTAAGAGAAATGCTTACCAACTACCAACACGTGCTTGCTAAAGTAGCGCAAGAGTATGGTATCCTTTTAGGAGATACGCAGGAAAAGTTTGATGATTTTTTGCTTTATCAGTCATCCTATGTCTTAAGCAGTGATCGTGTGCATCCGTCGACTGCAGGACATGTGTTGATTGCAAAAACATGGCTGGAAACAGTCGGTATTTTGGAGGAAAGACCATGATCACAGTAGAAACGATCCACCAAGTCGCGCATCAAGGCCCCTTTTTCCCAAATTGGCAGTCATTGGGCGCTTTTGTTCTACCAGAATGGTTCCCCAAAGCAAAATTCGGGGTCTTCATTCATTGGGGATTGTATAGTGTTCCTGCATTTAATAACGAGTGGTACTCCAGAAATATGTACATCAAAGACCATCCGGAATACGATCACCATATCAACACCTACGGTCCGCAAAAAAACTTCGGCTACAAAGACTTTATTCCCATGTTTACCGCAGAAAAATTCGATGCAAATGAGTGGATTCAACTGATCAAACAAGCCGGTGCCAATTATCTTTTTCCCGTTGCAGAACATCACGATGGGTTTCAGATGTACAAAAGCGAGCTGTCTGAATGGAATGCGGCAGTTATGGGACCGAAAAAAGATATTCTTGCGGAATTAAAAGAGGCAGCTGAGGAACAAGGCCTGCATTTTTGTACCTCATCTCATCGTGCCGAACATTGGTTTTTTATGGGACACGGTAAGGAATTCGACAGCGACATCAAGGAACCGTTAGCAAAAGGCGACTTTTATTGGCCTGCTATGCCAGAACCTGATAATCAAGATTTGTATAGCGAGCCATATCCCTCAAAAGAGTTTTTAGATGATTGGCTGCTGCGAACCTGTGAACTCGTCGATAACTATCAACCAGAGCTGCTGTATTTTGATTGGTGGATCCAACATGAAGCCTTCAAGGAGCACTTGCAACTTTTCGCTGCTTACTATTACAATCGTGGGGCTGAATGGGGCAAAAAAGTTGGTATCTGCTACAAACACGATGCCATGATGTTTGGTAGTGGTGTCGTGGAGATCGAACGGGGAAAATTTGCCGAACCACAACCTTTTTACTGGCAAACAGATACAGCGATCGCTCGTAATTCATGGTGCTATACCACAACGTTGGATTACAAAACAACGCGTGAGATTTTACAGGATTTGATCGAAGTCGTCAGTAAAAATGGCAATCTCCTTTTGAATATCGGGCCGAAAGGGGATGGTTCGATCCCAGAAAAAGATCAAGCAATCTTAAAAGAAATCGGTGCGTGGCTAGATGTAAACGGTGAAGCCATTTATGAAGCGAAACCATGGCGCAAAGCCGGGGAAGGACCCACGACCGTTGTCTCAGGCCAATTTCAAGAGGCACAGGCGACGACATACACGAGCCAGGATTTCCGCTTTACGGTTCAGGGGGATTCGTTGTATGCTATTGGCATGGCAAGTCCTGAGAATGGACACGCAAGGATCCAAGCACTGGCCCAGTCTAAAGATCAAAATTTGCCAGAATTTCACGGCATCATCCAAACCGTGACGATTCTAGGACACGAAGAACAGCCTATTGATTGGCAAGTGACCGATGAAGGCTTGCAGCTAACTTTTGAACCAATTGAAACCGACCAACCAATCGTCTATAAAATTACAATGAAATGAGGCGCAATCCGTGATACATGAAAAAAGAACCGCACTTTTACCAGAAAGCCAAGCCAGTTTAACCACGTATGTCATGGAAAATTCTCCTGAAATGGAACCAGATCGTGTTCGACCAGCGGTCATCATCTGTCCTGGCGGCGGCTATGAAATGTTGTCTGATCGCGAAGCGGAACCCATCGCCATCAAAATGATGAGCTTTGGTTTCCAAGCCTTTGTGTTGCATTATAGTATCAAACCGGCTGTCTATCCGTTAGCCTTAAAGGAATTGGCGGCTGCCGTTCGTCTTGTGCGCACCAATCATGAGGTCTGGCACGTCGATCCTGAAAAAATCATTGTTGCCGGTTTTTCAGCTGGTGGTCACTTAGCTGCTAATCTGGGTGTGTCTTGGCAGCAACCTTTTCTAGCAGAGGCTTTACAAGGAGCCAATGAAGAATGGCGACCTAACGGGTTACTGTTGAGTTATCCGGTCTTATCTAGTGGTGAACTTGGGCACCAAGATTCCTTCCGTTCATTATTAGCAGATCGCTATGAAACAGAAAAAGCCGCTTTGTCTTTAGAGACTTTAGTCAATGAACAGACACCGCCGACGTTTCTTTGGCATACGTTAGAAGATGGATTAGTTTTGGCGGAAAACAGCCTCCTTTTTGCCGAACAGCTGCGCAAATTTAATATACCTTATGAGCTGCACATTTTCCCTCGCGGTGGTCATGGACTAAGTTTAGGAACACCGGAAACCGCCAACGGCAATCAACACGGTATCGAAGCATCGGTTGTCCGTTGGCCAGAATTGTTTGCTGATTGGGTGAAGTGGAACATCTAAGAGGAATTCAAAAAAACAGTATAATCTCTAATCAATCATCTTTGTCTAATTCTCAAATCCATTTTTTCAACAGCATAAAAAGGATTTACTGAAAACACAAGATTGAGTGCTTGGTTCATTTACAAAATTAGGAAAGTGAAAGGAGTATTCAGTGAAAGTCAGATTAAAAGACATTGCAAAAGAAGTAGGTGTATCGATCGCAGCCGTTTCTCAAGTGTTAAATGACAAACCGATTCGGATCACAGAAGAAAAAAAACAGCAAATCAAGCGCTTGGCGGCAGAAAACAATTATACGCCGAATGCTGCGGCTAAAAGCCTGGTTTTGAAAAAAACCAATACGATCGGACTGATCATCCCAGATATCAACAATCCTTTTTTTGCCAACTTGGCCAAGGTCTTAGAAGATTTGCTGCGAAAACAGGGGTATCTGCTGATTTTGGTCAACTCAGATGATAAAGTTGACGTTGAGAAGGAATTGATTCAGCTCCTGATTGACCGCAACGTTGATGCGTTGATCATCGCCCTTTCAACCGAATCCTACGCGGATGAGGTACAAACCAAAGAACGATTGAAGAATCTTTCGGTTCCAATCGTTTTGGTTGATAGAGGAATAGATAACTTTGAGGTCGATCAAGTCTTTTATAATAATCGGCATGGGGGATACATTGCTACCAGTGAGCTAATAAAAAAAGGACACAAAAAGATTGGTACGATGATGAACCCTGATAAAAATATCAATTGTGTGTATCGATACCAAGGCTATTTAGATGCGCTGAAGGAATTCAATCTCCAACGAAAAGACAGTTGGCATGTGGTAACAAAGTTCCAATTTGAAGACGCCTATGAAAAAGCAGACATTCTCTTAAAAAACCGAGATGTAACCGGCATTGTTGCTGGCAACGACTTGATTGCATTGGGAATTATGAAGCGTGCCAAAGAACTAGGAATCAAAGTTCCAGAGGATGTTTCGATCGTAGGATACGACAATCTTGTTTTGAATGATCTTTTAGAAGTATCTCTAACGTCTGTGGAACAAGATGTAAATGATTTAGGTGAAAAAACGGTTCTTGCCTTGATGAATGCAATCAGCGGACAGAAGCCACGTTACGTCCAATTGACACCTAGATTGATAAAAAAGAACAGTGTGACTGAAAGAGTTTCCTAGCGAAACTCTTTTTTTACTATTGACAGCGCTTTAAAACGATGCTATTCTTTGTGTGAACATTAGATAAAACGCTTTATCAGATGTTCGCTTTTTTTAGAAAAATGATAAAACGTTTTATCAAAGGTGAGAGGAGAATACGTATGTCAAAAAAAGAAGTCATTATTGATACGGATCCGGGGATCGATGATGCAGTTGCGTTGGGAATTGCTCTGTTTAGTGAAGTCTTGGAGGTCAAGTTGATCACGACAGTGGCCGGAAATGTCGGTATTGAACATGTCACCAATAATTTACTGAAACTGCTTTCCTTTTGGGATTTGTCGATTCCAGCAGCACAAGGTGCATCTCAGCCACTAACGCGAGCAGTCAAAGATGCCAGCGATGTTCATGGGGTCACAGGAATGGCCGGCTATTCATTTCCAGAACCAGATCGTTCATTGCTGCTGGAAACTTCAGCTGTGGAAGCGATGTATCAAACGATCAAAAAGAATAAAGAAAAAATCACAATTGTCGCATTAGGTCCTCTAACGAATATTGCTCTTTTACTTAAGATTTATCCAGAAGTCAAAGAAAAAATCGATGAGATCGTTTTAATGGGCGGAGCCTTAGGCAGAGGAAACTTTGGTGTATTGTCAGAGTTCAATATTGCGATTGACCCCGAGGCTGCAACGATTGTTTTTGAGAGCGGCTTACCACTTTCTGTAGCACCATTAGATGTGGGCGCCAAAGCGCTTGTTTACCCAGAAGACAGCGCAAAAATCAAAGAAATGAATCAAACCGGAGATATGATGGTTCAATTATTCAAAAAATACCGTGGTGGCAGTTTTGGCACGGGGCTGAAAATGTATGACAGTTGCGCGATCGCTTATCTTTTGTGTCCAGAGATGTTCACTGTTCAAGAGACTTTTGTTGCGATCGAAACACAAGGAGCCTACACAGCAGGTGCGACAATTGTCGATCTCAACAATCGTCTGAAGCAGAAAAACAATTGCCGTGTTTGTGTCGATATCGATGAAGCGCTCTTTAAAGAATGGTTTTTACAGGCAATCAGCAAGTGTAAATAGGAGGGGAAAGAAATGATAGAAGCGATTTTAGTACTCGTTGTTTTGGGGATCGTCGGATATTTTATTATTAAGAGTTATAATCCAGCATTGATTTTGATTATTGGGGCACTTGTCTTGCTTTGTGCATCCGTTGCTTTAGGAAATCCGCTTTACCCAGAAGGCGAAGGGACTGGCTTGGCCTTATTCGATATTTTTTTAAAGCTTAAAGATACGATCATCTCTCAAGTAAGTTCTGCTGGTCTAGTGATCATGATCTTATTCGGATATTCAGGTTATATGAATCTCATTGGTGCCAATCAAAAAGCTGTCAATATCCTGGTTCAGCCAATGACCAAAATCAAGTCTAAGGCATTATTTATTCCGATCGTTTTCTTATTAGGGAATTTGATGTCGTTAGTCGTCCCAAGTGCATCTAGTTTGGCAATAATTTTGATGGCAATCCTTTATCCACTGCTTCAAGGGATTGGTATCTCTTCCTTAACAGCAGCCGGAGTTATCGCAATGACTGCCACGATCATGCCGACGCCATTAGGTGCGGATAATGTGATTGCGGCTCAGACATTGAATTACAACATCTTAACTTATGTTCTGTACCATGCGAAAATTTCCATCCCAACATTGCTGATCATGGCCATTGTTCATTACTTTTGGCAAACGTATTGTGATAAAAAAGAAGGCAAAGATGCCTTTGTAGAACTAAAAGAAATTGAAAGTAAGTCAGAAGAAACGGCTGTTCCTGGATTTTATGCAATTTTACCACTCCTTCCTTTGGTGTTGATCATTATCGTTGGTATAATCGGTATATTCAAAGAAGGTGTAACAATGGATATTTTCGTCCTAACGATGATTTCCTTTTTTGTCGCATTACTGATTGAATGTTTGAGAAAGAAATCTTTCAAAATCGCGCAAGAAAGTGCAGTGGAACTATTCAAAGGAATGGGACAAGGGTTTAGTCAAGTAGTCATGTTGGTTGTGGGTGGATCATTATTTACCACAGCTATCCAAAGCTTAGGAGTGATTGATTCACTAATGAGTGCGGTAGAAAATTCTCAATCTGCTGGCGTGTTAACGGCATTGATATTCAGCGGCGCAACCGCATTGTTCGGTATTTTGAGTGGCGGAGGATTGGCGATGTTTTACGCTGTGATTGAACTGATTCCCGATATTGCCGCTAAAGCGGGAATTGACGGGATTTTGATCGCCTTGCCAATGCAGATGATCGCCAATCTTGGCAGAACGATCTCACCAGTTGCCGCTGTAATTATGATTGTGTCTTCTTCAATCGACGTCAGCCCTGTTCGGTTACTGAAACGAACCAGCGTTCCAACGATCGTTGGGATTATAGCAGTGGTCATTTTGTCGTTGGTATTGCTCCCTTACTAGAGTCATGAATGAACTTCAAAGGGCGTCACGACAAGAATTAGCAGAGATTTTTCAACTGTTCATCGAAGCAAAGCAGCAGATGAATAGAAGGAAAATCTACCAGTGGACTGATACTTATCCCTCCCTAGAAATCTTAGCGAAGGATATCGAGAAAAAGGAACTGTTTGTGTTGAAGGATGAAAATAAAAACATTGTAAGTGCCGGTGTTTTGTCAGTTGACTCATTGTCAAATTGTAGCAAAGAATATCATGGGATAAGAACGATTCAGCGACTCGTTGCGAGACCATCTCAAGCGGGGCAAGGCTTTGGCTGCCAGTGGATCAGAAGCTGTTTGGAACAACAGTGTGATGAAGGGGAAACACTTCTTTCAATCACAAATCATACCAATCTGCCCATGCAGCGATTATTTGTAAAAACAGGGTTTTTAAAGGTTGGTGAAACGACCATTGAGGGTCGGGAAGCTTTTGGTCCTTTTTATATATTCAAGAGAAATAGGTGATTTTTTGAGTAAGATAACGATTTTAGGTAGTGTGAACATGGATATCGTGATCACGACAACACGAATGCCGAGGATCGGCGAAACGATCATTGGGGAGCAAATTGATTATTTTGTCGGGGGCAAAGGAGCAAATCAAGCAGTGGCAGCTTCTCGTTACGGTGCATCAACAAAATTTTTAGGGAAAATCGGGGAAGATACTTTTGGGGAAAAGGTTCTTCAGCACCTCAGCAGAGAAGCTCTCGATTTATCGGCTGTTTCCCGTGAAAAAAATATGTTCACAGGAATTGCGAGTATTTTTAAATTAGCAGAGGATAATTGTATCACTGTCGTCCCCGGTGCGAATGGACTGATCGATGAAGCCTACGTTCAGCAAACAATCAGTGAACTTTCACAAGGGGATATCTTACTTACTCAACTGGAAATTCCTGTGGAAACAATCAAACAAGCATTGATTCTTGCCAAGAAAAAAGGAGTTCTAACGATTTTGAATCCTGCTCCTTACAATGAAATCGTACCGGAACTCCTGCCGTATATTGATATTTTGACACCAAATGAAACGGAATTTGCCGCTTTGATCGGTAAAGAGGCCATTTTGGAAGACGAAATTGAGCAGGTCATTGCTGATTGGCAAAAAAAATATGCCACGCGAATCGTTGTCACACGAGGAAGCAAAGGGGTAACATTTGTAGAAAAGTCACAAGTTGTGACGATTCCATCGAACAAAGTTTCAGTTGTAGACACTACCGGTGCAGGGGATACCTTTAATGGCATCTTGGCAGCAGCTTTAGGGGAAGGAGCCGATTTTTATGAAGCCGTTTCTATGGCGAATAATGGAGCTAGTCTGTCCGTTCAAAAGCTGGGGGCTCAAACAGGAATGCCACTAAAAAGTGAAATAGAAGAGTTTATGAAGCAGCAAGCGGAGAATTAGAAAAAACTTCTGATCAAGTGTGATTCTTGATCAGAAGTTTTTTTGAAGTTAATGTGTTTTGGACACCACTGAGTCTCCTTCAATTAAACGGTACCCTAAATTGATTTTTTCAATTGCTTCAGGATCAGCAATTTTTTGCAACAAGACTTCAACCGCCTTCTGACCAATGGCTGTCTGATTTTGTTTGATATGGGTAAAAACGAAAGCATTCAGATCAAAAATATTTACTGTTGGGTGATCAAAGCAGACGACGGAGTAGTCTTGGGGCACTCGTTTGCCGATTTTTTCGATCGCACTTTTTGCAAGGAGTGCAATATTATATTCAGTCGTAAAAAGAGCAGTGATTTGGGTGTTTTCTTCCAAAAAACTGACAATCAACTTTACATCGTCTTCAATACTGCGAGAAGAATTTGGAACGACAGAATCGATCATTGATAAAATTTGATTTTGACTGACTGCCCGATTCTCATCGACATGCGCCGCTAAAAAACCATTGACACGTTCGTCAATCGTTGAGACGCTGCTGTCAGAAGTAATCAATCCGAGTTTTTCATGTCCCTTGGCAAATAAATAACTAGTCAGTTCTTTGGCTGCTGAAAAACTGTCGGTTTGAACGCTACATATCGGTAAGTTCGCCATCAAACGATCAATAACCACAATTGGAAAATTCTTCGAAATTAGTTCAAGAATTTTAGGAGAAGTATATTCTGAGGAAGTAGGCAATAAGATGAGCCCTTGAATTCCCATCTCAACGAGTTCTTGAATCAATCTGTTTTCTGTTTCAGGATCGCCATAACTTATTTTTACAATAAAATGTATTGCTTCTTCATTCGTTTTTAAGATAGAACGAAGAATTTGTGCGCCAAAAAAGTCAGTAAAATTTGTGATGATCAATCCAACGATCAGCTTCTTAGGCGAAATATCTGTTTTTTTGTTATTGACAACAACTGAGCCCTTTCGAGGCTTTCGGAGAATGTAGCCCTCTTCCTTTAGAAGATCAAGGGCTTTTTTTACTGTGATGGTACTTACTTTGTAGGATGTTGATAGTTCTTTTTCTGTCGGTAATGTCTCGTTCAAGGAGACGACTCCTGATTCAATTTGTTGTTTTAATTCTTCATAAATGACTTGGTACAATGGCTTACTCATTTTCACGCCTCCATTTCTTTAATAATCGCATTTATCTATATATTAAATATATTATATTGATAAAGCAAGCGGTTTATTCGATTAAATATTTATGAAACCGTTGACATTGTCAAAACTATTATATATAATTCGATTGTAAAGTTAATGAATATATTAAATCTGTTTAATGTTATATTGAATAAGGGGGTTGCTTGATGGAAATCGTGAAGAAGAACAAACGCGGGATAAATGAACAGCAAAATATTGCTTATTGGTTTATATTGGTGCCGGTTTTCTTACTTGTTGTGTTTGCAATTGTTCCAATTATCATGGCGCTTTATTACAGCTTTACGGATTACAATATTATAGAGAGTCCCAATTGGGTTGGGTTTAGAAATTTTACTAGAATTTTTCAAGATGAATTTTTCTTTATTTCCTTAAAAAACACAATTGTATATACCTTTCTATATGTTCCGTTAGGATTGATCGTTTCTTTAGGAGCCGCAATACTCCTCAATCGAAAAATGAAAACTACAAGCTTGTTTCGAACGTTTTTCTATCTTCCGGTTTTATGCTCATCAGTTGCTACCGCAACCATCTGGTATTGGCTATTGAATCCCCAAGTTGGGTTATTAAATCAATTGCTCGGATTGATTGGAATCAATGGCCCCGCTTGGTTATACAGCTCAAACTGGGCGATGACTGCAATCGTAATTATGAGTGTATGGATGAGCTTCGGTGGAAATATGATGATTTTCTTGGCAGGGCTTCAAGGAATCAATCCAGCGTTATATGAAGCAGCGGACATTGAGGGAGCAAATTCATGGCAAAAATTTCTCGGCATTACTTGGCCGCAATTGTCTAAAACTACTTTTTTGGTTAGTACACAGTTGATCATTGGTGCATTTCAAGTTTTTGATCAAGCATACATGCTGACAAAAGGCGGTCCGGGAAATTCTACCATCACGATCGTTTACTATATCTATAATAAAGGGTTTGGTGGTCTGGAGATGGGCTATGCCTCTGCATTGTCATTTCTGCTGTTTATGATTATTTTCGTTTTCTCTTTGATCAACATGCGTCTGACAAATAAAGAAACAAATTAAAGGAGAAAAGTTATGACAAAAATAAAATCTTTTCGAACAGTTTCTTGGTATTTCATGGTGATTATAGTCAGTTTAACAACAGTGCTTCCATTTGTATGGACGATATCAACTTCCTTCAAATCAGATAGTGAGATTCTCAGCGGTTCAATGAATATCATACCAAGTCAGTTTACCTTTGATCACTATCGGGAAGTTTTTAAGACGATGCCGTTTCTGACTTATCTAAAAAATTCGCTGATTTTAGCGCTTGGAGGTGTCGCAACGAATCTGTTTTTTGGTTCATTGGCTGGGTATTCTTTTGGACAACTGAGATTCAAAGGAAAAAAACCAATCTTTTTAGTTTTTTTAGCTTCGATGATGGTGCCAGGAATCGTCACGATGATTCCCACATTTATCGTCTTACGGGGATTTCCTTTAGCTGGTGGAAATAACCTTGTCGGCTCCGGCGGACTGGGTTTGATCAATTCTTATTGGGCGATTTTGCTTCCTGGAGCTGCAGGTGCTTTTTCAATTTTCTTCATGAAGCAATTTTTTGAACAGCTGCCTAGAGAGCTTGGTGAAAGTGCACGGATGGATGGAGCCACTGAGTTCAAAATTTTTTGGAATGTTTATTTTCCTTTAGCCAAGCCTGCCTTAACAACATTAGGTATCATGACTTTTCAAGCAGGATGGAATGCCTTCATGTGGCCAATGATCGTTTTGAATGCTGAAGAAATGAAAACTGTTCAAGTGGGGCTGGCTGCTTTTCAATACAATTATAATACTAATTATGGACCATTGATGGCAGGTACTATTTTAGCAACATTGCCTGTACTCATCCTATTTATTTTTGCACAACGCAACTATGTTCAAGGAATGGCCGATGCTGGAATTAAATAAAAAAGAGGAGGAAATGAAATGAAAAAAGTTTTAAAAGGATTGCTGTTAGCAGGGGCAATCACATTGTTAGGTGCTTGTGGCAGCAACAATGTGCAGACTGACCAGGCAGACGGGGAGAAGCAAACGATTACCTTTTGGGGATCGTGGAGTGGTGATCAAGTTAGTCAGCTGAATCAATTGATTGATCAATACAATGATAGTCAGGATAATTATGAGGTTGCTTATAAAGTACAAGACAATGTAGAAGAAAAGCTGCTAACTGGTATGGCTGGCGGAGAGATTCCAGATGTCATTTTATGGGATCGGGTGAATACGGCGATGTACGCTCAGAAAAATGCGCTGTTGGATTTAGATGATTTAATTGCGGAAGACAATATCGATATGACTTCTTTTTATGAAGAGACAGTGAAAGAGATGCAGTATGAAGAGAAACAATACGGGATTCCGCTTTTAGTAGATAATCGCTCGCTTTTTTATAATAAAACTTTATTAGACGAAGCGGGCGTCGAACCGCCAACAACTTGGGATGAATTGTTAGATGTCGCAGAAAAAACGACAAAATGGGACGGAAATACGCTTGTCCAAGCTGGTTTTTCATTAGATGATGTCGGTTTGTTCAATATGTGGCTTCAACAAGCAGGCGGTAGTATGTTGAATACCGATAATACTGCAACAGCGTTTAACTCTGAAGCAGGTATGGAAGTTTTGGACTTTTGGGATAAGCTGATGAATGAAGCAAAAGTTTATCAACAAGGGTTTAACGACGGGTCTGATGCCTTTGCCGCAGGAAAAGTAGCTTTGGCATATAATGGCCCTTGGGCATTGGCTGACTATGATAAAGTAGATGGATTGGAATACGGTATCGTACCGCCGATGACAGGTCCAAATGGTGATAAAGGCGCATTGACTGGAGGATTCGGATTAGTGATTCCGAAAACTGCTAAAAATCAAGAGGCTGCATGGGACTTTATTAAATGGTGGACTACAAATCCAGATGTCGGTGTTGAATTTGCTAAAATCTCAACGTGGTTGCCAGCAAATATCGAGGCAGCGCAAGATCCTTACTTTACGGAAAATGAAAAATATAAAGCTTTTGTGGAAACGATGGATTTTGCTAAAGTCCGTCCAACTGTGACTGGTTATTCTGATGTTGAGAGACTCGCATTGATTCCACAGTTAGAAAATGTCTTTTCTGGAAAAATCAGTGCACAAAAAGCCCTTGAAAATGCCCAACAGCAAGGTGATAAAATTTTGAAAGAAGGATCAGGAGAATGACCGATTTTAACAACTATGCGGAGCTTGCTCAGGAAAGTATTGACTATTTCTACAAAGCAGAAACACCAGAGCAATTTGTAAACAATGTGTATCCATTAAGAAGTGTGGAAGAAAACACTGTTTTCAACTATTGGTGGATCGCTCATTTAGTCGATGTCCGCATTGATGCTTATTTGAGAACAAAGAAAGAACAGTATTTGCAAGCTGCGGAAGAGACTTACCGCTATAATAAACAGCGAAATCAAGGAACACTGCTTCATGAATACTATGATGACATGCTTTGGAACGCTTTAGCCGGCCTACGCTTGTATGAATTGACTCAAAAACAGGAATATTTAGAAGATGCGCGGGAAGTCTGTCTCGATATTTTTGATACGGCCTGGAATGATCACATGAACGGCGGTTTTGCGTGGAAAAGAACACAGCTTGATTATAAAAATACTCCGGTAAACGCACCGATTATGATTTTAGCCCTAAGACTGTATCAAATAGAGGCAGATGAACGCTATTTGAACACTAGTCATGAGACGCTCAAGTGGATGAGAGAGCACTTAGTGAATCCTGAAACAAAATTTGTAGAAGATGGTATCAATCGAAATGGTGATGGAAAAGTCGATGTTCAATGGCAATTTACCTATAATCAAGGAGTGTATATTGGCGCTATGATCGAGTTTTTTCATGTAACGAAGGATCCCGCTTATTTAGAAGAAGCACTGCATTGTGCAAAAACGTCCATTGAAACAATTGGAGCAAGTGGTGTGTTCGATGACCAAGGAGATGGAGGAGATATCGGATTATTTAAGGGAATCGAATACCGATACTTAAAATTATTGTTTGAAAAAGCGCAACAATTTGGATTGGATGCTTCCTTCATTAAACATTTTGTTATTTCCAGCTGTGAACTACTCTTACAGCATAGTACAAAGGAGCAGCATTTGCTGACTTATCGAGATTGGCTTGTGGAGGAATTGCCTGAAAGTGTTTATTTATCAGATCAATTATCGGGGGTCATGGCATTGGAAGCAGCCGCGGCAATAGAAAAATTTTAGAAAAACTGGGAAACCAGTTTTTCTTTTCAAGAGGTGGAAAGAATGCCCTATCAAAAAGTACCAACTGTTGTGAAAGAATTTATGGAAGAAATCACCGAGCTATGCGGAGTAGAGCACTCCAAGTGGGCAGAAAATTTTCAGGCCGCGTTTGCCAATACCGTCCTCACGACAGTAAAAGAGCAGAGTGATGGCAGTACCTTTGTGTTGACTGGAGATATACCCGCGATGTGGCTGCGGGATTCAACAGCACAAGTCCGTCCTTATCTTTACCTTGCAAAAAAAGACCAGGGGTTGGCTGATATGATTGCGGGTCTAGTAAAAAAACAATTTACGTTTATCGCTATTGATCCTTATGCCAATGCTTTTAATGAAACGGAAAACTTTGCCGGGCATCAAGAGGATGATACGAGGATGAATGGCTGGATCTGGGAACGAAAATACGAGGTTGACTCTCTGTGCTATCCTGTGCAATTGGCGTATTTACTTTATGAAAATACGGGACGTACCGATCATTTTGATGCTGCCTTTGTCAAAGGAGCGAAGATGATCATCGATGTATTTCGCATTGAACAAGATCATGAGCAATCTACCTATCGTTTTACACGTGACACTGTGAGACAAGAAGATACACTGACAAATGGGGGCAAAGGAACGCCAGTTGCTAAGACGGGAATGACTTGGTCGGGATTTAGACCTAGTGATGATGCATGCCGGTATGGTTATTTGATTCCTGCCAATATGTTTGCTGTTGTGATTCTTGATTACTTGAAGTTCATTTTTACCACTATTTTAGAAGAACCTGAAATCGCAGATTCTGCTTCAACTCTGCGTGAGGAGATCCAAGCAGGGATTGACAAATACGCCTACACGACAAATGAAAAAGGAGAGACAGTTTACGCTTATGAAGTAGACGGATTTGGCAATGCAGTGATCATGGATGACAGCAATGTACCAAATTTGATTTCAGCACCTTATCTGGGGTACGGTTCAATGGAAGATCCAATCTATTTAGCGACTAGAAGAACACTCCTTAGTCGAGAAAATCCTTATTTTTATGAAGGAAAGTATGCAAGCGGCATTGGCTCATCCCATACACCTGAGAACTTCGTATGGCCGATCGCAATGGCTATGACGGGATTAACAACGAAAGACAAAACAGAAAAAGCCAGTATCCTTGATCGATTAACGGCTATCGACGCTGGTACAAAGCTGATGCATGAAGGAATCAATGTTGATGATCCAAGTGATTACACCCGAGAATGGTTTTCTTGGGCAAATATGATGTATTGTGAATTAGTAATGGACTATTTTGATTTTAAGGTAGAAAAATAAATGAGTTTTGGAATCAATCTAGGTCATACAAAAGTCAATTGTGGTTTTGCTGGATAACTAGAAAAATAATTGTTTCAAAAGAGCAAAGATAATCGATCCATAAAAATAAACAAAGAAAATTGTTTGCTTTTTAATCACTATTCATTGGTCACTCTAAGAGTGCACAGTTTGATACCTGGTAATGCGAATAAAGCGGCTGATGATTAGGAGCATATTTTATCATTACCAAAACCAGGTTGACACAATATTGATTTTTGCGGACATTAATGCGATTTTATAATCTTCCTGTTTTTTGAACAACAGATATGAATACTGGAACGTGTGGGGAAATGAAAGAAGACGCTGAAAAAAGCGGTGCAGATATTTACCTATAACGGAACCGAAAAGATAACTATAAGGTATCATAAAGACTGCTTGGCGGACTTTCTGCTGGACTGACTATCGAAGTACGCACGGAAGAAAAGGGGAAGTTTCTTTCGGAAAATAACTAGGTCTGGCAGTTTATGACTCACTATATTGCACAGGCATTGATCATTTTAACACGTTTGGTTACACTAAATCGTATCATTTTAGAGAGAAAGGTAATGAATCCTAAACATCTGATCACAAAGTATCGCGCGAAGTTTCATAGGTAATTTGGAGAGGACATATAGATAGTGAAAACTGAAGAATGATCGTCTTTTCGTATTTTCTTAGCGCAAGAGGTTTGAAAGGCTATGTACAATTAGCAAACGACTATTCCTGAAAAAAGGCATCTGCGCCTCTAAAAAGAAGCGCAGATGCCTTTTATATAGGTAAGATTTATGCGGTGAAAACAACTGTTCCTTGATAAAAGCTTTTGCTGACGAAGCCTTTACGGGCAACGAATTCTGCCGTACAAGTAGCTGGTGTCAGTAAGAAATCAGCCGAATCACCAACCTTAGGCCATTGCTGCGCACCGTTTTTATCCAATGGGACTTTGCCATCCGTGACTAAACCTAATGCTTGCGTCAAGTCTTCCTGACTTTTGACGGCAAAAATCTCTAAATAGCGGGCCAGTTTTTCTTGTAAAGAACCATCTCCTAGAGAAGACCAAGAATCATAGACGTTGTCGCAACCAATATGAACAGCAACGCCATAGCTTTGCAATTCCTTAAGCGGTGGAATCGTGCCAGGGCTGATGGGAATACTTGAAATGATGTGGATCTCTAAATCTGCTAAGGCTTGAAAGACTTCTTTGCGTTCTGTGCCTTCAAAGTCATTTAGACCAAAGGCGTGACTGATCGCCACATTTCCTTGCATATTGAATTCCTTCGTCAAACGAATCATTTCTTTGACGGTCGTTCTGCCAGCTTCTTGCCGATCGTGAAGATGGAGGTCAATCCCGACATGTCCTTTTTGAGCAAGTTCAAAAGTTGTCCGTAAGGAAGCCTGGTAATCTTGATCGAGTGTATAAGGATCAACACCGCCAATAAAAGATGCTTTGCCCGTTGCTAAGGCTTCTTCAATCAAAGAAGCAGCATTTGAGCGCAATAAGCCATGTTGTGGGAATAAGACCAACTCCGAGCCAAAAGGTTGTTCGGCAACTAATTCGGTAATCGCATCAAAATAACGCAGCTGAGTCATTGGTTCAATATCAATATGTGAGCGGAACATCACCGCACCATGAGGCAGTTCTAAATCGATCAGCGCTTGTCCGCGTTCTTTGATCGATAACGGCAAGGAATCTAATTGGGGAATCTCAGTTTCAAATCGTTCCACCAAGCTAGCTGCCGGCGTTACTGGACGCCAAGGAGTACCTAATTTACTTTTGTCCAAATGACAATGTTTTTCGATCAATCCTGGCAACAATAACTGATTTCCCCCATCAATGATCGTCGCTTCGCTTGATGCCTGCCATTCGGTCATCGGCACGATCTCCGCTATTTTTCCATCATTGATCCCGATTGCTGTATTTTCTGTTTTGGTTCCATAAGACCAATCGCCTTCTTTTAAATAACTCGTCTCAAGTTGTACATTTGTAAGCCATAAATCCAAGAAATCGCCTTCTTTCGTATTTGCTTCATGGTATCACAAGTAAAGCTGGTTCCCAACCAAATCGCTTGCAAAAAAACAGACAATCTAAAACGTTTTAGTATTTACGCGATTTTCCATTAGGAAATCGGAAAAAATAAAAATTATTTTTTATGAAAACGCTTGAATAGAGAAAAGATGTCTGGTAATATGTGGATGTAACGAAAAGGTTTTCGAAAAAAGGGGGACAAATATGCTGTTACTAAGATTGCTAGCATTTTTGATTGATTGCATGATCATTTTTTTACCAAGTACCATGCTTAGCTATCTCCTAATGGTACCTGCTGGAGTAACGATTGTCTTGCCACAACTTCTCTTTGTGGTCTACAACATGATTTGTTTGAGTAGTTTTGAGGGGAAAACGATTGGCAAACATTTTGCGAAACTCGTTGTTTTTACGAATCAACGTAATTTATTAACTGTAGGAATGAGGGAAGTAGCAAAATTGCTCTACTTTTTACCAATGATCGGTTGGTTGTTTTTCACTGGTTCTTTCTTCCTCTATCTAGGTACGAAAAAAACGTTACACGACATTTTAGGACAAAGTGTAGTGGGGTTCAATAAGAAACAGGGGAATGATCAGTATGAACGAAACCTCCTTCGATGAGTTGTTAACAGGGAATCCTTTATTGGAGATCAATACACAAGCGCTACTTTTGTTAGTTATTTTTGCTTGGGCTAGTGCTAGTCTTATTGCTTGGAAGTGGCGAAACGAATACCAAGCCGCAAAAATAATTAGAGATTATGCTTACTATGCGCCACTCCACTTGATCGTAGGATGGGTGTTTCTTAACGCAGCAATTGTCCTAGTAATTGGTAGTTATTTCATGGGCTTGATTGTACTTTTGTTTCGGTCCAATAACTATTTTTATAAATAAAAAATTTTTGAAAGAAACTAAAACGTTTTCTGAAGAAGTAGGAGGAAAAAATGGAGACAGCGATGCAGTATTTAAAAGAAGACCCTTGGAAAATTACGGAAAAGACCTTTGATACAAAATGGTTAGGCAAAGCAGAAGCCATCATGTGTTTGGGCAACGGGTATCTGGGGATGCGCTCTGTGACAGAAGAGAAATATGTTGGCGAAACGCGTAATCTTTTTGTTGCAGGAACCTTTAATAAATTCGACGAAAATGAAGTGACTGAGCTTCCTAATGTGCCGGATATGATTGGAATGGAGCTCCTTTTTGATGGCGAACGATTAGATTTATCAAAAGGCAAATATTCAAACTATTCACGTGTCTTAAATTTGAGAACTGGGGAACTCACGCGCTCCTTTCAATGGAAACATGGTCAGATTAATGTCGAACTGACCTTTAAGCGATGTGTTTCCTTTGCCCAAAAGCATGTGTTTGCGCAACAAGTGCTGGTCGAAAATTTAGGAAAAGAAGTCACGTTGGAAATTATTTCTGGTATTGACGGACAAAAGACAAATAGCGGCTCACAGCATTTTACTGAAGGTGACAAATCATTAACAGAAAATCGTTTCTTACAAATGATGCCAAAGACCACTCAATCTAAGATCGCCTTTGTTCTTTCGACAGCACATAATCTAGAAAAAACAGAAGATTGCTATGATGGAACCAAGAAGCGGATCGAGATGGGAAGACGGAAAATCTACAATCGTTACTGGCAAACCTTGGCACCTAATGAGACGTTGAAGCTTGAGAAGTTTTCTTCTGTTTATACCACGATCGATAAAGAGCATTTAGGAAAGACACCACAAGATTTGAAGAAGATTGCCCTTGAAGAGCTGAAAGAGATTCGCAAAAACGGCTATCAGGAATTAGCAAAAGCTTCAGCAGCGGCATGGGACAAAGAAGTCTGGTCCGTCTTTCCAATCAAAATCAAGACAGAGAACACACTAGATCAATTAGCGATTCATTTTGCAAAATATCATCTACATGTGATGACACCAGCCCATGACGAACGCATGAACATAGGTGCCAAAGGCCTATCTGGGGAAGGGTACAAAGGACATACCTTTTGGGATACAGAGATTTTTATGCTGCCATATTTTACCTTCACACACCCAGAAATCGCCAAAAAATTAGTGACTTATCGCTATTTAGGTTTGGCTGGTGCCCATAAAAAAGCTACTGATAACGGCTATCAAGGCGCCCAATTTCCGTGGGAAGCTGCTTGGCCTGAAGATGGTGAGACTACGCCAGTTTGGGGCGCTGCGGATATCCTTACGGGCTTACCAACGAAAATTTGGTCAGGATTTATTGAACAGCATATTACCAGCGATGTCACCTACGGCATCAAACAATTTATTGATGTAACGAATGATCAACAATTTGCATGGGAAAAAGGCTATGAAGTGATTTTTGATACGGCGATCTTCTGGGCGAGTCGTTTAGAGTGGTCCGAAGAAAACCAGCGCTTTGAAATTTTAGACGTAGTCGGACCAGATGAATATAAGGAGCATGTCGATAATAATGCTTTCACGAATCATACTGCGCACTGGAACATTCAATTAGCTATTTCATTGTATGAAGAGTTGAAAAAGAACCAGCCAGAACAATTTACGAAACTAGCTGAAAAATTACCATTAAATGAAGCTTATCAAGAATGGCAAGCAAAAGTAGCTGCTATTTATTTACCGCAACCAAATGAAGCGGGAATCATCCCGCAAGATGATACCTATTTGACGAAAAAAGAGATCGATCTCACGAAATATAAAAATGATTCGCAAGTAGGCACACTGTTCCATGAGTATAACTTAGAACAGGTCAACGAGATGCAAGTTTCGAAACAAGCGGATGTTCTTTTGCTCTTGTTCTTATTTGAGAACCTTTTTCCAAAAGAAGAGAAACGGTTGAATTGGGATTACTATGAGCCGAAAACGTTGCATGATTCTTCCTTATCCTTATCGACACATGCCATCCTCGCTGCTGATTTAGGGGAAGTAGCACTTTCTTATGATTTGTTTCAACAAGCAATCAACATTGATATGGGAGAAAATATGCTGTCTTCCAATGAAGGGATTCATGCAGCATCACTCGGCGGTATTTGGCAAATGACGGTCTTCGGCTATGGTGGTATCCGTTGTTTAGACGGCCAGTTAAGAATCGAACCACATTTACCAAAGGCTTGGGAAGCACTTGAATTTGGTATTATGTGGCACCAACAGCCATTAAAGATTGAGGTCACACAGGAAGGTTTTACGGTCACCAACCATGGGGAGCAAGCGATTGAGTTTATCGCTTTTGATAAGGTTTATCTGCTTGAAGAACAAATCAAAATCACTTTTTAGGGGGAAATAAAATGACTGGATGGAAAAAAGTAGTAGGAACAGGGCTTCTATTGTCTGGAGCAGTGGTGCTGGCAGCTTGTGGGGGAAACGAAGACACCAGTAGTTCGACAGATCAGACGGATTTCACGGGGGATTCGTTAACGATCGGTGTTTGGGGTGGCAACGAGGCAGAAGAAAAATCGTTGGATGAGATGATCCAATCTTTTGAAGAAGCAACGGGTGCAACAGTTGAAAAGAAAGTATATACCGATTATAATACCCAAATTCAAGCTGACATGGCTGGTAGAACGGCACCAGATGTCTTTTACGTGGATGCCTATATGTTCCCATGGTTCTCAGAGAATGGCACACTTGCAGAGCTGGATCCGGCTAATTTTGAAAGTGAGCAGTTTTATGATAGCTTGATCGATGCTTTTACGACTTCGGATGGACAACTGCAGGCTGTTCCCAAAGATATGTCAACTTTAGCACTCTATTTCAATACAGCGATTTTTGAAGAAGCGGGTGTGTCGATCGATGAAGTGCCAGACACACTTGAAGCGTATGTTGAGTGGCTGCCGTCGTTCCAAGAAAAAATCAATGAGGCGTATGGTGACGGAAATGTTTTTGCCATGAGCTATAACCAAGATATGGCTCGCAACTATCATCTTGCAACGCGGGAAAATGCTCAACCAATCAATGAAGATGGGACGGCTAATTTGGCTGATCCAGCAGTAGTTGATAATCTTTCGATTTTAAAAGAGTTGGTCGATACGAAAGCAGCTGTTACACCGCAAGATATCGGAACAGGTTGGAACGGCGAAGCTTTTGGTTCTGGAAAAATTGCGATCATGGATGAAGGAAACTGGGTGTATGAGACACTTAAGACAGAATTTCCTGATATTCCTTTTGTTGTAAAAGAAATGCCAACGTATAAAGGAACGGAAGGGTCAATGATGTTTTCTGTCGGTTGGGGAAAATATGTTGGGACCGAAAAAAGTGCCTTGGCAGATAAATGGATTCAACACGCTACTGGTCAAAGCGGTATGCAAGCATGGGTTGAAGGAACCGGGACATTACCTAGTCGTCAAGATGTAGCAGATGCGGCCAAAATCACAGAAAACAGTGACTTGAATGTTCACCTAGAGGCTTGGGATTATGCAACGATTTGGCAAAAGGGCACCACTTTAGATACGATCAACAAAGCCTATCAAAACTTTTTACCAAATGCTTTAAATGGAAACATGACCTTTGAAGAAGCAATGGAAGCTGCTGATGAACAAGCGAACGCAGATATTACAGCAAATTAGTCTGAATTTGAACGAGGGAGAGGAACTCCTCTCTCTTTTCTTTTGGGAAAGGTGACAACATGATGGAACGAAAAAAAACTAACTATACAAAAAGCCAATGGCAAGAAATCCGACAAGCTTGGCTCTTTCTGGCTCCAGCAATCATTGTCGTAGGAATCTTTTTCGTCTTAGCTGTTCTCTTTGCTTTTTATCTATCTTTCAACGACGTCAATTTGTTTACCAATACATTTTCTTTTAAAGGGATAGAAAACTATTTACGTATCTTCACCGATCAAAAAGCGCGAATCGCTCTTAGAAATACGGCCACGTTTGCCTTGGTCGTCGTTCCGTTACAAACGATTTTTGCTTTGATTATCGCGTATATTTTAAGCAGCAAAGGAATCAAGGGGAAGAAACTGTTTCGGATGGTTTATTTTTTGCCAACTTTAACTTCTAGTTCAGCATTGACGATCATCTTTATGTTTATTTTTAATATTTACGGTCCAGTCAATGACTTATTTATGAATTTAGGATTTTACTCAGAACCAATCAATTTTTTACAAGAACCGGCCTATGCGTTGAAAGTGATTATGGTAATGAATATCTGGTCGACCGTGCCTTATTATATGACGATCTATTTGGCTTCTTTAGTTGATCTGCCTCATTCTTTGTACGAAGCAGCAGAGATCGATGGTGCGACAACCGTGGATAAATTACGGTATATCACGATTCCTTATCTACGCCCAATCACTACCTATGTACTGCTGACGGGGATCATTGGTACCTTTCAGATGTTTGACCAGGCGTATATCTTCTCGAACGGATCAGGGGGACCCAACAATTCGACTCTGACCTTGTCACTAATGATTTACCAATACGCCTTTGGACAAATGAACACGATGGGGTATGCGGCAGCATTAGCGATCGTTTTAGCAATTCTTATCTTTATCACGTCACTTTTAGCAGAAAAATTGAACAAAGAAAGAGGGTAACGTCCGTGAGAGGAAAAGAGAAAACAAAAATTTTAAAGATCTTGCTTTATACGATCTTGATTCTTTATGCAGTACTGACCTTTTATCCTTTTGTCTGGGCAATTGCTGCATCTTTCAAACCCTATAGAGAAATTGTTTCTGGGGATATGAGTTTGATCCCCAATGAGTTTACTTTAGACAATTTTCGATATGTCTTGGGGCGCTCTTCTTTGTTTATGCGCTGGTTTCTAAACTCCGTGATTATATCCGTTATTGGAACGACCATCAATATTTTATTAAATACGATGGCAGGTTATGCCTTAGCAAGATTAAATTTTCCGGGGCGTGAACGAATTTACTATGGGTTTTTGGCATTGATGATGGTGCCAGCTCAGGTTTTGTTGATTCCAAATTACTTAATCTTGATGAATCTAGGAATGTTAGATAGTTTTTCAGCATTGATTTTACCAGCTGCGATCAACATCGGGAATATCTTTATGATGCGTCAATTCTTTTTATCTTTTCCAAAAGATGTGGAAGAAGCTGCGGCAATCGATGGTCTCGGCAGATTTCAAACATTCTTTCGTATCGTGATGCCATTAGCAAAACCATCCATCGCAACACAAGCTGTCTTTATTTTTATGGGCTTTTGGAATGAATTCATGAAACCAATGCTCTATTTGACCACGCCAAGTAAATATACTTTGACTCTAGGGTTGCAGACTTTCCAAAGTCGAAATGGTGGTGTACGATGGGATCAGACGATGGCGGCAAGTGTGATCACGATCATTCCCATTGTGATCATTTACTTGCTGTTCAACAAATATTTCTTACAAGGAGTGCGAATGGATGGCGAAAAATGATTCATTTAAAGTAAGAGCACAGGAACTTTCTCATCAAACCCCTGAATACTTAGAAACATTGTTTGCAGTTGGCAATGGTCAAATTGGCGTGCGTGCAGGTCACCCCTTAAAAGTCAATGAGCTTTACGAGGGAAACCCAGGCTCCTTTGTTAATGGTTTTTTTGATAGTGAGACGATCCAATATGGTGAATGGGCATACGGCTATGCCAAAGAGCATCAGACGATCATCAAGCTGCCGAATCTAAGAGGCGTACGTTTACAGATTGGTGACGAGGACTCTAGTGCTTCAGAATGGCAAGTAAAGCCTATACAAATGACTTTGGATTTGGAAAAAGGCGTGTTGGATGAATCCTATAAAGTAGTAACGCCACTAGGTAAAACTTTTGAATTGGTGATGCAGTCGTTTGCCTCTGTGACACGAAGTGAACTTTACGTCTGTCAGTATCAAATTAAGAACACCAATTTCTCAGAGCCAATTTCCATAACACATCCGTTAGAACAAAAAGCAGCAATTGTTCAAACAGATGATCCTCGGGTTGCTAGTAAAGCACATCACTTACGAAAAGCTGATTATCAGGATTATGCGATTTGGACTGCTGAAAATAGTCAACGAAGTATAGCAATTCGAGTGATCAATGGCGAAAAGCAAGTACAAGCAGAGGAAACGCTTACGACGGTTTTCCAAATGAAACTACTTGAAGATAATCAAAATCACGAAACACCTTTTAACCAAGAGTTAGCCGATTTTGAAGTTCTCTTGCAAGAGCAGCAACAAAGTTATCAGCAATTTTGGGCGGCAAGTGATATCCAAATCGAAGGAGATCCAGTTCTTCAAAAAGGCATTCGGTTCAATTTGTTTCATTTGAATCAAGGTGCGGGGCGAGACGGCAGAACAAATTTCGCAGCCAAAGGATTGACTGGCGAGGGATATGAAGGGCATTACTTCTGGGATACGGAAATGTATCTGTTGCCATTTTTTATTTTCACGAACCCTGAAATAGCCAAGGCATTGCTTTCCTATCGCGGGAAGATCTTGCCGCAAGCCAAACAACGGGCGCAGGAGCTAAGCCAAGAGGGTGCTTTGTTTGCTTGGCGAACAATTGATGGAAATGAGACGAGTGCTTATTATCCAGCGGGAACTGCCCAAGTCCATATCAATGCGGATATCGTTTATGCATTCCAATTGTATGAACGAGTGACTGGCGACCAGGCATTCATCGAAACGGTTGGCAGTGAAGTTGTTTTTGAAACGGCGAAATTCTGGTTGAGCTATGGCGATCTAGTAGAAAAAGAGGGCAAACTTGCCTTTTGCATCAATGGAGTGACTGGACCTGATGAGTACAGTGCCCTTGTTAATAATAATTTTTATACGAATAAAATGGTTCAAAATAATCTATATTATGCCATTGAGTTAGCACAGCGGTATGGTAAATACCAAGAAACAATTAGTGCTTGGCAGCAAGCAGCCGACTTAATGTACTTTGGTTACGATGAACAGCGAGGGATTACGAAGCAAGACGATGGATTCTTAGAACAAGCAGTCTGGCCATTTGAAACTACACCTGCTGAAAAGTATCCTCTCCTGCTGCATTATCATCCAATGGTCATCTACAAACATCAAGTCTGTAAGCAAGCCGATACGGTTTTAGCCCAAATGCTCTATACAGGAGACTTCAGTCTTGAGCAATTAAAAAAAGATTATGACTATTACGAACAAGTGACGACGCATGATTCCTCCTTGTCTCGTTCTATTTTTAGCGTGATGGCGAGTCGAATTGGGGATTCTGAAAAAGCCTATCGTTATTTTATGGATACGGCTTTGATGGATTTAACGGATCTCCAAAAAAATGTTGTCGATGGCATTCACGCAGCAAATATGGGGGGAAGTTGGCTGAGCTTGATTTACGGTTTTGCAGGGTTGTATTACGATCAAGGCCTGCGATTAGCGAATCATTTGCCACAGAAAATAAAAGAACTAAAATTTACGCTCTTTTATCAAGGAGAACCTGTTAAAATCAGTTTAAAGGATCGCGATATTGACTGTCAGTTAGCGGAGACAACCCAATTGCTCGCTACGAAGGCTGATGGTGGTATTTGGATAAAGGAGAGATAGCAAATGCGAACAACGATTCGCGATGTGGCAAAGGCAGCCGGTGTATCAATAGCGACTGTATCCAAAGTTTTTAACGGGTATAGTGATATCAACCAGCAAACCAAGCAAGAAATTTTAAAAATAGCGAAAGAATTAGACTATTCCCCAAACATGGCAGCAAGGACACTGTCTTCCAAGAAACAACAAACCATCGCCTTGATTTTAAATGAGTTGAATTTTAACCGAAAATCAACGATGCCTTTGGAAGTGTTGAATGGGGTCTATCGTTATACGGATCAGTCAGATTTTGAGTTTGTCTTTTATGGGACAAGTACTGAGAAACAAAAGCAAAAGACGTTTAGTCAGTTCTGCAATGAGCACAATATCACTGGTGTAGTGATCCAAGGGTTAAAAACCACCGATCCTTACTACCAGGAAGTACAGCAAACCTCTTTGCCGACAGTTCTGATTGATATGGAAATCGACAATCCTAAGATCGGCTTGGTTTCGATTGACAATGAAAAAGCGGCGCAAGAAGCTGTGGATTTTTTGATTGCCAATAATCATCGACAAATTGGCATGATCAACGGGAGTCGTGATGCCAATGTCAGTGAACTTAGAGAAAAAGGCTACCGCGCTTCTTTGGCAGCGCAGGGCTTGTTAGTGAATGAGTCGTATATCCAGTACGCCAACTATGAAGAAGAAATTGCCTATTTGATTTGTAAAAATCTGTTAGAAAATAATCAAGAAATCACTGCACTGTTCTGTGCTAGTGATATTATGGCAATCGGAGCGATACGAGGAATCAAAGACATGGGCTTGCGGGTTCCTGAAGATATTTCGGTCATCGGGTTCGATGATATTATTTTGGCTAGCTACGTAACGCCTGAATTAACAACCGTTGCCCAAGATATGGAACGAATCGGTTATGAAGCAGCTGAATTACTAGCAGACATCATCACCAATCAAGCAGAAACGAGCCATCGAAAAATTAGTCCCCATCAATTAAAAGTGCGACAGTCGGTAGAGAAAATCAGCGAGGTTCGCTAAATAAAAAAGACATGACCTTCATTGAGTGAAGATCATGTCTTTTTTTGTGGAGAAGAAAACTCAAACAAATTGGTCGGTCATATGTGGCAACAACAAAGTGAAAGTCACGACCATTCGTTTTTTTGATAAGAAGCAAAGCACAAGGCAAGCAACTTCTTGTAGAAATTTCCCTTAATGAAAGGGAAGATATACCTATGGAGGTTGCTTGGGTTTGACTCTAAACTAGTAAGCGAGGGAGAGAGAGATGGAAAAATTAAGCCTATTGTTGTTAAGAACACTTTCGGAGCATGACGGTTTTATGACGAGTAAAGCGGCTGCTGCCGAGTTGGGTGTTAGCAGAAAAACCGTTCGCCGTTATGCAGAAGAAATCAACCAGCATCAAGAACGATACGGTTGTATGATTCAAGCGAAAAAAGGGAGTGGGTTGTATTTACAAATAACGAACGAAGAAGCTTTTCAGCGAAGGAAAGAACAAGCGTCCCACAATGACGACTTTGTTTCTAGAATTATTGAATTCTTTATTCAAGAAGAAACGTATATTAAATCCGAAATGCTTTGCGAACGCTTATTCATTTCTCAGAGTAAGCTATCTCAAGAATTGAAAAAGCTGCGACGGATACTAAGCCATTACCAGCTCTCCATTCAAACGAAGCCGTATTACGGAATGAAACTTAGCGGTAGCGAATTTGACTTGAGACGGTTTATGGCTAGTAATTATTTGCAAAGAACCCATATCAAGCAGTTAGAAGAGGGCACAATCAGCGAAGATACACCGTCGCTTCTTCACCAGCAGATAAAAGCGATCGTTTCGTCGGAGTTTTCGCAAAAAGCCTACCCCATGTCGGAGGCTATTTTGAACAATCTGGTGAATCATTTAGCGATCGCTGTCTTACGCATGCAAAGCGGCCGCTACTTAGATCGAAACCTACCGATCAGCGGCAGGACCAATGATGAGCAGACATTACTAGGAGAGCGAATCATCGCCAGAATTGAAAAAGAGTGTGCTGTACATTTTACCGAATACGAGCGAAATTATGTTTTAGGGCAAATCGTTGGCAAACGAGTAGTCCCTAGAAATGAAAAGATGACTGTTTCAGATGAAGCAGCAGAATTGGTCAGCAAAATTTTAAAAGCGATCAAGGAAAGCCGCCAAATCGATTTCAGCAAAGACTTGGATCTGCAAACGATGTTGATGTTGCACTTTGCTCCGCTGATCGATCGGATCGAATTGGGGATCGAGCTGAAAAATCCTTTGTTGAATGAGGTGAAGGTACACTGTAATGTCGCTTATGATTTAGCCATCATTGCCGGTCAAGTCATTGCAAAGCAATTTGAAAAGACCATCAGTGATCATGAACTCAGCTATTTGGCGATGCACTTTGATGTGGCTTTAAATAAGAAAAATTCGCAAACACAGCGCAAGTATATTTTAGTGGTCAATGACCTCGGCCGAGCGGCCAATACCTTCCTTAAAGAGAAATTTGAGTTTTATTTTCGCAATTATATCAAGAAAGTCACGGTATGCAATCCATATGAATTTTTGCAAATGATCGAAGAGCAGGAGTTCGATTTTATCTTTTCTTCGATTCCACTTCCTTACGAAGGAACGATTCCTGTTATGAATGTTGATTATTTTATGCAACCGGATATGATCAAAAAGATCGAAGCCGCATTGGCCGCTATCTTCACAGAAGAAGTGCTTTTGAACTACTTTAAGGAATCGTTATTCATCTGTGAACAAGAATTTGAAACAAAAGAAGCGGTGTTGCATTTTTTATGCCAACAAATCAAAGAACAGTATTCAATGCCTGAGAATTTTGAAACGTTGGTTTTTGAACGAGAAGCCTTTTTTGGAACCGATTTCTTACCGTCAGTCGCTTTCCCTCATCCCAATGCGCTGATTGGTGCAGAAACGGTGATTGCCGTTGCAAACTTGAAAAAGCCAGTGTTCTGGTACAAACAGACGGTTCGTCTCGTTTTCTTATTAGTGATTGCTGAACAAGATCACTTAAAAGTGAAACCGCTGAATGATCATTTGATCAAACAATGTTCTTCGTTGGATAAAGTAAACAAACTAGCTGCGACAACGGACTTTATGACGTTCATTAATTATTTAAAGGAGTAGTGTATGACAAATGAAAAAGTAACCTTAGAAGGTGCGTATAATTTTCGCGATTTTGGCGGCTATCGGACCAAAGAGGGCAAATACGTAGTGACTGGAAAACTATATCGCTCAGACGAATTGAGCAAATTGACAGAAGCCGATCAGAAAAAATTAGCAGCTCTGGGAATTGAGAAAATTATTGACTACCGCAATGCCCAAGAAAGAGCAGACAATGAAGACAAACCCATTGGGAATGCTCAGATACTTTATTTGACGCCAATTGCTGATATTGCTGCTTTAGCTTCTTCAGAAGAAGGGGAACCAATGGCGCTTTCTGCAGAAAAAATCACCGCCGAAGTTGCAAAAGAATTGATGATTCGGCAAAATTATGAATTTGTTGAAAACAGTCAATGCAAGACCGTTTTCAAAGAAGTATTGGCCATTCATTTGGAAGCTGAAGGTGCAGTGGTTCAGCACTGTCGTGGTGGCAAAGACCGCACCGGGTATGGCGTTGCCCTGATTCAGTTACTGTTGGGTGTCAGTTATGAAGAGGTCATGGAAGATTACCTGCTGACCAACGAGTACAAAAGGGAGAAAAATACCAAGAGTCTCAAGCAGATACAAGAAGAAACGAACAACCCCGATTTTGTGGCAGCAATGCGATACTTCAAAGAAGCTGATCGGTGTTTTTTACAAACCGCTTTGGATTTGATTGAGGCTCATGGGGGGATTGAAACATATGTAAAAGAAGAACTGGGTTTTTCACAGCAGAAAATCCAGCTACTTAAAGATAAATACTTGCGGGATTAAGTGAAGGAGGACCTTATGAATACACTGAAAGATAAAATACTAGCTGCAGCCGTTCAAGTACAAAACAATATTTATATGAAAGCCATTGCCAATGCAATGATGGGCTTAATGCCCGTCATGATGATCAGTTCCATTGCTTCCTTGATCAATGCGATCGACATTGGGGCAACGCAACAGATAATGGAACAAATTGGTTTGAAAGCATTATTAACCCAAGTCAACGCGATGACGATCGATGTCGTTTCCGTTTATGTCGCCTTTCTAGTTGGCTATAAATTAGCCGAGCATTTAAATGCGGATCAACTAAATGCCGGTATCATGAGTTTGGTATCATTTTTGATCTTGAGTCCGATTTCGACTTTAGAAGAAACCCGTACGATGGAGTTGTCGACCCTTGGCTCCGGTGGGATGTTTGTCGCCATGTTTGGCGGTTTGTTGGGTGCCAGAATTTACATTTTATGTGTACAGAAGAATTTGATGATCAAAATGCCGGATTCGGTACCGCCGATCGTCAACAAATCCTTTGCAGCGATCGTGCCAGCAATTATTGTTTCAGCCATTATGGGCATCATTTATGTGGGCATGGCGGCAACTCCTTACGGCACGCTGACAGATATGATCTATACTTGGGTACAAGCTCCATTGACCTTGCTAGGAGCGAATATTTTTGCTTGTATGATCATTGTGGCGTTTATCGAATTTCTTTGGTTCTTTGGCATTCACGGAGTGTTGGCTGTTTATCCGATCTTGATGTTGGTCTTTTACCAACCAGGGCTTGATAATCTGGCGGCGTACAGTGCCGGCCAAGCATTACCACATTTGTTTACGATTGGGTTTATTTTGAACAATCGCGGGGCTCGTTCATTTGCAGTCGCTTTACTGGCTATTTTTGGTTGCAAATCAGAGCAGCTAAAAGCTGTTGGTAAAATTGGATTGATCCCTTCCATGTTTGGTATTTCTGAGCCAATCAAATTTGGGATTCCTCAGGTGATGAATATCAGAATGCTGCTTCCCTTGATGGTAACACCGGCTGTTTCCGTGTTGTCAGCATATCTCTTAACAATTGTCGGCTTTTTGCCTTATCACAATGGAGTCAATATCCCAACTGGATTTCCGATTATTTTCGGTGGCTTCTTAGTGAATGGCTGGCAAGGGATCATTGCACAATTGATCCAATTTGTCTTATGTGTCATCATCTACATCCCTTTTATGCGTCTGCAAGACAAAGCAGCACTAGCTGAAGAAAAGAATCTGCAAACTCAAGCGGCAGTCGTTGAGTAACAAATAACGAGAAAATGGAGGAACAATGATGAAAAAAATAGTATTAGTTTGCGCTGGCGGCATGTCTACTGGCGTCTTAGTAAATAATATGAAAAAAGCAGCGCAAGAAAAAGGAGAAGCGGTGGTGATCGATGCGTTCTCCATTGAATCGGTCACGACTGCAGCAAAAGATGCTGATTGCGTACTGTTAGGACCGCAAGTTTCTTACCGATTAAATGAAGTCCAAGGCTTAGTTGCTTGTCCAGCAGCCAGTATCGACATGCGCACCTATGGCATGATGGATGGAAAAAAAGCATTGGAACAAGCACTTGAACTAATAGGAGAGTAGAATGGAAGAAAAAGAACAAATTTGTTTTCAGATTATCTCGCAAGCGGGTATGGCAAGAAGTTGCTTTTTTGAAAGTATTCAAAAAGGAAGAGAAGCCCAGAATCTGGCTGCACTGCAAGCAATCGAAAAAGGAAAAGAACACTATCATGAAGCCCATTTGGCACATCGGAAGTTAGTTCAACAAGAAGCTCAAGGGGACAAAGTTTGGATGTCCTTACTATTAAGTCATGCGGAAGATCTTTTGATGAGCGCAGACATCATGAGTGAGCTTGCAAAAGAGTTTCAAGGGTTGTATGAAGAAATTCAGGCAATTAAGCAAACGATTCAGTCTACTGGCTTCTAGCCGAAAATCGCAATAAGAAAAAGAAACGAAGTGTCAGTCTTTTGACAATACACTTGGTTTCTTTTTGCTTAAATTTGGCACGCAAGTTGACAGGATTGCTTGAAAGTGTAGGATAGAAGAAAGATGGAACTTTAAATCAAGGCAAGGAGTCGGACGATGAAAGTTTTAAAATCCCATACCGCACTTTTGATCATCAGCAATACGATCACGATCATCCCGTATCTTTATTTCTTATCTTTGAGCAAAGAGCAGTCGCTAAGTGCAGCATTAGCCTTTGCGCTCTTTTATACCTTTCGCATGACAGGGGTCTTTTTCTTACAGACGCTTACGGCGCTTTTTGCACCATCATTGTTAGCAGCAAGTGTCTTGATCGGCGGCGCCGGCGCATTGGTAGGTATCTTGAGCACCTGGTGGAGCGTGGCACTCTTGCCAGCTGCTGGTTTGTTGGGGATCAGTGCTTCTTGGCTGCCGCCAGCTGATCTGATGGTACGACAAAAAGCCAAGCTCACTGAACAGCCGCTGAAAAATGATTGGAAGGAGGCGCTGTTCTTTCTTTTTGTTTTACTGTTTGCCTTACGGTTGCCTGATGACCTTCAAGGCGTTGGCCTATTTGGCAGTTATTTTGCACTCTTTGTGCTGGCAGCTAAGAGTAGTCAAACCTTCAACAACCTCCCAAAAAGACCGTTGATGCAGCGCAACCAGTTATTCAACAAGCAGTTTTTGTTGTATTTCTTTTTCTTTCTCTTACTGTTTGGCTTGCGATCAGCCAGGCTGATCAAGTCGAATGCCCTGTTTGAGTGGGCGATTACTGGCTTCTTGTTTCTCTTTGCTTTGCTGCTGATCACTTTAACGAAACGCAGCCGCTCGTGGAAACAGCCGCTTCACTTGAACATCCTCACCTTTATTCGGGGAGTGATCGGTAACTTTCTTTTTCTTTTCGGCTCGGTCTATGTTACCGGTCGATTTGGGGCACAAGCGCTTAGTACTCACGTTTACTTGCCTTATGCACTGGGCCTTTTTGGCGCAATGTTTCTCGGAGGAAAACTCGCACGCTTGCTAGAAAAACAGTTAGTACCGGCGTATTTGCTTGGATTGATGGTTGGTGTTCTTCTATTTAGCAGCGATCTTTTGATCCCAATAAGTTTATTTGTCATTAGTTTCTTTAATGCGGGATTGAATCAATGGCTCACGAAACAGTATTTGGCGGCAAAACCGGAAGCAATTGAACAGCAGAGCTTAGCCAAGTATGCCACACAAAGCAAAGGGAGTCTGGTACATCAATTTCTTTTGATGACACTCCTATTTGTTATTCTTCGTTTTGAACATCAGCCGTTGGCTTTCTTGTTTCAGCTATCAGGAACGACGGCAACGAATCAGACCTCAAGGATCCAAAGCTTTTTAGAGCCAGCAAAATGGGGCTCGATTGCAGGAGTACTCTGTTTGCTAGTAGGTGGACTGGTGGTATTTTATCGGCAACTAAAGAAAACAAAAGTATAAGCGTCGTTAACTGACACTGTCTTATTTCTAGACGGTGTCTTTTTTTTGAAATCGCATAAAAACCGAACATTTATCGTTTTATCTTTCTTTATGATAGTGAATTTTATTGCACTATTTTCGAATAGCGTTAAAATAAGAACATCGTGTTAGTGAAAAAGGAACATTAAATGAACGGCTTTTTCCTGACAATGTCTTAGAGAACGGGGGAAATCAAACAAATGGCAACCATTCACTATTTTAAAGGAGATGTTTTCCATACGCCAACTGATGGAAAACTAGAATATATAGAAGAAGCTTTGATTCAAGTCGATGACGCAGGGATCATCGTAAAAGTGACTGCTAAAACAGATCAAGGGTATGAGTCAGAGCTGGCGAAAGCATCAGAGAATCTGCAGGCATTATCTGCAGGCCAGTGTTTTTTACCTGGGTTTGTTGATCTGCATGTCCATGCACCGCAATGGCCGCAAGCAGGAATCGCGTTAGATGAACCGTTAAATGTTTGGTTAGATGAATGCACGTTTCCGCTGGAAGCAAAATATGCCGATCCAGCATTTGCCAAAGCTGTCTATCAAGATTTGGTGGCACAGCTATTGGCAAGAGGAACGACAACGGTTCTTTATTTTGCAACGGTCCATCTAGAAGCGAGCCTTCAATTGGCGAAGACTTGTGCCACTCTTGGTCAACGGGGATTAGTCGGAAAAGTCGTTATGGACGATCCCCAAGCCAATCCTGCTTTTTATCGGGACGCGTCAACAGAAGAGGCGTTAGCGGATACAGAACGTTTTATTCAAGAAGTACAAGCAATCGCAAAGACTGCACCTCAAGGCGTTTATCCTGTGGTTACTCCGCGATTTGTCCCGAGCTGTACCGATGAAGGCTTGGCAGGGTTAGGCGCATTGGCTGAAAAATATGATGTCCATGTTCAGACCCACTGCAGTGAAGGGCAATGGGAACATGACTTTGTTCAAGAGCGATTTGGCAAAACGGATACCGAAGTGCTGCAAGATTTCGGCTTGTTGCGAGAAAAAGCAGTGATGGCTCATGGCAATTTCATCAGCCCAGCTGACGGCGCCCGTTTTGTCGAAACCGGCGCCGCAGTTGCGCACTGTCCCATCTCAAATGCCTACTTTGCCAATGGCGTGATCCCAATCAAGCGCTTGAAAGAACAAGGGGTCACGATTGGTTTAGGAACGGATATCTCCGGCGGTTTTTCACCGAGTTTGTATGACAACATCAAACAAGCTGTGATGTCTTCGAGAATGTTAGAAGATGGCGTGGATGTCACGCTTCCTCAAAACACACGAGGAGTAGCTGATTCTCGTATATCCGTGATCGATGCGTTCTCATTGGCGACAAAAGGCGGCGGTGAGGCACTGAGATTACCAGTAGGTGTCATCAAAGAAGGGTATGCGTTTGATGTGCAAGTGATCGATACGCGACAAAAAGAAAATCCTTTGCCTGACTTCGGTGTGTTTACTTCACCCGAAGCAAGATTACAAAAAATCCTGTACTTAGCAACGATGCAAAATATTCGCCAAGTCTGGGTCCAAGGAAAAAAAGTACACGAAAAATGAGGAGAATGAGACAGTGGAATCAACGAAAAACAAACATTTAACGATCGGAATGAACGAAGACATTCCCTTTGGTCAAGCAGTACTTTTAGGATTACAGCATGTGTTGGCAATGGACGTGTATGTGCCGCCATTTATTATCGCAACCGCGGTGGCGATGTCCTCTTCAGACGCATCAGGTTTGATCCAATCGACCTTTTTAGGAGCAGGGATCGCTTCTTTGATCCAAGTCCTCTTTTTCTTGAAATTACCCGTATGTCAAGGACCATCCTTTGTACCCGTTGGAGCGATCATCGGTATTTATTTTGGTGCCAACGGCATGGACACGGTGTTAGGTGCCAGCATTGTTGGTGCCGCAGCAGTCATTTTACTAGGTTTTACTGGAATCTATAAGTATATCGTTCGTCATTTTATTCCTACGATCGTCAGTGGAACGATCATCATGATCGTTGGTTTGACGCTGTTGCCAACGGCCTTTACTAGCAATATCTATCCTGCCACTGAAACACTAAGTGCCAATCAAAACATGTTGTTGGCTGCGATTACTGCGGCGATTTTGATCTTGTTTTCCATGTTAGGCGATTATTTTCCAGGAATGGGAAAATACTTCCGAATCAGTTCGGTCATTATTGCTTTGGTTATCGGTACCGTGATTGCTTCCTTTATGGGAGGCGTTGATTTTCAGTCGGTGGCGGATGCTTCTTTCTTTAGTCTGCCAAAACTGGTATTTCTAAACTATGGCCTGCACTTTGATGTTTCAGCGATCTTAACGATGCTAGTGATCTATATGGTGCTCCTAGCAGAAACAACAGGTACTTGGTATGCGGTCAGTTCCGTGACAGAAGAACCTGTTACGGATGAACAGATCAATAAAGGCGTGATCGGCGAAGGATTAGGCTGCTTGGTTGCCGCCTTAGTAGGAACGACCCCTGTGACTGGTTATTCTACCAATGCGGGGATCATTTCGATCACTGGGGTTGCTAGTAAAAAAGTCTTTGTGATGGCATCCGTCTGGTTTATCCTATTGTCCTTTATGGGAAAACTTTCAGCCTTGATTCACGCAGTACCTTCTGCTGTCATCGGCGGCGTGTTCGCGGTCGTCTGTGTCATTATTTTGTTGAGCGGCTTTCGGGTCATTAAGAATGAAGAGTTTTCCGAGCGTGAGTTGTATATTATCGGGGTACCGTTGATTATTGCCATCGGCTTGTTGTTTATGCCAGCAGAAATCAAAGAATCTGCGCCTCAATTCTTACAATATTTATTAGATTCACCGATTGCTTTAAGCGCTATTGCGGCGATCGTCATGAATAAATTGATCCCAGTGAAGAAAAAATAGGAAGTAAATGGGGAATGAGACCTTGTCTCGTTCCTTCTTTTGTTACAAGTCTGTGTAAAAAGAGGGTTTTTTGTAATATAGGAAAGGTTTTCTAAGGTTAACTGGTTTACCTGAAAACAAAATAACTGTAATGTTAAAAATTACAGCAGAGAAAAGCTTGATATGATAGTCTTTTTCAATTCTTACGAAACGTAAGGTAACTGTCGTTTTCGTAATCATCTGTAATGATTTCTTTACCTATGAAATATTCTTCGGTGTTAGACTTGTTTATGCGCTTGAGTCATCTCAAATGACGCAAAATGAGTTTCAAAGAAGGAGATTTAATTATATGAAGTCTTTAAAAACTGTTTTACTTAGTACAGCTGTCCTTGCCGGTTTCGGCCTTTTCTTAGGTGGGAAAGACGCCTTTGCAGACGAACAATACACTGTTCAATCTGGTGATACATTATCAACAATCGCTACTAACTTTTACGGTTATAGCTCTGATGATACGATCAGTGCGATCGTTGAAGCAAACGAGATTGCTGATAAAAACTTGATTTTTGTTGGGGAAGCATTGATCATCCCTACAGATGGCACTGCCACTTATACAGAATCTGCAAACACGACTGCTGCAGCAAGTGTACAACAACCAAGTGAACCAGCAGCTTCACAATCAAGCAACACACAATCTGCTGCTGCAAGCACACAAAGCAGCTCAAGCTACAGCTCTTCAGCTAGCGGCTCAGAAGCTTCAGCAAAAGAATGGATCGCAAACAAAGAATCTGGTGGTTCTTACACAGCGACAAACGGACAATACTACGGCCGTTACCAATTAACCAACTCTTACTTAAATGGTGACTATTCAGCTGCTAACCAAGAAAAGGTTGCCGATGAATATGTTGCATCACGTTATGGTTCTTGGTCTGCTGCCAAAGCATTCTGGGAAGCAAATGGTTGGTACTAAGATTCTAAAATGAATCTTGTCCATGACATCTAGTAATCAATTGCCCTTATTGGCGAGTACATCTTACTCGCTGATAAGGGTTTTTTTGTATCTTCTGAGAGAGATGAATGAATGTAACGCCGCATGCAACTCTCAAGAGTCATTTTCAGGCAACATGCCATTGATAAAAAATCCCTTTTTACACGGCAACCATGTATAATAGTAGGAAATAGAGCAGAAAGCGATTCAATCTGTCAAAATTGAGACAGAAAATGACGGTTTTGATAGTAGAAAGTGAGGGAAACACAATGAGTACATCGATTGAAGAAAAAATTGCACAAAAAATGCAGCGATTTCAAGCATTTGGGGAAGGCTTGCCGGGAGCCAAAGTCTATTACCGCGAAGATTGGGATGCAATCTACTTTGATTTAGTAGGAAAACAGTTTGGGATCATGAGTCCGCAAGCAGAAGAAACAGCATTTTTGACTTTGAAAAATCTGCCCGAGGTCAACGAAACGCTGCGAGAGCAATTTCCTGACGTCATCATTCCGGGGTATTATGCCAATAAGACCCATTGGAATACCATCAAGTTGGCATCTGATGCCTTGATGGAAGAAAACATCGAACAAATGATTTTGGTTTCCTACGATCTAGTCAAACAAAAACTGACAAAAAAACAAAAAAGTGAGCTGTAAAACAGCGAATCGTAAGTCAAAGATTTAGCGCCAGAAAATAAGGAAGACCCTCTTGAGGATCATCATAATCCCTTTATTATTCGTTATTTTCGCCAACATTTATGCAATATTTTCAAAGAGCTTTCATGAAAGCTCTTTTTGTTTTATTTGTTCGCTTGTTTCTAGTCGTGATCCATGGTAAATTGTTGTGCAACCGAAATTTTTTGGCAGTCTTTTCTGCTAAACACAAAGGAGTGGTACGTATATGGATCTGGTCTTACGCCATGTCAAAAAGTACAAAGCGGCAACCAGCATTGCCTTATTATCGGTCATTTTAATGGTCGTTGCTGCATTATGGCAGCCAAAGCTCTTGCAGCAAGTGCTAGAATCAATTATTACCGAAAACAATGATGAAATGAAAAAAATTGGTGTGCAGTTGATTGGGCTAGCATTGCTAGGCCTTGTTGCAGGGATCATCAACACGGTTTTTTCTGCGAAAGTGGCGCAAGGCGTTAGTGCCGATATTCGGGAAGAGATGTTTCGGAAAATCCAGACATTCTCATTTGGAAATATCGAAACCTTCTCAGCGGGAAATCTTGTGGTGCGCTTGACCAATGACATCACGCAAATTCAAAACTTAGTGATGATCTCGCTACAATCGTTGTTTCGGATCCCGTTCTTATTTATCGGTGCCTTCATTTTGGCGATGACAACCATGCCGCAACTGTGGTGGATCATCGTCTTACTGATTATCGCTGTCCTAGTGATTACGGCACTATCCTTTACACGGATGGGCAAACACTTTATGATCATCCAGAACTTGATCGACAAAATCAATGGGATTGCCAAAGAAAATTTGATGGGGATTCGTGTGGTGAAATCTTTTGTTCAAGAAGACAACCAACTGCAAGGCTTTTCTAAAGTCAGTGAAACGTTAACGAAGCATAATATTATTGTAGGAACCCTGTTCTCTGTAATGATCCCCTCCTTTATGCTGGCGGCCAACTTAGCAGTGGTCGGCGCGATTTTCTTTGTCAGTGATCTAGCGAAAGATGACCCAACTTTGATTGGGGGAATTGCCTCATTCATGAATTATTTGATGCAAATTATGATGGCGATCATTATCGGCGGCATGATGATGATGATGACTTCACGGGCTGCAGTTTCGCTAAAACGGATCAAAGAGATTCTAGATACCGAACCGGATCTGCAATACCAAGATGTCCCAGAACAAGAATTGTCTGGAAGTGTCGCTTTTGAAAACGTCAGCTTCCGTTACCCTGGGGATGAAAAAAATGCCCTAACGGCTATCAGTTTTACCATCAAACCTGGCGAAATGATTGGGATCGTAGGAGCGACTGGTGCCGGCAAATCAACACTGGCGCAACTGATTCCCCGTTTGTTTGACCCAACAGAAGGTGTCGTGCGGGTTGGCGGTGTTGACTTGAAAGAAGTCAATGAACAAAGCTTGCGTAAAACGGTCGCTTTTGTCTTGCAAAAAGCGATCCTCTTTTCAGGAACGATTGCCCAAAACTTACGGCAAGGGAAAAAAGATGCCTCGGAGTCTGAGATGTCTCGCGCAACAGAAATCGCTCAAGCCAGCGAATTTATTCAAAAATTGACAGCGGGTTTTGAAGCGCCGGTCTCCGAGCGCAGCAGCAATTTTTCTGGAGGACAAAAGCAACGCTTATCGATTTCTCGAGGCGTGATCGGTGAACCGAAAATTTTGATTTTGGATGATAGTACGAGTGCATTAGATGCGCGTTCGGAAAAATTGGTTCGCGAAGCGTTTGAAAAACAATTAAAAGACACGACAACAATCATTATCGCGCAAAAGATTGCCTCTGTTGTGAAAGCCGACCGCATCTTCGTTTTAGATAATGGACGTTTGGTTGGTGAAGGAAGCCATGAATTTTTAGCCAATAACAATGCCATCTATCAAGAAATCTTCGCAACACAGAAAGGAGAGGAGTAACCATGACAGATTTGTTCAAAGCGAGTAAATTTTTCTACCATTACTTAAAACAATACAAGTGGTCGTTTCTATTCATTTTTGTGACGGTGATTCTGGCAACGTATCTGCAAGTACAAGCGCCAGTCTTTATCGGAGAAGCGTTCCAGGAATTGGCGAATTATGTTGGCGGTTTGATGCAAGGGGTCGATGATAAATCGGCTTTTCTATCGATCATTTGGAAACTGTTGATTTTTTATGTCTTAGCCAGTGCAGCCAATTTTGTCTATAGTATCTTGTTCACGCAAGTGGTGGGGAAATCAACCAACAGAATGCGGATCGGTTTATTTAATAAACTGGAAAAATTGACGATCAAATTCTTTGATTCTCATCAAGACGGTGATATTTTGAGCCGTTTCACCAGTGACTTGGATAACATCCAAAACAGTCTGAACCAAGCATTGTTGCAAGTGCTGACCAATGTAGTCTTAATGGTGGGGATCTTGATCATGATGTTCCGTCAAAACGTTGAATTGGCATGGGCAACGATTGCTTCTACCCCGATTGCGGTGTTGATCGCGGTGATCGTGATCCAAAAAGCCCGCAAATATGTCGATCTGCAGCAAGATGAAGTCGGAAAATTAAACGGCTATATCGATGAAAAAATCAGTGGTCAACGAATCATCATCACCAATGGACTGCAAGAAGAAACCATCGATGGTTTTCTGGTCCACAACCAACAAGTCCGGGAAGCTACCTACAAAGGGCAAGTCTACTCTGGGCTGCTTTTCCCCTTGATGCAAGGGATGTCCTTGTTGAACACGGCAATCGTGATTTTCTTTGGTGGCTGGTTAGCATTGAACGGTGACTTAGAACGTTCCGTTGCTTTAGGATTAGTTGTGACCTTTGTCCAGTATTCGCAGCAGTATTACCAACCATTGATGCAGATCTCTTCTGGTTACAGCATGATTCAGTTGGCGATCACCGGTGCGCGCAGAATCAATGAAATGTTTGATGAACCTGATGAGGTCAAACCAAAAGACGGGATCAAAGTGAAGGGCATCAAAGAGGCGGTTGCTTTGAATCATGTGGACTTTGGGTATGACAGTCAAAAATTGGTCCTAAAAGATGTGTCGATCACGGTCAACAAAGGCGAAATGGTCGCATTGGTCGGACCGACTGGTTCAGGAAAAACGACCATCATGAACTTGTTGAATCGCTTCTATGATGTGAATGGTGGTTCTGTGACCTTTGACGGCATCGACATCCGGGAGCTAGACTTGGATCTGCTGCGTTCTCAAGTGGGAATCGTTTTGCAAGAATCCGTGCTGTTCTCAGGGACGATTCGTGAAAACATTGCTTTTGGGAAACCAGAAGCGACCGAAGCAGAAGTCATTGCAGCAGCGAAACAAGCCAATATCCATGAGTTTGTTATGACGTTGGAAAAAGGCTATGACACGGAGATCACCGAAGAGAACAACCTTTTCAGTACTGGTCAAAAACAATTGATGAGTATTGCCCGAACGATTCTGACCAATCCAGAATTGTTGATTTTGGATGAAGCCACCAGTAATGTCGATACCGTGACCGAAGCGAAAATTCAACGAGCAATGGATGAAGCAATCAAAGGACGAACCAGTTTTGTGATCGCCCATCGCTTGAAGACAATTTTGAATGCCGATCGCATCGTTGTCTTGAAGGACGGCGAAGTCATTGAAGAAGGCAATCACCATCAATTGGTGGCGGCTGACGGCTTTTATGCGGAACTGTATCACAATCAATTCGTTTTTGAATAAGCGCAAACCAACGTAAAATCATCAAGAAGACACTAGCAGGACAGCCCGCAATTTCGTCAACTAATCGACGAAACAGCGGGCTGTTTTTTTTTTAGGTTAAAGCAAGCGCTTCTTATGACGACAATGTCTATGAGCAGTTAGTGGTATAAGAGATCCGTTGATCTGATAAACAAAAAAGATCAGCCTTAAGCATGGTCTTCTTTGGTTTTTTAGTGATACGCAGCGGTTTGAGTCAACCACTCAATAAAATGGTCAGGCTGTTGCGTATCCTGTGCCACGATATTCCACTGCTGGTTTTTGCAGCGAGTGCATTGATGCAGCAGCTGATAGCCTTTTTTGGAATGTTGGCGATAATCGATGGGTCGCATCAGGCCATGGCAAGTATTTTGACGATCGCCCGGGCGAATATCCACGTGTAACGAGTAGAGACACTGGGGACAATGGTTGCGGTAAGAACCATTGGTCAAGGGTGCCACAGGCGTACTGCAGTTTTTACAAACAAAGGTCGTATTTTCACCTTTTCTCATTTTGCTTTCCTCCAAAAGAATGATTTCTTTTGAGAGAAAAGGGTTCCGTTCGTTCTTCATCAGGCTTCTTTGGCTAGGGACACATTCACCGTCCGTAACGATTACTTCTGCTTCCAGCTTCATGCGATTTCGAAATCCGTACCACGCTTAGTTTTTTCGTTTTGTGCTAAGCACTGTGTTGCGGCAGCCCACAACCCAGCAGTAAGTGTAGTCCAAAGTCACTGTCATTGGCGTCGTCCCCTAGAAAGCAATTGAGGAATGCTTTTTCATAGAGTCCCTCCTATGTGTTTATGAGGGGATTATAGCAGAAATAGAGTTGGAATTCTATGACAGAGAAAACCTGATCGTAATTTATCTCCTTTTTCATCTTTAAAAACAACGAAATGTAGATTATAATGCTATTTTATGACAAAATGTTCGTATGTAGGTTTCGCTCAATTTTATTTTGGTCACTGAAGAAGAGACACGGAATCACAAAATGGAGGAAGGATGACCTAACGAAAGGAGAACAAAAATGTTTGGTACGAACAAGAAATCTGAAAATTCGAATGGCACACAAGGCAAGAAACGAAAAAAGCGTTTGACTGTAGAAGACCTGATCAACCAGTATATTGTAGAAAAAGAGGTTCATGAATTGAGTGAGGGACTGTCTGTTCAGATCTTTAATGACTTATCTGCACACCGAATACATTTCATGGAGATCCCCAACCTTAGTTACAAAAATCTCGGAGCAGCTATCCAAATCGACCAAAACTGGATTAAAATCAAGCAACAAGATACGATCATCAAACAACAGGCACAGATCATTCAGCTTTTGAAAGAAACACGATAGAAGAAAAGTATTTTTTCTATTGAAAAACCGAAGAACGAGCTGAGCGTTTTTCCTTGAAAAGGAGGGCCGTTAGCTGGTTCTTCGGTTCTTTGTTGACGATGAAAGATTAATAATACTCCCCGTGGCGATAGTCCCATGAGTTGAAGTGATCAGAAAGGTACATTTGGATTTTTTCAACATCGAGTCCTTTACGGATCAAGACAGGTGCGGGAGTGATGGAGCGTTGGTCTCCTTGCTCTGGAATCAAGTTACCGTCTTTATCAACGAAAGAAACCATGACTCCTTGTTCGTAGCGGGTTTCCAGCGTTTTGTCTGGTTGGATCGATGCAACATAGTTGTTGCCTTCAATGATTAGATCGGCTTCTTGCGCGATTTGTTCGCCGATCCCTTCAACAAGTCCGCGGTTTCCTTTGCCTGAAGGGTTCGCTGAGCTTGCGAAAAGCAATTTCTTTTTTTGATCCCAAAGTTCTTTTGAGATCTGCTCACCAGGGACACCGAATTTGATCACGAAACAGCTGGTTCCCCGAACGTCCGTCATCAATTCTTCTGAACCATCTTTTGGGATATAGGCTTTTCCTGATTCCTTCCAAGGCAAAATCGCACCGAATAACACGTCATTGTTCCAACACGTTTCATAAACAGCGGCGGTTTCCGCATTTAACTCGGCTAATTCATGTAGCTGCTCCAATGAGCTGCAAAGAACGACACCTGGTTTGTTACGCTTGCGATTCTTTGCTGAAAACTTGCGTTCCAGCCCTTTTTTATCAGAGACGGCAATGATATAGCCGACTTTGGTTGGGCAGACGATCACTTTGCCTTCTTCATTCAAATAGTTGATCGCTCGTTGGTTTGGTTCTCCTGTCCATGGGACTTGTTTTGCTTCATTCACTCTCTTCATCCTCCCTGTCTTCCAATGAATCGCCGTTATGAAAAATATAACGGAATATTCTGAAAATTCTGATTGAATATGGTTACCCTTGATGATAAGGGAATCAATCCGCGTAGTCAAGGAGATTTACACCAGAATGTAAAAAGAGTGGAATAGAAAGATCGAATATGCATCACTAGAGAATAGAGTGAATGATTGACAGCAATACTATTTTTTTCCGCTTTGTATGAAAAAATTGACTGTTTTTTATGTTATTTATATGGGAAGATAGGCTTATAGATAGAAGAATGCAATCAAATTGATAGTTTCTTTGAAAAAAAGAAAGAGGAGTATCATGAGTGAAAAGAAAAAAATACGCAAGCTTTTGCTGGCATCGATTGTCGCTGGGAGTATCTATGGCGGCGGTGCCTTGCTTTTTGGGTTACTGGTCAGTTATAACGTCCTCTTGTTAGATGGTGTTTATACATTGATTGGTGCAGTGATGTCACTGATTGCTTTGTATGTGGCAAAATATATCCAAGCCCAAGACTTTGAACGTTTCCCATTCGGCAAAGAAGCGTTGATGCCGTTGGTTGTTTTTATTCAATATAGTATCATCTTGCTGATCTCAATTTATGGAATCATTGAATCTGCTTTTAGTTTATTACACGTCAGTGATGGCATGATTGATCCAATCGGTTTGTATTTCTCGCTGATTGGTACGATCTACTGTTTCTCTTTTTACTTGTACTTAAAAAAGAAACCACTGACTCATCCCTTTTACTGGGTAGAACTAGAACAATGGCGTTTCGGCTTTTTCTTTAGTCTGGGTGTCGTCGGTTCATTTCTTGTGTCATGGCTGATTCAAGCCAGTCCCTATGGAAATTTCGCGATGTATGTCGACCCAATCATCTCCATCGGGATCACCTTGTTCTTTATTCAGCTTTCGATTAAAGAGTTGAAAGCGGCCATTCTGGAATTGACTTCTTCAACTCCGAAAGAAGAACTACGAGAGTCCATCATGACGATCGTTGAAAAAGAACTGCGCGCAGAAGAAGTGGTGGACTTTGTGTTACGTACCGCTAAAGTCGGTAATCAAGTTATTGTGGAATTAGATGTAGTGATTTTACCTGCAACTCCTCTCGATACAGTAGGTCAACAAGATCCCTTGCGAGAACGATTGAATCAAGCAATCAGCCAACAGATTTCCAGTTATTCCCTCTGGCTAAACATAAATTTTGTCGGTGACATCAAATGGGCGTATAGTGAGGAGTAAGAATGGCTGCAAAGCGGCTTGAATAAACCGTGAAAATGACAGAGAAAAGAGGAAACAAATGACAATTCTGAAAACCTATGGAAAAATCACCGCAGCACTTTTCTTGTTAGCGGCAAGCATCAATTTATTTTTAGGCCCGCATCATGTGGCAGCTGGCGGTGTCAGCGGAATCGGTATTTTATTAGAGTCAGCCCTCGGTTGGGATCGAGCGGCTGTGATCATGGTCTTGAATATTCTCATGCTTATTCTTGCCTATGCCTTTTTAGGGAAGGGGCCTTTTTTGAAAGTCCTCTATGGTAGTTTTGCTTTTCCAGTAGCAATTGCTTTAGTCCCAGAATATATGGTGGCTGAAGATCGGCTGCTTTCCGTGATATTTGGCAGTGCGATTTTTGCTTTAGGAGTAGCGATTTTGTACAAAAATCAATCTTCTAGCGGTGGTACAACGATTCCACCGCTGATTTTCAAGAAATACTTTAATTTGAATCCAGCGATTGGCTTGCTGGCGACCGATGCGATCGTGGTCTCCATGAACTTGTTCGTTTTCGGGTTTGAAGAGTTCTTGTTTGCGATATTATCGATCGTGATCACCTCTGGTGTGATGACCTACATTGAAACGGGCTTTAACCGGAAGAAATCCATCATGATCTTAAGTGAGAACCACGTGAACGAGATTCGAGAAGCAGTCTTTGATAAAACAGCTCGTGGTGCCACACTATTGGCTGCCCAAGGCGGCTACCAGCAAGCAGACAAACAAGTACTGTTGATCGTGGCCAGCGACCAAGAATTTATGCAGATCAGACAAATCATTGAGACCATTGACCCAAAAGCGTTTGTGATCGTCAATAATGTCTCAGAAGTACTGGGCCAAGGCTTTAGTTATCACCCAATCGAATGAGCGTATTCTCGCTTGTTCAGCGTATGAAACCACCCTCGTCAAGTAGGCAATCTACTCGACGAGGGTGGTTTTTAAGGTCCATGATTTTCAAATAGCTTTACTCCGTAAAGTAATCGGGAAAGGCCTTTTCCACAAAAATCAAATCGTTATCAATGACATCAATGTGTTGTCCGACCAAGGGAGCAATTTTGGCTTGGTCTTTTTCTTTTAAAGTGGCTAAGATTTCTTCGTGATCCCGCAAAATAATTTCCCAAGACAATTCCTCCACCTCTAAACGTAAGAAGCGGAAGCGATTTAAAGGCAGATTGATCGTTTGTAGCCAATTCCAGACATTTTCTTTGTCGGCGATTTTATAAATCAACTGATGGAAGGCCTCGTCGAGTTGGAAAAACTCGATTTCATCCTTCAATTGGGCATAGGTCCGCTGCAAAATAACGAGTTTTTCTAGTTCTTTCAGCTGCTCTTCTGTAATGGCTTGGCAGGCCGCTACGAATACTTCTTTTTCAAGCGTCTCTCTGACAAAACGAGCTTCTTCAATTTGTTTGATACTGATTTTAGAAATATAGGTGCCGCTTTGGGGAACGACATGGATCAGTGCTTCACGGCGCAGACGAATAATTGCTTCACGGATCGGCGTCCTGCCAATGGTTAGCCGTTGCTCCAATTCCTTTTCAGATATTTTTTGACCGGGAATCAGTTTGGCGGTTAAAATCAACTCTTTGATTGATTCATAAGCTTGTGATTGAAAATTTGTAGGGTTCAACATAAACGCTTCTTTCTGTATCAGGCATTCAATTACCTTCTAAAGAAAAACTCTGAAGGAAGGTGCCTAGGGATAGTTTTGAGTAATAAAACTAGTATATAAGTTGAATAACCTTTTGTAAAGGCTTGCAATTCAGTATAGAATGAACTAGAATACTAATATATCAGTTTTAAGAAAAAGGAGGAAGTAGGATGTTTGATTTTGCTGCCTTGAAACAGGCAGGAGTTACGATGCCGATCGTTCCCAAAGAAGTGACGGATCAATCAGATACTCAGTTTCAATGGTTACACTTTGGTGGGGGAAATTTGTATCGGGCATTTCACGCAGAAGTAGCCCAAACGTTGATCGATCAACAAGCGCTGACAAAAGGAATCGTAGTTTGTGAAACCTTTGATGAACAGGTGATTGATCAAGTATATGCCCCTTACGAGAATGATATTTTAGAAGTGGTCATGCATGAAGGGGGACGGTTGGAGAAAAAATTGCTCCAGTCAACGGCGGCTAGTTATTATTGCCATCCTTCCCGCATTGCGAGTTATGAGCAAATACGCAAAGTATTTCAGGAGCCGTCACTACAGTTGGTTACCGTAACGATCACAGAAAAAGGCTATGGCTTAAAAGACAGTCAGGGGAAATTTTTACCTGTCGTACAAGCGGATCTCGCTGCGGGTCCCCATCAGGTCAACCATACAATGAGCATTTTGGCTAGCTTTTTATGGGATCGTTTTCAATCAGGGGCACTTCCGATCGCTATGGTTTCCACCGATAATTTTTCGCAAAATGGGCTCCGTTTCCAAACGGCGATTGTCACCATTGCAAAAGAATGGCAAAAGCTGGGGCATGTTTCAGAAGCGTTTGTCCGATACTTAGAAAACAACGCGCAGGTGACGTTTCCGTGGTCAATGATCGATCGGATCACGCCAAATCCTTCAACAGCAGTTGCAGAAGAATTAGCAGCAGCTGGGATCGAGCAGCTGCCAGTCATCCGTACCGATAAAGGAACGAATATCGCTCCGTTTGCTAACACAGAGACGACTCATTACCTGGTGATTGAAGATGATTTTCCAAATGGTCGCCCGAATTTGGATAAAGCGGGGGTGATCTTGACGAGTCGAGAGATCGTCGACAAAACCGATAGTATGAAAGTCACAACTTGTTTGAATCCACTGCATACCGCAATGAGTTTGTTCGGCTGTTTACTCGGTTATACATCCATTGCTGCGGAAATGACCGATCCAGATATTGTTGCTTTGATCAAAGGAATCGGCTATCGTGAAGGCTTGCCGGTAGTGGAAGATCCTGAGATCATTCAGCCAAAGAAATTTATCGATGAGGTGGTGGGCCTTCGTTTACCCAATCCGCTGATTCCTGACACTCCACAGCGGATCGCCGCAGATACCTCACAGAAAATCGCCATCCGTTTTGGCGAAACCATCAAAAAGTATGTGGAGAAAGAAGGCTCGGCTTCTGAGCTGACTTTCATTCCCTTAGCGATTGCAGGCTGGTTGCGTTATCTATTAGCGATCGATGATGAAGGCCATCCATTTGGTCCAAGTCCTGATCCCCTCTTAGCAGAATTACAAGAGATTTTACGTGAGTGTCAGTTAGGGACAGCCGCCGATGTTCAAGGGATCATTCGACCAATCCTAGCAAATCCGCAGATTTTTGGTTTGGATCTCTATCAAGCAGGAATCACTGAAAAGGTGGGTCACTTGTTCGCTAAGATGCTGGCAGGAACCGGCGCAGTCCGTAAAACATTACATGAAACAGTAGAAGGGATCGAATAAAAAATGGAAATGACATTTCGTTGGTATGGAAAAGACTACGATAAAATCAAGTTAGCAGATATCCGTCAAATTCCTGGAATGAAAGGCATCGTCGGCACACTCTTTGATTTGCCTGCTGGGGCAGTTTGGCCGAAAGAACGGATCAAGGCGCTCGTGGAAGAAGTCGAAGCAGCTGGACTTTCCCTGAAGGTGATCGAAAGCGTCAATATTCATGATGACATCAAGATTGGCTTGCCTTCGAGAGACCTGTATATCGAAAACTACAAAAAAACGATTCGTAATTTGGCAGCATATGGGATCGAAGTGATCTGCTATAATTTTATGCCGATTTTCGATTGGATCAAAACGGATCTCGATTATCGCTTAGCCGACGGTTCTTCTACGATGGCATTTGAAAAAGCAGGGATTGACAAAGACCCAGAAGAGATCGTCAAAGAAGTTGAGGAGTCAAGCTCTGGCTATACCTTGCCAGGCTGGGAACCAGAACGTTTGGCACATGTCAAAGAATTGTTTGCTGCGTATAAGGATGTCGATGATGACAAATTAAGAGAAAACTTTGCTTACTTCCTAAAAGCCATTATTCCCACCTGTGAAGAGGTCGGCATCAAGATGGCTGTTCATCCAGATGATCCTCCCTATTCGATTTTTGGTCTGCCTCGTATCGTTAAAAACCGCGATGATTTGGATTGGGTCTGCAACGTGGTCGACAGTCCGTCAAATGGTATCACACTTTGTACTGGCAGTATCGCCGAAGACCCAGCCAATAATGTCTATGAGATTTTGGCTGAGTTTTGTCGCCGGGACCGGATTCCTTTTGCTCATGTTCGTAACATTCAATACTTGGGCAATGACAAAGACTTTTATGAAGCACCGTATCTCTCCTCTGAAGGCTCGTTAGACATGTATCAGATCCTAGAAGCGATGTACAAAAATGGCTTTGACGGCTATATTCGACCAGATCATGGGCGAATGATCTGGGGAGAGAAGGGACGTCCAGGCTATGGCTTATATGATCGGGCGATCGGCGCTTCCTACTTATTAGGGTTGTGGGAAGCCATCGACAAGAGCGTGGGGCGTTAAGAAAAGGAGCGAAGAAATGTTTTTAACTGACGATTTTATTTTGAAAAACAGCTTTGCCAAACAGTTATACCATGAGTATGCAAAAAAGCAGCCGATCATTGATTACCATTGTCATTTAGATCCGAAAGAGATTTTCGAAGACCAAAACTTCACCAATCTGACCCAAGCGTGGCTGGCGGGGGACCATTACAAATGGCGCTTAATGCGAGCCAATGGTGTTGCAGAATCTTTGATCACTGGCGATGCTGATGACTACGAAAAATTCTGTGCTTGGGCGCAGACCTTGGAGGCTTGCATTGGCAATCCCTTATATGTCTGGACCAATTTGGAATTGAAGCGAATCTTTGGTATTGATGAGCGGTTGACACTAGCCAATGCAGCAAGCATTTGGGAAAAAGCCAATCAACAGTTGCAGACGAAGGAATTTTCACCACGAGGGCTGATCAAAAAGATGGCCGTTGAGGTGATCTGTACGACGGATGATCCCATTGATTCGTTGACGTATCATCAAAAGCTGGCAGAAGAATCCTTTGCTGTGTATCCTACCTTTCGTCCTGACAAAGCAATCAATCTGCAGAATTCAGAATTTCCAGCATACCTTAAGCAATTGGCTGCAGCTGCGAGCAAAGAAATCACTAGCTATCAAACGCTGGTTGAAGCATTGACCGTGCGTATTTCCTACTTCCAGCAACGGGGCTGTCGTTTAGCAGATCACAGTCTATCACGTCTTGGAGAGGAAGCCTACGATACCGCTGCACTTGAAGCGATTTTTCAGAAGCGTTTGACCACTGGAACACTGACTAATGAAGAAATCAGACAGTTTCAAACCGGCTTGCTGATTGACTTGATGCGCCAATACGCAAAGCAAGGCTGGACCGCGCAATTGCATCTGATGGCGACTCGCAACAACAATCAAAAACTTTTCCAACAACTAGGACCTGATAGCGGCGGTGATGCGATGGGGGACGATCGTCTAGTGAGCGGCTTAAGTCGGACATTGGCGCAGCTTCAGGCGGAAAGTTTATTGCCGAAGACGATTTTGTATTCACTGAACCCCAAAGATTATCCAGTGTTGACTGCGCTGATGGGGGCGTTCCAAGAAGAGAGCAAAGGCAAGCTGCAATTAGGCTCTGCTTGGTGGTTCAATGATACGTATTCTGGTATGCGATATCAGTTGACGACCCTAGCAGAAGGCGGGATTCTTGGAAACTTCGTCGGCATGCTGACGGATTCTCGCAGCTTTTTGTCTTATCCACGCCACGAGTATTTCCGGCGGATTTTGTGTCAGGTGATCAGTGAATGGGTAGAAGACGGACAACTACCAGCAGATGAAATATATTTAGGGCAGATCGTCGCAGATATCTCATATCACAATGCGAAAACCTACTTTGATTTTCCAAACTAATGACTACTCGATTCGTTCTTGGCTTGCTAGAGAAGGAATCGAGTGTTTGGATGGCTATTGCTAAAGTTGCGTCTGTTCATTTACTATTGGCAGGGAATCCAGTACTATGATAGAAAGAATCAAAGAAGGAGCGAACAGTATGAATCCATTCTATGAAGAAGTCTATGCGCTGGCGCGGCAGATCCCTTTTGGTAAAGTCGTCTCCTATAGTCAGATTGCGTGGAAATTGGGACAAATCAACGGCGCGCGAGCAGTCGGTCGAGCGATGCGCTTGAGTCCTCAGGATGTCCCTGCTCATCGAGTCGTGCGGGCAGATGGCGTCTTAGTTGGTTCCTCCGCCAATGGGCGAAAAGCAGCACTCGTCGATGAAGGGGTGGTCTTCAAAGCCAGTGGTCGTATCGATATGAAGGCTTGCAGTTGGTCCATGAGCGAGATCGCTCCCGCTCAAATGAAGGAGCCATTATGAAAAAACGTGAATTTATCGTGCAAGATCTGTTGAGTAAAATCTATCAGGAAGAATTTTCTGCCGGCAAATTACCCAACCAAAGAACCCTTGCGCAAACCTATGGCGTTTCTCGGTTTACGATCCAGCAAGCAATCAAAAACCTTGAAGAGATCGGGATCGTCAAAGTGGTACAAGGTTCAGGGATTTTTATCCATGAAAAATGGGTCAAAAACCCAATGATCTTTAATTCCTTGACCCGCACTCCTTATGACCGCATCCATTCCAAAATGATTTCCTTGAATAAGGAGGCAGCAACGTTGGATGAACAGCAGATTTTCCAAATAGGCCCAGACGAGGAAGTCTGGACCTTTGAACGAGTGCGGATCGTCAATTACAAAATCGAACAGCTGGAAACCTCTAAATTGCCCGTCAGCCTATTTCCCGAATTGACACAGGAAATCGTGGAGCACTCGATCCAACGCTATGTCGAAAGCTGCGGGTACCGTATTTCCCACTACATCACCAGCTATACCCCCATCACCACATCGACCGCTCAATCGGGCATTTTATTGTGCAAGCGGGGGACGCCGGCAATGCAGATCAGCAATCGGGCGATTTTAGAAGACGGCCGCGTGTATGAGTTCAGCAATATCGTTGCCATTGATTATGCCGTGACCTACATCCGTCCCTTTGACCGTGAGATCCATCGCTCACGCATCGATTGATTTGGAAAAGCAAATGTGCCAGTTGCGTCTTTTTTATCCAGAAAGAACAAAAGACATCCCCTGTCGGTTGGACAGGGGATGTCTTTTGTTGTGTTTAAGGAGTGATCAATGTGCCGTCTGGTGTACGGCTCTGGGTCCATTCATGAGGACGGTAAACCACGGGAAATTCCGCAGCTGCTGCTTCATCGAACGTGATTCCGATCCCACTTTTCTCGATCGGATAAAAATAGCCGTTTTCAGGTTGCGGACTGCCACCAAAGACCGACTGGGTATTTGCTGGGATCGCAATCGTTTCTTGGATCGCGGCATTGTGCAGATGGATATTTAGATGGGTGTTGACGGCTAAGCCGACAGGGCTGATATCAGACGGCGTGTGCCAAGCGATCCGAATGCCCATCGCATCGCAGAAGTGAGCCAATTTCAATGCTGGCGTGATCCCACCGATTTGTGAGACATGGGCACGCATAAAGTCAATCTGTTGATTTTTGACTAGCTCTTGCCATTCCATCGGATTATTGAACAATTCGCCGGTCGCGATCGGGGTCGCCGACTGGCTGCGGAGTTGCTGCAACCACTTGTTTTGATCCGGCGGCAAAATATCTTCTAGGAAAAAGAGATTAAAAGGTTCAGCGGATTTTGCAAATTGAATCGCTTGGTTTGGATGCAGCCGTTCATGCACGTCATGCAGCATTTGAAATTGATTGCCGTATCGTTCTTGGATCGCAGCAAACATTTTCAGTGTTGTGTCCATGTAGTCTGTTTGATCAAAATAGGAACCAGCGATGGGCTGATCGGGTGTTTGCAGTTGGCTAGGATTTCCACCATAAAAGCCTAATTGGCAACGGATATAGCGATACCCCTCAGCCAAGAAGCGATCGATTTCTTGATAAAGGCCTTCGAGATTATCTGCCACGGCATGGGTATAGGCGGGAATCGCCGTACGCGCTTTTCCACCTAACAGTTGATACAATGGCATATCGGCTAATTGTCCCTTGATGTCCCATAAAGCCATGTCGACTCCTGAGATGGCATTGTTGGTGATCGGACCATTCCGCCAGTAAGAGTTGACATTCATCACTTGCCAAAGATCTTCGATTTGATTGGCATCGCGGCCAAGTAAGAGGGGGCGTAAATACTCGTCAACGACGGTTTTTACGGCTAGTGGGCGAAACTGGAAGGTTGCGCAGCCTAACCCAGATACGCCTTTGTTCGTTTCTACTTTAACGACAACAAGGTTATGGCGATCAGGTTTGATCGCAAAGGCTTTGACGTCGGTGATGATCGTTGGTGTCATTTCATTCACTCCAATTTTTGTCTCTAGTTGCTATAGCCATTGAAACATGCTTGGCAACCGCTGTCAATTTGGTCTAATAAAAACTAGATATACACCATAAAACCAGTCCAATTTTTTACTTTTTTATAATAAAACGTTGATATATAGCGTTTTTATTCTGTTTTTATCAAAAAAGGACTGGTTTTACAAGTATGTGTGAGCATGCTACTATGTGTGTGAAAACGGAAACACCTGAAAGGGCGCCCGTCAAAAGGATCAGGACCGTTAGCAAACAACAGGGGGAAAAAAAGATGACCAAAGAAGACATCGTAAAACAGATTATTAAAGATGTTGGCGGATCAGAAAATATCAACAATGCATGGCACTGTATGACTCGCTTGCGTTTTGATTTAAAGGATGAGAAGAAAGTCGACTATGCGGCGTTAGAAAAAACACCCAAAGTCGTAGGAACAAAATATCAAAGCAATCAGCTGCAAGTAGTGATAGGAACGGATGTTGCTGATTATTATGCACCTTTAGCCAAAGAATTAGGTCTTGATGAAGCGAACCAAGGGGGAACATCAGAGAAAAAAGGGGCCGTTTCCTTATTTATGGATACCGTTTCTGGCGTTTTTGGTCCGATCGTTCCAGCTATCGCTGGCGCAGGAATGATCAAAGGATTAATGGCTGGATTGGTGGCTTTGAATGTCATCTCTAATCAAACAGACACCTATTTAGTGATCGACATGATCGCGAGCGGCGTATTTACATTCTTGCCATTTTTTGTTGCTGCCTCAGCCGCTCGGATTTTTAAAACCAATCAATATTTAGCGATCGCAATCGCGGCAACGCTGCAATTTCCAACGATGACCAATGCGGTAGCCGAAGGAAGTATTTCCGCCTTTCGCTTGTTCGGCATACTGCCAGTACCCGTCTTTAACTATGCAGGAACAGTGATTCCCATTATCTTTGCCGTGCTGGCGCTCAGTTATATTTACCGTTGGGTCGATAAACTCTTACCACAAGTGCTGCGTACCGTGTTTACACCGACGATTTCGTTGTTTGTCGCTGGTATCTTGACATTAACGGTCATTGGCCCAATCAGTATCCATCTAGGAAACTTACTGGCTGCTGGCGTGGCTGGTTTATTCACTATCTCGCCTGTCTTAGCAGGAATTGTGGTAGGGGCGATTCGACCAATTGCAATCTTCACGGGATTGCATCATGCCATGACCCCGATCGCTTTGCAAAACTTCGCCAATCAAGGGTATGACATGTTGATGCCAATGATGTTTATGGCAAATATGGCAATCACCGGCGCAACAGCAGCTATTTATTTCAAAGTCAAAACCAAAGAAGAAAAATCGATCATTCTATCTTCGGCGGTTTCTGGCTTATTAGGGATCACAGAACCTGCGTTATTCGGGATTTTGTCGAAGTATAAAAAAGCCTTTATCGCAGCAACAGTTGGTAGTTCTGTGGCGTCTGCCTTCATCAGTTTCTTCGGTGTTCGGATTTATGGATATATTCTTTCAAGTATCTTTAGTTTGCCAGCCTATATTGGGGAATACTTTATCTATGCTGTTTTAGGGATCATCTTGGCAATCGGCTTATCCTTTGCAATGAGCTGGTTCTTGGTACCAAATCAAGCAGCCGAAGGCGATCGTTACACCAACGAAGTGGATCTGCATGCCGTGACCCATGGAGAATATGTCCCATTAGAAGATGTACCAGATGAAGTTTTTTCAACGAAAATGATGGGAGAAGGCTATGCCATCGAGTCACAAGATGGGCAAATCTTTGCACCGGTCAGTGGCGAAGTCACCACTGTGTTCCCTTCAAAACATGCCGTCGGGATCAAAACCCAAAACGGCGTTGAAGTTCTTGTGCATATGGGGATCGATACAGTCTCACTTGGCGGACAAGGCTTTGATGTCTTTGTCAAAGCTGGGGAGCAAGTCACTCCGCAAACCAAACTGGCACAAATGGATCTACCTTATATCAAGCAGCAAGGCAAAGAAACCATGGTGATCGTTTTGATCACCAACATGGATCGCGTGCAGCAATTTTCTGGAAGTACTGATTTAGAAGGCAGACACCAAGCCGGTGCATTGCTGGAAAAAGTCGTTTTGAATGCCTAATAAAAAAAAAAGATGAGCTTCATTAATGAAGTTCATCTTTTTTTTATTGCAATTAACTACGCAGCCCGCGGCCTTTTTGGATCAAGTACCAGCATACGCTGTATAAGACAACAATGAACAAGACCAAAATACCGATGGATAGGAAAATTGGGACATCGATGGTGCCTAAAAAGCCGTAGCGGAAACCAGAGATCATATACACGATCGGGTTGACTTTGGAGATCGTTTGCCAAATCGGCGGCAGCATGCTGATGGAGTAAAAGACGCCTCCAAGATAGGTCAATGGTTGTAAAACAAAGGTTGGCACGATGGAAACATCGTCAAAGGATTGGGCGAAGATCCCATTTAGCAACCCTGCTAATGAAAATAAGATGGCGGTCATGACTAGGGTTAAGACAACGATGACCCAAGAATACACATGTAATGGCACGAAGAAAAGGGAAATGATGGTCACCAATGTGCCCACCAAGATACTACGGCCAAGTCCGCCAAAGACAAAGCCCCAAATGATGACGTGAGTAGGAACCGGCGCCACTAAGAGTTCCTCAATGTTTTTTTGAAACTTCTGTGAAAAGAAGGAAGAAGACACATTGGAGTAAGAGCTGGTGATCGTCGACATCATGATCAGCCCAGGAACGATAAATTCCATATAAGAAAAGCCGCCCATTTCGCCGATGCGGCTGCCAATCATTTTCCCAAAGATAATGAAGTATAAGGAAGTAGTGATGACGGGTGGGACGAGGGTCTGCACCCAAATCCTTAAATAGCGGTTGGTCTCTTTGACCGCTAAACTTTTTAAGGCTGTAAAATAAAGACTAAACATGGTTTTCCTCCGCTTCGTGTGCTTCTTCGGTGATTTTCAAAAATAGTTCTTCCAAGCGATTGGATTTGTTGCGCATGGAGAGGACATTGATCCCTTGCTGGCTGAATTGAGCAAAAAGATCGTTGACGCCTTGGTCTCGAGCGACTTCAACGGCGATGGTCTGTTCATCTTCCATTTGGATCGGATATCCAGTGATCGTTGGTGCTTGTTTGATCGGTGCGATATCAAAAAGAAAGGTTTCAAATTGCAGTTTTGCCAACAAGGATTTCATGCTGGTGTTTTCGATCAGTTCACCAGATTGAATGATCCCGATGTTGCGGCAAAGCATTTCCGCCTCTTCTAAATAATGGGTCGTCAAAATGATCGTTGTGCCATTTTGGTTCAGCTCCCGCAAAAAGCTCCACATTTCCCGACGCAATTCGATATCGACACCTGCCGTCGGTTCATCCAAAATCAATAACCGTGGTTCATGCATCAGGGCACGAGCGATCATCAAACGGCGTTTCATCCCGCCCGACAGCATCCGCGCACGAACATTGCGTTTTTCCCACAAATTCGACTGCTTCAAGTATTTTTCGCTGCGCTTGATGGCTTCGTTGCGGGGGACACCATAATACCCAGCTTGATTGACCACGATCTGCTGGACCGTTTCAAAGGGATTGAAATTGAATTCTTGGGGAACCAAACCAATCTGTTGTTTGACTTGGACCAATTCTTTGTCTAAATCGTAGCCGAAGACTTTGACGCTTCCGGAAGATTTATTGACAAGAGAGGTGATAATGCCGATGGTGGTGGACTTTCCAGCGCCGTTAGGGCCTAACAAGGCATAAAAGTCGCCTTCTTCCACCTTCAAATTTATGCCCCGCAACGCTTCAACGCCGGTGGTATAGACTTTGCGTAAATCGGTTAGTTCTAGTGCATAGGTCATGTTTGTTTGAACTCCTTCTATGTATGATGGTTTATTCTATCATTTTTTTTCAAGAAGAACCGCATGATTTGATTTTTTTCATTTGATTAGATAACAATTGTTGCTAATCGATGAAAAGTGGGAAAGAGGCAAAAGAAAAAACGACCGTTTGATCGTTTTTTCGATAAAGTCGTTTGTTAGCATAAATACCGTTCTGGTCGTTCTGTCTGTCCTAGTAAGTAATCGACAGAGACATTATAGAGGGAAGCTGCGTGTAACAGCGTCAATACATCGGGTAAGCGATCGCCTGCTTCGTATAAGGTGTAATCGGGGTAAGGCACATCGAGATGCTGGCATACTTCTTTTGGGCTCAATCCGCGTTCTTCTCTTAAAAATTTGAAGCGGCATCGCAAGGTGTCTAATAAAAAAGCTTCTTCTAATGTCACTTTGCGGTCCTCCTTAAAAAAATCGCGCTTCCTTTCGCACTGTTCTCTTTTTATTGTACCAACAAAAGCAAAATATGCGAAGTAATTCACATGAAAGTCGATCGGTTTTTGTTAAAAAGTGAAACAAATGACTTGCTCTGAGACGCGTTTCATACAGTATGCTTGATTCATAAAAAGGAAGGCGGGATGAAAAAATGAATACGTACATGAAGAAGAATGGTGCGGAATGTTGTTATGTAACGTTGGCTTTTGATGGACAACAATTGGTATTGACGAAACCAAAAGGGTTCTTTCAAGAACGCTTGGTAGAAATTCCGGTGGATGAGATCAGTCATTTGACATGTGATGAACACTTCGGGTCTCAGCGGATCGGTTTTATTCATCACAATGATTACTATGAATTTTATACATGTGGGTTAAGTGTGATAGACTATATGAAAGAACAATTATTCGTTTAAGGAGCAGTGAGTCATGGCAAACATTCGGGATATTGCACGCTTGACCGGCTATTCGGTCTCCACAGTTTCACGAGTCATTAACAACAATCCGTATGTCAGTGAAGAAAAGCGTCGCAAGATCCTGGCTGTCATGAAAGAGGTCAACTATATTCCAAATTACACGGCACGAGCGTTGAGTGTTGGTAAAACCAAAAATATCGGTGTGATCCTACCGTTTGTCAATCATCCCTATTTTGATCGATTATTGAGCGGCATCACAACAGCAGCGTTTGCTCGGGGCTATAAGGTTACGCTTTTAGCCACGAACTATGATCCGCAAGTAGAGGAAGCGTATTTGCAAGAATTTGCGGCGAAAAGCTTTGATGCCTTGATCATTGCCTCGCGGGCGAATCCGATCGAAACCTTATTGCCTTATCGTTCTTACGGTCGCATCGTCTTTTGTGAGAATATCTCGTATTTGACTGACGGTTGCACCTATATTGATCGAGAGGAATCGATCAAAGAAGTCTTTACGTATTTTAAGGAACAAGGTATCCAGAAAATTGGCGTGACATTGGGACGCAGCCGCAAGCTCAGCAGCAATTCAAAAATCACGGTCCGTTTGGCTCATGACTATTTTTCGACTTTTTCCGAAGACTTGATCTTTTGGGATTGTTTGACGGAAGAAGATGGCAAAGAAGCAGCTGCTTATTTTGCAGATAAAGGGGTCGAAGCGATTTTCACCAATGGGGATCATGTTGCTGCTGGGATCCAGTCACAGGCGCCGGGAGAATGGCTCGTGATTGGACGGGACAATTTATACATCAGTGAGCTGCTACAGCTTTCAACGATCGATCATCACTTGCAAGCTTGCGGGGAGACTGCCGTCCAATTGGCGATAATGGAAAAAAGCGGCAACTATCGCATGCCCTATGAGTTCATCAAACGATAGCATAGACGAAACGATGCGCAAACAAAGCCCCTGAGCGGGCAGTGCTTGCGCATCGTTTTTTTAATGGGATTCGGTGTAATGGTCAATGATCTGTTTCAACAGCTGGGCGCTGCCGACGCCCGCTTTTTGATCGTAATAGGCGGTAAAACGCTCGTCTTGAACGTACATTTCCCCTAAAGATCGGTGATATTTTGCTGAGTAAAAGGGTGCTGCTTGTTTGAGCCATGCTTGATGTGCAGCAAAAGCCATTTGGGCTTTGTCAGAAGGGATTCGTTTCCCTTCCTTTTCAGTCAATAGCTCTTTTAACAGCTGCAATAAGCGGTTTTCGTTGTCGGTCAGTGCTTGATAATCGACTTGGGTCATCTGCTGCCACTTTTGGTTGCTTTTTTCGATGATCTCCTCACCGTAGGTTTCTCGTAACTCGGCACCGTAGTTTGCTTCGTTTTCACGAATTTTTTGTTTCTTAAAATAACTGAATTTCTCTTGATCGGTCATCGTCTTTTCTCCTTCATAATAATCAATTGTTTGCGCTAAGGTGGTCAAAAGACTGTCCAGGGCTGCTCGCTCTTGTAAAAGCTGTTGGTAATGCTGCAACAAGACCGTTTGGATCGATGCTTGCGGCTCATCCAAGATCCCGCGGATCGTTTCTAATGACAGCCCAAAAGACTTAAAATACAAAATCTGCTGTAGGCGATCGACTTCCTGTCTCCCGTAGATACGGTAACCAGCTGAGTTGGTGCGTTGCGGTTGTAACAACTTGATCTGATCATAATACCGCAGGGTACGGCTGCTGACTCCTGACAGTTTGGCTAAGGCACTGATCGTATATTCCATCGGCTTTTCCCTCCTTACACCTGTATCCTAAAGGTTGACGTAACGACAAAGTCAAGAAAATTTTTTTGCGTTTTTTAAAATGTGCTATAATTATAACAAAGAAAGGAAGATAAGATGCAAATAGTTTTTTCTGATATTGATGGGACGTTTCAAGAAATGGGGCACCCGATTCATGAGATCAATAAAGAAGCCATCCGTTGTTTGCAAGCCCAAGGGGATCACTTTGTGTTTGTCACAGGGCGAGGATTTGAGCTTGTTCAAGATATGATGGCGGAAGAAGGCCTTTCCTGCGATGTGATTTTCGGAAACGGCGCCGGTCTGATGATAAAAGGAGAAGCGCCTGTTTTGACGCATACCTTACCCTATAAGACATTGGCACAAGTGATTGGTATCTTAGAGACAGAAGCGGTTTTTTATTTCTTACATACTGACCATGGCATCATTTCCCCACAAGCGCATTTGTATGAAGCGCAATTTCAAGAAAGCCGTAAGCAGTTACTCGCGGAGTTAGGGGAGCGAGGGCAAATCATCGCTGACTACAAATACGAGTTCTTCTACAACGAATGCCTTCATAAAGACGACGTGTTGCAGTTTATGAAGGAACATCCAGAGATAAAGGTCATCAAAATCGAACTGATGGAAGCGTCAGACGAAAAAAGAGAACGGCTGCGGGCGATGATCCAGTCAGAAACGGCAGCGATTTTTCAATCCTTTGTCCAAACACTGGAAATCGTTGATCCATTGGCGACCAAAGGTGCGGCGATCCGTAGCTTTTTAGAAGCTTTTCCCGCTGCCAAAAGCTACGGGATCGGTGATGGTGAAAATGACCTTGCGATGTTTGAAGCGGTGGATGTTTCTTTGGCTGTAGCAAATGCCAGCCCAGCGATCAAAGCAGTTTGTGATCGAACCATTGAGCGCGCGGAAGACGGCGGTGTTGGCCGCTTTATTTTAACAGAATTAGTTTCGAGAGAGGATGTTGTGCATGAAGTTGATTGAAACCCCAGTAAACCAAAATCTAAATATGGAAACTTTTTACCCGAACATCTCCAAGTATCTATTCGACAAAATAGCGATCAAATACTATAAATTGTATTCGCTTGATCGGACGCAGATTCTCTATGTGGATAGTTTTGATACGATTTCTTTAGTATTGATCAACAATAAAAAGAAAATCAGTCGGGAAGAAGTCGATACAGCGATTCATCGTTTGCTGAAGGTCGATCGCAAAGACGTGACCGTCAATATCAATATTCGTAAAGAAATGGAAGCAAGAGGCATCACCTTTTCTAAACCGAGAAAAGATGTCATTCTTGTTCAATTGCCTGTGAAAGAACACTAGTTGAAAGAAGTTGGGACATGCATGTTGCAAGAGCAATCAAACGTTGAACAAAGGGGCGACCTTATACGAGCGCGCAAATAATGCGCAATAAGTAGGAGGCTGACCCATGCTTTGGAGCAATTTGTTCTCAGATGGATTGCCTTGTACTGGCAAAAGCCCAACTTTTTTTTGAAAAAACAAGTTTTTCTGTCTTTTGTGTTTTTTTTGCTATAATGAGAAGAAGTAAGCTAGAGGGAGTAAGAACATGCAGAAATTATTTAAAGATGACAGCTTGACGCTGCACACCGATCTCTACCAAATCAACATGATGCAAACCTATTGGGAGTTAGGCAGAGCCGATCGTAATGCGGTGTTTGAATGCTATTTCCGTGACATGCCTTTTGAAAATGGCTATGCGATCTTTGCCGGTCTGGAACGTTTGATCGATTATTTGAACGATTTATCCTTTTCAGAAACGGATATTACCTACTTGCGAGAAATCGGCGGCTACCCAGAAGCCTTTTTAGAGTATCTAAAGGAGTTCAAGTTTGCTTGTACCGTTCGTTCAGCGTTAGAAGGCGATTTAGTCTTCAACAATGAACCAATCATTCAAGTAGAAGGGCCGTTAGCACAAGCGCAGCTGATCGAAACAGCGCTACTGAATATGGTCAATTTCCAAACCTTGATCGCCACGAAAGCTGCCCGCATCAAATCCGTGATCGGCACGGATCCCTTGTTGGAATTTGGTTCACGTCGGGCACAAGAATTGGATGCAGCCATTTGGGGGACCCGAGCGGCTTATATTGGCGGAGCGGATGCGACGAGTAATGTGCGGGCAGGGAAGATTTTTGGCATCCCAGCCAGCGGAACCCACGCCCATTCCCTCGTGCAATCCTACGGCAATGACTATGATGCATTTATGGCGTATGCCCAAACCCACAAAGATTGCGTATTCTTAGTCGATACCTATGATACCTTGCGTTTAGGTGTGCCAAATGCGATTCGTGTGGCCAAAGAGATGGGGGATAAGATCAATTTCTTAGGTGTGCGGATCGACAGCGGCGATATGGCCTATATCTCGAAAAAAGTCCGTGAACAGTTGGATGAAGCGGGATTCACGGAAGCCAAAGTCTATGCTTCCAATGATCTAGACGAAAATACGATTCTAAGCTTGAAAATGCAAAAGGCGAAAATCGATGTATGGGGTGTCGGCACCAAGCTGATCACCGCTTACGATCAACCGGCATTAGGTGCGGTTTATAAACTGGTTGCCATCGAAAATGAGCAGGGAGAAATGATCGACACCATCAAATTATCCAGCAATGCCGAAAAGGTTTCGACCCCTGGGAAAAAACAAGTCTGGCGGATCACCCGTAAATCGGACGGCAAGTCAGAAGGCGATTATGTCACGCTATGGGAAGAAAATCCGCAAGCAGCAGACGAACTGTTCATGTTCCATCCTGTTCACACTTTTATCAACAAAACAGTGACGAACTTTGATGCGCGACCATTGTTGCAAGATATCTTTGTAGATGGCCAGCAAGTGTATCAAGTACCTGACTTAGAACACGTCAAAGCCTATGCGACGAATTGCTTGGATTCCCTTTGGGATGAGTACAAACGTGATTTGAATCCACAGAAGTACCCAGTTGATCTCTCGCAAGAATGTTGGGATCATAAAATGCGGACGATTGAAAAAGTACGTAAACAAACCAATGGCGCGATTTTGTAATCCGCAACTGCGCTGGTCCTAGGATCAGTCAGCTGCTTCAAAAAATAAGAGGAGGCGTTTCTATGACCATGCAACAAGAAATTATCAAAGAATTAGGAGTCTTACCGACCATCGACCCGAAAGAAGAAGTTCGTAAGAGTATTGATTTTTTAAAGGCGTATCTGCAAAAGAATTCGTTCTTGCATACGTTTGTCTTGGGGATCAGTGGTGGGCAAGATTCGACATTAGCTGGCCGGATCGCGCAATTGACGATGGAGGAAATGCGCAGTGAAACCGGGAATCCCAACTATCAGTTCATAGGGGTACGCTTACCTTATGGGGAACAAGCAGATGAAGAAGATGCAAAAAAAGCCATTGAATTTATCAAACCAGATATTGAGCTGCGGGTAAACATCAAAGCCGCCGTCGATGCCCAAGTGCAAGCGGTGGAAGAAGCAGGCTTAGCGGTTTCTGACTTTAATAAAGGCAATATCAAAGCCCGTCAACGGATGATTACGCAATATGCCATTGCGGGTGAAAAAGCAGGAGCTGTTCTGGGTACGGATCACGCTGCTGAAAATATCACCGGCTTCTTTACGAAATACGGCGATGGCGGTGCCGATATCTTACCACTGTTTCGTTTAAACAAACGCCAAGGCCGCCAACTCTTGCAATACTTAGGCGCACCAGAAGCATTGTATACAAAAGTCCCAACTGCGGACTTGGAAGACGGCAAACCTTTAGTTGCAGATGAAGCAGCTTTAGGAGTGACCTACAACGACATCGATGACTATTTAGAAGGCAAGGAAATTGCGGCTGAAGCCCAACAAACCATTGAAAACTGGTGGAACAAAACGCAACATAAACGCCACTTGCCGGTCACGATTTTTGACGATTTTTGGAAATAAACGAAACCAGTGATTGAGTTCCATTCGGATAGAAAGAAGAGTCTAGGGGGCAAGAAACCTTAGACTCTTTTTTATGAGGGTTGCTTTCTTTAAAAATAACAAAAGCTTCTTGCCCTGGCTTTACTTTCTTGTCTTGAAAGCATAAAATACGAGGGTACCTAGAACGTGTAGAAAAGGAGGAATGTTCCTTCGTGAAAATAAATAGCCATCCTTATCTGAAGATCGCATTAAAAGGCATCGCCATCGTCCTGTTGATCATTTTCAGTAATTTATATTTGCAATGGTGTCAAAACAATCTTTCCGTTGAATTAGCCTTGAAATTTGCCTTTTCGTGGCATACAGCAAAGTTTTTCTTGGCTTGTGGGGTGCTACTGCTGGTGTATGGGGTGTTTGCCAGCTTGGCAGGTTCGGTACTGATTGGGGGCATCTTTTATAGTGTCGTCATCGGAATCTTAGGGTATGCCAATCACACGAAGATGGTCTATCGCCAAGAACCAATCTATCCCGATGATTTAAAGATGGTCACTCAATTCGACCTTCTACGAACTATGATCGGCAATGGCGCCTTTTTCTTAGCCATCCTCTTCGCTCTGGTGGCGATCGGAGCGATCGGCTGGAGTATCTATCGCAGCCGCAAATTAAACCGGCGTTTGCAAGTGATGCGAGGAGCGGTGCTGGTCGTATGCTCGCTGGGCTTAGTCTATGTTTCACACTTCAACGACAGCAACAACCTTTTACGCAAAGCCTACAATCAGACGGCGCTCTGGATTCCGTATTCACAAAAAATGAACTACTACAATACGGGATTTATCGGTGGTTTTTTGTACAACCTGCGGGTAGATGCCATGACGAAGCCTGAGGGGTATTCAAAAGAAGCGATCCAAGCGATTGCGGACACCTACAATGCACAGGCGGCGGAGAAAAATCAAGACCGTGAAAGTGAAGCACCAAATATCGTCTATGTGATGAGCGAGAGTTTTTCCGACCCGAGCCATTTAAATGGCTTATCGATCACCGGCGATCCGTTGAAAGACTATTACCACGTCGCCGATCAAACCATCAGTGGAAAAATGCTTTCGCAAAATTATGGAGGCGGTACGGCAAACATCGAGTTTGAAGCGTTGACTGGTTTTGCTATGGGCCTATTGAATCCACAGATGACAACGCCTTACACGATGCTAGTGCCGAAATTGACGCAACTGCCATCCTTGGTTTCTTTCTTGGAACAATCAGGGTATACGGCAACGGCGATCCATCCTTACGATACATCGATGTACAAACGCAAGGATGTCTATGGGGTGATGGGGTTTGAACAGTTTATCGATCAAGATACGATGACCTATACCGACAAAATCGAAAATAATCCTTATATCTCTGATGAGGCGGCCTACAAAGAAGTGCTGGCTTTGTTGGAAAACGATCAGCAACCGCAATTTGTCCATTTAGTGACGATGCAGACCCATATGCCTTATGCTGGCAAATACGATACGTTGAATTACCAAGCGAGCGGTCCGGGCAATATGGCTTCTTTGGAAAACTACCTGCAGGATATCTCTTATAGCAGTACAGCGTTGAAAAACTTTGTGGCTGAATTAGAGCAGCTGGATCGGCGAACGCTGGTCGTCTTTTGGGGAGATCATTTACCAGGCATTTATGACGATGAGATCAAGGATCAAAATGAAACGGCTGCCCTGCATGAAACCGAATTTTTGATGGTTGATTCGCAAGGGAATTTTGCGCCAGAAGATGTACCAGTAACAAGTCCTTTTTATTTTGCGCCGAACCTATTAGAAGCCAGTGATCAACCAACCAGCGGGTTTTACCAGTTGTTGTTGGCCTTGCAAGATGAGTTGCCGGCTTTTGAACTGGGTCAGTATTATCAAGAGGGACAATGGCAGACGACTCTTGCGTTGGATAAAGAAGCCCAAGAAATCTATGATGCCTACAATTTGATCCAATATGATGTGCTACAAGGAGAGCAATACAGTTTAACGACTGGTTTGTTTGACTAAATGAAACATAAAATAGCGCCTTATCCTGTGACTGACACTGGGATAAGGCGCTTTTGTTTGTGTGAAGTTATAATTCCTGCCATTTACGATTTTGATCAAAATCATTGGCGGCGGCATAGGCGTCTTGAACGATCGTTTCAGGGTAGCCCATGACTTTTAAGAGGGCGATCGCGTTGCGGCTCAAGGCAGGACCGGATTTGACCTTATAATCAAAGGAGATGCCGTCATCTTCCGTGACTTGTTCAGAAAAATGAATGTTGCGGCAATCATTTTTCAAAATTTCAGTCAGCTCAATATCATGGGTAGCGACAAAGGCCAATGATGGGTAGGCTCGCAACCAATGGATGATGCTAGCAGAAGAAGCGATTCGTTCCACCGTATTGGTTCCTTTTAAAATCTCATCAACAAAACAGTAGCAGCGCTGTTTCGTGGCAACGGTATCTAGCAGGCGTTTGATGGATTTGATCTCCGCCACGAAATAGCTGTCGCCTTCAAATAGATCATCTTCGACAGCCATCGAGGTAATGACGTGACCAGGAACCATCGTAAAGGTTTCAGCTACTGCTGTCTGGATGGTTTGTGCCAAAATACAGTTGATGGCGACACTTTTGACATATGTCGATTTGCCTGAGGCATTGGAGCCAGTTACAAGGGTATTGTGGTTCCAAGTGACATCATTCATGACTGCTTCACTCAGAAGGGGATGATACGTACCCGTTGCTTCTACACCTCCGCTTGTTTGGAAGGTCGGTAGGCAAGTGATGGGCATATACGTGCGAAAATTTAAAATGGCGGCTGCGACTTCCAATTTTCCCAGCAAATTCCACAGATCGATGGCTGCTTGTTGGTGTTTGGCCAGAGTAGTGGTGACCGTTTGATAGGAAATAAACGGCAGCATAAAAATGATATTGATGTATTCAAACAACATGTCTCCTTCGCTGCCGTTTTTGGCACGAAACGAGAAAGCGAAACGAGTGATCTTCTTTAATGGTGACAAAGATTGTTTGATCTCATCTTGGAGGGGCGTGTTGATTTTAGCGATCTGACTGCCACAGGCAATCGTTTGAACCAAATAGCGCATGCTGTTCAGTTCTGTTTCCAGCTTGGCTTTTTTGATGGAGTAATAGATCGTATTGAAAACGACACTAATCAACGTCAACAGGAGACCTTGGACAATCCCCAGCAGGAGCAGCAAGATGCCGACTAATGGCAGCACACCTAAAAAGACAAAGAACGGCAGAGAACCGATCGATTGCGCCGCTTCATTGGCCAAGTAGGCTTTCGAAAAATTATCATCTTGTTTTCCTAAACGAGCAAACGTATATTGGGATTGTTCGCGTGCGGCACTGTCAGCAGCAAAAAAGTCGATCAATTTGGTCAGCTGTTTGTCCGGCTTGAAGTGGAAATTGCGTAATTGCTGGTACAACGCTTCTGAACCAACACTGGAAAACGTCAGATTAATGGACTCAAACAACGAAAAGCCATCCAAGTCATACCAAGTGATGTCATCGACCTCGCTATCAAAATCGTGAAACTTCTTCTCAGTCAGCCAAGCTTTTTTCAAACTCGCTTCTTTATCAAAGCGGGGCTGACGGGGAAGTTTTCCCCAAGCAAGCCGAACGTAACGGCGTACTTTGTATCGATTCCAGATATCTAGTGCGGTCAAGATGAGAATGCTGGCGAGTATGATCAAAATGACCATCGTTTGTGGTTCCATATGCAAAAGTCCTCCTAATGGCTAATGAATGCTGGCTAAAGCTAAGTGTTGCTGTGGGCAGGATCGATTTCTTTTAAACAAGCATAGATCCGTTCAATATCTTGGGTCGTGCCTCGCAGCTCGAAATCCGCTAAGAACGGAATCGAAAATTGTTCCGCATATTGCTTTGCGGTCAAGCAATATTGATAATTAAAGTTTTTGTTGCCGCTGCCGATCACGCCTAAGCAAAGAGCGGCGTTGTTTTCATAGTCAATGTATTCCCGCATGGTTTCTGTGAGGATCTCCTGATCGCCGTTATCGACGCCGTTTCCACCTTCTAAATAGGTAGGGACAAAAACCACATAAGGTTCGTCTTCTTGTTCAAAGACACTATTGTCATGAATTTCTTTGGCTTCCCAAGTGCTCGGTGTGTCTTGCTGATCTGCATAGGCCAACAAGCGGTTGACGAATGCACGGGTATTTCCAGAGATTGAAATATAAAGTAGTTTCATTTTTTCATCACCTTCCGCTTTCTAGTATAACAGAAACCATTTATGAAAAGAGGAGAACTTCGGCAGTCTTTTCTAGTAAAATGCAGCCAAAGGCTTTAAACTGAGAGAGGAGTCCAATACAAAGGAGTGGCAATAATGTTTTCAAAAATGCATCATGTGGCGATCATCGCTAGTAATTACCAACAGACCAAAGAGTTTTATGTAGAAAAATTAGGCTTTGAAGTGATTCGTGAACATGCGCGCCCAGAAAAGAAAGATGTAAAAATCGACTTGCGCTTTGGGGAATCAGAAATAGAACTGTTTGTGGTGGAAAACCCACCAGCAAGACCAAGTTTTCCCGAAGCAGCCGGCTTGCGACATTTGGCCTTTGCGGTGGAAAATATTGAAGCAGTCGTAGCGGAGTTAGCCACTAAAGGGATTGTGTGCGAACCGATTCGTTTTGATACCTTCACCAATAAGAAGATGACCTTTTTCCAAGATCCAGACGGCTTGCCGTTGGAATTACATGAATAAACAAGGAAGACTTTGTGTTGATCCTTTGTCGATTCAACTTGGTTTTTCTTGAGAGAATTGTTATTCTATGTATAGAAGCAAGGAGGAAAAAACGTGATAAGATTTGCAAAAGAAGAAGATCGTTTTGTCATGGCTGAACTCGTTTTAGTCATTTTAAAGGACATGGAATTGCCGTTTGTCAAAGAGATCGGAGAAGCCAAGACCTTAGAGATCTTGGCAGATGCCATGCTAGAACCCGATTATCGTTACGGCTTTCGCCGTGCGCTAGTCAATGAGATCGACGGAGAAGTTGCTGGCGTCGCCTTTGGATATCCAGACAAAGAAGAGGCGACGATCGATCAGCCTCTAGATAAAGTGCTGGAACAGTACGGTTTGAGTAAAGACATGAAGCTGTTTATCGATGAAGAGACTTTACCAAATGAATGGTACTTAGATACCATCTGTGTGGCTGAGAAATTTCGGGGCAAAGGCGTCGGCTCAGCCTTGTTAGAAGCATTGCCGAAAATTGCTTCTAGAGATGGTTATGAGGTGATCGGCTTGAGTGTTGACCGAGCAAATCCCCATGCGAAGCGGCTCTATGAAAAGCACGGATTTGAAGTCGTGGCCCAAAGAGAGATCAGTGGCCATCTTTACGACCATATGCAAAAAAGAACCAGCTGATTTTTCAGCTGGTTCCATTTGTTAGTCGAAGCTCAAGAGGATGGTCTTTTTTGCGGTGCCGATTGTACAGCCAGTAATCCATGACGGCCGCAATACAGATGCAGACCGGCGCATCCCGGTCATCGACAACATCCAGTACATAATAATCCCCCGTCAACAAGGTCGCTTTGTCCATCTCCATAATCTTTTTATTGAAATGATGGATCCCATAGCGATGATTATAGATATCGCCGTGGACCGCCCAGTGAAGCTGCTGGATATAGTAGAAATCACCTGGCCAGTTAAAGATTTTTTGCAGTGTACCGACTTTCTCAAAGTCTTTGTAGATCTCAAAGCGTGTACCAAAAGTAAAGCTGATTTGTTTGATACTAGCGACCATTTGCCCATTTAAACGGTAAAGGGAGAGGGCATCGCCCTTGGTTCCCCAACGTCCCACCATCAAAAATAGTGATTTGCCTGTTTCATCTTTGACAATGGTTCGTGTGACTCTGCTAAGTTGCCTATCTTGGATGAAAAATTCTGACATACTTACGCCTCCTCATGTATCCCCAAAAAGCTGCGTGGTTTAAAGATTTTCATCAATTGCCCGAACGATTGCTTTGCCGACACCAGCCTCAATATTGGTGTCCGTCAAATACTTCGCGACTTCTTTTACCTCTAACTCGCCATTTCCCATTGCAAAACTAACGCCTGCCAGTTGCAGCATACTTACATCATTTAAGTTGTCACCGATCGTCATCACTTCCGCCAGTGAGATCATCCGGTCTTTGGCGACATGTGCCACTGCGATTCCTTTTTGCGCGTTTCGGTGGTTGATCTCAATATTGTTTTGTCCAGAAGAAGTCACCACTAGATCGCCGTACCCATCGATGATTTTCGTGATAGGACCCAATACCCGGGCACCGTCTTGGTGGAAGCAGATCACTTTCAAAAATTCTAATTCTTCGATCGAAAACAACTCACTGAAATCATCGACATAATTGATCGGTAAAAATTCTAAACGGGCTGCTGTCATAGCAATCGCCATCTTATGGGTTAAATGGGGCATTGCTTCTGCCGTATGGATCGCAAAATTTTCGATCCGACGTGTCTGACTTTCCGAATAGATCCCATTGCTCGTTGAGATCTCAAAATAGATGTCGTTTTCTTTTAGTAGGTCGATCAACGAACGAGTTTGTTCATGGCTGATCGGCACAGTAAATAATGAATTACCCGTTTCGTCATAGACTTGGGCCCCATTCAAAGTGATCATTGCACAGTCGATTCCGGCTTCTTGCAGCGGTGGCAATGCCTCTTTACGGTTACGGCCAGTTGCGACCATAAATTCGATTCCTTTGGATTGGGCATATTTGATTGCTTGGATATTTTCTTCTGAAATCTGCATACTGGCATTTAAAAGCGTACCATCCATATCAGAAGCAATTAATTTGATCATTGTCAGCGTCCTTTCTTAATCGTTTCTACAAATAGTGTACCATAAATCACGGATTTTTTTTCTTTCGAAGAGTAATTCTTGTTTCTAATGGGCGGGATTTGTTATCCTAGAAGAAAACAAAGGAGATTCGCCATGAAACGACTATTGGACAATGATTGGCAAGAGCAATTGCAAGAATCATTTGAGCAACCCTATTACCAACAACTACGGGCTTTCTTGAAACAAGAATATGCCCAGCAAAAGATCCATCCAGCGATGGACCATATTTATGAAGCACTTAAACTGACACCATACCATGACGTAAAAGTTGTCATCTTAGGTCAAGATCCTTATCATGGCCCTCACCAAGCCCACGGACTGTCGTTTTCCGTGCAGCCGGGGGTCAAAATACCGCCTTCCTTACGCAATATTTACAAGGAATTAGCCGATGACTTAGGGATTGCACCTGTGTCCCATGGCTATCTTGTGCCATGGGCGCAGCAAGGGGTCTTATTGTTGAATACCGTATTGACGGTACGTGAGGGACAAGCCTATTCACATCACGGGCATGGCTGGGAGCAGCTGACAGATACGATTATCGAAAAATTGAATCAACGAGAAGAACCGGTCATTTTTGTGCTTTGGGGCAAACCCGCTCAAAAGAAAGCCGCTTTACTAGATACCAGCAAACATATTATTATAACAGCGCCTCATCCAAGTCCGTTGTCGGCACATCGAGGATTCTTTGGTTCAAAGCCTTTTTCTAAGATCAATCAAGCGTTGCTGGCATTAGGGGAAGAACCGATTTCTTGGGCGTTACCAGAAAAAATAACACAGTTGTAAAACTGTGTTATTTAGAACTGATGATTTTGTGAAAAAGGTAACGATATTTAAAATAATCGACTAATACAGGATTTTTATCTGTTCTTTTTTTCGCAGTTATTGTACAATGGAAGGGTATAAAAAAACTGGAGGTCTTTACCCGTGGAATTATTCGAAAGTTTAAAATTTAAAATCGTGCGTCGTCATATCAAAATCGTTTTTCCAGAAGCAACAGATCCTCGTATCTTAGGTGCTGCTAGCCGTCTACGTTCAGAAGAATTGATTGAACCCGTTTTGATCGGTAACCCGGTTGAAATCGAAAAAGCAGCAGAAGCTCGCGGAATCAACGTATCAAACTTTGAAATTTTAGATCCTGAAAATTATGATCGTTGGGATGAAATGGTTGAAGCTTTTGTGGAACGCCGCAACGGCAAAGCAACGAAAGAACAAGCAGAAGAAATCTTAAAAGATGTCAACTATTTCGGTACAATGTTGACTTACATGGGCATTACTGAAGGAATGGTTTCCGGAGCGATCCATTCTACGGGTGATACAGTAAGACCCGCTTTACAAATCATCAAAACAAAACCAGGTGTGAGCCGTACAAGTGGTGCTTTCTTAATGGTTCGTGGTCGTGACCAAGAAAAATACTTGTTCTCAGACTGTGCCATCAATGTAAACCCAAATGCACAAGAACTAGCAGAAATCGCTGTTGACTCAGCGAAAACCGCTGAATTATTTGAAATCGATCCAAAAGTTGCTATGTTAAGCTTCTCAACGAAAGGTTCTGCGAAAGCACCGGAAGTAGATAAAGTCGTTGAAGCAACAAAAATCGCCAAAGAATTGGCACCAGAATATCAAATCGATGGAGAATTGCAATTCGATGCTGCGTATATCTCAGCAGTTGCGCAATTGAAAGCTCCTGAATCTGAAGTAGCAGGTAAAGCAACCGTCTTTGTTTTCCCCGATTTACAATCAGGAAACATTGGCTACAAGATCGCCCAACGTTTCGGTAACTTTGAAGCGATTGGACCAATCTTACAAGGGTTGAACAAACCAATCTCTGATTTGTCCCGTGGTTCAAATGAAGAAGATGTCTACAAATTATCAATCATTACTGCTGCACAAACATTAATGGAGAAATAAGCAGCCAATCGCTGCACTTATGAAAAACTGATCCGTTGAGGGTCAGTTTTTTGTTTTGCTTTTGGAAAGTTGAGGGCAACAAAGCAGGGGGCGTCCATATGAATCAACGATCCAGTGGTCGTCGGGAAATTTTCCTTAAGCTCCTTCTTTACAATTCCTTGAAAAACAAGCTATACTAGCAACTAGTAAATTAGATTGATCAAAGGATGGGGACTATGTTTACCATTAACGACTTAGAAGCAACCGCAGCATTTGCAAAAATCATTGGAGAAGTAGCCGATCCAGGGGATAATCTGGTATTGACGGGCGACTTGGGTGCTGGCAAAACAACATTGACGAAAGGCATCGCCTTGGGGTTAGGGATCGAGCAACTGATCAAAAGTCCGACCTATACGATCATTCGTGAATATACCAATGGGCGGATGCCCCTGTACCATATGGATGTCTATCGGGTGGAATACGGTGCAGAAGATTTAGGACTGGATGATTATTTCGAAGGGGATGGCTTGTGTGTGATCGAGTGGGGCAATCTCTTAGAAGCCTCCCTGCCAGAGGATTATTTAGAACTGATTTTGGAAAAAGATGATACAGATGAACAAAAACGTCTTGTGAAATGTCATGCATATGGCTCCAAAGCAACCGCCTTTTTGCAACGGATCACAACCAAATGGCAGGCAGCCCATGAGTGAGATCCAATTACAGATCAAAGAAGCCACGGGTGCTGATGCGAAAGCCGTGTTAGCAGTCAGTCAACAGCTAGGAGAAGAAACGGATTTTCTCTTAATGGACGAAAGCGGCTTGGCGTTGCCAGAAGCCCTATTGGCAGAACAGTTGGATGCTATCTATGAACGGGAGGACTATTTGCTGTTGTTGGCATTTGATCAAGAACAATTGATCGCCATGGCATCAGTCAAAGGCAACGAAGAGTGGCAATTAGCCCATGTCGGGGAGATCGGTATCTCGATTTTAAAAGACTATTGGGGCTTGGGCTTAGGTTCGCTCCTGATTGAAGAATTACTGGACTGGGTAGTAGAAGTTGGCGAATTGACCCGCATCGAGTTGACCGTCCAAGCGAGAAATCTACGAGCGATCCATCTGTATCAAAAATTTGGTTTTTTAACAGAAGGCTGCATGAAAGAAGCAGTGCAAACCCGCGAGGGGCAAAAAGTTGATGTCTTGATGATGGCACGTCTTTTTGAATCATAAAAAAGGAGTGAAGGAAATGGAGTTTCGGGAACCGACGATCGCAGACTGCGATCAAATCGAAGCGTATCGACAAGCGTTCGAGAAGAATCAAGAAGTCATCCATGGTGGGGCAGGACTTGTAGAAAGTCCGACAGCCAAAGACTGGTTAAAGGGATTGGCGGATTTTAAAACAGCAGAAACAGTACCAGAAGGATTCGTTCCCGCCCGTACCTATCTGGCTATCCAAGATCAAAAAGTGGTCGGTCTCTTGAATCTGCGTCTGACACTTAATGCATACTTGCGCCAAATTGGCGGACACATCGGGTATTCGGTGCACCCAGATCATCGAAAGCAAGGCATCGGCTCGGCAATGCTGGCACAGTCATTGGTAAAGGCCAAACAATTTGGCTTGAACAACGTGTTAGTAACCTGTGAAGAAGCCAATCGCGCCTCCGCCAAAGTCATTGAAAATAACGGCGGTAAACTAACCGAAAAAGCCATTGATCCTGAAGATGGCGCTGTAATCTGTCATTATTGGATCGACCTGACCTGAAATGAATGCTTCCTTAAATGAAAACGTGCGTCCTAAAGTCTAGCGCAATGCTGACTTTAGGACGCACGTTCTTATTTATTTGACTAAAACCAATTTTTTTAATGGATCGATGCCAAATTCTTCTTCTTGACGCAATAAGATTTGGGCACATGCCCGGCTATCTTCCAAGGCATCATGGTGGTTTAGTAAAGGAATCTGCAATTGCTCACAAACCGTATTTAATTTGTGGTTCGTAAATTCTGGATACAGTTTGCGGCTTGTTCGTACCGTGCACAAGGAAAGATAGTTTGGTTGTGACAACCCATAATAGTCAAGACACCCCGCCAAAACGCCGGTATCAAAACCAGCATTATGCGCAACGATCAGACTATTTAATTGATAATATTGTTGGATTTGTTTCCATACGTCAGGAAACTTAGGCGCTTCTTGCACATCTTCTGGACGGATGCCATGAATTTGAATGTTTTTCCAAAAAAATTCCGTTTCCGGTTGGATCAATGTGTAATATTCGCCCACGATTTTGCTGTCTTGTACCATGACTAGTGCAAGGGAACAGGCACTATGCTTTTGATAATTTGCTGTTTCAAAGTCCATTGCGATAAAATTCATCAGACTCACCTCATTGCCATTCTAGCACAAAATCAAAGAATGAAAAGCGAACAAACGTTAAGAAAAACTGAAGTTTTCCTACGGTTAGTTGAGATCCAGTTCCACCGGACAATGGTCACTGCCGATGATATCTGTATGGATCTTGGCGTCTAGCAAGCGCTCATTTAAGTCATCCGAAACGACAAAGTAATCGATGCGCCAGCCGGCATTGTTTTTGCGAGCGTTGAAACGGTAGCTCCACCAAGAATAAATGCCTTCTGCATCTGGATAGAAATAACGGAACGTATCGGTAAAGCCAGCAGCCAAAAGAGTTGAAAACTTTTCCCGTTCTTCAGGTGTAAACCCAGCACTTTTTTGATTGGTTTTCCAGTTTTTGATATCGATATTTTTATGGGCAACATTCAAATCACCACAGAGAATCACTGGCTTTTGTTGTTTCAATTCAGTCAAGTAAGCCAAAAAGGCATCTTCCCAAGTCATGCGATAATCCAAGCGGCGCAATTCATTTTGGGAATTCGGTGTGTAGCAAGTAATCAAGAAAAATTCAGGATACTCCAGCGTGATGACGCGACCTTCCGTATCATGTTCTTCGATCCCTAATCCATAACGGACGGATAGCGCAGGTTCTTTTGCGAAAATCGCCGTGCCAGAATAGCCTTTCTTCTCCGCATAATTCCAGTATTGATGATAGCCTGGTAAATCCAATTCGATCTGACCTTCTTGCAGCTTTGTTTCTTGTAAACAAAAGAAATCAGCATCGAGGGCTTCAAACACTTCAGAAAAATTTTTTTTAACGATGGCCCGTAAACCATTCACATTCCAAGAAATAAATTTCATTAAGACTCCTCCTTATTTTCCACTACGCCTCCCATTTTACCTAAAAAAGCCAGAAGCGCAAAGCAAGTGAGCGGAATAAGGAAAACAAGGAGGAAGAATGAGGATTAAATTTGGATGCTAGAGAAAATTCGTTTGTGGTACGAAAAAGGATTAATAAATCCTTACTTTTCCTTACGTTTTATGTTACAATCGTTTTGAAAAGGGGGCAGTTCACATGACGATCAAAGCGCAAGTTTCAGCGAAAATGACTTCGAAAAATCAAATAACTATTCCAAAAAGTGTGCGGCAAAAGTTAGGCTTAAAAGAGAATCAGCGGGTAATTTTTGAATTTACTCCAGAAGGCGAGATCAAGGTAACAGGCGAAAAAGCAGCACCTTCCTTTGAAGATTTTTGGAAACAAGAATTAGCGATCGTAGAAGAAACGGGGAAATTTGATACAGGTGAGATGTTTTTTGGAGAAGATTTAGGTGAGGAGAATATTGAATGGTAAGACAAGGAGATATTCTTTTTATTGACTTAAATCCCACCAAAGGAAATGAAATGGCAAAAAAAAGACCGTGTGTGGTGGTTAGTAATGATTATTATAACAAGAGTTTCAATACCGTCTTAGTGATGCCAATCAGTAGCTCAAAAAAATATGTAGAAGAAAAATTCGCTCGATCGAATGCGTTTCAAACAGTTACCGAAACACAAAAGAATAAAGTTCAAGGGACGATTCTTTGTCAGCATATTCGCAGTGTGGACCTCTTGCATCGCAGCAACTTAGAAGTAGTCGATAAAGTCACAACGGAGATGAAAGAACGATTATCTGAAATAACAAAACACTTTTTTTGAAGCTTACTCTTTATTAATCAGGTCATTCGATTATTAAGCTTTTCTTTGATTCACCAGAGGTAGCAACTTTTCCTTGAACATGCTAAAATAAGTGAGATGTTTATTGTGAAAGGAAACCTTCTCGTGAATAAAGACTTGATGATTGCGCAATTCCCTGAAATTGCCTTATTAAAAGATGAACCCTTATTGAACTATACGTATACAAAAACTGGTGGACCGGCAGACATTTTGGCTTTTCCCAAAACAGCAGAAGAGGCTAAACAGCTGCTTGATTATTGCCGAGAACAAGCGATTCCTTGGATCGTCTTAGGAAACGCCAGCAACTTGATCGTCCGTGATGGTGGTATTCGTGGCGTGGTGATCATGCTGTCGGAAATGAACCAAATCGTGGTAGACGGCACTTCTTTGATCGTCGATGCTGGAGCAAAGTTGATCGATACCACCTATGTCGCTTTGCATGAATCCTTGACTGGTTTTGAATTTGCCTGCGGGATTCCCGGCAGTGTCGGCGGTGCCGTCTTTATGAATGCAGGCGCCTATGATGGCGAGATCCAAGATGTCTTTGAGTCCTGCGACGTTTTGCTGGCTGATGGTCAAATCGTGACATATACCAAGGAAGAAATGGAATTTGCTTATCGTCATAGCAAGTTGCAAGAGCAAAAGATGATCATTTTGAGCAGTCGCTTTGATCTAACAAAAGGTGATCAAGAACAAATCAAAAAGCGAATGGATGAACTGACAGAATTGCGGCAATTGAAGCAACCGCTAGAATACCCCTCTTGTGGGAGTGTCTTCAAACGTCCAGTCGGTCATTTTACCGGCAAGCTGATCCAAGATGCAGGCTTACAAGGACTGAAATGGGGCGGTGCCCAAATTTCAGAAAAACATGCGGGCTTTATCGTGAATGTCGATCAAGCAACAGCCACGGATTACGTTGAACTGATTGCCCATATCCAACAAGTCATCAAAGAAACTTTTGATGTCACCTTAGAAACAGAAGTCCGAATCATCGGTGAAGAATAGATTAGCGAAAAGATTGTCCCCCGGGGCAATCTTTTTTTCATGAGAGCTAATAAAAAGAGCTTAGGATTGTAAGCTTTCGCAGTCTTCGGTACAATAAACGAAAAGGAGTGAGCAGGATGAAAAAGTGGGGACGCATCATTTTGTTTGTTGGGTTCGCCTTTCTTTTCGGTGGCTGTACGAAATTACCGCAAGAACAGTTTGCCGAACAGTTGACGAATCAGCAAGCAACGAATGCTGGTGAATTCCAAGCGACGATCGATACCTTTGAGATAGGCAACAGCAGCGAATACGGTCAAGAAGCCGATAGGTATGCCTCTATGTTGATGTCACAGTTAGTCGGCTCGTCATTTAAAGGGGACTTCGTCCAAGACAAGGAAACCAAAGCGATTTTACTCAATCTGGCAGTCGCTTATGGGGGGCAGGAGCTGCCGATCAAGCTGATCGTCGATCCTGAAAAACAAGAAGCGTATGTGTCAGCTGAAATCTATGAAACACTGCAAGGGTATATCAGCGCATTTGGTGATGACAGTTATGGAACAACACCAGACGCTGGGGAATATGAGGGCAAGTACCTGCGCATCGATCAAGAAACCTTAGATTCTTACTTTGGCGAAGGAACTTTTGCAGAGGACGACGAGGAGACAACCGAAGCAGAAAAAGCGCCTGAAAACCTCTTTACCATGAACAGTCTTTTTCATAATGAGACGTTTGCAGACTATTTGAAAACCTTCGAACCGGATGCTTTCAAAAGAGATGGAGATACGATCAGCCATACGTTTACCAAAGAAGAATTGGCAGATTATGCAACCTATGCCCAAGAACACGGTGCCGATCAAAAGCAAGTCGCCGAATTAGAAACGATGCTGGAAGAAGTCGAGCAGTTTGACTTAGCTATGACCGTCAATACGAAAACAAATCAGCAGAAAATGGCTTTTCACTTCGTGCAAGCGGATGAGCTGCAAACGACTATCGGAGCTACGGTGACTTTTACAGGAAAGAAAAGTGATACTGCCGTTGCGATCCCCACAGCGGAAGAATTGATTGACCCAGAAGAATTGTTTTCTCCCTATGATTATGGCTGGGATGACAGCTATGACGATGGGTATGAGAATGATTATGATGATGAGTACTGGGATAGCTATGATGAAGCCGATGATTGGTCTTCTTATATGCTGACGGATGAGGAGTTCGAGGAACTGCTACTGCAAATCAAGCAAGAGCTGCCTTATTTGACCCAAGCAGATATCGATGATTATCTGACATTTTATGAAGAGTATTTGACCCAAGAGCAGTATCAAGAGCTTGTCGAAGCACTCCAGATGACACAAAGTTTATGAGTCACTCAAAAGGGAAGCGACCGCCTAAGTTAGCCAAAAAGCTAACTTTAGGCGGTCGCTATTTTTTAGATTCGATTTTTTTTGCGGTTCATGACTAAGCGCAAAAGAACGGTTCCAACTGCCATCGTGGCGATTCCCGCTACAATGGCTTCAGGCACGCCTTGGGCGAAGATCACACCCAAAATCGCTGCGTAAACAGCATTGCCGGCTTTTCCCACAACCTCCGCATATTCTTGCTGGAACAAGAAGTAGATTAAGTTCATTACCAGGATCGTATTCGTCAAACCTCCGGCAACACCAGCAATCAGTAGCGAAAGACTTTGCTGTTTGTTTTTCCAGATTTTTTGACAGCCTTTATAAACAAAATAAGGAACGACACCAATCAAAATACGGGGAATCAGCGCTACGAGGATTGCTTTCCAACTTCCTTGATCACTCCCATAAATCGGTACGAAAGGAGAGAAGACAAAAGAAAGCGGGGTGATGATCCATGTCGAACGCACCATACTGATGATCCCAAAGGCGCCGCCTAAAAAGCCGCCGATCCGAGGGCCCAATACAATGGAAGCGATGATCACAGGAATGTGCATCGTTGTCGCATTGATTGGTCCTAAGGGAATAAACCCAAGAAAGGGTACCGATGCTAAAAGAATCAAGATTCCTAAAAAGAAAGCTGTTAAGACAAGTTCAAAAGTTGATATTTTTTTCATTGTTAGACACTCCGTACTTCCAAAGCAGTCAATGCTTTTTCGAGAATCGTTTCTGTTGCTGCTAATGCGCCTTTGCCGAAATCACCGCAAGCCAGTAACGCCTCACGGGGTTCAATCTCTTGGAAGCCGACTTCTTTCAAAATCCCCAAATTTCTTTGAACAATCGGGTTTTCGTACATGACGGTATTCATGGCTGGTGCAATCAAGCGGGGCACGGATAACGGCAACGCTAAGGCAACTGTTGAGATCAAATCATCGGCTAACCCATGCGCCAGCTTGCCAATACTGTTAGCACTGGCTGGGGCGAGCAAGAAAAGATCGGCTTGTTTGGCTAGTTCAATATGATTGATCCGATCTGGTTGGCGCTCTTGCATAACATCCACATGGATCGGGCGTTTGGATAATGACTGTAACGTCAAAGGCGTAATAAATTGTGTGCTATTTTGAGTCATTAAGACATCCACTGCATAGCCCTTTTTGGTTAATTCATTGGTCAGGTCGGCTGCTTTGTATGCAGAGATACTGCCGCTGACGCCAAGCAGAACGTGTTTTTGTTTCATGATTCTTTCTCCTTTTCTAAAAAAACATCTAGCTAAGCACGCAGGTCATTGCGTAATGTGTCAACGATCAAGGTTGCGATCTCAGCTTTTGTGCGACCAGTCCCGATTTGTCCTTCTTGTGTCAAAAGGTGGCCAACATGCTGGTTTCCTGAAATTTGCGTCAAGTCGTTGGCCAACACATAATCCGCTTGGCTAGCCAGCAAACTTTTTCGTGCGACCGCAAACAACTCGTCTTCTGCGACGGCTACTAATAATTTGAATCCGACTAATAAGGTTGTCGGATGTAATGCTTTGATGGTTTGGATCACTTTCGGGGTTTTCTTCAACACTAAAAACAAATGATCCGTATTAGAAGAAACTTTGCCTGCCGTTGCCTCAGATTGTGCGAGCACGTGTGCCATCAATGCCGGAGTGACCTGGTTGTCATAAGTCGGTAGGGCATCGTTGATTGCTTCATAAAAGGCTGCTTCTGAAAAATGAGCAGCAGGGGTAAAATCACTAACTGCCATACTGTGGATCACGGCAGCATACGAATGGGTCGTCAATAAATCGGTCAATTGCGCCAACAAGTCCGTGGTCCCTTCAATGAAATGACAGGTAACTCGTGGATCGGTAGGCGGTTGCTTGGCAGTTTTCGTCGTAACGTAATCGATGGTCACCTCAGAGTACCGCAGCCATTCATTGGCAATCGCTTGACCAAGTGAACCCGTGGAATGATTCGTGATTGCACGGACATCATCGATTTTTTCGGAAGTACCGCCAGCCGTAATCAAAATTCTCATTGCCCTTGTGACACCTCAACGATCGTCCGTCCTTGGTGCGTGCCAGCTAATAAAGCTGCCAACGTTTCTGGTAAGTCTTCCAAAGTGATGGCTTTCGTGTAAAGCTGATCGATCACATTCCACTCACCCGCTAATTTCTCCCATAATGCCGTGCGGATCTCATGGGAAACATTGACTGAATCGATCCCAATTACGCGAATCCCACGCAAAATAAAGGGTAAGACAGTCGTTTCGATTTTGATCCCACCAGCATTGCCGCATAAGAAGGCACCGCCCCCATAAGCGATTTGCGGAAGCATTGCCGCAAGCAATGAACCGCCAACAGTATCGATGACCGCTGCAAACGATTGTTTTGCTAATGGTTTGACCTTTTCGGGTACCACTTCATCCGGACGGATGATTTTTGCTGCGCCTAGGTCTAACAACCATTGCGCATCGGTTTTACGAGATAGCGCCACTATATTTGTATAGCCCAGTTTTTTCAATAAGGCAATGCTGACACTGCCGAGGCCACCGCTCGCACCTGTCACCAAAATCGCAGCGTCTTTTGCTAAGTGCAGCTGCTCTAATTCTTGCACCGCTAAAGCTGCTGTGAACCCAGCCGTGCCATAGGTCATACTGTCTTTCGCTGAAAAACCAGCAGAACGTTTCACGAGCCACTCGGCTGGGACCCGTTGAAATTGACTGTAACCGCCTGGGTGAGAAACCCCTAAGCCATAGCCAGTCACTAAAACTTGATCGCCTGGGGCAAAATCAGCAGACTGACTGTCCACGACTTCCCCTGCTAAATCGATTCCCGGCGTCATCGGATACGTGCGAATCACGCCGCCATTTTCATTTGCTGCCAAGGCATCTTTGTAATTAACATCTGAGTAATCAACACGGACAAGCACATCGCCTGCTGGCAGCTCGTCAAGGGTTGCAGTTGTGAGTGAAGCAGTAAAATTTGGTTCATTCATGACACGAAAGGTAGAGAAATTCGTCATTTCAGACACTCCTTTGATGGTTTGTACTCATAATACCATAAGTTTTATTTTTTTAACCAGTGAAGCAAGAAAAGGCAGGGCTTCTTATCAAAAAATCAGTAAAAACAGATCATTATTAAACCTACCTTTTCTTCGTTAAAATAGAAGATGTTCTTTTAAACCTGTGAAAAGCGAAAATGACGGGACCGCCAATCGTTTCCTTTATAGCACAAGCATTTAGTATCACTCCTTTTTTTGATTAGGGAGAAAAGAATTCAAAGAAATGAAGAAAAAAGGCTTGTGTTTTTTGCAATTATTTGTATACTAGAAAAAGTGAAATTAAACATGAAGTTTACTTATAGCAAACTTTTTTATTTGAAGTTGTGTCAATCAAAGGGGGAATGAACATGGAGATTGGCGAGAAGCTGCGCAATTTGCGCGTTCAAAAGAATTTGACCCAAGAAGAATTAGGCGAGCGGACCGATTTGACGAAAGGCTATATCTCACAGTTGGAACGTGATTTGAGTTCGCCTTCTATGGAAACTTTTTTTACGATTTTAGAAGTTTTAGGCGTGACACCAGAGGAATTTTTCCGAGAAGAAAATGCGCAGCATCAAGTGGTTTATCGCGAAGAAGACAGTACGCTTTATTATGATGAAGAAAATGGCTATGAATTGAAATGGCTGATTCCCGATTCCAATGAAAAAGAAATGGAGCCAGTCTTGCTGACTTTTGATAAAGCCGGCGAATACAAGACCTTTGAACCATCGTTAGCAGAAACATTTATCTATGTCTTAGAGGGCAGTGTGGCGTTGTCGTTAGGAGAAACGCAGTACAAGGCTCGTAAAGGCCAATCGATCTATTATCAGGCGACTGAGCCGCATCAATTAAAAAATATCGCCGGCAAAAAAAGCCGTGTGCTCGTAGTCGTGACGGATTCTTATTTATAGTACAGGAGGAAAGAGTGTGGGAAAAACAATAATTTCATTCAACAATGTGGTGAAGCGATTTGATGATGATGAAACAGTTTTGAAAAAAGTGAGTTTTGATATTGAAGAAGGTCGCTTTTATACATTGTTAGGTCCTTCAGGTTGTGGAAAAACAACTATTTTACGCATCATTGCGGGTTTTTCGGACGCAACAGAAGGCGACGTTTATTTTGATGGACAAAGAATCAATGACGTTCCTGCCAATCAGCGGCAAGTGAATACTGTCTTTCAAGATTACGCCTTATTCCCACATATGAACGTTTTTGAAAATGTGGCATTTGGTCTGCGAATCAAAAAATTACCAAAAGATGAAGTGAATAAAAAAGTCTTAGAAGCGTTACGGTTAGTACAACTTCCTGGTTATGAGAATCGTGAAATCAGCGAAATGTCAGGAGGTCAACGCCAACGGGTCGCAATCGCACGAGCGATCGTCAATGAACCCAAAGTATTGCTTCTTGATGAACCATTGTCCGCATTGGACTTGAAATTGCGAACTGACATGCAATACGAGCTGCGGGAATTGCAGCAGCGACTAGGCATCACCTTTATTTTTGTCACCCATGATCAAGAAGAAGCGTTGGCGATGAGTGATGAGATTTTCGTTATGAACAAAGGGAAGATCGTCCAAAGCGGCACACCAGTGGATATTTACGATGAACCAATCAACCATTTCGTGGCGGATTTTGTCGGTGAAAGCAACATCGTCACAGGCACGATGATCGAAGACAACTTAGTGGAGTTTGTCGGCAAGCAATTTGAATGTGTCGATGGCGGGATGCGGCCGAATGAAGCCGTTGAGATCGTGATCCGTCCGGAAGATTTGAATTTGACGACGGCGGAAAAAGGCAAGCTGGTCGTTGAAGTGGATACGCAATTGTTCCGAGGCGTGCATTACGAGATCATTTGTTACGACGAACAAGGCAACGAATGGATGGTTCACTCTACAAGAAAAGCCACTGAAGGAAGCAAGATCGGTCTTTCCTTTGAACCAGAAGACATCCACGTCATGCGTTTCAATGAGTCCGAAGAAGATTTTGATGCTCGTTTAGAGAGCTACGAAGATTAGGAGGGAAAGCTAATGACGAAAATGCGTCGTTTTTATGCGATACCCTATGTCTTTTGGTTATTGCTATTTGTTATTGCACCAGTCTTATTGATCATCTACCAATCTTTTTTTGATATGAACGGCAACTTTTCGCTGGTCAATTATCAAAGCTACTTAGGTTCGGGAAAATATTTGATCATGACCTTAAACTCGGTTTGGTATGCCTTTTTGATCACCTTGATTACCTTAGTGATCAGCTACCCGACAGCGTATTTCTTAACTAAGCTGCGCCACAAAGATTTGTGGCTGCTGTTGATCATCTTACCAACGTGGGTCAACTTATTGTTAAAAGCCTACGCGTTTATTGGCATCTTCGGCATTCACGGTAGTGTCAACAATTTTCTAGAAATCATGGGTGTTGGACCAAAGCAGATTTTGTTTACCGACTTTAGCTTTTTGACGGTTGCCGTCTATATCGAACTGCCCTTTATGATCATGCCGATTTTTAATGCCTTAGAAGAAATGAATCCCTCTTTGATCAGTGCCAGTCGCGATTTAGGGGCAAACAGCTATGATACGTTTCGACGAGTGATTTTCCCTCTTTCGTTAAACGGGGTAAAAAGCGGCGTCCAAGCCGTCTTCATTCCATCGCTCTCCCTCTTCATGTTGACCCGTTTGATTGGGGGCAATCGCGTGATCACGCTTGGTACGGCGATCGAGCAGCACTTTCTCGTTACCCAAAATTGGGGCATGGGTTCGACCATCGGCGTCATTTTGATCATCGCCATGTTCCTCGTGATGTTGTTTACGGGAGAAAAGAAAAAAGGAGGGCAACGTAAATGAAAAAATTTCGCTGGTCGAATCTTTATCTGATCGTCGTCTTTATTCTTTTGTACGTGCCGATCTTTTATTTGATTTTCTATTCCTTCAATGAAGGAGGCACCATGAATGCTTTTACGGGTTTCACTTTTGAACATTACCAATCCGTCTTTCAAGATACCCGCTTGATGATCATCGTGTTGAACACCTTTATGCTGGCATTTTTATCAGCATTACTGGCAACGATCATTGGCACATTTGGTGCGATGGGCATCTACTATACCCGCAAGCGCCGAACGAGAACGGCCTTGTTGAGTTTGAATAATATTTTGCTGGTTTCACCAGATGTCATCATTGGCGCCAGTTTCTTGATTTTCTTTACGATGATCGGCAACTTGTTCCGTGGGTTTAGCTTAGGCTTTTTCAGCGTGTTGCTTTCGCATATCGCCTTTAGTATCCCGATCGTGGTATTGATGGTCTTGCCGAAATTGCAAGAGATGAACGATTCAATGATCGATGCTGCCCGTGATTTAGGCGCGAATAATTTTCAAGTCATCAAAAATATCATTTTGCCTTTCTTGACACCGGGCATCATCGCCGGCTATTTCATGGCCTTTACTTATTCACTTGATGATTTTGCCGTGACATTCTTTGTGACGGGCAATGGCTTTAGTACCTTATCAGTAGAGATCTATTCTAGAGCACGTCAAGGAATCAGTTTAGAAATCAATGCATTAAGCACACTTGTCTTCTTATTCTCCATGATTCTGGTGGTAGGCTATTACTTTATCAGTAAAGAAAACGGCGCGAAGAAATTACGTAAAAACCGCCGTGTGGAGGTGGCAAATCTGCGATGAAACGACTACAATCTCTGATTATCGGTATTGTTGCGATCGTCCTGATCTTGCTCTTTGGTGTCCGTGAATTGGAACGCACCTCTGGTATGGCAGGTGCTGAGGTCGTCAACATCTACAACTGGGGCGACTACATCGACCCTGATTTGATCAGTAAGTTTGAAGAAGAGACTGGCTACAAAGTCAATTATGAAACCTTTGACTCAAATGAAGCGATGTTCACGAAGATCCAACAAGGCGGTACGTCCTATGACATCGCCATACCGAGTGAATACATGATTGAGAAAATGATGGAACAAAATCTTTTAAAACCATTGGATCACAGCAAAATCAAAGGGCTAGACAATATCGACCCTCGCTTTTTAGACCTGAGTTTTGATCCGGGCAATCAATATTCGATCCCTTATTTCTGGGGAACACTAGGGATCGTCTATAACGATAAATTCTTTGATGAAGGTGAGATCACCCAATGGGACGATCTTTGGAAACCCGAATTAGCAAACAGCATCATGCTGATCGATGGCGCGCGTGAAGTAATGGGATTAGGTTTGGACAGCTTAGGCTATTCTCTAAACAGCAAAGACGATGATCAGTTGCAAGAGGCATTCAATAAGCTTCGGACCATGACCCCAAACATCAAAGCCATCGTCGCAGATGAAATCAAGATGTACATGGCCAATGAAGAAGCATCGGTTGCGGTCACATTTTCTGGGGAAGCAGCCGACATGATGTACGAAAATGAACACATTCATTATGTGATCCCTTCGGAAGGCTCCAACTTGTGGTTTGATAATATGGTCATTCCTAAGACCTCACAAAACGAAGCCGGCGCTTATGCCTTCTTGAACTTTATGCTGGAACCCGAGAATGCTGCACAAAACGCAGAGTACATCGGCTATTCCACACCTAACCAAGAAGCCATGGCCTTACTGCCTGACGAGATCACCGAAGACGAACAGTTCTATCCATCCGATGAATTGATGGAACACCTCGAAGTCTATGAAAACTTAGGTGCTGAGTATCTTGGCATCTATAATGATTTGTTCTTGGAATTGAAGATGTATCGGAAATAAGCAAACTGCCATTAAGCAGGGAATGAATCCTGTTTAATGGCAGTTTTTTAGTAATGAATAGTCTATTTCAGCACTATACGAATATAATCATCAAAAAATTAAGTGTCTATTGATCCAAATCATTGGTAAAATATCTTCATTCAAGTTCTATTCCGCAATACTGCTTCCTCCTCCCAAGTTGCCGGATTCAATGGATCGTTAGAAGCTGTTTTCTGGTTGATGAGCTCTTGATAGGTATTGCTTTTCTTTTCTAAATAAGCGACTCGTTTTTGCGCTTCTGTAAGTTTAACGAGCGCTTTTTCTTTTTGCGATTGAATGATGTCGGCTCTTTCTTTGATCGTCGAATCGCCAAGGAGGCAAAGCGAAATATAATGCTTAATGGCTTCTAAAGACATGCCTGTTTCGCGCAAATTCTTGATACCAGTTAACCAATTGATGGAAGTCTGATTAAAAACCCGTCTGTTGTTTTTGTCCCTGATCAAACTAGGAACCAAACCCATATCGGTATAATAGCGAATCGTGTGTTCAGACAATTCAGTGATCGTGGCTGCTTCTTTGATAGAGTAAATGTTGGTCACGCCTTTCATAATTTGCTGAAGTCAAGCAAGTCGTTTGAACGTATTAGTAAAAACTGTTGTAGATCATTTTCTTTTTATATCGCGTATTATAGCACAGATAATTTTGTGGAGAAAAGTAGCTTCCTATTTGAGAGCCTCAAAAAGAAAAAAGGTGGAAGAAAAATGATTGTTAGAAACTCCTTGACTTCGAGTGACTCGAAGATGCTAAAGTTTAGCTAGCTTAGCGAGCACACAAAGTATCGATGGAGGAGGGAATTATAATATGAAGAATAGAAAAATCAGAAGTTTAGCAGTTTCGCCAATCGGAATGGGGTGTATGGGGTTTTCTCACGGATATGGAAAGGTGCCAGAAGAAAAAGAGAGTATTGCATCTATTCGCAAAGCTTACGAATTTGGCTGTACATTTTTTGATACAGCAGAAGCTTATGGAAAAGAAATGTTTTATTCTGGACATAATGAGGAGTTGGTGGGTAAAGCACTGTCGCCTTTTCGAAACAAAGTTGTTCTTGCCACCAAGTATCATCTCGACGAAAAAGAAGTGAATGAAAGCACAACTCTTTACACAGCCATCCGTAACCATTTGGTTGCTTCAATGGAAAAACTGCGCACCGATTATATTGATCTCTATTATCTTCATCGAATCAATGAACAGATTTCTATAGAAGAAATAGCTGAGGTGATGGGACGATTGATCAAAGAAGGTATGATCAGAGAATGGGGACTCTCACAAGTTTCCGTGGAGACACTTGCTAAAGCACATGGGATTACCCCCGTTGGTGCTGTGCAAAATCTCTATTCAATGGTTGAGCGTGATTGTGAGCGAGAGATTTTCCCCTATTGTCTTGAGAACGAGATCGCCGTCGTTCCTTTTTCACCAATCGCTAGTGGGTTTTTATCTGGAAAAGTCACACCAGATACATCCTTTGAAGGGGATGATGTTCGCAAATTCGTCCCTCAGCTGGCTAAAGAAAACCTCGTAGCCAATCAACCGATTTTAAATATGCTAGCAGAAGTCGCTCAAGCAAAGCAGGCGACAAATGCCCAAATTTCATTGGCGTGGATGCTTCACAAGTACCCGAATGCAGTGCCGATTCCTGGATCAAAAAATCGAGGCAGGATTTTGGAAAATCTAGCTGCTTGGGATGTACAGCTTACAGATACCGAGTTTCAAGTAATTGAAAACCAATTGAATCAAATACCTGTATATGGCCATCGAGGACATGTCGAATCACAACAACAATCTTTCGGAAAACAGTGGGACAAACACTAAATTAAGAAAAAGTTGGAAAAGCAGACTGCATGACAAATGTAGTCTGTTTTTTTGCGTATAGTTCATTAACAGAAATTTTTGCCATCTTACTTCTCGCAATAAATGATTCTTGTTTCACCCACTAAAAAAGCTGATCAAAATATTGCGCGATGCTTAAAAAAGAATTATGATGTGCTTATCTATTATATCTATCAAGATCCTTTTATTGCTTGGAATTATACGAAGCAACGTGAAAAAATAGAAGGACGCTTTGTTCCTAAAGAACATTTTATAAATGCTTTTTTTCAATCAAGATATAACTTGATTAAAATGAAGGAATTGTATAAAGAAAATGTGACCGTTAATATTTTTATAAAAGATTTTCAAAATCGCCATTCTCATACGTTGATGGCAGTTGACAATGTATCGTTCGCTTTGCCATTAACATACACAAAGGAAGAATTGGAGGAGAAGCTCAATGACTGAGAAAGAAAAAGTAGAAACAATCATGATAAAATATCATCGAAACTTCTCGATCTTACAGAAAAAGGCAACGCCTAGCGAATTGAAAACAGTTTTAAACTTTGTTGCAGAAGAATCGAACCGTAAACAGCGAGTGCTTGTTGGCTTAGAGAAAGAAGAATAAGTGGTCAATGAAAAAATTTAGGTTTCTTAAGAATGACCATTGAACAAGTAAAATCCGAGATAAGAAGCAAGCGCTTCTTATCTTTTTTTGTATCATTATGGCGGGCATGCAGTAAAGATAGGATCAAAATAGAATAAATTCACAAAAAGTGCTTGACCTAAAGTGAACTCTAGGTGGTATCTTTTTAGATAGAAGAAATGAGCAGCGATTGTTGAAACTCAAAAAATCACGATTTCCCTTTAGGATAACTTGCTATTTCTAGGTTTGACAGGAATTCTAAAAAGAGCGTCTAGCTCCGATGGCCACGTTTTTCATTCTAGAGAACGATCCACTCATTTCGATTTCGTGTCTTTTTCCTTGTGAGTAAACGCACGAATCATTCGAATATTTTTACAGGAGGTACGTACATGTTATTAGAAAAAATCAAAAGCCCCAAAGCGTTAAAAGAATTGACCAGTGGGCAACTTCAAGAACTGGTAGTAGAAGCACGAACTGCTTTATTGGAAAAAATCAGTCACCATGGGGGGCACAATGGCCCCAATCTGGGGATGGTTGAGATGACGATTGCGTTGCATAAAGTCTTTGATTCCCCCACAGATAAGCTGATTTTTGATGTGTCCCATCAGACCTATATCCATAAAATGTTGACGGGACGCGCCCATGCCTTTCTTGATGCTGCGCAGTATGATGCGGTTTCTGGTTACACGAATCCGAAAGAAAGCGAGCACGATCTCTTTACGGTCGGTCATACCTCCACGTCAGTTTCGTTGGCAAATGGTGTGGCGAAAGCCCGTGACCTAAAAAATGAAACGTATAACGTCGTTGCCGTGATTGGTGATGGTTCTCTATCAGGCGGGTTAGCGTTTGAAGGCTTGAACAATATCGTGGAATTAGGCACCAATACCATCGTGGTCCTCAACGACAATGACCAATCGATCGCAGAAAACCATGGGGGGATGTATCAGAATTTGCGAGTATTGCGGGAAACAAAGGGGCAAGCAGCAGACAATCTGTTCAAAGCGATTGGTTTTGAGTACCACTATTTGGATGAAGGAAATGACCTCGCTGCCTTGATTGCTTTATTTGAAAAAGTGAAAGATGTTGATCATCCTGTTTTATTACACATTCATACGATCAAAGGCAAAGGCTTCAAGTTTGCGGAAGAAAATCGTGAAAAGTTTCATGCAGGCGGTCCCTTTCATTTAGAAACCGGCGAATATATTTCTACTGGCGGCAATCAAGTAACGTACAATAGCTTAACGACGGATTATTTATTAGAAAAAATGGCGTCAGATCCTAAAGTCGTGGCAGTAAACGCTGGTACACCGATGCTGCTTTTTTCTCCGGAACAAAGAGAAAAAGCAGGCAAACAATTTGTAGATGTAGGTATTGCAGAAGAACATGCGGTATCGATGGTTGCTGGGTTAGCAAAAAATGGAGCAAAACCTGTCTGGGCCGTTTTTTCTACCTTTATGCAACGTAGTTTTGATCAAATTTCCCATGATTTGGCCTTAAATCATCTGCCTGGAACGATTCTGGTATATGGTGCATCGATTCACGGCATGAATGACGAGAGCCATTTGGGAATTTTTGATATTCCATTTTTGGCACATATTCCCAACCTTATTTATCTTGCGCCAACCTCTAAAGAAGAATATCTGGCAATGTTGGATTGGTCGCTGGAACAAACCAACGCACCAGTTGCGATCCGGGTACCGGTTGGACCTGTCAACGAAATGGCAGTGACAGTCTCTACTGACTACAGTGATCAAAAAAATGAAGTGACTCAAGCTGGCACGCAGGTAGCCATCGTCGGTGTTGGGAACTTTTATGCGCTAGCGGAAGAGATCGCAGAACAATTGAAAATGCAACATGGAATTACGCCAACGGTGATCAATCCTAAGTTTATTTCAGGGGTCGACAAAGAGTTGTTGGATGCTGTGGCACGATCGCACAAACTCGTTGTCACGTTGGAAGATGGCATACGAGAGGGTGGCTATGGACAAATGATTGCCAGCTACCTGGGTGATCGTGAGATTGTCGTCAAAAACTATGGCTTAGAAAAGAAATTTTATGATAATTACCGGGCAGCGGACGTTTTATCTGAACTTGGTATCACCGTTGAGACAATTACGAAAGACATTATGGAACAGTTACAGCAATCAATTCACTAAAGCATTCTGAGTAGTTACAGTCGATTTATGAAAAGCAGAAAACCTTGCAGAAAACATACTGCAAGGTTTCTTTTTTTTAGACAAACATAAATGAGTTCCAGCAATCGCCATAGAAACCTAGCAAAATACAGAAGACCAATGCTTTTCAAGCATAAAGCCCAAGCGCGTTAAGCATTGGTCAACGAGGACAATCTAGCGAATAATAAGGTAGTGAAAGGATCACTTTGTCATCTTGGGCTATTGGCTTCAGAGACAAGGAAGAAAAGGTGTTTTTAAGGAAAGGGGTAATTATGAAATTTTTTTCTATGAAGTTGTTGGCACTGCTGTCGGTGGCAATGGTTGTCTATTCGGCACCGGCGATTTCTGCCAATGTCCCAGCGATTGCGGCAAGCTTCCCAGAAGTTGATGCGGTCTACATTGGGTTACTGACCACGATTCCATCATTGTTTCTTTTACTGGGAATTTTTACTACCAGCATGATCGAAAAAAGGATCGGCAAAAAATACACAATGGTCACCGGCTTGGTCATTGTGGCGGTTTTTGGCACGCTGCCGGCATGGTATCAGGGGAGCTTTCCCGTCTTGTTTCTTTCTCGAGGGATTCTTGGCTTCGGGATCGGCTTATTCAATCGTTTGGCGATTCAAATGATTAGTTTGCTGTTTCAAAATGAGCCGCAAAAGAAAGCCAAAGCTCTTGGATTAGAAAGTGCCGTCGGTGGCTTAGGTGGTATCTTTATGACTTTGCTGGTTGGGCAGCTAGTGAAAATCAGTTGGGAAATGTCCTTCTTGGTTTATGGCTTTGCCCTGATCAGTCTCTTCTTTGTCCAGCTGTTTATTCCAAACGAAACACAGGCTGTGACTAATGAGACGTTATTGGCGAACGTCACGGTTTCAAAAGAACGGAAACAGCGATCATTCGTTCTGGGTGTGCTCTTGTTTCTAATCGTTGTCTTATTTATTAATTACAATTTACAGATCACACCATTGTTATTGGAAAAAGGAATCGGGGACGCCACTGAAGGCAGTAACATGATTGCCGCCATTGCGACGGGAGCATTTATCGCCGGCAATGCCTTTGGCTTGATATACAGTCGCCTACATCGCTGGTTGCTGCCCATTGCGGCATTGCTTGCAGGAAGCAGCGTCTATTTGACTTATCCATTGCAGACAGTGGGGCTACTCTTGGGTTGTTCTTTATTATTAGGCTTTGCCTTTCGCAGCATCATGCCTTTTTTCACCCACTTGCTGACGACTGGTGGTGAAGCAGAAGCTAAGTTTGGCACGATCGTCTCGATCGTTGCTTACAATTTAGGGGTCACGCTCGCACCCTATGCATCACGCTTGCTGATACTAGTCAGCGGCAATGAAACAGCAGGGATGCAGATGATCTTATCAGGGGGCATGCTATGTCTGATTGGTATGATCGCCCTTTTGGGAAATAAATTCTTTTTGTATTTTGAACGAGGGTAGGCATACGCTGGCGTGCTCCACGCTTTTCTGTCTTCAATTCATCACTTTCAGTGCTTTTAGATAGAAAGAAACGTGAATGAATGGGACGTGTAAAACTAACAGCAGCAATCAGAAGGGAGAACCAGATGTATCTTTTTCAAAAAATTGAAGAAGCAGCGTTTAAACAAAATGATGCAAGAAGGACGATCGGTGATTTTTTACTAGGCAATCGGGAAAAAGTCAGTGAGTATACTATGGAAGAAATCGCAAAACTGACCCATACCTCAAAGCCGACGTTAGTCCGTTTTGCAAAATATTTTGGCTTTTCCGGTTGGAAAGAATTTGTGTATGCCTTCGTGCATGAACTGGCACACTTTGATGATGGCTCAGCAACGATCGATGTGAATATCCCTTTTGGTGAGGCGGCAGACACATTAGAAATCATTGAAAACTTGGCGAACTTGCGCATGCAGACGATTAAAGAAACAGCGGCACTTATGACGGTAAAAGACCTGAATCAAGCCGCTCGACTAATCAATGGCGCTCAAAACGTTGTCATCTATGGGCGTAGTCCAAATTCGTATTTCGGGCAGCTGTTTAAACGCAACTTAAACACGATTCATAAAAAAGCCTTTGTTGCGGATACGGACGAAGCGGGCTTGATTTCCCAAACGCTGACCCCGCAGGATTGTGCCATTCTTATCTCTTATTCTGGCAATAATTCAGAGACCTATCCTATGAAAAATGTGAAAACATTGCTGAAAAATGGTGTGCCAATTATCAGTCTTACGAGTGGTGGGGACAACTATTTGCGGGACTATTCGACGATCGTCTTGACGATTGCTAGCCGAGAAAAACTATATTCTAAAATCGGAAATTTTTCCACAGAAGAATCGATTCAATTCCTTTTGACGGTTTTGTTTGCTCAGATTTTTTCCCTCGATTATCAGGAGAATATCCAAATGAAAATCAGCAACGCTCGTTATTTAGAAACGAGTCGAAGAACGACGTTTAAAGAGATGGCAGAAGAATAAAAGGACCACACCAAAAACGGTGTGGTCCTTTTTTCCTATTCTAAATTGTTGGAAGTGGTTGATTTCAATTCGATCGGCTCACCGGCAGCAACTAGACGAATCCGTTTCGGATTGACGATCCGATCGTACAAAGCTTCAGGGTCCCCATTAAAAGCATCGATATGCGGAGCATCCACTGTTCCCCAATGGGAGAGGATCAATTCAGCATGAGGATAGGTATTTGCCAGTTTCACGGCGTTCTCAAAGCCGATATGCCAAGCGTTGTCGTTAAAGTCAAATAAGATCGCATCTGGTTGAGGCATCTCTAATTGTTCTGGTAAAAGACGAGAATCGCCAGGAATCCACAAGGAACCATCCGGAGTATCGATCCAAAAGCCGCAATAGTCCTCAATTTGGAAGACACGGTCAAATTTTGTCGTCTCATTTTGCCAAAGGTGATACGCCTTTGTTAAAGAAATCTCCAAATTTTTAACGGTGAATGAATCATAGATTTCGTGACCTTGGGCAGCAACTTGAAAGTGCTCTTGCATAAGTTCGGCAACATATTTGGGTCCATGGAAGCTATCGGTAACCGGGACTAATTTTTCAATCGTCGGAATGCCGTAGTGATCATTATCTGAATGGGTGATCAATACCGCATCTAAGTGAGGGACTGCCGCCGGTTTGATTGGCAGATCGATCAGTAACGGCAGGTCAAATCCTTCTAAGACCGGATCGACCATGATACATGTACCACGGCTGTTTAGAAGAATACCGGAGTTTCCTAACCAGCGAATGATCGTTTGATCTGTTTTTTGAAAAGCTTCTTCATGAAAGAAAATCGTTTTTGGGGGTATTGCTTGTTTCGCGTTTGTCATGTTTCTTCGTTCCCTTCGCCTGTTTTTTATAAATCCAACCTAGAATAGCCGTTCATAACAGGCTAGACCAAATCGTTGATTCAGTAAGGATTGCTTCAATGGTTGGGGGAAGAAGCAGTGGTTTGATCCGTTGTTGCGGGATCATCGGGGCGCTCTTTTTCGGTTGGTGGGTCCATTACGTTGAAAAAGCCTATTATGATCGCGATAAATCAAAAGTAACACAATCATCTAGTAAATTATATCATTGTTTCTAGTGGCTTCGTCAAGGCGATGTTTGGTCTTTTAATGGAATGGATTTCGAAAAAAGAGCGGTTTTTAATGAAAAGATGAAATCCATTTCGTCTTTAGGAAAATATATTGGAAACGCTCTCTATAAATGGTACATTGCTGGCAGAAAGAACAGTATGTTATACCGGTAAGCACATACAACATAGATTTTCTTTGAAATTTATTTAGGGGTGGAATGTATGAGTGAAAATTATCAATCATTAGCAAAAAAAATCGTCCAGTATCTGGGGGGACAAGAAAATATCACGGATGCCTATCACTGTCAAACCCGATTGCGCTTTAAAGTCAATGAAGAAAAGCGTATAGATCAAGGAGAACTAGAGGCACTCGATGGGGTTGCCAAATACATCAATAACGCAGGGGTACATCAAGTCGTGATCGGAACACATGTCAAAGATGTCTATGAAGAAGTCACAAAATTGGTTTCGCTTCAATCATCAGGGGCGTCGGAACCTGGGGAGAAAAAAGGACCAGCAGCTGCAGTGATCGATTTTGTGGCAGGAACGTTTCAACCAATTATTCCCGCACTGTCCGGTGCCGGAATGGTTAAGGCAGTTTTGGCTTTATTGATCGTTTTTGATGTGATCACGGCTGATTCGCAAACCTATTACATGCTGAATCTTTTTGCAGATGGTGTTTTCTTCTTCTTACCAATGATCCTGGCCTTCACTGTGGCACAAAAATTGCGATGCAATCCGATTTTAGCGGCTTCAGTGGCTGCTATGATGATGCATCCTAATTGGGGTGCCTTGGTCACAGCAGGTGAACCCGTTCACTTTTTTGGGGTTATTCCTTTTACATTAGCAAATTATACGGGATCAGTCATTCCGATCCTGATCGTGATTTTTTTCCAATCGTATGTCGAAAAGTTTTTGAACAAAGTGATTCCAAAATCAGTGGAGCTGGTTTTTGTTCCGATGCTAACATTCTTGATAATGGGTACATTAGCCTTCTCGCTATTTGGACCGATCGGTAGTATCTTGGGTGGTTATTTGGCAACATTCTTTACCTTCTTAAGTGTCCATGCTAGCTGGGTTCCAGCGGTTTTGATTGGGGGCTTTTTGCCAATCATGGTGATGTTTGGATTGCACAATGGGATTGCTCCTTTAGGGGTGATGCAAATGGCAGAACTTGGGTATGACAGTATTTTTGGTCCAGGGGCATTGGTCTCAAACATTGCTCAAGCAACCGCAGTAGCAGTTGTCGCATTGCGTACGAAAGAGAAAAAAACTAAGCAGTTGGCGGTATCAGGGGCAATCACTGCCTACATGGGGATTACCGAACCCGCTTTATATGGCATCAATTTGCCCAAAAAATATCCGTTGGTTGCGGCAATGATTGGTGGGGCTTCTGGTGGTTTGTATGCTGGCTTGACCAATACGCATCGCTTTGCGACCGGTTCGTCTGGTCTCCCAGCAGTCTTACTATATATCGGTGATGATACGATGCGCTATTTTTGGAACATCATTATCGCATTGGTGATTGCAGCTGTGGTGAGTGGGGCCGTTACCTATGTCTTAAGTTTCAAATATGAAACAAAAGTGACAATTGATGTTCCGGAGATGAAAGCAGTAGTACTAGAAGATACCGGCTTGATCAATCCTGTACCGGGAATCGTGATTCCGTTGAATCAAGTCAAAGATGACGCATTTGCTTCTGAAGCACTCGGAAAAGGATTTGCCGTCGATGAACCCATCGGTGAAGTCATTGCGCCTTTTGATGGAAAAGTCGCTGCTGTTTTTCCTACCAAACACGCGATTGGCTTGGTTTCAGACACCGGAATCGAATTGTTGATCCATGTCGGTTTAGACACAGTGGAACTAAATGGTCAGTATTTTGATGCTTTAGTAGAAGCAGAGCAAAAAGTTACAAAAGGGCAGCGATTGCTGACGTTTGATGTACCGCAGATAAAAGCTGCAGGATATGTCACACAAGTACCGATCATCGTTACCAATACACCACAATATACCGCAGTCGAACGTGTGAAAGAAGGTTTGGTAGCTAAAGAAGAGGAAGTACTTGTGGTCAAAGTTTAGGAGGAAATAACATGGGATTATCAGATGATTTTTTATGGGGCGGTGCAACGGCTGCCAATCAAGCAGAAGGTGGTGTATTAGCAGGAGGACGTGGCTTATCAAATGTCGACCTCTTACCAACTGGTCCTGATCGCGCAAGAGTCGCTGCTGGTAAGTTGGAGATGTTAGAATGGCAGGAAGATTCTTTTTATCCAGCCCAAACGGCCATTGATATGTATCACCATTATATGGAAGATATTGCCCTTTTTGCCGAAATGGGTTTCAAAGTGTATCGGATGTCACTTTCTTGGTCAAGGATTTTTCCAAATGGCAATGACGAAGCGCCCAACGAAGAAGGACTGCTTTTTTATGAGAAAATCTTCAAAGAATTGAGAAAACATCAAATCGAGCCATTGGTCACGATTGCCCACTTCGATGTTCCGCTGCATTTGATCAAGGAATTTGGGGGCTGGAAAAATCGTCGGCTCATTGATTTCTATGTGACCTATGCGGAAACCGTCTTCCAGCGCTATCGCGGGTTGGTCAAATATTGGCTGACGATCAATGAAATCAATATTTTGCTGCATCAGCCTTTTGTAGGTGGCGGGATCGTCTTTAAAGAAGGGGACAATCGTCAAGAAATCAAATACCAAGCAGCGCATCATCAGTTAGTCGCCAGTGCCTTAGCAACCAAAAAAGCTCATGAGATCGATCCGACCAATCAAGTCGGCTGTATGCTGGCTGGCGGCAGTCATTATCCTTATACTTGCCGACCTGAAGATTACCAAGAAGCAATCAATCGTGATCGCGAAGGCTATTTCTTTATCGATGTGCAAGCCCGAGGCAAATACCCCAATTATGCCTTGAAAAAATTTGAGCGAGAAGGCTTAACGATCAAAATGACACCTGAAGACGAGGCGATTTTAGCGGCTTCTCCTGTTGATTTTGTCAGTTTTTCTTATTACTGTTCGCGAACGGTCAGTGCCCATCCAGAAGACTATGCGCAAGCGACCGGGAATCTCTTTCCATCAATTAAAAATGAACATCTACCATCGACTGAGTGGGGGTGGCAGATTGATCCGTTAGGACTGAGAAATTCATTGAATCAATTGTATGATCGCTATCAAAAACCGTTGTTTATCGTAGAAAATGGGTTAGGGGCGATCGATACCCCTGATGAGAACGGGTTTGTCGCAGACGATTATCGGATCAACTATTTAAAAAAACATATTCAAGCCTTCAAAGATGCGGTGATGATCGATGGCGTGGAACTACTTGGTTATACTACTTGGGGTTGTATTGATCTTGTAGCAGCCAGTACCGGTCAAATGAGTAAACGCTATGGCTTTATCTATGTGGATCGAGATGATCAAGGCAACGGCACCTTGAAACGAACCAAGAAAAAATCCTTTGAGTGGTATAAAAAAGTGATCGCTTCAAATGGGGAAGTTTTATAGCATACAAAAAGAATGACACATTTCCTCGTGTCATTCTTTTTGTATTGTGTCATCTAACATCAGGAAAGGGAAGCAGCAACTCTTTTTTCACGAGCCAATGATTGGCGCTTTGCAACGGCTTGCTATTTTTTCCCTGCAAAATGCGTAAAACGGACAAACTGATTTTGGGCTTCTTCTTGTAAAAATTCTTTTGGTGTCAGCTGAAATTCTTGTTTAAAGCAGCGTAAAAAATGGGTATAGGAGTTGAAGCCGCAAGCTTCGAACGTGGCGGTGGCGCTTCTGGTTTTACGTAAAATTTCTTTGCTCTTTAAGAGTCGTTTCTTTACCACATAGGCATGAAAGGCGACGCCAGTTTCTTTTTTGAAGGTCCTTGAAAGCGAGTATGGGCTCATGAAAAGGGCTTTGGCGACGGTCTCTAAGGAGAGATCAGCGGTCAAATGCTGATTGATATAGGTAATAGCAGCCAAAATGTCTTTATTTTTATAGAGTGAGTCGGATAAAAATAGCGGTTCTTTTTCCTGATAGGCAATCGTATTGATGGAAATCAAAAACGCAATCAAATGATTTTGATAAAGTAAGTCGGTGCCATAATTGCTATCCGTTTTTTTGCGTAAAGGACGCAATAGCTGGTCTAGTTGGTCGGCATCGATCGATAAAATACGACTGTTGATGCCGCCGTTGCTACGAAAACAGGCAGTGAGATCTGTTTGGGTAGTGGAGAGGGCAGCGAGATAACTAGGATTGATATACAGGTAGGTTCGCTCGAAAAAATCAGAAGTTTGATGAACGATTCGATGCAAGACGTTTGGAGGAATCAAGATGATCGTACCAGGTTCTAGAGGGAATTCTCCGCCATCGATAAAGAAGACCGCTGATCCTTTTAAGGTACAGTGAATCTCATAAAAACTATGGTAATGATAAAGGGTATTGTTTTCTTCTACGATGTCTTTGATATGAAAGGCCTCAAAACGATCGTTGATCATCGTATCCGCACTTTGCTTCTCCATGATTGGCTCCTTTCGTACTCGTTTGTTTTTATCATACAAGAATAGATAGTAAAGTGTCAATAACTGCTATTTTTGTGTAAATGTAAGCGTGTTACGATCAATCTATCAAAGAGAAATGAGAGGATGAACCCAATGGTGATTTTAGAACAGTTATTTGTGGAAAAACGTGTTGTAGAAGAAAAAATTGATCGCATGATCGAAAATTTAACGACGATCAAGGATGATAATGGCGAATTTCTATTAGACTTTGACGGCTTGATCGTTGATGATAAAAGCTGGGGGATTTGGAACTGGCCGCAAGGGGTGGGACTATACGGCATTTATAAAAACTACCAAATCACCAAAAATCCCAAAGCGCTCCAAGTTGTGGAAGAATGGTTTGAGCAGCGGATGTTAGAAGGCGCGCCGCCTAAAAATGTCAACACGATGGCGCCGCTTTTGGCAATGGCGTATCTTTATGAAGACACCAAAGATTCTCGTTACTTGCCGTACCTTGAACAATGGGCGGAATGGGTCATGCATGATATGCCGCGAACCGATGAAAATGGTCTGCAGCATGCGACCTATGGACCAGAAAATCGCAACCAGCTTTGGGACGATACCTTGATGATGACCGCTTTGCCTTTGGCGAAAATTGGCATGTTGCTGAATCGTCCGGCCTATATCGAAGAAGCAAAACAACAATTTATGATCCATATCAAATACTTAGTTGATAAAAAAACTGGTCTTTGGTTCCACGGCTGGACCTTTGAAGAACGCCACAATTATGCGCAAGCGCTTTGGGCAAGAGGCAACTGCTGGATCACCATTGCGATTCCTGAGATCATTGACATTCTCGACTTGCAAGAAGGAGATGCGTTACGAGGCTTCTTGATCAATACCCTCTTAGACCAACTAGCTGCCTTGCAAGAAATGCAAGATGAAAGTGGTTTGTGGCACACCTTGTTAGATGATCCTAGCTCGTATGTGGAGGCTTCTGCGACGGCTGGTTTTGCCTATGGGATTTTAAAAGCCGTTCATAAGCGTTACATTGACAAAGCTTGGGAAGATGTTGCCTATAAAGCGTTAGCCGGTTTGATCGAACAAGTCGCAGAAGATGGAGAAGTCCAAAATGTTTCCATCGGTACTGGAATGGGAGAAGACTTGGCGTACTACAAAAACATCGCGATTACAGCAATGCCTTACGGGCAATCACTGACAGTTTTAGCATTTACTGAACTATTGGTTTCATTTTGTTAAGTTAAACACCTTACGTAATAAAGAGAGGAGCAGACAAAGATGATCAAAAAAGCGATTCGGATGAAGCTACATCCTGGTTATGAAGCAGAATATGAAAAACGGCATCGCGAACTATGGCCAGAACTAAAAGAGCAGCTCATAGCACACGGGGCGAAAAGCTACCAGATTTTCTTAGATCCAGAAAGCCTTGCGTTGTTTGGCTACCTTGAGATTGAAGATGAAACCCGCTGGCAGCAGTTAGCGGCAACCGAGATCAACCAAAAATGGTGGCAGTACATGGCAGAACTTATGGAAACAAATCCGGATGATTCGCCAGTGACACAGGAGTTAAAGGAAGTCTTTACGCTGTAAGCTAGACAAAAATGTTTATTTCTTAAAACGAACACGGTCGCATCAATTGTTTGACATCAATTACTGGTTAGTCAAAGAGGTAGTTCGCTCACGAATGTGAGCGGACTACCTCTTTTGTTGAAATAGCAACACAGTCATTTCGGATAGAAGAAACGTTAAGAGAGAAGTGCTTTTTCTTGCTGCTTCAAAAATTTCTTTGGTGTCATACCGGTAATCTTTTTAAACGTTTGAACAAAATATTCGGGGGCATTACTAAAGCCCGTCATCGCTGCCACTTCGTAGACTTTGTAGTTTTTCTTCAGCAGTTCTTGTGCTTTTTGGATGCGGTATTCGGCTAATTTTTGATTGAAGCGAATCCCGGTTTCTTTGTAATAGGTTTTTCCTAAGTATTCAGGATTTAAGTACAAAAGATGGGTGGCGATCCATTTCAATGACAATGCTTCATGGTCATAATATTCTTCGATGATCAGGTTGACTTTTTGGGACAGCTGCATGTTCTCGCTATCGTCTAAGCTGCCCCGCATCAAATCGATACAGTGAAGCAGCATAAACTGGAGTTCGTGCCAATTATTCAAGAGCATGATCTTTGGGGAATAGTCATCAAAGTAGATGTCTTTTTTGATGCGATGGTTTTCAAAAATTGCCGATAACAAATCGTTGACCTGCAGCCGCAATAGTTGGACAGGGTAAAGCTCCATGCGACAGGTAGAAAAAAAGTTTTCCGTAAGAACTTGGGCTAAAGTCAGTTCGCCTTTGTCGATCAATGCCAAAAGTTTTTCACGGTATTCCATATAGAGACTATTTTCATAGACATTTTCTTGTGAGATTTGGGCTTCTTGGATGACTTCAAAGGTATCAAAATAAAACTCCTTATCCAAGTTCCGCTTGCCTAAATGATAACTGAGTAAAAATTTTTCGGGGGTTTCGACCCAGCAATTGATGGCGATCCCTTTTCCTAGATGCGCAGCCTGTACCTTCGTTTTAAAAAAGAGATTAAAGGTATTTTCCGTACTGAAGTTCAGGATATAGCCAACTTTGTTTTGATGACCGATCACCAACTCGTGATGGTTCTCATAGCTTTCGATCCGCTTGGCGATGGCGTGATAGAATTTCGAATCAAATAAGTACATACAAAATGGAAAAACGAACGATTCAGGCAGCGGTTCTTCTCCGCAGCTATTGATGTATTGTTCAATTTGTTGTTTTAAATAGAGGGTAGATTCCATTTGACGACGTTCAGAACGTTCGATCGTCTCAGCCAACGCTTCTGAAAGCTTGCTCGGAAAAACAGGTTTTTCAAGGAAAAATTTGACCCCTAAAGCCATCGCTTCTTTGGCAAAGGAGAAGCTGCCAAAGCCTGTCAAAATAATGATTTGAATCGCAGGATTGATGGCTTTTAATTTTTTGATCAAGGCAAGTCCATTGACTTTAGGCATATTGATGTCGGTAATCACGATGTCGATGGTGTTTTGCTGACAAAATGCCAAGGCTTCTTCACTGTCTGTGTAAATTCCTTTGACCACTAATGGGAAATCAAAAGAAGCAACGAGGTTAGCCACACCATTTGCTATCAAGGGTTCATCGTCAACAACGAGGATATTTTTCATGTTTCACTCACTCCTTTTAAGGGGATCACAAAGCGCACCGTCGTCTTTTTGAAGGGAATCGAGGAGACGATGGCTAAGGACGCTTGATCACCATAATGCAGTTGCAATCGTTTTTGAATATTGGTCAATCCGATGCCGCCTTCTTTTTCAATCGAGAAGTTGGCTTTAAAACCAGGGCCATTGTCAGAGACACTGACTTGGAGAAAGGTTGCTTGTTGTTCAATCGTAAGGACGAGGCGACACGTCTCCTTCATATCATTGACGGCGTATTTAAAGACATTTTCAATCAATGGTTGAATCAGTAACTTAGGAATCTTAAAGGACAAGTCATTCACCAAAATTACTTCGATATACTCGATCCGTTTCCCGAAGCGAACGTTTTGAATATTGATATAGGCGTGCACGATATCTAATTCATCTTGTAGCGTTGTGAAGTCAGACTTGGTATCGATTTTTTTTCGAAACAAATAGGCAAGGGAGGTGACCATCTCTGAGATCTGCCACTGCTGATTTTCAATGGCGATCCAGTTGATCGAGTCTAACGTATTGTATAGAAAATGTGGATCTAATTGCGCTTGCAATCCTTTAAATTCGATTTCTTGGGACAATATACGCATTTCATAATTGTCCTTGATCAAGGCATTTAATTCATCGATCATCGTATTGTAGCTTTCATAAAGGACCATGATCTCTTCTTGACTATTTTCTGGGACAGCGAGGGTCTTTAAAGAGGCCAGTTTTTTCGTTTTCCGCAGAACGGCCATTTGCGAAGCCAAGTCAGCTAAAGGGCGGGTCAGCTGATTGCTTATTTTCCGAATCACAACAATAATCAAACATAAAAAAGGCAAACTCACAGCGATGGAAAGGCCTTGTAGTTTATAAAGATCAGCTAAGACTTGATTTTCAGGCAGTAAATAAATGAAGGTCATATTCGGCATCGTCTTCCGATCCATTGCGTAGTAGTACTGGCGATTATCAAACGTCATGGAGCCGATCGATCGCTGGAAGGTTTCCATTTTTTGCTGCAAGGTATTTTGATCCGCAGCGAGGGTTTGCTCGTCATTTGCGGTACTATAAAATTGGTTCTGATACGCCATGAAAAATTGGTTTTGTTCGGAGACAATGGGAAGACTTTCGATCTCGTTACGAAAGAAGGACGTATTCACTAGAAATATCACCGTACCAATATAGGTTAAAGAAAGATCGGCTGTTGAATAGATTTTTCGCAGGTAGACACCTTGAGAAAGGTCCTTTGCAAAAAACCAACTCCCTTTGGCAGGCTTATCGGGCAAAGTCTCGATCATATCTTTGATGGTTTGGCCATTAAAGATATGGTCGGTCTCGGCTAGAAAGTTGATCATGTTTTCGTTCGTTGGGGTAAAGAGATAGACGTTTTGAATCGTTGATTCATTGCGTACGAGGGCGTTGATTTCTGCACTTAAGGCATTCTTTTGGTCGATCGCCTCTAAGGATTGCAAGGAATCTTGTGCCAAGATCCTTTGTAGGCCATTTTGGATCGGTGCACTATCGATAATGCGAAAAGAGAGGGTTTCGACGGCAGTTAAACGCTTGGCGATATTTGTTGAAATGATCGAGACATCTTTATACGCGGCTTCTTTCAGTTGCGCCATGTAGACTTGTCGCCAAACTAAGGTCAGGAGAACAGCCAATGAGACGATAATTGCCACCGTCGCAAAAAAGACAAAATGTAACTGTCGCTCAAAAGGCTGCTTTTTAAAGTGATTGATCAGCTTCTGGGACTTCATGGACACTGCCTCGCTTTGCTTGCAATTGTTTGGTTTTTTCAATCATCTGACCATGAAAAAATTCAGCGAAGAACAAGAAAATCACCAGTCCAAAGACGAGTAACAAAGAGGTTTTGGCAGTCAATAAGAGAAACAATAAATACCAGGTAAACAACAAGGCAAGGCCTTGCAGTGGGTAGCGAAAGACTAGAAAGATACTGACGTACAAGGTCTGTTTCCAAGCGTGTTGTTCGGCTTTGGCATAGGTCATAAAGCTGATGAATGCAGTGTAAAGGAGGAGAATCGTTAAAAGTAAATAGACAGGACGCAGCCAAGCCATTTCAGTCGGGAAAAAATGAGTAATCCGTAAGTTAAACAACAACAGGAGTACTGTACTTAATAGTCCAATGCCAAAAAGGGAAAAGGTGCGAAAGGCTTGCTTGTAGGCTTGCCAGAAGGCAACAGCTGAATAGTCATGACCAGTTTTACGAAAATCATGTAAACATTTGATCGTGACAGCGGTGGCAGGACCGAAGCCAAAAATCCCCAACCCTAAAAGGGTAAAGAAAAGCCATAAAAGGTTTAATTTAGCAAAATAAGCTGTTACCGTAAAAAGACGAAACAGTCCGGTTTGTATTTTTTTCATTGTTTCCACCTACCTTGTTTTTTGAAAAGTAAGCCTTTTCAACGCTAGTATAGCATAGTATATTGGAAAAAATAGAGCATGTCTGTTTTTTTACATTTTTCATCTGTTTTTCTATTTTTTTCTAGCTATTGCCCGTGAAGGCTTAGCCTTCAGCAAAAACGACAGTCTAGTTTTTCACATATTTGCTCTTGTTTTTTCATTTTTATTAACGAGGATTTCCATTACAATCACCTTGTAAGCGCAAACAAAAAGGAGTGTAGAAGAATGAAGAAAACTTTTTTAAAAGCAGCGAGCTTGTTGTTTCTTGGTGCGACCTTAGCAGCTTGTGGCAATAACGGCAATAGTAGCGGAAGCTCAGAAGCTGATGCAGATGGGAAAACGACGATTTCCTTTACCTGGTGGGGCTCAGAAGTCAGACACGAGAAGTATATCGAATCGATCAAAGAATTTGAGAAACAAAATCCTGACATCAAAGTTGAATATGAATATGGTTCTTGGGATGACCATTGGAAAAAACTAGCGACAAAAGCGGCTTCTGGAGAATTACCTGATGTGATCCAGATGGATGTGCAGTACATTGCGCAATATGGAACGAAAAATCAATTAGCAGATATGTCGGAATTTATCGGCAATGAGATTCAAACCGATGATATCAAAGAATCGATTTTAGCAACAGGCGAGTTAGATGGAAACGTTTTCGGCATACCAACTTCTGTCAATACTATGGCGATGCTCTACAATCCATCATTGGTAGAACAAGGGGGCACTGGGATTGACTTTAGCAATTATACCTTCGATGACCTTGTAGAAAGTACGGCAGCGATCGCTGAAGCAACAGGTGATTACGGTTGGAACGATAACAATGACAACAGTACGATTTTGCAATACTTTTTACGTACTAAAGGCGAAGATCTATACCAATACGATGCAGACGGCAAACCAGAGATCGGTTTTACCAAAGAAAACTGGGTTGAATTTATGGGGGCTATCGCAGATCTTACGGAAGCCAAAGCAATGCCAACCGCAGAAGTGACTAGCAATGCCAACAGTATGGATCAATATCCGTTTTCACAAGGAAAAGCAGCTTATATGATGACTTGGTCCAATCAATACTTGACCTATAAAGCCTCCGCCGCAGAAGATGTCGAAATCAATTTGGCTCGTCCTTTTGACTCAGAAAACGGGGCGATGGCGTATCGACCAGGGTTCTTTTATTCGATCGCGAATGCTTCTGAATCAAAAGAAGCAGCTGCGAAGTTTGTTGACTTTTTAGTGAATAGTGAAGAAGCCAATAAGATCATCGGTACTGAGCGGGGAATTCCTTCCAATGATGCCATCAAAGAATTGCTTTATGCCGACATGACACCAGAAGAACAAGAGTCCTCTGATTTCTTAGATGATATTGCAGACATCGTCGGTGATCCATCCCCAATCCCACCAATTGGGTTTGCTGAAATCAACACGTACTTTAAAGAGCTGTACGCAGAGATCACTTATGGCACGATGACACCAGAAGAAACTTATGATGCCTTTACGCAACGCTGCGAAGAAATTTTTGCAGAAAACTATCAATAAGCATAGATGCGGCGCCTTTACTGACTTTTTCAGTAAAGGCGTTTTTTTAGGAGAAGCACTGGAGGAAAAAAATATAGGTCCTCTAGTTTTTCACATTTCTGTGCTTTTTTTTCTATTCATTCTTAAGAAGTACTTCGTTAAAATCAACTTGTAAGCGTAATCAACTATAGGAGGTAGGAAGTGAAAATTATGGAACTACAATCAAAATCACCCACGGCCAAAGAACCTGGGAAACTCAAAAGCTGGTTTAATCGATTACCAGAATCAAAACAGAATATGGTTACAGGCTACTTATTTATCTCACCCTTCATCATTGGCTTTTTTGCTTTTATAATCGTCCCGATGGGGATTTCTCTTTTTATGTCTTTTCATGACTATGATCTATTGACAGAGGCGCAATTTGTTGGCTGGAATAACTTTATAACGATTTTTACGAATGATCCCAAGTTTGTTCAGTCACTGACTGTTACGCTGAAATATGTTGTGTTGGCAGTCCCTTTACGGCTGATCGTCGCATTAGCAGTGGCGATGCTGATCAACCGCCCATCGAAATTAAGCGGCGCTTATCGGGTATTATTTTATATCCCTTCGATTTTAGGTGGGAGCGTGGCGGTATCGATCATGTGGCGGAATCTTTTTGGCGATTCAGGGTTGATCAATGGCGTGCTAGCGGCGATCGGCTTAGACCCGATCTACTTCTTTAAAAGTCCTGGCTTAGCGTTGATGACCTTGATTTTATTAGCAGCGTGGCAATTTGGCTCGTCGATGTTGATTTTCTTATCCGGTTTGAAAAATATTCCGAAAGATTATTACGAAGCGGCGGAAATTGATGGGGCAGGAAAAATCAGACAGTTTTTCAATATCACGGTCCCAGTCCTGACGCCAATCATCTTTTTCAATCTGATCTATCAAACGATCATGGCCTTTTTGACCTTTACACCTGCGTTTATCATTTCGAATGGGACGGGTTCACCCCGTAACGGCACGTTAGTCTATTCCTTGTACATGTATCAACGAGCCTTTACCGATTTCAAAATGGGCTATGCTTCAGCCTTAGCGTGGATTTTACTGGTCATCGTTGGGTTGATTACGATTCTGTTGTTCGCAACATCGAAATTTTGGGTGTTTAAAGAAAACGAGGAGGTTTGATTGATGCGTGAACAAAAACAAAATTATTTCTTTGATGCCGTGATCTTAGTTGCTGCATTACTGATGCTTTATCCGATTTTCTGGCTGCTGTTTAGTGCCTTTAAACCTAGTAGTGACATTTTTCGAACGGCAACGGAGTTGATCCCCCGCAGCTGGACGTTAGAAAACTTTACCAAGGGGTTTGAAGGGATCGCAGGGATTCCCTTCATTCGCTATATTTTCAACTCATTGCAAATCGCGTTGATTTCAATGGTAGGGGCGGTCTGTTCTTCGGCTGTCATTTCTTATGGATTTGGTCGGATTCCTTTCAAAGGAAAAGGCTTTTGGTTTGCTTGTATCTTGGTCACGATGATGCTACCGCAAGAGATCATCATGGTGCCTCAGTATCTTTGGTTTAATCAATTAGGCTGGCTTAACTCGATTCGTCCAGTGACCGTTCCTTCATACTTCGGACAAGCCTTCTTTATTTTCATGATGGTCCAATTCGTCTCTGCGATCCCGACAGATTTAGATGAAGCAGCAAAAATGGACGGCTGTGGACGGGTCGGTATTTTCTTCCGCGTGATTCTACCGTTGATGAAGCCTTCCTTGGCAAACGCTGCGATCTTCTCTTTCTATTGGAAATGGGAAGAACTGATCGGACCGATGCTGTACCTCACACGTCCGCAAAACTACACGGTATCGATTGCCTTGAAGCAGTTCCTGGATGCTAGCAGCACCTCCAATTGGGGAGCCATGTTCGCGATGTCTGTGGTCTCCTTGCTGCCTGTGTTGATCATTTTCTTTATTTTCCAAAAATACATTGTTGAAGGCATCAGCACGACTGGTCTTAAATAAGTATGGAAAAAGATATTCGCTGTTTTGGAATATCTTTTTTCTATTGAATGAATTCGTTGAAGAAAGGACAAACCGATGGAACCATTTCAAGTAATTGATTTTCATGTCGTACCAAGCACGATCGGCGCTCATCAAGCGACCCTTATTTGGGAGAAGCCGCTGCACGCTCAAGCTATTTTTGGTTATCAATTGTTTTTAGACAACGATTTGATCCAAACCAGACCAACAAACAAGACGCATTGGACGTTGACAAACTTATCTGCCGATCAAACGTATCAAGTAACGATCATCTGCCTCGATCTTCAGGGATGTCTGCTTACAAATACCGCAGTCACGACGACCTTTCGTACAAAGAAAAAAAGTGTTGTGTTAGATGTTACGCAAGCACCATACCATGCTGATAGCGAAGGCAAAGAAGATAGTACCGCCATTCTCCAGCAAGCGATCAACGATTGTCCTAGCAACGGCACAGTCTGGATCCCAACAGGGGCGGTGATCCTTTCCGGTGCGTTGGAGCTAAAAAGCAATATGATTTTTCAGGTAGATGGCACATTGCAAGCAAGCCTCGACATAGAAACGTATCGGGTTGCCCCTCACGATTATTTAGGAAGCGTGAATCAAGAGGGGTTGCCATTAAGCCGTTATGAAGGCTGGGAATTGTTTTGTTTTCGTTCATTGATCAACATTGGGTATATCGATCGGGGCGATCGAGGGCGTATCGTTTGTGAAAATGTCCGTCTTTGTGGCAAAGGAACGATCATTGGTGGCGGGAATCCATTAGGACTAGCGATGCGAAACCCTTATGCAGACCGTGAACAGTATCCAGAATATGTTTCTGATGGAAAACCTGGAAGACGAGTAAGGGGACGTTTGATCTGTATGATGCAGGCCAAAAACATCCATTTGACAGAGCTGACGTTGAGTGATCCACCATGCTGGACTGTTCATATGATTTACTGTGACACCGTTGTGACCCATGGGGTGACTATTCAGTCCAAAGGCATCGACAATGGCGATGGTTGGGACCCAGATTCTTCGCAAAATTTGCTGATTTTTGACACCGTTTTTGATACGGGCGATGATTGTATCGCAATCAAATCTGGCAAAAATCCAGAAGGAAATCAGATCAATAGACCAGCGAAAAATATTCGGCTGTTTGATTTGGCTATTCGAGGGGGACATGGCATCGCGATTGGTAGTGAGCAATCTGGTGGTGTTGAAAATATCGCTTTTCGAGATTGTCAACTGACCAATACGCTTTATGGACTAGAATTGAAAGCGCAGAATGATCGTGGTGGCTATATTCGTCAAGTGACGATCACCGATTGCCTGTTGGATCGTTTCATGGCTCATCCTGTTGCTTACAATGCCGATGGTCAGGCAGCACAACAGTTACCGATCATTTCGGATATTTTGGTCAAGAATACCCGTATCGTAGGGCAGAACCCTTTGGTCGAGCTAAAAGGGTTTGTCGATGAACAAACACAGCAGGTTTCACCGATCCAACGCGTTACTTTTGAGTCAGTTGCCTTTGAATCAGCTAAAGGGCAAAAGAAAATGATTTTTGAACAGTGTCAGGAGGTCAGCTTTAAAGAGGCAGCGATCATTGATCGAGTGGCCATAAGTGACGCAATAAGTTGCCAAGAAACAGTCGAACTATCCATGGTGGGGCAAAAGAAACGCACGTAGAACAAGCTTTTGGAAATGATCTGCGTTGGTTTTCCCAATGAGAAACAGTTAGTTAAGCACCTTATTTCCTTCCTTGACAGGTTGCGCCTTTTTGCTTTTGTAGACAAAAAGGCGCATTTTTCTAACAAGAAAGGACGTTACAAAAAAAGACGATCCTCAGAAATCAAAAAGGACTTTCTTTTGCCACTAAGGGGACTATAGTAAAGAATGTAGGAAAAAAGGACGCCAGAAAGCACATGGGAAAAGACAACGAGATGTGCCAAGAGGAACGCTTTACTTGATGGACAGCGCCAGTAAGAAGCACTTAGTTCTATCCAAATAAATGATAGATGAAAAAAGGTTGGTGATGCGCAAATTTTTAAAAGTCATGGATATCGATAAACCTATTTGTAGCGTAAAACAAAAGCGTAGGAGGTAAGCAAGAATGGAAGACATCACGCAATTATTGCAACGAGAAATTGACCAAGCATCAACTGTGCAGGGAACAGTGATTACACCACCCGGCGCCTATCAAATCGGCGCGTTGTTTTTAAAAAGCAATGTGCACTTGATTGTCTCAGAGGATACGATTCTGTATGGTAGTCAAGAACTGGCCGATTATCCCGAAGTAGATAATCGGGTCGCAGGGATCAATATGAAGTGGCCTGCAGCGATGATCAATGTTTTTCACGCAGAAAATGTCATGATCTCGGGAAAAGGGAAACTTGATGGTCGTGGAGAAACATGGTGGCAAACGTTTTGGGGAACAGATGAAGCCAGCGGGATGATGGCGGATTATGCAAAGAAAGGCTTACGCTGGGCAGCAGATTATGATTGCAAGCGTCCACGAAATATCCTTGTTTATGAAAGTCAGCAAGTAACCATCAAAGATATTTCGTCGGTACAGTCGGGTTTTTGGAATACACAAATCACGTATTCTCACCACATATTGATCGACGGCATCACGATAGACAATGGAAAAGGGCCTAGTACTGATGGCATCGATATTGATTCCTGTGAAGAAGTCACCATTCAAAATGCCTACATTTCCTGCAACGATGACAATATCTCGATCAAGGCGGGACGTGGGGCAGAAGCCTTAGCCCAGCAAAGAAGCTGTCGGAAAATCACGATCAAAGACTGTCAGTTAGGGTACGGTTCAGGAATTGCCATTGGCAGTGAAACTTCAGGTGGGATCGAAGAGATCAAAATCCAAAAAGTCGTCTTTGAGCAAACTGGCGCAGGGTTTCGGATCAAATCCGCTAACAATCGAGGTGGATTTATACGCAAGGTCACTGCTTCGGATTTAACGATGAAGGATGTTGGCTTTCCTTTTCTCTTACAAACAAATTGGTACCCAGATTATAGTTATCCAGAACTGCCAGCTGATTATGCGGAAGAGATTCCCGACTATTGGCACAAATTGATGGCACAACCTGCTATTCCAGTAGGTCCAGCAAAGGTCTGCGACATTAATATTGAAAACGTGCAAGCTACCAAAATAGGACAACAAAGCGTGCGTGCTTTCTTCATCGAGGCCAGCCCAGCAGAACCGATCCGCAATCTAACAATGAAAAATCTTTCCATCCATGCCGACGAGTTCGGCAAGATTGCAGGGGTCGAAAACTTAAAGATGGTGGAAACGATCGTCACTGCGTTAGCGCCAACCTTGGATCAAAATGATGTGTATGAGCGGTAGTACTCTTTCTGTCGGATATGAATGAGTGGTGATCCGCTTAGTACTACAAAACTGATGAATTATCAAAAAAGACCAATGAGTTGGTCTTTTTTTCATGATAAGATGTTTCCAAATCTCTCACGAATAAGAACATCAGTACTTAGGCTACTTTTTCTACAACGAGAATTTAAGAATGATAGGAATCAGAAAAACTGCGATAATTAAATTAATTGAGCGAACTAAGAACACGAAGAACTATTTATTCTTTTTTCCTATAATTTACGATACCTGCAAATGTAGAGCAAAACTCCCTACCCAGCCATATATCAACGATTAACAAAAAATGTCAATTGCTGGAAATCCTGCTTTTCGTTATGCTTTTGGTATTGAAAGCGGTTTATTTAATCGAGCTCAACAACAAAATCTAAGGAGGAAAAGTAGTGAAAAAATTAAGTACGATTCTTGGTTTGGGGTTACTATCAGTCGCCTTTTTGTCGGCATGTGGGAAGGAGGAAGCAGGTTCCACAACAGATTATGATACGATTTCGATTTTATCGCCGTACATTGAAACTGAACCACCTGCAAGTGACAACGAGATTTTGAAACAATTAGAAGCTTACACTGGCAAAAACATTGATATTACCTGGGCACCCAATACATCCTATGAGGATAAAATGAATATTACGTTAGCTTCAGATGATATTCCAGAAGTGATGGTCATTCAAGGAAAATCAGGAGGATTTATCAAGTCAGCAGAAAATGGGGCTTTTTGGGATTTGACCGACTATTTAGCTGATTATCCTAATCTCTCTCAGTCTAACGAGGATGTTTTGCGTAATTCTTCTGTGAATGGCAAAGTGTACGGAATTTATCGGAAACGTGATGCGATGCGGACGGCGGTGATCATCCGAAAAGATTGGTTAGAAAACTTAAACTTAGAGGTACCAGAAACGATCGATGATCTTTATGAGATTGCCAAAGCATTTACTGAGAACGATCCCGATGGGAATGGTGAAAATGATACGTTTGGTTTGATTATTCCCCAATGGCCTGGCTCGATCAATTCAAATAGTCCTTACGATGTGTTAGCTACTTGGTTTGGGGCAGGAAATGCTTGGAAAGAAATAGACGGCACTTTAGAGCCATCCTTTATGCAACCAGAATACCTAGAATCAATGCAATTTGTTAAAGATATGGTGGAACAAGGCTATGTCAATCGTGATTTTGCAACCATGGCAGCAGATAAATGGGATGAGCCGTTTATCAATGGACGTGGTGGGATCATTATTGATACGTATTCACGAGCAGCACAAATCAGTAATAAATTATTGCAAGCTGGAGAAGAAGACCTCGTCGTCTTTACAGGGAATTTAAAAGATAATAGCGGTACGATGAATGCGTTACCGACAGATGGCTATTCTGGTTTCTTGGCGATTCCTAAGTCGAGTGTCCAGACAGAGGAACATCTAAAAGAGGTGTTGACGTTCCTTGATAAATTAAATGATAAAGAAGCACAGGTATTGCTGAACAACGGAATCGAAGGAATCAATTTTGAAGTAGTGGATGGAATGTCCGTCGCACTAGAAGGATCAGAAGCTGAAGCGTTAGCCAATGCGGTCAAAGGGTACTCACAAATTGGGATGAATGTAACGGAAGATACCCTGTACTATATTGCTAAGCCTGATACAGAAGCGGCTACTGAAAGCTATGAAAAACGATTGTCATTGATGGAAGCTGATTTAGAGCACGCTGTCTTTAACCCAGCAGCCTCCTATAATACAGATACGTATGTAACAAAAGGGGCACAGCTTGATCAGATCATTAGTGATGCGCGGGTTCAATTTATCGCAGGACAAATCGATGAAGCGGGTTGGGAAGCTGCGATCGAACTTTGGAAGAATCAAGGAGGCACGCAGCTGATGGAAGAAACGAATGCCCTTCATCAAGCACAATAACGACAGTCGAAGAAGGTTGAGTGGATCTTGCTCTCAACCTTTTTCTTTTTCAATAATTTTTTTCAGCTAATAAAATGGAGTAATAGTCAAGTGAGACGAGACAGGTAGTGAGAAATCAGAAAAGAAAAAATGGAAACAAGCAAATGAAAACCCTAATCTAACGCTTGATATCAAAGAATTCAAAAAAAGTCAATTGTTAGAAATGTAGGTCAAGTTTACTATGAAAAGAGAAAAGCAGCTCATATACGCATAAAAGGAGAAGAAATGTTAGCGAAATTGATCTATGAAAATCCGCTGAATCAAGCAGCAGATATTCAACACTTTATTGCTGAAGGAGAGCCCAAGATTACTTTCCAAGACGGGATGATTCTGGCGAATACGTATTCTGAAGAATCAAACAAACAACCACATTTTGTTTTATGGCTGCCTCAACAATTTCCAGCGGACCTACGAATCACCTGGCAGTTTCAACCACTGGCTGAACCAGGCTTATGTATGCTCTTTTTTGCAGCAGCCAATCGCAAGGGTGGCTCGATCTTCGATTCTGGAGTACCCAAACGAACCGGGGCATATCCCGAGTATCATTCTGGAGGGATCGATGCTTACCACCTTTCTTATTTTCGAAGAAAGTATGAGGAGGAACGGGCGTTTGAAACGTGTAATTTGCGCAAAAGCCATGGGTTTCATCTGGTCGCCCAAGGCGCAGATCCACTTCCGAGTGTAGCAGATGCCCGAGGGTTTTATCACCTAAGAATCGATAAGGTAGGTGCAACGATCTCCTTTTGGATCAACGACTTATTGGTGTTAAGGTACCTTGATGAGGAACAGTTTGGTCCCATATTAACCAAAGGAGCGATCGGATTTCGGCAAATGGCGCCAATGAAGGCCCGCTATAAAGACTTAAAGGTATATTCCTTAGAGGAGGAACGGTGATGAATTGGCAGAAAGTATATCAAGCAGCAGATTTTGTCTTTTATTGTTTGCTGATAAATGTAACCGTTATTATAGGTGCGCTAGTAGGTGGGATCATCTTTGGACTGGCGCCTAGCATACAAGCAGGATTCCACGTAGCAAAGAAAACCCTTAAACAGGAATCGCCGCCTTTTTTTCAAACGTTCTTTCGGTATTACCGCAGGAACTTTTGGCGATCGAATCGCTTGGGCTTACCGATCATTCTCTTTTATTTGTGCCCCATGGTAGTGATCCAGCAAGGATTTTTAGCGGCATTGACTCAAACAGGCTTGATCCTATTGATCGTTAGCCAATGCGTCGCGATCGCTGTGATTAATACATTGCTTAGCATGTACGAATATTATGTGCTCCCAACGAAGAAGTACCTAGGCGCTTCACTACGCTTTCTTTTCTTTCAACCTATTGGCACCTTTTTAGGCGTCCTTTGGTTTGGGATTTGTAGTACGATCAGCTTTTTTCTCCCCGGTCTCCTGCCATTTTTAAGTATTGGGATGTGGATCATTGGCACAATGGGGATTTACTTGAAATTATTTGATGAAAATGAACAAAAGCTAAAGCAACAAAACGATGCAGTTCAACCTGCAGAGAGGGAAGAGGAGGAAATCGAGCATGGCATTGAAATGGCTCAAAAATAAACCTAAGGGAAAACGTGGGCTGAGTTTTGGGTATCCATGGGAAAAAGGAGCTTTACAACCTGAGGTTCTAAGTGAGGAACTGTTTTTGCTGGGGGAGGAGCCGCTGCAAACGAAAGTACTGGCTTACTGGCCAGATGGCAGTGTGAAATGGACAGGACACAGTGGTCTGGTGGCAGAAACGACGCAGTTACTTTTTCAAAGAAAACAGCGTGTCCAGAAGAAACAGGCGATTGCTAGGGAAGCATACAACGGTATTTATTTTGACAACGGTACGATCAAAGGCTTCTTCCCGAAACATGGGGAAGGGAAAAATGTATTGGACTGGGTAGCGGTCAATGGGCAGAAAAAATTGCAAGATCTTCACGCAATCCTGCAATACCAAAACAAAAAGGTGCAGTCCAAAGTAACGGACTTGATGTTGGAAGAAAATGGTTCAGAAAAAGCCGTTATCAAAGTATCGGGCGTCATTGAGATCAATCAAGAAGTGGTGCAAGAGTTTATTTTACGGTTCCGTATCTTTCGCGAAATCAGCAAATTGGAAATCATTCATACGGTCATTATCATCAAACCACTTGCTTATGAAGGCATGGGGGTAGCATTTGATTATGCGTTGACAGGTGAAAATTGGAATCGACAAGTCAAATTTATTGCAGATGCTGTGTATCATGAAGCGGCGCAATTGTTACTTTCACGGCGACACTATCAACAAAACATTCCCTATCAAGAACAAGCCAGTGGACAGCTCGTTTCATTGACCCCAGCGGACGAGCCGATGCTGTCTCATGCGGTGGAAAATGCTATTTGGGACAATTTTCGGGTCAATCAAATCAATCATCGGTCATTTGAATTAGAAAAACAGACCGAAGCTGGGTACTGTTGGTTGCCCATTGGGGATGGCGAGCATTATTCAGGTACCTTTTACGCTGGGGGAGAAACCGGCGGCGTTGCTTGCAGCATGGAGAAATTTTGGGAAAAAGCACCATCGGCGATCGAGGTGACAGGCATCACCCAAAAAGAAACCCAAATCACGATGTGGCAGTGGTCACCGAATGCCAAGCCAATGGATTTTCAGCACTATTCCAAACGGGATCATATGCTTAGCGGATACGAAGGAATGGAAGAGATTCGTTCGACGGCAGTTGGTGTAGCAAATACGACGCGTTGTTGGTTGGATCTATATGAAGAAGCCCCGTCAGAAGAAGTGTTGCTGGGCTTAGCTCAAGAAAACCAAGAACCTGCCCAGATCGTTTCATTGCCAGAGCGTTATCAAGAGACGAAGGTTTTTGGCAGGATCAGTTTACCAGACGAATCAACGGAAACGAAACAGTTGCTGGAGCAACAATTGGCTAAGATGCGTCAATTCTATTTAGCAGAAGTCCAACAAAGAAGTTGGTATGGCTATTGGAACTATGGTGATGTCATGCATACTTATGATCAGTTTCGACACCAATGGCGCTACGATCTTGGTGGGTACGCTTGGCAAAACACTGAATTGGTCCCTAACATGTGGCTTTGGCTAGATTTCTTACGGACTGGTGATCCAAGCGTCTACTATCTGGCTGAAAGCATGACGAGGCATACTTCAGAAGTCGATCAGTATCATGCTGGTGAATACAAAGGATTAGGGTCACGGCATAATGTCGTTCATTGGGGCTGCCAAGCAAAAGAAGTTCGAATTTCAATGGCGGGTCTCCATCGCTACTACTACTATTTGACAGCGGATGAACGCATTGGGGAGATTATGGAACAAGTCAAAGACAATGAAACCTATGCTTTTGATGCGTTACCACCGATGCGCGAGTTTTATGAACGAGAAACGAAGCGGATACCGATTCGCATCGGACCAGATTGGGCTGCGCTAGTCTCGAACTGGTTTACCCAGTGGGAACGGACGAATGATCCTGTTTACCTTGAAAAAATTCGCACGGGCATCACCTGCATCAAAGCCATGCCCCAGCGCCTATTGTCTGGTCCCACAGTGTTGTTTGATCCACAAGACAAAACCTTATCTTATATGGGAACTGGGAATTTTGGCGGCTATCACATGGTCATCTCCTTTGGGGCGCCGCAAGTTTGGTTAGAACTTGCTCAAGTGCTGGAAGACCCCGAGTGGACAGAGATGTTAGGGGAGTTTGGCTGGTTTTATAGCTTGAGTCCTGAAATAAAAGCAGAAGAGTCAAACGAGGTACTGACGGAACCTCATTTTGCCTGGCCAATGTTTGCGTCGACGATGATGGCCTTTGCTGGGCGAGTGCGTAACGATCGAGCAATCAGTCAAAGGGCTTGGCAGTTATTGCTTGATAATGACAAATCGGGTGTTCCATTGCCGATCGAAGCGACCATTGAAGCAGCGACAACGTGGAAAAAAATAAAAGAAATGCCGTGGGTATCGACCAATGTGTTGTCACAGTGGGGGCTAAATACGATTTGTTGTTTAGCACTGATTGGAGCGGAATTAGAGGAGGAGACTGAATGGAAACAACAATAAAAAAAGTGCCGAAAACGAAAGAGCAATGGGGGAGTTTTCTCAACCATTTTAAACAAAATAAATGGCTCTATATTTTGACGATTCCCGGGATCATCTATTTTGCAGTATTTCGTTATGCACCGATGTATGGGTTGATCATTGCTTTCAAAGATTATGTGCCCTTTTTAGGAATCGCAGATAGCCCATGGGTCGGAACACAAAATTTTATGGATTTCTTCAATAATCCTGATTTCTTTCGGATCTTGTGGAACACGTTGATGATTGCCTTTTTAAACATCTTCTTTTCGTTTCCAGCACCAATCTTTTTGGCGCTGTTACTGAATGAATTGCGCAACAAGCTGTTTCAGCGGACCATTCAAACCTTCGTCTATGTACCACATTTTCTTTCATGGACGATCGTCGTTAGTCTTTGGCATATCTTATTCAACATCGATCATGGAGCGATCACTCAATTTATCGCTTCGTTGACAGGCGTTGAAATCGACTTTCTCTCAGACCCGCAATGGTTCCGCCCCATGATCGTAATGCAATCGATTTGGAAAGAGATCGGTTGGGGGACCATTATTTATTTAGCTGCCTTATCAGGTGTGGATCAAGAACAATACGAAGCCGCGATCATGGATGGTGCAGGACGTTTCCGACGTGTGTGGCACATTACTTTGCCTGCGATTCGTTCGACGATCATCATTATGCTGATCATGCGGATCGGGTCGATTTTGTCTACTGGGTTTGATCAGATTTTCTTGATGACCAATCAATTGAACCGGACAGTAGCAGATGTTTTTGACACGTATGTGTATATGATGGGGATCACCGATGGCGCTTACAGTTACTCAACAGCCGTCGGATTATTTAAATCGATCGTTGGGATCATCCTCGTACTTTGTACCAATAAATTAGCGAAACGTTTTGGCGAAAGCGGCTTATACTAAGGAGGAAAAAGATGGCTACTTTACACAATACGAAAGCAGGGAAAATATTTGACATTTTTAATGCACTATTTTTGGCATTGATTGGGTTATTCATGGTGATTCCTTTTATTTATGTGATCGCCGGTTCATTTGCTACGGAGTTAGAATTGACCACACGTTCGTTTTTCTTATGGCCAAATGAGATCAGTCTCGACTCCTATCGCTTTATTTTTTCAACCAACACCTTTATCCGTAGTTTGCTTGTAACGGTCGGCGTTACCATCGTTGGCACGCTGGTGCAGCTTTTCTGTACCTTCACCTTTGCCTATCCTTTATCACGCAAGCACCTAAAAGGACGGAACACCTTGTTGAATCTCGTGATTTTTGCAATGCTCTTTTCAGGTGGGATGATCCCAACGTTTATCGTGGTGAAAAATTTAGGACTGATCAATTCTTATTGGGCATTGATTTTGCCAATCGCGATCAATCCGTTCAACTTAATGATCATCAAAAACTTTTTCCAAGAAATGCCGATCGAGTTGGAAGAATCCGCCAAGATGGACGGCTGTACGGAACTAGGGATCTTATGGAAAATCATTTTGCCTTTATCAAAACCAGTGATCGCGACCTTCACCCTTTTTTACGCCGTTGGTATCTGGAACGACTTCATGAGTGGATTGCTCTATATCAACGATTCAGCAAAATGGCCGATTCAGTTATTGTTAAGACAGATCACGATGGCCTCCAGTGGTGCCAATGCGTTAGCAAGTATGGACCCAAACTATGTGCCGCCCGAACAAGGAATCAAATTTGCAGTCATCATTGTGGCGACTTTACCAATTTTGATCTTCTATCCGTTTTTGCAAAAACATTTTGCCAAAGGAATGCTGATTGGATCCGTCAAAGGATGATACACTTCAATAGTTGTGGATAGGTTGTCATGCGTTTTTTCGCATGACAATTTGTTACATAAAATCTATTACAAGGGTGTTTGGGAATGAAGTACTTTAAAACAGGCGGTTTTCATCGAAAACTGCAGCTAGCCAGTCTATGGATCGTCGTGCCGCTATTAGCCGTTGCAATCTTTTTACATGCCTATTTGATCGGACCATTACAACGATCGTATCAAGAACTAAACAATCGCCAAGTCGAAGGAATCGTTAGTAACATCAACCAACAGTTCTCGCAGCTGGAAGTGACTTTAAGCGTTTGGGGGCAATCGTTTCAAAGGCGCTACCAAGAAGATTTATTGGAAACGACGAATTATCAGACGTTGATCCAGCTGTCGGAAGAATTGTTTTACTTAACCAATAGCTCCAATTATGTCAATCGAATCGGTATTTATTCGCTCGGAGAGGCGCCCTTTGGGATTGAAAGTGGCGGCACGTATGAATTAACGCTCGAGCAAACCAAAACAGCATTTGAACGCTATCGGATCGATAATGGTAGGCAGTATCAGTGGAAGATCATTGAAGAAGAGGATGAATTGATTTTTGTACAAAACATTGATAGCCAAGGCGAAGATCAGCCTAAAATTTTTTTAGTTGCAACGATCGACGAGCAATCATTGTTAAAGTATTTTTATGATACTCAAATTGAAAATGGACTCGCAGCGATTTCCTTTAATCATGAGAGTTTTCGTTTTATTGGCGATCAGAACTTAGCGAATGTTATCCAACCGCTGAGTGAGGAGCATCAAGGAACCTGGGGCGAATCGATCAATGGCAATGATTATAGCATGATCGCCGTAAACAGTACGCGACTCAACCAAATATGGACGTTTTATACCGTCGTTCCCTTAGCATTGATTACCGAGCCAGTCACTCATTTGGCTAGAGTGCTGATCGTCGTAAGCATTCTTTTTATTGCTTGTGTGGCAGTCATGAGTCTCTTTTTGGCAAAAAAACAATACCAACCTTTTGAAAAAACGATGGATCAGCTCTTTGGTAATACCCAATGGAAAAAAGAAAACGATCTGGAGTTTTTGGTGGACCGTTGGCAACAATTAAGTCGGGAAAAAGGATTGTTGCAAAATCAGGCGGAACGCTTTCAAGATTCGCTGAAGCGACAAGTGATCCAACATTTGATGGAAGGGTATTATGGCTATTTATCGGAGGAAGAATCGCAACAATTACTGCAGCAAAAAAACTGGTGCTTAAGTGACCAAGGGTATCGCCTGTTTTATTTCCAACTCAATGATCTATTAAGCAATCAAGCAAATTCACAAGATGAAACTCACATTTTGTTTGCCTTAGAAAACATTATAGCGGATGTCACAGCCATGTTTTTCCCTGAATCAACCATTGTTTCTTCAAATGAAGGACGGATTTTGGTTTTTGTGGTCAATCAAGAGCAGCTACTGACAGATTACTTCACGATGATCACCAAGCAAATCAATTTGATCGTCTGCCGTTATGTCACCATCGTTAGTTCGCAACAAGAAACAGAGATTCGCAAGTTGCCTGAAGTTGCCCAACGTCTCAAAAAGCAAATCCATCTGCAACGGTTGATTCCCGAAAATCAAGTGCTTCAAGGAGAGAAAATGCGCCCGCTGCCGAAGTATTCTCTTTCACAAGAAAATTTGATTTTAACAGCGCTGAAAAGTGGCTATCATGAAGAATTGCAACGAAGTGTCCAGCGGTTTTTAGAACAGGTCGTGGCAGAAAACAATCAACAGGCTGCGGTGATCTATGTGGTCAATCGACTGTACGATCAAGTCGATTACCTTTTAAATGAAAATGGGGTCTCACGAACGGATTATGTATCGAAAACGGTTGTGTTAGAGCGAATCGAACGACTTTTAGCCATCAATCAGATCCAAGCCTTTTTGTACCATCATTTCTTAAAACCCGTCTCCATCCTCTGGCAAGAAAATGTCGCTAATTCTTATAGTGAAATGATCCAAAAAGTAGCTGAGTACATCCAATCTGATTTTCGCAATGAACAAATTTCGTTAGAATACGTTGCGGATCGTTTCGAAGTAGACCCAATCTTTTTGAGTAAGGAGTTCAAGCGTGCCAAGCAGGTCAACTTTATTGATTATTTAACCAATGTTCGCATCGTAGAAGCAAAACGGCAGTTGCTCGAAACTGATCACCAAATCAATGAAATTGCAGAAAACCTTGGGTATAATCCCAGTTACTTCAATCGTTTATTTAAAAAGTGCACGGGAATGACCCCAGGACAATATCGAAAAGGTCAGAGCTGATCACTGTTGGTTGCTGCGGAAAAGCTCGTATTTTCGCAGCTTTTGCTCTGATTTTTCCATGTTTTCGTCAGCAAATGTTTTGTATAATAGAAAAGAAAGCGATTTCTAATGCAGCTTATGTTCAGCAAGAAAACCAGTGGACTTGTCGAAGTTGTTGGAAATCTGATAGTAAATAGATGGAGGAAGAAAAGAAATGAAAATCGTTCTAGGCGGAGATTCAACCGTGGCGGATTATCCCCTTGATCAACAGCCAATGATGGGCTGGGGACAAGCTTTACCAAGCTATCTGTCCCCAGAAGTAGACGTACACAATTTTGCGAAAAACGGCAGTACGACTCGTTCGTTTATCGAAGAAGGGTTGTTTAAGCAACTCCTGCAAGAAGTCGAACCGAATACAGTCGTCCTACTGCAATTTGGACATAATGACCAAAAAGAGAAAAATCATGTCACGATGGAGGCGTACATTGCTCATTTGACAGACATGATCCGTCAAATCAAAGAAAAAGCAGGAATTCCTATCCTGTGTACACCTGTTGAACGACGTGTAGGGGAAGAGGGACGACTGGCGCATACGTTGTCAGCATTTTTACCTGTCTTAAGAGAACTTAGTCGAACGGAAGAAGTGGATTTGTTTGATTTAAATCGCTATACCTATCATTATTATGACACATTAGGACTAGAAGCTTCCAAAGCGCTCTTTGTTTGGTTAGCACCGGATGAGCACCCCAATTATCCTGCAGGTCTCGCAGATGATACCCACTTTTCAAAGGTCGGGGCGCATATGATCGCTCGCTATGTAGCGATTCGTTTACAGGCGTTTTTCCATGAGCAACCACTGTTTCCTGATATTTATTACGGCGCCTGCATGTATCCAGAAGTCTGGTCGGAAGAAATCATGCAAAGTGATAGTCAAACGATGAAAACGTTGGGCATGAATTTTGCTAGAATTGGGGAATTCATGTGGCGTGACTTGGAGCCTCAACCTGGAGAATATGATTTTTCGTTGTTGGAACGTGCGCTAGAACAGTACCAAGCAAATGGCATCGATGTTTGCTTATGTATTCCAACGCCGACCCCACCCCGCTGGTTTACAAAACAGTACCCAGAAGCATTAATCACTAATCAAGATGGAACGAAGATGCATCACGGCTCAAGACAGCATGTCTGTACAAACAACGAGGACTTTCGCCGTTATGCCTATCGGTTGACGAGAAAAATCGCTGAGATTGCCGAAAAACATGAAAATGTCGTTATGTTGCAATTGGACAATGAGTTTAAATGTCATGTCGATCTATGTTACTGTACGACATGCCAAACGCGTTGGTATACGTATTTAAAAGACAGCTATCAATCCGTGACCAACCTCAACGAGTGTTGGGGCACGAAGGTATGGAGTGAGTGGTATGACGCATTTGAGGATGTCGTCTTGCCACTAACGACCCCGTTTTTGCATAATTCTTCCCTGATGAATGCCTTTCGTCGCTTTACCACTGATACGTTGAATGAGTTTGCGCATGATCTTTGTCATTTTATCCGAATGGAGACCGCGTTACCCATTACCCATAACTCCGCTTTTGGGTTTAACTTGCAAAATGATGAGCTATTTGCTGATTTAGATATTGCTGGTTTTGATACGTATGCACCGGCAGACAACTATCCAGCGTATACCATGAACTTGGATCGTTGGCGGAATGTCAAACCGCGCAACAAGGAAATGTTATTGTTAGAAACTTGTACTGCCAATGCTGGTCATATTGAAAATTATGCGACTCCTCGTCCTCATGGGTTTGTCACAAGTGAAGCGTTCATTGGCTATGCTGGTCATTTGAAATCCTTCTGCTTTTGGCATTTTCGTGGACATCGCTATGGTGTGGAGCAACCCCATAGTGCCGTGTTAACTGCTTGGGGAGAGCCAGATTGTGGGTATGAAGAGGTAGTTCGGATTGGCGAACTAAGACAACAGATCGCACCACTTTTAGCGGAAACGAAGTATGTATCGTCAAAAATAGCCATCATCTACTCGGATTACTCGAAACGCTTTTACACGATCGATCATGGGGGTGTTTATGATTATCGCAGCCTGTTTACCGAATTTTACGGCAGTCTGATTCGCCAAGGGATTCGTGTAGAAATCATTCAAGAAAATAGTCCGTTAGAAGAGTATGATGTTGTTCTTGCCCCATTTGTTCGTTGGATCAGTCCGACCTTGCTGAAAAAATTTGCCGCCTTTACTGAAGCAGGAGGTAAGCTGATTTTAGGCCCGATGACGGGGGATCGGACCAAAGAGCTGGCGTGGCCAGCGACAAATGGCTTAGATCGTTTAGGAGAATGGCTCGGGTTTGACGAAATCCAGCAATTTACGGTGAAAGGACTGACTTATCAGCTAACCTATGACGGCCTAAAAGAACCTTTGGATCATTTGGTCACAGTTTTTCATTGCCCAGAAGATTGGGAAACGATCGGACGAGGGAATGACCAAACGCTACTAGCTAAGAAACAACTGGCTCAAGGAGAGATCATCTATTTAGGTGCGCTACCTAGCAATTTAACAGACAGTTTGATATGGCAGTCGTTTTGTCACAAAGAACTTTTCCCTTATGAATCAGAGCGCCTGTTGATCAAATGTTCGGAAGGTGTGATGAAGTATCGCCGAGAGTCAGCGACCCATGTCCAACTCTGGATTAGTAACTTAGGGATGACGACAGCTGACTTTACCTTACATCTCCCCGGTTTCGAACGCTTATCAGGTGAAGCGCTGGCGCGGGGTAACCATAGGCTAGAACCTTATGAAAATTTGATTATTGAATGGGAAAAAACAGTAGAAAGCGAGGAGTCAGATGATTCATTTAGCCATCCGAGGGCATGACCTCTCAGGAGAATATACACCCAAGCAGCTAGCACAAGCGGTAGGAGCAAAGAAAATAAGAAACGTTCAGTTTGCCTTGAATGCGTCTTTTCCAGACCTAAGTGCTCCTGAAAAAATGAGTCCAGGTATGGGGACCTTCTTCAAGAATGAATTCCAAGAACAAGGCGTTCAAATCGCTTTGTTAAGTTGTTATAGTAACTTGATTCATCCCGAACCAGAGGAACGAGAGAAAATCTTACAGAAATTTGAGCGCTACTTATTCCATGCCCGTTATTTTGGTGCCAGCATGGTGGCTTCAGAAACAGGCTCAGTCATTGCCGCGCTGGGATATAGCGAAGAGAATTTTTCGGATGAGGTTTTTGAAGACTTGATCCATGTGATCCAGCGACTCGTTCGAGTAGGAGAAAAACATAAAACCATGGTAGGGATCGAAGCAGGAATGAATCATCCGTTGTGTTCGAATCAGCGCATCGCCGAGCTGATTGAACGTGTTCCTTCTGATTATCTAGGGATCATTTACGATCCAACGAATTTGATCACCGCAAAAACGGCTGCTGATCAAGTTGCATTGGTAGAAGAAGCGTTTACTCTTTTTGGCGAGAAAATCGTCTGCTTGCACCTAAAGGATTTTCAACTCTCGAGAGAAGAAGTGATCCCTGTCCCGTTAGGTGAAGGACAAATACGGTATCCAGAAATTTTACAGCTTCTGATCAAACACAAGCCATACTGTTACGTGGTGTTAGAAGAAACAAAAGACGCTGGGATCGATCGTGCGGTGGCGTTGATTGAAGGCTTAGATTTAAAAAATTAGCTGGGTGCTTTTGTAAATGATTGTTTAAGAGAACACGGGAGTGATTTTCTTGTTTTCTTCAAAGACGCTGACATTAATGCAAACTTTTATCGAGCATAGAAAAGTTGTTTATGGTGAGATTTCATCTAAACAGCTTTTTTATTTTCATAAAAACAGAAAATATGATGCAAGGTTTGTTATTATAGAATAAAAAGAAAGCATTTTAGAGTGTTGCATTCGGATAATAGATCAAATGGAAAAGGATTTAACAATTACGAGACATGAAAAAGAGAGAAAGGAGGGACCAATGGCAAACATGCAAGATGTGGCAAAACTTGCCAATGTATCCGTGACTACCGTCTCACGAGTGATCAACAATAAAAAATACGTGAATGAAGAAACAAAGCGGGTTGTGCTAGAAGCAATTCAAGCACTTGATTATGTACCAAATGAATTAGCACGGTCCTTTTATTACAATTCTTCAAAGATGATCGGCTTGCTGATCTATGATTTGAAAAATGATTTTTATAATCAATTTATTACCCGAATCGAGTCGCAACTGATTGAGAAAGGCTATAGTTTGATGATTGGTACCACACAAGGAAATCCTGAAAGAGAAGCCTATTTTTTGAACTTGTTTCTCGCAAATAATATTGATGGGTTGATCTTATGTACCAACCTTTGTACGCAAGGTCCGTTGTTGCAAAAGGTTCTCAAATTACCTCTAGTGAGTGTGGGTAGAGTCCTTAGCGATGAAGTATCCTCCGTTTCTGCGGATAATACCTCAGGTGGACAGTTGGCAGCACAGATCTTAATCCAAAATCGTTGTCGCGAGATCCTCTTCATTAATGGGCCAAAGACATTACATTCCGTTCAAGAAAAATCGGCTGGTTTTTATCAAGTGATGGACCAATACCCAGAGATTCTTGTTCACGAGGTCGTACTCGATTTTGTAAATGTCACGCAAACATCCTTTGATCAACTTTTTCATCAATGGCCTTCTATCGATGGCATTTTTGCGGCAAGCGATTTTTTGGCAGCCTGTGCTTTACGTTCCCTTCATTCACTGGATAAAAAGATTGGTGAAGCGATTCAGGTGATTGGTTATGAAAACACCAATGTTTGTCTTTGTACTAGCCCTTTGCTTTCGTCCATCGCACGACCTTTAGAGGAGATGGTGGATTGGACGACCCAGCTACTTTTTCAAGAGGTACAAGGAGACAAAACCGCACCAAGACACGTCCTCTTGAAAAATTCATTTGTCCCAAGAGAAACGACTCAATGGAAGTGATGGGAAAAGAAGCAACCGTTTGCAGCTTTCTTTTGATTGTCTTGGGATAGCCGCAATTCTATAATGAAATGGACTGGAATAAATCCAGAATGAGGAAGTTGCTAAGTGATAGGTGTTGATAGCTAGTACTATTTTTTAAAAAAATGGTTCCGCTTACAAAATGTTCTGTAAAATAGCGAACGGCTTGAAGGATAACGTACCTAAAATGCGATCACAAGAACAAATTAACCTAAATGTAATATGAAGGAGTGATTAACCATGTGGAAAGCAAACTATCATACCCACACAACTCGATGCAAACATGCACGGGATTCTGATGAAGACTATGTGATCAAAGCCATCCAAGCTGGCTTTAAGGAAATCGGCTTCGCTGATCATTGTCCCTGGCCCTTTGAGGATGGGTATGTCTCGCCCATGCGGATGGATGTTGCGCAATTGGAAGATTACGTTTCATCGGTGAAAAGCTTACGGGAAAAATATCAAGGACAAATCGATGTGAAATTAGGATTAGAGTGTGAATATTTTGAAACAATGATTCCTTGGCTAGTTGCAGAGAAAGAAAGGCTGTCGATCGACTATTTGATTTTTGGCAATCACTTTCCTGAAATCGAAAGCAATCACTATTACGACCATACACCCGGGGATTCGGTAAAAGCGATCAAAGATTATCTCCGTGTTTCTTTACAAGGGATCGAATCAGAAATTTTTGCTTATATGGCACACCCAGATGTGTTTATGCGGGGCTATAAAACCTTCGATTCCCATTGCGAAGAAGTTGCTTACCGTTTATGCGAAAAAGCCAAAGAGTATCAGCTGCCATTGGAGTATAATTTGGCGGGCTATACGAATGGTGGCTATCCGCATCCTGAATTTTGGAAGATCGCTAAGGAAGTCGGCTGCTCTTGTATTATTGGGATCGATGCCCACGAGAGTGCGGCTTTCACAAATACAGAAATTTACGAAAGAGCTCTTTTAGAAATCGATGCCTTAGGATTAACAAGGATCGATCGGCTCTTCTTTGCGTGAAGGAAAGAAAGTTGATTGTTTTGGAAATAAACATGGACGCCAGTGGGGATCACTAGCGTCCATGTTTATTAGAATTGCCATTCTTGAATTTTTTTCAAGAGTACCGCTTTGTCGGCAGCTTCCGCAAAGGAATGCTGAGCGGCAGTTTCGTTTATGAAGCGCATCTCTGATTCGGACATGTCGCAATGATGAGCCATTTGCAGGTATTCATTGGTCAATGTCGTATTTGAGACCGTTCGGTTATCGGTGTTCAAACAAAAAGGGACCTTGGCTTCCAGCCATTCTCTTAATGGGTATGCCGAGTATGTGGGAATCGCACGAGTATGAACATTGCTGGTAGGACAGCCTTCGATACAGCGCTTTTGTTCTCGAACAAACGCTTGAGCAGTGTGATCTCCTTTTAAGGCGATGCCGTGGCCAATCCGCTGCGCACCGCTTTCGATGGCTTGATAAATGTTTTGCACACAGCCGCATTCGCCTGCATGTAAGGTCAGCTGGACACTTTGGTTCTTGAGGAACACTTGATAGCTGGCAGCTAAATCAGGGACGTACCCGTCTTCTTCTGGACCTGCTAGATCAATACCGACTACTTTTTCATCGGTAAGAGCGATCGCTTCATCAAAAATCTCCGTAATAGCTGGTAGGTCTTCTTGACGCATCCCAATGACCAAAACATTGCCTTTGATTGGGTAGCGTTTTTCTGCTCGTGCGATGCCTTCGATCACGGCTTGGATGGTCTGGCTGCAAGTGAGTCCTTTGTCCATCGATAAGCTGGGGGCAAAGCGGATCTCAATATAAGCGACCCCATCTTGAGCGGCTTGTTCCATCACGTCATAGGCAGCAGCTGCTAAAGCTTCTTGTGTTTGCAGATACGGCCGAACAAAATCAAAGCAGCGAAGATAATCCCTCAGGTCATGACAATCTTTGGGGGCTTGCATCTGTGCTTTCACAGCTTCGATGTCTTGAGCGATGGGAAGCTCTTGCTGATTGGCGATGGCGATCAATGTTTCTGGACGAATGGAACCGTCGAGATGGCAGTGAAGTTCTACTTTGGGAAATGCTTGGATTTGTTGTTGAGTAAGCACAGTGTTCCTCCTGTCTAGGTCGAATTTTTTTTAAGTATGAATATAGCATACTTCCAAAGCCCATGCTACCCAAAAAAGGAAATTCTCATAGAAAGCAAACCAGCAGCCGCGAATTACTTGTACGGCTGCTGGTTTTATTGTGGGAGAGTGGCTCAAATCAATTCCGATAGATCGGTAAAAGGCAATGACAGATCGTGAGCGGCTTCTTTTGAAGTAAATGCGCCCTCATAGGCGATGACCCCTTTGGCAAGGGCCTCGTTTTCTCGCAACGCTGCTAAAGGATCCTTCGCTAGCTGCTGGGCATATGGCAATGTGGCAATGCTCAATGCGATGGTTGCCGTTTGCGGCACAGCACCCGGCATATTCGCCACTGCATAGTGAATGACTTCTTCCCGGATATAGGTTGGCTCGTCGTGGGTGGTGACTTTGTCTTCGGTCTCGAAAATTCCGCCTTGGTCAATGGCAATATCGACGATCACGGATTTTTCAGGCATCTGTTTCACCATGTCGCGGGTCACTAAGCACGGGGCTTTTTGTCCTGGCAATAAAACGGCTCCTACCACCAAGTCTGCGGATTGGATCGTTCGCTCGATATTCAAACGATTGGAATACAAAGTTTGGACTTGACCAGAAAATTGTCGATCCAGCTCTTGTAAGCGTGGGATTGAAACGTCTAAAATTGTCACTTGTGCGCCTAGACCTACGGCGACTCTCGCGGCATTCTCGCCGGCAACGCCACCACCAATGATCGTTACCCGACCTTGACGGACGCCGGGAACACCCGAAAGCAGGATCCCTTTTCCGCCATAAATTTTTTCGAGAAATTGCGCGCCAATTTGAACAGACATTCTTCCAGCGATCTCACTCATGGGAGACAGTAAAGGCAGGGTGCCGTTCGCCAGCTGGACGTTCTCATAAGCAACAGCGATCACTTTGCTGTCGATCAACGCTTGAGCAAGCTGTTGATTGGCGGCTACGTGGAAATAGGTGAATAAAACCAGTCCCTCATGCAAAAAGGGGTATTCTTCTGGTAAAGGTTCTTTGACTTTCATAACCAATTCAGAGGCCCAAACCTCTTCAACGGTAGCAATCGTAGCGCCGACTTCCTGATACGCTTGATCAGAAAAGGTTGATCCTGCACCAGCGCCTTGTTCAACGAAGACTTCGTGTCCGTCTTGGACTAACTCATAGACTCCGGAGGGCGGCAATGCCACACGATTTTCATTGTTCTTGATTTCTTTGGGGATACCGATTTTCATAGACTTCACACCTTTCTTTCTTCCATTATAATAGAAAGCGGATTCCCAAGGGGAGAAAAAAGGGTTTTTTTATTAAAAAAGTAAGATCCAGTTGCTGCTTTCGGGACGACAAAGAAAAAAGCCCCCAATGGGACTTTTTTCGAACAATCAGCTGAAGGTCCAAAAGCGCAAGCTTTGATCAGCGATTTCATCTAGTGTGTAGTAAGTAGCGTAGTGGGATTTTTCCGGATCATCATTGGGATCTAAGACAAACACTTGATCGCCCATCATTCCACCTAAGACCATGATATGGCCGCCATCTGTAAATTCCCCTGGGGTCATAGAAACGATGACGGGATGATTTTGTTGCAAGTAGGCTTCAACGCTAGCTAGGTCAGTACTAAGATCATAATAGTTGTAGCCGTTTGCATCGGCAAAGTCAGAAAAAATCCGCCAGTCCGTTCCTTGGCCGTCAACGTAATAATGATCTCCTGCCCAATCAAGGACTTCCGGTGGCGTAATGTGATAGCCTTCAAGATAGGATTGAACCATCGCAAGAGAAGCGATCGCACAGCCGTTTTCTGCTAAGGTTTGGCTGCCGTCATTGCCATAGGATCTATCGGCCCATTCTTCGTTCGTCTGCAGGAAAATCGGTGTTGTGATGTCCATTTCCCCTAAGTACGCATTGATATCTTCACTTAAAAAAGCTTGGGAGTAAACATATTCGTCATCGTAGCTATCATCATAGGCAACGGCGGTAGACACGTGTTCGGACAACTCTCCGTACAACACGTGATGAGAGATTCGATTGAACCCTATCCAAATCAACACCAATCCTGCTAAAACAATCATTGGCCGACGCTTTCGATAAACATCTGTCTGTTTTTGCATTTTTCCCTCCTTGTTTTACGAATCGTACGTATTCATCCTGTTCTTTTAAGTAAAACAAAGGAGGGGGCGCTTGTCATCGGCCTACAGACCGATTCCACGATCAACTTTCAAATGCCTCTAGTTCTAAGCTAGTATTTTCCCATGCTTCTAATAGGGCTTCTTGTTCAGTGCGGGCTTGTTCTAACGCTTGATTCAACGCGGTCAATTTTACATGATCATTCAACGCTTCTGGTGCGGTCATGTCTTGTTCCAGTTGCTGGATCGTTTCTTCTATCGTGGCAAGCTCTTCTTCGATTTGGGCGACTTTTCGCTGTAAGGTTCTAACGGCTTTTTGCTGTTCTTTGCTTTGGACAAAGTTTTGCTTGCCCGCTGAGATGGTGGTTTCGGTTGTTTTTGCTTCCAACATTGCTGCGATCTCAGCTTCTTCTTGTTTCTTTTCTAAATAATAATCGTAATCGCCTAGATAGAGCTTGCTGCCGTTTTCAGACAGTTCCACGACCTTGGTGGCGATTCGATTGATAAAGTAGCGGTCATGAGATACGAAGAACAACGTGCCTTCATAATCGATCAGGGCATTTTCTAAGACTTCTTTGCTGTCGATGTCTAAATGGTTGGTTGGCTCATCCAAAATCAAGAAATTGTCATGGTCCATGGCTAATTTTGCCAAAGCGACACGGGCTTTTTCGCCACCGCTTAACAGCGTGATCGGCTTTTCAACATCTTCTCCCGAAAATAAGAAGCTGCCTAATATATTGCGAATCTCGACTTCAGGTGTGGTACTGTGGTCATCCCAAAGCTCATGGAGGATCGTTTTTGTTGAGTGCAGATCGGATTGAGTTTGGTCATAGTACCCGATTGAAACATTTGCGCCAAAATGCACCTTTCCTTGAATAAAGGGGATTTTATGAATCAGCGATTTCAGTAAGGTTGACTTGCCGATCCCATTCGGCCCCACTAAAGCGATCGCATCTTTGCGACGAACATCTAAGTCGATGGGCGCCGATAAAACTTCTTCTTCAGAATAACCGATAGCGGCATTTTCTACTTGCATCACAACATTTCCTGAAGGTTTTTCAATGGAAAAAAGGAAGTGGGCGGATTTTTCATCTCCTTGCGGGCGATCCAACCGGTCCATTTTCTCTAATTGCTTACGGCGGCTTTGCGCGCGTTTGGTGGTAGACGCACGGACAAGGTTGCGGGCAACAAAGTCTTCCAGTTTATTGATTTCTTCTTGCTGCTTTTCAAAGGCTTTCCATTCACTTTGCAGCTGTTCCGCTTTCAGGGTCAAATAGCGGCTGTAATTGCCTTTGTAGTGGCGCATTTTTTGGCGACTCAGTTCGTAGACTTCGTTGACAACTTTGTCTAAGAAGTACCGGTCATGGGAAACGATCAGCAACGCACCGGCATATCCTTGTAGATAGTTTTCCAACCAAGATAACGTTTCGATGTCTAAATGGTTGGTCGGCTCATCCAGGATCAAGATATCAGGTTTTTGCAGCAGCATTTTTGCTAATGCCAAGCGGGTTTTTTGACCACCGGAAAGTGTATCGATCGGCTGTGTGTAAAAAGAAGGATCAAACTGAAAACCGTGCAAGACGGAGCGAATCTCATTTTCATAGCCATAGCCGTTTTTTTCTGCAAATTCATGCTGCAACTGGTCGTATTCTTTCAGGAGATTGCCAGAGTCAGCAGCAGGATCTGCTTCGGAGATGGCGATCTCTAAGGTACGCATGCGCTGCTCCATCTGTCGAACCGTTGCAAAAGCCCCTAGCATTTCTTCCCAAACGGTGGCCTGACTAGCAAGTCCGGTATCTTGAGCTAAGTAGCCCATCGTAGCGGTCTTGTTTTTAGCGATCGTTCCTTTATCAGGACTTTCGAGTCCAGCAATAATTTTCAGTAGCGTTGATTTACCAGCACCGTTGCGCCCAACAAGCGCGATTCGGGAATTGCTGGCAATCTCTAATTGGATATTTTCAAATAAAACCTCGGCTCCGAAAAGACGGGCGATTTGGTTGGCTTGTAATAAAATCATGTGTATGTCATTCCTATCTTTAAGAAACTTGTCTGTATCAAGGTTGCAATACTACAAGTCTATCATATTTTATGAAAAACAGCGATTGGGAAAAAGTTTGATTTTACCATTATAAAATTTATATTTCAAATTATGAGCATTCAAATTGATTTTTGAACAATGTATTTGTTATGATAGCTTCATCACAAGTGAATTTTTCACAATGGGGGAGTATTCTTTGAAAGATCATCAAATTCCAAAGGCAACAGCGAAGCGATTGCCTTTATATTATCGTTACTTGCGTATTTTGCACCAAGCTGGCAAATTAAAAGTTTCTTCGACCGAACTAAGTGAAGCTGTTCAAGTTGATAGTGCGACGATCCGCCGCGACTTTTCCTACTTTGGTGAATTAGGAAAACGCGGCTATGGCTATGACGTTGAAAGCTTGATGCAGTTCTTTGCGAAGACATTGAACGAAGACCACATGACGAATGTAGCTTTAGTCGGTGTCGGAAACTTGGGGAGCGCCTTGTTGAAATACAAATTTCACCAAAGCAACAGCATTCGGATCAGTGCTGCATTTGATGTCAATGAAGATCTAGTTGGTCGAATTGTAGATGGTGTGCCGGTCTATCCAATGGATGACATGAAGGAACAAGTGAAGATCCAGCAGATCGATGTGGCTATTTTGACGGTTCCCGCACAACATTCACAAGATTTAGTGAACGAGCTTGTGAAAGCTGGCATTAAAGGAATCTTGAACTTTACACCTGCACGGATCACTGCACCAAAAGGCGTGCTGATTCAAAACGTTGACTTAACCAATGAATTGCAAACATTGATTTATTTCTTGCATTCAGGCAACGTCTTGTCCCATGAAGAACCAGTAGAAGAACCATCACTAAGCGAATAATCGCATCACATAAATAGGAACCAGCAAAACAGCTGCCAGATCGTAGTATATACAAGGATCTGACAGCTGTTTTTTGCTTTCATTCACTGAACTTACTCGTCTAACTGGTCAAAAAGTGATTCGTAGGAATCTTGCTCTTCAACGCTTGTGAGTGCTTCTTGATACCGCAAGATTTGTTGAGTCAAACGTGTGAAATCGATGATGCGGGCTTCGCGATGCACTTCTTTCCCATTTGCGAACAAGAGGACGACGGGAACCGTCAAGACCGAAAATAAACTGGCTGCTTCTGGCTCTGCCAGCGTGTTGATGGTAAATAGTGGGAGTTGTTGGGTTTGTGCCAGTGTTTGGATGCGTGGTTTGTCCGCAACACAAATACTGCAATTTGGTTGAGAGAGATAGAGTAGTGCCAACGGATGTTGGGCGAGCCTCTCTTGGATCGGTTGATTTTTTTGCATAAGTCATTCCTCCATGGAAAATGTACGCTGTTCTTGAGGAAAAGTCAAAATATCTGCTAGTTGCTGATCATTTAGGTGAACAAGAAGGATTTAAAGATAAGGAAAATCTAAAGCAACGATTAAAAAAACAGACTGCTTTAAAAAAAACGTTGTATAAAAAAAGGAAAAAACGTATAGTAATTCCAGCGTTTCGAATTTATTGATAAAGAAGGTTAAAGTTATGTTTCAGGCATTACCGAATTCTGTCCTGCAAATGAGTGTTATTTTTTTATCTATCGTCATTGAAGCCTTGCCCTTTGTCCTATTGGGCTGCTTGATATCAGGTGCTTTACAAGTCTTCTTGACGCCAGAAAGAGTCACGAGACTCTTACCAAAAAACAAATTGGCATCGATCACTGTTGGTTGTGGTCTGGGGGTCTTTTTTCCTTCCTGCGAATGTGGGATCGTACCGATCGTTAATCAGTTCGTAAAAAAAGACGTGCCAGTGTACACGGCATTTGCCTTTATGCTAACTGCGCCGATCATCAATCCTATCGTGATTTTTTCGACATTCATTGCCTTTGGAAATTCCGCGAAGTTCGCCTTTTTGCGTGTGCTGGGCAGCTTATTGGTCGCAATGGTCGTGGGGATCTGGCTGGCGTATTTTAACAAACAAGAGGTCTTAAAAACACGGCTTGCCAATCAATTAAGTGAGGGGAATGAGCAAGCAGCTCATTCACAACATCACGGGCATGACCACGCCCACCATCAAACAGAAAAGACCAGTCATCCGCTTCTTCGGCAGATTCGTCATTTGCTGCAGCATAGTTTGGATGAGTTTTTCGATACTGGGCGTTATTTGATCATTGGTGCGTTGATCGCCTCAGCGATGCAGACCTATCTGCCAACTGGCTTGATGCTGACATTAGGCTCCACGAAGCTGTTAGCGGTTTTCGTCATGCTGCTGTTGGCACTGACATTATCCCTATGTTCCGAAGCAGATGCCTTTATCGGCTCTTCGTTGTTGAGTTTATTCGGCACTGGACCAGTCGTCGGTTTCCTGGTTTTTGGTCCAATGGTAGATATTAAAAACCTGTTGATGATGAAGCGGTACTTTTCGGGGCGTTTTATCGCTTCTCTGGTTGGTTTAGTCGCAATCGTCGTTTCAATTTATGCATGGGTGGTGTAAAGAATGATTCGTTTTTTGATCTTATCAGGCTATTTTGAATTAATGATGTATTTGCAAGTGACGGGCAAACTCAATCAGTTTATCAACATTCATTATCGTTATCTCGCTATTTTATCTATGATCATTTCTTTATTGTTGGCTTTGGTCCAGCTGTACTTTTGGGTCAAACAAGAGCCCGAGCATCATCATGACGACGAGCACCAGCATGGATTAGAGAAAAAATACCAACGAGTGATTGCGTATTTTCTATTAGCCTTACCGATCATCGTGGGTCTCTTTTTTCCCACCGTTAGCTTGGATACGACGATCGTTGAAGCAAAAGGGTTTAATTTCCCCCTAAGTGAAGAATCTGTGGGGGATCCAGAAATGACGACCCAATATCTGAAACCCGATACAAGTCTTTATTTTAACAAAGAAGATTATGACACTCAAATGGATGCAGCCTTGGCACGTTACGCCAAAGATGAGACGATTGCGGTAACGGAAGAAAATTACTTGGAAGTCATGGAGTTGATCTATACGTACCCGAGTGAATTCATTGGTAAGAAAATCACCTATGATGGATTTGTGTACCATGCAGATCAAGATGATGCCAATGAAATCTTTTTGTTTCGTTTTGGCATTATCCATTGTGTGGCTGATTCAGGCGTTTTCGGTTTACGGGTGGAATTGCCGCAGCAAGCGACTGCAGAAAATAACCAGTGGCTCCACGTGGAAGGGACGATCCAATCGAAGTACTATCAACCCTTCAAACGAGACTTGCCGATGGTGGTAGCAGACCAAGAGAAGACGATTGAAGCACCAGAAAACCAGTATGTCTATCGCGCTTTCTAGCTTTTTTTAAGAAAGTTCATAGAAACATCATAAACCTTTGTTATAATGAAGAAAATCTAAGCATATGTTTGTAGTTTTATCAAACGTTTAGTACAATATAGTAGGAACATATGCTAAAATCTATACAAAAGAGAGGTGTCGTGAAATGGGTTTTACAGATGAAACAGTTCGCTTTGATTTTGATGATAGCCGTAAAAAAGAAGTCAGCGAAACATTAGCTATCGTCTACCGAGCATTAGAGGAAAAAGGATACAATCCGATCAATCAAATCGTCGGTTATCTCCTTTCTGGCGACCCGGCTTACATTCCTCGTTATCGGGATGCCCGGAATTTGATTCGTCGTCACGAACGGGATGAGATCATGGAAGTTCTGATCCGTTATTATTTAGGCAATCACGGGATCAACCTATAATGAGAATCATGGGATTGGATGTTGGTTCGCGGACAGTCGGCGTGGCGGTCAGTGACCCAATGGGCTGGACAGCACAAGGGATCGAGATCATTCGCATCAATGAAGATGAAGGCAATTTCGGTTATGATCGACTTGCTGAATTGGTGAAAGAATATGAAGTCTCACGTTTTGTGGTAGGACTACCTAAAAATATGAATAATACGATCGGACCTAGAGCGGAAGCTTCTATGGCTTACGGCGCAGCGATCGAACAGCAATTCGGTTTGCCGGTCGTTTACCAAGACGAACGTCTGACGACCGTTCAAGCAGAACGAATGCTGGTAGAACAGGCGAATACATCGCGTGCCAAACGAAAAAAAGTGATTGATAAATTAGCAGCAGTCATGATTTTGCAGAATTATTTAGATGGTGCTGGGAAACAGCTGTTTTAATTTACAGAAAAGAGGAAAATAAATGTCAGAACATACACACGATCATAACCACGATCACGATCATGAAGGACATGAACACATTACTTTGATCGATGACCAAGGAAATGAAACCTTATACGAAATTCTATTAACGGTTGACGGTACGGAAGAATTCGGCCGCAACTACGTCTTGCTTTATCCAGCAGGCGTACCGGAAGAAGAAGACGTTGAATTACAAGCGTACGCTTATATTGAAAACGAAGACGGTTCTGAAGGTGAATTAGAACAGATCGAAACAGAAGCAGAATGGGATATGATTGAAGAAGTCTTCAACACATTCATGGCGGAAGAAGAAGAATAACAAGCTGCAAGTGCTGATCCTTTCCATAAGGGATCAGCACTTTTTTTGATTTTTAACGACTGTTTATTATAGAAGCAAGCCTGCTTTTTTGAAAGGAATGAGTAAAATGAATCACGTAACGATTTTTGAGCTTGAAAAGATCGCAGAAGAGCAGCTAGTTTTTGCGGTGATCATCAGCAAGTACCAAGAAAAGTTCGTCTATGTCAAACACAAAGAACGAGACACCTTGGAGATCCCTGGAGGCAAGCGAGAACTAGGAGAAAGCATCACAGAGTGTGCTGCCCGTGAATTAAAAGAAGAAACAGGCGCCAAGCACTTTACTCTAGAGCCGTTATTTATCTATGGGGTAGAAAAAGACGGGGAGACCGATTACGGCTTGGTGTTCGAAGCCCAGATCACGGAGTTGGAGGATGAGTTGACCTCAGAGATCGAAGCAATCTATGTAAGGGTAAAGCCGCCTGTCAGTTGGACATATCCAACGATTCAGCCGTTGTTATTGGCAGAATATGTTAAACGAACAAAACAATAATTCAGCTAGTTCAAATGGAGGGCTGTCTTGAGTGGAAAAGTAAAGTAAGCCTATTTGACAGGAGTGAGCGAATGAGTTGCGTGATCCTGCAATCAGGGGTAGGATGAAAATGTAAACGTTATCTTATCGGAGAGTAGGGAAAGGCATGGAAAAAATTTATCAAGCAAGTACCGCAGAAGGAGCAATCGATTTTATCAATATGCGCGATTTGGAGATCGCGGCAGAGGAAGTGATTCCTAAAGGTGGGTATGGCTATATCAGCAGTGGTGCGGGGGATATTTTTACCTATCAAGAAAATGAACGCGCCTTCAATCACAAATTGATCATTCCTCATGTCTTAAAGGACATTGAATTACCGGACACAACGTTGTCCTTTGGCGGTGACACGTTGTCAGCGCCAATCATTATGGCACCTGTGGCTGCCCACGGCTTAGCAAATGTTGCGGCAGAACAAGCGTCAGCCAAAGGTGTGTCACGTTTTGGCACGATCTATACGGCGAGTTCGTATGCCTCTTGTACGTTGGAAGAAATCCGAGCAGCTGGAGGTCAAGAAGCGCCGCAGTGGTTCCAGTTTTATATGAGTAAAGACGATGGTATTAACAAAGACATCTTGGCGATGGCAAAACGCAATGGCGCCAAAGCGATCGTTTTGACCGCAGATGCAACCGTGGGGGGCAATCGAGAAACGGATCGCCGCAATGGCTTCACCTTTCCGTTGGCAATGCCGATCGTTCAGGCTTATCAATCAGGGATCGGACAAACGATGGATGCCGTTTACGGCTCCTCAAAACAAAAATTAAGTCCCCAGGACGTCGCTTTTATCGCCAAAGAATCTGACTTGCCAGTTTATGTCAAAGGGGTGCAATCAGAAGAAGATGTGGAACGAGCTTTAGGGGCAGGTGCACAAGGGATTTGGGTCTCAAATCACGGGGGACGCCAATTGGATGGTGGTCCAGCTTCCTTTGATTCCTTGCAGATCGTGGCTGAAGCAGTGGCAGGTCGGGCGCCGATCGTCTTCGATAGCGGGGTACGGCGAGGACAGCATGTCTTTAAAGCGATTGCTTGCGGAGCAGATCTAGTGGCGATCGGTCGACCAGTGATCTATGGGTTGGCTCTAGGTGGTGCCACTGGTGTTCAACAAGTCTTTGATTTCTTCAAAAAAGAATTGGAGATGGTCATGCAGCTTGCGGGGACGCAAACGGTGGCAGATATCAAAAAAGCCGTCTTACGGGACAATCATTATTTATAAGCAATCCCTCAAAAAGCACTCGAGTCGTTGACTCAGGTGCTTTTTTCAATGATCCTTTCTGATCCTGAAGAGCAGAGCCAACAGTTCTTTTCGCCGTAAAAAGTGTATATGATTTTGAAACAATTGCAAAATCCGCTACACTTAAAAGAGACCAATAAACTAAAGGAGAGAGATTGATGATTCCAAAAATTATTCATTATTGCTGGTTTGGCGGCAATCCATTAGGTGAACAAGAAAAGAAATACATGGATACCTGGAAAAAATATTGTCCGGATTATGAGATCAAACGTTGGGATGAATCAACGATCGACCTTTCAAAATTCGGTCCTTATCTAAAAGAGGCCTATGACCAAGAAGAATGGGCATTTGTGTCAGATGTGGTTCGTTTGTATGCGTTAGTGACAGAAGGCGGTATTTATATGGATACTGATATCGAGGTGGTCAAACCTTTAGATGAGCTCTTGACACTGGAGGCATTTATGGGCTTTGAGATCGAAACCAAGATTTCTACTGGGATCATTGGAGCGGTTCCGCACCATCCCTTTATGGAAGAATGGTACCACGATTACGATGACCGAAAATTTGTCCGGGCAGAAAAAACGGAAGATGTCGTCACCAATGTGATCCGAGTGACGGAACTGCTGCAAAACCACGGATTAGAATTGAATAATCAACGACAAACCGTTAAGGGCGTAGAGATCTTCCCGCAAATGACGTTTTCACCAAAAAGCTATATCACGGGTGAGGTCGAGGAAGATCCGAGTACGATGGTGATCCATCAGTTTTCTGGCTCTTGGTTATAAAAGAGTAAGTCTATGAAAGGACGGACAGTGGGGAAAGCTGTCCGCCCTTTTTGCTTTTGCAAGGGATAATGGAGATGTGATAGAATAGCTTGATAAAAAAGGAGGCGTTTTGATGGCTATCAAACGATGTAGTTTGGCAGATTTAGAAGAATTGGGAGAAATCAGCGTATCCACCTATTACGATACATTTGCTCCTTTCAATACGGAGGAAAATACCCGCATCTATCTAGAAGAAGCCTACAATCTGCCGAAACTGACCCGAGAGTTAGAAAATCCGCAATCGGCGTTTTATTTTTTGCAAGAAAATGATCAAACCGTAGGGTATATCAAACTTAACTGGGGGGAGGCACAGACGGAAGCGATCGCCCCAGAGGGGTTGGAAATTGAACGGATCTATATCAAAAAAGAACATAAGCGGATGGGCTATGGCAAAACACTGCTGCTTTTTGCCCAAGAGACCGCCAAAGAGCTGCAGAAAAAGTCGATCTGGTTAGGCGTTTGGGAATTTAACGACAATGCGTTGGCTTTTTATCATACGATGGGCTTTGAAAGAGTTGGCAGTCATTCCTTTTTTATGGGGGATGATGAGCAGACGGATTTCTTGATGCTGAAAGAGCTTTGAGTGCCGCCTTGTATGAGGAATTAGAAATTACTTTCCATTTTTTTGGCAATCAAGTATAGTTAAAGGGATTGATGAAAAAAGAACGATTGGTGAAAACCATCGCTAAGGAGAGCAATTGTAAATGGAAAAACAGAGAAACGAAAGTATTTTGTCACGTTTTCTTAAAGGCGTGGTGATTGCCTTGGGCTTTATCTTGCCTGGTGTTTCAGGTGGCGTATTGGCAGCCATCTTAGGCATTTATGAGCGGATGCTGCGCTTTATGGCACATCTGACGAAGAATTTTAAAGAGAATTTCCTCTTTTTCCTACCAGTAGGGATCGGGGGAATCGTAGGGATCGGTCTTTTATCGAAGCCATTAGAGTGGTTGCTGCAAAATTATCAAATCATCGTTTTGTGGGGCTTTGCGGGGGCAATTATTGGGACATTACCGGCACTTGCCAAAGAATCTACTTTAAAAAGCAAACGAACAACCGGTGATTTGATTTGGTTCTTCGGCAGTATGGTCATCGGCTTCTTGTTCCTCTATTTTATGGGCGATATCTTAGGAACGATCCCTGCCAATTTCATAGGTTTTGTGATCGCCGGCGGTCTGATCGCGTTAGGTGTTTTGGTTCCCGGCTTGAGTCCTTCAAACCTTTTGCTCGTTCTGGGCCTTTATGATCCGATGTTGAAAGGCTTTAAGAGCTTTGACATCATGGGTGTCTTTCTACCGATCGCCATTGGCGGCTTGGCAGTGATGCTGTTGTTTTCGAAATTGATGGAGTGGCTATTGACGCATTATCATTCAAAAGTCTATCACTTCATTTTAGGGATCGTTATTGCCTCAACGGGTTTGATCGTGATTCCTCCGGTGGCAAACTATAGCGGCTTTACTTGGGTAACGGCCGTCATCGGAATTATCTTGTTTGTCTTGGGGGCTTGGTTAGGTCTTTGGATGAGCAAGCTGGAAGAAAAATACAAGTAAATCAAAACGGCACATCGTTTGGCGATGTGCCGTTTTTGTTAGGTTATGATTCGGGCAGCTAAGAGAAAGCGTTGGTGGACAGCCAGTAGTAAAAAGATTGGAACGTTTGATAACGATGTGATACAGGTTTAAAAACTGTTCTATTTTTGTTGAAAGATTTCCTAGTGTTTGGTATATTGTAGTCTATATAAAGAAGAATTTTTCATGTGTTACAGTTTAGATAATTGTTTGAGGTTATTGAGAAAAAGGAGGGACAAGCATGCAAGATGCGACCTATTGGGCGGAACAATTGCGGCAAGGACAAATCAGCTTTGCAGAGCGGGTGGCGATGATCGAAGAAAAAGTCAATCAACAAAATTCGCTTTTGAATGCGCTTGTAACATTTGATCCGCAAGCAGCGATCCAGCATTACGAGCAGCATCTTCAAAAAACGGTTTTTGGTGGACAACCCATGCCGTTAAAAATGCTCGGCCAAACCAAAGCAGGGTGGCCAGCAACGTCAGGAGCCAAACTGTTTGCAAAAGCACGAGCCAGCCGCACGGCTCATTTTGTCTCTCGTTTAGAAGAGGCGGGCTTTGTGCCGTTAGGGCAAACCAATGCACCAGAATTTGGATTCAAAAATATCACTGATCCAACATTGTATGGACCTACACGTAATCCGTGGAATCCTGCCTATTCAGCTGGTGGTTCCAGTGGTGGTGCGGCAGCGGCAGTGGCTTCGGGGATGTTTCCGATTGCAGGTGCCAGTGATGGCGGCGGATCGATCCGCATTCCAGCTTCCTTTAGCGGATTGATCGGTTTGAAGCCAACCCGTGGCACGATGCCAGTGGGTCCTAGTGAATGGCGCAGCTGGCAAGGCGCTTCCATCAACTTTGCATTGACGCTTTCTATGCGTGATACGGAACAGTTGTTTTATGCGTTGCGGACGTCACAGCCGGCAGCCCCTTATCAGGCACCGCAAGTAGAATGGCATCATCAGCAAGCGAGTCAAAAACCGCGGTTGAAGGTTGCTTTTACTACCGCATCGCCGACCGGTGGACAAGTGTCTGAAACTGCCATCCAAGCAGTCCGAAGTGCAGCCGCATTTTTAGAAAAGCAGGGGCACGAAGTCATTGAAGTGGGCTATCCAGTGGATGGTCAGCAAATGATGACCACTTATTACGCCATGAATGGTGGCGAAACAGCTGCGATGTTTGCTGAGATCGATGCTGCTCGTCAGGAACCGGTCAGACGGGAAGAGATGGAATTGATGACCTGGGCACTTTACCAATATGGCAAAAAACTGCCGGTCGCCGATTACGTTCTTGCCTTGCAGTGGTGGGATCAGCTGGCAGAAAAAATGGAAGAAGTCTTTTCGACCTATGATCTCTTTTTAACACCGACGACAGCTTTTCCAGCCCCTTTGATCGAGGAAGACTTACAAAGCGATAGCATACGCCAAAGACTGGATGAGATCGAGACGCTTGGAAAAAGTGCTGCGGGTGAGTTGATCGAAGAAATGTTTGCCAAGAGCTATGCTCTGACACCTTACACTCAATTAGCCAATTTAACCGGGCAGCCAGCCATCAGCTTGCCAACTGCTCTCAGTGAGGAAGGGTTGCCGCTAGGGATCCAATTTATGGCGTCTAAAGGCAGAGAAGATCTGCTTTTCCAAGTCGGCTATATATTTGAAACACAGCAACGATTTCTGTTGCCAAAACAAGGAAACTAAGAGGAGGATATTATGAAACAAGTTAGAAAAGGGAAAATCGTTGCAATGGTTGGCTTTTTAGGTTTATTTACGGGGGTCCTGTTAAGTGCCTGCAGCAAACCAACGGAAGAAGACTCAAGTCTAAGCAAGGTGGAAGAAGCCAAAACATTGGTTGTTGCTACTTCGGGAACCTTGTATCCATCGTCTTACTATAACGATAAAAATGAATTAGTGGGCTATGATGTCGATGTGGCAAAAGAAGTCGCCAAACGATTAGGCGTAGAGATCACATTTAAAGAGTACAATGTCGATGGACAAGTTTCTTCTTTAACACGTGGAGAAGCCGATTTTGCTGCCAACGATTTTGGTTTGACGGATGAACGGGCGGAAAAATTCAGTCTCTCAACGCCTATCAAATACTCGTTCGATAGTATGATCGTGCGTAAAAGTGATGACTCAGGGATTGCTTCCTTAGAAGATTTGGATGGCAAAAAAGCTGCTGGTGAACCGAATACCAGCTACATGCGCTTAGCCGAATCTTATGGGGCAGAATTAGTGACTTACGACAACGCAACGAATGATCAGTATTTGACAGATGTTGCGAATGGTCGAACGGATGTGATCTTGAATGATTACTATTTGCAAAAAATGGCGGTTGCTGCTTTGCCAGATATCCCTGTAAAAATTTTAGAAGATGTCTACTTTAATCCGAATGAAACGGGCTTCTTATTTGTGAAGGATCATCAAGCATTGCAGGAAAAAGTGGATGCTGTTTTAGCAGAAATGAAAGAAGACGGCCGTTTAAAAGAACTTGCAGAAACGTATTTTCAAACCGATATTTCAGTAAAATCTGATCAAGCGATCCAAACGGTTGAAACAGACTAATGTATATTCCAACCCTTGATTTGCCGTTGATGTGGGACTCATTGCCCTATTTGCTGTCGGGCTTGTCCTATACGGTCGGCATTGCTGTCGTTTCTTTTCTAGGTGGCAACCTCTTAGGGATCATGCTCACCTTCTTAGGGATGCTGGAAAACCCCATCATTAGAGGGTTCGTGCGGGGCTATCTCTCATTTCTAAGAGGCGTCCCAGCGTTGGTCTTGTTGTTCCTACTGTATTTTGGTTTGCCCTATCAATTGTCGGCGCTTAGTGCTGCGATCATCTGTTTTACATTGACCAGCAGCGCATTTATCGGGGAAATCTACCGAGGATCAATTGCTGGTGTGGATCGTGGGCAATTTGATGCTGCCTATGCGTTAGGGTTATCCTTTACGAAAACGATGCGTCTGATTATTTTGCCGCAAGCCTTTCGTATTTCTGTACCGGCATTGAGTAATGTGGCAATGGATTTGTTGAAAGGGACGTCCTTGGCAGCAATGATCACGATTCCTGATATTTTTCAAAAAGCCAAGATCGTTGGTGGACGAACCTTTGATTACATGTCCATGTATGTGCTAGTTGCCATCATCTATTGGCTGTTGTGCATTTTGATTGAAGCCGGGCAAAAGCGGTTAGAACAACATTTTTCAAAACGCTTTGCTGCTAATGAGACCGTAAGACAATAAAAAAAGAGCCGAGGCTCTTCAGCTGCTGTCAATGTTTCCTTGCGAGACATTGACAGCAGTTTTTTCTTTAGGTAACGAAGCAGCACCACAAGTTAGCCAGAGAAAAAAGTCAGAATAGTACCGTTTACTCTGGGCGATTTTTTACAAATTCAATAAAGGTAATGATTTCAGATAGTTGATATTCAGTAAAGTCCTCATTGATTCTTGAAGCCACACGAATCTGTTTCATAGAGAGGGCTTCCAAATCATTCGGACGTCCATGCAAATAATCGAGACTGACATTGAAGTAATCAGCAAGTTCTTTTTGGATCTCAATATCGGGCATCCGATTGCCTTGCTCATACGAAGCATAGGTTGTTTTGGCGATTCCTAAGTATTTTGCCATTTTTGCTTGTGTTAAACCAGATCGCGTTTTCCGCAACTGTCTTAAACGATCTTTAAACATGAAATCCCCTCCACAAAATTATTCTACTATGACACGGTAGAAGCAGAAAGAAATTAATGTTTTATATCACTAATAGAGTTTTATTGCATTTACAAAGTACTCGTTTTGTAATACTATTTATGTGAAGAAGGATTACTACCTGTAAGAATCAGCAGGTAGTGAATCGTTCTCAAGGATTTTTTTAGCACGAAGGAGGGTAGAAGAAAGAAACAGATACACCAAAATGGAAGCGTTTCATAGAAGGAGGAAGTGAAATGAAAAAAGTATTGATAATTTGTGCAGCAGGCATGTCTTCATCGTTGATCGCTAAAAAAGGAACAAGCTTTTTAACAACAGAAGGGTGGTCAGTGAGGATCGATGCCATCTCTGCTTCAGAGGGGATCGCTACGATTGCTAAGGATGAGTATGATTTATATTTAGTTAGCCCGCAAACGAAAATGCATTTTGCCAATTTAAAGAAAAGCGCCGAAAAATACGGCAAACCAATCGTGAATATTCCCCCGCAAGCATATATTCCGATACCGATCGGGATCGAGAAATTAGCACAGCTAGTCAAAGAAAGCATTGCATTAGAAAAAAGTGCGAAATAAATGGAGGTAGGCTATGGATAGTGAAAAAATTCAAGAAATATCCTTTGAACTTATTTTAGCAAGCGGTGATGCCCGCACGATGATTCATCAAGCCTTTGAACAGATGCGAATCAGCAGTTGTCAAGAAGCGCAAGAGTTGTTGGACACAGCCAATGATTCATTAGTCAAAGCCCACCGCATCCAGTCAAAAATGCTGCAAGAATATGCTTCAGGGACTTCATTTACCTGTGATATCTTGTTGATCCATGCACAAGATCATTTGATGACAACCATGACCCTCAGAGAAGTTGCACTAGAAATGCTAGGGATTTATCAAAAGATGAATCGCCTTGAAGAAGCGATCCAATGCTGGAGTGCAGATGGCGAGTAAGCAAGCAAAAGTCGCGCAAAGAGATGCATCGCAAAAACTGACGAAGAAAAATCTCTATTTTCAACGTCTGTTACTTTTGCGGTACTTAGTCGCATTCTTTTTCTTTTTTAACCTATATTGGTTGTTGGCTGCTTCTTTGGCAGGGCAATGGCTGCGTGTGGTTCCACTGAGCCTGTTGCTGTTTTCAGTGGGACCGGTCAGTGAATTTATTCGCTTATATGGACACCACGCAACCATCGACCCCAAGCAACTCTTTTTTACAACTTGGTATTTACGCCTTCAAACGGGGACAATGATCATTCTTTTTTTATTGACATTTTTTGGAGTGACAGAAGTTATTTTCCCCTATTTTACCTCGCAAAGTACGGAGTATGTTCGCATAGTTCTCTGCATAAGTGGCGTCTTTGCTTGGAGTGGTGTCAGAAAATTGAAGAAAATTTTCCGCAATAAAGATAAACATTGGAAATGGATACGCGAATTTGAAGAGATAGAAAGAAAGGGTGATTGAATTGACAGAATCGAACAATAAACTATTTCAACTTTTGGAAAAAGCAGTAATGGGTCCGATGGGAAAGATTTCTCAATATAAAATCGTTCGTAGCATCATGGCGGCAGGGATGGCATCGATTCCTTTTACGATCGTAGGCTCAATGTTTTTAGTATTCAACATTTTACCGATCACGTTTCCGTTTTTAGCTGACTTTTTTGAAGCGACTTTTTTGAATTTCAGTGATTTGTATATGTTAGCAAATAGTACGACCATGGGGTTATTGGCATTATATTTTTGTATCGTTCTGGGCTATGAGTATTCCAAGATCATTCAAGTCGAGGAGAATCTCGACCTGACGCCGATCAATGGGGCGTTGTTAGGTGTTTTTGCTACATTGATGTCGATTCCTCAGCTTGTTTTTGACGGCGGAAAAATGACACGGATGAATGATGTGGAAGAAGGGCTGATCAATGGCTGGTTGATTGGTGCCGATGGAGTCGCACGTCTAGGAACTGTTGGTATTTTCACCGGTATCGTGATGGCGGTCGTTGCCGTTCAGCTGTATCGTCTCTGTGTAAAAAACAACTGGGTCATCAAAATGCCCGAAGAAGTGCCTGAAGGTGTGGCTCGTAGTTTTACAGCACTGATACCAGCCTTTGTAGTGGCAGTTGTGGTTCTGACCATCAATGGTGTTTTAGTTGTTTTTGGGACGGATATTTTTCAACTAGTGGCAATTCCGTTTGGGTTTGTTACCCACCTTACGGATAGTTGGTTGGGAATCATGGTGATTTACTTCCTCGCGCATGCCTTGTGGTTGGTAGGGATTCATGGATTCAATATCATTAGTCCACTGATCACCCCGATCATGTTAGCTAATTTAGCTGCCAATGTTGAAGGGGCGAGTTTCCCATTAGCAGGCCAATTTACCAACGGGTACGTGACATTAGGTGGTTCGGGAGCAACCCTTGGTTTTACCTTATTTATGATCTACATTGCTAAATCGAAACAGATGAAAGTATTAGGGAGAGCTGCCATCGTCCCGACGATTTTCAATATCAATGAACCGATTATTTTCGGGGTGCCGATCATCTATAATCCTTATTTAGCAATTCCTTTCTTGTTAGCACCGATGGCATCCGCCACGATCGCGTATTTTGCCACAAGGATGGAATTGATTCGTCCCATGATCGCCAATATTCCTTTCCCAACACCCGTTGGACTTGGTGGCTTTATTGGCACCGGTGGAGACTGGCGTGCAGGCGTCGTTGCCATTGTTTGTGCAGTTGTTTCTTTCTTGCTCTATTTTCCATTTGCGAAGTTTTATGACACAAAATTGCTGAAAGAAGAACAAGAAGCCGCATAAGACGAGCAGTTGGGGAAACAGCAAGTAGCTACATTATCCCTATAAAAAAAACAGTTGTCCCTTTGCAGTTGAAGGGATAACTGTTTTTGCGATGTCCCTTCTTTTTCATGGTAAAATAAAGAAAAGCAAATCGAGGAGGGTCTTTTATGAAGTATGAATGGCGCAAACTAGAAAAAGAGCTCTATCTTCCCAAAAAACCAACAGTGATCGAGGTGCCAACGTATCAATTTATCAGTTTGAGCGGCAGCGGCAATCCGAATCGACCTGAATTCAGCGAAGAGATCGCCGCTTTATATACGATTTCTTATTCACTCAGGATGGGGTTAAAAAAAGGGACTTTTGGCAATGAACCCTTTGAATACACGGTCTTTCCTTTAGAAGGTGTGTGGACCTCTCTGACAAAGCCAGACGGTGCCGTCAACAAAGAAGAATTGATCTACAAAATCATGATTCGCCAACCAGAACCAGTCACGGAAACACTGTTTCAAGAACAGCTCTTGGCAGTCAAAGAGAAGAAAGACAATCCAAATCTAGAAAAGCTTATATTTGAGCGCTATGAAGAAGGATTGTGTCTGCAAGCGATGCATACAGGCTCTTTTGACACTGAAGCGGAAACATTTGCGCAAATGAAGGAGCTGTTAAAACAAGAACAGTTAGTAATCCGTCCAACGATGGACACGTTCCAGCATCGAGAAATCTATTTGTCTGATCCGCGAAAAGTCTCACCAGATAAAGCCAAAACCGTCCTGCGATGGGCAGTAGAAAAAGGAGAATAAAGAAAAATGCTTTTCAAGCATTGCTTGAAGAGCATTTTTCTTTTTTTAATTTTATGATAGGAAGGGAAATATTCTGATATAAAAGCGTTACCAAAAAAATTATGCTTTTCTTATCAAGAGAGGAGCGATTCTATTGGTAAAAATAATTGTTGAGTCACAAAAACAAGGTGCTGTCGTTCAGCCGGAGCTTCATGGTCAATTTATTGAGTTTCTTGGAAGCGGTATCTATGACGGGATTTGGGTGGGGGAAGACTCTGCTATTCCTAATTATGATGGCTTAAGAAAAGATGTTGTTGATGCACTTAAAGCAATAAAGCCGCCGGTTTTAAGGTGGCCGGGTGGCTGTTTCGCGGATGTCTATCATTGGCGAGATGGGATAGGTTCTAGACAAGAACGTCCAACATACTTTAATGAGAATTTTGGGACAATGACGAGGGAAAACAACGCATTTGGGACCCATGAATTTATGAAATTATGCGAGTTAGTGGGGGCGAAGCCATGGTTTAATATCAATATGTTGACGGGATCGACCCGAGAAACAAGGGAATGGGTTGAGTATGTAAATAGAGAAACTGGTAACTCTTTGGCAAATGAACGTGTAGCTAATGGGCGTAGTGAACCATTTAATGTCGAATATTGGGGGATTGGGAATGAAAGTTGGGCTGGCGGAGGCAATTATACTGCGCAATCCTATGCAGATGAATACCGCAAACATACCAGTGCTATTCCTAGCTTTGGCGCCGGTTTGCCATGGGTGAAAACAAGTAAAGAAATGAAAATGATTGCCGTGGGTCCCGATGGAAATAAGCCGAAAGAACGTGTTGAATGGACAAAAGATTTTTTTAATGAGCTTGGAAAATACCGCAAACCGAGAATCAATGGATACGATTTGCACTTTTATAATTGGAATTTAGAAGACCCAAAAGATCTTATCACAGATTTTAGCATGGATGCATGGTATCGGGTCATTAATGGGGCACTTGAATTAGAAGATATCATTAAAGAGCAGCATGCATTGATTCAAGACGGCATCAAACAGATTCCTAAAGAAGAAGGGGCGTTTGCAACGGATATAAATGTCGATTTAATTGTGGGAGAATGGGGGAATTGGCACAATATTGACTTTAATGCTCCTTCTATTTTATGGCAGCAAAGTACCATGAGAGATGCCATTACAACCGCACTAACATTGGATATTTTCCATCGAAATGCGGATAAGGTAAAAATGGCGTGCGTCGCACAATCAGTAAATGTTCTTAATTCATTATTTCTTACGAAAGGTGAAGAAACTGTTCTTACACCTAACTATTATGTGTTTAAGCTTTATCAAAATCATCAAAACGGCAATGTAGTTGCTCTTTCAGATGATGCTCCGACTTTTACTCGTCCAGATGAACCGGCATTGAAAAAAATATATTGTTTTGCTTCGATCAAAAAAAATTTGCTTACATTAAATATTATTAATACTTCTGATAATGAAGAAGAAGCGGTCACGATATTTTTTGATTCGCCAGTGGAATTCGTTACTGGTGAAGAACTTACCGGAGAAACGCTGTGCGCTTTCAACGAGTTTGGGAAGCCCGAAACAGTGACGACCAAAAAGATCCAAGATGTCTATTGTCAGGACGATCAAATCAGTGTAACTAGTAAGGCAGCATCGATTTCTGTTTATCAATTCAAAGTAAAGGAAAGAAAGGTGTGACAAAGATGAAGCAGTCTAAAAGTGGATTATTAAAATTATCCATTCTCAGTATCTCTTTGATGATCAGTGCCGCCAGTGCGATTGCAGTTACTTTACCAATGATCAAAAATCAATTTCCGGATATTCAATCGGCTACAGTAGAATCTTTAGTAACAATTCCTTCATTTACTATGATGATCTTCATTTTACTAAGTACGTTTATCATCAAAGCAATTGGAAAGAAGAATACCGTCTTGTTAGGGCTGCTTTTGGCTTTTGTCGGAGGAATCATCCCCGTATTTGTTGCTAATTTTACGATCATTTATCTTTCTCGTTTTGTATTAGGTGCTGGAACAGGGATCTACAACTCTCTTGCTATTGGGCTCATTGGAGATTATTTTTCGGGAGAAGAACAGCAAAAAATGTTGGGTTACCAAACAGCATTTTCAACCTTAGGCTCCAGTTTTGCCACCTTTTTAGCAGGAATCTTGGTCAATATTTCATGGCATTATGCTTATAGTGTCTATTTCTTAGTTCTGCCGATTTTACTATTTGTTTTTTTCTTTCTTCCACAAGATCAGTCACGGCATACGTTATTTAATCGAAATGAGGCAGCCTCTCAAGTGACTAAGCAAAGGATTAATAAATTAGTTGTTTTTTGCTGCTCCATGATGTTTGTCTTTTTTATTTTGATTATGACGATCTATACAAAGACGAGTACATTGATCGTTGAACAAAATTATGCCAATCAAGGTTTTTTAGGTACAGCACTAACAATTGCGAGTTTAGTAGGAGCACTGACGGGCTTTGCATATAGTCAAGTCAGAAACATGCTAAAAGCATATACTCCCATCGTAGCATTATTGTTTGTTGCTGGGGCGTACTTCTTTATTCCTTATGCGCAGAATATGTTGATCTTAACGATCGTTTTGATTTTTACTTTTCTAGTTGTTGGATTATTTGTTCCTTACATGTACGATATCTTACTACCGGGGGCACCTGAGCATTCGACTAATCTTGCTGTCTCTTTAGCAATGGTAGCTTGTAATCTCGGCTCCTTCATTTCTCCATACGTGTTACAATGGTTGGGAGAGTTACTTGGAAATGACCAAACGTCTTTTTCTTTTACAATTAGTGGAGTGATCTATGTGGTGATGGCGTGTCTCTTTTTGATTAGACATTTAAAAAGTGAGAAGCATTCTTTAGTAATCGATTAAGCAAAGGGGAAGCAAGACAATGGAACTAGAACTGTTGATGGACTATCTATCAAAAGTACTTTCTTATCCGGTTCGTGAATATGATACTTCCCTTAAATTGAAGCGTGTTTTCGGCGAGTTTAATGCTTATCCCGACTCGCTTATATACGATTTGCAAACGATTGCTGGATTTTATGAGAAACGTGAACAGCTTGATTATCCACTATATCTGTATAGTCATAATGATCAAACGATCCTTCTGATTGAAAATAATGCAAAGAATCGTATCTATCTGCTAGGTACAGTCCAAGCAGATCCAGATCAAAAACAAAGAAAAGATTATATAGAAACTGATTGGTCTCTTTTGTTAGATTCAGGGCTTTTAGTTTACACCGTATTAACTGGTGTCAAATTGACGAAACATGATTTTTTAATGAGTATGAAAACAGATAGTCAGTTTTTGAGCCGTCAAGGCAAGAAAGTAATTGATACTCATTTTCGCTATAACGAAGAGCAGACATTGCACAATCCATACGCACAAGAACTGCGTGAACAAGGCAGTATTCGAGAAGGCAATGTGGATCGCTTGATGATGAGCTTCAAAGAAAATTATGCAGGGAAATTAGCCAGGCTATCTAAAAACAAGCTTCGCTCTCTTAAGAATTTGGGGATTGTTGTTCTTGCTATATCAACTAGGTCAGCGATTGAGGGCGGTTTACATCCAGAGAAAGCCTTTTTACTAAGTGATAGCTATATTCTAAGTATCGATGAAGCTACGACAGAAAATGAGATATATTCGACCGTTCGAAATGCAGAAATTCACTTTACTGAATTAGTGGCTGAGAATAAACAGAATAAAAGCGAAAATCCTCTTGTTTTAAGAGCAAAAAATAGTATCTTCAAAAGAATGCATGAAAAGGTAACGCTAGGCAGCATAGCAAGGGAACTAAATACTACGGCGTCCTATCTTTCAACTGTTTTTAAAAAAGAGACAGGGATTACGGTCCATCAGTTTATTGTAAAAGAAAAGCTTCTTGTAGCGGCTAATCTACTATGTTACTCTCAATATGAGATTCATGAAATCGCGAACTATTTATCTTTTTCTAGCCAAAGCCACTTTGGCCATTTGTTCAAACTTCATTTTCAGATGACCCCAAATCAATATCGTTTAAAATATGGGGCACAGGAAGGATAAAATTTATGATAACCAACTATTTAAGCATCGACATCGGTGGCACGAAAATCAAATCGGCTGTCATTGATCGTTCGGGGAATATTCTGACACGAGGACGGATGGATACGCCGAAAAGTCTTGCGGAATTTTTGACGGGGATTGAAACGATCGTTGAGGACGTTCATGGAAGCATTCGGGGCATTGCGGTTAGTACCCCGGGAAAAGTCAACCCAGAGACAGGGACAATCTCGTTTGGCGGGGCATTGCCTTTTTTAGATGGAGTCTCCTTAAAACAGCTGCTGGCAAAGTATCAAATGCCGCTTGCTGTGACCAACGATGGCAAAGCAGCCGCATTAGCTGAATGGTGGCTAGGAAACCTTAAAGGGATTCAAAACGGAGCTGCCATAACATTAGGTACTGGTTTGGGCGGTGGCGTAATCGTTGAGGGAAAACTGATCCAAGGTGCACATTTTCAAGCCGGGGAATTAAGTTTTCTACTAAATGCCACTAAGAGAAGTGACACTCAAGAAAACGCTGAGCAACCAGTCAATCAGGGATTGACCCTGCAGCAATTGGCAGGTTTTAGCGGTTCAGCGGTCGCCATGATTCGTCGCAGCGCCCAACTGCTAGGCTTAGCTGATCTTGCGGATGGTGAAGCAGTTTTTGACGCCATCAATCAGAAACAACCACAGGTCTGGGCGCTGTTTACAGCGTATTGCCGAGAAATCGCGTGTGTCATGCTCAATGTTCAAGCCGTGATCGACTTAGAGCGCTTCGTGATTGGCGGGGGCATCAGTGCCCAAGCGATCGTGGTGGAAGAAATCGACCGTCAGTATCAGCAACTGCTAGCTAGTTTACCGATTTTGCAGCAGACTTTGACGAAGCCGGAAATCCAAGCCTGCAAATTTCAAAATGACGCCAATTTATTAGGGGCGCTCTATCATTTCTTTTTGGAACATGAGATGAAATAAAATAGAAAAAAACTGCCGCGAACCAACGATCGCGGCAGTTTTTTAGGCTTTTTTCTTGGGGTCTTTGTCTTCGTCACCTAGGTAATCTTTGCTAGTGAAGGCACTGTGGAAGTATTTGCCCTCTTGACCGTAATAGCGGTTATAGCGCTGCTTGAATTTGCGGAACACGTAAACGACAAGAACTTTTAGCAGACAATAAATTGGGATCCCGAAAATCACCCCAACGATCCCCATCAAATCACCCATCACTAATAAAACAACCAGAATCGTAATAGGATGAATTTTCAATCGGTCACCCATCACACGGGGCACGACTAAATCCCCATGAAGCAACTGTACAGCAAACCAAGCAATCAAAAATTTAATCAACATCCCGGTGGAGTCTTGTGCGGCAATGAAAAGTCCCGGAAAAAAGACGATAAAAGGACCAATATAGGGGATGATGCAAAGCAGACCAGCGGCGATCGCCAGAATACTGGCATACTCTAAGCCAATCAATAGGAAAACGACCCAATAGATCGCCCCTAAAATCAAGGAAGAAATGATTTGTCCTTTCAAAAAGGCACCGACTTGTATGTCAGAGATCTTGACGATTTCATTAAAGTCTTTGCGAAAACGTGGTGGCACTAACGAGAGAACTGAAAAATAAAACTTGTTGGGGTTGCGCAATAAGAAAAAGGCAATGATCGGTCCCGTAAACAAAGCGATGAACAAGGTCGAAATCGTTGAAAACAAGCTGCTGAGCCCAGCAGCACCAGTTTCCCAATAGTCCCCAATAAAACTCATGATGTTGTTGGTGATATTTTGCAATGTGTCTGTAATTTGTGCCATCTCATCTTGAAACGGGGTATTTTCTAAAAAGGCGGTCGCGTTTTTCTCAAAGTCACTGACCAAACTTGGTAAGCTGTTGATCAGATCGGTGGTTTGCTGCTCCAAAATCGGGTAAAGCTGGAAACCAGCAAAGACGATCAACAAAAGAATCAACAGATAGATCCCAGCAATCGAAACACTGCGGGGAATTTTTTTCGATTCCAATTTATCGACCACCGGGTTAAACAGATAGTAAAGGATCAGCCCAAATAAAAAGGGTGGGATAATAGCTGTAAGTATGGCTGAAAAGGGTGTAAATAAAAAAGAAATCTGATTTAGCAAAAAGACAGCAACTGCCGACAAGATAATCAGTCCTAAGACATAATAGCTTGTTTTGCCGCCTAAAAAGTGGATCAATCGGTTATTTTTCATAATAAGCCTCGCTTTCTTAGCTACATTATAACGAAAGACCCCTATTCTGTAAAAAAACAACGTACCTTTTGAAAAAACTACGCTCATATTCTCAATATCTTTATAACGAAAGAATATCTTTGATAAGGGGTTAACTGATGGCATCTTTCTTCAAAGCAGGCCAAAAATGCTCCCGTGTTTACAACACAGGAGCGAAAAGAATTATTTGCGCACTGTCGTCAAGGTACAGCGACCAACGGCTGTTTTTAACCCGCTAGCTAACCAAATAGTGGCTTGCCAAGTTTGGATACGAGCGCCGATACGATCAGGACTAGCTTCTACGATCAGGGTTCCTTCTTGAGCGGCGGCTAGATGGTTGATTTGTAGGTCAACGCCGGCGGCGAAGGCTTCTTCTTGAGCCAAAGCTTGATTGGCGCCGATGCTGCAGGCAGTCTCGATCAAAACGCCGTTAATGCCACCGTGAACGAGACCAAAAGGCTGTTTGTGCTGTTCTTTGATTGGCATCCGTAAACGAACAAAATCGGCTGTTGCTGCTTCTACTTCGATTTCTAAAGCTTCTAGTAAGTTCATTTTTAGCTCCTTTTTCTAAGAAAGTTACCATGATTATAGCACGAGTTTTGTTAGAAATAGCCGAAGTTCTCAGAAAGTCGGCAACAGGGGGAGAAGTCTTAAGAAATTCCCTTAACCAAAGCAATTTCTAACGAAAAGCGACTAGATATGTGTATAATAGAGCTATGTGAATTGAGGAGGAACAAGTAATGAGAGAATGGAAAACCTTAAAAGAATATGATGAAATTTTATTTGAACAACATGGAAAAGTGGCGAAGATCACGATCAACCGCCCAGAAGTCCACAATGCGTTTACACCAAAAACGGTGTTTGAAATGATTGATGCGTTTTCAATCAGTCGCGATGAACCAGGCATCGGCGTGATTATTTTGACAGGCGCCGGCGACAAAGCCTTTTGTTCAGGCGGAGACCAAAAAGTCCGTGGTCACGGTGGCTATGTTGGGGAAGATCAGGTTCCTCGCTTAAACGTATTGGATCTGCAACGCTTGATCCGCACGTTGCCAAAACCGGTGATCGCCATGGTCAAAGGCTGGTCGATCGGCGGCGGAAATGTTTTACAATTGGTTTGTGATTTAACGATTGCCGCTGACAACGCTAAATTTGGTCAAACAGGACCAAATGTCGGTAGTTTTGATGGTGGCTATGGTTCGGGGTATCTTGCACGGACGATTGGACATAAAAAAGCCAAGGAAGTTTGGTTCATGACAAAACAATATACTGCCGAAGAAGCATTGGCAATGAACTGGATCAATACGGTCGTTCCTCTTGATCGAGTAGAAGATGAAACGATGGAATGGGCCGAAACGATGCTGCAAAAGAGCCCGTTGGCGTTACGTATGATCAAAGCATCAATGAATGCCGATACGGACGGATTAGCTGGCATTCAGCAATTGGCCGGCGATGCGACCTTATTGTATTACACGATGGATGAAGCCAAAGAAGGTCGTGACGCGTTTAAAGAAAAACGTCAACCAGACTTCGATCAATTCCCTAAATTCCCATAATGACTGGGAGTTGGCTGCAAAGGCAAGCACAACTTCATCCAGAACGACCAGCTTTTTATTGGCATGAAAAAAGCTGGTCGTTTGCTGCCTTGCAAAAAGAGGTTTATGCTTATGCTGCTTATTATCAAGCCCAATTCGTTGTTCTGCCAAACCGGGTAGCCCTTTTTAGCAATAACTCCCCTGAAATGGTCTTTACGATCCTTGCATTGTGGGAGTTGGGGATCGAAGTCCAGCTGTTGAATACGCGATTGACAGCCGCTGAAATCACCTTCCAATTGCAAGATGCCCACTGCGACTGGGTGATCACGGCGGATCAGGCAGCGGTCCCGGGTGTTCGCAGCCTGACCTTTGGACAAGCGATGGAACAGGCGAAGGCTCTTGCCAGTTCTTTTGATCCTTCGTTTGTTCCTAATAAAGCAATCTATCAAGCAGAACAAGTAGCTTCGATTATGTATACATCCGGTACGACGGGCAATCCCAAGGGTGTGCCGCAAACCTTTAGGAATCATCTAGCAAGTGCCGAAGCGACTCAAAAGAACTTAACGATCACTAGTGAGGATTGTTGGCTTTGTGCAGTTCCGCTGTATCATATCAGTGGATTATCAATTCTCTTGCGTTCCTTGCGACTTGGAATGAGTGTTCGTTTGTATGAGCGCTTTGATGCTGGAGAAATGGCGAAAGATCTTGAGGCAGGAAAAGGGACGATCGTTTCTTTGGTGGCGAAAATGTTGACAGATTTGCTGCCGTTGGTGCCCCAACAAGGCTTTGATTCGTTGCGTTATGTACTGCTAGGCGGCGGTCCGATTGCCAAAAGTGTATTGGAAAAATGCCAGCAAAAACAGCTTTCTGTGATCCAATCCTATGGGATGACAGAAACCTGTTCACAAGTGGTGGCATTGCCGCCAGAAAAAGCTTCAGAAAAAATCGGCTCCTCAGGGGTTCCCCTGCAAGGTGTCCATTTACGAATTGCGGTTGATGCGAAAATGGCAGATCATCAGACTGCTGAAAGTACCCAGTCGATCGGAGAGATCCAACTGCAAGGACCGGCGATCACGACCCGTTACTTAAACGATCGCAGTCCACAGCAGTGGGATCAAGAGGGCTGGTTTGCCACAGGAGATCTAGGGTATCTTGATCAAGAGGGCTTTTTGTATGTAGTCAGTCGTGCAAGCGAACTGATCATATCTGGTGGAGAAAACATCTATCCTGCAGAAGTGGAGCAAGCCTTGTTGCAGCATCCAGCGGTCAAAGAGGCAGCTGTGGTGGGGGAACCAGACGAGGAGTGGGGACAATCTGTCGCGGCTTATTTAACGTTAAATGAGTCCGTCCGACTCCAAGCCTTGTTGGATACATTAGAAGGGCAGATCGCCCATTATAAATTTCCGCGCCGTTTTTATCACGTGCGAGAAATGCCGCGCACAGCAAGCGGCAAACTTTTAAAACGGCTATTGCTGAGTGAAGAAAGAGTGAACTACATTGAACAGCAAATCATCAAGTAATTATGAAGCAGCGATCGCTGCCGGGAAAACCTATTTGAGTGAGTATCAGCCTTTAAAAAGGTGTGACTTACTGGCTCTTTATGCAGCGGCACAAGAATATCAAGGGGAACGCTATTTCTGGCGTACCCCTGATGAAACGACTAGTCTGGTAGGGTTGGGTTGGTTAGCCACTTTTTCGCAACCCAAACTTGCAGACTTTTCAGAAGTCCGCTCTCTCTTAAAGCAAGCCCATTATCAACCAGAGGCACCTTTGCAGGCGCAGTTGGTTGGTGGTTTTGCTTTTGATGAACAGGCAGAAGTCAGTCAGGATTGGGCTGAGCTAGGTGCCGGTCTCTTTGCGTTGCCAGAAATACTGGTCAGCAAAACTGATGATCAGTGTGGCGTCGTTTATACAGTAGCCGCTTCTTCCGAGGAACAACGACAACAAAAAGTCGCTGCCTTACAGGAAAAAGTCGCAAGCTGGTTGAATGCCAACCCGGACAAGAGTCTTGTAGCAGAAACGCCTGCTTTTCAGGCACAAGAGGAACTAGAGGTGCCCCAATGGCTGCAAGCGGTCGAAGAGACAGTGGCAGCCATTCGCTCGACTGAAACACCGTTGAAAAAAGTGGTTCTGGCCAGGAGAATGAAGATAGAAACGAAGCAGTCGATCATTAGTGCTGGGGTGTTGCAACGGTTGGCGCAACAGCAGCCGAATACCTATCTTTTTGCCATCGAACATGGGGGCCATGTTTTTGCTGGTGCGACGCCAGAACGCTTGCTAAAAGCAACTGTCGATCAGTTTGAAACGGTAAGTATCGCAGGTTCCGCGCCAAGAGGCAAAACCAAAGAAGAAGATGAGGCACTGGCACAAGCCCTCTTAGCGGACGCAAAAAATACCCATGAACATCAAGTAGTTGTCGATCGCTTGGAAACGGCATTGGCTACTTTGTTAGCTGACGGTTTTCAATCAGAAGCCCGCTCCGTCATCAAGAATCGTGACATTCAGCATTTGTTTGTTCCTTTAGCAGGGCAAAGAAAAGCAGGAGTCAATTTTCTGAGCGCCGTGCAAAAACTACACCCGACCCCAGCATTGGGGGGAGAACCGAAAGAAGCAGCCGTCTCATGGATTCGTACCCATGAACCAGCCAGCAGAGGGATGTACGGTGGACCGATCGGTTGGTTGGGTATTCAAGAAGATATTGGCGAGTTTGCTGTGGCGATCCGCTCAGGATTCTTTAGCGGCAATCAAGCAACGCTGTATGCGGGCTGTGGGATCGTTGCCGATTCAGACGCAGAATCTGAACGTCAAGAAACACGGTTAAAATTTCAACCGATGAGGAGAGGGATCTTAGGAGATGAATAACCAGACAGTCATGACAGACTATTTATTAGCGGCAATCCAAGGACTAAAAGCAGCGGGTGCGAAGCGAGCGGTTATTAGTCCCGGTTCACGCTCAACGCCATTGGCGCTACTATTGCATCGTGATCCTGAGATCACCTGTATGGTGGCTGTCGATGAACGTTCGGCTGCTTTTTTTGCTTTAGGGATGTCCAAAGTTGATCTCCAGCCGACGATCTTACTGTGTACTTCTGGAACTGCAGCAGCCAATTATTATCCAGCGATTTGTGAAGCAGAGGCCACCAACTTGCCATTGATCGTCTTAACGGCTGATCGCCCGCCAGAACTGCGGGGCGTTGGGGCGCCACAAGCAATGGACCAACAGAATTTGTATGCCTCTCACGTCAAAAAGATGGTAGAGATGACCGTGCCAGAAAACGATCCTGCTTTGTTGCGTTATAGTTTTTGGCAAGCTACAACTTGCACGATCGAAGCGCAAAAACAGCCGAAAGGCCCGGTCCAAATCAACTTTCCATTACGGGAGCCGCTGTTGCCTGACTTTAGTCGCCAATGCAGTATTCAGCAAGACGTGAGCTATCTGGCACCACAACAAGAGCTGTCAGCAGAGATGATCACCCAGCTAGCCCCTTACTTTGATAAAAAAGGTATTCTGATTGCTGGAGAAAGCCTTACGATCGAAGAAGCGCAGCAGTTGCTGGCTTTTTCAGAGAAATTAGGCTGGCCGATTGTCGGCGATCCATTGACCAATTTGGCGACAGCCGGTACCAAAGTAGGAACATTTATCAGTCAAGCCGATCTTATTTTCCCGCAATTGACTTCTGCCTTCCAACCAGAAGTGGTCGTGCGTTTTGGTCGCTTACCAGTCACTAAAAATGTCCTATTATGGTTGAACAAAGCAGCGGATACGACGACGTGGCTCTTTGTTGATCCATCGGGACAGTGGCAAGACCAGTTGCATCGGGCAAACTATTTGATCGAAGCAGCGATCAGCACTTTCGTGGTGGCCATCACCCAGTTGCCGATCGTCAAACATACGGCGTGGCAACAACAATGGCAAGCACTTCAAGCGCGGGCAGATCAGGTGATTGCTGCAAGTCCGCAGTTGAAACAATGGGATGAGAGCAGCGCTGTGCGCATGCTCCAACAATGTCTACCTGAAGAAGCGCAAATTCTTTTGGCAAACAGCAATGCGATCCGTTTCTTTGATCGCTACGGCAGCAAAACTTCCTCCACTTATCGAGTGTATGGAAATCGGGGCGTCAATGGGATCGACGGCCTTGTCTCGACCGTAGCTGGGATTGCTTCAGCCAGTCAAAAGCCTACCTACTTGTTGATTGGTGATTTAGCGTTGTACCATGATATGAACGGCCTACAACTACTGCGTCAGTATCAATTGCCAGTAACGATCATTTTACTGAATAATAACGGTGGTGGGATCTTTTCCTTTTTGTCACAAAACACCTTAGAACCAAACGACTTTGTCCCGCTCTTTGGCACGCCGTTAGACCTTGAGTTTCAAAAAGTGGCGGCCTTATATGAGGCAGATTGGCACACACCGACCTCTTTGCTAGAGTTTCAAACGATTTTAACGGAAACAAGCCAACAGCCGCGTTTTCAAATAATCGAAGTGAAGGGTGAGCAAAAAGATCCGGTCAACACTTGGCAAGCACTGCAACAGCAGTTTAGCGAGGCGGGAGCGCAGCAATGAGGGACACGATAAATGGCGTCAGTTATTTTTATCAGTGGTTGCAACCGTACCGACCAGCCTTACCAACCCTTGTGGCATTGCATGGCTTCACGGGTTCTTCGGAAAGTTTTCGACCGGTTTTTGTAGAGGAAGGTTCTTATAATGTATTGGCAGTCGACTTGATTGGACATGGACGGTCATCGATTTATGTCCATCCCATGCGTTATGAACTTCCTTTACTGGTGGAGGATCTCGCACAGCTTTTAGCGAAGTTAGGGATTGAACGCTATGGTCTTTATGGCTACTCGATGGGGGCACGAATCGCACTTGTCTGGGCAGTCAAGGAACCAGCTGCAGTGACCCATCTTTTGCTTGAGAGTGGTTCCCCCGGGTTGGCTGATCCAGCAGAACGACTCGCTCGTCAGCGGCACGATCGCCGCTTAGGATTGCGCTTACTAAGGGAGCCTTTGGTCGATTTTGTCGATTACTGGCAAGAACTGCCGTTGTTTGCTAGTCAAAAGGAGCTGCCCTTAGTGCAGCAGGCTGCTGTACGCCAAGGACGCTTGCAGCAAAATAAATTTGGCTTGGCAGTAAGCTTGGTTTACGGTGGTACTGGCAAACAGCCAAGCTGTTGGTCGGCACTTCCGCAGCTAGCTTGTGAAATTCTTTATTTAGCCGGGGAAAAAGATTTAAAGTTTCGGAAAATCGCCCACCAAATGAAGCAGCTGCAACCAGAGATGACCATCAAAGTCGTTGCTAATGCTGGACATTGTATCCATTTAGAACAGCCGACACAGGTTCGTCATGAAATCGATCAATGGTTTGTAAAAGGATCGGGGCCACAGTCAGCTGATTGACAAGGAGAGAACGCAATGAAGATTGAGAAAATTGAACGCATCGCCTGTCGCTTGCCCCTCAAACAACCCTTTGTGACAAGTTACGGACAATTAACAGAAAAAGCCTTTGATCTTTATTTGGTGACGGCAGAGGAGGGAACGGTGGGCATCGGTGAATTGGTCGCTTTTGAGCAGCCAGATTACATTGAAGAAACCCTCTTTTCTGCTCGACAAGTGATTGAAACAGCACTGATCCCATTATTGATTGACCAGGAGATCGAGCATCCGCAAGAAGTTTGGCAATTGTTTCAAACGGTCCAAGGAAACTACATGGCAAAATCGGCTTTGGAAACAGCAATTTGGGATCTATATGGCAAGCAAACGCATCAAAGTGTGAAAGAGCTGTATACCGCGACCCGACCGAGTGTCGCGGTTGGCGTTAGTATCGGCATACAATACTCTGTCGAAAAACTAATGGCTCTTGTTGCCGCTTATGTCGCCCAAGGGTATCAACGAATCAAGTTAAAAATCAAGCCGGGGCAAGATGTGGCACCCTTGCGAGCGATTCGACAAGCCTTTCCAGAATTGCTTTTGATGGCGGATGCGAACGGGGCCTATCAAAATGAGCCTGAACGCATTTTGGCACTTGATGACTTAGGCCTGGTGATGATCGAGCAACCCCTTAAGGTACGAGATCTGGTGGGGCACAGTCAGCTACAGCGACAGATGAAGACGCCTCTATGTTTGGATGAAGATATTCGAACGGCAGAAGACGTCGATACAGTCGCAGCACTGGACAGCTGCCGTGCGATCAACCTGAAAATCCCTCGTGTCGGTGGGATCACCGAAGCTTTGCGAATCCTTGATCGATGTCAAACCCATGGACTACTCGTTTGGTTAGGCGGCATGTTTGAGTCTGGTGTAGGACGAGCCATGAATTTGCAATTTGCGAGTCAAGATATTTTCCATTTTCCCGGGGACCTTTCCGCTTCTGACCGTTACTTTTATGATGATGTCATTACACAGCCTGCAACTTTGCATGAAGGAAAGCTGCTGGTACCTGATGGAAAGGGCTTTGGTATCACATTAGCTGAAACAAAGCTAAGTCAATATGGGCAATCTAAAGAACCTATCTACTCAAGAAAACGGTCAGCGAAAGAATAACCGCAGCGAAAGAAAACACAGCGAAAGCAAAAGAAACGGCCAGCAGGGAAATCTGTTGGCCGTTTCTTTTGTTTTAGTCTGCGTTTTTGAATTCTTTTTCAATTTGTAGTCGTTGAACTTTCATGGTTGCTGTTCGTGGGATATCTTCGTAGTCGCGTAAAATTGGTTGATTGAGGTGAGGGAGATCTTCCACCATTTTCCACCAAGCATCCCAATCCATTTCACGATTTGGCGCTAAAGCAATGATTGGTTGTGGTGAGTTTTCTTTGTCGCGAACAATCACAACTTCGGCAAGGAAGTCTAAATGATCCAGCAAAAGGTCTTCCAAGGCAAGATTGCTTTCAATATTTTTGATCAAGTCCACTTGACGGTCTTTTAAGTAAAGATGTCCCTGATCATCCATCATGCCGTAGTCTCCACTGTCCCACCAAGCGCCATAGACATTGTCAGCAAAACGCTGATCTTCTTTATAATAGGTCAACGCGCGTCCTTTTGAAAGGAAATGGATGTGCCCATCGGTATTGGCTGGCAGCTCGTTGCCCTCTGCATCGGCGATCCGTGCTCTCGTTAAGTCCTCGAGACCCACACCCATATCACGGGCATCGTTGGTAGCGATGCTTTCTAAGGTATGTGCTTTTAGGATCATTGGCCCGCATTCACTTTGACCATAGACTTGCAAAAAGATTGCTTCTTTTGTTGCTGAAGTATTTAAAAAAGTGGCCATTGTTTGGTTGTTGATGGCATCAAAGGTTGAATGGTAATAGCGAATATTGGCGAAAGCATCTGGTTGTTCTTTTGCCACAAAGCTCCATTGGACAAAATTGTTTGGATGAGTTTCCAAAGCGATTGGTGGATATTCTTTTAGCATGCCTACGACATGAGCGCCGTTGGCATTGGCTAATGGCATCATCGGAAAGCCCATCGCCATCAAGGATGAGATGCCGATATTGAAGCGGGAGTGCACCGGTGAAATATGGAACGCCACTAAATCAGAGTCTGCCTTGGTGCGATCAATCTTGGTGAAGATCGTTTTTTGCCATTTTGTCCGCCAGCCCATGGAGTTTGCCGAATGACAAATCAATTTTGGAATACCCGTTGTTCCAGAAGTGTGGGTCATATAAGAAATTTGATCCACTGGTAACTCAGTTTGGGCCACTGGTTCCGCGGGTTGTTGCAGCAGATGACGAACAGCAATCTGTTTGTCAGTACTGCTATTTTTCACTTGTGCGACGCGGCCTTCGGTTTCTTCATCAAATAAGATGAATGGATCTTCTAAGCGATCCACAAAAACTTCGATGGTTTCAGCAGGGAAATGGTAAGAGATCATAGCAGGCACTGCGCCAAGGTAAGAAGCAGCCGTTGCTAATAAATAGGTATCGAATTTTGAAGATTTATAAAGAATGATTTTATCGCCGGCTTGCACGCCTAGTGCAGCAAGTTGGTAAGCACGTTTTAAAATCATTTCATGGCTCGAACGGTAAGTACTACGATAGCCAAGTTCAGGAAATGCTGGCAGCACTTCATCGTGGATGATGGTTGTGTCAGGTAATGCCTCGGCAGCTTCGCGGTAATTGGTGTAAAGATTTAATGGACGATAGTCTAAAATGGTCAAATAGAACACTCCTTTAAAAGTTCGTGAAAAATTTCATTTGATTTCTCCATTTTAGCACAGGAATTTCTCGATACAATAGATTTTCAGTGTTTTTTATATATTTCTAAAAAATCCTTCCCTCAAAGACTTTCGAAGAATGAATGACTGTGATGTGTTATCATTCATTCCTCGTACTAAGCGGAAAAAGCGCATAATCAACGGGTGTATTTTACTATAAAATCTTCGATTGGGAGCCGGAAATCCAGATAGCGTGCTTCTAATTCTGCACGACTCCAATTCCACCAAGCGATTTCTTGTAAAGCAGTGATCGTTTCTGGATCAAAGCGGTATTTGATCACTTTTGCTGGAACCCCGCCGACGATCGCATAAGGCGGCACATCTTTGGTTACGACTGCGTTTGAGGCGATCACGGCACCATCACCGACGGTCAAACCAGATTGGATCACGGCACCGTGGCCGATCCAGACATCATTGCCAATGACGGTCGTTTTTGCTTTGCGTTTTTCTAAGAAGGACTCGTCCTTTGGCGCAAATCCATAGCCTTCGCCATTATAGGCAAAAAGATGCTGACTAGGGCGTTCATAGGGATGATTGGTGGGGCCGATGCGGACCATCGCTGCGATACTGATAAAACGTCCTAATTGACTGTTCTGAATAAAGCAATATTGCCCCGTATAGGTATAATTGCCGATGGAAGAATGATCAATGTGATTGGCTTCGCCAATTTCGACATAGTCTCCTAAAGTTGTGTCTTGAAGCTGCGAGTCTTTGCCAACGATCGGCTGTTCATCTGGAAAATTTGTGATCGATAGGTGCATAGTAATCATCCTCTCTTGCGTATTGCTATCATTTTACCGCACTTTTTTGTACTATTTGACTAATACGCACTAAAGACAAAAGGAGGTCTGCTTTATGGAGACGATTTATCAGTTAGATAAGATGACCGAAACGATAGGTAAGCGAGCAATCAAAAAAGGATACTCGTTAAAAAATCAAGCGGCCCCAGAGGCGCTGTTTGTACGCAGTTCAACGGTTCCTAACGAATTGATCACACCAGAATTAGCTGTGATCGCTCGCTCAGGAACAGGCACCAATACGATCGATTTGGCACGGTGTACTCAAAATGGCACAGTAGTCTTCAATAGTCCAGGTGTCAATGCCAATGCAGTCAAAGAATTGGTGCTCTCCAATTTGTTTCTCAGCGTTCGCCCCTTATTCAAAGCCATCCAGACGGTAGCTGATTTGCAAGAAGAGCTAACGTCAGGTCAAATTGAAGCAGAAGATGTGTTGAAGGTAGCTGAAGAACGGCGAAAAGAAGTGATCGGCGAAGAATTAGCTGGAAAAACCATCGGTATTTTAGGCTTAGGAGAGATCGGTGAACGGGTGGCAAAAGCCTGTCACCAGTTAGGAATGGAAGTCCTCGGCTATGCCCGTACGAAAAAAGCGGCACACGATTACGAACAAGTCAGTGACTTGCACGTACTGTTGGCCGAATCAGATTTTGTAGTGGTTTTGCTCCCTTTAAGTCAGGAAACCAAAGGCATGCTGAATCGACAAACGATTCAGCAGATGAAAAAAAATGCAGTGTTGATGAATTTTGGGCGCGGGGAGATCGTGGAAGAAGCAGCCGTCTTAGAAGCACTAGCCAAAAATCAGCTCAAACAATACATCACCGACTTTCCTAGTGCCGGATTGATCGGACAACCGAAAGTGTTGTGTTATCCGCATATCGGCGGCAGTACTACCAATGCCTTGGAAAAGGGGGATCACGTAGTTTTTGATCGCATGCATGCCTATTTGCGCGCTGGGACGATTCAAGAATCGGTCAATTTTCCTCATGCAGAGTTGCCTTTTTTGGCACCGTATCGCTTGGCGCTGTTTTATCACGACAAGCCTGGTGCTTTTGCCCCGCTATTGCGGATCATTTCTGAAGCAGGCGTAGATATCGATAATTTGGCGAGTGAGAGAAAAGCCGGAGTCGCCTATACCTTGATTGATCTTGATGAGACAAATGAAATACTGCTGCAAGATCTACAAAAGCAGATACAGCAAGAAACAGCGATCATCCGTGCCCGCTTGATCAAAAATTCGCGAACCAGTGAATAGTTGCCACCAACAATGTTTCTTGTTATGATGAAAAAAAAGTAAAGGAAGTTCATCATGACGAATAAGTTTCAAGATAAAAAGAAGGTCGCTTTGCCTCGTTATCAGCAGATTGCCGTGGCGATCGCGGAACGAATCGTTGAAAATCGCTACCAAGTTGGGCAAAAGATCCATGCGCGCTCAACGTTAGCCAGCAATTTCAATGTCTCTCCTGAAACAGCCCGCAAAGCGATCAATGTATTAGTTGATTTAGAAATCATGGATGTCCGTCATGGCAGCGGCGCCTATATCGCTTCAAAGGAAAAAGCACAGGCCTTTGTTGAACAATACCAAGATGTGCAGTCGATCCAAGAAATCAGACAAGACATTTTAGACAGTGTGGAGCGGCAGCAGCAAGAGCTGGATAATTTTTCTGACTTGTTGAACACGTTAGTGCAGCAGACCAAAAAGGTACACCATATGAGTCCGTTTGTGCCCTTTGAACTTCAGTTGACGGAACAAGCGCAGCATTTGGAAAAAAGTATCAATGAATTGAATATTTGGCAAGCCACAGGGGCGACGATCATCGCAATCCAAACAACCGAAGAATTGTTGTTGTCACCAGGACCTTATGCGAAATTCAGTGCAGGCAATACGATTTATTTTGTCGGAAATGAACTGGCGTTGCAGCGCATGACCAATTTCTTCTATCCAACGGACCATTCAGCGTAATTCTTTTTCCTGATTCCCATGCTTTTTTTGCAAAAGAAAAAGCATTGGGAAATTTTTTTTGACAAAGTGACCACATCTTGTTAAGATAGTATGGTCACTTTCGTGAAATTTTTCAGAAAAAGGAGTATTAATCATTTGAGTAAAGTTAAAGTGGAACACTTAACCAAAATCTTCGGTAAGAAAAAGCAGCAAGCTCTTGCCATGGTCAAAGAACAACGCAGCAAAAACGAGATTTTAGAAAAAACGGGTGCCACCGTCGGGGTCTATGATGTGAACTTTGAAGTCAACGAAGGCGAGATTTTCGTCATCATGGGCCTTTCTGGAAGCGGGAAGTCAACATTGATTCGACTATTGAATCGATTGATCGAGCCGTCTGGCGGAGATATTTACATAGATGGCGTGGATGTTGCCAAAATGAGTAAAGAGGAACTACGAGAAGTTCGCCGGCACAAAATCAACATGGTTTTCCAAAGCTTTGGCCTTTTCCCTCATCGGACAATTTTAGAGAACACAGAATACGGACTAGAAGTCCGTGGGGTCTCGAAAGAAGAACGAACAGCGAAAGCGGAAAAAGCGTTAGAAAACTCAGGATTGCTTTCTTTTAAAGACCAATACCCTGACCAGCTGTCTGGAGGGATGCAACAGCGTGTGGGACTTGCCCGTGCGTTAGCCAATGATCCAGAGATCCTCTTGATGGATGAGGCCTTTTCAGCATTAGATCCGCTGATTCGCCGTGAAATGCAAGATGAACTTTTAGAATTGCAAGCCAATGTTCAAAAAACGATTATCTTTATCACCCATGATTTGAACGAGGCCTTACGGATCGGTGACCGGATCGCTTTAATGAAAGATGGTCAGATCATGCAGATCGGTACAGGAGAAGATATTTTGACGAATCCTGCCAACCAATACGTGCGTGATTTCGTGGAAGATGTCGATCGTTCCAAAGTCTTGACTGCGCAAAACATCATGGTCCCAGCATTGACGACGAACATCGAGATCGATGGACCAAGCGTAGCATTGAACCGGATGCGGAAAGAAGAAGTCAGCATGCTTTTAGCCGTCGACAAACGTCGTCACCTAAAAGGAAGCTTGACAGCCGAGTCTGCTCGTGAGGCACGGAAAAACAATCTGACCTTGAAGGAAGTTATTGATAAAAATGTTAAAAAGATCGATAAAGATATGCTGGTAACGGATATCTTCAATTTGATCTATGATTCGCCTACACCTTTAGCCGTGGTAGAAAACGATCGTTTGATCGGAGTCGTGATCCGCGGAAGCGTGATTGAAGCGTTGGCTGAGACCGATTCAGCCGTTCAAGCAGAGGAAGGGGTAGTGACAAATGGATAATTTCTTACAACATACGATTCCGGTAGCTGATTGGGTCGAAAACTTTACTGATTGGCTAACAGGAACTTTCAGTGGATTGTTTTCAGCCTTACAGTCTTTCGGACAATTTATCATGGACGCTATTACAAATGTATTACTGTTTGTACCACCGTTATTAATGATCGTCTTATTGACGGCTGCTGCCTTTTTCGTTTCACGCAAAAAATTTGGCTTGCCAGCTTTTACTTTTGTCGGGTTGCTGTTCATCTATAACCAAGGGTTATGGACAGACTTGATGAACACCGTCACGTTGGTCTTATTGTCGAGTTTGGTTTCGATCATCATTGGGATTCCACTAGGAATCTTAATGGCGAAAAGCGAAAAAGCGCAAAGTATCGTGACGCCGATCTTAGACTTTATGCAAACGATGCCTGGTTTCGTTTATTTGATTCCTGCGGTTGCTTTCTTTGGGATCGGGATGGTTCCTGGGGTCTTCGCCTCAGTGATCTTTGCTCTACCACCAACCGTTCGGATGACGAACTTAGGGATTCGCCAAATTTCTCGTGAATTGGTGGAAGCCTCTGATTCCTTCGGTGGGACTGGCTGGCAAAAACTGATCAAATTAGAATTGCCACTAGCCAAAAGCACTATTTTGGCTGGGGTCAACCAAACCACGATGCTGGCATTATCAATGGTCGTGATCGCGTCAATGATCGGTGCTCCTGGGTTAGGGCGCGGCGTCTTGTCTGCCTTGCAACGAGCACAAGTCGGTAACGGATTTGTCAGTGGGGTATCCTTAGTTATTTTGGCGATCATCATGGATCGCTTTACCCAGAATTTGAATCGTTCGGCACATCAAAAAGCAGCGAGCAAGACGAGTCGCAAACAAAAACGTCTTTTTGGCGGGATTGCTGCAGCGGCAGTCGTTGCTTTGATTGGCGCATCGTTTGCCTTTGGAAATGTTTCTGACAGCAAAGGCACGGTGAACTTGGCGTATGTCGAATGGGATACGGAAGTCGCATCTACCCATGTGGTGGCAGAAGTCTTGTCGCAAATGGGCTACGAAGTCAACACGACGCCTTTGGATAATGCCATCATGTGGGAATCGGTGGCAAAAGGGGAAGTTGACGGGATGGTTGCTGCTTGGCTGCCATCTACGCATCAATCCCAGTATGAACAGTACCAAGACCAAGTTGAAAACTTAGGTCCTAACTTAGAGGGGGCAAAACTGGGGATCGTTGTACCAAGTTATATGGATGTTGATTCCATCGCAGACCTTTCTGACGAAGCTGGAAAAACCATCACTGGTATCGAACCAGGCGCTGGTGTTGTAAATGCAGCGGAAAATACAGTTGCAACGTATGACAACCTTTCAGATTGGAATGTCGCTACCTCTTCTTCAGGAGCGATGACAGTGGCATTAGGCCAAGCCATCAAGAACCAAGATGAGATCGTTATTACTGGCTGGTCTCCACATTGGATGTTTGCGAAATATGATCTGAAATATCTGGATGATCCAGAAGGAACAATGGGTGAAGCAGAAAGCATCAATACTGTTGTACGTCAAGGATTAGCAGATGACATGCCAGAAGTTTACGAAGTACTTAATCGTTTCAACTGGACACAGGAAGATATGGAAGAAGTCATGTTAGCAATCAATGACGGAACATCAGCCGAAGATGCAGCCAAAGATTGGGTAGCCAATCACCCAGAAGAAGTTGCTGCATGGACGAACTAATGTCTAAAAAAAGAACGACCGCAGATTGAAGCGGTCGTTCTTTTTGTTGTTTAAAATACTTAGGTTCATAACGAAAGACGAGGGGATGATTTTTGCAAAAGACGGAGCTTTTGTGCAGGTTAAGCAAAACGATGAAAAATCGGCTGCATCTGTTCAAACGTACAGAGTTCAGTAAATCCTAATGATCGTAAAAGATCTTGTCCCTCTTTGATTTGAAACCCGAGCTGCTCTGGTTTATGACTGTCGCTGCCGATGGTTAGCACGCTTCCCCCCAAGTCACGATAAAGCTTGAGGATCTCGATCGATGGCGTATACCCATTGATTCCGTAACGGTGGGAAGAGGTATTCAGTTCGATGCCTTTGCCATCTTTGATCACGACTTTCAAGATCTCTGCGATTTGTTCTTTCGTTTGTTCAAAAGCGTCCTTCTCTTTATCTAAATAACGACGAATCAAATCCATATGGGCTAAGACGGAATACTCTTTATATGTCGTGACCAGCTGATACATTTCATCATAATAGCGCTCGTAGCATTCCTGTTGGCTGCGTCCTTTTTGAAATTCTCCGGTCCAAAATTCTTGATCGTCTACCTGATGAACGGAAAGTAAAATGAAGTCAAAGGGATGCGAATGATAAAGACGGGTAAATTGTGGGATCGTGTGCATTTGCATCCCAAATTCCAGCCCAGTTTTTAGCTTGATTTGGTCACTGTATGTTTCCTTTAAGCGTGCCAGTTCGTTAAAATACAAGTCGTAGTAGACATTTTTTACGACTTTATTGGCTCCAACGAGGTACGTATCCGTGGCTTGCCAGTCTTCTTTGACCCCATAATCCACATGATCGGTAAAGCAGATTTCGGCTAAGCCTAGTCTAATAGCGTCTTTGACTACATCTTCCATCAAATACCAAGAATCATCGCTGTAATCACTATGAACGTGATAGTCTGTAAAAATCATGGCGTCTCCTTTTGTTTCGTTATTTTTGCTGCTTCTGCCAGTCTGCTCGTTTTTGATGATAAAGCTGGGCGGCCGTTTCCCAATGCTCTTTGTCAGTCGGCTGAATCTCACGGATAAGACGGGCTGGATTGCCACCGACGATCGTATTCGGCGGCACATCTTTTGTGACGACGGAACCAGCAGCGACGATGGCATGTTTGCCGATCGTGACACCTGGTAAAATCGTACTGTTGCCCCCGATCCAAACGTAATCTTCGACGGTGATCGGTAGGCCAAATTCCAAATCTTGACTGCGGATCACAGAATCGATCGGATGGCCGGCTGTATAGAAGCTGACCCGTGGTCCCACCATCACATGATCACCAATCAGAATCTTATTGACATCTAAAAAAATGCAATCCATATTGGCATAAAAGTGATCACCAATCTCAACATGGCGACCATAGTCGACAAAAAGGGGTGGTTGGATAAAGCAATGCTGCCCAAATTTGCCAAAGAGTGCTTTTTCTTTGGCGATGATTCCTTCTCGGTCATCGACTGGTAAAAGGTTGATTTCCTGGGCACGTTTTTTCCCCTCCACTGAGCCATTCTCAGGGAGAATACCGGCAGCTTGATACAGTTGACCAGCCAACATCGCTTGATAATCAAAATCTTCTTTCATTGCAAAATCCTTTCTAAGACGGTAAATCGTCGGTGGTTAATTCAATCAAATTGCCTTCGGGGTCTTGGACAACTGCTTCATAATAGCCATCGCCTGTCGTACGAGGACCATTTAAAAGAGGGTAGCCATCTTCAACAAACCGTTGAGCGTATCGATCAACGTCAGCTTGATCACCTACTGCAATCGCAAGGTGAGTGTAGCCTAAGCTCTCACTGACACGAGGGCTTAAAAATTTCTTGGTCGTTAATTCTAACCGACTTCCAGAATCAAAGGTCAAAAAATAGGACTGAAAGCCTGTTTTCGGATTATGGTATTTTGGGTTGCTGACCGCCTGAAAGTAGGTTTCATAAAATGTTCTCATTTTTTCTAAATCATTGACATATAGTGCGATGTGTTCAATTTTCATTATTGACAACTCCTTTAATAAGCAACATGCGTCGTTCTTTCTTCGTTCCTTTTTGAACTTAGTAAACTTTGTTTAATAAGTTGCTTCTATTATACCTTTGTTAACAAAATTAATAAAGGTGTATTCCCAGCTTTTTATCTGTTAAAATAGGAGCGTTGAGGGGGAGAAAAATGAAAGCTTATCAGCCAACGACCATTAAATTACATAATCAGGCAGTATTGCTGGATTTGCTAAAACAGCAGCAAGCGCCTATGACCAAGCGCCAACTGGCAGATGCCTCTCAATTAAGCGTGGTAACGATCAACAAGCTGCTTCCTGAATTGATAGAAAAGCAGTTGCTTTTGACGACGGATCAACCGCAACGAACGGGAGGACGTCAAGCTGCGGCTTACCAGTACAATGCGCAACGGACACTGTTGTTGATCATTCAGTTTATCGAAGAAGACCAGCAGATCGTGATTCGTTTTTCAGTCGTCGATCTCGTCGGGAACATTTTGCATCATGAGCAGTCAGCAGAGGGCCGATTGCCGCAGTTCTTGCAAGTGATTCGTCAGATAAAACAGGAATACCCGAAAATCAGCTTGGCAGTCGTGGGAATTCCTGGTGTGGAAATTGCTGGAAGACTGAAGATCATGGATGCTCCAGCATTTAAGGACATGGCGCTAGGGGAATTGATTGAAAAGGAGATCGCTGTAAAAGCGCTTATTGAGAATGACGTGAATGCTGCGGTATTTCATTTTAAAGAAGAGAAAAAAATCGTGGCTGGCATTTATTTTCCAAAAAATTATCCACCAGGTGCGGGACTGGTCATCGACCAACAGCTCTTTAAAGGAGCCAACCATTTAAGTGGCGAAATCAAGCATTTGCCGCATCTTTACAAAGTTTCTTACCCTTTGGCAACAGAGGCGATCCAAGAGCAAGTGACTGCCACTCTTCAAGCGATCGTGGCAGTCACGGACCCGCATCAAGTCATTTTGTTTTTGCCCTCTGAGTGGCAGGCGCTTGTGCCGCACTTCTTTTTGGAAAAGCAGCTGGCAGCAGTGTTTCATTATGGCGTCTTACCAAAGTTACACTTTTCAGATCGGTTTTCAGAAAACTATTTGGCTGGGTTGATCACGATGGGAATCGAAGCAGCGGGCTTAGGGCTTTGATTCGCAGCATTTAAATGGTACTGAGGACAAAAACTGCCGCTGCTTCCTTTATCAGAAGCAGTGGCAGTTTTTTTGAAAATACGAGAACTCACAGTTTAGCGAGTTTCTGTGCTTTTTCGGTATTCGCAAAATGCAGTTTGGCATGTTTGCCCAATAGTGCTATGCCACCTTGCTGCAGTAATTTTGCGGCAACTTGGTCAGCAGCTGCGTGGGCGCCAGAAGGCAAGCGCAAACCGACTTCTTTAGAGGCTGCATCTAATTCATCCAAAAAGACTGTACGACATAAAATAGAGGCTGCCGCTACTGCTAGATGATATTGTTCACCTTTCGTCGCAAAATAGAGCTTTTCGGTAACCGCTGCTTGTTCCGACTTTAAATAAGTGCGATAATTTTTTTCGCTTGTGAACTGATCGATCAAAATGGCATCTGGTGTCTCAGGAGCAATCTTTTGCAAAAGCAAACGAATGGCTTGATTATGCAAAGCAACTTTCATTCGGACCGTGTTGTATTTTGGTTGGATCTCGTTGTATTTGCTGGGTGTAACAGTGAGCAATTGGTAAGGAACCAATTCTTTGATTTTCGGCGCCATCTTACGGATCTCTGGATCTGTCAGCATTTTTGAGTCCTTGACACCTAAGGCTTTCAGCTGTGGCAATTGCTCTTTTTTGGCATAGACGGCACAGACCACCAAAGGACCGAAATAACTGCCGTTGCCGACCTCGTCACTGCCGACGACGCTTTTTTCGCTAAATCCTGCTGGCAACGCAGTGGTTGAAACAGTCGCTTTTTTCTTATCCGGTACAGCACTTGCCGAATCGCCCCATAAGGAAGCTTCTTTTTCGGCAGTCGCTCCTTGAAACATGACTTTTCCAGACGTATAAGCAGTGATCGTTGTTGGCCCTTTTTTGGCGACAAACACTGTATAAGGAACTTTCTTAGCCAGCAGTTCTCGTTGGTAAAATTGCTGCATCTTTTTGATAGTTGAAGTTGGTACTTTGATAACGATCGTACTCATTTGATTCCTCCTGTTTTTTTGTCTTTTCTTAGGTAGACAAAAGGATACTTTAAGATTTTACCATACTTCTTATTCTTTTTTGCTAAGACGATCAGCAAACAAACGATTGGCATGGAAATTCATAAGAAAATCACGTATAATAGTTAAGAGTTTGCGACACATGTTCAATAAGTGATAGAATAGAGCAGAATGTAAGCAATGGGAGGAAATATTCCTATGACGGAGCAAAAGAAACGCTATAAAGCAGTTATCGCGAATCAAAGTTACACGATTATTGGACGCGAAAGCAAAGAACACATGGATATGGTGACAAGATTGGTCAATGACCAACTGCTTGAGATCATGCAATTATCGCCACAAACCGATCAAGAACAAGCGTCGATCTTATTAGCGATCAACGCTGTTTCCGACCAGCTGAAAAAACAAGAACAGCTTTTGGTCCTACAAAAAAAAGTGGACGAGTTGCGGGGACAAGCCATTAAAGCAACGGAGCTTGAGAATCGCATCAAGCGGATCGAAGCAATCGAATCCGAAGCACGGAAAGTTCTCGATGAGACAGGTCGCAGTGATGTGGAGATCCATAATCATGTGGAAGCACAACAGATCTTAAATGAACAAAGGAAACGAAAAATTCAAGAAAAGACAGCCCATGGGTAGTGCGGCGTAGAAAGGATTCCTAAATGATTGGATTATTTGTCTTGGTTTTGTTGTTGGCAGCCTTTTACGGCGGCGCGCGGCGCGGAACCAGTTTACAATTGGTCTCAGTTTTGGGCTATTTGCTCTCTTTTTTCTTTGCAGTTGCGAATTACCAAGAAATTGCGAAAAAAATTGAGCTCTATGTTCCTTATATGTCAGTAACGGCGGATTCAAAGTTAAAATACTACGATATGGAACTGGCTTTAGATTTAGACAAAGCCTATTATGCGGCCATCGCTTTTGTGATGGTACTCTTTGCTGGTTGGCTGATCACCAAACTATTAGTGATTTTTGCAGACAGTTTGCGTTACAAACGCCTACGTTTTTTAGGCGGCTATGACTGGGCAGTTGCGGGTGTTTTGAATGTCATCTTGATGTATATCAATTTGTATATGTTTTTCATGATTCTCTCAATGATCCCGTTTGCCACGATTCAAAATCTGTTTGAAACGAGCGGAACTGCGAATTTCATCGTTGATCGGTCACCGATTCTCTCAGATTACTTCTATCGATTGTGGATCACAGATGTGATTGGGTAAAAAGCAGGCAGATGGTTGCAGAGCCATTCTGCCTTTTTCTTAGGAACAAAAAGTTAAAACAAAGCAGGTGAGAAAAGAATGAATACTAAGATCCTTGATGTTTTAGGATTTGAACAAGTAAAGAGTCAAATCGGTCAGTATATCGTAACAGCCCAAGGAAAAGAAGCCTTAGCAAAGCTTGTGCCATCAAGTGATGCGCAAGTCATTTCCTCTTGGCTAGCAGAAACAGAAGACGCGATCAAGATCCAGCGTTTAAGAGGCGGAATCCCTGTACCAAAAATTGAGAATATTCGTCCCCAAATGAAACGGATCGAAATCGGCGCAGATTTAAACGGCGTTGAATTGGCACAAGTTGCCCGCGTCTTATCAACTACGCAGGAATTGAAACGCTTTTTTGCTGATTTGTCTGAAAGTGAGATTGAATTTTCCCGCTTGTATCACTGGGAAGAACAGTTGGTTTCTTTACCAACCTTGAATCGTCGCTTGAAAGAAGCTATCGATGAGGATGGCCGAGTCACAGACGATGCCTCTCCAGCACTTCGGGGAATTCGTCAATCGATCCGACGAGCAGAACGGACGATCCGTGAGACATTGGATGGCATCGTCCGAGGTGGCAATGCAAAGTATCTAAGTGATACGATCGTAACCATGCGAAATGAGCGTTATGTGATTCCAGTCAAACAAGAATACCGAGGTGTTTTCGGCGGCGTGGTTCACGACCAAAGTTCATCTGGTCAAACCTTGTTTATCGAACCGAAACAAGTAGTGGAACAAAATAACCGCTTGCGTCAGCATCAAATTGCGGAACGGGACGAAATCACTCGTATTTTGGCGGAATTATCAGCAGAGTTAGCTCCGTACCAAAGAGAGATCCTCCATAATGCATATGTGATCGGAATCATGGATTTCATGAATGCCAAGGCTCGTTTTGGGAAAGAGATGAAGGCAATCGTACCAGCGATCAATCAAGATAACCATGTCTTTTTTAAACAAGCACGTCATCCATTGATCGATCAAGAAAAAGTCGTTCCTAACGATATTACGATTGGAAAAGACTATCAAGCTGTTGTCATTACTGGGCCGAATACCGGCGGGAAAACCATCACCTTAAAAACATTAGGGCTATTGCAGATCATGGGCCAAGCCGGCTTACCAATCTTGGCAGAAGAAGAAAGCCAAATGGGGATCTTCAATGAAATTTTTGCGGACATTGGTGATGAACAATCCATTGAGCAAAGTCTATCGACCTTTTCTTCACATATGACAACGATCGTTGATGTGTTGAAAAAAGTCGACGAAACAAGTCTGGTGCTTTTTGATGAACTAGGTGCTGGGACCGATCCCCAAGAAGGGGCAGCACTAGCAATTGCGATTTTGGACGAACTTGGGGCTAAGTCGGCTTATGTCATGGCGACGACCCATTATCCAGAATTGAAAGTTTATGGCTATAACCGATCCAATACGATCAACGCCTCTATGGAGTTTGATGTCGATACCTTAAGTCCGACCTATCGCTTGTTGATCGGGGTTCCGGGACGAAGCAATGCGTTTGAGATTTCGAAAAGACTTGGCTTGCCAGAGACGATCATTGATCAAGCCAAAGAGATCATGGACGGAGAAAGCCAAGACCTGAATGAAATGATCGCTGATTTAGAAAATCGAAGAAAAATGACGGAAACCGAGTATCTGGAAGTTCGTCATCATGTAAAAGAAGCAGCCCGCTTGCACCAAGAATTAGAAGCAGCTTACAGTTATTTCTTTGAAGAACGCGAAAAAGAATTGACAAAAGCCCGTCAAAAAGCCAATCAAATCGTAGAAGAGGCTAAAGAGGAATCTGAAAAAATCATTGCCGATATTCGTAAAATGCAGTTAGCCGGCGGTCAAACGAAGGTCAAAGAACACGAACTGATCGACGCGCGCACCAAGCTATCAGGACTGCAGCAAGAAGAACATCTGCAAAAAAACAAGGTTCTGCAAAAAGCCAAAGCAGCCAAGACGCTGAAAGAAGGAGACGAGGTACTCGTAACTTCTTATGGGCAGCGTGGGGTACTGTTGAAAAAAGCCGGTAAAAATCAGTGGCAAGTCCAAATCGGCATTCTGAAAATGAATTTGCCAGAAACAGATCTCCAACCAGCAGCGCCAGTGAAGGAGCCTACACAGCGTATTGTTAATACGATTCGTTCTGCTGACAGCAGTCCAGTGGTCAATCAGTTGGATTTACGCGGCAAGCGGTACGAAGAAGCCCTAAATGAAGTGGATCAGTATTTGGATGCAGCAATTTTGGCAGGCTATCCGCAGGTGACGATCGTTCACGGTAAAGGAACTGGCGCATTGCGTCAAGGGATCACTGACTACCTAAAAAATCATCGCTCGGTGAAAAGTTTTGAATTTGCGCCAGCAAACCAAGGGGGCAATGGAGCGACCATTGTGAAGTTTAACTAAACGTTAAGAACCCTTACCTTTTGTAAGCAGACGATTTTAAAAAACTTACGATACGTGGTATACTTTTTTTAGTTTTAAAAATGGAGGGGAAGTACGATGGCAAAAGAAATAACCGATAAAACTTTTTCAGAAGAAACCGATAAAGGCTTAGTCCTTATTGATTTTTGGGCAACTTGGTGTGGCCCTTGTCGTATGCAAGCGCCGATCTTGGAACAATTAGCGAATGAATATGAGGAAGACGAATTGAAGATCGTGAAAATGGATGTGGATGAAAATCCTGAAACACCTGCTTCATTCGGGATCATGTCTATTCCTACTTTGTTGTTGAAAAAAGACGGACAAGTCGTTGATAAAGCAATTGGGGTGCATACAAAAGATCAATTGAAAGCTTTAGTTGCGGAACATATGTAATAGAATAAGTGTTTTTGAAGCAATAGCCGAAAGAGGCTATTGCTTTTTTGTTTTTGGGACAAAGTCTTTGAAAAATGCCTTTGACATTTCTAGCTTTTACTCTTTGTTCTATGCACTGCTATTGGTGTTCACTCAATTACTAATGAGAAAAGTGAGAATGAAAATTAAGAAAGCAGGCATTCTCCAGCAATGTTAGCAGATCAGAAAAAAAAGATTGACGCTGGCTATATCATTCGATAATATATCATTAAGTGATATAGTTAGTGGGATGGAGGAATCAAATGGATGAGGCATTGACAGATTCAACCTATTTGATTTTATTAGCGCTTTTAAAGCCAAAACATGGGTATGTCATTATGAAACAAATCCATGAGCTAAGCCAAGGAACATTTGAGATTGGCCCCGCGACGATGTATACGATTTTGAAAAAGCTGACGAAAAAGGGGTGGATCGATTTAGAAGAAAGCGTCGATCGAAAAAAAATCTATCAGATCACACCAGAAGGAAGACAGGTTCTGGAGAAAGATATTCAGCGACGCAAACTATTTTATCAAATCGGAGAACAGGTCTTCGAAGCGTTAGGAGGGGAACAAGATGGGCATCAATAAGAAATATCTTCTTTCTCTTGGAGTCGCCTATTATCCGGAAAAGGAAATGGTTCGTTTACAAAAACAAGCGTCAATGGGCTGGCATTTTGTGAAGATGAATCGGTTAGGGTTTTTGAAGTTTATCAAAGGAAAATCGGAAACGACCAAATATGCAGTGGACTTTTTCGAAGGAGATCCTTCTGAGATCGTTGATTACCTAGCGATGTATCAAGCTGGGGGCTGGACCTATATCAGCAATTATAAAGATCGGTATTTTTATTTTAAAGCATCTCCGGATACACCAGCGATTTTCAGCGATCAAGAAAGCTATCAAGAACGAATCGATAATGAGACGCGCTATTTGATGAAAAAATCGATTCTATTTTCAGTGGTCAGTTTAGCAATTTTAGCAGTGATTTATTTTTCCATTCGTTATTTCAATATTCGTACAAATCCCTTTTGGTCCTTTGGGCTAGGATTGATTACTGGGCTAGTATTTATTCCGATAGGGGTAGGATTGACCACGATTTTGATGAAATTTTTATACAAAAATCGAGCAAGTTATTACAATGAACCAGAGAAACTGGCGAAACGCCAACGGGTGATCCGCGACTCTATCATCTTGATGGTTGCAGGAGCAATCGTTGGTGCCATTATCGGTTTTTTCTTTAGTGACATATTTTATTAGACAGGGAAGGTGAGCATGTGTTAGAAGCAAAACAGCTAGTAAAAACATTTGGGGATTATACAGCAGTCGATCAATTGTCCTTTACCATCAATGATGGTCAGATTATGGGATTAATTGGTCAAAACGGAGCAGGAAAAACGACGACATTCCGATTGATCTTGGATTTTTTGAAAGCCGATCAAGGAGAAGTATTATGGGATGATCACAAAATTAGTGAAAAAGAATACAATCTTATTGGCTATCTGCCAGAAGAACGCGGCTTGTATCCAAAAGTCACGATTGAAGATCAATTAATCTACTTCGCGCGTTTACGTGGCAAAAAGAAAGAAGACATCGTACCCAAAATCGACTATTGGATGGACAAGTTTAAAGTCAAAGGCAAGAAAACTGATAAAGTCAAATCTTTATCAAAAGGAAATCAGCAAAAAGTTCAGCTAATTTCAACGTTGATCCATGAACCAAAATTAGTGATTCTAGATGAACCGTTTAGTGGCTTAGATCCAGTCAACGCGGAACTGTTGAAAAACGGGATCATTGAACTGAAAAAAAATGGCTCTTGTGTCATCTTCTCCAGTCATAATATGGATAACGTAGAAAAAATCTGTGACCACTTGATTATGCTAAGGGATGGTCAAACTGTCTTAAACGGAAAGGTCCATGAAATTCGTGAATCCTTTGGACGAACGAAAGTTTATTTGGAGTCTAATTTGACGAAAGAACAGCTTTTGGCAGTGGCAGGTGTTGAGGAAGTCATTGCCAGAGAAGACGGCAGCTATGATATTACGATCGCTGATCCTGCAGTAGGAAAAACCTTATTTGATTTAGCGACGGCGGATGGTTATATCCCTATGTTCAATCAACAACCGCCAACGTTAGAAGAAATCTTTAAGCGGAAGGCAGGAAAAACAAATGAATAAGTTTTGGGTAATCGCATTCGATGTTTATAAGAAAAATATCAAATCAATTTCGTTTTTGATTATGATATTGGTTCCATTCATTGCAATGGGCGGATTTTATCTGATTAGTTACTTTGCCGATGGTATGAGCAGTGTGGATAAAATTGTCGTTTATGCGAATGAACCAGCCATTGCGCAGACCTTTGTGGAGCAAAGTAGCGATGATTATGAATTTGAAGTTGTGGAAAGCGAAGAACAAGGACAACAACAGTTGGCTGACAAAGATGCTGATGCCTTGTTAGTTATTACTGCTTCAGGGGATACGCTGCAAGGGGAATTATTAAGCGAGTCCTCAATGGGGCAAGCTTTAGAGCTGACGATCCAACAATTATTGACGGGCTTGCAGTCATCCTTTCGAGCTAGCGAGCTTGGTTTGACTGCTGAGCAAGTGGCAGTTCTTAGTGAAGTTGCACCGCTTGACCGGCAAAAAGTTTCCTTCAGTGAAGGTGGCGAAATGACCTATGGAGAAGATAATACCGCGATGCAAGCAGCAGTTAGTACCATCGCAACAATCGTTCTCTTTTTCTTTATCATCACTTACGCACAAATCATTGCGCAAGAAATTGCTTCTGAAAAAGGAACGCGCATTATGGAAGTCATTTTGTCTAGTACCCGGGCGCAAACCCATTACTACGCCAAATTAACTGGGGTGATCATGGTTGCAGCGACCCAGCTAGTTGCGTATGTTGCGATTTTTGGCGGGAGTTATTTCTGGATCAAGGACAACTCCATGGTAAAAGACTTATTGGCAAGTTTTTCATCAGATGGCATTTTTGGTCCTTTCCTCGTGTTTGCGATCGTTTTCGTCTTCTTAGGAATCTTGATCTATTCTGTCTTGTCAGCCCTTTGCGGGTCGTTAGTGAACAAAGCAGAAGATACGGCGAAAGCCATTATTCCAGTGACGTATCTTTCGTTGGGCGGGTATATGCTAGGAATCGTACTAGGCGGTATGGATCCGCATAACGTTGTTTTACGAGTAACTTCTTATATCCCATTCTTGTCCTCGTATATTATGCCAGTACGGCTTGCTAATGATACAGTGGGGATTGGCGGAGCGTTGATTTCAGTAGGGATCCTTGCTGTTACCACGATCGTCCTGATGCTGGTTTCTGCAAAAATGTACAAATCAAATGTCCTGATCTATAACGACAATGGCATCTTGGCAACGTTGAAACAATCACTGGTGTTAATGAAAAATGAGAAATAAACAAAACGCCCGATCCTTTTTGTGATCGGGCGTTTTTTACTGGCTAGCATCTAGAAAACAAGGTGCAGGCCTTTAGAATTCCTGCACAAAAAAGTCGAAGATCGATTGCTCAGAAGGCAGCTTGTGAGCGGCTAGCTCAGGATGCCACTGAATGCCTAAGATCGGTGCGCCATAGGCGGTGGATTCAATGGCTTCAACAACACCATCAGGAGCGGTGGCGGTCACATTGAAATCATCTGCAACTGTTTTGACTGCTTGGTGATGAAAAGAATTGACTTGATAGGTTGTGCCTAAAAGAGCAGCCAAACGACTGTCTGCCTTGATTTCCACCCGATGTGTAGGGAATTGAAAGAACGTTGGCAATTGCACGTGTTTGATCGTTGGGTGATCGATCAAAGAGAGATCTTGGTACAAACTCCCACCAAATGCGACATTTAGTAACTGCATGCCGCGGCAGATTCCAAAGATGGGTTTGTTTTGAGCCACTGCTTCTTTGATCAATGCCAATTCAAAGACATCACGATCAGGATGAATGCCTTGAATCAAAGGATGAGGATCTTCGCCATAATGATCAGGGGAGACATCATGACCACCGGCTAACAAGAGTTTATCGATTTTGCTGATGTAAGTCGCAGCATCTTCCACGACACCCATTGGTAATATTAGGGGAATGCCTTGGGCTTGTTGGATATGGGTGACAAAATTTTTGGGTGTATAGGACAACCAATGTTCTGCTTCTTCAATCATTGGCCGTTCATTAGCAGCGATGCCGATAATGGGTTTCATTTGATCAAACCTTTCTATAAGTAAATGGAACGAAAAGAAAAAAGGACACGAGGTCCTTTTTTCGAGCATCTTCGCTTTATTTTTCGCGAATAACTTCGATTTTATAACCATCAGGATCTTTCACAAAATAGTAAGATGGAGAAGTCCCTGGTAGTCCTTTCAAGTCAGTGACGTCAAATCCGGCAGCTTGGTGCTTCTCATGAAGCGCTTCTAGATCATCGGTACTGATGGCGATGTGGCCATAGCCGTCGCCTAACTCATAGCCAGGATGGTCATAGTTATATGTCAACTCTAGCTCGTAATCATCTCCAGGCAATGTTAAGTAAACCAAAGTAAATTGATGTTCAGGAAAATCACGACGGCGAGATTCTTCAAAACCAAAGGCAGTTTGATAAAAATCTAGAGAAGCCGTTAAGTCTTTGACGCGGACACAAGTGTGAGCCATTTTCATGGGTAAATCATCCTTTCGATCTTGATAGTTGTATGATAACATATTTTCTCATTTTATAACGAATAAAAGACAACAGAGCGTTATTTCCAGCTTGTCCAGACTATTGGCATAGGGTAAAATGGAAAGAAAGTGTTGGTGGAGGGAATCATGCCAGAAAAGGAAATTGTGTTCGGGGAAAAAGAAGCGGGGAAACCATACAAATCAAGATATGGCGCGTATGTCGTTCTTCCAAATGAAAAAAATGAAGTGATCTTGGTACAAGCACCCAATGGCGCCTATTTTTTACCAGGCGGTGAAATTGAACCAAATGAGACCAAAGAAGAAGCGATCCAGCGAGAATTAATAGAAGAACTTGGATTTGAAGGGGAGATCGCTGCCTATTTAGGGGAGGCAGTTGAATACTTCTATTCACGCCATCGCGATACATTTTACCATCATCCCGGCTATTTCTATTTAATGACCAAATGGAAAAAAGTCTGTGAACCGACAGAAGAAAACAATCAGTTGTCATGGCATACGCCAGAAGAAGCGATTCAGCGATTGAAACGCGGCAGCCATAAATGGGCAGTTGAACAATGGTTGGCAAAATAAAAAAGGCAGGCTTCCGATAAAAAGGAAACCTGCCTTTTACACTTAGTTATTTGCTAAAACATACTTGTTGATTACTTCTGCCACACCATCTTCTTCGTTTGATGCAGTTAGGACATCTGCGGCATTTTTCACGTTTTCAGTGGCATTGGCCATCGCCACACCGATACCAGCGTATTCCACCATGGTTAAATCATTTTCGTTATCGCCGATCGCCATGACTTCTTCTTGTTTGATGCCTAAGTGCTCCGCCAATTTTTTGACAGCAGCCCCTTTATGGGCTTGTTTATTTAGAACTTCCAAGAAGTAAGGAGCACTTTTGACCACATTGTAATTGTCCGTCAAACTGCTCGGCAATTGTGGGATGATCTGATTAAGTATTTCGGGATCATCGATCATCATCATTTTGATGATATTCAAGTCAGCAGTCATTTCTTCTGGTGTCCGATATTTCAATGGCATGTTGACTAAGAAGGCTTCATAAATCGTATAAGGACTGATATCGCGGTTAGCGGTATACATGGTATCTTCGGTTTCTACATGAAGATGAACCCCTAATTTTCTCGCAGTCATCTCAACAAAGAGATAGTCATCTTGGGACAAGCCGAATTCAGAGATGATCTCTTGGTTTTTGGTTTTTTGAACCAAAGAGCCATTATAAGTAATAACGAAATCATTGTCCGTAAATAAGTCTAGTTCCTTTAATAAATCTTGGACACCAGTTAAAGGGCGTCCCGTACACAAAACGATGCGTACACCTTGCTTTTCAGCGTCTTTCAATGCCTTGTAAACGGCTGGGGTGATCTTGCGGTCGTTGTTCAACAGGGTACCATCGATATCGATGGCGATCAATTTGATACTCATAAGTTCCTCCTAGTGGCTTGGTTTGATCAAAGCACCATTGCGAATGTGCTTGGCAAACTCTTGATACGTCTCTCCAAATAAATCATAGTGATTTTGGATGTTGGGGTCAATCATTTCTTTTGGAAAATAAAAGCGTTGGTCACCTTGGGTTTGTCCCGCTAAAGCTGCAACTAGCTGACTGGCTTGGGATAATTCCACAAGGGAACCATCTTTTTCCTGTAATTCGATTTGTGTCCGATGTTTGCCTGAAGTCGGCCGATAAAAATCATAAGGCAGATCGAAGCTTGAATTGATGGCAGTATAATAGCGGGGATTGAAGCCGACTTTTTCCACCAGTCCCTGCATTTCTTCAATCATCGGCAACTGCGTCTCATCGTCAAAGCGGGCGGATTTCAACGGTTTACGATTTAAGAACCGCTTGGCCAAATCGCTGAGGATCGGATCATTTTCTTCCGTCCATTGGGTAAAGTAGGTATTCAGAACGCCATCGTCGAGTTTCAAGTATTCATCTAAGGTGAATTCTTGTTTTAAAAATGGGAGAAGCAGCTGCGAATGGCCTTGAAACAATTCTGAATCCACTTGATACAGTTCTGCAGCTCGATCCAGCAAATGGGCTAAGATCACTTCCATCCCTCGAGAACTCGCATGGAAATAAACTTGCACATACATCTGGTAACGACTGACGATGTAGTCCTCCACAGCGTGCATGCCATTCATAGAAAAAGCAATACCGCCTTCGTACGGACGAATCACTCGTAAAATTCGGGTCAGATCAAACGTGCCGTATTCAGTGCCGGTAAAATAAGCATCGCGCAGCAAGTAGTCCATCCGATCAGCATCGATTTGACTAGAAATCATTTGAACGACTTGAGGATTTGGATAAGTTTTAGTGATAACACTTGCGACTTTCTCAGGAAATCCAGCTTCCACTCGGTTCAATATCTGATGAACTTCCGTTTCAGGAGAAGTAATGATCGCCACTGTGATGGCTTCATGGTCTGTATGGAAAATGTGCTCAAAGGTGTGGGAGTATGGTCCGTGGCCCACATCATGAAGCAATGCTGCACACAAGGTCACTAAACGCTCTTTATCATCCCAGCCGTTTGGTCCGACTTTTTCAAGGGAATAATTGCGTTGGAAAATATCGCAAATGCGACGGCTGATTTCATAAACGCCCAAGGAGTGAGAAAAGCGGCTATGTTCTGCTCCGTGAAAGGTAAAGGAAGCAGTTCCCAGCTGTTTGATGCGCCGCAAACGCTGCACTTCTTTGGAATTGATCAAATCTAAAATCACTTGGTGCTGTACATGGACATAGTTATGAACAGGATCACGAAATACTTTTTCTATCGCTAAGGTTTGATATTTATATGGTAGGCTCATCGCTAAACTCCTTTATTGGGTGATTTCGCTTTTCCATGCCAGCTAAGCGTTGCTGCATTTGTTCGCTAAGGTCATTTTCTGAAAGCCATTGATCCAGTGACTCAAGCGGATATAGGGATTGGTCTGTGATCAAGAAAAGCAGGGCTTTTTGCAAGCGGTCAATCACCTCTTGTGTGGTAAACTTACGGCCGAGAGCCGCTTCTAAAGTGGTCATGCTCGCAGGATTGACGGCTGGATAGCCATCCGTACCAAAGCGCTCTTTTAAACCTGCTTGGTAAAAACGACGAACGAGAGAGCCGCGGGCTGGTTGGTCGCCATTGATGCTCAGATACATCATGACAGCCACGCCGTCTTTGATCCGTCGTTGTGCTGTGCCAGCAATTTTTTTTCCGTCAATACTCAGGTCATAGGTGCCTGGGCAGTACGAGTCAGCAATTTCATAAGCCAAAATTGTCCGCTCAGGAAAGGCTGTTTGCAACAATGTCGCCATCATTTCATAGGCTGCATCCGTAGTGGCAGCCAAATGTTTAGGGAAAATGAGGGAGACATTCAAAATACCGGCATCATTGATGACCCCAAGCCCGCCTGAGTTGCGGATGATCGAGTCATAGCCAGCTTCTTTCAAAACCTGCAGACCATCTATCAAAAAAGGCAGCCGGGTATCTTTCATTCCTAAAATCATCGTATCGGACAACTGCCAAAAATGACAATAAACTTGTTCAAGTTTGCCAGCAGCTTCGGTGGCAACATCGGTGAAGGCAAACGGCTCATAAGGATTGTGGATACGTGGTAAGGTTTGATCCATTATATAGATAGTCAAATCGGTTAAACTCCTTTAAAAATACCTGTTATCCTTATTATATACGATTCTTGGAAAATTACTTGGAGAAAAGAATGAAAACTTGCTTTTGTTTTCGCTTTTTTATTTTCAATGAAGAAATAGACCAAGGAGAATCAACTGAAATGATTGACAAACGAATGAAAAAAAGCAAGAATGAAACTGAAATCTTCAAAGGAGGCACACGTACATGCAAGAATTATCAAAAGGAATCCCAATCTCGATTCATTTAACAACCAATGTACGTCAAGCAGGGGAAACAGAGAACTTTCTGTTTGATCTGCAAGGACAAGCAGTCAAGATCGGTGATACCTTATATCTCCGTTACAAAGAGATCCAGCCAGACGGCACCGACATTCCCGTTACGATGAAAATTATGCCAGACGGATTGATTCAATTGATTCGCTCAGGGGAAATGCGCATGCGCTTGAAATTTTCTTATAAGGAACGTTTAGAGACGAGTTATCAAACCCCGTATGGCTTGATGATGTTCCACACCTTCACCAATCACTTGCACGTTAGCTTGAAAGACCGTCCATACTCGGGAAAGATCGATATCGATTATGACTTGTTCATGGCTGCTGACAAAGTCGGCGAATACAAACTGTCTTTAGAATTTACCGCTTAATCAAAGGGAAATTGAAAGAAAAAATTGCAATTTGAGACGTAATTTTGTATGATTAGGAGTAGACTGTGAAAGGACGTGTCCCGTTTGGAAATTAATGTATTTGAAGGTGTAAATAAAAACGAATTGTCGATGATTGAAGTTGCCCATGCGATTTTAGAGCAGCGCGGTGACGTGATGGATTTTTCTGATTTGGTCAACCAAATTCAAAACTATCTTGAAACTTCAGACAGCGAGATTCGTGATTCATTGGCGCAGTTTTATACAGACTTGAATATCGACGGTAGTTTTATTTCTTTAGGCGACAATCGTTGGGGCTTACGTTCATGGTACGCCATTGATTCGATCGATGAAGAAGTCAACCATGGCATCGAAGACGAGGATGAAGATACACCACGTCGTCGCAAACGTAAAAAAGTCAATGCCTTTATCAACGATGATGAAGATGCAATCGATTATAACGATGATGATCCTGAGGATACTGATTTGTCAGATGACGAAGAAGATGATCTCTTTGATGATGATGATGACGAGGATGAAGAAATCTCGGCATACAATTCAGACTTGCAAGAAATCGGCGCCGACAATAGCACCGATGATGAAGAAGAATTACCTGACAGCATTGAGGAAGATCTCACCATTATCGATGACGATGATGAAGATGATTTTGCGGATGAAGAGGAAGAAGAGGAGTAATCCTCTTCTTTTTTTCGCCTTATGGCTGCAAGCAGCTTTTAATCGTTGAAGGACGAGTTCGCCTTCTTACATAGATACAAATAAAAAAGGAACCGCATCAGCGGTCCCTAAGTGCTTTTGAATTATTGATTTGAATCGAGTATACTTGTAACGAAAAGAAAAAACGCGCCTTGAGGGAATCGAACCCCCGTCTCAAGAACCGGAATCTTACGTGATATCCACTACACTAAAGGCGCGAAGCACAAATATTAGTTTAACCAATTTCAGTGAAAAAAACAAGAGGTAGAATGATGAAATTTCAACAGCAATTTTCACAACAACAAAAACAGACGCAAAAGCTTGCTATGACGCAGAAATTACAGCAATCGATCCAAGTGCTGCAATTTTCTGCAGATGAATTATTGTCATTCATTGATAACCAAGCATTAGAAAATCCATTGATTGATCTGGGGGAATATGATTCGCCCATCACACCAAACAAAAGCAATGGCTCATCAGAACAATTGATGGATTATTTAAGCCAGATCCCTGACCAGCATACGTCTTTATTCGAATACCTCATTGATCAAGTGCATTTAAACTACCGAGATACCTTCTTGCGGACGATCGTTTTATTTTTAGTCGAGTACATTGATTTAAACGGCTTTTTGACGATTGATTTGGAAGAAGCTGGAAAGCTTGTCGGGGGGACGCCGATCCAAATGCTTGATGCTTTAACCTTGATCCAGCAACTGGATCCGGCAGGAGTCGGTGCTCGTGATCTAAGAGAGTGTTTGATGCTGCAAACGGAAAGAGATGACTATGCGCCGCCAATGGCTTATCTCATTTTAGAAGAATTCTTCACGGAAATGGCAGAGCGCAAGTGGGACAAAATCAGCAAAGCGCTGCAGATTTCATTAACTGAGATTCAAAAGGTCTTTGATTATGTTCAAACATTGACCCCCACACCAGGGGCGGCGTTTGGGTCGACCGATGGGCTTTACATCGTTCCTGACCTGCGAGTGACGGTTGAAAAAGGACAACCGATCGTGAAATCAAACAAACGCGCCTTACCAGAGGTTCGCTTTCAGCAGCAGTACTTTGACCAATTGAAGCAAAGCGGTGATCCAGAAGTCTTAAGTTATTTAGACAATAAAGCCCAAGAGTTCGAGTGGTTAAAGAAGACCTTGCTGCAACGAGGGGATACCATCTATCGTGTCGGGGTGCAGATCGTTGCGCGGCAAAAGGAGTTTTTCACTCAACCAGATCGACCATTAAAGCCATTGGTTTTAAGAGAAGTTGCCGAAGAATTAGGAATTCATGAATCAACGGTCAGCCGGGCAGTCAATGGGAAATACTTGGAGACCTCCTTTGGGGTGTTTGAATTAAAACTATTCTTTGGACAGAAAGTTTCGACGCAAGAAAGCGGTGATGACCTGACAACGGCATCGATCAAACAGCAGCTAAAAGCACTGATCGATGAAGAAAATAAAAACAAACCATTGTCAGACCAAAAGTTGACAGATGCCCTCAAAGCCCAAGGCATCGATATTTCTAGACGAACGGTGGCAAAGTATCGTGAAGCCATGAATATCCCTGGTTCTTCCAAGCGGAAACGATTCGAGTAAAGCAAAACTTACTATTAACGATGAGTAGGGAAGGCAGCAAAGCCTTTCCTTTTTTTATCGATCCTTTCCTCTTTTTCAAATTATGACGATTTTATGAAAAGCAAGATTTTGTGACTGAAATAGTTGCGTATCAAGGCGATAAGTGCTACTATTATTGGTGTAGGAAACAGATTTAAATTTTTTTTGCAATCGATGGGTCATTTTAAGTCATTGTAGGACGAAAATTGTCCAACGGGAGGATATAAAATGCTCGATGAATTAAAATTGATTGAGGCAATCACCCCGGATATTCTCGCTGTACTCCAGGAACGTTACCGTATCTTAAGAAATATTTATTGGATGCAGCCCGTTGGCCGCCGGACACTTTCGGAAAGTTTATCAATGACGGAACGCGTGTTGAGGACGGAAACAGATATCCTTAAAAAGCTGAAACTGATCGACTCTTCAAAAAGCGGCATGCAATTGACCGCCTACGGAGAAGAAGTGTACACGAAGATTGGTGCACTGATGGATCAGCTGTTCGGAATGCACCAAATCGAGAAACGATTATCAGAGACCTTTGGCATCGAACGTTGTTTGATTGCGAGCGGCGATGGTGATCGACAACCGAAAGTTATTGCTGAATTTGGCCAGTTGCTGAATGAATCGTTGGATCTCTTATTGCCAGAAGGCAAAAACACCATCGCAGTAATGGGAGGGACGACAATGGCGAAAGTTGCCGAGGAATTGGGTAATTTGGAAACCGCCAAACGTCATAACTTGTTTGTTCCAGCCCGTGGTGGTATCGGAGAATCAGTCAACGTGCAAGCAAACTCTGTCAGCTCGGTGATGGCAATGCAGACAAATGGCGATTATCGCTCCTTGTTTGTACCAGAACAATTAAGCATGAACACCTACGAGTTTCTCTTGAAAGAACCCGCCATCGTTGATGTCTTAAACTTGATAAGTCAAGCAAATTGTGTTATTCATAGTATTGGACGGGCGTTGCATATGGCGGCTCGAAGAAAAATGTCAGAACAAGAAATTCTGATGTTGAAACAAAAAAATGCAGTTGCAGAATCCTTTGGGTATTTCTTTAACGAAGCAGGCGAGGTCGTTTACAAAGTTCCTCGAATCGGACTTCAATTAAAAGATTTACAAAAAGTCCCAATCATTTTTGCGGTCGCTGGCGGACAATCAAAAGCCAAAGCGGTCAATGCATACATGAAAAATGCACCAAAACAAACCTGGCTCATCACCGATGAAGCTTGCGCAAATGAGATTTTAAAAGGGGCAACCCTTTAAAATAAATATTTTTATGATTTTCATAAGGAGGAAATCTTAAATGACAGTTAAAGTAGGTATTAATGGATTTGGACGTATCGGACGCTTAGCATTTCGTCGTATCCAAGAAGTAGAAGGAATCGAAGTTGTGGCTATCAATGACTTAACAGACGCTAAAATGTTAGCTCACTTGTTAAAATATGATACAACACAAGGACGTTTCAACGGTACAGTTGAAGTTCACGAAGGTTCATTCAATGTGAACGGAAACGAAATCAAAGTTTTAGCTAACCGCAACCCTGAAGAATTGCCTTGGGGCGAACTAGGTGTTGAAATCGTGTTAGAATGTACTGGATTCTTCACTTCTAAAGCAGCTGCTGAAAAACATTTAACAGCTGGTGCAAAACGTGTAGTTATCTCAGCTCCTGGTGGAAACGATGTTCCAACAATCGTTTACAACACAAACCATGAAACTTTAACAGGTGAAGAAACAGTTATCTCTGGTGCTTCATGTACAACAAACTGTTTAGCTCCTATGGCGAAAACATTGAACGACAAATTTGGTGTGATTGAAGGATTAATGACTACAATCCATGCTTACACAGGTGACCAAATGACTCTAGACGGACCACACCCTAAAGGTGACTTCCGCCGTGCCCGTGCTGCTGCTGCAAACATCGTGCCTAACTCAACTGGTGCTGCTAAAGCGATCGGCTTAGTAATCCCAGAATTGAACGGCAAATTAGATGGTGCTGCTCAACGTGTTCCTGTTGCAACTGGTTCATTAACTGAATTAGTTACTGTTCTTGACAAAGAAGTAACTGTTGATGAAATCAATGCAGCAATGAAAGAAGCTTCAAACGAATCTTACGGTTACAACACAGACGAAATCGTTTCTTCTGATATCGTTGGTATGACTTACGGTTCATTATTTGATGCAACTCAAACAAAAGTTATGACTGTTGGCGACAAACAATTAGTTAAAACTGTTGCTTGGTACGACAATGAAATGTCATACACTGCACAATTAGTACGTACTTTAGAATACTTCGCTAACCTATAAGAGTTGCGAACGACTTTAATTTAAACCATCGCAAGAGAAAGCGGGGAAGCATCGCGCTTCTCCGCTTTTTTTAACAATTATGCTAGGAGGAATCTGTTCATGGCTAAAATGACAGTTCAAGATATCGATTTAAAAGATAAAAAAGTTCTTGTACGTGTGGACTTCAACGTTCCATTGAAAGATGGAGTGATCGGAGATGATACACGGATCAAAGCAGCATTACCAACAATCAATTATGTGATCGAAAACGGCGGAAAAGCAATTCTTTTCTCACACTTAGGTCGTGTGAAAGAAGAAGCAGATAAAGCTGGAAAATCTTTAGCGCCAGTTGCGAAACGTCTAGGCGAATTGTTAGGCAAAGAAGTAACATTCGTTGATGAAACCCGCGGCGAAAAATTAGAAGCAGCGATCAACAACATGCAAGATGGCGATGTCGTTGTTTTTGAAAACACTCGTTTCGAAGACATCGATGGCAAAAAAGAAAGCAAAAACGATCCTGAACTAGGTAAATATTGGGCTTCTTTAGGCGATGTTTTTGTAAATGATGCCTTTGGTACCGCACACCGCGCACACGCTTCAAACGTAGGGATCGCTTCAACAGGTATCCCAACAGTTGCTGGTTTCTTAATGGAAAAAGAAATCAAATTCATCGGTGATGCAGTCGAAGAACCAAAACGTCCAATGATCGCGATTCTTGGTGGAGCAAAAGTATCTGACAAAATCGGCGTAATCGAAAACTTGATTCCTAAAGCAGACAAAATCTTGATCGGCGGCGGAATGACGTATACGTTCTACAAAGCAAAAGGCATGGAAATCGGTAATTCTCTTGTGGAAGCAGATAAAGTAGAATTAGCAAAAGAATTGATCGAAAAAGCTGGCGATAAATTAGTATTACCAGTTGATTCAATCACTGCTGCTGAGTTTTCAAATGATGTCCCAACAGAAGAACATACTGGTGATGTTCCTGAAGGACAAATGGGCTTAGATATCGGACCTGAAACCATCGCTTTGTTTGCTGAAACATTAAAAGGCGCAAAAACAGTCGTTTGGAACGGACCTATGGGTGTGTTTGAAATGTCTAACTTCGCAAACGGTACGATCGGTGTTTGTGAAGCAATTGCCAACCTTGAAGATGCAACAACGATCATCGGTGGCGGTGACTCTGCAGCTGCAGCAGAACAATTAGGGTTTGCTGACAAATTTACCCACATCTCAACAGGTGGCGGTGCCAGCCTTGAATTGCTAGAAGGAAAAACACTTCCTGGCCTAGCTGCGATCAACGATAAATAATCAATGACAAGCCGTGCAAAGAACTTTCTTTGCACGCTTGATAACGAAAAGGAGTGCCAGAACATGCGCAAACCAATTATTGCCGGAAACTGGAAAATGAACAAAACTGCGAAAGAAGCAAAAGAATTTGCTGAAGCAGTCAAAACAAAAATTCCTAGCAACGATACAGTTGACTCTGTGATCGGTTCGCCAGCTTTATTCTTAGAAACATTAGTGAATGCTGCTGAAGGAACAGAATTAAAAATTGCTGCTCAAAACAGCTACTGGGAAAATGAAGGTGCCTTTACTGGCGAAACTTCACCAGCAGCTTTAGCAGATCTAGGTGTTGACTATGTCATCATTGGTCATTCAGAACGTCGTGAATACTTCCATGAGACAGATGAAGACATCAACAAAAAAGCCAAAGCAATCTTTGCAAACGGCATGATCCCAATCCTATGCTGTGGTGAATCTTTAGAAACCTATGAAGCTGGCAAAACAGCGGAGTGGATCGAAGGACAAATCACTGCTGGCTTAGACGGTTTAACAGACGGTCAAGTAAGTAATCTTGTGATTGCTTACGAACCAATCTGGGCGATCGGTACTGGTAAATCTGCGGATGCAAACATCGCAGACGAAATTTGTGGCGTTGTCCGCAAAACCGTTGAAAAATTATACGGCAAAGAAGTTTCAGACAGCGTACGTATTCAATACGGAGGCTCTGTAAAACCTGAAAACATTGCTGAATACATGGCAAAAGAAAATGTTGACGGAGCATTAGTTGGCGGCGCAAGCTTGCAAGCTGATTCATTCCTAGCATTATTAGATGCTGTAAAATAATTTCATTTTCATGAAAATAACATTTGCAGAATCGTCATTTTTTCACTACAATTAAGTTGTTCGCAAGGGGCATTCCCCTTAAGATAAAACAAACTCAAAGGAGAGACAAAACATGTCAATTATTACTGATGTTTACGCACGCGAAGTCTTAGACTCACGTGGTAACCCAACTATCGAAGTAGAAGTCTACACAGAATCAGGTGCTTTCGGCCGCGGAATGGTTCCTTCAGGAGCTTCAACAGGTGAACACGAAGCAGTTGAATTACGTGATGGCGACAAAGCTCGTTATGGCGGTAAAGGTGTAACGAAAGCAGTTGACAATGTAAATAACATCATTGCAGAAGCTATCATCGGCTACGATGTCCGTGACCAAATGGCTATCGATAAAGCAATGATCGCTTTAGACGGAACTCCTAACAAAGGCAAATTAGGCGCAAACGCGATTCTTGGTGTTTCTATCGCTGTTGCTCGTGCAGCTGCTGATTACCTAGAAGTACCTTTATACCACTACTTAGGCGGATTCAATACAAAAGTATTGCCAACTCCTATGATGAACATCATCAACGGTGGTTCTCACTCAGACGCACCAATCGCTTTCCAAGAATTCATGATCTTGCCTGTAGGCGCACCTACATTCAAAGAAGGCTTACGTTGGGGTACTGAAGTATTCCACGCTTTGAAATCAATCTTGTCTAAACGTGGTTTAGAAACTTCAGTAGGTGACGAAGGTGGTTTCGCTCCTCGTTTTGAAGGAACTGAAGACGGTGTTGAAACAATCTTAGAAGCAATCAAAGCTGCTGGTTTAGAACCAGGTAAAGATGTATACCTAGGATTTGACTGTGCATCATCAGAATTCTACGAAAACGGTGTTTACGACTACTCTAAATTTGAAGGCGAAAACGGCGTAAAACGTACTGCTGCTGAACAAGTTGACTACTTAGAAGAATTAGTTAACAAATACCCAATCATCACTATCGAAGACGGTATGGATGAAAACGATTGGGATGGTTGGAAACTATTAACTGAACGCTTAGGCGACAAAGTTCAATTAGTAGGGGATGACTTGTTTGTTACAAATACTGAAATCCTTGAAAAAGGAATCAAAAACGGTATCGGTAACTCAATCCTTATCAAAGTTAACCAAATCGGTACATTGACGGAAACATTCAATGCTATCGAAATGGCGAAAGAAGCTGGTTACACTGCAGTAGTTTCTCACCGTTCAGGTGAAACAGAAGATTCAACAATCTCTGATATCGCTGTTGCAACAAACGCTGGCCAAATCAAAACTGGTTCTCTTTCACGTACTGACCGTATTGCAAAATACAACCAATTACTACGTATCGAAGACCAACTTGGTGAAGTTGCTGAATACAAAGGCTTGCAAGCTTTCTACAACTTAAAAAATAAATAATCTTTCGATTATTGCTTTGCTCTGAAAGAGCAGCGGTTGATTTAACAGTCAGCTGCTGCGATTTCAGAGCTTTTTTGTTGTCTCGATTCATTCAGTGCAGACAATGACCAATCATTTAAGATAACAGAAGGTAGTCATTTCTTCTTTATTTTCTTTTTCAAAAAAAAGAAATTATAGTTCTGACTTATCAAAATCCTATAATAAAAGAAAATAGTTTTTAGGAGAAAAAAATGGCTTATGATTATTTGATCGTTGGTACAGGTCTTTTTGGCTCAGTTTTTGCTCATGAAGCAGCGAAACGGGGACATACAGTGAAAATGTTGGAAAAACGGACACATATTGGCGGTAATTGTTATACAGAAAAACAAGCAGGAATCGACGTACATAAATATGGTGCGCATATTTTTCATACATCGAGTAAAAAAATTTGGGACTATATCAATCAGTTTACTGAATTCTATCCCTACATTCATGCTCCTATTGCAAACTATCAAGGCGAGCTATATAATCTTCCTTTTAATATGAACACATTTTACCAACTGTGGGGAACCAAAAATCCTGCTGAAGCTCGTACCAAAATAATGACTCAAATTGAAAAGACAAGAATAAAAAGACCACGAAATTTAGAAGAACAGGCTCTTTCTTTAGTCGGACCAGACATCTATCATAAGCTGATCAAAGGCTACACTGAAAAACAGTGGGGACGAGAATGTGATCTTCTTCCTTCTTTTATTATCAAAAGGCTGCCGATCCGGTATAACTTTAACAACAATTATTTTACGGATATTTTTCAAGGAATACCTAAATTGGGTTATACACAAATGATTCAAAAAATGCTTACACATCCACTGATTGATGTTTCTTTAGAGACTGATTTTTTTGCAGATCGCACACGACATGAAGCCTCTTCTAAGAACATTGTTTATACTGGAATGATTGATCAATATTTCGATTATTGTTATGGCGAGTTGGCCTATCGGTCTTTACATTTTGAAACTGAAGTCTATAACACGGATAATTACCAAGGAACAGCCGTCATGAACTTTACAGACAGTCAAACGCCCTATACGCGAATCATTGAGCATAAACATTTTTGTCCAGTGGTGTCAAAAAGAACAGTTATCACTAAAGAATACCCGAAAGAGTGGAAGAAAGGAGATATTCCTTACTACCCAATTAACGATCAAAGCAATAATGCATTGTATCGCAAGTATGAAAAATTAGCGCAACAGCAAAAAAATTGTTTGTTTGGTGGGCGCCTAGCCAGCTATCGCTATTATGATATGGACGATACGATCGCAGCTGCTTTAAAGCTTGTCCAACAGGAATTTCAAGTGGAGTAACCTCTTCTATTGGAGAGGTTGCTTTTTTTTGTCCCGATTCTGGGACAAAACGTAACTTTTTTACTAGCTATGAAATAATTAGTTATCCTATCTTCTAAATAAATAGGACTTGGGGAAGTTTATAAAACATTTTTACGAAAGGGGAGAAAAATAAACGTAATGAGTAAAAAGAATAATTATCGAAAGTTGTTACGCTCCAATAAAAGTGAACGCTACAAGATGTATAAAAGCGGAAAACATTGGGTCTATGCAACGATCACTTCTTTTACTGGCATTGCTGGATTGAGTATCGCGCCAATCGTGGCACATGCTTCAGAAATCACACCGCCATTAGATGCAAGTAAAGAAGCAAATGCCGAGAATGTCTTGGCAAATAAAACGACGACCAAAATACCGGCTTCATCGACACAAGAAAGTGAAGCTACTTCTCAATCTGAAAGCACACAGCCATCGGATAGTTTTTCTGAATCCGAAAGTATTACCCAGTCACAAAGTGCAACAGAGTCAACTAGTTTAACCGAATCACAGAGTGTGAGTGATTCAGAAATTGAAAACAATGTTACCACTATTGAAGAATCCCAAAGCACTTCTGAATCAATGAGCCTTTCCGAGGAGGAGAGTGTGTCTGAATCAGAGAGTTTGAGTATCTCAGAAAGTACCTCGATTTCAGAAAGTGGTTCGTTGTCGTCAAGTGCATCAGAATCGACTAGTCTATCGATGTCACGATCTACCAGCGTCTCTCATTCAACGTCAGTAAGTCAAAAGAACCCACCAAAACAAACAGTCTCCGAAAAAAATAAAGTAGAATCACAAAAAGCACAAGAGCTCTTTGATCAATTAGTGCCGAAGAAAGTACAAGCGTCGGTTGACACTACAACGAATTCATTAGAGATAGTAGTCAAAGATGGCAATTCGCCAAGTACATCTTTGATACGGGCAGCGCAACAATATGCTAGTGCCAATAATTTGATTGCAAGTTTTGCAATTACCACCCAATCGGGGCAGATCATTAAAATCAATGTTTCTGCAGATCCGGATATGGGTCGAGAAGAATTTGAGCAGGCAATCAATGATGGAAATAAAACCAATTCACCTTCTGGGGTAACAGTTGATGTGCCAGACCAAGTGAAGAATAAAGATTTATATAAGCAAACCGCTATTGCTAATGGCACTTATGCCGCAGTTACTGACTGGGCTACCTTAAAAGCAGCATATGGAAATTCTTCGATTACCTATATCGAGGTAACCGCCAATATTACAGCAGCTACCAATGTGGCAACTCGTGATTTGGGTTGGCGCGAAACGAGTGTGATTATTGACGGGAATGGTTTTACAGTCAATATGGCAGGAGCAGCGTTTAATGTAGGGGCAAGTTCTACGGTTCGCGGTTCTATTTTTACGATCACAAATATTAACTTGATTCATTGGCAGTCAGGCACCAACTCAGGAGACAGTGGGACAGGTACAGCGGACGCTGTGATCGATTCAAGGTCGGCAACAGGTGGTTATGGATACTGGTACTTCAATATCGATAATGTCACTCTCGAAGGACGAGATGGTGTTAGCGGAACAGATACTGCTTATCAACCACGACGACTACTGGATGCTGAGGATAGTCAAGTGACTTTATCAGGCAAAATCGTTGCCAATGTAAAACAAGAATTGATGCAAATTGGGGAAGTAGCTATCGCTAACGGATCCCATGTAGAGTTGAATCGAACAGCTGGTACCACTGGTTATTCCATGTTTTACTATATGGCCATCCGAGGGAACAATGCGAGTGATACAGGATTCAACCATACCTTTAAAGTAGGTGATGGAGCGACAATTATTGGGAACGAACTTAGTACCTATAATAGTAACAACTATCCCCTTGTCTATTATGGATTTAACTCAATCACTGTTGGAGATGACGTAACCTGGAAACAAGACGGCTTCCAAATGCTCCTTGATTTTTCTCGTTATTCAGGAAGTCAATCAAATGACCGAACTGCAACTTTTGGACAAAATTTACAAATGACGGCTACGCGTACAGTAGGTTCTAACTCGCTAAATGTCACAAATAGAGCGGTTGTTACATTTAATGCAGGAACGGTACTTGATTTGCAACAATGGAATGCCAATACTGTTGTAAACGTTGATTCTGGCGCAACCATTCGCTTTATTTCACCGCGAGCATTGCACTTAGCACGTTTAACTTCTTCAGGAGCTGTTTCGGCTGGCCGATTGATTACAGGTTCGGGAACATTTGTCATGAATAATTCTCAGATTAGTACATGGCAAGGCAGCAGTAGCCAAACCGCTGCTCCAGAAGGAAACCGTAACTTAAAATTCGTAGAGATGACTATTTCAGGTACGACAACCACCATTAAAGATACGGCTGGAAATGTTACTACATCTAATATTGTAGATACTTCTACCCGTGAATTAGCGACTGTTGCTATTGCACCAGGAACTGTAACTGTAAACTATGTTGATCAGTATGGCAATATTATCAAAACTGTTGATATGCCAATTGATCCAGACGTTAATTACATTGGTGAGTATCTTGATTTGCAAACGTTGGAGTATGCCAATGATCTAATGCCTGATAATTATATGTGGGCAATTGGTACTCAAGTCGCTAGTTCTGCGAAAAACGATGGCCAAAGTGGCGGAGATAGTACGACTAATGCCGATAATGGGGATAGTTATGGACAAGCGACAGTTGCGATCGTTCCGATGGAAAACACCAATTATACCTATAATATTTATGTATACGGTGTTGCTAATAATTCGGTTCAGTACCAATATGTTGACGTTAAGACAGGTCAAGTGATTTCTTCTGAGTACATGAATGCTGGTACCGAAGCTTCAGGAACAGATAGAGTTCCTTCAAACTACGGGAATGTTATTGATTGGACCAATAGTTACTATACTTCGACGAATTTACCTCCTGGTTACTATTATGCAACAGGTGCAGTATTAAATGGTAATGTACAGCCTGGATCTACTACAGTCGGAACTGGAGCGAGTCTAACCACTATTTATGTTGTAGCAGATACACAAACAGTCAACGTAACATTTGTTAATTCAGATGGTCGTCCATTACAAAACCAAACTGGCACAGTTGCCATCAATGGGACGACCGGCCAAGAAATAAGTTATGAGGATTTAATTGCGGATTACCTCACTCAAACCGGTTATTATGCAGATCAAACAGGGACATTTCTTTTTGATAATACTAGCAATAATGGTAGTACGACAGATAGTGATCAACAGTTTATTACGATCACTCTCTATCCGTCTTATCAAGAAGTCGGTGTCGTTGGAAATAATCAACCGGAATCAGATCCTGCTACAGGGGAAGCATTTGAGCAAATCCCGGGAACAGTCACTGTTGGAAAATATGGTACTTCTGGCGTTTCAAACGAAAGTATCACTCTTGGTGTAACAGATGCAGATTTAGAGAGAAATGGATACATTTATACGGTTACAGGACCAGATGGAGTAGTCTACAATACATTAGCGGAAGCTATGGCTGCCAATCAAACTTTTGACACCACCAGTAATGGAGCATCTCAAATGGATTCTTCACCTCAGATGTTCACGGTCAATTATGAACAAGATCCGGTATCTTTGTCTACTTCAGAGTCTGTTTCGGGAAGTGAATCATTATCAGAATCCATTATTACTTCTACTTCAGAATCAGAAAGTGTTTCTCTTTCTCAATCGATTTCAGAAAGTGACTCTTTATCAGAATCGATCTCTGTTAGTGATTCAGAATCAATGTCTACATCAATGAGTGAGTCTGTTTCAGTTTCAGAATCAGAGAGTGACTCATTGTCATCGTCTATTTCAGAAAGTGAATCTGATATGAATGATTCGACATCTGAATCATTATCAACATCAATCTCTACTTCAACTTCTTTAAGTGATTCAGAATCGGTTTCGATCTCATTGAGTGACTCAGAATCAGCGTCTCTTTCAACAAGTGAATCTATTTCAGTGTCGGACTCAGAGAGTGGCTCGTCATCGACCTCTATCTCAGAAAGTGAATCAATGTCTCTTTCAATTTCGCTTAGTGATTCAGAATCTTTATCAGAATCCCTATCTGAAAGTATTTCAACATCGATTTCATTGTCGGATAGTGATTCAATGTCAGAAAGTCTTTCAGCATCAGAATCGTTATCCATATCAGCTAGTGTTTCTGAGTCAGATTCAGAAAGTGATAGTTCTAGCTTTAGTGCATCTGTTTCTGGATCATTGAGCAACAGTACAAGTGATTCTGAAAGTTTATCTTTATCTGAGTCAGTATCAGTTTCACTCTCGCAATCACTCAGTGAATCCACTTCACTATCATTGTCAGAGAGTGATTCAGTATCAGAAAGTATTTCAGCATCAGAATCATTATCTGTCGCAATTAGTGAATCTGATTCTTCTTCGCTTAGTGAGAGCATTAGTTTCAGCGAATCTATTTCTGATTCATTGAGTGCTAGCATGAGTTTATCAGAAAGTTTATCGGAATCAGACTCGATCTCAAATTCAATTAGTATGTCGATGTCATTGAGCATTAGTGAAAGCAATAGTGAGTCTACTAGCGAATCAGCAAGCTTCAGTGGCAGCACAAGTGTAAGTAACAGTGATTCCACAAGTGTAAGTACGTCAGCTAGTGCATCAACATCTGTAAGTATTAGCGAGTCAATCAGTACCAGCACATCAGTTAGCGATTCATTATCATTAAGTAACAGTGAGTCAATGAGTTTGAGTACCTCGCTTAGTGATTCATCCTCATTGAGCGCCAGCATTTCGACATCATTAAGTGCAAGTGACTCTGCAAGTTATAGCGGCAGTACGAGCGTAAGTAATAGCGATTCGGCAAGCGAAAGTATATCTGCAAGTAATTCACTTTCAGTAAGTATTAGTGAGTCAACAAGTGAAAGTACGTCAATCAGCGATTCTGCATCATTGAGTACAAGCATTTCGACATCCCTAAGTGCGAGTGATTCTGCAAGTTACAGTGGTAGCACAAGTGTAAGCAACAGTGATTCCATAAGCGCAAGTACGTCAAGTAGTGAATCAACATCTGCAAGCATTAGTGAGTCGACAAGCACCAGCACATCGATCAGCGATTCGTTATCAGTAAGTACAAGTATCAGTAACAGTGATTCGGCAAGTGCAAGTACATCAGTGAGTGAATCAACATCTGTAAGTATTAGTGAATCCACAAGCACAAGCACCTCGATCAGCGATTCATTATCATTGAGTACAAGTGTTTCATCTTCCCTAAGTGCGAGTGAATCAGCAAGCTTTAGCGGTAGCACAAGTGTAAGTAACAGTGATTCGACAAGTGCAAGTACGTCAAGTAGTGAATCAACATCTACAAGTATCAGTGAGTCGACAAGCTTGAGCACCTCGATCAGCGATTCATTATCATTGAGTACAAGTGTTTCATCTTCCTTAAGTGCGAGTGAATCAGCAAGCTTTAGCGGTAGCACAAGTGTAAGTAACAGTGATTCGACAAGCGCAAGTACGTCAAGTAGTGAATCAACATCTGCAAGCATTAGTGAGTCAACAAGCACCAGCACATCGATCAGTGATTCGTTATCAGTAAGTACAAGTATCAGTAACAGCGAATCAGCAAGTGAAAGTACGTCAATCAGCGATTCTGCATCATTGAGTACAAGCATTTCGACATCCTTAAGTGCGAGTGATTCTGCAAGCTTCAGTGGTAGTACAAGTGTAAGCAACAGTGATTCGACAAGTGCAAGTACGTCAAGTAGTGAATCAACATCTACAAGTATCAGTGAGTCGACAAGCTTGAGCACATCAATTAGTGATTCATCATCATTGAGTACAAGTGTTTCATCTTCCCTAAGTGCGAGTGAATCAGCAAGCTTCAGTGGTAGTACATCTGCAAGCATTAGTGAGTCAACAAGCACCAGCACATCGATCAGCGATTCGTTATCAGTAAGTACAAGTATCAGTAACAGCGAATCAGCAAGCCTGAGCACATCAGTCAGTGATTCATCATCATTGAGCACAAGTATTTCGACATCTCTAAGTGCGAGTGAATCAGCAAGCTTTAGCGGCAGTACAAGTGTAAGTAACAGTGATTCGACAAGTACAAGTACGTCAAATAGTGAATCAACATCTACAAGTATCAGTGAGTCAACAAGCCTAAGCACATCGATCAGTGATTCATCATCATTGAGTACAAGTGTTTCTTCTTCCCTAAGTGCGAGTGATTCAGCAAGCTTTAGCGGTAGCACAAGTGTAAGTAACAGTGATTCGACAAGTGCAAGTACGTCAAGTAGTGAATCAACATCTACAAGTATTAGTGAGTCGACAAGCACCAGCACATCGATCAGCGATTCATTATCAGTAAGTACAAGCATCAGTAACAGTGAATCAGCAAGCCTGAGCACATCAGTCAGTGATTCATCATCATTGAGCACAAGTATTTCGACATCTCTAAGTGCGAGTGATTCAGCAAGCTTTAGTGGTAGCACAAGTGTAAGTAATAGTGATTCCACAAGTACGAGCACGTCGATTAGCGATTCATTATCAGTAAGTACAAGCATCAGTAACAGCGAATCAGCAAGTGAAAGTACGTCAATCAGCGATTCTGCATCATTGAGTACAAGCATTTCGGCATCATTAAGTGCGAGTGATTCAGCAAGCTTTAGCGGCAGCACAAGTGTAAGCAACAGTGAGTCCACAAGTACGAGCACGTCGATCAGCGATTCATTATCAGTAAGTACAAGCATCAGTAACAGTGAATCAGCAAGCCTGAGCACATCAGTCAGTGATTCATCATCATTGAGCACAAGCATTTCGACATCCCTAAGTGCGAGTGAATCAGCAAGCTTTAGTGGTAGCACAAGCGTAAGCAACAGTGAGTCGACAAGCGCAAGTACGTCAGTGAGCGAATCAACATCTACAAGCGTTAGTGAGTCAACAAGCTTGAGCACATCAATCAGTGATTCATTATCATTGAGTACAAGTGTTTCGACATCTCTAAGTGCGAGTGAATCAGCAAGCTTTAGCGGTAGCACAAGTGTAAGTAACAGTGATTCGACAAGTGCAAGTACGTCAAGTAGTGAATCAACATCTACAAGTATTAGTGAGTCGACAAGCACCAGCACATCGATCAGCGATTCATTATCAGTAAGTACAAGCATCAGTAACAGCGAATCAGCAAGTACAAGCACATCAGTCAGTGATTCATCATCATTGAGCACAAGCATTTCGACATCTCTAAGTGCGAGTGAATCAGCAAGCTTTAGTGGAAGCACAAGTGTAAGCAACAGTGATTCCACAAGTACAAGCACGTCGATCAGCGATTCATTGTCTGTAAGTACAAGCATTAGTAACAGTGAATCAGCAAGCCTGAGCACATCAGTCAGTGATTCATCATCATTGAGTACAAGTGTTTCGACATCTCTAAGCGCGAGTGATTCTGCAAGCTTCAGTGGTAGCACAAGTGTAAGCAACAGTGAGTCGACAAGTACAAGCACATTAATCAGTGATTCATCATCATTGAGTACAAGTATTTCAGCATCCCTAAGTGCGAGCGATTCTACAAGCTTTAGTGGTAGCACAAGTGTAAGCAACAGTGATTCCACAAGTACGAGCACGTCGATTAGCGATTCATTATCAGTAAGTACAAGTATTAGTAACAGTGAATCAGCAAGTACAAGCACATCAGTCAGTGATTCATCATCATTGAGCACAAGCATTTCAACATCCCTAAGTGCGAGTGATTCTGCAAGCTTTAGTGGCAGCACAAGTGTAAGCAACAGTGAGTCGACAAGTACAAGTACGTCGATCAGTGATTCACTATCATTGAGTACAAGTATTTCAGCATCCCTAAGTGCGAGTGATTCAGCAAGCTTTAGTGGTAGCACAAGTGTAAGTAATAGTGAGTCCACAAGTACGAGCACGTCGATCAGCGATTCATCATCATTGAGCACAAGTATTTCGACATCTCTAAGTGCGAGTGATTCAGCAAGCTTCAGTGGCAGCACAAGTGTAAGTAATAGTGAGTCGACAAGCACCAGCACGTCGATTAGCGATTCAATGTCTGTAAGTACAAGTATCAGTAACAGTGAATCAGCAAGTGAAAGTACGTCAATCAGTGATTCATCATCATTGAGCACAAGTATTTCGACATCTCTAAGTGCGAGTGATTCAGCAAGCTTTAGCGGCAGTACAAGTGTAAGTAACAGTGATTCCACAAGCGCAAGTACGTCATCGAGCGAATCAGCATCTACAAGCATTAGTGAATCAACAAGCAACAGCACATCGAACAGTGATTCATCATCATTGAGTACAAGTGTTTCGACATCTCTAAGTGCGAGTGATTCAGCAAGCTTTAGTGGTAGCACAAGTGTAAGTAATAGTGAGTCAACAAGTACAAGTACGTCGATCAGTGATTCACTATCATTGAGTACAAGTATTTCAGCATCCCTAAGTGCGAGTGATTCCGCAAGTTACAGTGGCAGCACAAGCGTAAGCAACAGTGAGTCCACAAGCTCAAGTACGTCAGTGAGCGAATCATCATCTACAAGCGTTAGTGAGTCGACAAGCTTGAGCACATCGATCAGTGACTCATCATCACAAAGTGCAAGCATTTCGACATCATTAAGTGCGAGCGATTCTACAAGCTTTAGTGGCAGCTCAAGTCTAAGCAACAGTGATTCCACAAGTACGAGCACGTCGATCAGCGATTCATTATCTGTAAGTACAAGCATTAGTAACAGTGAATCAACAAGCCTGAGCACATCAATCAGTGATTCATCATCATTGAGTACAAGTGTTTCGACATCTCTAAGTGCGAGTGATTCTGCAAGCTTTAGTGGCAGCACAAGCGTAAGTAATAGTGAGTCGATAAGTACAAGCACATCAATCAGTGATTCATCATCATTGAGCACAAGCATTTCGACATCTCTAAGTGCGAGTGATTCAGCAAGCTTTAGTGGCAGCACAAGTGTAAGCAACAGTGAGTCCATAAGTACGAGCACGTCGATCAGTGATTCATCATCATTGAGTACAAGTATTTCGGCATCCTTAAGTGCGAGTGATTCAGCAAGCTTTAGCGGAAGCACAAGTGTTAGCAGTAGCGATTCCACAAGTGTAAGTACGTCATTAAGTGATTCATCATCGCTAAGTACAAGTGTAAGCAACAGTGACTCGACAAGTACAAGCACGTCGATCAGCGATTCGTTATCAGTAAGTACAAGTATCAGTAACAGTGAATCAGCAAGTACAAGCACATCAATCAGTGATTCATCATCATTGAGTACAAGTATTTCGGCATCCTTAAGTGCGAGTGATTCAGCAAGCTTTAGCGGCAGCACAAGTGTTAGCAGTAGCGATTCCACAAGTGTAAGTACGTCATTAAGTGATTCATCATCGCTAAGTACAAGTGTAAGCAACAGTGACTCGACAAGTGCAAGTACGTCGATCAGCGATTCAATGTCTGTAAGTACAAGTATCAGTAACAGCGAATCAGCAAGCCTGAGCGCATCGATCAGTGATTCATCATCGTTAAGTACCAGTGTGAGTGATAGTGATTCGACAAGTACAAGTGCCTCAATTAGCGATTCAATGTCTGTAAGTACAAGCATCAGTAACAGTGAATCAACAAGCTTGAGTACGTCCATCAGTGCCTCTTCGTCATTGAGCACAAGTATCTCAGTATCACAAAGTGCGAGCGATTCTACAAGCTTTAGTGGTAGCACAAGCGTAAGTACTAGTGAATCAACAAGTGCAAGTACGTCGATCAGTGACTCGTTATCTCTAAGCACAAGTACTTCGTTGTCATTAAGTGCGAGCGATTCTACAAGCTTTAGTGGCAGCACAAGTGTAAGCAACAGTGAGTCAACAAGTACGAGTACGTCATTGAGTGACTCATTATCAGTAAGTACAAGTATTAGTAACAGTGAGTCAGCAAGTATTAGTACTTCACTAAGTGATTCATCATCATTGAGTACTAGTGGTTTAATGTCACAAAGTGCAAGCGACTCTGCAAGCTACAGCGGTAGCACAAGTACAAGTAATAGTGAATCAACAAGCATTAGTACGTCTGTGAGCGATTCACGGACTAGTGAAAGTCAAAGCTATAGCAGCAGTACTTCAGCCAGCTTGAGCATGAGTACTAGTGTCAGTACTTCGGTTAGTGACTCTGCTTCAATTAGTACAAGTAGCAGTAATAGTGAATCGAATAGTTTGAGTACGTCAATTAGTGATTCACGTTCAAGTATGAGTGAAAGCTTTAGCAGCAGTACCTCAGCAAGTATTAGTCTAAGTACTAGTGACAGTACTAGCTACAGTAGCAGCACCTCAGCAAGCATAAGTACAAGTACTAGCGATAGTACAAGTATTAGTAATAGTGCTTCTGAAAGTATGAGTGAAAGCTTGAGTATCAGTACATCAATGAGCGACTCATCGTCAATCAGTGCTAGCTTGAGCAATAGCGATAGTCTTTCAGAAAGCAGATCACTAGCAAGTGAAAGTCAAAGCTACAGTAGTAGTACTTCTGCGAGTCTAAGTCTCAGCACAAGTACTAGCAGTTCATTAAGTGATTCATCGTCAACTAGTGCGAGCGACAGCTACAGTTTGAGTAATAGTTTGAGCCAATTGACAAGTGACTCACTTTCCGAAGGTATTAGTTTAAGTAATAGCCTAAGTAATAGTTTCAGTCAAAGTACTTCAGCTAGCACGAGTTTGAGTTCAAGTACAAGTCTAAGTGAACAATTATCTCAATCAGTCAGTGCCAGCGAGTCACGGAGTGATAGCCTAAGCTATAGTAGCAGCACATCAATTAGTACGAGTGAAAGTAGCAGTACTAGCTTGAGCGAATTACTATCTCGTTCAACCAGTGCCAGTGAATCACGGAGCAATAGCATGAGCCAAAGCACAAGTACTTCGTTGAGTGGCAGCAACAGCTCTAGCTTAAGTTTAAGTGAAATGAACTCTCAATCTAGCAGTGCGAGCGAATCACGGAGTGATAGTGTAAGCAATAGCATGAGCACATCAACTAGTGACAGCTTAAGTTCTAGTACGAGTGTAAGTGATTTACTTTCTAGATCAGAGAGTGCAAGTGAATCTAGAAGTGATAGCCTAAGCTATAGCGGTAGCACGAGCGTAAGTAACAGCTTAAGTTTAAGCGCGAGTCTAAGTGATTTACTATCTAGATCTGAAAGTGCCAGCGAATCACGTAGTTTCAGTACGAGTGATAGTGCAAGCACATCACTCAGCAATAGCGATAGTGCAAGTGATAGCTTAAGCGATCTATATTCAAGATCGAACAGTTCTAGCCTTTCAACCAGTGACAGTACAAGTACAAATGATTCTGTCTCAGCAAGTGCTAGTGAGAGCACCAGCATTTCACAATCTACTAGTACAAGTCTAAGCGAATCGGCATCAATCAGCACATCGCTTAGCGAAAAACAAGAAGTGATTGAATCTCAAAGTGTGAGTGCTTCGACAAGTGATTCACAAAGCTCTAGCACCAGTGAATCAGTTAGCGTCAGCATCAGTACTAGCGAAAGCGAGCGGAATAGTACGGAAGTTACACCTAGCGAATCAACCTCCATTAGCGAAAGCATTAGTACAAGTGAAAGTGTCCGAGATTCCGAATCGGTTAGTTCAAGTGACAGTACAAGTTTGAGTCAATCTATGAGTACGAGCGATCAAGCCTCCGCTTCTGAAAGTACAAGCAACAGTTCTAGCATTCGTGATTCTGAGTCTGAAAGCGCAAGTATTTCTACGGAAGAAAGCCGCAGCTTCAGTACAAGTGAGTCGATTTTTGCAAGTGAGAGCACATCAATCAGTCAAAGTGACAGTACAAGTATGAGCGAATCAGCTAGTGAAAGTACTAGCATTAGTGACAGTGAACGTGGTTCAATGTCTGATAGTGCAAGTGTAAGTGATTCGACTTCAACCAGTGACAGTACAAGTGTGAGTGAATCTGTTAGCGAAAGTACCAGCATTAGTGACAGTGAACGTGGTTCAATGTCTGATAGTGCAAGTGTAAGTGCTTCGTCTTCAACAAGCGAAAGCCTAAGTGTGAGTGAATCTGTTAGCGAAAGCACCAGCATCAGCGATAGTGAACGTGGTTCAATGTCTGATAGTGCAAGTGTAAGTGATTCGACTTCAGCAAGCGAAAGCCTAAGTGTGAGTGAATCAGCAAGCGAAAGCACCAGCATCAGCGATAGTGAACGTGATTCAATGTCAAATAGTGCAAGTGTAAGTGATTCGACTTCTATCAGTGACAGTACAAGCGTAAGTGAATCCGCAAGCGAAAGCACCAGCATCAGTGATAGTGAACGTGATTCAGTATCACTTAGCGCCGAATCAAGTGATTCAGGGTCAACAAGCGACAGTCTGAGCGCTAGCAACTCGGCTAGTCAGAGTGAAAGCTTTAGTGCCTCTGATCGAGATTCAGTCTCCATGAGCGCTAGTGAATCAATCAGCGATAGTACCAGCGTGAGTGACTCTGCTTCGCTAAGCACAAGTACAAGTGATATCAACTCTGATATCGTCAGTGAATATCACAGTAATAGCTTGTCTGAGAGTCTATCAGAGCTGCAATCACAATCAACTAGCCAAGATCATTCACTTTCGGCAAGTGAGTCTAACAGCGGCTCTACTTCAACACCATCAAGTTTTGATCAGAACAATGGAGTAAATGGAAATACAATAACGCCAATTGGCAACACAGAAGTAGGGGGGCATACGACCGGTGCAACTGGTTCTACTCTTCCTAAGACTGGCGAATCTGATGCAAGTGGTATTCAAATGTCTCTTGCTGGAATTGCCACGCTGTTAGCTGCTATTGCTTTAATGAAAAAGAAAAAAGATGAAGCAAAGCGTGAAACAGAGTAACTCGTTAGTTTTGTTTTGTGAAGAGCTAGGATAAATTTCCTAGCTCTTCTAAAATGATAAAAGTACTTCTATTAAATAAAAAAGCATCACAGTTAGGCAAACTAACTGTGATGCTTTTTTATTGGCTATAGTTGGCTATGGAAATTCAACATCGAATGAACCATCTTCTGTTTTTACCAACTCGGATAATAATAAATTTCTGACTGCTTCAAGATAAATGGCTTCACGCATTTCAGTAAAAGAACGATGTGCTTCTACTTGAAATTCATAGATGGGGCGATGTTGTCCCCAGTTTCGCCCATTGATGACTGTTTTCAATTGTTGCAGGTTGTCTGATTGTTCGATCCAAAGAGTATCTAAGGCTTTTAAAAGAATGATTCGCTTGAAAAACAGCTGTTGGAAACTATCTGGCATAAATTGTTGAATGTGAATCAAACGCTCTGAAATCAGATCCAATAAAAATTTTTTGACCGTTCGCTTATTAAATTTATCTAGTTTCTCGATTTCAAAAACATCAAAATTATAGTCCAAATTATTAAAGATAAAATCAAGGATCGCTTGTTGATTTAGGTTCTCTTTTTTAGTGGTGAATTGATTGATTGTTTCTTCTATGCATTGATTAATGATGTTTTCTAACTCGACAGGGGTACCTTTCATAATGCTGTTTCTCATGCTGTACATTTTGTCTCTTTGAATGGTAATAATTGAGTCAAATTCTAGCGTCGTTTGACGTCCGGCAATTTCTTGATTTTTGCGATTGCTTTGAGACTGATTGATTAGTTTATTGTATTTTTTCTTTTTTAAGGGCGTGAGATCACTGGATAATTCTTCTTGTTCAGTTAATAATTCTCGTTCGTCGGCGGCCCATTTGGGTGCACTTTCAACCACGATTTTGTCTTCCATAGATACATAGAAAATACTGTCACCCGGATCTCCTTGACGTCCAGAGCGGCCCCGAAGCTGATTGTCAATTCGGTCACTGGTCATCCGCTCAGTTCCTACTACTAATAGACCACCATTTTCCCGTGCGTCTTCTTCCAGTTTAATATCTGTACCACGCCCAGCCATTGAAGTAGCCACAGTTACGGCACCTTTTTTACCAGCTTCTGAGATGATCCAGGATTCCTTGGTCGCTGTTGTAGCGTTTAAAAGATTATGAGGGATTCGATGCTTTAAGAGAATCAGGGAGTATAACGTCGACATTGAGACTGATCCTGTCTCAATCAATACGGGGCGTTCTTGCGTCAAAGCATTTCTTACTGCTTCTAAAGAAGCCATGATTTTCGACTGATTGGTCACATAGACCAGATCCTGATGATCTTTTCGGCGAATGGGTTTATTTGTCGGAATTTCGATTACGTCAATATCATACGTTTCTCGAAATTCGTCGGCGTCTGTTTTGGCAGTACCAGTCATTCCGGACAAAATTTTAAATTTTCGGAATAGGTTTTGGTAGGTAATGGAGCCCATGGATCGGCTCTCTGTAGTAATCTCTACGCCTTCTTTCGCTTCGATTGCTTGATGAAGGCCAGCTTGTAGTTTTGTTCCAATCAGCTTACGTCCATTTGCTTCATCAAGCAAAAGAATCTCGTTGTCCTCCACAACATAGTCTTTGTTTAAGTGTAAGAGATAATTGGCCCGTAAAGCAATGACTAAATGACGGTAAAGACTTTTCCATTTTTCTGAAAGAATAGTTTCAATACCTAAGTAGTCTTCGGCTTTTTTTATGCCTGCTTCTGTAAACCAAGCGTGACGTTTGTTTTCACTTCTCATAAAGTCTTTACCTTCAATCAAGCTTTTCACAAACCAATCAGATAGCGTAAAAAAATTTGACTGAACTTTGGGTGCTCCTGAAATGATCAATGGCGTTTGCGCCATATCAAGTAATATTGCATCGATTTCATCTATTAGTACATAATTGAAGTGGGTGACATATTGTTCGTCTGGAGAAACAGCCAAGTTGTCAAATAAATAGTCAAAGCCCAGTGCGCTATGCGTCGTATAGACGATGTCTGCTGCATAGACCACCTCTTTATCGATTTCTTCTCCTTCATCTTCATGTTCAGGAACACCTGCAGCCACGGATAGTCCTAGAAAACGATAGACTTTTCCCGTTTCTTCAATATCTCGCAAGGCTAAATACGTATTAGAAGTAATCAAGAAATTGCCTTTGCCTCCCAGACCATGTAAATACATCGGCATGGTTGCGGTCAATGTTTTTCCTTCTCCGGTTTTCATTTCAGCAACATTGCCGTAAAAAAGAGCAATTGCGCCAAGAATTTGAACAAAATAAGGCTCCATTCCCAAGACACGACGGTCTGCTTCGACAACGACAGCATAGGCTTGCGGGAGTAAACTCTCCAGTTTTTTGCCCTGTTCGAGTTGTTGTCGAAAATGAATGGTTTGCATTTGCAATTCTTGATCTGATAATTGCCGATAGTTTTCTGCAAGACTTTGAACTTTTCTCGCCAACCGAATATACTTGCGAAACTTTTTATCTTTCATTTTTTTGTTCCTCCTTTCAAAAACTGATATTGCTTGTGGCTTAAGCTTAATCAGCAATGCTTTCTAATTTAGCACGAATCATGACGTCGTCTAGGTCAAAAAGATATTCCCTCATCAAATCATTGGCTTCTAAAAAAAAGACGATCTTTCCCTTCTGAGTAACTAGTTTCATCTTTCTTGATGCAATAAGTGGTTCTTCGTTTTGATCCAGCAGCGCTTCACCAGAACTTGTTACGAAGTGAAGTGAAAACGTATAGGTTTTGGTGCTATCCATATTATAGTAGGGAAATTCACCGTGATAGATGGACTCTTGATCAACTGCTTCCAAAGAGTCATCAGTCCGCAAAACGACAGCTTTTAGGTTTAACTTAGGCGTCGGTTCATTGTCAGGGACCCTAGATTCTGTAGTCGGTGTTTCGTTGACTGTTAAATTTTCTTTCAAAAAAAAGATACCTCCTAAGAGCAAAACGAGAGGTATGATGACTTCAATTAGTTTTTTCATAGTAAAGACCTTCTTTTGGGGGCTATTTCTCAGGAAATTCTCCCTTTTTTTCTTTTCCAATCCTTGTATTTCTCTGATGACCATTTAAAGTGAGTAGTTTTTACTTATTTGAATTTAAAACGATGATACCACAATGACCAACCTCACCTTTTCCTTTTTTTTTTTTATTTCAACAAAAAACAAGTACAAAAGGCAATTTTAAACCTGTTACTATTTTGTTAAACCTTGCAGATTAAAAAAAAGTAAGAAAATTGGAGATGAAAATGAAGAATCAAAAAGAACTCATTCGAAGAATAATCGCGAGCTTTTTCCTTTTGTTCATTGTTGAGATAGGTAAGCATATCCAGGTTCCTTTTTTTATTTCAGAAAAGATACCAGAGGAATCAACTAGTTTGATTCTGAAATTTTTAGCGACATCAACCGGTGGGAATTTTACTGTTCCAACGCTTTTTTCTTTAGGGATGGGCCCGTATATGACTGCCCTGATCATCTGGACAACGATCAGCATGATTGATACAGAAAGTATCGGAAATCTTTCCACCAAACGAATTGGGTATATTCAACGCAGTTTGACTCTTTTATTTGCTATCCTTCAAAGTTGCGCACTGGTTTTAAAATTTCGTTCCTCAATGATTGATCAAAAAGCAATTGGAGGCTCTATTGTCCTGTTGTTTTTAGGAGCAGTTCTTCTTTTGACGGCTGGGGGATTGTTCGTTGCATGGCTAGCTGATATCAACATTGATAAAGGAATTGGAGGTCAAAGTCTGTTTATTGTTCCAGGTTTACTGATGAATATCCCAGCTATGTTAATTTCGGGACAAACAGAATCCGTTCATTTAAGTCAAAACTTTCTTATCGGGTTAGTTATGGTGACCTTAGTTTTTATTTATCTCACACTCTTCCTGTACAATGCAGAATACCGTATCAATATTGAACGGACAGGTATCGACAGTCGCTTTAACAATTCATATATTCCTATTCGACTTTTACCTGCCGGGGCAATGCCTTTCATGTTTGCAGTAACCGTCTTTTCAATGCCACAGCTTTTACTATTGAACGAAAAGTGGGGAGACACAGGCTTTTCAAATTTTATTACGACTTACTTTTCCTTTAATAATGTGCGGGGTATTTTCACTTATGGTCTGATTCTCTATGTTTTAGGTTACGGATTTAGTTTTATAAATGTTCGACCATACGATATAGCCAAAAATCTAAAAGAGACGGGAGATTACATTTTAAATGTTGCTCCTGGCAAACAGACAGAGCGATATATATTGAAGCGTTTATCAACCGTTGCATTACTTGGCAACAGTTATCTTGTGATCGTTTCAATGATTCCCTTGTTGATTGGATTGCAAAATCAAATCATTTCCAACTTAGCTTTTTATTTCGGAAGTATTTTTATGTTGATCATCATTTTAGAAACTATCACAAATGAAATACGGTTCCTCTTTTCCAGACATACTTACCGGATTTTTTAGAGGATGTTAGGAGGCAATTTTTTGAATTATTTTATCCCTGATTGGACGACCAGTAGTGGCAATTTAGAAAGTGATTATATGATGAATATCATTCAGCTTTTCAAGAACAATCGAGAACCGTATCACTTATTGTTATTGGAGCATATACCGTTTTTACGTTATCAGATGCATGCATATGAATTAGAAGTAGCGCAAATGACTTCGCTTTATGATCGCTTGCAAGACATTCAAAAAACCAATGGATTTCCCTTAGATGTCGATGACTTGCCTCTTGCTCAGAATGTGGAGAAGGTCTATACACCGTTTGGGATCACGCTGATTAAGGAAAATCAACCATTTGGTGAAATTCGGTTCAATTCATTTGGTTTTGCAGAACAGATGTCTATAATGACGGAACCTTATCGACAAATTCTCTTCTTCGATGATCGGGGATTTATTTCTGCAAAATCGTTCCAGAATGACAAAGGAGAACAAGTAAAGAAGATTTACTATAACGAATCAGGAAGGGAAAAATGTGTGGAATACTTTGGAGAAAATCCACACATTGAGCTGATAAATCCTCAAAGAATTGGGCTAAAGAAAAGTCAGTATCAAAGCATGGATGAACTTCTTTTAGAGATGATGAATCAATTTCAACTGAATCTTGAGCCAGAAGATCAAACAATTTGTTTGACAAATGAGCGGAGTCTACGATTGGTCAAAACGAACGAGGAACGAAAAAGAGTGATCCAGATCGTTTCTGATGCCCACAGACTTTCAACTTGTGCATCAGATGAAAAAGCAGCATTATGGGCTGGCGAAAATAAAATCATTACGGATTCGACTAGTAATCAAACAGCGCTTTTCTCTTTAATGAAACAGTCCGGTGTCAATGACCTATCTCGGATACAACGCATCCCTATTTACACAACTTCTTTTCAGCTGGGCAATAGCAACTCCATTCCCCAGCTGGTCCTTTATTGGAACGCCGGTGAGCTTAACGAAGACGTTCGGAGAATCCATCATCTATTACTGCAAAAAGTTTTTCAGAATGATCGTTATGACTTAATTATCGAAACGACGACATTCCAAAGCGAAGTCGTTTTACGAGAAGCACAAAAAGAACTGGTTGATACTCACTTCGGTGTCGATAGTGAATCTGAGGAGTATCAAAAGGTGTTAAAGTATTTCGAAGCAAAAAAGGCGAAAAAGTTATTTAAAACGGATGAAGAGGCGATTGAAGAGATCCGAGAAAGCAAAAATTGGCGAAATCTAGTAGAGGCAGTTGATGTCAATTTTAGGATTCACTTTCGCTTGGATTCTCATCTCACCACGATTCGTCAGGATTTCAATGAGACACGATTGTATATTGATTTGTCTGCTGAAGTTGATGTCCAGAAACAAGCACTAGCTGTTAGTGCAGGGATTCCTCAGCTTGTTAGGAAGAAAACCGATTATGTGGATGACCAAAAGAATGGGCAAATCATTGGTCAAATCAGAGAATTAGATGCAGCAATCGCTTTTTACCTGGACGATTTAAATAATTGGAACCAAGCATTGGTGGAAAATATTAGTTATATTGAGCGTTTTAGTGAGGAAAATATTATTAAACAATGGAGGGAGTTGCTAGAGGGTGTCGTCTAAACAGATTCAGGTATTTCATGTTGCAGCTGTTTCTTCTGAGGGGCAAAAGCAGCTTTCTCCTTTGTTTGCCTATCAGTGGCTTCCGTTGGCCTATGATTTCAGAAAAGATGAGCAGGAGCTACGGCTGTTTAAGAAAGACAAATATAATACCAAATACCATCGGGCAATTTTTCTTCTAGAGGAAAATGCCGCGATTCTTGAAAATTTGGAATTTTTAAAACAATTGCCAGCCTACCAAATATTTTACGAAGAAAATGGGCAGCTATCTCCAGAAGTTCAAGCGCTATTCACATTAAAAGCAGCGAATCCTTTTGATAAAAAGCAGCTAGAAAATGTTTTTCGTACGATCAATGAGCAATTCTCAGCAAAGCAACAAGGATATAAGCTATCTATGGATCACATGAAATTTAATAAAACTGTCCCGTTGCAGATCGTTAAAGAAGGACATGCAGCCTGTCAGGTAAAGGCACAACTGACATCAGACGATCAGCAAATAACTACTTGGAAAATGACTAACCTGATTCCTAAAAACGAACGCACCTGTTTTTATCCGGAGATCGCAGATGTTCAAGGAGAAGTGACATTAAAAATCAAACTCTTTTTCATTAAAGAAAACACGAATCAAGTCATCCAAGTGATTGAGGTCCTTCACGATCAAATCATAAATGGGGAGCCGGTTTACTTCAAATTAGATCAAAATTCATACATCAATGTTTCATTGTATGCCAAAGGAAATCGAGGGCAATTTACGATCGGGCAGATGCACCTGCGAAGAGCAATGGCAGATGAAAGTGTCATGATTCCAGGAGGTGGTCGGATTCGGGATGAAGAGAATCTGGGGGGAGAAGTGATCTATTACTTTAATCCGGGAGATTTAAAACCTCCATTAGCGGTTTATTTTTCTGGATATCGTTCTGCGGAAGGATTTGAAGGCCGTGGGATGATGGGAAGTATGGGCTGTCCGTTTCTGCTGATTGGTGACCCTCGTTTAGAAGGTGGGAATTTCTATCTAGGCAGCCAGAAATTCGAACAAGAAATCGTAGCGATCATCTTAGGGAAACTAGCACTGCTAGGATTTGAAAAGTCAGACCTCATTTTATCCGGATTGTCGATGGGAACGTTTGGCGCGCTATATTTTGCTAGCGATTTAAGCCCAAATAGTGTCATCGTGGGAAAACCGTTGACGAATCTTGGTTCCATTGCTCTAAATGAACGCATCAATCGACCAACTGGATTTCCAACCTCATTGGATATGCTGCTTTACAATATTGGGGTTGTTTCAAAAGAAGCGAGCAGTCAATTGAATGAACGGTTCTGGAGCAAATTCAAAAGTGGCGATTATCGGGAGACAACCTTTGCGATCGCCTATATGAAACAAGACGATTACGACATGGAGGCATTTCCAATGTTGTTTGAATTTTTAAAAAATAATTTCCCCATGACTCGTGTTCTGTATAAAGGCATGATCGGCCGACATAACGATAATAGTCCTGCCATCAATAATTGGTTTTTGAAACAATACAAAAATATTCTCGTGCATACATTTCACCGCGATATCAAGAAAATATTATAGGGAATGAGGGAGTCGATGAATAGTTTATATCGTATCAAGTGGGGGATCGACTTTAATGACAATTATAATTATGGCGCAAAAATAGCTTATATGCCCTCTGGGGATGTCTTGTACTCTTCTCCTTTGATGCCTCCAGGCGTCAGTATTAAATCTTGGTATTCGAAAACAGAATTTCATATTAGTCGGAAATCACCAATGCTACCAATGTTACTGCCTGGATACAAGTACGAGTTAACACTTCATGCTGCATTCGATCGTAAGGAAGCAGTACAGCTATTGGTGGAATTTTTTGATAAGGATGGGTTTTTCCTTGAAAAACTAGTCTTCGAAACAAACCAAGAATGTTTTCTCTTTCCGCAAGGTGCCACTGATTATCAGATTCATATGGTAAACAAAAAGCATCAAGAGATTCATTTTAAGGAATTGGTTTTATCCACTAAGGAGAATCAAGCATTTGAAGTGGTTCCTATAAATGCAAACACTGGAGCAAACCAAGGCTCAAACATAGCAACCAGCGTTGTTGCGGTTACACCGTTGGTTGAGAAACATGCTGCATTATCGGTCGTATTTGAAAAACAGAACAGCTATGTCAAAGAATATTCACTTTCAGATTTTGAAGCAGGATTGTTTGTTGAACCGGATACTAAGGCTGCATCATCGTATTTGGAAGTATTGCTTGAACAAATCTATCAGCGAAGCGACAGTCCTGAAAAAATCAACCTTAAAATGGGACAAAATTTTTCTTTGCTGGAGTCTTGTTACCACGAAGATTTTTCTGTATTAGCTTTATTATTTGCAAAGCCAAATGAAGAAGCCGAAGCACCCGAGCTTATGGATCGTCTGCAAAAAAAGATCGCACTTAATCAAAGGGCACTAAAAGTTTTAGAGAATGTAAAAGAAAACAGGAAAAAATCAACCTAATAAAGAGGGGGACATCATGAATTTTTTTGTAAATAAAGCAATGGGGATTGGTAATTCTGGTGTGGAACATGCACAGTTCTATCGTGCTGCTTGTTTTGATAGAAAAAATATTCCCTATAAGTATATTTTTATGGAGCTAGTGAAGAATCTCCATGAAGCCATGGCGGCTTGGAAAATACCAGATGATAAAGTCATCTCCATGTGGGAATATTTTGCACTAGAAGGTGATTATTTAAGGCAAGGGGCTAAAGCAGTTTTTACTGCACAACAAGATCTCTTAGTAGATGCTACGAACACACATAGAATCAAAGAAACCATCACGTCATCAGGATTAAAAATCGTTGAGCATATGGAAAAATCTCCTAGTCCAAAAAAGGAAGGCTTACTGCTAGTTTCGGATTATCGGGTAGAGATTTTTGACTATCGAACGAATCAAAGAAAAATCATGTACAGTTATCGAAATGATTCGCATCGAGGAAGAGTAATGACGAATATTCATTTGTTTGCTTTCAAAGGCAAACATCGTTTCTTTAGAAATGAAGTCTTATTGCAGCGATTTTTCTTTAAACAACTGATAGAAGAATTCCCAGAAACCAAAAGTATCATCATTGATCGGGGGGAGGAAAGCGAGGCTGCTTTATATGATCATTGTCCTCCGGAAATCAAATTGATTGAGATCGTTCATGCCGATCATTTATCTGATCGTGACGTAGCTAGCGCACCTCTTTGGAACAATTACTATGAATTTGCTTTGACGCATTTGGAACAAGTCGCTCATATCGTTGTTGCGACAGAATTGCAAAGGCAAGATTTGTTGATCGATTTCCCAAACGAGTCCAAAAAAATTGTGACGATCCCGGTGGGAGGGATTCGCGATGTGACAGAAGATTCATTTGAATTAGGCAAACAACAGGCAGAAAAGTTTGTGACAGTCTCTCGTTTGGCATCCGAAAAGCACATTGATCTTGTGATGCGGGCAATTGCTGCAGCAAAAAAAGAACATCCAACGATCTCTTTAGACATCTATGGTCAAGGGGGAGAAGAAGGTAAGTTAAAAGCAGTGATCAAGGAGTTGAATGCAGAAGAGTACATTCGGTTAAAAGGGCATTCTCATGCAATCAATGAAGTATATCCTGATTATGATGCATTTATCTCTGGTTCTTTTTCAGAAGGTTTCGGATTGACTTATATTGAAGCTTTAAATGCAGGATTGCCAATTGTAACCTTCAAGGCTCGTTTTGGGGCCATGGAGTTGATCAAAGAAGGAGTCAATGGTTATTTGAAAGATTTTTCTAGAACTGATGAAGCTTATACTATTCAGCAACTAACAGATGGCATTCGTCAGTTGACTGCTTCTGATCTGAACCAACTTAAAGCCAATACCCGCAAGTCTGTACGAATGTTTCAAGACGCGATAATTGCAGAGAAATGGAGTGAGTTGATCGATGCATTATGAATTAGTCACCGTGATCCGACCAAATGACCGAATTTGGATGGCACAAAAATCACGAATCAAAGAAGGAAGTCAAGTGTTGTCCATCTCACCGAGTCCAAATTTTCAAGCGATGCTCCAAAAAGAAGCATTGCAGGGAATAAATATTTTAGATCAAGTGACACAGCGCAGTCACGATCCAGAAGCCTTTCTGTTTTTTAACCAAGTACCAACAGCTTACTCTACAGAAGTTTATATGAACGAGGACCGGACCATTTCCTTGATCACTGATGGAGATGAAGTAGGTAAAGTGAGCTTGTATCCTATGACTAGAAGACATGTCAAAGAAGTTCGCTACTTTTATCCTGATGGCACGACAGATTTCATTGAAGAATATGCCGCAGATGGGAAATTATTCTCAACTATTTATTACTGCAATGACCAGGTTCAAGAGATTGCTTTTTTCAATGATCAGCAACAAAGTATTCTGAATTACTATTTTTATCAAGGCACCATCAATTTAGTCACGATTCGTGATACAGAAACATTCAAGGTAACTCAAAAATTTAACACAACACTTGATTTCATTCGTGATCAGTTAGCTTTTCGGTTAACAGAAAATGATACAGTGGGCATTTCATATATGGGGTTAGAATTATTTTCTCTAGCAAAATCCAACTCGACAAATACACTTTATCTGGAAGAATCGCCGCTTGATGGCAAAGGGAATATCAAAGGGAACTTAATGAGTATTTTAGATGACCGCGTTCCTTATATTCATAAGGTAGAAGTCGATCAAAAGAATTATCAGTTGTTGGCAAACAAAAATGTATGCATGGACAAAGTTGTGTTGAAAGGATGAAGACAAAATGAAAAAAATGAAAACCACTGAATTGTATGAGCAAATTATGTTGTTAATAAAAGAGAACAGCGGGTCCATGCTCACTTTTGAGAAGGAACAAGAGGAAGCAAAGAAACTTTTTGCTCATCAAAACGCATTGATTGATCAGCTGATTCAAATCAATCAAGAAATGAAAGCAATGATGAACAAGTCAGAAAACGATATCGATCTAAATGTGATCCAAACATTAAAAAAACAATTCAATGCATCTTTTGAGCAGCAACAGGAGGAGCAAAATAAATTACAAATGATTTATGAGAAGCTCTTTTCTGCTTATGAGGTTGAAAAGCAAATGCTTCGAACCTATTTTTTGAATGAAACCGAGCAGATCATTGAACGGTTAACCTCAACCGTCGAAAGACAAGATAACGATGTGAATCAATTGAGTCAAGAGCTGATTGATGAGCTTCGGGCAGTGGAAGTAGCAGAGGTAGTGAATGAGATAGCTACAAACGAAAATGAACCAGTAGAAAATGTTTCAGAACTGAGTGAATCACTACAACTGGCAGACGATCAGAACCAGTAGATAAACCAGTTTTCTTCATAGTTGTTTGCCGAAAATAAACTGGGAAGAGGTGATTTCGTTGGCGAATAATCAGCTAGAAAAAACGATTCAAGCGGGATTTCAAGAAGAACGAGAAAACGTAAGAAATCACTCAGAAGAAAAGAAAAAGGGCAAAGCGATCACCATCGTGCTTTCCTTAGTTATGTCGATCGTGATCCTTGGATCGTTGGTTTATTCTTTATTGGAAGCATTACAGAAGTAAGAATAAAAATAGGTCCTGCATTTTAGAAAAAAGGATTTGAAAAATATGGAAACTAGATTACTAAGCGTTTGTCGATTAATTAGTACGATCAACCCAGACTTAAAGATACCTGATACATCAGTCGTTGCTGTCAATATTGATCGCGAGAAATTAGAAGAGATACGCAAATGTAAAGGACTATCTGTGAAATCTTTTGAAAGAAAGATTGGGTTATCTCGCTCACGGTACTATAGATGGGTACAATATGAGATCGATTTGCCCTTCGAATTGGTTGTTGGCATCAAGAAAATGTTGAGCATTTCAGATACCGAATTGCTAGACATGTTTGCAATGTCAACAGATGAACAACTTCATCTATTGAGTGTATTGATTTATAGCTCTTTATCAACGAAAGAGGACATGTTTGTTACCTTTATGAAAGTTAGAAAAGAGTTAGAAAAGTTTCGCCCCTCAACTGAGGATAATACGATATTTAAACTCATGTTGGCCTATTCTGACCTCGTATTTGGTTGTATGAACCAGAAAGTCCCGGATGCAAGTTTAGAAATGCTTGAAACATTTTTTCTGGGAACTGATTTTTATACATTATTTGACAGCCTTTTATATTTAGCTACATTACGCATCAAACAGCGCTATGGCTTGCACGCTTCATCTTTAGAAAAACAAATTTTTTTGTTAGAGAGCTGCCTTTTAAAGAAAATAAATTCGACTGATTTTACGGAACTGCGGCCAGTCTTAGTAGGCGCCGTATTAGATTTATCAGAATGTTTGGTAGACATCCAACGCTGTGATGATGCGGTTCAATTACTTCAACATGCAAGTCGTTTAATGGAGGAACATTGGCATATTGATGTCTATAATCAGACAGTTCTAAAACTAGTCAAATATTTGCTGCTTACAAGGAATACTGCACAAGAAGATCCTGCTGTACAACTGTTTTCTAAAAATTTGAAGGGTGCAGAATGGTGCTTACCAAAAGATGAAGTGATGTTTGTGCGGGCAATGATGGAAAAGGAGATGGGGCAAGCGTGAATCGGTGGGTGACGACGATCATTGAATCGAATGCAGCAGATTCAGTCAAAAAAGCGAAAGTAGATGTTTTTCACATTGCCAATGGGATGGATTATCAACCTTTATATATTTATCGTTATATCGATGAGAATGAAGATGATTATGCACTTATGTCAAGGATTGATGGCATTACAGCTGGTGTCGCTTATGAAGATATCGTGGTCTATCAATATCCAAGTTATAACGGAGCCCATTTTGACCGAATGTTCTTACAAAGAATGAAACAAAGAGGGATTTACACGAGTTTATTCATCCATGACGCTGAGATGTTACGTGGGAAAGTCGATTTTGATGAATCTGCTCTTTTCAATGAAGCAACAGTATTGATCGTTCATAGCCAAGCTATGCAGACAGCCTTAGTCGAAAGAGGCGTGACACGGAGAATGATCCAAAAACCATTTTTCGACTATCAGCATCAAGATGTTAGTGTCAGTCATGAAAGACCAGAAAAACGAGTTGTCTTTGCAGGAAATTTGGCAAAAACCCGTTTTCTACAGCAGTGGCCCAATCGCACGGAAATTCTTGTATACGGCGATAAAAACGACAGTCATTTTGGTCCGAATGTTCATTATTGTGGTGTTTTTGAGCAAGAGAAATTGGTTCGTAGGATGGAGAAAAATGGTTTCGGACTTGCGTGGGATGATAAGTTGCCTGATGGTGGTGACTACCAACAATATACGAAGTATAATGCACCGCACAAAATCTCGTTGTATCTCTCGTTAGGAATCCCTGTCATTGTATGGAAAGAAGCAGCTATAGCAGAGATGGTACAGAAACTGGAACTTGGCATTACTATCAACGCAATTGAAGACATTGATCATCAATTAAGTGAGTTAACAGATGAAGAGCTGCTGCGGATAAAAAATAATGTTCTTTCATTTAGTCGTTTACTGCAATCAGGAATATTTACTAGAACGGCACTGATGGATTCAGAAGTGAAAATACTCCTAGGCAAAGGAGCAAGTCAAGCATGAAACAATCAATGAGTACAAAGAAGTTATCCGCAATCATTCAAATCAGCGAACTAGACCAGATGTTGACTGATTTGAAACAAACGATCGAACAACGGGACAGTAAAATTGCGCGATTACAACAAATGATTTTAGAAAAACGACAGTCAGCCATTGGTTATCGCGATTTTATTGTCTTAAAGAATAGCCAAGAAGAATTGAGAGAGTTATGCAAAAAAATTGACTTGCAGCTGGTCAAAACCAATGAACTTTTGCGGCATATACGTAATACAAAAGTAATTTTCAGCGACTTGTTGCTTTTAGAAGCAGAAGTCAACGAACAAATGAGTAAAATTCATGAACTGTCCAATGCATTCTTTATCCAAGAAGAGGCAGGAAAATAGAGGATGAAATAGCAATAGTGTTATTAGGGAAGCTGTAATTCATGATAAATAGGGAAGTTAGGGGGATTAGTGTGAACAAAATCATTGCATTAGACATTGATGAATTTCGAGTAGGCGTTGTTGGCTACGGTTATCAAGATGTCAGAAGTTCTGTTTATTCAGAAGTCAAAAAAAATAATCTACAATATCTTTTAGGAAAGAATAATGAACCGATCTACCTAAAAAACAAAGTAGGGAAACGAATACTTCTCGGGGGCAGCGAGAAAGAAATCACTTGGGGGCTCGACAAGTTGTATAGTCGACGATCAGAAGCCTATCAAACATTTGGCAATCCGTTGGCAACCCTGGGAGACCAAAAATTTAAGACATATATCAAAACGATACTCTCTTATTTAGTAGCGAAAAGACCCTCACTTTTTACTGAAATTGCAGAGGATTACTTTAGCTGTTCATTATGCCTTGGCGTAGCAACAGAAAGTTTTGACCGGCTTGCTGACATTGAGAGACAACTGGCAGATGAATTCGAGACAGTTGTTGATGGCACGCACTATCGGATTCGCATCGAGCGAGTAAAGCTGATCCCAAAATCTCTGGGCGCAATTTTTGAAAGCAAACGAAATGATATTCATTTGATGTTAGGCGTGGAAGAAATTCTGGCTGGGTTGACCTATGTGATTGAAATCAATGATCATTCACTCACTTGTGATAGCTACGAAAATGGGGAACTGATCAAAAGTTCAAAAGTCACAGACGGCTTGTTTGAATTGGCAGGCAACGTGGTACAAGCTTATCAAGAAAATGAGGGGGATCATCCCGCACCTATCTTTGCGCTGGATCATGGCGTCGTTTACGATATGCTTGTCACAGCTAAGAAAAACAATCCATTTGTCGTGACGATCAATGGACGTCAGACAATAGATTTAACTGAGATCGTTAAAAAAGAGACGACTGCTTTGACAGATCAATTGATTGATTATGTAAACAGTGATCAAGATATTCAATATGCTGATACAATTCTAATCAGAGATATTCCTTCAGAAACGATCAACGAAAACACAGTAAATCAGACACTCACCAAGATGGGGTTATCTTGTAAAGTGTTTAACAATAAAAATGCTCTGGGCGTGTATCTTTTCGGAGAGTTGTTTTGGAAAAGTCAACTGAATGCTTCGATAGATCACTTTGAGGATAATAGTCCATTTCCAATGAAGCCAGACGGTTTAGAGTCGAAAGTGAATGCAGAACCTTTACCAGTTGAGAATTCCCTCGAATCTTCAACTAACCAAATTGATGCTGAACTACCAGAAGCTACCAAGCAAAAGAGTCATCATAGAAGCTTATCTGTAGAAGCAATCTTTGCGGAACAGTCGGAATTGCTTGATTTCTTGATCAGCAACGACAAAGAATAGTCAATTTGGAGAAGGAAACGTGAATTTCGAGCGGATTGCAATAACCATTCCCTTTTTTCCAATGGTCAGTCTTTTGTACTAGATCAGAACATCGGACTTTGCAATAAAGTCTTGTCGTCAATAAGGATTGATATGTTGTACAAAAATCACACTTGGGACTGAAGAATCAATTATGAGTCATCAGTCCCAAAAATGATAGAGACGTTTCTTTGTACAGTAAAAGTTAAGAGAACTTATAAATAGAGGGAAAATAACAGTAAGATTTTAAAGAATCTGCTAAAATTTTTGTAACCAAAAATGAAAATAATATGATTGTTTATGAAAATTTTCATTTTCAGTTTACAATTATTTTTTTTTGACAAGTGAAATTTTAGCAAGTAGCCAATCACTCCTGGTGTTTAAGCGTTTTGAAGGAAAGAACTTTTATCACAAACAAAAGATTCTTTCTGGATTTTGAGTATTTATCATGAAAAAAATATTCTAATGTTTTTCAAACTAAAGAAATCCTATTTCATTTTCACAAATTCCCTTGAGAGCAGGAACCATTTTTCGGTTTTTGCTCTCATTTTTCTCACAGAATCAAAATTTGGTCCATTTTGCATTTTCTCTTTTTTCCGATTAGGATAATCACCTGAGTAAAATTTGTTGTTTGGAGGAAGAGAAATGCGTACTTATGTGAAAAAAATAGCTTACCCAATGTTCATGCTGTCCTTACTTATGTTTTCCTATTTGGCGCCTTTATTATCAGTCATCACAGCCAATGCGGACACCGAGGAGAATCCCAAAACAATCCTATTTCAAAACGAAAAGGGCACAGCGCAAGTGACATCATTACCAGATCCTACCACAGGGGAGATCACTTGGACGATCGAAGTAGAAAAGAATCAACAAGCAGCAAATCAACTGGCATTCAGCTTGAGTGAAGGGGAACAAACGGTTCTGCCGAACTCGATTCAAAGCAGCGGCACGCCATTTACATATGATCCGCAAAGACAGCAGCTGATGGAAGAAACCGCTAGCAGTTCTTTTAGCCAAATGACGCTAACGTTTCAAACAAAAAGTCTTCAAACATTGACAATCAAATCCGCCTTTCTTCAAACAGATGAAAAAAATGGACAAGTGAAAGAAGACATCATCAACACAACAGATGTAGCAGTTGTTCTACCTGAAAATGAATCCACAGAAGCAACGAGTACAGAAGCCGTACTTTCTGATACTCAGGATCAAACAGAGGCTTCTGAAAAAAAGGTTGTAACAACAAGCAGCGAGTCACAACAACAAACGGCGTCAAATACTGCATCAAAAACCATAGAATCAACGCTTGATACCCAAGCAAGTGCGCCAGCAGCTTCACAACTTTCAAGTGGGGGCATTTTTAAAAATGATGTTCCTGAAGTTGATGACGCACTTCTAGGAGAAGCGCAATATTTTCATATTTTTGCTAACCATGCGACGCTAAATACACACACGAACGGAAATTTGGCCGTTGGTGAATTAAACGGAAATGTCAATTTTGGGACCAGTATTCAGGATGGTTCTTTGCCGACAGAAATCAATTATATTCAAAAGGTCAATTCCATCGCAAACTCTTCTTTTGTATCAGGAACGGATAGTAGAAAAAACAAAGTTGTTTTTGGCCCATCAGTCACAGTAGATTTAGCAGATCAAAATCAGCAACCTGCCGTTTTTGTAAATGGTCAGAGAATGGATCACTTGAAGACTTCCGAAGTTTTTCAAGATCAATCCGTGAGTGAGCCTTATATAGACTTTGAACAGGCATTTTCAACGTTACAGGCGACGTCAGAAAGACTGGGAGCTTATCCGCAGACACCCGGTGTAACCAAGGATTTCACTGATAATAATCAGCGGGTCATCAATACAGACGATGCCGAAGATGAGACACAAGCGGTTGTTTTGACCTTGACAGACGAACAAGGAAATCCACTTGATGATGGTGTTTACGAACTTCAAAACAACAAGACGCATAAGGAAGTTGATGAAGAAGTCACAAATGATGATGGGCAGGTGATCGAAGATGGTCTTCCTGAGGGGGAATATTCCTTTGTGGAAACGGAAGCGCCAGACGGCTATCTGATTGATAAAAAACCCATTTCTTTTTCAGAAGATACAATTGCGAAAGAAGATCAAAAGGTTGTTGTTTCTCTTTCAAAAACGGAATTAGAAAAAGATACGCCGATCACCATTAAAGGGCTAACAAGAGGAAATACGCCTGTGATCATCAATGTGGACACTGAGGGAGCCAGCACCGTTAATGTTAAGTCCCAAATCAAACTAGAATATACGGATGGTACGTCTCGTAATAGCCATGAAACAGAAGAGTTTGATGATGCTGTTATCTTATGGAATTTTGTTGACCAATCAGAGGGCCAAACGATTTCGATTAATAGTCCATTCCAAGGAACCATCTTGGCTGTTGGTGATACAGTCGATGTCCATCAAAATGTTGACGGCAGTATCATTGCTGATACAGTGCTGGTCAACGCAGAAACCCATCGCTGGGATCTGCAAGCAAATGAAACAATCGTGCCGACTATTAAACTAGCTGCCATGAATCAATTGCTTTCTTTTGATACAACGACAATCAGCGGGACCAAAACGTGGGACGATTATGACAACAAATTTAATACCCGTCCGGCAAGTATTACGGTTCAATTATTGCAAAACGGTGAAGTGTTCCAAACAAAAACGGTTACCCCAAATAAAGAGGGGGAATGGCATTATGAATTTACGGACCTACCGACAACTGACGAATCTGGTCAGACTTATGATTACACAATCCAAGAAACACCTGTTGAAGGGTATACTACTAAAGTAAACGGCTATGATCTAGTCAACACGTACCGCAATACTGAAACGACAGAAGTAGCCGGAACAAAGACATGGAATGACTATGACAATAAGTTCAATACCCGCCCTGAAAGCATCACTGTCGACTTAATGCAAAACGGTAAAGAAATCGACAAGCAAACCGTAAAAGCAGATAACCAAGGCGACTGGACTTATCACTTTGAGAATCTGCCTAAGTATGATGAAAAAGGTCAAGCATACACGTACACGATCCAAGAAGAAAAAGTTTCAGGTTACACCACTGAAATCAATGGTTATGATCTAGTCAACACGTACCATAATACCGAAACGACAGAAGTAGCCGGAACAAAGACATGGAATGACTATGATAACAAGTTCCACACCCGTCCAGAGAGTATCACTGTCAAGCTGATGCAAAATGGCGAAAAATACGCAGAAAAAATCGTGAAAGCTGATAAAGAAGGTGACTGGACCTATCGTTTTGAAGATCTGCCTAAGTATGATGAAAAAGGTCAAGCATACAGTTACACGATCCAAGAAGAAAAAGTTTCAGGTTACACCACTAAAGTAAACGGCTATGACCTAGTTAACACTTATCGTAACACCGAAACAACGGCAGTATCGGGAACGAAGACGTGGAATGACTATGACAATAAGTTCAATACCCGTCCAGAAAGCATCACTGTGAAGCTGATGCGAAATGATAAGGAAATCGACGATCAAATCGTAAAAGCAGATAACCAAGGCGACTGGACTTATCGCTTTGACAATCTGCCTAAGTACGATGCCGAAGGTAAAGCTTACACCTACACGATCCAAGAAGAAAAAGTTCCAGGTTACACCACTAAAGTCAACGGCTATGATTTAGTCAACACGTACCATAACACCGATACAACAGACGTAGCTGGAACAAAGACATGGAATGACTACGATAACAAGTTCAATACACGGCCGAAGAGTATCACTGTCAAATTGATGCGAAATGATAAAGAAATCGACAAACAAGTCGTAAAAGCAGATAACCAAGGGAACTGGACCTATCACTTTGACAATCTGCCTAAGTATGATGCCGAAGGAAAAGCTTACACCTACGCGATCCAAGAAGAAAAAGTTTCAGGTTACACCACTGAAATCAACGGCTATGACCTAGTCAACACCTATCGTAACAACGAAACGAAAGAAGTAGCCGGAACAAAGACATGGAAAGACTATGATAACAAGTTCAATACCCGTCCTGAAAGCATCACTGTCGAATTAATGCAAAACGGTAAAGAAATCGACAAGCAAACCGTAAAAGCAGATAAAGAAGGCAACTGGACCTATCGTTTTGAAGATCTGCCAAAATATGATGAGAAAGGTCAAGCGTACACCTATAGCATTCAAGAAGTGGCTGTCAAAGGATACAAGTCAGATGTCCATGGCTATGATTTGATCAATACTTATGTCGAACCAAAAACGCCGAGAACGCCTGAGACACCGAATGATCCTAGCGATCCCAAAGTACCAATACCTTCTGACAAGTCTGATAAACCGAAAAAAATAGCCGGAAACGCCGAGCAAAAGCTGGATGACAAAAAGAACCAGACAAATAATGAAAAACGCTTGCCAAAGACAAACGAGGAATCCTCTTATGAACTAAGTGTTCTTGGAGGTATCTTACTCACCATGATTGCTTTCCTATTCTATAAACAGAAACATATTTAACCAAACAAATCTTTGTACTGCTCCTTCGCTAGAAGTCAGTACAAAGATTTTTTCTTAAAAAAGTATAGGACTTATTTAAGACTTGCGACAAAACTTTGGCTGAAAACCGGTGTAAATGGTAAACTAAAATGAAGGGGGGATCCTATGGTTTGGCTATTGCTACTACTGCTTATTTTTATTTTTTTGGTGTACTATGTATATCGCACGTCTGTGATGAAAAAGGGCGTACGCTATTTTGTTTCGGCAATTATTATGCGTTACAATGAATGGTATGAAAAAGAAGGCAGAAAGAAACTGGGGATTCCATACAAAGAGCGGATCGCAAAAAGCAGTTCGGCTTTTTGGGCACAAGGTTCGGAATGTACGGTAACGACCACCGATGATCTGATCTTGAGAGCAGAAGTCTTCGATCAGTGTGCTAAAACATGGGTGATTTGCTTGCATGGGTATCGCAGTGACGGGCAAGCAGATTGTCAAGAGGCGGCCGAGAAATTCTGGGCTGCGGGTTACAATGTTTTAGTTCCTGATTTGCGTGGACATGGTCGCAGTGAAGGCAAAGAGATTGGTTTAGGGTGGCTAGATCGGATGGACCTGCTTTTGTGGATCGATAAGATTTTGGAAAAAGACCCCCAAACACAAATCTTCCTCTATGGTTTAGGAATGGGGGCGGCGACTTTGCTGCTGGCTAGTGGAGAAGTCATGCCGGTGCAAGTTGCGGGGTTGATCTCAGACAGCAGTTATACGTCCGTTTACAGTGCCATTCGGGCAAGTCTACCACAATTTTCTCGGTTACCCGTCAAGCGCTTTTTGCGATTAGCCAATCGTTACAGTAAACACTTAGTTGGCTACCCCTTCCTACAAATCTCAGTGACCCGACAAGTCGGCAGCAACCATTTACCCGTGCTGTTTTTACAAGGAGAAAAGGATACGTTTCTTTCTGAAAAAGAAATCAATACTTTAATGGAAGCAACAGCTGGTCCGAAACAAAAAGTCCTTTTTCCAAATATGGGACATATACAGGCAGTTAAAGACGCACCAGAATATTGGCCAACCGTTTTGCAATTTATTGAGAAGGTCAAACAAAAAACAGACATTGTCTGATAGAAAGGGAGAATACAATGGAAATAAAAGAAGAAAATAAACGTTTTGCTTTATATGATGGAGAAACAGAAATCGGTGAGATCACATGGCAAGAAACGCCAGATGATGTGCTAGAAGTAGACCACACCTTCGTCAACCCTGATTATCGCGGACAGCAATTGGCGCAAAAACTGCTCAAAGCAGTTGTTGAAAAAGCACGACGGGAAGAGAAAAAAATTATGCCTGTCTGCTCTTTTGCGGTCAAGGAGTTTAAAGAGAAACCAGAATATGATGACGTACTGGTTCGCTGATTTGAACGAAAAGCAATCTATGAGAAAAAGGCTGTCAGAAAGGACAGTCTTTTTTTATTCTAAACAGTCACGCAACGAGCAATGACAAAAAGGGAGTAGTAATTTCTAGCGGAAAATGCTAAAATAGAAAGGACGACTTTAGCAAGCAAGGAGGAGCTAACGTGTATAACATCTTATTAACTGCTGTGATCGTTATTTCGATTTTAATGGTCATTACGATCATGATGCAGCCTAGCAAGCAAAATAGTGCAGCTAGTGCCTTTACCGGCGGTGCAGATCAATTGTTTGGTAAGCAAAAAGCCCGTGGATTTGAAGCGGTGATGCAGCGTTCAACGGCCATTTTAGGTTTTGTTTGGATGGTCTTGCTCTTTATTTTGGCTTTTCTTTCATCAAACTAATCATTTTGTTAGCGAACCTCTCGTAAAGAGAGGTTTTTTTCTTTTTAAGGGGAAGATTTTGATCGCATTTGTCGAAGTATTCTTGATAACTATGGTAGAATTGGACGTGAGGTGAAAGGAAACATGAAAACATTTAATCAACCAAAACCGGTTTTTGCTGAACACGGCAAACGAGCGGTCATTTTGTTCCATGCCTATTCAGGCAGTCCTAACGATGTGCGCATGCTTTGTCGTTCGTTAGAACAAAAAGACTACACGGTTTATACACCGATGTTTACTGGACATGGTACGCCCAATCCAGATGATATCTTAAATCAAGGGATGGCTGTTTGGCAGCAGGATGCTGCAGATGCAGTTACTTATGTAAGAGAAAAAGGCTATGAAGAAGTTGCCGTTCTTGGACTTTCGATGGGCGGGATTTTAGCGATGGATCGTTTGACACAAGATCCAACATTGATGGGGGGCGGACTGTTTTGTTCGCCATTATTTGAAACCAAGAATGAAGTGCCAGTCAATTTTGAAAAGTATGCTGAAATGGTCATACCCTATGCTGATTTAGACGAGGCGACCCAAAAAGAAATATTGGCAGAAGTCCCTCGTAAGGTCAGAGAGCAACTGCAAGGAATCGAAACAGTCGGACAAACCACAGCTGGGCATTTAGGGAAAATCGAGCGCCCAGTCTTTCTAGCACAAGCAGGAAAGGATCAAATGATCGATCCACAGACGGTTTTCAAAACAGCAGGGGCACTGTCCCATGTTCCCTATACGCTTCAATGGTATCCCGAAAGCGGTCATGTGGTGACCGTTGGACCAGAACGGAAAAAATTAGAGCAGGATGTGTTTGCTTTCTTAGAAACACTTGCTTGGAAAGAGTGAGTTATGACAGAAACGATTAAAACAAAAATCATTCAGTTTCTCGAAGAAAGCCGCAAAAAAAGTTTTTCAATGGAAGAAATTGCTGAAGGTCTAGGACTTCAAAAAAGTACAGACTTTAAGAATCTTGTCCAGACAGTAGCGGCGATGGAACGAGAAGGCAGTGTGATTTTTAACAAAAAAGGCAAAGTGAAATTACCCATGAAACGAGTGTTTGTGGAAGGAACCTTCCGTGCCAACGAGCGGGGCTTCGGCTTTGTCACTTTGGATGAAGAAGAAGACGATATTTATATCCCTAAAGAAGCAACAGGCTATGCCATGGACGGCGATACCGTTGCTGTGGACATCGTGCACGTTGCGGATCCTTTCTCAGATCGTGGTGCAGAGGGGAAAGTCGTTGAGATCAAACAACGGGCCATCAGTCAGTTGGTCGGCGAGTTTACATTATTTGATGAAAAAGAGATCGAAGAGTCGGATCTATATGGCGTTGTTCAGCCTAAAGATAAAAAACTAAGTGAATTAAAGGTGTTTATTGGTGCTCAAGGGATTCGACCTGTAGATGGGAGCATTGTGATCGTTGAAATCAGCCATTACCCAGAAAAAGGTTACTCGAAAAGCTTAGAGGGGTTGATCACGAAAGTTGTAGGACATAAAAACGATCCTGGAATGGATATATTATCGATCGTCGTGGCGAACGGGATTCCAACAAAATTCGAGGAAGAAACCTTAGCAGCGGCAGATGCAGTACCAGATACGATCGATCCTGCCGACTTTCCGGAACGGCGGGATTTGCGAGATCAACAGATTGTAACAATCGATGGAGCGGATGCCAAAGATTTGGATGATGCGGTGACCGTAAAAGCATTGCCTGACGGTAGCTTCTATTTGGGCGTGCATATCGCCGATGTTTCTTATTATGTGACCGAAAACAGCGCATTGGATAAAGAAGCGTTTGATCGGGGAACGAGTGTCTATCTTACGGATCGTGTGATTCCGATGATCCCACAGCGTTTATCAAACGGGATCTGTTCGTTGAATCCGAATGTCCCAAGGTTGACTATGAGCTGTGAAATGTGGATCAACCAAGAGGGGATCGTCACAGATTACAATATTTTCCAAAGTATTATTCAAACAAGTGCCCGTATGACGTATCAAGCAGTCAATCAAATCATTGAAGACAATGATCCAGAAACCACCAAAGAATATGCGGAATTAGTACCGATGTTCCATGATATGGCCGCCTTGCATCACGTGTTAGAAGCGATGCGCATCAAACGTGGGGCAGTTTCTTTTGAAGACCGAGAAGCAAAAGTCTTGGTCGATGGAGAAGGACACCCGCAAGAAATCGTTCTACGAGCACGGGGCGTCGGCGAACGATTGATCGAATCATTCATGTTGGCAGCCAATGAAACCGTGGCGCGTCATTTCAATCAGAAGCATTTACCATTTATTTACCGGATCCATGAGGAACCAAAAGAAGAGAAAATGCGCCGCTTCTTTGATTTTGCATCTGCTTTAGGGATCGTAGTCAAGCAGACCAATGGCTCGATCTCACCAAAACAATTGCAAAAAGTTGTTGAAGATGTCGCAGATAAGCCAGAGGCAATGGTTGTCAATACGATGCTACTAAGAAGTATGCAACAAGCGAAGTATTCTGAAGAAAACGTCGGTCACTATGGTTTGGCAGCGGAAGATTATACCCACTTCACGTCACCGATCCGTCGTTATCCCGACTTGATCGTGCATCGTTTGATTCGATCTTACAGTGAAGATGTCTCAGAAGCCAACCAAAACAAATGGGCTGAAATCTTGCCGGACATCGCGCTGCACAGCTCCCAAATGGAACGACGAGCAGTCGATGCAGAAAGAGAAGTCGATGCGCTTAAAAAAGCTGAGTATATGGCCGATAAAGTAGGAGAAGAGTTTGACGGTATCATCAGTTCCGTCGTTAAGTTTGGCTTGTTTATTGAATTGCCTAACACGATTGAAGGGTTGATCCATATCAATAATCTGAAGCAAGATTACTTCCATTATTTGGAAAACCATCTGGCACTTGTGGGTGAACGGACAGGCCTGACCTTTAAAATTGGTCAGAAAGTTCGCATCAAAGTCGTAAAGGCTGATCCAGAAACAAGAGAGATCGATTTCGAACTGGTAGCAGCAGAAGAAGTTGAAAAACTGCAAGCACCAAAAGCCAACAAACGTAACAACAATCAAAAAAATGAAGCTAGCCGCCGTGGAAAAAAACAACGAAACCCTGAGAAAAACCAAGGGAAACGCTTTGAGCAATCAGGCAAAGGCAAGCCGAAAAAAGCTGGCAAAGTGAAAAAGAAAAAACCTTTTTACAAAGGAATCAAGAAAAAATAATTGGAGGGATGGCCCGTGCCTAAAGGAGAAGGGAAATTAATCGCCCAAAACAAAAAGGCCCGCCATGATTACACGATCCTCGATACGATCGAAGCGGGGATCGTCTTACAGGGAACAGAGATCAAAGCGATCCGTAACAGCCGGATCAATTTGAAAGACGGCTTTGTACGCATTCGTAACGGTGAGGCATTCTTAGTCAATGTGCATATCAGTCCTTACGAGCAAGGAAACATTTTTAATCACGATCCATTGCGGACGAGAAAACTGTTGCTACACAAAAAGCAGATCGCTCGTCTGATTGGCGAAACAAAAAATACCGGTATGACGATTGTGCCATTAAAGGTGTATATCAAGGATGGTTATGCCAAAGTTTTGATTGGTTTAGCGAAAGGAAAACGCGAATATGACAAGCGGGAATCCTTGAAACGCAAAGATCAAGAAAGACAAATTGACCGAGTTCTTAGAAATTTCTAATTTTCTAAGAACTTCTTTTAGAATCCGATAGAGGTTATTGCTTTGAAAATCACGCTAAATTTGGTAGCATTTAAGGGAAAGCTGTTGATATAACAGGCTTTTTCTTCCACATAGCGACACGAGGATTTTTCAATTAATTTAGGATTTTTGGCATTGTGAGTTTTTTGTCTAATTTTCTTGAAAATGCTTTGAAATTTTCCATTCGTGGTGGTATGATACCGATTGTTATGAGAGGAAACGCATTGTAACACCAGATTTTTTTCTGGAGATGACAGGAAAAGAGGTGAGAAAGATTGGAAGATAAATCGCTTATGTTTCATATCGGTCCTATATGGTTTGATGGAACTGTAGCTATGATGACAATCATTTCTTGTATTATTGTTTTTTTGGTGGTCTTTATTTGTACACGTAACCTGCAAATGAAACCGAAAGGGAAGCAGAACTTCATTGAATGGGTCATTGACTTTGTTCGTGGCATCGTGGCGGACAATCTACCAGGATCTCAAGTGAACAACTTTCATTTGCTCGGTGTAACAATGTTTCTTTTTGTGTTTGTGGCAAATGAGATCGGCTTAGTCACAAAAATCGTGACGACAGATGACATTACCTTATGGAAAAGTCCGACAGCAGACCCGTTTGTTACATTGACACTTGCACTTATGGTTATTTCCTTGACACATTTCTTTGGGATCAAGTCGTTGGGCTTCAAAAATTACTTGATCAATTCGTATCTGAAACCGGTGGGCTTTTTATTGCCGCTAAAAATCATCGAAGAATTTACGAATGTCATCACGTTAGGCTTGCGTTTATATGGAAATATATTCGCTGGTGAAGTGTTATTAGGATTGATTGCCAACATGTTTATTAGTCTTGGTTGGTGGTCATTGCCGATCGTGATGCCGCTAGAAATGATCTGGATTGGCTTCTCGCTCTTTATTGGAGCGATCCAAGCTTATGTATTTGTTACATTGACCATGGTATTTATGAGCCACAAAATCGTGGCAGAACATTAATCGAATCGACATACAATTAGGAGGAAAAAAAGAATGAACTTTATTGGAGCAGGATTAGCAATTATCGGAGCAGCAATTGGTGCAGGGTATGGTAACGGACAAGTAATCGCAAAAACAATCGAATCAATGGCACGCCAACCTGAAATGTCAGGTCAACTACGTTCAACAATGTTTATCGGGGTAGCGTTAGTCGAAGCTGTACCGATTCTAGGGGTAGTTATCGCGCTGTTATTAGTCTTCCGATAAGACGAGCACGAAAAGGCAGAAACGAACAATTGCACTCGTTTTTGCTTTTTTCTAATGAAACAATGACTTTCAGAAAGGAAGAATCGTTATGCTAAATCAGTTGGTTATGGCGGAAGTTCAAAATCCAATGCTTGGCAATATTATCGTTGTCAGCGGGTCAATTCTTCTTTTGCTATTCTTATTGAAACATTTTGCATGGGATGCCATCAGCAGCATGATGCAAAAACGGGAAGATAAAATCGCCAATGATTTGGATTCAGCGGAACAATCACGCTTGAATGCAGCAAAATTAGAAAAAGAACGCCAAGAAAAATTGGCACGTTCTCATTCTGAAGCTGCGGAGATCATCAAGAGCGCCAAAGATAGCGGGGAATTGAGTCGGCAAAATATTTTGAGCGAGACCAAAGAAGAAGTGGCTCGTTTGAAAGAAAAAGCAAACTCAGATATCACCCTTGAAAAAGAAACTGCGTTAAAAGAAGTGAAAGATGATGTTGCAGAACTTTCGCTTCAAATCGCAGAAAAAATCTTAGGCCGCGAATTGACTCCCGAAAATCATGAATCCCTAATCAATCAATATATCGAAGGATTGGGTTCAGTTAATGAAACTCGATAAATTCACAGTGGGAAAACGTTATGGAAAAGCGTTGTTCGAATTGGCGATGGAAGAACAGCGCTTGACAGAAGTTTACCAAGAATTATTGACCTTGCGTCAGATTTATCAGGAAATTCCAACATTCGGCCAAATCGTGACCGATAACCGTTTGGATCTTCATGAGAAAAGACAATTAGTCGATCAATTGCTGAAGGGCTTTGAAGGTTTAGTCAGAAATTTCTTGGAGATCGTTTATGAATATGATCGCATGGATGATTTATTGCTGATCATTGATGAATACGAACGTCGTTACGATGAATATCAAGGTCTTGTTCTCGGAACGATCACAACGGCTGTTGCTTTGTCAGCAGAACAAAAAAGCAAAATCGAAAAGCAAATCGCCGATAAGCTTGGGTACAAGCAGGCACAATTGAAAGAAACGATCGATCCAACGATTTTAGGCGGTGTCATCGTTGAAGCAAATCATCAAGTGATCGACGGTAGTATTAAGAGCCAACTGGATTATCTGCGACAAAAAATCGGCAGATAAACAAGAGATAAGAGGTGAATCGGATGGCCATCAAAGCAGAAGAAATTAGTGCCTTGATCAAAGAGCAAATTAAAAATTATCAGAACGAACTTTCTGTAGAAGAAATCGGTACTGTCACATATGTTGGGGACGGGATCGCCCGCGCCCACGGTTTAGAAAATGCCATGAGTGGAGAACTGCTTGAGTTTTCAAACGGTTCTTATGGGATGGCACAAAACTTAGAGTCAAACGATGTCGGAATCATCATCCTAGGTGATTTTGAAACCATTCGTGAAGGGGACAAAGTAAAACGAACTGGTAAAATCATGGAAGTTCCTGTCGGCGATGCATTAATTGGCCGGGTAGTAAATCCATTAGGGCAACCAATCGATGGTTTAGGTCCGATCGAAACAGATAGATCACGCCCAGTCGAAGCAGCTGCACCAGGTGTTATGCAACGGAAATCCGTTTCGGAACCAATGCAAACAGGGTTGAAAGCTATTGATGCTTTAGTACCAATCGGTCGTGGCCAACGGGAATTAGTCATCGGTGACCGGAAAACCGGAAAAACAACGATCGCTATTGATGCGATCATCAACCAAAAAGGGCAAGACATGATCTGTATTTATGTCGCAATTGGCCAAAAAGATTCAACTGTTCGTGCACAAGTGGAAACATTGCGTCGTTACGGTGCCCTTGATTACACGATCGTGGTCTCAGCAGGTGCTTCACAACCAGCACCACTGCTTTATATCGCACCTTATGCGGGGGCTGCGATGGGGGAAGAATTCATGTATAACGGCAAACATGTTTTGATCGTCTTTGATGACTTATCAAAACAAGCGGTCGCTTATCGTGAACTTTCTCTACTTCTACGTCGTCCGCCAGGTCGTGAAGCATACCCAGGGGATGTCTTCTACTTGCATTCTCGTTTATTGGAACGTGCAGCGAAATTAAGTGATGAACTAGGTGGTGGATCGATGACGGCATTGCCGTTTGTTGAAACACAAGCAGGGGATATTTCAGCCTATATCCCAACCAACGTGATTTCTATCACAGATGGACAAATTTTCTTAGAAAACGACCTTTTCTATTCTGGTGTTCGTCCTGCCGTAGCGGCTGGATTATCCGTTTCACGGGTTGGTGGTTCTGCGCAGATCAAAGCAATGAAAAAAGTTGCCGGTACCTTGCGTTTGGACTTGGCTAGCTATCGCGAACTAGAGGCCTTTACGCAGTTTGGGTCTGATCTAGATGCTGCAACACAAGCCAAATTAAACCGCGGTCGTCGAACCGTTGAAATCTTGAAGCAAAAACTGCATGAACCACTGGCAGTAGAAAAACAAGTCGTGATTCTTTATGCCTTGACGCATGGATTCATTGATAGTGTACCAGTCAATAAACTATTGGACTTTGAAGCAGAATTATTTGAATATATCGAAGCAAATGCAGCGACGATTTTTGAAACCATTCGGACAACGAAAGACTTGCCAGAAGAAAGCTTGTTAGATGACACCATTAAAGCATTCAAAGATATTTTCATGGCATCCAACGGTTCTCGGGTGACACCCCAAGATAAAATATCGACAATGCAAAACGCATAAAAAGAGGTGAGAGAAAATGGCTGCTTCATTAAATGAAATCAAGCAACGAATTGCCTCAACAAAAAAAACCAGCCAAATCACAAAGGCCATGCAAATGGTTTCAGCTGCAAAATTAACAAAATCTGAAGCTCATTCGAAACAGTTTCAAGTGTATGCCAACAAAGTACGTGAAATCGTTACGCATTTAACTGCGCAGCAGCTTTCCGATCTTGCAGGTTCTGGTCCTAAAGATGGTGTGAACTATAACAGTATGTTGGTTAGTCGTCCGGTCAAACGCACAGGCTACATCGTCATCACTTCTGATGGCGGTCTAGTGGGCGGCTACAATAGTTCCATCTTGAAGCAAATGATGACCATGCTGGATGAAGACCATGCAAAAGAAGAAGAGTATGTCATGATTGCCATTGGTGCAACTGGCGCTGACTTTTTCAAAGCACGGGGCATCAATTTGGCGTACGAGCTAAGAAACCTTTCGGATCAACCAAGCTTTGACGAGGTGCGTAAAATCGTAACATTGGCGACAACGATGTACCAAAACGAAGTCTTCGATGAATTATATGTGTGTTATAACCATCACATCAACTCATTGACTAGCCAATTTCGTGTGGAGAAAATGTTGCCGATTTCCGATCTAGATCCTGAAGAAGCCGAAAGTTATGAACAAGAATACTTGTTTGAACCTTCCAGAGAAGCAATTTTGAATCAATTACTGCCTCAATACGCTGAAAGCTTGATTTATGGTGCGATTGTTGACGCAAAAACAGCCGAGCATGCTGCCGGAATGACAGCGATGAAAACAGCAACAGATAATGCCAAAAATATTATTGGGGACTTGACGATCTCTTATAACCGAGCGCGCCAAGGAGCGATCACCCAAGAAATTACTGAAATTGTGGCGGGGGCATCCGCGTTAGAATAGTTTCAAGAACGAATGGAGGAATACGAATGAGTTCAGGCAAGATTGTTCAAGTCATTGGTCCCGTTGTTGACGTGGAATTCTCTCTAGACCAATCATTACCAGATATCAACAATGCGTTGATTGTTTACAAAAAAGATGAGCAGAAAACAAAAGTTGTGTTAGAAGCTGCCTTAGAACTTGGCGACGGCGTTATCCGTACGATTGCCATGGAATCAACAGATGGCTTACAACGAGGAATGGAAGTAATCGATACAGGCGCCTCCATTTCTGTTCCAGTTGGGACAGAAACCTTAGGACGGGTGTTTAATGTCTTAGGGGACACCATCGATTTAGAAGCACCGTTTCCTGAAGAAGCACCCCGCAGTGGGATCCACAAAAAAGCTCCTGACTTTGATGAATTGTCAACAAGTACCGAGATCCTTGAGACTGGGATCAAAGTTATCGACTTATTAGCCCCTTATTTAAAAGGGGGGAAAGTTGGTCTTTTCGGTGGTGCCGGTGTTGGTAAAACTGTCTTGATCCAAGAACTGATCCACAACATTGCCCAAGAGCATGGGGGGATCTCTGTCTTCACAGGTGTTGGTGAACGGACACGTGAAGGAAACGACCTTTATAATGAAATGAAAGAATCTGGCGTTATCGAAAAAACAGCCATGGTGTTTGGACAAATGAACGAACCACCAGGTGCCCGGATGCGGGTTGCCTTGACTGGGTTGACCTTAGCGGAGTACTTCCGCGATGTAGAAGGACAAGACGTGCTCTTGTTTATCGATAATATCTTCCGATTTACTCAAGCTGGTTCTGAAGTATCTGCCTTACTAGGTCGGATGCCTTCTGCCGTTGGATATCAACCGACACTAGCAACCGAAATGGGACAATTGCAAGAACGGATCACTTCAACAAAAAAAGGATCGGTTACTTCTATTCAAGCAATCTATGTTCCTGCCGATGACTACACGGACCCAGCACCAGCGACTGCTTTTGCCCATTTGGATGCAACAACCAACTTGGAACGTAAATTGACTGAACAAGGGATCTATCCAGCTGTTGATCCGCTAGCTTCTTCTTCTAGTGCGTTAGCACCTGAAATCGTTGGTGAAAAACACTATGAAGTAGCGACTGAAGTACAGCATGCGTTGCAACGTTATCGCGAACTACAAGACATCATCGCTATCTTAGGGATGGATGAGTTGTCTGATGAAGAAAAAACGTTAGTGGCTCGTGCGCGTCGGATCCAATTCTTCTTGTCGCAAAACTTCCACGTAGCGGAACAGTTTACTGGACAACCTGGTTCTTATGTACCAGTTGAAGAAACGATCAAAGGCTTTGCTGAGATTCTTGAAGGAAAATATGATGATCTTCCAGAAGAAGCCTTCCGTAGTGTAGGACGAATTGAAGACGTCATTGAAAAAGCGAAAAAAATTGGCTATTAATTAACCAGCCTTGAAGAAAGAGGGGAACCTCATGGATCAATTTTTAACAGTCAATGTGGTGACACCTGCTGGTTTGGTTTACGATCATCACGCGAAAATCGTGGTTGCACGTACGACAGATGGTGAGATCGGTATTTTGCCGCATCATGCCCCAATCATCGTTCCTTTGACGATTGATGAAGTCCGGGTCAAACGGATCGATTCAGATACTCACGTCGACTGGGTCGCCGTTAATGGCGGTATCCTTGAAGTGCGGGACAATGTTGTCTCCATCGTAGCCGATAGTGCGGAACGTGATCGTGATATCGACGTTTCACGGGCAGAAAGAGCAAAACAACGTGCAGAACGTCAAATCGAAGAGGCCAAACAAGTCGAAGATATCGACCAGCTTCGTCGCGCAACGGTTGCTTTGCACCGCGCCATTAATCGAATCAACGTGTCAAAACATTCCTAAAAAAACAAGGGCATCTTGCCTTTGTTTTTTTGGCTCTTTGTCAATAAGGACTGATGAGTTGTGCAAAATCAAATCTGGGTCAGAATGAACCACATTCTGGCTCAGATTTTTTGTTATCTTACATTGATTAATTGATTGATCAAAAAGATTCTAATTCTCATGTTCTCGAATGATTTAAATCCGTAGGATACTCGTTTCATTGTCTTTATGTGGGTATTCTTCGCTTCTATTTTTCCATTGGAATAAGGATAGATCATTGCGTTGGTGATGCCTTCTTCATAAGTCAGAAGGTTTTGAAGCTTCTCCCGAAAGCCGTCATCTAACGTTTCGGGAAGTTCTGCCAATATGCAGAAAAATAAGTCAGGGTCTTTGTCTCGAAAGGCTTCAACTAATTCATGAAAAAAGGGGTACGCCTCCTTCAGGGGCGTAGAAAACTCAAGCAATCGATCAATCATCATTGCTTCAGTAAGAAATGGGTATTTTGGTGCTCGGAAACTTTTCCATGTTTTGTATTCATAATGGTTGATGTTTGCACGATTTTTTAGCAAAAAGCGCCAGTTCTTTTTCAGTTTTTCTGCCTGGCTTTTCTGTCCCGCTTTACGAAGTTCATTCATTTCACGGATACGCAACTCATTGAACGCTTGATTCATGTGTTTGACAATATGAAACCGATCAATCACTACTTTCGCATTTGGCAGAACACGTTTGGTGAGCTGGAAGTAGGCGGCGTTCATGTCTGTCACCAAGAATTCTACTTCTTCTGGATTGGTACAACCTAAGAAATAGCTTGTTAATCGAGGTAATTTACGCGTAGGCAAAACATCTATTAATTTTCCTGTTTCGCCATCTGCGCAAATAAAGCTCATTTTATCTTCTATGGAAGCATGCGAACGAAATTCATCAACCATCAATACTCTGGGGAGAATCTTCTTAGATTGCTTTGGTAAATAGCTTTTAAACTCTTTCAATGTACGAATAACGGTGGTCAAAGATACCTGACAGCTTTTCGCAATAAAAGATAAAGATACTTTTTCAGTCAGTAAAGAAGCAATTTTATATCTAACATGATTTGCGATTGAATGTCTGGGTTGGACAAAATAACTTTGAGCAGTCCAATGGGTTCGGCAGTTTTTACAGGTATAGCGCTGCTTTTTTAGGCGCATAACCAAAGGCATATGATTGTATTGTTCAAAACGGACAATCGTTTCCTTCTTCCCATTTTTCACTATAATTGCTTTCCCGTTTCCATCTACCACAGTAGAACCACAACTTCTACAAGCACGAGGAGTAGGCGAGAGAACAGCATCGACGACCAACGTCTTTTTCTTCTGAAGGGTCTCGTAAGAGACCTCTATAATCATCAAATCTTTCTCTATTATTCTCAGCATTTTTTTGATAGAATCATTCATATAGCATATCGTCCTCTCAGTTGTTTATTTTGTGGTGATTTAATCATACTAGAGAACGATATGTTTTTTAATACCTAAAATGAAAATGGGACTGAAGAATCAATTCTGATTCATCAGTCCCATAAATTATAGAGCCGTTTTTTTTTATTCGAGAAAACGTTTTAAAAACTTTTTAAAGTCTTTTCATGAAGGTTTCAAGAAAGATTATTTTTTATCTTGACATCTTTGTGGTATGATAGGAATGTTCAATTATGAAAAAGGAGCAGGAAGTATGCAAGTGTATGGAATTGATGCAATCATTCGAATCGTGAGTCATTTAGCGTTCATCTATTTAGCATTTTGGGCATTGCAATCTGTGCGGATCGATGCTTTTTTTAAAGCCTTACGAACGACTCAGATACGAATGGTCATGGTGTTTCTTGCGATTGCATTAGGCTACACCGCCAGTACTTTTTTCCTTGAGTTGATTGCGTTATGTCGTAATTTATTTTTAACAGGTTTTTAAGAATTTCATTAATATATGCAAAAACACCGAATATTATGCTATAATTGGCAAGATTTGTGTGAGTCACTGCATTATTTGGAGGGAACATAAATGGAAGAGATGATCGTTCAAGGTGGTAATCGATTAACTGGAACAGTGAAGATCGAAGGGGCAAAAAATGCTGTTCTACCTATCTTAGCGGCAAGCTTATTAGCGGAAGAAGGAACAACGACATTAACAAATGTACCGATCCTTTCCGATGTATTAACAATGAAAGAAGTGATTCGGCATTTAAATGTCGCAATCGATTTTGAAGAAGAAAACAATACGATGACGATCGATGCATCACAAGAGTTAGCGATCGAAGCACCTTATGAGTATGTAAGCCAAATGCGCGCTTCAATCGTAGTCATGGGGCCTTTGTTAGCCCGTAATGGTCATGCCAAAGTGGCAATGCCTGGCGGCTGTGCAATCGGCAAACGACCAATTGATTTGCATTTGAAGGGGTTTCAAGCACTAGGCGCTCAAATCATCCAAAAAGATGGATACATAGAAGCGATCGCCGATGAGTTAAAAGGCAATAGCATTTACTTGGATTTCCCAAGTGTCGGCGCAACGCAAAATATCATGATGGCTGCGGTAAAAGCTAAAGGTATCACCATCATTGAAAACGTCGCTCGTGAACCTGAAATCGTCGATTTAGCAAACATTTTAAACAAAATGGGTGCCAAAGTCTTTGGTGCAGGAACCGAAACGATGCGTATCGAAGGGGTCGATCACCTTCATGCGGTGGAACATTCGATCGTCCAAGACCGTATCGAAGCAGGAACCTTTATGGTTGCAGCAGCGATGACCCAAGGAGACGTCATTATTAAAGATGCGATCTCAGAACACAATCGTCCATTGATCTCAAAATTGATCGAAATGGGCGCAGAAGTGACTGAAGTAGCTGAAGGGATTCGTGTCGTTGGACCTGAACAATTGAAGGCAACAGATGTGAAAACAATGCCTCATCCAGGTTTTCCTACGGACATGCAAGCGCAAATGTCTGCTATTCAACTTTTAGCAGCTGGAATAAGTGTTGTGAATGAAACGGTATTTGAGAACCGTTTCCAACATTTAGAAGAAATGCGTCGGATGAATGCTCATGTCAAAATCGACGGCAACGTAGCAGTGATCGAAGGCGGCCATGAATTGCAAGGTGCGCTGGTCTATGCAACGGATTTACGTGCAGCAGCAGCGTTAATTTTATTAGGTCTACGTTCAACTGGTCGGACACGTGTCCGCAATCTAAAATATTTGGATCGTGGCTATTACAAATTCCATGAAAAATTGCAGCAATTAGGTGCTTCTGTGGAACGAGTTTCTGAAGCAGTTGAAGAAACCGTACCAGTAAACGCATAGTAGGAGTAGGAGAGAATAAAGTGAAGTTGAACCGTTACATTCTAACTAGCTTGATAAAAATTCTAATCGTCATATTATTAGCTATTTTATTGTTCTTAGCCGGAACGATGATTGGCTATGGGGTGATTGGCGACGGTAGTCCTTTTAAAGTCTTCTCTCCAAGTCTTTGGAATCATATCTTTGAGTTTATGAAGTAACCCCAAACTAGGACTTATGCCTCGTGCTGAGTCCTAGTTTTTTCTATCTATCTTCACTGAATCGTGATCATAAAAAGAAAGGTTGGCAAGAAATGAGTAAACTTTTGATTGGCTTTGTTCGTTTCTATCAACGTTTTATTTCCCCATTATTTCCTCCTAGCTGTCGTTATTATCCGTCTTGCTCAGGATACATGATCCAAGCGATCCAAGTCCATGGCGCAGCCAAAGGAGGTTTGATGGGGGTAGCTCGTATCTTACGCTGCCATCCCTTTGTAAAAGGCGGTATAGATTACGTACCCCAGACGTTTACTTTAAAACGAAATACGCAAGACAAAGTCAAACCAACGTACCGTTATCGGAAAAGTTAAAAGGAATCAACAAAAATGTAAAAAAGGAGCCAAAAAGCCATGATTCGTCCAATCGACTCTAATGAAGCGTATCCTTGGGCGTTGCTGCTGGATGCAGATCCTGAAAAAGCAGTCGTAGAAAGCTATCTATATAATAGCCAAACACTTGTTTATGAAGAAGCTGGAGAAATGATTGGTGTGCTAGTTTATCAAAATCAAGGCAACAACTGGGAGATTATGAATGTGGCCGTTTCTCCAGAAAAGCAAGGAATGGGCATTGGTCGTCAATTGCTGCAAGCTGCCGAAGAAGCGATCCTCAGTCAACACCTTGGGGCAAAACGGCCGATTGTAGTGATCAAAACTGGTAGTCTGCCCTCTGCAGCCCTGACTTTGTACCAAACGCAAGGCTATGTTGAAAAAGACCGGATGGAAAATTATTTCACCACTCACTATGCTGAACCGATTTTCGAAAATGGGCAGCAGTTGATCGATCAAGTTATTTTGGAAAAGCAGCTCTAATCCCATAGAGACAGTCTATGGCGATTTTAGGCTGTTTTTTTTTATTGTTCTCGGAAATCGCTTTCTTCAAGCGGGGACTTACGGTAAAATAGATAGTATCAGAATAATAAAGGATTGAGGGAAATAAATGGCGATTTTAGTCTTTGATATGGGTGGTTCAGCAGTAAAATATGGCGTCTGGGCACAGGATTCTTTGGTGAGTAAAGGCAAATTTACTACACCAAGCACGTGGCAAGAAATGAAAGCCCAGTTGCAGCAAGTAAGAGCAAGCGTAAACGAAGAGATCGAAGGGGTCGGGATCAGTGCTCCAGGTGCAGTCAATGCGCAAGAACGTCGAATCGACGGTATCAGTGCGATTCCTTATATCCATGGGTTTGACATCTACTCTGAACTCGAAGGAGTGTTTGGGGTACCAGTAACCATCGAAAATGATGCTAATTGCGCTGGGATGGCTGAATTCTATCAAGGAGCGGGCAAAGAGTATCAGCAAGCAGCTTTCGTTGTGATCGGAACAGGCGTTGGCGGTACCCTGTTTCAAAATGGTGAGCTAGTCCGTGGGGCACATTTATACGGCGGTGAATTTGGGTTGATGATTTTGGATCAAGGCAAAACATTTTCGCAACTAGGGACAGCGGTTCAGATGGCTTGGCGTTATTGTGATCGAATTGGTGTAGATCGAACCACAATTACCGGCGAAGAGGTCTTTCAACGTGCAGAAGATGGGGATGCCATTGCGATCGAGGAAGTCAATAAATTTTACCGCTATTTAGCGCAAGGACTATTCAGTATTCAATTTGCTTTTGATCCTGAAGTGATCATTATCGGTGGCGGTGTCAGTGCCAAAAATGGCTTGTTAGAAGAAGTGAATCAACGGTTGAAAAAAATGTTGGCAGATCAAGCTTTAAATGATTTTGTCCCACTGATCAAGCTATGTGACTATCGCAACGATGCCAATCTAGTTGGGGCGGCAGCCAATTTTCAAGCATTGTATCCACGAAATAGCCGCTAACATCTTGATGTAATGTTTTCAAACGTCCTTTTGACAAAAAATGAAGCAATTCGAAACAATCAAAAAGTAAGCAAAGGAAAAAAAACTTTGCTTGCTTTTCTTTTTGTTCAAAAAAATGAAAAGCGATTCCATTATTGATGGAACAGTGTTTTAAAAACACCATTTTTTCCTAGTAAAAAAAATAAATTCTGAATAGGTGAAATATTCTGATAATTCGTTGACATTTTCCAGATTTTTCAGTATATTGGATAACATATTCAGGGGAAGTGAAGGAGAGGAAAATTATGAAAAAGAAATTTGCGTTTTTGTTTGCGAGTTTGTTTTTGTTGACAGCATGTAGCGCTGGACCAACAGGTGGATCAACGGATGGCAGCGGGGCTGCTGAAGGTGGCAATAAACAAGAGGGAGATACCATCAAGATCGGAACCAACTTAGAGTTGTCAGGAGCCGTAGCTGCTTATGGGACGGCTGAAAAAGAAGGAATCGACTTAGCAGTAGAAGAAATCAATGCTGCCGGCGGTATTCTTGGAAAACAAATTGAGATTATTTCGAAAGATAACAAATCAGATAACAATGAAGCTGCAACGGTAGCAGCCAACTTAGCTACAAATGATAAAGTTGTAGCCATCATTGGTCCAGCAACTTCTGGTGCTACGAAAGCGGCTTTGCCTAACGTGACCAGAGCACAAGTACCAATGGTTACACCTTCAGGTACTGACGATGCGATTACTTATACTAGTGGGAAAGTGCAAGAATTTGCCTTCCGTTCTTGTTTCCAAGATAGCTTCCAAGGAACGATCTTAGCGAAATATGCGGCTGAAAATTTGGATGCATCAAAAGCCGTGATCTTGGGAGACAACTCAAGTGATTACGCAATTGGATTGACGGAAGCATTTAAAGAAAGTTACCCAGGCGAAATTGTCTTAGAAGATAACTTTACTGAAGGCGACAAAGATTTCCAAGCAGTTCTTACAAGAATCAAAGATGTCGACTTCGATGTCTTGTTCATTCCAGGCTACTACACAGAAGCTGGTTTGATCATCAAGCAAGCGCGAGAATTAGGAATTGATCAAGCAATCATTGGTGCCGATGGATTCGGTGATGAAAAAATGGTTCAAACAGCTGGTGCAGAAAATGTCAGCAATGTTTACTATACCGGTCACTTCTCTACCAAAGCACCAGCAAACGACAAAGTTGAGCCGTTTGTGGCAGCTTTCAATGAAAAGTATGGCAAAGAACCTTCTGCTTTTAATGCGTTAGCCTATGATGCAGTTTACATGATCAAACAAGCAATCGAAGATCAAAACTCAGCAGATTCATTGGCAATTGCAGCTGGTTTGTCTGAACTGAAAGACTTTGTCGGCGTGACAGGTGAAATCACAATGGATGAAAATCATAACCCTGAGAAATCAGCAGTTGTTTTAGGATTGACTGACGGGAAGGAAACCTCAGCAGACACTGTGGAACCTTAAAAACCTGTAGTTGTTTGGCAGTGAAAACTGGGACAGACCTGATGTGTTTGTCTCAGTTTCTTTTCTCTAATGAGAAGAACCATAATAAATGATATTGGAAGTGAGTATATGGAAATGATGATCCAACAATTGATCAACGGCTTGTTTCTAGGCAGTATCTACGCCTTGTTAGCGTTGGGTTATACGATGGTGTATGGCATCATCAAGCTGATCAACTTCGCCCACGGAGAAGTTTATATGATTGGTAGTTTTATCGGTTACTTTTTGATCAATCAATGGCAATTGGGCTTTTTCCCAGCGTTATTCATTTCGATGATCGCCAGTGCAGCACTTGGGGTAACGATTGAATTTTTAGCCTATCGTCCTTTGAGAAATTCCACGCGAATTTCGGCATTGATTACGGCAATCGGGGTTTCTTATTTTTTGCAAAATGTCATGATTTTTTTCTTTTCTGCCAATGTGCGCCCGTTTCCGCAAGCAATCGAAAGAAAAACCTATTCCATCGGGTTTGTTCAAGTAAGTAATGTCCAGTTATTGATTTTGGCTGTTTCGGTTACCTTAATGATTCTCTTGCAATTGATCGTGAAAAAGACCCGTATGGGAAAAGCGATGCGTGCAGTAAGTGTTGATGCAGATGCAGCGCGTTTGATGGGGATCAATGTTAATCGAACGATTTCCTTTACCTTTGCCTTAGGCTCGGCTTTAGCTGCAGCTGGCGGGATGCTGATCGGTTTGTATTATAATTCCATTGATCCATCAATGGGGGTCGTTCCTGGTCTGAAGTCTTTTGTTGCGGCGGTTCTCGGCGGGATCGGGATCATTCCTGGTGCAGCTTTAGGCGGCTTTGTGATCGGTTTAGTGGAGACAGCAGCGACAGCGCTTGGTTTTTCTGATTACAAGGATGCTTTAGTGTATGTCATTTTAATAATTATATTGTTGGTTCGTCCAGCTGGGATCCTCGGCAAAAATATCAAAGAGAAAGTGTAGGTGGCAGAAATGAAAAAGAATTTACGTTACAACTTAATCTGGCTCGCTCTGGCAGCTATTCTTTATTTTGGATTATTTGCAGCCTACAATGGCGGAATGATTAATTTGTTCTCTGATGCGATCATCGTCAATATCGGAATCAATATCATCTTGGCAGTCAGTTTGAATCTAATCATCGGCTTTTCAGGGCAATTCTCCTTAGGACATGCTGGGTTTATGGCAATCGGTGCTTATGCTGGCGCGATCCTGTCGGCAAGCAATCCAACCTTTGGCGGCTTTTTAACTGGTTTACTAGTGGGGATGCTGGTTTCAGGTGCAGTCGCATTAGTGGTTGGGATTCCGACCCTCCGTTTAAAAGGCGACTATCTAGCGATCGCTACCCTAGGTGTGGCAGAGATCATTCGGATCTTGTTGGTGAACCTACGAGGCTTGACCAATGGTCCTGCTGGAATTTTCGGATTGCCCCAATTCAGTAATTGGCAGATCGTCTTTCTCTTTGCCGTTCTATCGATTCTTGTCGTTTCAAACTTTATCCATAGCGGACCAGGCAGAGCGACTTTAGCGATTCGGGAAGATGAGATCGCTGCAGAATCGATGGGGGTCAACACAACGAAATACAAGGTAATTGCGTTTGTGATGGGGGCAGTGATGGCAAGCATTGCTGGTACCCTTTATGCCAGCTATCAGCAGTCGGTTTTCCCACGAGATTACGGTTTTATGAAATCGATCGATGTGTTGATCATCGTCGTTTTTGGAGGGCTTGGGAGTACCACAGGAGCGGTTGTTTCGGCAGTAGTGCTAGGAATCTTAAACATGTACTTGCAAGGCTTCTCTGATTTGCGCATGATCATTTATGCATTGGCTTTGATCATCATCATGATCTTTAAACCAAGCGGACTTTTAGGGACCTGGGAATTCTCCGTAAAAGGACTGTTGGACAAATTTAGAAAAAAGGGGGATGACAACGATGCCTCTATTAGAAGTTAAAAGCTTAACGAAAAACTTCGGTGGTTTAGCTGCTGTTTCTCATGTAGACCTCCATCTAGATACCAATGAGCTGGTCGGGTTGATTGGACCAAACGGTGCCGGCAAGACAACGCTCTTTAACCTCCTGACAGGTGTTTATGAGCCTAGTGAAGGCGAAGTGCTTTTTGAGACCCAAGGTAAGCCAAAACGTTTAAATGGCGTGAAGCCTTATAAAATCGCGGATTTAGGCCTTTCAAGAACCTTCCAAAATATTCGCTTGTTTAAAAACTTGACCGTAATGGATAACGTCTTGATCGCTATGAACAGTAAGCATAAAGAAGGACTACTGACGAGCACCTTGCGTTTGCCAAAATATTACAAAAACGAAGAATCCATGAAGAAAAAAGCCTTAGAGCTGTTACGGATCTTTGATATGGATGGCAAAAGCCAAACGTTAGCGAAAAATTTGCCTTATGGCGAGCAACGCCGTTTAGAGATCGTACGCGCATTGGCTACAGAGCCAAAAATTTTGTTTCTTGACGAGCCGGCAGCGGGGATGAATCCTCAGGAAACAACAGAACTGACAAAGCTGATCTATAAGATCCAAAAAGATTTTCAATTGACGATCCTCTTGATCGAGCATGATATGAGTTTGGTCATGGAAGTGTGCGAACGGATCTATGTACTGGAATACGGGCAAGTCATCGCCCACGGTGAACCAGAAGAGATCAAAAACAATCCACGGGTAATCGAAGCCTATCTAGGAGGAGAAATCTGATGCTGGAAATTCAAAATTTAAGTGTTCACTACGGCATGATCCAAGCAGTTCATGATGTTTCCTTCCACGTCAATCAAGGAGAGATCGTTTCGCTGATTGGTGCCAATGGTGCCGGAAAAACCACGATTTTACGGACGATTTCTGGATTGATCCGTCCTTCAAAAGGCTCCGTCACTTTTGAAGGAAAGCAAATTGAGAAAGAAGCACCGCAAAAAATCGTCGCAAACGGCTTGTCGCAGGTGCCAGAAGGGCGGCACGTCTTTTCCGGTTTGACGGTTCAAGAAAACTTAGAGATGGGCGCCTTCTTGCGTAAAGACAGTGGTGTCAAAGAAGACTATGAACAAGTTTACCGCAAGTTTCCTGTATTGAAAGAACGCCTCTCGCAAGATGCGTCGACATTATCTGGCGGTGAGCAGCAGATGTTGGCAATGGGGCGGGCATTGATGTCAAAACCGCGCTTGCTTTTGCTGGATGAGCCATCGATGGGCTTGGCGCCAATTTTTATCAAAGAAATTTTTTCCATCATTCAAGAAATCAAGCAGCAAGGAACGACTGTGCTGCTGATCGAACAAAATGCGAAAATGGCTTTATCGATTGCTGATCGCGGCTATGTATTAGAAACCGGGAAAATCGTTTTAGAAGGTACCGGAGAAGAATTACTAGCAAGCGATGAAGTAAGAAAAGCGTATCTAGGAGGTTAAATAATGAGCGTAAGTGATTTTATGACGAAGACGGTCATCACCGTCGATTCACAAACACCGATCTTTGATGCAATAGATGTGATGAAGCAGCACGATATCCATCGTCTACCTGTCGTTGATGATGGCAAATTAGTAGGGTTGATCACGGAAGGAACGATCGCTGAAGCAACCCCCTCAAAAGCGACAAGTTTAAGTGTTTATGAAATGAACTATCTCTTAAATAAAACGACAGTCGCTGATATCATGTTGAAAAAAGTGACTACGATTGAACCAGATGCACTATTAGAGGACGCCATTTCCGTCATGCGTAGTGAGAACGTGGGGGTTTTACCAGTCATGGATGATGATGACCTAGTGGGAATCATTACCAACAATGATATTTTCGATGCCTTTTTGAAAATCACTGGCTACCACGATGGCGGAACCCGAGTATCGATCGAGATCACGGATGATCATGTGGGGGTTTTAGCAGATGTGACGAAACTCCTTGCCGATCATCAAATGAGTATTTTGACGATTGTGGTAAATCGGATGGCACTAAAAACAGTTGTTGAGATCCAAGTAGAATCACGGCAAGTCGCAGCAATCGAGAAAATTTTAAGTGATGCAGGCTATACCGTGACGAGTGCTGTCTTGACGAACCAGAAGTGATCTAAGGAAAAGTAGCTGATCGTAAAGATTGGCTACTTTTTTTACTTCTAGAAGAGATTTTCTTTTTCTTTTGCTGCTTTTCTGTTAAAATAGGAAGGTGCTGTAAAGAAAGAGGTGCAACCATGTCTAAGAAAAATAAAGATATCGAAGTACGTATTGAAGAAACAACAAAAGCCATTCATGGCAAAGACTATACCGTCAATGAATTATTCATCGGAAAAAAACGCATTGGTGAGATTTTAACAACTGGACCAAAAGAATTTCAAAGCTTTTTAGGGGATGAAGATCTAGGTTCGAGCAGAAGCTTAGAAGCTGCCATCGAGATGATTATTCGTCAATGGAATTTACATGAATAATTTCTAGAAAAATTTACTTTTTGCTCTTGCAATTTGTTATCTTTTTCGGTATTATAACTATTGTCAGGTTTGAGAAAAACCTTTTGGAGGAGTAGCGAAGTGGCTAAACGCGACGGACTGTAAATCCGTTCCTTAGGGTTCAGTGGTTCGAATCCACTCTCCTCCACCATTATTGGGGTATAGCCAAGCGGTAAGGCAACGGACTTTGACTCCGTCATGCGTTGGTTCGAATCCAGCTACCCCAGTCAAAGAGATACGTAGAAAAAAACAGCAAGCACTCTTGCTGTTTTTTTGTTATTTAAAAAGAATCGTGTTTTTTATAAGTACTTAAAGAAACAGGAGACTGATATGGAAGAAGCCACTTTCAACAAGCTAGTTTCTACGAAATTGAAAAAAGCAATGGTTGCTTTGGGGCATTTCTATGAAACAGGTATGGAGTGGAACGGAAAATCACAGTCGATTCTTTCACAGAAATTTCTTTCAGAGAATTTAAAATATTTGGGCATTTTTGGTTCTGTTTGGTATACTTAGGCAAATCAGTTCCTTTGAGAGAACCATTTTATAGCATGAGAAACGAGCGATGACAGGAATATTGCCGATTTTCGGAAGTGATAACTTTACTAGATGGGGGCTTAACGAAGATGGGAAATGAAACGACTTGGGAGAACACAGACCGCCTTTATCTGTTGTGTCAACCAATCATGCAGATAAAATCGCTAAGTCAGCAAGAGGTGAATGGCTATGAAGTCTTGCTACGTAGCAAGAAGAACAACCGATTTCCACAGCAAGAATTCAGCACAATGATTCAAACTGAAAGTGGCAATCAGCAATTGATGAGATGGTATGCCAAGGAATTGCGGCGTTTATGCAAAAAAAAGCCGGAAACCCGCTTTAGTGTCAATATACATCCACAACAGCTGCTGTGGCAGTCTACGTGGTCCTTTTTTGAAACGATGGCTGTTTATAAGGCGCAGTTGCAGATTGAATTGACGGAACACCCCGTACGCTTACAGCAAGAGTCATTTGATTTGTCTGTAGCCATTGCAAAAATTAAAGCTTATGGTTATGTGATTGCGGTCGATGATATCGGTTGCGGACAAAATACCCTCTCGTTGGTCTTTGCCAATCTTGCCAGCGTTGATTGTTTGAAATTTTCGTTGTTACCGTTTATTCAGCTTGATGAGGAGATTGGCTTCAGCTTTTTGGCTTGTTGGTTGAAGGTTGCCCAAAAATATCAGCTTGAGCTGATCGTTGAAGGGATCGAGAACCGCGAAAAAATGGTCCAGTTGCTTGAGATGGGGGTGCATTTGCAACAAGGATATTTATGGTCTAAAGGAGAGCGATTGTGATGGAATGTTAGAACGAGGCGTGCTTTTGGCGTTTGGTTTGCCGCTGATGATTGCCAGTTTACTGGTGACCGCAGATGTTTTTGTACGAAGTGTGCAAAAAATATCGGTTTCTCGTCCATTTAAGTATTTTATTATTGGTATTCTGACGTTTACGCATTTGTATTTTATTCTTTCTTTTTCAATGAATTCAGTTGGGTTTATCTGTTATCAATACACAACTGCTTTTATTGCGAGTCATTTTTTCTATGGTGATCGTGGCAAGATCTTGATTTTGATAACGCCGTGTATGGTCGTCTTTTATTTGTGGTTTGTCGGTTTTTCTGATGTGGGTAAAGCTTTTTATCTTCCATTATTCGGAGTGGGGATCTTTGTCCTTGATTTTCTTTTATCAAAAGTCAAGCTGATCCGTCCGCAACAGCAATTTTATATGATGTATTTTTTGACCTGCCTGCTCTCACCGCGTTTTTCGATGCTAGTCCATCATACGACGACCTATGACTGGGAAGCGATGTTGGCAGTATTTGTTGGTTCTTTCGTGCTGCTAGGAAGTTTTATGTGGTTGCATCGATTGATTGAGGGGCAAGAATACCAAGTACTGGCAGAGCTGGCGAATAGTAAGATCGATGCGTTGACCGGCTGCTTCAACTATGGGACCTATAACCACGATCTGCTTCAAGCCGTTTCACAGAAAAAGACTGTGACGATCGCCATGATTGATCTCGATCACTTCAAAAAGGTCAACGACCGTTATGGTCATATCGCCGGAAATGAGTTGTTGAGAACCTTTGCCTCACGGACGACTACTTTTTTAGAGGCGCATTTTGCCGAGACCTATTCCTTTTATCGTTATGGCGGCGAAGAGTTCTGTCTCGTGATCGAAGGGGATGTCAAAGAACGGACCGTAGCTGCAATGACGACACTGTGTCAAACCATTTCCAGCAGTATGTTTCCTGTGGCTAATTTTGAAAAAGGGACGATGTCTTTGTCTTGCGGCGTTGAAGCGAGTACAGTTTGTCATGGCGATATCTTGGCAGCTGTTGAAAGAGCCGATCAAGCACTCTATCTCGCAAAACAAAGTGGCCGAAACCGGGTGTGCACCTTGCCTGAGACGTAAAAAAATAATGGAAAAATAATTTACACAAATTCACAAAGAATTAAATGTTTATGCACAAAAAGTTAGTAATAATAAAGAAATAATGTTATTTATTTACAAAATATACATTTTGATTATTTTATTTATCTTGAGAATCTTCGCATATCAACAAAAAGATTGAAACTATGTATAATTTCTGGTAAATTATTCTAAATCAAGAGTGATAAAAACTGTCAATAATAAATAGTGATCCTTACTTGATGCTTTGTCCGCTTTTCCAATGAAATGTCTCTGGAATTGTCCCGTCGAATCAGCAAGTAAGGGTTCTTTTTTTTAGAAAGGAAGCACAGGAAATGGCAAATACGCTGGTTGTCAATACACTCGCAAATTTAGGCGCAATTATCATCAATATTTATTTGTTATTCAAAATCAGTGATGGCTTCGTAGGTCAAGGGACATTCAAAGCGAAACAGATCGCAGCGGCGATTGCTTGTGAAACCGTGGTGGGGATGCTGATGATGAATTTCTCTTACGTCGTATACGAAACGCGATTTGACCTGCGCTTTTTACTTTACGCTTTTTCCATGAAATATCTGGGGTGGAAGGTGACCGTACCGACGATGGTCAATCTAGCGTTAGGGCGTTTCTTGTTTGAAGTATCAAAATCTTCTTGGCTGAACTTATATCTTACGTTTTTTTTGATGGTGACACTGACATTTCTGCATGCCTGGGCCAAACGGCGATTTACTGACAAACAAGAGTTGTTCCTATCAATAACCTACTTGATCGCTATCTCCTTTCTTTTTGGTTTTTATTTGACGGGTGATATTCAAAAAACGACCCTAATTTATATAGTTTATGGCATTCTCGCCTATACGTTGGCGTTTTTCCTTTATTCGATAGTCAATGATATGCAGCGCATTTTGGCATTGGTCAAAATCGATGATCTTACGCAGTTGAATAACTTCCGTAAGTTTCAAGATGACCGCCAACGCCTAGATACGACCGATGTGGACTTATCGATCGCTTTGATCGATATCGATCATTTCAAAAATTACAATGACCGTTACGGACACCGTGCCGGGGATGTGATTTTGCAAGAAATCGCTCGTATTTTTTCGACCTACTGTACGGCGAGCAATCCGGTCTATCGCATCGGTGGGGAAGAGTTTGCAATCTTGATTCAAGGAGACGCACAGGCTGCTGCTTATCTCCTTGAAAAAATTCAAAAGCGCATCCGTTACCAAGAAATCATCTTGGATGCCGGTGATTCGGTCAGCATCACGTTGTCGATTGGGATCGCACAACGGCAAAGGGGTGAGTTGCTACAGCAAACGCAAGAACGTGCGGATCAAGCATTGTATCGAGCCAAACGCAGCGGTCGCGACCAACTCTGTCTTTACTGATGGGGGTGGCTTCTTTTCTTTTTTTTGTTTTCAAAAATACTACCTTAAATGAGGAACGCATATGGAGAATAGTTTAATCATGATTCCTTCGCTAGAACCTGACCACAAACTGCTGGCTCTGGTGGAGAAAATTCGTTTGCATAATCAGCACCTGCCGATTTTGGTCGTGGATGATGGCAGTGGGGCAGCTTATCAGCCTGTCTTTTCGGCATTGGAACAGAAGTTTGGTTGTCAGGTTTTGACCCATCCAAAGAATCAGGGAAAAGGCGCAGCCATCAAAACCGCTCTCACTGAAGTGCTGACAAACCAGCCAGCTGTTGAATTTATGGTGACCATTGATTCGGACGGGCAGCATGAGTATACCGATATGATGGCTTGCTTAGCAAAGGCCCAAGCCCATCCGGACAGCATTATTTTAGGGACCCGATCCTTTGGCAAAGAAGTGCCCTTGCGGAGTAAGTTCGGCAACATTTTGACCCGAAATATCCTGCGTTTAGCGACTGGTCTTTCTATTGAGGATTCGCAGACGGGCTTAAGGGTTTTCCCTCGGAAATTCATGACAGATTTGTTGGCGATCTCAGGTGAGCGCTTTGAATATGAAACGCGGATGCTGATCGAAGCCCAGAAACGGGGGTGGCCGATTCTCTCGCAACCGATCGCCACCATCTATATTGAAGAAAATGCCTCTTCCCATTTTCGGGTCTTGGCAGATTCCGTCGCTATCTATAGCGTCTTTTTGAAGTATTTGTTTTCATCTGTGGTCTCCTTTTTTGTCGATGTGATCGCCTATGCGTTATTGATCCATTTCTTGTCTGTCATCGATCTGTCCTCCATCGTGATCGCTTCGTTGGGTGCCCGCTTGATTTCGGCGATCGTCAATTACTACATCAATCGCGAGCTTGTTTTTGGTCAACGGACAAAGAACAGTATGCTGCAGTATTTTTTATTGGTGATCGTACAGATTTTGCTGTCCTCTTTCCTCGTCTACCTGATCTATTTGATCCTGCCGATCGGGGATTCTGTGTTGTTAAAAATAGGCGTCGATTGCCTGCTCTTTTTCTTTAGTTACCATGTGCAAAAAAATGTCATCTTTAAGGAGTGATTGAGGTGGAACAAAAACGTTTGCCTTGGGCGAAAAAAGTCGTTTACTTTCTAGCGTTTGTCTTTTCGCTGATCTATTTATCATGGCGGGGGCTGTATACATTGCCATGGCACGAGTCTTGGTTTGCCCTGCTGTTTGGTTTGCTGCTTTGGGGCAGTGAGATCGTATCGAACTTTACGGGCTTGCTGTTGATTTGGAACAAAAACAAAGCAAAGCCTTTTGAAAAACCGATCGTGCCAGAAGCCGACTATCCGGCGATCGATGTGTTGATTGCTACTCATAATGAAGAAGTGCCGCTTTTATTAAAAACGGTCAATGCGGCAGTTCATATGAAATACCCCGATCCAAAAAAAGTTCACATCTATTTGTCAGATGACACCAACCGTCCAGAGGTCAAAGCACTGGCAGATAAATTTGGCATCGGCTATATCGGATTGATCGGCAATCAGCATGCCAAGTCAGGCAATCTCAATCATGCATTATCAAAAACCAATTCGCCGCTAGTGGCGACCTTTGATGCAGATATGATTCCTTACTCAGATTTTTTGCTGGAAACAGTGCCATATTTTGTGGCAAATCAGCAGGAACGCCGCAATGACCAGACCATCAAACCGTTGGGCTTTGTTCAAACACCGCAAAGTTTTTACAATGCGGATCTTTTTCAGTACAATCTTTTTTCAGAAGCGGCGATCCCTAACGAGCAGGACTTCTTTTCCAGAGAAGTCAATGTTTTGAACAACGCCCATGATACCGCTATTTATACAGGTTCCAATACGGTGATTGCACGAGAAGCGATCGAAGCCGCTGGCGGATTTCCGACGGACACGATCACGGAAGATTTTGAATTAGGCGCCTTGATCAATTGCCAAGGTTATCGCAGTTTATCAACACTGCAGCCAATGGCCAGCGGTCTGTCTCCAATTGATATCCCAAGTGCCTTAAAGCAGCGGATTCGCTGGGGAAGAGGAGTGGTCCAAAGTGTCCACAATCTCCATCTTTTTAAGAATAAGACGTTGTCTTTGGCGCAAAAAATGGTTTTCTTAAACAGCTATTTGTATTGGTGGTCGTTTCTACGACGGCTACTATTTATTTTCGCGCCGATTTTGTACACCGTCTTTAATGTAAGGGTCGTAGAGACAAACTTTTGGGTCTTGCTGCTGTTTTGGCTGCCAAGCTATACGTTCTTGCATTTGGCGATGCAGGATTTGAGCAGTGATATTCGAACGCAGCGTTGGGGCGAGATCCAGGAAACGATTTTTGCACCTTACCTAGTGATTCCTGTCTTTTTGCAAGCCATTGGCATCAAAGAGACCCGCTTCAAGGTGACTAATAAAGCAGCAACTCAGTCTAAAAAAGACTTGTTGTTTGTGGTGCCGCATTTGTTGCTGTTGACTTTGACGATTATCGGCTTAGTGAAGTTTAATTACGGCAAATTCGGCTCAGAGATTTTCTACGGCAGTGTGTTGACCTTCTGGCTGCTGACCCATTTCTTTAACTTAACCTTTGCGGTCTTATTTTATCTCGGTCGCCCGATTTATCGAACGACGGAACGGTTCAGAGCCCATTATCCTGTTGAAGTTTCCGACCAAGACGCCAGCTATTCTTTGATGACAGAAAATATCTCAGAAAATGGCTTGTCCTTCGTTTCTGACGTTCCTCTTTATTTTCCGCCAGATGCGCCGCTGACTTTTAAAATCACTCGTAATGGCTACCAAGCAGAGATGACTGGAAATATTGTCCGCGTCTTTTCTGGAAAAGATCGCTGGGTCTATGGCGTTGCTTTAAACCAGTTGACAGAAAAAGATTACTTAGCCTATCTGCAGATCATTTATGATGGCTTCAATCAAAGCCTGCCGGTTCTGCGGGATCCGTGGATGACCTTCTTTGACAGTCTTTTTGAAAATCTCGGTAAGCATCTGCTGCAAGCCAAACAAAAGCCATTGCCGCCTCAACGAGTGCCCATACTGACCATTGATCAAAAATGGCACTTTGATGAAGGAACCTATGCGGTCACAACATTTGGTTTTGATCAGTTCACGTTGGCAAAAACAGAAGAGGTCGAGATGCCGGTCCATCTAAACTTACCGATCAGTAATCTTGTGCTTCACGCTGAAAAAGCGACGCTTCAGCCAAAAGAAAATCAAGTGATATATCAAGTAAGCAATCTTTCAGAGCTGCGTTCCACAGTAGCCCTCCAAGAATGGGTAGACAGCTTGCTGAGAAAGGAGGCAGACGATGATCGAGATCCTGCTGCGATTTAGTCTATTTGGTTTATCATTAGCTGGCTATGCCTATCTTTTTGTACGAGTTTGTCATTTTACCAAATACATTAGCTGGATCGCTGCCTGCTGTTTGCCGATCCTCGTTCTTTCCTTTGTCGCATATGGTCCCAAAGGATGGTTGATCTGGGGGGCCTGGTTTTTATTTGGTCTTGGCTTACTATTATGCGTTTGGCGTTTTTGGCAGGAGCGCCATCAGGTGCGGTGGGGTTTACAAGAGCCCATCATGCTGTGGTTTTATGGCTATTTTGCTTTGTTCGTTTTAACCTTGCTTCACAGTCATTTGACCCACTATGACAACTTCTCTCATTGGGCGACGATCGTTAAATTCCTTTATACGCAGGGACAATTGCCAACGGCAACCGATGCCATCATCAGTTTTACTTCCTATCCTTTAGGCAGCTCACTGTTTGTTACTTATACAGCAATCATCGTTGGCTATCATGAGAATATCTTGCTGATTGGTCAATTGATTTTGATTTTCTGTAGTCTGTATAGTTTTTTTGCGATTATTCGTGATCCGAAAAGAAAGCTGGCTTTTGTCTTGGTATTCACCAGCATGGCCGTATTCAATTATTTTAATATTGCGATTCGAATGAATAATTTGCTGGTAGACTTCATTCTTCCCGTTTTAACTTTGGCAGGAATCTCCGGGTTATTTTCTTTAAAAGGCAAAGTGCTGCCTTCAATCAGCTACTTTCTTTTGATTGGCGCCTCTCTTGATTTGGTCAAAAATAGTGCTGTCTTTTTTCTGCTGATTTTAGGCGGCTATTTACTAGTCTGCTTATGGCAGGCATCAATTCGTTGGCGGCAACGGCTAGGCTTGATGATTGTAGGATTAGCTGCCATTGGGCTATCTGTCCTGCCGGCGATTCTTTGGAACCTGCATGTCAAAGCGAATTTTCCTAAATCGAAGCATGAAGTCAGCGTGACCGCTTATAAACAGATTTTTGGCGAAAAGGATTCACAGATACTGCAGCAAATTACGGATATTTTTGTCAAAACGATCACGGATGTTACGACGGTTTCCACGCAAGGGATTCTCTTGATCCAGGTCATCCTGTTGGGTAGTTGGCTATTTGTCCGATTTATCATGAAAAAACGCAATCCATTTCTAAAAGAACTGCTGTTGATCGATGGTATTATTGGTCTCTATTACTTGGGTATTTACGCCATGTTCTTGTTCTCGATGCCCACTGATGAAGCACTGTCTTTGGCAGGGTTCGATCGCTATGCTTCGAGTATTGTGATCTTGGCATTAGGTTTGATGACCTTTTTCATGGTCCGGGGCATTGATCATTTGTATCATGAACAAGCGATCGATCGGCGAAACTACCGTAGTTTTGCCAGCTTGACCACAAAAAAAATCTATCAATACAGTACCTTGATTCTGTTATTTTTTGCGACATTGCTGATCCTTTCAGAAAATAATGGCATGCGTTATACCAATCGTGAATATGCTGCTTCGATTCCAGCACAAGTTTCAGCCGTTACTGGCGATCGCTTTGACCTAAACCAGAAAAAATACTTGGTGGTCAGTACCAATAAAGAAGCAGTAGACAGCTACTTAGTTGGCTATGTCGGCAAATATTACTTGTTTTCACCTAATGTCGATGGTCGAGAGAATTTCCTCTTATCAGATGCAGATTTTCGCACGCTATTAAAGCAATACGATGAAGTCGTCGTCTTAGAAGAGCACTATACCTTTAATGCCATGACTAAGAAGCTAACAGGGAAAACCTTTGCCCCTGGTGTTTATTCGGTGGCGGAGGTGTTGGGGCAATAAATGAAGGAATTTCTCAAGCGCGTCTCCTTATTAGAGAATCAATAGTAAAAATACCAATGAAACAGACGTATCGTTTGTTCATTGGTATTTTTTTTCTGTTCCCACTGAGTAATATCCTCTATACTATGAAAATACCAAAGGATATGTAAATAATCTGTATTAAACGAAAGGGTACACATGAATAAAAAAACGGCGCAATATTTTCAGTGCCTATGATTTACTGTAATCAATGCAGTAAAAGTAAGTGTTTTCATTTTTTTGAGAAAAAGCTACCATTAGAAATGTAGACGAGGTGAAAGTTTCATGATCAGTGAACGGGAAAAAGCAATTATTCGATATCTCTTAGAGAATGGACCAACAACGGTTGCTAAAATTGGGTTGCATATGTCGCTTTCGCAAAAGACAGTTTCGCAATCGCTAAAGAGAATTGATGAATTTTTGCAGGAAACAGCAATAAGGCTTGTTCGCAAACCTAGAGTAGGTGTATTTCTTGATGGCGATTCAGCTGAAATTCTAAAGTATCTTGATGGGCACGAGGAATCAAACTTACCGACGAGCAAAAAAGATCGTATTCAGTTTCTTTGCTTTGAAATACTGAAACAAAAAACGTATTTTACGCGTCAACAACTGCAAGATGCACTCTACATCAGTAAATCAACTTTAGAAAATGACATGGGGCAGGTAAGCGAGATCTTTCGTCATTTTAACGTTACGATTGAAGTTTTACCGGGGAAGGGTTCCTTTTTGAATTTGTCAGAACAAGAAAAACGTCGTTTAGCATTTGATTTGATCTACTATTTCTGGGGTGGAAATTGGAAAATAACACAAGAGCAGCAACGCTATTTGCATTCGATTCAAGGAATTCCTCAGTTTGTTAATGATTTTATTGACCTGACAAAAATTTCTTTAGTTGATACGCTCTTACAAGAGTATTTGAAAAAAGAACAAATTACGCTTAATGATGCTGCCTATCACTCACTATTGCTTCATCTTATCATCATGATTGATCGGGTCAAAGAGAAGAATTATCTGACTTTCGAAGAAAGAAGACATCCTTTGATGGAGAATAGAGCTTTTTATCGTTTTATTGCTTCAATAGAAGAAACGTTTTCTCTGTCGTTGCCAGGTTCGGAAGTTCATTATATTTCGCTTCATATCTATGGGGATTCGTTGATGAAGAAGAATGACTCCGATGATTTGCTTGATGAAACGATACGCAAATTGATTCATGAAACGATCTCCCTACGCAATGAAAGTCTCTTGTTAGGATTGGTATCACATATCAAAGAAGCTATTTATCGCATTCAAAAAGGATTAGTCATTCATAACCCTTTTCTAAATGATGTGAAGAAGAATTTCCCTTTGTCTTTTGAGGAAGCGCTTCGATTAGCTCATGCCTTAAATTGGCATTTTTCGATTTCGATCCCCGAAGATGAGGTTGCCTTTCTGGCCGTACACATCCAAGTGATGAAAGAACAACGAGAAGAAAAACAACCGAAAAAAGTGAGTGTCTTATTAGTTTGTAGCAGTGGGAAAGGCACTTCACAGCTATTAGCTGCTCGTATTCGGAGGAATTATGAGCAAATCGATATTTCCAGGATTCTTTCAATTCAAGAGTTGATTCAGACCAATATTTATGAGGACTTGATTTTATCGACAGTGGATTTAAAAATCGATTCGATTCCAACAATCCATGTTTCTCCTGTACTGAATAAAGATGAGCAGCGAAAAATAGAAGCCTTTTTAAGAAAAGTCGAAGAAAAACAAAATGGTTCTTTCAGTCAGTTTGCGAAATTGATTCATGAGGACTTGATTTTTTTAGATCATCATTTTGAAGATTATCAAGAGGTGATTACATTTATTGGGGAGCAGTTGATTACTCGTGGGTATGTGATCGAGGAAATGATTGACTCTTCGCTAAAAAGGGAACAGCTTTCCTTTACTTCTTTTGGACGATTCGCAACACCTCATGGTACACCAGAATACGTGAAAAAATCAGCGATTGTATTTTTACGTCTTAATAATGAGATCCACTGGGGAGAAACAAAGGTGAAATATGTCTTTTTCATCTGTATCAAAGATGAAACTGTACAAGAACTTGAGGAAATCTATGACACGATGCTTAATGTGATGGAATCAGATGAACGAACCTTCCTCCTTAAAGGGACGAAAGAGGAATTAAAAAAGTATTTACAAGGGGGAACATAAAATGAATATAGAAACACTACTACCTTTTGAACATATTGTTCTTGGTCTAGAGGCAACCACTAAAGAAGAAGTGGTCCGTCAGTTAGCAAAAATATTGGTAACTGAAGGAATTGTTCAATCCGAAAATGAGTATGTTCAATCAGTTATGGAAAGAGAAGATCACTCGACCACAGGAATAGGCAATAATATAGCTATCCCTCATGGAAAAAGTCGTGCAGTTTCTGAACCCGCAATCGTTTTTGCTCGGTTAAAGGCACCATTAGAATGGCAATCTTTAGATGATGAACCGGTAACGGTTGTGATTATGCTTGCTATTCCTGAAGAACATCAAGGAGACACCCATTTACGGATTTTATCAGAAATTGCCATGAAATTGATGGATGAAGACATCACAGAAGCGCTGAAAAGCGAAACAGATAAAGAGATTATCGCGAAATTATTAAGCGAATAAAATGGAGAAAAGGGGAAAGACGAATGAAGAGAAAAATTATTGCAGTAACGGCGTGTGCCACAGGAGTTGCTCATACCTTTATGGCGGCACAGGCGCTAAAAAAAGCAGCAGCGAAACGTGGCGATTTAATCAAGGTTGAGACACAAGGAGCAACAGGTATCGAAAATGAATTGAACGAGCGGGATTGTCAAATTGGGGAAGTCGTGATTTTTGCCGTTGATACGAAAGTGAGAAATGAGGAGCGTTTCAATGGCAAAATGATTCTCAAAGTCCCGGTAGCAGCCCCTATAAAAAACGCAGAAAAAGTAATTGAAGATGCATTAAAGCTGATTGATCAATAAAGAGGAGGAAAATCAGATGAAAAAGTTGGCAAGTGAAATGAAAAATCATGTTTTAACAGGAATATCTTATATGATTCCTCTAGTGATTGCCGGAGCAGTTATCATGGCGATTTCTCGAGTAGGTGGATCAATATTTGGGATTGTTGATATTTGGGACGCCTCTCATGGAGAAAGTGCGAATGCGATTATCCGATTACTCCATAGTTTAGATGGATTCGGTGGCATTGCGTTAGGACTGATGTTTCCCGTAATATCGGCATTTATTGCTTATTCGATTTCCGATAAGCTAGGGATTGCCCCTGGTCTTGTTGGAGGTATGTTAGTAAAAGACATTAACGCAGGCTTCTTAGGCGCAATTGTTTCAGGGTTGATCGCTGGGTACATCTGCTTGTGGATCAAAAACCATATCAAACTGCCAAAATCGATGGCATCGGTAGTTCCAGTGTTCTTAGTTCCTGTTTTAGGTACTTTAGTCACTGTCCTACTTGTGAACTATGTGATCGGTACACCATTTGCAGCTATCAATGTGGGCTTAGAGTCATGGTTGAACGGATTGAGTGGCGGAAATGCGGTCGTGATGGCGGCAGTTGTAGGGGCAATGGTTGGATTTGATCTTGGAGGGCCAGTAAATAAGGCAGCTGTGACAACCGCGATGGCTTTATTGACAAGTAACGTTTATGCACCAAACACTGCAGCACAAGTGGCGATTATCATTCCGCCAATTGGTTTAGGATTAGCGACTGTTTTTGCAAAGAATAAATACAATAACGAACTAAAAGAAGCAGGAAAATCGTCGATCATTATGGGACTAGTAGGTATTTCAGAAGGAGCGATCCCATTTGCGGTGGAAAATCCACTAAAAGTGATCCCAGTGAATATGATTGGTTCAGCGATTGGTTCTGCAATGGCTGTAGGTCTAGGAGCTGTCAATACAGCGCCAATCTCTGGTTTTTATGGTTGGTTCACCGTAGAAAAATGGCCACTGTATGTTTTATCGATTGCTACTGGCTCATTATTCATTGCGATTTGTACAAGCTTGCTACGTTCAAAAGATGCGGGGAAAGAAACAGATGCCACGATGGAAGAGTTTGACGAAGCGGCTTGGGAAGAGCAGTGGGAAGCATAGCTATGACAAATGTACACATAGTAAACCACACCCATTGGGATCGTGAATGGTATTTTACTTCGATGGACTGTGTCGTTTTGAGTGACCAATTATTTAGTGATGTACTAAAAGAACTAAAGAGGCAACCGACTGCATCTTTCGTGCTAGATGGACAACTGTCTATTCTGGACGATTATTTAGAACTCTATCCTGAGCGCTTGACTGAGGTCAAAGAGTTGATCGCCAATGGTCAATTGTTCATCGGGCCTTGGTACACCCAAACAGATGCCTTTTTCGCTTCTGGTGAGTCCATCATTCGAAATGCCATGATTGGTATATTTGATAGCAAAAAATATGGCAGCTATATGCCGATCGGTTATTTGCCAGATACATTTGGTTTTAATGCTCAAATGCCAACCATATTGAACGAAGTTGGACTTGATAACATTATCTTTTGGCGAGGCATCGATTTAGGGGAACAGGTCAAATCCCCTTACTTTAAATGGACGAGTTTAAGTGGGCGAGGTTCACTGTATGCGGTGAATTTTCCTCAAGGATATGGTGCACAGCAGCAATTGGAGCCAACGAGCAGTTATGTAGATGGCAGACTCGATAGAGGTGTTGATTTTATTAAGAGCTACGCGAATGAACCTGAAATCTTGATTCCAACTGGAAATGATCAGTTAGGCATTGTTTCTGCCATAGAAGAAAAACTAACGAAAATCAATCAGCTTGGAAAATACAAGTATCAATTGAGCACCTATCCAGCATTTATGGAGATCGTCCGTCAAAAAGAACTGGAAGTTTATCAAGGAGAGTTTCGTGCACCGGTTTTTGCACGGGTTCACAAAACGATTGGTTCTGTACGAATGGATCTGAAACGTGAGATTTTTCGATTAGAAAACAAATTAGTTTTAGAAATTGAACCAATGTTAGTTATTGCGAAAGATTTAGGGATCGAATTAAGCAATCGCTTGCTAATGAAAGCTTGGAAAAAGTTATTTGAATGTCAAGCCCATGATAGTTTGGCAGGCTGTGTATCAGATAGTGTTGCACAAGATATCAGTCATCGGTTAAAAGAAATCAGTGAGATTTGTGAGAGCATTGAAAATTTGATTTTAAAAAGAATCAGTGAAGGACTCGCTTTACAAGCCAACCAATTTCTGATTCTTCATCCAACACCAGTGCCATTTCAAGGAGAGAAATTAGTTAAGATCGTATCCAGAACCAACAATATCAAGGTTATTGGAGCTGATTCATCTGTACTTGAAGCAGTGTATATCCCAAGCAGGAAAAATATTATGGAAGAAACTCCGGCTGGCAACCGTTTTATTGAAGAAGAGGGGTATTATCTGTTAACCGTTCAAGTGACCTGTGCCTTTTCAGGCCTTGGTTATCAAGTCCTTACATTTGAAGAGCAAGAGACAACTCCCGAATCGTCTTTAGATCAAAACACATGGATTAGAAATGGAAAATACATGCTTTTCTTTGAAGACGGCCACCTGATTTATTCAGATGGAAAACAACAGATCGTGGATTTCTTGTCGATCATCGATGATAGTAATGCCGGTGATACGTATGACTATTCGCCTATTTTGAATGATCAACCGATCACGCTTCGTTTTGCCAGCTGCAAAGGGAAGCAAGAAACATTGGTTTTGGAAGGAAGTTTACAGCTACCGTATACGATCGAAGAACGGATGAAAGGAATCGCCACCAAAACATTCGATTATACATTGACCCTCCAACTGACAAAAAATGGTGAGGTAAATGCAAAGCTACGTTTTAAAAATACGCTTTTAAATCATCGGATTCGAGTGAAAGCTCGATTAAACAAGCCGATAGAAAGAGCGGTTGCGGCCATTCAATTTGGCTATCTTGAAAAAAGAAATCAAACACTGGAAAATTGGCAAGAAAAATATGCAGAAAAACCTGTCAATATTGAACCATTTGAAAAACAAGTGGTTGTTTATGATCAAGAGAACGCCCTCGTTTTTTATAGCGAGCAGAGCAAAGAGTATGAATATATCGATGACTCCTTATATGTAACGGTACTAGCTACAACCGACTCTCTAGGAAAACCAGATTTGTTGTATCGACCAGGTCGTGCTTCTGGCGATACAACCAAAAAGGGACATATTATGATGGAAACACCTCTTGCTCAAATGGAAAACTATGAGATGGTCTTCGATTTTTCCCTAAGGGTCGCATCAACAGCTATTTCTGAAGATTTGTTGGCTACTTGGAAAACTGTTAAAGAACAGCCATCGATTTCTTATCAATTGCAAGATTTGAATTACTTTATTTATCGTATAGACAATAAAATTCAAAAGCGCATTGATCCATTATCTCTGACCGACATGTCTCTTTCTTTGTTGTCTTGCAGCTTAGAACCAGGTGTGGGAGTCAGTGCGCTCCATAATGCGTATTACTCTGAGGGAATCGTTGTCCGTTTCGTCAATTCAACGAACAAAGAACGTCCTCTTGAGCCCAAAAAATTATTTAATGGGTACGAATATCAGCGAATCAATGCCTTAGAAGAACCGCTTGAAGCGGATCATATCATCCACGCTTATGGAGTAGCAACCTATTTATTAACTAAAAACTAGGAATAAAGAACACAAAATTTGTCGAGAAGGAATTGCTTCTGTAACGTTTTCCTCTACAAGATTTTGTGTTCTCGCTTTTTTACAATATTTAGAAGGAGTTTTTATGTCCGTACAACTTTTATTGCTTGCCTCACTGCCTGCACTAGGATGGGGCTTAATGCCAATCGTCGCTAAATTGATGGGAGGAAAATCAGAGGAACAACTGCTAGGAACAACAATCGCAGCCTTGATTTTCGGTAGTGTATTTGGTTTCTTGAATCAAGTGAGTTATGCCATGGTGCCATTTTTCATCAGTTTATTATCTGGGGTTTTTTGGGCTTGCGGACAATACTTCCAATTTCTCGCTTTGGAGAAAGCGGAGGTTTCTAAAGTAATGCCCGTCTCCGTCGGGACCCAATTATTATTTGTTACATTAGCATCTGGCTTCTTTCTCAAAGAATGGACAGATTTAACGACTGTAATTTTCTCAATCATGGCATTAGGAGTCATTCTAACAGGTGTTTTCCTTGTAACTAAGACAACTCATCAGCAAACAGGCTTAACACAGCAAGTACTTCTTTATCTATGTTGTTCTTCAGCTTTTTTGATGCTATATGTGACAGTCACTGGTCTGTTTCAGATAAGTGGCGCACAGATTTTCTTGCCTCAGGCAGTAGGGATGTTTCTCGGGGGAAGCGTAATTTCCTTGAAAAGTAAGCAACAGTTGCATTTCCGCAAAATAATCCGCAATTTAGGTACTGGTAGCACATGGGTTATAGCGAATACTTCGTTATTCGCTGTATCGTCTTCTTTAGGTGTAGGCGTAACCTATTCATTTTCTCAAATGAGCTTACTTGTTGCTACTTATGGAAGTATTATCCTCTTAAAGGAACAAAAAGTTGGCAGAGAAAAGCAATTTGTAGCTCTTGGTAGCTTGCTCTATATTGTTGGTGTATTAGGGATGAGTTGGTTGAAATAACTTTGCACCTGAGCAATTTTAGTTAGTGATCAATAAAGTAGCAGATAACAGTTTAACCAATAAAGAACTTATCTTAAAAATCAAAGAGTGGGTAACCACTCTTTTTTTTGTTTAGAACATGAATATTTAACTTATGCCACATTTTTTTATTTAAGCAAGTAGCGACATAGAATCATTTTTTCTTTTTTGGCGTATGCCCATAATACAGTTTGTATTTTTTATAGAAAAAAGTGATATTGGTGAAACCTGCTTCAGCCGCACATTGGGTGATTGGTTTGGTGGAGGAAGCAATTAAGTTGTGGGCGAGATTCAATTTCTTTTCGATAATCAATTCGGTCAAATTTTTACTAGTTTCTCGTTTGATCAATGTACTTAAATAGGAAGGAGAATAGTTGAAAAGGGTGGCGAGTTTTGGCAAAGTAACCGTTTGGAAGTTCTCTTCGATATAGGTCAAGATCGCTAGAATGTGCTGTTTTTTTGCCGCTTCTTGCTTGTTGGTCTGATAGTCGAACTCACGTACGAGAAAAGTGAAAAGAATGGCTATTAGATTGCTGATGATTCGTTTACTACCAATGGCTTTTTCATAAGTTTCTTTCAGCATTTCTTGAATCACAGCATGGATCCGATCATCTTTATTGTTCTTAAAGACAATATATTGGTCATGCGCGTGCTTGTCTGACAATGCAGTCAGAACAAAATCAAGCACGACCCCTTCATTAAACTGTTCTCGACTAATCAATTGAGCGAAATAATCCCGCTTGATCAAAAGATTGATCAAAACATCGTCTTCACCAGTCATTTCAATCGAATGGGGAATTCCGGTATCAATCAGACAAATTTGTCCTTTTGTCAGCGTAACTTTCTGATCATCGATCAATTGGGTGCATGTTCCTGAGTAGATATAATTTAATTCGATAAAACTGTGGTTATGATAAGGAACTGGACAGAAGCGGCTTTGCTTTAACAGAGTAAAGTTTTCTTGTTCTTCCATCAGATTATCGAATAAGTAAACTTGTCGGCCATTGATCATCACTTTTTCCAGCTGTTGATAATAGTCAGAAAGGTGGTTTGGATGGTCTCTGTGATAGCATTCCCGCTCAGATAACTGAAAAAGCTTTTTTTCCATTTCTTCGGTTGTCATTATGATCTCCTCCTTTCGTAAATCTAAAAATGTGATAATTATCTGCAAAGAAGATGACATTGTTTCAATCTGCAGAATTGCTTATGATACATTTGAAAGCGTATTTATTATGATTTTAAATGAAGTTGAATGAGAAAGAAAGAGGAATTTGTATGAAAAAGATAACGAATTTATTGAACGAAAAATATGATAATCATATTTTTCCGTTTTTATGGATGCATGGAGAAGAGAAGGAGACGATTCAAACTTACATCAATAAAATTTACGAAGCCGGCATCCGATCTGTCTGCATCGAATCACGACCCCATGAAGAATTTTTGAAAGCGCAATGGTGGGACGAGTTGGCGATCATCATTGAAGAGTGTGAAAAAAGACAAATGACACTTTGGATTTTGGATGACAAGCACTTTCCAACAGGCTACGCCGCAGGAGAAATTGAGAAGAATCATCGACATTTGCAGAAAGAATTTTTGAATTTTCGACAATTTGATTTTGTAGGCCCAAAAAAGAATGCTGGAATTATGTTGGATTGGTGTTTCAATGCAGAGCGACCGAATATTTTGAATTCCGAAGGGGAAACGGTTAACGAGAGTGGCAAATCATTTTTTTCTGCTGAAATCATCAGCGCCGTTGCGGTCAAAAAAACTGGATTTAAGCAGATCAGCGAGGAGGAGTGGATCGACCTTACAGACTCAATGATTGATGAGACATTGTATTGGTCTATTCCTGAAGGAGAGTGGAGTATCTTTGTCTTTTACACGACACAAGAAGGAGGGGAAGCTTCGACACAAGGGTACTTGAATCCTTTGGTACCAGAAGCAACGGATGTTTTGCTGGAAACGGTTTATCAAAGTCATTATCAACACTTTGGAGAGAAATTTGGCACAACGATCCAAGGATTTTTCTCAGATGAACCGCGGTTTGGGAATATCAAGGGTCCTGATGCAGTCCTTGGAAAAGTAGATATGCCATTGCCGTGGCGGTATGATTTGTTGACTTTGTTAGCAAACCAGCTAGCCATATCTGAAACTGAGCTGCGAGGGCTGTTGCCGGCTCTCTATCGTGGTGAATCAAAACAGACGGCTAAGATTCGTTACAATTATATGTCGTTGGTTTCTGAGCTATATAGTCAACACTTTTCTCAGCGGATCGGACGCTGGTGTCGGGAACATAAGGTCGACTATATCGGACATGTGATTGAGGATAACAATGCCCATGCACGTTTAGGCTATGGGGCAGGTCACTTCTTTCAATCGATGAAAGGACAATCGATGGCAGGGATCGATGTCGTTTTGCATCAATTGATGCCGCAACAAAATGACGGATACTTTGAAGCCATGACATCTACTGGCTGGGATGGCGAATTTTTCCATTACGCATTAGGGAAAATGGGGGCATCTTTAGGAAACTTAGACCCTGTGAAACAAGGTCGAACGATGTGCGAAGTATTCGGTGCATATGGTTGGTCAGAAGGAACCAAACTGATGAAATGGCTAACCGATCACATGCTGGTGCGAGGGGTCAATCATTTTGTCCCTCATGCTTTTTCAATGAATGACTTTCCTGATGCCGATTGCCCGCCACACTTTTATGCGCAAGGCCATAATCCACAATTTGAGGGCTTCAAACAGCTGATGACGTATATGAATCGTTTGAGTTATCTATTTAGCGACGGGAAACATCAAGCGGATATTGCTGTGCTGTACCATGCTGAAGCGGAGTGGGCAGGCGCTTATATGCCGATTCAAAAAGTTGCTCGTGAACTGATGGAACATCAATACGAATTTGAAATCGTTTCGGTTGAGATGATGCTTGATGCGCAATTTACGGATCAAACGTTTGTCATCAATGAGTATGCCTTTCAAACACTAGTCATTCCATATACTGAGCGAATGTCTGGTCCATTGATCAAAAAGCTGACAGCTCTCGCAGAATCTGGAATTCAAATTATTTTTGTTGAGGAAATGGTGAAAGAAGCCCTTGAACAAACTCTGCTTACCCATGAACTGCGGCTTCTCGCTCGCCTTACGGAAGTAACACCGCTCACAGCACTTACTGATAACGTTGGCTTGAAGGTACGGGATCGTTTAGAAACATCAAAAGCTCTGCCGTATTTGCGCTACTATCATTATCAGCAGCAGACAGATGAAATATTCATGCTTTTCAATGAAAATGACAGTGAATCGCTGCAGTTTCAGGCTGTTTTTCCTGCTAAGAAGCCTTTAGTTCAATATGATCCGGTAGAAAATAAACTGAAACCTGTGTCATATAAAAATGGCAGCTATGAGATTCATTTAGCACCAGCAGAGAGTATGATTCTTTTTGAAGCTACCTCGGAACAACCATTGCGTATTGATAGAAGCAAACCAGTGAAAGAAGTTCATCTAAACGATCAGCCATGGCAAGTCACTTTCGAAGGAATCGGGAAAGAGCAAGCGGTAGTTGCCTGTCAAAAACAATATTCGTCATTGCCTTTACTGGGAGTCGGTGATGACTTCAGTCGGTTTAGCGGGAAAATCACTTATACCGTGGACTTCCCTAAAGCAGCAGGAGAGGTTTTATTAAGTATTGAAGATGCTTCAGAAGTTGTGACTGTTTCAGTGAACGGTCATTGTGTAGGCACAAGAATCAGTACACCGTATACATTTGAGTTGACGGACCTGCTTCAAGAAACGAATAATTCCATCCAGATTGAAGTGATCAATAATTTAGGTCGCAGTATGCGGGATTATCTTTCACAGTTTGTCCTGTTCGAGCCTTTGGGGATCACTGGCGAAATCAAACTTTTTATTGAGGAGGAGCAAAAATGAACAACCAGCAGTTGGCAACAGAGGTTTTAAAGGAAATTGGTGGAAAAGCCAATATCGAATCGGTGACCCATTGCGTCACACGTCTGCGTTTTGTATTGCATGATACAGATACCCCAAGTAAGGAGACCATTGCTAGTCTTGACGGAGTGATTTCAGTCGTTGAACAGGGCGGACAGTACCAGATCGTTTTAGGAAATCGTGTAAACGATGTCTATGAAGCGGTCCTGCAACAAGTCGGCGAATTAATAGAAGACAATACCCATGAAAAAACAAAAAAATCTCTTTTTGATCAGTTTACCTCCACGATTTCAGGGATTTTCACGCCAGCTTTAGGCGCTATGGCTGCGTCAGGAACGATCAAAGGGATCTTGACGATTTTATCAGTAGCAGGTATTTTGTCAGAAACTTCGGGAACCTATATCGTTTTGTATGCATTGTCTAATGCTTTCTTTTACTTCATGCCAATCTTATTAGGTGCTTCGGCGGCAAATTATTTTAAATTAAACAGCTATGTCGGAATGTTGATTGGGGCATCATTGATCTATCCTACTTTGCTGCCGTATGCGACAGAAGGTAGTTTGACCTTTTTGTCGATTCCCGTGAATATGATGGACTATACTTCTTCCGTTTTTCCGGCAATCATTGCTGTCTGGGTGGCAGCCAAAATCAATGGCTTCGTTCAGAATTGGCCGTTGAAAGATTTGCGATTCATGGTACAGCCTCTTATCGTGTTACTAGTTTCTGTCCCTCTTGCCTTGCTGGTCGTTGGTCCAATTATATCCAACTTATCAAGTCTACTGGCAACGCTTGTTAATAATGTTTATCACTTCAGTCCGGTTTTGGGCGGGCTGGTGATTGGGGGACCATGGATCTTGATGGTCATGTTCGGATTGCATTGGGCATTCATTCCAATTTTTCTTAACAACATGGCGATGCAAGGATTCGATCCTGTGATGGGTCTGCTCTTAGCGAACCAAATGGCAATGGCTGGAGCTGTCGTGGCGGTTGGTCTACGAACGAAAAACGATAAAACAAAAGCACTCGCATACTCAACAGGTCTGACAACCCTGATTGGTGTCAGTGAACCAGCATTGTACGGAGTATTACTTCCTTATAAACGTCCGTTGATCGCTGCTGTCATCGGTGGAAGTTTAGGTGGTGTTATTGCAGGCTTTATGCAGACAGTGCAGTATTCTTTTGGTGGTTCAGGATTGTTGGGTATTCCTTTGATTATCAATCCAGCAGGAATCGATGGTGGATTTTATGGTGGGATTGCTTCGCAGGTAGTAGGGCTTGTTGCGGCATTTCTAATCACCTATTTTTGGGGAATTGTAGAACCTGAAAAAAGGAAAGCAGTCAATTCAAAAGAGCCAGTGAATACAAAAATCAATTTTCAAGAAGTCGTTCAAGGAGAAGTCGTTCCCTTAACAGAGGTTCCTGACAAAGTTTTTTCAGAAGGCTTGATGGGGCAAGGGAAAGCAATCAAACCACAATCAAACACCTTTTATGCCCCTTTTGATGGCGTGGTCACTGCTTTATTTCCAACAAAGCATGCAATCGGCTTGACCAGTGATCAAGGCGTTGAACTTTTGATCCATATCGGTGTTGACACCGTAGAACTAGGAGGAAAACACTTTACGACACTTGTTGAAGCAAATCAAGCAATCAAAAAGGGCCAACCGCTGATAAAAGCCGATCTCGCAGCTATCCAAGCAGAGGGATATGCGACCATTACGCCAGTTGTGGTAACGAATGCGTCAGCATTTGAGAAGATCATGAATGAAAAAGAGTCACTTATTGTTGCCAACTAAAACCTTAGATTCAATGAAAAGAAACATGAAATCAGTGAATGATTTCATGTTTCTTTTTTACCGTCCATTCTCCGTTTGTCGATAATCACTAGGTGAAATGCCGACTTTTTTCTTGAATAAACGGCTGAAATAGGCGGTGTTTTCGATGCCGATCGCCAATGAGATCTCTTTGATGGAAAGACGAGAATAGCGCAAAAGGTCTTTCGAGTAAGAGATGCGTTTGCTGATCTGGTACTCGATGGGGGGCAAGCCCATGTATTTGGAAAACTCCTTGACGATTTGATACTTATTGATATGGTACCTTTCCTCCAAAGATTCCAAGGTGATCCCTTGACGGAAATCCTCTTCTAGCTGGTCACGAATCTGCAAAATATAAGGCGGGATCTCACTATCTGAAAAGTCGAGATGATATTTTTGCAGGAGCAGTTCATTGAGCAGCTGATGAATCAAAACAGAGCTTTGGAAGGCAGTTTTCGCATTTGGTTCTGGCTGTAACATCAATAAATCTTGTAAGACCAAATGGATCGGATTTTGACGACTGCTGGCAGGATTGGTGTGAAAAACTGGACTGCCATTTTTGAGGAATTCCTCATAAAACGCTGCGACGTTGGCGCCATATAGATGGATCCAGTCCATTTCCCAGGGCTCTTGACTAACGGTGTGGTAGTACTGATAGTCTAGGCAGTCAATAAAAAACACATCACCTGCTTTCAATTGATAGCTTTTTCCTTTGTAGCGCAATTCACCGCAGCCGGACAATGTATATTTGATCAAATAAGAAGGCAGGTTCTCTCGTTCTGTAAAGTAAGGTTTGCTGGCTTTGAAATAGCCGATTTCCTGAATGTAATAAAAAAGTTCACGCTGCTTTTGGGTTGAAGTATTGATGTAACGCAGTGAATCAGTTGACCACGAGTGGTTGGCTTTCTCCCAGTAATCCATCGGATCCTCCTTTTTACCAAGATTGTGCAAGTCTTTATCAAAATTGTGTGATGAAAATCGTTGATTGTCAAGCTAAAATTGAGGCAACAAGAATGAATCAGTGAATTGTAATCGATTTATTTTTAACCAAGATAATGAAAGGTGGAGACCAGTGAACACATTTATCGCAATCGATATCGGTGCATCAAGCGGTCGTCTGATGCTGAGCCATTGGGAAAATGAGCAGATCACTTTAGAAGAGATCCATCGCTTTAAAAACGGCTTTCGTCCTCATGAAGGCTTTGACCGTTGGGCGATCGATTATTTGATCCAAGAGATTTTAGTAGGACTGCAAAAAGTGAAACAAGCAGGTATCAATGACTGCTTCGTCGGAATCGACACCTGGGCAGTGGATTACTGTTTGATCGATCAAGCAGGCGAACGTTTAGGCGACCCAGTCGCTTATCGAGATAGTCGCACCAATGATGCGATCGCAGCTTTTGGTCAGCGCTATTCTTTGCAAAAACTGTATGAGAAAACAGGCATTCAGCTGCAGCCCTTCAACACGATTTTTCAGTTAGCCGCAGAAGAAGCGCAACTGCTGCAAAAAGCCGACAAGCTGCTGCTGATTCCAGACTTCTTGGGCTACGTTTTTACTGGCAAGATGGTCACGGAAAAAACCAATGCTTCGACGATGCAGCTTCTAAATGCCAACACCCAAACATGGGATACAGAATTGTTAGCTGAGATCGGCGTAACAGAAGGCCTATTCCCACCATTGGTTGATGCTGGAACGGTTTTAGGCACACTGCAAACACAGAAGTTTCCAGCCTATGATTTGCCACAAGCGACCTTTGTCACTGTCGCTAGTCATGATACGGCATCAGCGATCATCGGTACACCTGGAGAGGGGGCAGATTGGGGCTACATCAGCAGCGGGACTTGGTCATTGCTGGGGATCGAAACCAAAGTACCCAATGTTTCCCTTGCCGCCTTTGATGAAAATTATACGAACGAATGGGGTGCCCACAACACGATTCGCTTTTTAAAAAACATCATGGGCATGTGGCTGATCCAAGAAGTGGCTCGGCAGCAAGACTATCAATATTCCTATGCAGAATTGGCGGAATTGGCGCAAGCAACGCCTGCTTTTCAACAGTTTGTCGATGTCAATGATCCTCGTTTTTTGAATCCAGAAAACATGATTACTGAACTGCAAGCGTATTGTCGAGAAACCCAGCAGAAAGTTCCAGAAACTGCAGGGGAATTGGCTCGCTGTGTGTATGATAACTTAGCGCTTTGTTATGCCAGTGAATTGCAAAAGCTGGAACAGCTGACAGGTACGACAAACAAGCTGCAAAAACTGCATATCGTGGGGGGCGGTTCCAACAATCGCTTTTTAAATCAACTGACGGCTGATGCTGCGCAGCTGACGATCGAAGCTGGCCCAAGTGAAGCAACGGCGATCGGCAATCTTTTAATGCAGATGATGAGTGCTGGCATCTTCACGTCGCTGCCTGAAGCACGCCGTGCGGTCAAACACTCATTTCCTTGCAGTGTTCATGAACCACAGCCTTTTGATCACAAGATTTTAAGCAACTATCAACGTTTTATAAAAGGAGTAGGAAAAAAATGACAACGATTCAACAGCGTTATGAAGAAGCTAAGACAGCATATGCCAAATTAGGCGTCGACACGGATGCGGTTTTGAAAAAATTAGCCGATGTGAAAATCTCGATGCATGTTTGGCAAGGGGACGATGTCCAAGGATTTTTGAGTGATGAAGCATTATCTGGTGGGATCTCTGTAACGGGGAATTATCCTGGTGCTGCCCATACCCCAGAGGAGTTGCGCCAAGATTTAGAAAAAGCCTACTCTTTGATTCCTGGAAAACACAAATTGAACCTTCACGCCATCTATTTAGACACCGAGGAAGCAGTGGATCTAAATGAATTGGAGCCGAAGCATTTTGAAAAATGGGTCGCTTGGGCGAAAGAACAAGGCTTAGGTTTAGACTTCAATCCAACCTTTTTCTCACATCCCATGTTCAAAGATGGCTTTACCCTTGCTTCACCAGATGAAGAAGTTCGTCAGTTCTGGATCGAACACGGCAAACGTTCTCGTCAAATCGCTGCCTATATGGGGAAAGAAACTGGGCAAGTCTGTGTCAATAATTTCTGGGTGCCAGATGGCTACAAAGACAACCCGATCGATCGTTTTACACCACGGGAACGCTTGATGACAGCATTAGATGAGATTTTTGCTGAAGAATTGCCAGCGGAATACACGGTAGATGCCGTGGAAAGCAAGTTGTTTGGTCTTGGTGCCGAAGCCTACACCGTCGGCTCTCATGAATTTTATATGGGCTATGGCTTGACGCGCGATAAATTGATTTGTTTGGATGCTGGACATTTCCATCCAACCGAGGTGATCTCCAATAAATTGTCTTCATTGGCACTATTTAGCAAAGGCATTTTGCTGCATGTCAGCCGTCCCGTACGCTGGGATAGTGATCATGTCGTGATCATGGACGATGAATTGCAAGAGATTGGTCGCGAATTGGTTCGCAATGACTTATTGCCAAAAACCAACATTGGGTTAGATTTCTTTGATGCAACGATCAATCGGGTCGCTGCGTGGGTGATCGGGACGCGCAATACTCAAAAAGCGTTGCTAAAAGCGATGCTAGAACCGATCGAAGAACTAAAAGCAATCGAATTGTCAGGTGATTTCACCACTCGCTTAGCCATGACGGAAGAATTAAAAGACTATCCGTATGCAGATGTTTGGAATTACTTCTGTGAAAGCCAAGGGGTACCAGCAGGTCTGGATTGGCTATCAGAAGTGAAAGCCTATGAAGAAACCGTCTTAAAAGCCAGAAAGTAGGAGAACGATGAAAAAGATTGATATTTTACAAGCGAATTTTGTACAAGAAATGATGGAAACGACAGCAAACCTTTACCGTTTAGGGTGGGATGAGCGCAACGGCGGCAATATTTCTTACTTATTAACAGAAGAAGAGATCTTGCCTTTCATCGATCCGCAAAGCGTCTTGCGGGAAATTCCCATGATTTTTGATGCCACGGCACTAGCTGGCAAGTACTTTATCGTGACAGGTTCAGGAAAATACTTTAAAAATGTAGCGGCACATCCAGCGGAAAACCTTGGTGTGATTCGGGTCAAAGAAGATGGGAAAACATTGGAATTGCTTTGGGGCTTGGAAAATGGTGCGGTGCCAACGAGTGAATTGCCAAGTCACTTCATGAGTCATATCGCTCGCTTGTCGGTCGATCCAGAAAACCGAATCATCATGCATAACCACGCATCGCATCTTTTGGCCATGAGTTTTACCCATGAGTTGGATGAACGCAGTTTCACGCGGACCTTGTGGCAAATGTGTACGGAGTGTTTGGTTGTCTTCCCAGAAGGCGTTTCCATCATTCCTTGGATGGTCCCAGGAACGAATGAAATCGGCGAAGCAACGGCTGCTAAAATGAAAGAAACCCGTTTGGTTCTTTGGCCACAACATGGCATCTACGGTGCTGGCAAAGATATGGACGAAGTCTTTGGCTTGATTGAAACGGCAGAGAAAGCTGCGGAAGTGTACACCTATGTTAAAGCGCAAGGCCCAATCTTACAAACCATTACAGATGAAAATCTGAAAAAATTGGCTGACGCTTTCAAAGTCACTCCCCGAGCAGGCTATCTTGAGGTATAAGTAATGGTAGAAGAATAGAAAAGGCTTTCAGTCTTTTCTATTTAAATTATATTGTGAATAAACAAACAAATGGAGGTAGGAAGAATGGCGAATAGAATGATTTTGAATGAAACATCGTATTTTGGAAAAGGAGCGATCGAGAACGTACCGACAGAATTCAAGGCACGAGGGTTCAAAAAAGCGGCAGTGATCACCGACAAAGATTTGGTGAAATTTGAAGTAGCAACCAAAGTGACGAAATTATTGGATGAAGCAGGTGTCGACTATGCGTTATATGATGGGATCGTGCCCAACCCAACGATCCAAAATGTCAAAGACGGCTTAGCGTTTGTCAAAGAAGCCCAAGCTGATTGTATCATTGCGATTGGCGGTGGTTCACCGATCGATACGGCAAAAGCGATTGCGATTATTGCTACGAATCCTGAATTTTCAGATGTGATTAGTTTGGAAGGCGTGGCAGACACGAAAAATCCATGCTTGCCGATTTTAGCGGTACCGACAACTTCTGGGACTGCAGCCGAGGTAACGATCAACTATGTGATTACAGATGAAGAAAATCATCGGAAATTTGTTTGTGTAGATCCTCACGATGTTCCTGTAGTAGCCTTTGTGGACAGCGATATGATGATGGGGATGCCGAAGAGTCTGGCAGCTGCAACGGGGATGGATGCCATGACCCACGCCATCGAAGGCTTCATCACCAAAGGCGCTTGGGAAATGACTGACATGCTGCACATCAAAGCAATCGAGATCATCGGGCGCTCATTGAGAGATTCCGTGAATGGCGATCAAGCAGGACGAGAAGCGATGGCACTAGGGCAATACATTGCCGGTATGGGCTTTTCAAACGTCGGCTTGGGCTTAGTCCACGGCATGGCACATCCATTGTCCGCTTGGTACAACATTCCTCACGGAGTAGCGTGCGCGTCTTTGTTGCCAACCATCATGAAATACAACAAAGACTTTACGGGTGAAAAATACCGTGAGATCGCGATCGTTTTAGGCATTGAAGGGGCAGAAACGATGTCACTTGAAGACGTCCGAGATGCTGCTTGCCAAGCAATCGATCAGTTAAGCACAGATGTGGGTATTCCAGCGACCATTTCTGAATTAGGCGTCAAAGAAGAAGATATCCCAGCCATCGCCAAAGATGCCTTGAATGATGTCTGCACACCAGGCAACCCGCGGGATACGACTTTAGAAGAGATTATTGAGCTTTATCGTTCGTTGATGTAAAAGCTCAAATCGTTCCTTTCAATGAGCGTGCTTATTTCGCTTGCTGTATAGGCGCTCAAACCTGGATTGCTCCTTAACGACGGTTGAAGGGTTTCGATAAACGGCGTTTTCCTTCTCGTTTCAGGGGAACTAGCAGCTTTTCTTTTCTTATTCCAACAGTTGAACAATGAATATTCATGATAACACTGATTTTGTTACAGCCATTTTGAAAAATGGCTGTTTTTTTTGTCCTTAACGTTGTATTGTAATTCTTATTATCGATCGTCTTTGTCCCTTGAAGGGGACAAAGGATGATAGAACGCTTACATTTCCTGGTGCTATGATAAGTGTGTAGAAAGGAGAACGGTTACATGACTGTTATGGAACAACGAAAGAGAAAAATTATCCATATTCTTTCCAATACGAGAGAATTTGTCACAGCCGATGAACTATCCGCAGCGCTTCGACTTTCTACAAAGTCGATTTATCGCATCGTAAAAGCGATCAATGAGGATGCCGCGATTGACTATGTGATTCTCTCAGAAAAAGGGAAAGGCTACCGCTTAAGTTTCCATCATCAAGAAAAGCCCCAGAGTCAGAAAGCGGAAATGCCAAATGCGCTGACACCAGTGGAACGCCGGAACAAAGTGATGGAGGAGCTATTGCTTATTTCTCCAAAAAGAAAGAATATTTTTTCCCTGTATCAGCCTTTTTATGTGAGTGAAACGGTTATCAACAGTGATGAGAAATTAATTTCTGAAGCTTTGCAGCGTTTTGAGCTGACGGTTTCCCGCAAAAATAAAATGATCGGGGTGAACGGTGCAGAAAAAAATATCCGTCGTGCATTGCAGGAGTATATCCAACAAACCCGCAATATCCGCTTGGATGATCTGCATGTGACGAATGAGGCGTTCAACCGCTATGATGCGGAGTTTGTTTTGCGACAGCTGAATTTGATTGAAAATCACCTAGGATTAGTAATACCACATCCTTATAACATTAATCTTTTTTCTCACCTGTATATCTTATTGCGACGGTTTCGCAAAGTAGGGAATTCGTTTAACGAGGATATTTTAGATGAGAAAGAGAAACAGCAAATGCAAGAAAACCCAGAATTAGCCACCATCGCCAAAGAGATCATTGGCAATAGCGAACAGTACTTGCATACGAAATTACCGGAAAACGAAAGCTATTATATGTATCAATACCTCGTCTCCTCACGGATGCAAAAGGCCACGGATGAATTAGAGGATCTGTCAGAACAAGTAAAACTAATTTCTAATGCATTTATAGAAAAAATGAGCACTCAGCTGCAGCGGTCATTTGAAGACGAGGAGTTATTCGGTAAATTGGCTCGCCATATCAAACCAATGATCAATCGGTTGCGACATGGGATCGAAGTCAAAAACAATCTTTTGGAGCAAATCAAATTAGAATATACAGATTTGTTTTTTGCTACCGAAGAGACTGCAAGAGAAATCTGCCAAGTGTACGATTTGCCAGCGCTCACAGAAGATGAAATCGGCTTTGTCACCCTTTACTTTGCTCAAGCGATCGAAGAACATCCTCAACAACTCAAGGTCATGATCGTCTGTACTACAGGAATCGGGACCTCCGAATTATTAAAAGTAAAAGTGCATAAGAAATTTCGTGAGTTAGCAATCACCGCTGTCCTACCTTCTCGTGATGTGGAAGCGGCTTTAAAGCAACACCCGGCTACGGAGATGATCATCTCAACCGTTCAATTAACGATCGATAGTCCGATTCCGGTTGTGATCGTGAGCGCCATGCTGACGATGGAAGACCAAAAACGCCTTGAAGCGATGATTGGGAGGGTGAGAAATGACTAAATTCCCTTTGTCCCTTACGTTAGTTTCAACAGAAGCAGGAGAGACGAAAGTCGATGTTTTAAGGAAGATTGCAGGTGTTAGCCAAACAATCGGGCTGACGGAGAGCAAAACCCTGCTATTTGAAGCACTGCAAGCCCGAGAAGCGAGCGGCAATACGATGATTGCTGAAGATTTTGCGCTACCACACATTGAAAGTACTGTGTTGAAAAAAAGCGGAATCGTCCTCGTCAGAGGTGAAGAAGTCCTTTGGCAGGGAACGCTGCAAGCAAAAACGATTTTTGCGATCCTGATGAAGACTAACGAAACAACCGCGGTGAAACAAGCAGTCATCCGCTTAATGAAATGTTTCGCCTATGAAGAAAATCTGCAATTCATTGCAGAAAAATCAAAAGAAGAAATCGAAGCCTTCCTTCTCAACCAATGCGGCTGATAGGAATGAATGGTCAATTCAGTAAGGCAAGAGGTACTCAACTAGAGGAGGAAAACGAATGGATATTTCAACAGTGATTGATCCAAAAATAATCAAAACCAACATGGAGGCCGCTTCTAAAGAAGAAGCCCTGCAGCAATTGAGTCAGCTTTTATATACCAATGAGTACTTGACGGATCAGGCAGCATTTTTAAAAGATGTCTATGAGCGGGAAGCAGTTGGTCAAACAGGGATTGGCAATTACATTGCCATTCCCCATGGAAAAAGTGCTCATGTGAAGGAGATCGGCGTAGCAATCGGGGTTTTAAAACAAGAGATCCCTTGGGAAACGTTGGATGGCAAGGGAGTGAAAGGAATTATCTTATTTGCCGTCGGTGATGACACGGAAGGGGCGCAAAAGCATTTGAAACTGCTCTCTTTGTTCGCTCGGAAATTAGGAAATGACGAGGTGACGGCTGCCTTGTTGAAAGCAAAAGAGCCGCAGCAAGTGATTGAAGCATTTCAAGGATAACAGAAAATTTAAGGAGGAATTATTATGAAAATCGTCGGAGTATGTGCATGTACAGTAGGGATCGCTCACACTTATATTGCGCAAGAAAAGTTAGAAAATGCGGCAAAAAAGGCAGGTTACGAGATCCATGTGGAAACACAAGGAACGATCGGCCGTGAAAATGAATTGTCACCTGAAGCGATTGCGGCTGCAGATGTCGTGATTTTAGCAGTTGACGTCAAAGTAGCAGGACGAGAACGATTTGAAGGGAAACGGATCATTCAAGTGCCGACCGAAGTTGCCATCAAGTCCCCAAGCAAATTGTTGGAAAAAGCCAAAGAGGTCGTTCAACAGCAGGCGGTCTAAGCAAACCGAAGGAGGAAGGAAACTATGGAAAAAATCAAAGCATTGAATTTAAAAGGACATTTGTTGACAGCCATCTCCTATTTGATTCCGATCGTCTGCGGTGCCGGATTCTTGATTGCCATTGGCATGGCTTTCGGCGGCACCAGTCAGGGACAACTGGTGCCAGGTGAATTTACGATTTGGGATGCTTTAGCTACGATGGGAGGCGCAGGACTCGGGTTGCTTCCGGTGGTCATTGCGACAGGAATTTCTTATGCGATTGCCGAAAAACCGGGGATCGCGCCAGGGTTTATTATTGGTTTGACAGCCAATGCCATTGGTGCAGGTTTTATTGGAGGAATCTTGGGCGGCTACTTAGCTGGATATCTAGTAATTGCTATTTTACGATTTATTAAAGTACCAAATTGGGCGAAAGGCTTGATGCCGACATTGATCATTCCCTTTTTGACCTCTTTGATCGGTGGTCTGATCATGGTCTATATTATCGGTACACCGATCACTGCCTTTACGAACTTACTAACGAACGCATTAAATAGCTTAGGCTCCTCTTCATTATTGGTTTTTGGTGCGGTCATCGGCTTGTTGAGTGGCGTTGATTATGGCGGACCAATCAATAAAACGGTCTTTGCTTTTGTTCTGACGATGCAAGCAGAAGGGATCAATGGACCGATCACTGCGTTGCAATTAGTCAATACTGCAACACCAATCGGTTTTGGTTTAGCATTCTTTATTGCAAAATTGTTCGGCAAAAACATCTATACGCCTGTAGAAGTGGAAACGTTAAAATCTGCCGTACCAATGGGTGTGATCAATATCGTTGAAGGGGTGATCCCAATCGTTATGAACGATATCGTCCGAGGGCTGATCGCAACAGCTATCGGTGGCGCTGCTGGAGGTGCTGTTTCAATGGTCTTAGGGGCAGATGCAACGGTACCGTTTGGTGGTGTGCTGATGCTGCCGACTATGACTCGTCCATGGGCTGGGGCAGTAGCTTTGTTGGTAAATATAGTAGTGACTGGGATCACCTTGGCTTTGATCAAGAAAAATGTCACTGAAGAACAAGTAGCCGCGCAAGCAGAAGTGGAAGAAGAAGAAATCGATTTAGATGATATTCAAATTTTCTAAGAAAAGCGATTCAATTGAAAGAAGAATCGTTCCTCTCAGTACAAGACTGATCGAGGAGAAAGGATAAGTCTATGAACAAAGTTGAATTTTCACCGTCACTGATGACGATGGATCTAGATAAATTTAAAGAGCAAATCACTTTTTTGAATGACCAAGTGGACTCCTATCATATTGATATTATGGATGGTCATTACGTACCCAATATTTCCCTATCCCCATGGTTTATTCAAGAGGTCCGCAAAATCAGTACGTTGCCTTTGTCCGCTCATTTGATGGTCACTGAACCTGCCTTTTGGGTGCAGCAGCTGATCGATATCAACTGTGAATGGATTTGCATGCACGCTGAAGTTTTGGATGGGTTAGCATTTCGTCTGATCGATCAAATCCATGATGCCGGATTAAAAGCCGGGATCGTCTTAAATCCTGAAACGCCAGTATCGGTCATTTTGCCTTATATCGATCGTTTGGATAAAGTCACGATCATGACGGTTGATCCAGGGTTTGCTGGCCAACGCTTTATTGAAGGGGCGTTAGATAAAATTGTTGAACTGCGGGAATTACGGGAAGAATACGACTATCACTATGTCATTGAAATGGATGGTTCCTCCAATCGGAAATCCTTCAAACGGATCGATGAAGCCAATCCAGACATCTATATTGTCGGACGCAGTGGATTGTTTGGTTTAGATGATGACATTGCCAAAGCATGGTCGATCATGGTCGCAGATTATCAAGAAATGACTGGAAAAGTTTTGAGTAGCTAAGCAAAGCCGAAAGCAAAATAACCGGACGACTCAAGTTGCGGACTGTTAAAAAGAGGAGCATTAGATGACTCCTAGCCTGTAAACTTTGGGTGTCTGGTTCTTTTCTATTGTGAAAAGGCAGTGAATAGAAACATGCTGGCTGAAGAAAGTGAAGGAGGCAATTTAATTGAAAAAATTATTTGATAAAATCGATCAATTAGGAGTGAACACCCTTCGTACATTAAGTATCGAAGCCGTACAAAAAGCCAATTCAGGACATCCAGGATTACCGATGGGGGCAGCACCCATGGCCTATGCCTTGTGGACGAAACACTTGAAAGTCAATCCAACGACTTCTCGCAACTGGGTGGATCGTGACCGCTTTGTTTTGTCTGCTGGACATGGTTCGGCTCTATTGTACAGCTTGTTGCACGTGTCTGGTTACGATGTGACCATTGAGGATCTAAAAAACTTCCGTCAATGGGATAGCCGCACGCCAGGACATCCAGAAGTCGATCACACAGACGGCGTGGAAGCAACCACTGGACCTTTAGGACAAGGGATCGCCATGGCAGTCGGTATGGCGATGGCCGAAGCCCACTTGGCTGCAACCTACAATCGCGACAAGTATCAAGTCATCGATCACTATACCTATGCCTTATGTGGCGATGGGGATTTGATGGAAGGTGTTTCGCAAGAAGCTGCATCCATGGCGGGTCACATGAAATTAGATAAACTGATCGTCTTGTACGATTCAAACGACATTTCCCTAGATGGTCCGACCTCAAAAGCCTTTACAGAAAATGTCGGTGCGCGTTTTGAGGCGTATGGCTGGCAACACATTCTCGTTGAAGACGGCAATGATTTAGAAGCGATCTCAAAAGCGATCTCAAAAGCGATCGACGAAGCAAAAGCTGAAAGCGACAAACCAACCTTGATCGAAATCAAGACTGTGATCGGATACGGTGCGCCAAATCAAGGCACCTCTGCCGTTCATGGTGCGCCGATCGGTGCCGAAGGCATTTCAGCAGCTAAAGCGATTTATGGTTGGGAATACCCAGAATTTACCGTACCTGAAGAAGTTGCCGTGCGCTTCAAAGAAACCATGATCGATGAAGGGAAAAAAGCTGAAGCAGCTTGGAACGAAACTTTCCATGCCTATGAAGCAGCCTACCCAGAACTTGCGGCGCAATTCAAACAAGCCTTTGCGGGTGAATTGCCAGCAGATTGGGATGCAGCATTACCAAGCTACGAAGTTGGCAGCTCACAAGCTAGCCGGGTATCCAGCAAAGAGATGATCCAAGCGTTGTCCAAAGCCGTCCCTAGTCTATGGGGCGGATCGGCTGACCTTTCTGGCTCCAACAACACGATGGTGGCAGCAGAAAAAGACTTTGAACCTGGCCAATACGAAGGCCGCAACATTTGGTTTGGTGTCCGAGAATTTGCGATGGCGGCAGCCATGAACGGCATCCAATTGCATGGCGGTACCCGAATCTATGGCGGGACCTTCTTCGTCTTCGTTGATTACTTGCGTCCAGCGGTGCGCTTGTCTGCGATCCAGCATGCACCTGTGATCTATGTCTTGACACATGACTCCGTGGCGGTTGGGGAAGATGGACCGACCCACGAGCCAATCGAGCAATTAGCTAGCGTCCGTTGCATGCCAAATGTCCAAGTGATTCGTCCAGCAGACGGCAATGAAACCCGTGCTGCTTGGAAACTGGCTATGACAACAACGGATAAACCAACGGTCTTAGTCTTAAGCCGACAAAACCTACCAGTGATCGAAGGCACGCAAACTGGTGCGGATGAAAATGTCGCAAAAGGTGGCTATGTGATTTCAAAACAAGCCGGTGAAACACCAGCGGGGATTTTGATCGCCACAGGTTCTGAAGTGAATCTTGCGGTCCATGCACAAGCTAAATTGGCAGAAGAAGGCATCGATGTATCGGTGGTCTCCTTACCAAGCTTTGATCTGTTTGAAGCACAAAGCTCAGAATACAAAGAAAGCGTCTTGCCAAAAGCAGTGAAGAAACGCGTAGCGATCGAAGCGGCTTCCCCATTTGGTTGGGAACGTTACACCGGTTGCCATGGAAAAGTGATCGCGATCGATCACTTCGGTGCATCCGCACCTGGCGACAAAGTATTAACAGAATTCGGCTTTAGTGTTGAAAATGTTGTGAATACCTTCAACTCACTATAATCAAAAAACAGGCGATCTTTAGAGGGAACATTCCTTTGAAGATCGCCTGTTTTTGTTTACTAAAGAAGCATGGCCAAATCTGCGCTTAATTTTTCTCTATTGTTAAAAGGAGCCATGAAATCATCTCTCGATAGCACTCATCAGCGATCGCATTTGGTGTCCGATCAAAGTCATGCTGATCTAAATCGAGCCAAAGTGTTTTGGCACGGGGGACTTGTGCTGCGAAAGCTTCGGAGGCGCTGAAGGGAACGTCTGGATCTTTTTTGCAATGAACGACAAAGCAAGGAGGAAAGTCTTTGTAAGCGGCAGCAGGAATCGCCAAGGCTGCCAGCTGTTCCCGATTGCCTAAATAACGCTGCCAGTTGCCATATTGACGGGCGGAAAGGTACAAAGGGAATCGTTTTTCTAACGTGCCGTGGGTGATTGGTTGGCTTTCGATCATAGCTTCGGCGTCGAGTGGCGGGACTTTCGGAAATTGCGTGTAAAAGCGTGCCGGCTGCAAAAATTCTTTATAAAACAACTCTTGGTATCCGTAAAATCGGATCAAGCCTTTTTGCTCCGGATGCTTTGTGCGTGCGGTCAGTAAGGTCGCTAAAAAACCGCCGGCGGAGCGACCGAATAGAATGTACTCATTTGCACCAACGCCGCTGAAGTGCCAGCCCTCTGTCAAAAACCATTCCACTGCCTTTTTTGTATGAAGGTAAATGTCGTTCAGCGCTACTTCGGGAGCCAGTGGATAATCAAAGAGATAAAGGCTAACACCGGCAGCCAGCAATTGGTGGACATAATCCTGCGGAAGGTCTTCTCGCTGACCATAGAGGAAGCCACCACCATGAAAATACAAAAGGCTGATCCGAGGCTGCGCTGCTTTTAGGATCGTCACTTCTAACGGCAAAGTGCCGTAGGTGTCAAATTGGATTTTTTCTGTTTGCGCAAAGGCATTTTTAGGATAAACCATTGTTTTCTTCCTTTCTCTTCTTCGATAGTATAAGGAAGAGTATAGGAGAAGGAAGCGGTTTAGAAAACAGCGTTATGACTAAAAATAGAAACGGTTTTGTCGAAAGTGAACAATGATGTCCTTCAGTAACACGCTTACAATAACCGTATAAATCAAAGGAGGCAGAACAATGGAGTTGAAAAAAGAAGTAGCGGCAATGATCGATGCATTATCTCAGATTGGGAGTGATCCAACTGGAGGAATGACTAGACTGCTTTATACCGATTCATGGAAAGAAGCGCAATCATTTGTAGAAAAACAATTAAAAAAAACTGGCTTAACGACGTCCTATGATGCAGTCGGCAATCTCTTCGGCAGAATGGAAGGCAGCCAGTATCCAGAAGAAACGATTCTTTCAGGGTCACATATCGATACCGTCGTCAACGGTGGCACATTGGATGGACAATACGGGGTCGTTGCTGCTGCTTTAGCGATCAAGTATTTAAAAGAGACCTATGGACAACCTTTACGCTCCTTGGAAGTCATCTCAATGGCAGAAGAAGAAGGCAGTCGTTTTCCAACCGTTTTTTGGGGAAGCAAAAACTTTGTCGGAGAAGCCAAAAAAGCCGATGTTGAAGCGATCGCAGATTTTGAAGGCAACAGCTTCGTGGCAGAGATGCAACGCCAGGGCTTTGACTTTCGCGACCCACAAGAACCGGTTCGATCAGACATCAAAGCCTTTGTGGAAATCCATATCGAACAAGGCAGTGTTTTAGAAAAAGAAAACTTGCAGATCGGTGTCGTCAATAGTATCGCTGGTCAAAAGCGCTACACCTTTGTCTTAAAAGGACAAGCCAATCATGCAGGCACCACACCGATGGGCTATCGTCAAGATGCTGTGTATGGTTTTGCTAAAATGTGTGCCGCAGTGATTGACCGTGGCTTAGAGCTTGGGGATCCATTAGTAGTGACATTCGGTAAAGTTGAGCCAAAACCGAATACGGTCAACGTGGTTCCTGGTGAAGTGTTGTTTACGATGGATTGTCGCCATACCGATGGGCAACTATTGGATGCCTTTACTGCTGAAGCAGAACAGATCATTCAAGCGATCGCCCAAGAGCATGACCTGACAGTGGAGATGGATCTATGGATGGATGAACGCCCTGTGCCGATGGACGATACGATCGTTGCCACGGTGGAACAAGCGGTGAAGCAAACCGGCAAACGCTACAAAGTGATGCATAGTGGGGCGGGTCATGATTCCCAAATCATTGCACCACATTTTCCAACAGCGATGCTGTTTGTACCAAGTATTGATGGGATTAGCCACAACCCAGCCGAAGCAACAACTATCGAAGATTTAACAGCTGGGGTAGAAGTTTTAGCAGCTTCCCTTTACGAGCTAGCATACAAAGAATAGAAAGCAGGGACACACATGGGATACAAAAATAATAATACGGGCTATTTAGATGGATTGCTGCAATCACGTGCAGTCATTAGAAAAAATAATTTTGCGATCTTGCCGCATGACGGGTTAGTGAATAATGTCATTCCAGGATTCGAAAACTGTGAATGTTCGATACTCGGCACACCAAAATTAGGGGCGTCTTTTGTCGATTACATCATTTCATTCAAAAAAGATGGCGCCAACCAATTGGGCTTCGGCGGTCCAGAGATCGAGAGTTTCTTGTATGTCATCTCGGGCAAACTGGAAGTAAGTGATGGCAAAGAAACCCATACATTGACGGACGGAGGCTATATCTATCTGCCTGCTGGAGAAAAACTGTATATGAAAAATCTCCAAGAAGAAGCGACAGAAGTATTCTTGTATAAGAAGCGTTACCAACCGCTAGAAAATCACCAAGCCTACAAAGTAGTGGGGAATCTTTCAGAGTTGACACCGATCCAATACGAAGGGATGGCAGACGTCCTACTTTGGGATTTCCTGCCCAAAGAGCTGGGCTTTGACATGAATATCCATATCCTTTCCTTTGAACCAGGGGCAAGTCATGGCTACATTGAGACCCACTACCAAGAACATGGAGCGTACTTACTGTCAGGTAAAGGGATGTATAACTTAGATAATGAGTGGTTCCCAGTGGAAAAAGGCGACTACATTTTCATGAGTGCCTATGTACAGCAAGCGGCCTATGGTGTTGGTCGTGACGAACCATTGACCTATATTTATTCCAAAGATTGCAACCGCGATCCGGAAATTTAAAGGAGTTTAGAAAATGGAAGAGACGGTTATTGTACAGTCACAAGAGTTACAGCAATTGATCCAAAAAAAATTAGCGGCTGCTGGTTTGTCTGAAGCGCACGCAGCCATCGTTGCAGAGCATTTGGTCTTTGCCGATGCCAGCGGGATCCACTCTCATGGGGCTGTACGGGTAGACTATTACGCAGAGCGGATCGCTAAAGGTGGAATGAATCGCACTCCACAGATCACGTTTGAAGAGACTGGGCCTAGCAGCGGGATCGTTCACGGTCAAAATGGCGCAGGGCAGGTCGTTGTATTAGAAGCGACAAAGCATGCCATTGAGATGGCCAAACGTTCTGGGATCGCGGCGGTTGGTGTACGGAAAACGAGTCATAGTGGGGCGCTATCCTATTATGTCAAAAAAGCTGCAGAAGCTGACTTGATTGCATTATCTATGTGCCAATCAGATTCAATGGTGGTTCCTTTTGGCGGCAAAGAAAATTATTTTGGTACCAATCCAATCGCATTTGCCGCACCAAGAAAACAGGGGGCACCGGTGGTCTTTGACATGGCAACGACGGTCCAAGCGTGGGGCAAAATATTAGACGCTCGCTCCAAAAATAAAGAGATTCCTGCGACATGGGCCGTGGATGCTCATGGCAAGCCAACGACGAATCCACATCATGTCCACGGCTTACTGCCGATCTCAGGGCCAAAAGGCTTTGGGTTGATGATGATGGTGGATATCTTATCAGGAATGCTCCTTGGGCTGCCTTTTGGCAAGCATGTTTCCTCTATGTACAACGATCTGACGAAAGGTCGCGACTTAGGGCAATTTATTTTGCTGATCGATCCGCAACGCTTTACAGATTTAGACACATTTAAAGAGTCGGTGGAGACGATGGTTGCCGAACTGCATGACATACCGGCTGCTGAACAGTTCCAGCAAGTCTATTATCCAGGCGAGATCAATCAACTAACCTATGAAAAATATATGGCAGAAGGCATTCCCATCGAGAAGAACATTTATCGCTATCTCATTAGCGACACGGTTCATTTTGACCAGTATTCTGGGTCAGATGCCTTTGCACAGACAGGAACAGGAGAGTGAGGAGACCCATGTTACACACTATTATTCAAAAAAACAATTACCAAGATTCCATTGTTTTAATGCTTTTGACCAATCGTCTACTGACGATCGAAGGGATCAACAACGCTTCGGTCATGATGGGCACACCTGCCAATAAGGACATTTTCAAGACGGGTAGTCTTTATACCGAGGAGATGAGCAATGCGACATCCAACGATATGGTGCTCGTTTTAGACATCGAAGAGGAAGAAATCATTGAAACAGTCCTGTCAGAAATCGATGCCTTCTTATCGGACCAAAGCAATAGCGCAGGAGAGGAAACCCAAAGCGTCAAAACTTGGGAAAAAGCCTTAGATCTTGGAAAAGATGCGAAGGTCGCTGTCTTATCGATTCCCGGTACTATGGCAGCACCAGAAATTGAAACCGCATTAGCAGCGGGCAAACATGTATTTTGTTTCAGTGATAACGTTTCATTGGAAGAGGAAGTTCGGCTAAAGAAACTGGCGCATGAAAAAGGACTTCTTTTAATGGGACCAGATTGTGGCACAGGGATTCTCAATGGGATACCAGTAGCCTTCACCAATGCCGTCCGTAAAGGGAAAATCGGTGTTGTCGGCGCTTCGGGTACTGGTATCCAAGAAGTCACCACTATTATTCATAAATTGGGTGCCGGTGTGACACAAGCCATCGGAACCGGTGGACGAGATCTCAAAGAAGCCGTCGGTGGGATCACCATGAAAGATAGCATTCTTGCCTTGGAACACGATCCTGATACGGAGGTGATCGTGGTGATCTCCAAACCACCTGCACCACGTGTCCGAGATGAAGTGTTGGCACTTTTAAGAAGAGGAACAAAACCTGCAGTCACGATTTTTCTTGGGGAAGAGCCAACGGACCACGAAGAAAATCTTTACCGAGCCTACACGCTGGAAGAAGCGGCTCAATTAGCCGTGCAGCTGCTACGTCAAGAACAGATTGGACTAGAGCCAGTGAAAGAGGAAACAGCAGCTGCCACTTTTGGACCTGAACAACAAAAAATCAAAGCTTACTATTCTGGCGGAACATTGGCGTACGAAGCAGCGATGCTTGTTAAAGCAGGATTAAATCTGGAACAAGAAGATACCCATCAGGAAGGGTACATCTTAAAAGCAGCTGGCCATGAGATCATCGATTTAGGTGATGACATTTATACTCAAGGCAAGCCCCATCCGATGATCGACCCAACAAAGCGGATCGAACTGTTGAAACAAGCGGGGGAAGATCCTGAAACGGCAGTGATTTTGTTAGATATCGTTTTAGGGTACGGCTCTCATCAAGATATGGCGAGTGAATTGGCACCGACCATCAAATCATTGAAGGAAGAAGCACAAGCAGCTGGTCGGGAGTTAGCGGTGATCGCTACGATCGTTGGAACTGATTTAGACCCCCAAGATAGCAACGAGCAAGCAGAGATTTTAACCGCAGCTGGCGTGATTTTGTGTCAAAGCAATGCCCAAGCAGTCAAAAAAGCTTTAGCAATGCTCGGCCATCCCTTTTCCCCAATTAGTCGTAAGCTGTTGCCAAAAGCAGTGACAACTGCCGATGGGTTGCCAGAGCCATCTGAAAAGAGCCGCGAATTGTTGTCGAATGACGCGTTCATCAATGTAGGATTACGTAGCTTTGCAGAAGCGATCCAGACGCATCACGGTCAAGTCGTTCAATATGACTGGCAGCCAATTGCTGGTGGGAACGTAACGTTACAAAAAGCCTTACGTTTCTTAGCACAAGTGTCACTATCAGAGTAGGAGGAAGTTATCGTGTACGAAACTATTGAAGAAGCAAACCAAGCCGTTATTGCCAAGATCGTTGCCGGTTCGCCTTTTTTGTTGGATGTCGTTCCAGCAGTCAGTGTCATTCCAGAATTAGGTGAAGGAAAAGTCCTATTGCACGCAGGACCACCGATCCGCTACGACCAGATGATCGATCCGATTCAAGGCGCTTGTGTTGGAGCGGGACTTTTTGAAGGCTGGGGCGAAACGGAAGAAGAGGTACGTCATTTATTAGCATCTGGGGAAGTTCAACTGATTCCTTGTCACCACGTGCAAGCGGTTGGCCCAATGGGGGGCATCACCTCTGCCAATATGCCGGTTCTCGTGGTGGAAAACAAAACAGACGGCAACCGAGCGTACTGTACGATGAACGAAGGGATTGGGGCAGTTTTACGTTTTGGCGCCTATTCTCAAGAAGTCATTGATCGCTTGCATTGGATGAAAAATACGTTAGCACCAGTTTTAAGTGCTGCACTACAAACAAAACCCGATGGCTTGAACATCAATGTCTTAGTCGCAAAAGCAATCGCCATGGGGGATGAGTTCCATCAACGGAATATCGCTGCTTCGTTGGCGTTCTTAAAAGAAGTAGCACCAGCGATCGTTACCCTTGAAGGATTTGAAAAAGAAAAACCAGAAGTCATTCAGTTTCTAGCAGACACGGATCAGTTTTTCTTGAATATCATGATGGCTTCTTCAAAAGCGGTGCTTGATGGCGCCCGGACGATTGAAGAAGGAACGGTTGTGACAGCAATGTGTCGCAACGGGCATGAATTCGGTATCCGTATTTCTGGTATGGGGGACGAGTGGTTTACCGGTCCTGTCAATACACCAAAAGGGTTGTATTTCTCAGGATTCAGTGAAGAAGATGCCTCTCCAGATATGGGCGACAGTGCCATTACGGAAACCTTTGGTGTTGGGGGAATGGCGATGATTGCTGCCCCAGCTGTGACACGCTTCGTTGGTTCCGGCGGATTTCACGATGCGTTGAAAACCAGCAATGAGATGTTAGAGATCTCCATTGATACCAATCCGAATTTTCCCGTTCCTACATGGGACTTCAAAGGGATCTGTTTAGGGATCGATGCTCGGAAAGTCGTGGAAACAGGGATCTTACCGGTGATCAATACAGGGATCGCCAACAAACAAGCTGGACGGGGACAAATTGGGGCCGGGACAGTGACACCACCAATGGATTGCTTTGAAAAAGCTGTCTTGGCTTATGCAAAAAAATTAGGATTTGAAGAATAACTCAGGGTCTGAAAACGTGAAAAGGAGCAACCTAGCGATGATACAGGCAAAATGGATCGACCAAGCTTTATTTGAACCCGCATTTATCAATGGCACCTGGCTCGTTCACAGTGTGTTTCAGCATAGTTTCAATCTGCAAGATCCTCGTCAGGATCAGCTGATCTGTGTCTCCAAACAAGCGGCTCGCGTGCCCAAAGGGATGATTTTAGCTGCCGACGATTATGCAGCGTTGGCGACCGACTTGCTTGCTGGTACCACTCTTTTGGTTCAGCAACGAGTGATCCATTTTCCGCATCATCGTCTGTCTTTTCAAAAGGCAGCCATGTTTACAACCACCTTCCCAGCTGGCACAGTCCCATTTGATCGAGAACTGTTTTGGTCAACCCTCCAACATGTCACGGAAAAGACGGGGATTCAAGAAGCTGTTTCACAAACCATCAGCAGCAATCATCCGTTTTACGACGCAATCGATCAGCTATGCACGCCTTCATTTAAAGAACAACGGCAAGCAGTCGCTTATTTAGTCGGACGGGGTGTCGGATTGACCCCCACAGGCGATGATATGCTAGTTGGTCATTTGCTGGCTCGCCGAGTGATGGGGCAAGAAGATACCCGCTTGGTGGCTTATCTACAAAGAAGGCTGTTGACAGTCAATGATTTGACGACTGACGTCAGTAAACATTATCTTCTGCATGCACTGACAGGCGCATTCAATCAATCGGCGTTATCCTTGACTAGGTGTACCGATTCAGCAGCTTTTTCCCAAGTAATCAAAGAGATACTAGCGATCGGTCATACCTCGGGGGCTGACTTTTTGGCAGGGTTTGCTCGCAGTATCAATCAATTTCAAAACAATAGAAATGAGGAATTCATATGGCAAAACGAGTGGTCATCGCTCTAGGGGGCAATGCAATTTTAAAACCGAATCAACCAGCGACCGTAGAGACACAGCTTGCAAATATCCAGTTAAGTGCAGAACAGATCGCTAAAATCGAGAAACTTGACCATCAAATCGTCGTGACGCACGGCAATGGGCCGCAAGTCGGCAATATTTTACGACAAAATGAAGAAGCCAAAGAAGTCGTGCCGCCGTTTCCATTGGATGTCTGCAATGCAGAGTCACAAGGCTTTATCGGTTATTTGATGGAGCAAAGCATCAAAAATAAAATCGAGCAAGAAGCACTGACCAGCAATGTCGTGACCTTATTGACTCAAGTGGAAGTGGCAGCGGATGATCCCGCGTTTGAAAAGCCTACGAAGCCGATCGGCTTGTTCTACTCAGAAGAAGAAGCAAAAACGATGGCTGAGGAAAAACATTGGGTGATGGAAGAAGATGCTGGACGTGGGTACCGTCGCGTCGTGCCATCCCCACAACCTGTGACGATCCACGGCGTGGAATCAATGGTTCATTTATTGAATCAAAATACCATCGTGATCGCTGGTGGCGGCGGTGGGATTCCAGTCGTAAAACAAGCGGAAGGCTTGAAAGGGATCGAAGCAGTCATCGATAAAGACCGAACTGGGAAAAAACTGGCAGAACAAGTGGATGCCGATGTATTTATGATGCTGACCGACGTCAGCAACGTTTATATCAATTACGGAACACCGGAGCAAGAAAAATTAACGGGGTTATCCGTAAGTGAAGCGCAAGCATATTTTGATGCGGGGCATTTTGCAGAAGGCAGTATGGGGCCGAAAATGGAAGCGGCGATTGCGTTTGCCAAGCAAGGAAAGACGGCAATCATCTGCTCATTGGAAGAAGCAGACTTAGCATTGTTAGGTGAAGCAGGCACAAGGATCGCTGGGTAAAACCAACGATCCAACTGCTTGATTCGCCTATTAGTCGCCTTCTTCGGACAGCTCAAGGGCTAAGCGCAGATCCAGGCTAATGCTAGGATCATGCACGTTTTTTCCTAGTAGCTTTTGGCACTGTTCGATGCGGTATTTGATCGTATTGCGATGAACGAACAAGGCTTTGGCGGTGCGGGTGATCTCACATTGATAATCCAAGTAAGCCCGTAAGGTTTTGCGCAATTCGATGGTGGCATCTTCTTGCGGAAACGCCAATTCTTTGAGGATCGTGCGGCAGAAATAATGGATATCTTCAGGGCTCATTTTTTCAAATAGACTCCGCATTCCCCGTTGATGGTAGAAAGAGACGATGGGAGAATCATGTTGGCCTCTTCGTTCTTCATAAGCAGTCTTTGCTTCAATGTAGGAGCTGGCTAAATCATTGATGCTTTCACAGACACTCCCTACACCAAAGGCCATTCGAAAAGGCAACCGATTGGTCAAAGCATTGGCGGTCTCAATCAAATGGTCTTCTAAGGCATCACACTTATGCTGCACGAAAATCGCAAAGTGATTGCTGCCCTTTAAGCGAAAGAGACAAACATCTTTGATGCGATAAGGCAGTTGTTCACTAAACCACTGATAGACCAAGTCACTTTCTTCTTTTAGGTATTTGTCTTTGTCTTTGGTTTCTTTGGTTGGTTCACAGGCACCATAGATGACACGATAATGGCGGGCTTTGACCAACCCGTAAGTCTTTCCGAGATCTAACCAATCTTTTTGTTCCTGTTTGGAAGATTGCTGGTATTCGATCATCCGTGTTAAAAAGTCACTTTTTAAATCTTCAAAAGATTCTTGCACTTTTTGGTTTTTGTAGAGCATAAACGACAAGACCAATGCTGCTTGTTCCAGCGCAAAATCCGAGACAGGATAAGGAATCGCCTCAGGATTCAAAATGACTAAATAATGGGGGAAATAAGTGGAGGTTTCAATGGCATAATAAGAAATTTGTGACGTTTTTTCATGGAGATCTTTGATAGGGATCGCCCCGCTTTTTTCACCAGTAAAAACCCCTTTCGTTTGTCCTAATTGATGGATGTAGTACTCCGCGGGTTTTGACATGCGGGTGAAATGCTTGGAATGGGCAATCACTTGTTTGAAAGGATTCAACAAAATGATCGGTGTATTGACCATTTGGCCAAAATCAGCGATAAAGCGAGCGATGCTGACATCCTTCATCAAGGAAGCAGAGAACCGTTTTTGGATATCTAAGGCATAACTCAGCTGCTCGGTTTTGGTGTTCCATAGTAAATTCAAAAGCTGGTGCATCAAACGGCCCAGCGGCATCGTGGCAGGTACTTCTACGATGGGGAAACCTAAACTATCGGCGTAGGCGATGACTTCAGGATCGATGACATCCAAAAAACGACCGATCTTGATGCCTAATCCAGCGGCATTTTTGGCTACGAGGGAATCGATCAGTTCAAGCAGTGCTCCTTGATTATCTTTATAAACCATCGCCGTGCTTAAGATAAAGGTATGCTCAGGAATATAGTGGGCGATATCGGGGGTCTCAGTGATTTCGATACTGTCGACGGGAATTTCCGCGGTAATGGGATCTGTCAACAAACGCAAATTGGAAAAGCGTGGTGTAGCAAGCAATTCAGCAACTAACTTCATAGAGAAACTCCTTTTAGAATTGAACAAAACAAACAAAAACATGTCCTTTTTTAGCTTTATTGTACAACAAACTTGGAAACGTTGACAAGGCGTTGGGCAGTGAAATCAAAAAGAGAAATGAGGGGAAAAGATGTATAAAGAGTTAACGATCGCACAACGTACGATCATGACACCTGGGCCTGTAGAAGCCCATCCAGCTGTTCTTCAAGCAATGACCAATCGTATTTTGGGACAGTTTGATCCGAATTTTTTGGCGATCATGGATGAGGTCAAAGAAATGATCAAACAACCGTTTGGAACCAAAAACAAAGAGGCATTTGCCATTGATGGGACTTCCCGAGCTGGTTTAGAAGCGGCGCTGATCGCTTTGATCGAACCAGGGGACAAAGTCTTGATCCCCGCCTATGGGCGCTTTGCTTTCTTACTTGGAGAAATCTGTGAACGTGCCCAAGCGCAAGTCAAATATGTAGAAAAAGAATGGACGGCTCCTTTTGCACCCGCAGAGGTCATCAAAGAAATCGACGCATTTCAACCCAAGATCGTGGCGATGGTCCACGGGGAAACTGCCAATGGGCAAATGCAGCCGTTAGCAGAAATCGGGCAGTATTGTCGCGCAAAAGATATTTTCTTTGTCGTTGACATGGTGGCGACTTATGGTGGCGTGGCCCTGTCAGTCGATGATTGGTGTGTCGATTTGGCAATTGCCGGTACACAGAAGTGTTTAAGTGTGCCGTCTGGTCTTTCATTAGTGACCTACAACGATCGAGTCGAAGCCGTCCTTAATGCCCGTTACCAAAAAGAATTAGGCTTGAGCAAAACGGATCGAAACAAGCGGCACATTATGAGTAATTACTTGGATTTGAGTCAATTGCAACGCTACTGGAACAAAGAGCGAATCAACCATCACACAGAAGCGACGAGTATGATCTATGCGCTTCATGAAGGATTACGGATGTTGCTAAACGAAGGCCTCGATGCAGCCTATCAACGTCATTTGACGAATGAAGGGGCGTTGGTCGCTGGACTGGAGGCAATGGGGCTTTCGATTTATGGCGAAAAAGCAACCAAAATGCCGACAGTTACCCCCATCTTTATTCCAGAAGGTGTTGATGGCGAAGCTGTCCGAGAAGAGATGCTTCACTCCTTTGGTGTAGAGATCGCTAGTTCATTTGGTGATCTAGAAGGAAAAATCTGGCGGATTGGAAATATGGGCTACAGCAGCCGCAAAGAAAATATTTTACATGTCCTAGCCGCGTTAGAAGGGGCACTATTGTACCAGCAAGCACCAATTTCTGCCGGCAAAGCACTCATCGCTGCGTTAAATTACTACCAAAAAACGACTTAAATTTTTAGCACAAATGCACAACGACTGAAAGCGCTTTGTGAAAAATGACAAATGCAATCGTCGGCAAAAAAACGTACACTAAGACTATCTTAAAGCGCTTTCGTTGACGTGCTTCACAAACTTTACTTGTGTAACTGATGGAGGGAAAAAAATGGAAATCAATAAAGAACGTGGTGGGCTTGCCTACTGGAAACAAATTATTATCTTAATGTGTTCAGGCTGGGTCACTATCTGGATTTATCGCGCTGCGTTATCACCGGTCTATCCGCAAATCAATGAGTCACTTGGCGGCAATATTTCTGATACAGCATTAGGATCGATTGCCAGCTTTTACTTTTTCGGCTATGTGATCATGCAGATCCCTGCCGGCTTTTTAGTGGATAAGATTGGGAAGAAAACAGTTCTGCTTCCGGGATTTGTGGTATTTGCACTGGCAGCTTTACTGATTTCACAAGCCTCTTCAATCTCCATGATCTATACCGGTAGCTTTTTAGCAGGGATCGGCTGTGGATCATTTTATGGTTCCGCGTATTCTTTGACCTCACAGAACATTCCGAAAGAAAAGAAGAGCTTCTCAACAGCGATCGTCAATAGTGGTTCTGCCGTTGGTTCAGGGTTTGGGATGATCTTATCAAGCTTTATCGTTATTCAGATGAACATGCCTTGGCAAACAATGATGTATTTATCCGCTTTCTTGATCGTTTGTATGACGATCGCTTTCGCATTGGTGATCCGCAGCAACAAAGAAGACGTAGCTTTCTTGGAGAGTCAAGCAGCAGCTGAAGAAGAAACAACGGATCAGCCGAAAGAAAAAGTTTCCCTTTCGACCTTGTTCTCCCTGCGGATGCTCTTTACGTATGTGTTATATTTTGCGACGTGTTATGCCTACTATATGACGGTTACTTGGTTACCAAACTTCTTAGGAACAGAACGAGGCTTCCAAGGAGTCGCAATCGGCTTCTCTTCTTCATTGGTGGCATTTGCTTCGATTCCTGGGGCCTTGTTCTTTAGCCGCTTGGCAGACAAATACATGCATAAAAAAGTTACCTTTATCGTTATTTTAGAAGTATTAGCGGCGTTGATGTTATTAGTAACGGTGCAAGCAACAAATTCGACCTTCTTAATGATCGCGTTGATCTTGTACGGGTTCCTTGGAAAACTAGCGGTTGAACCAATCATCATTTCTTGGCTAGGGGAAAATGCACCAAAAGTTGGGGTCGGTACGACATTAGGGGTCTTCAACTTTTTCGGCATGATGTCTTCCGTTATCGCACCAACATTGACTGGATCGATCTCGGATGCAACAGGGTCAAAAGTAATGGGCTTTTATATAGCAATTATTTTGTTGATCGGTGGTACATTCTTATTCTTGACTGTAAACTCTAAGAAAACAGCAAAGTAGAAAAGTGAGGAACAACAGATGAAAAAACGATCCTTAAAAATCAGTTTGACCAGCCAAATCATGATTGCAACGGTATTGGGGATTTTTTGGGGCGTTTCCTTTCCCGGTTTAGGTGATCAAATGCAGCTAGTCGGGGACTTCTTCTTGCGACTGATTCAAATGTCTGTGGTCGTGTTGGTCATGGGCTCGGTGATTGAAGCGGTGGGGGGACTTGATCCAAAAGAATTAGGTGGGATCGGCGGGAAAGTCTTCCTCTGGTTTACCGGTTCGACCCTCGTCGCCGCTATTTTCGGTCTCTTGTTCGCCTTGATCCTCAAGCCCGGCGCAGGCCTTGATCAGTCGCTGCTGCAAAGTACAGAAACTGCATTAAGTACCAGCAGCATAGAAGAAGTCATCTTGAACTTTGTTCCACTGAACATTATTCAAGCCATGGTGGAGCAGAATATGATCCAAGTGATTATTTTTTCGCTCTTCTTTGGCCTTGCCTTGAGCTTAATCAAGCATGAAAAAAAGAATCAGCTGTTTCTAGATATGATCGGTAGTTTTAATCATATTTTGTTAAAAATGGTCAGCATGATCATGAAGTTGGCGCCGATCGGGATTTTCGGCCTTGTTGCTTCCTTGGTAGAAGATACCGGCATTCGTGTGTTGGGAATGTTAGCCAGTTTTTTATTGACGTTAGCAGCGGCATCTTTGCTCTTTTTGTTTCTTTGGTTTCTCTTGACGTCGCTCTATTGCAAAGTTTCCTTGTTTCGTTTGATAAAGAATATGTGGCGTCTATCGGTGGTTTCCTTTACGACCACCTCTTCTGCTGTTTCATTGCCGTTTCAAATCGAAGATGGCAAAGAACGATTTGGGATCAGTGATCGAATCAATAAGCTCGTGATGCCTTTAGGCATGACCTTAAATAGCAATGGGCTCTCCTTATTTTTAGCCCTGGCAATCGTAACCGTTGCTCAGGCGTACCAGATCCAATTGAGCTGGGGGGATCTTTTGCAAGTGGTCTTGTTGTCCTCGTTGGCATGCTTGGGAACGATCGTCGTTCCAGGCGGCGGATTAGTCACACTGGCTACGGTTTTACCTATGTTAGGACTACCTAATGAAAGCATCGCCTTACTGGCAGGGATCGATTGGTTTTCTGGGATGTTTCGGACCCTCTTGAATGTTGACCCTGACGTCACGGTGGCGTTGATCGTTGCTCATGATGAAGGAGAACTGGATCGTGCAATCTTCAATGGTGAAAAAGCCCAGGTCAAATTAGCAGAAAAAATCACCGATGGCGTATAAGACCAATCATTCTTGTGATGAAACTTTACTCTTTTTTGAAAACGTGCTACGATTGATTCGTTGATAGACTAAAGAAGCTTCCTGAAATACCGTAAACGGTAAACAGTAGCGGCTGATTTTCCGCTTGTCATTCAACAGACAACTACGACAAAAAGAGGAGGAAAAAACATGACAGCATCGATGAAATTGTGGATTGACCTTTTGAATAGCTAACTTAAATCTATTTCAAAAGTCTAGGCAATCGTGATTTCAAGGGATGAGTGTCCTCTTTTTTCCAATTTCTTATTAAAATCAGGGTATAGCGGTAGGCTATGCCCTTTTTTTTTGTGCTTGCGTTTTCCTAGACGGGAAGGACAGACTGATGGAACAATTAAGTGTAAAAATAAACAATCTAATCAAAAATTATGGGGCCAAAGAAGTACTGAACATTGAAGAACTGAGTGCCTATCAAACGGATCGTATCGGGATCGTGGGCGCAAACGGGCAAGGCAAGTCTACCTTGCTGAAGTTGATTGCGGGAGTGGTCGATCCTGATTCAGGAACGATCCAAAAAGAAAATTCGTTTCACTATTTCCCGCAAATCGCTGAGGTGACTGAAAAGACGGAGGCCCTTGACTGGGCGCTGTTCGGTCGTTTTTCGATCCCAACAAATGAATTGGCGACACTAAGCGGCGGGGAGGAGACCAAATACCGGTTGGCACAAACGTTATCTTCCTATCAGTTAGGACTTTTGCTCGATGAGCCAACGACCCACTTGGACCAGCAAGGAATTCAAGTCTTGATTGATGAACTGCAGTATTATTATGGCACCCTGATCGTGGTCAGTCATGATCGGTATCTATTGAATCAGCTGGCAACGAAAATCTGGGAAGTCGATCAAGGAAAAGTCACCGAGTATTCTGGTAATTATGACAGTTACCGACAGCAAAAAGAGCAAGCGGCACAGCGTGTTGCCTGGGAGGCTGCGCAGTATCAGCAACAAAAACAGCAGTTGACCCAAGCGATCCAAAAGAAAAAAGAACAAGCGATCAAGAGCAGTCGCATTTCTGAAAAAAAGCGGCAGCAGAACATCCGACCAGACCGTTTGTCGTCATCAAAACAAAAAGACACGGTGCAAAAGTCATTGCAAAAAACAGTCAAAGCCATGGAAAGCCGCTTGGATCACTTGGAAGAAGTGAAGGGTGTCGCCCGGCAGCAGGCGATTCGTTTTCCAGTAGTCCCTGCAGTGGAGCTGCATAATAAACGACCGATTCGTGGGGAGCAAGTAACCATTCAAAGAGGGGCGAAACGTTTGCTAGACAGCAGCAGTTTCCAGTTTGCTGCCGGGAAGAAAATCGCTATCGTGGGTCCGAACGGTTCGGGAAAGTCGACTTTACTAAAAGAAATCATCGCAGGCGGAGAGGGAATCTATGTATCACCGAAAATCGTCTTTGCGGTCTACGAGCAAATGGGCTATCGAAAAAACAGCACCACACCGCTTTTGACGGAATTGATGGCTCAAACAGACTATCAGGAACCACTGGTCCGCAGTATTTTACACAATCTGGGATTTAGCCAGATTGACGTGATGAAGCCAGTCAATGTGCTAAGCGGCGGGGAAGCGACACGGGTCGAGCTCGCACGCATCTTTACTCAATCTGCCAATGTCTTGATACTTGATGAACCGACGAACTTTATTGATCTACCGACAATCACCGTCTTGGAACAATTGATTCGCAGCTATCGAGGCATCGTTTTGTTCACATCTCACGATCAAGCGTTTATCGATGCCGTCGCGGATGACGTGTATCTAATCGATCATGGGAAATTAACATTGGTTTCTAGTAACTAGCAGCATAGTCGCTTTTATACCTGTATAGAGAAAAACAGCGCGGGAAAGGAAGCGACCGCCCAACGTTCGATCAACAATCGGCCGTTGAGCGGTCACTACAAAACCCGCGCTGTTTTTTTCGCAATCATCGGTATCGCCTAGCTGTTGCTACATCGCTTAATAAATCTTTTTCGTAAAGTATTTTAAGATCAGGGGAGAGATCAAGGTACTCAACAAGACAACGATCACCAAAGGGGAATACAATGCGGACGAAATCAATTGGTTTTGTTGACCAATCTGTAAAATGATCAATGCCATTTCACCTCGGGAAATCATTCCAGCTCCCACCATCCAAGCACTGTTGTTTGAGAATTTCGCGATTTTCGCCCCGACATAGCCGCCGACCAATTTGGTCATGATCGCGACCACGGTAAAGGCAAGAATAAAGAATAATTGCTCATTTAAGCGGGAAAAATCAACTTCTAAGCCAACGCTGACAAAGAACACCGGAATGAAGACGGCGTAACCTAATGCTTCGACACTGTGTTCCACTTCCTCACGAACCTTCGTTTGACTGACAGCGATCCCTGCGAAGAAGGCACCAATGACCGAGCTTAACCCAACGAGGTCAGCAAGATACGCCATTCCTAAGCAGATGATCAGTGACATGATGATCACCGCGGAATTTGCAAATAGCTTTTCTGCAAGTGCCAATAAGAACGGAGCAATCCATTTCACTAATAGAAAAATCAACACAAAATAAATCAACTCTACCAATAAGGTGACCGGCAGTGGTGTTGCTTGGCTGCTTTCGCCGCCTAAAAAGGAAAGGCTAAGACTCAAAACCAACACGACCAAAATATCATCCACGACGGAAGCACCAAGAATCGTCGACCCTTCTTTCGTATTCACCACATTCAACTCTTTCAATACTTCGACAGAAATACTGACTGAGGTGGCAGCTAATACGATCCCGAAAAAGAACGCTTCTGTGGGACTGCTTTGAAAACCGACCCCCATGGCATACCCGAAGAGCATAGGGAACACGATCCCCAAAAGGGCAACGAGCATCCCTGGACGAAAATAGCGTTTCAATAAAGAAATATCACTTTCCAATCCCGCTAAAAACATCAGCAAAATAACACCAATCTCTGAAAAATCATGAACCAGAATATCTGGATGGACCCAATTGAGTCCTGCGCCTCCTAATAAAACCCCCGCTAACAACTGCCCGATAACAGCAGGAACGCCCATCCGTCTCGCCAGATGCGAGAAGAGGGTCGTCGTGATTAGGATCAAACACAAAATCCCGACAAAATGCATAAAACATCATCCTTCTTTCCTATAACATACTCCCCTTTAGTATAGCATTCTCTCTTGAATTGAGCCTGTATCAAGCCTTTTTTTATTAAAAGAGTTTCATTAAACCACACGTTTTTTGAGATAAGGGGGAAGCGAAGGCAATCAGAGTTTTTCTGTGAACTCGTCGAAATAAAAAAACATTATTTTCACTTTACTTGTATCAAATTATTGTTTGAGCCAACGGGCGAGCTGCTGAAACACCATTTGGACTTGCGGTTCCTCGACGTTTTTCAAAAAGTCGTGGGGCAAATCATAGACAGGGACAAATTTGCTTTTAGGCACTTTCTTCAAGCCTTTGCTGTAACGAAAAGGAACTTCCTCATCGGTACTGCTGGCACTGCTGAAAATTGGAGGAAATTGAGCAAGCAGCTCAGGATCAATGGCATAGTCAGAAAGAGCTTCAGCTGTTAGACCATAGATCGTGGTGAGTTCTTGCTGTTGAACCCAATAAACATAAGGCAAATAGCGCTGAAACTGCGGATCATCCCAAACGATCTCGGTTTGATCCAAAGAAGGGACTTGCTCTTTGCTTAAGAGCGGCTGCTGCAAGACTCGTTTGTTTTCAATAAAAGAAAGATCGGTATACCCATAAAAATTGACCAGTTTTTCAGGCAATCTCTGTTGTTCCTTCAGTAATTGCTGGGTAAGCGCCAGCATCAAATAACCGCCAGCTGAGCGTCCGCAGAAACAAAACGGGTTATCTTTAAGCACAGTTGCTTGCAATTCTTGAAAATTTTGCCAGTTCAGCGCCAAAATCTCCGCTAACGAGGAATTGGGCGCCAGTAAATAATCGACTGTGAGGACGCTGTATTGCTGCGCTTGAAATAGTGTGATCAGTGATGCGGGAATGTCTTGGCGGGTTCCATAAACAAAACCGCCGCCGTGAAAATAAATCAGGTATTTCTCCGAAGCAGGATAGAGGGTCACGGAAGCACCGGTGGTCAATTGCCATTCTTTTTTCATTTTGCTTGACTCCTTTTCTGAAGCTCTAATAAATAGGTGCCGATCTCGTAATTGACTAATTGGATCGGACTTGTCAGATCGATCTCTAGTAGCTGTTCGATTTTGCTTAGCCGATAACGAATCGTTTTGGCATGAAGAAACAAGGTTTCAGCCGTATTTTTGTAATTGCGATTCGTGATAAAAAAGGTATACAGCGTTTTGAACAGCTCTTCATTTTCTTCCGAGAGTTGATACAGCTTCGGGGGAATGCTTTGCTGCAGCTTTTCCAGTTGGTTCTCCTTCATAAAGGAACTAAAGATACCTAAGTCGCTATAGGCAATGATCGGCGCCAAATAAAACTGCCGATTGAAGCGGATCGCATCCAAACACTCTGGCAGGATCTCTTTGATCTGTTCCTTGCGCAAGACTTCGCTGACCACCAAGCAGCCATGTTCATCGGCTAGCAGGGCATCATCAAAATATGTCTGCAGCATCTGTTTCGTCACCTGATGGGCGATCGATTGGAAATTATAGAGGATCACCAAATAATTGTGGTGTTCAAAAAAGACGTGGGGTGTTTTCAACGCCCGTAGCTTGTGCAAAACGACGGACTTACGCTCCTTATCTTTAAAGCTGTTGGAAGCAAAGGCGATGCCTTGGTAGAAATCGTAGCGATCCAGTTGCGCTTCTTCTAACAAAAGATCCAGCTCAGCCAAATTGCTAGGAGTGTTTTGCAAGATCGCATCGGCAAGATTGTTCATGCGATTGTAGCGCTCTTTCTTCAACAAATACGCCATTTGGAGGCGTTCATAGATGACGTCGATCACATTTTCAATAATCATGACTTTTGCCTCAGGGATCTGCGAATCTTTCTGATAAACGATCAAGGTACATAAATCATTGTAAGGATTGATGATCTCTACTTTGATGGCAGTCACATATTGATTGTTCTCATGAGAAAATAATTCCAAATATTCGTAGTGGTTCTTGGTAAACTCGACGGTTTTCATGGGTTCTTGTTTGGTCACCACGAAATTCTTAAAGGATTGACCGACGGACACATGCACATCTAAATGGGGGATGCGCAAAGAACAAGGCTTTTCGATCAATTGATAGAACTCTTGCATGATCTGATCGAAAGAAGAGTGGTTGCGCTCGACTTTCATGAAGCGCTGGCGAACTTCGTAATAGGTACGCAGCAGCTGGGTTTGGTGATTCAGCAATGGTTCGTAAACCGCTAGCATGATGGCTTCATAGCTGACTTCTTGCTGTACTTTGATTAAAGGGATCTGATAAGCAAAGCTAAGCTCAATCACCCAATCTGGAATCATAGGGATCAAGCGATCCACTTTGATCACTAAACCGCTGACACCGATTTGCTGCATTTTTTCAAAAAAAACACGCAGTTCCTCAGGCGATTGGTCTTTGAAGGCATAAAAAGAAGTCAAAATCAATTGATGGGCTTTGCTCCATTTTTCGATATCCATCGCTTCCAACACCATAACGGAACCAACGGAATTTGTTAAACCAATGGAGCCAGTCAGGACTTTACTTTTTTCAAAAAGCGGCAGTTCAACCAATTCTTTTAATTTCATAAAATGCTCCTTTTTTCTCTTTTGGATAAAAAGTATAGCATTTTTTTAGAACTTTATCCAATGAAAACGCAAACAAGGCTCGTTAGAATGAGAGTATAAGAAAAGGAGGAGAACAAATGCTGCACACAGTAATCTTAAAGAATAACTACCAAGATTCCATTAACTTAATGCTGCTGACGAATACGATCAATGATCTAGGCGATGTCGAAATGAGTCAAATCATGATGGGGACGGATGCAAACAAAGACATATTAAATAACACTGGATTGCTTTCTAAAGAGGCAGAAGGTGCTTCACCCAACGATATGATGATCGTGGTCGATAGCCAAAACGAACAGATCATGGATCAAGTAATGCCAGCGATCGATTCATTTTTAGCTGATCTTTCAGCAAAAGATCAAGGCAAAGAAACGCCAGCGGCGGCTTCATGGCAAGAAGCCTTGAGCGCAATGCCAGATGCCAATGTTGCATTATTTAGTATTCCTGGGGAATATGGCGCAGCCGAGATGGAAAAAGCGCTAAAAAATGACTTGCATGTTTTCTCGTTTACGGACAATGTCGCTATCGAAGATGAAGTGCGTTTGAAAAAGCTGGCTCATGAAAAAGGCTTATTGATGATGGGGCCTGACTGTGGGACTGGTATTATTTCTAGCATTCCGATTGCCTTCACGAATGTCGTGGCACCAGGAAACATCGGCGTCGTTGGTGCCTCTGGTACGGGGATTCAAGAAGTGACGACGATCATTGACCGATTAGGCGGTGGTGTCGTTCATGCCATCGGGACCGGCGGACGTGACTTAAGCGACAAAGTTGGGGCGATCACTGTCAAAGATGCCATCGTTGCTTTAGAAAATCATGAACCGACAGATGTGATTTGCGTGATCTCGAAACCACCTGCAAAAGAAGTGCGGGATGAAGTCGTTCAATTGCTGCAAAGTATCAGCAAACCTGTGGTAGCGATTTTCTTAGGAGAAAAACCAGAAGCCCATGAAGGAAAAGTCTATTTGGCACATACGCTGGAAGAAACAGCGCGTATCGCTGTTGATCTTGCCAATGAAGAACCCGTCAAAGCGAACTATTTTGAACGCGTGAAATCCCCAGATGTGCCCAAACTCGCTGAAGACAAAGTGGTCAAAGGTCTTTATTCTGGCGGTACATTAGCTGCCGAAGCAGGAATGCTGATCTCCGAAGCCTTGAATCTAGAAGGCCTTGTAAAACAAGAAGGCTATATCTTGCATTCCCACGGCTATGATGTGATCGACCTTGGTGATGATATCTATACCCAAGGCAAACCGCATCCAATGATCGATCCTGAAGTGCGCATCAAAAAAATCGAAGACTATGCGCAAGATGAGCAAACCGGGGTCATTTTATTTGATGTGGTGCTAGGTTACGGCGCGCATACAGATATGGTAGGAGCTTTGTTACCAGCTATCGAAGCTGCACAGCAAACAGCCCAAGCAGCTGATCGCGCGTTGTACTTTGTTGCTACCGTCTGCGGAACTGAAAAAGATCCGCAAAACTACCAAGAAGCAGTCAACCGTTTGAAAGCAGCTGGCGTCTATGTGGCACCGAGCAATGCTCAAGCAGTGCAATTAGCCCTAGCTTTAAAAGGGGCGACTCTTTCTGAAGCAGACAAAACAGTCAATGACTATACTGGTAGCAAGGTTGAGGTGCCGACAGTCAGCGAGAAAGTAATGGAGCTGTTGACCACCAAACCACGGATCATCAATGTTGGCTTGCAAAGCTTCAATGAATCGATCCTGCAATATGGCGGGAAAACAGAACAATTCAACTGGCGTCCTCGTGCTAACGGCAACAAGAAAATGATCCGTATTTTAGACGCGTTAGAAGAATTTGACGAAAAAATCACAGCTGAAAACCAAGCAGTGACGGATAAAATCAAAAATGCCCAACCATTCTTGATCGATGTCGTTCCAGCTAAATCAGTGATCGCTGAATTAAACGAAAGCCAGAAAACCTTGCTGCATGCAGGACCACCGATCCAATGGTCGGAAATGACGGGACCGATGCAAGGATCTTGTATCGGCGCTGCCTTGTTTGAACGCTGGGCGAAGGATGAAGACGAAGCCCGCCGCCTACTCGAAAGTGGGGAAGTCCGCTTTATGCCATGTCACCATGTCCAGGCAGTCGGTCCAATGGGCGGGATCACTTCAGGGAATATGCCTGTCTTTGTGGTTGAAAACCGCCTTGTCGGCAACAAAGCCTACTGTATTTTGAACGAAGGGATCGGTAAAGTCTTGCGATTCGGTGCTTATTCACAAGAAGTCATCGATCGTTTGGATTGGATCAAAGACGTCTTAGGACCAACCATTGCCAAGGCATTACAATTAACCGAAGAAGGCATCAACTTGAACGTATTGATTGCCCGGTCGATCACAATGGGGGATGAATTCCATCAACGAAATATTGCAGCATCATTGAACTTTTTGAAAGAAATCGCGCCGTTGATCATCCAAACAGAGATCGATGAAAAGCAAAAATATGAAGTGATCAAGTTCTTAGCAGATACCGATCAGTTCTTCTTGAATATCATGATGGCAACTGGCAAAGCCATCGTTGATGGTGCTCGTGTCGATGCCAAAGGAACGATCGTGACCACCATGACGAGAAACGGTGTTAACTTTGGGGTTCGTGTCGCTCAAACAGAAGACCAATGGCATACTGCACCAGTCAATACGCCGAAAGGTTTGTACTTTACTGGGTTTACCGAAGCAGATGGCAATCCTGATATTGGAGACAGTGCCATTACTGAAACCGTCGGCGTCGGAGCAATGGCGATGGTAGCCGCACCAGGGGTAACACGCTTTGTCGGCGCTGGGGGCTTTGAGGATGCGCTGGAAACTTCCAACGAAATGGCAAAAATCTGTTTCGGTCATAATCCGACCTTCTCGATCCCAACATGGGACTTCCAAGGGACTTGTTTGGGGATCGACATCCGTAAAGTCGTTGAAACAGGCATCACCCCAATCATTAATACTGGGATCGCCCATAAAGAAGCAGGTGTCGGTCAAGTCGGCGCAGGCACGGTGCGTGCACCGTTAGGCTGTTTTGAAAATGCCTTGACGGCTTATGCGAAGGATCTGGGGATCGATGTTGACTGAGAAAATCAAAATCAGTGATTATCTAGACCCACTGCAACGATTCGGTCGTACCGGTCGGGTGCATAGCGTGTTTGATCGTTCATTCAATGTGATGATCGGGCAGCAGCTGGTCAATATCAACAACTATCGCAACTATTTGACTGGCTTCGGGGTCTTTTTACCCGATGCATTGTTTGAACAAGTCTTGCCTTTGATCGAAGTCGGCAATCGCGTGCAAGTCCGAGAGCATGGTCTGACCTTTTACAGCACAAAAGGAACATTTTCTCTTTCATTAGAGGAGAAAGAATTGGTTTCGCTGCAGGTGAAGGAGTTATCCTTCACCTCTGCGGAATTGCAGCTTTTGAAAGAAATACTGCTTCAGCAAGAACTAGAAACCAAGATTGGGTTGCCAGAAGATGAGAAAACCCAAGCAGTGTTTGCGGCATTGCGGCAGCCTGTCTCAGATTGGGAACCAATCATTGCTCACCTGATTGGCCGCGGCAAAGGATTGACACCTAGCGGCGATGATCTTTTAGTTGCCTATCAAGCGATGCTCTATGCCTTGCAACAGCCGGAAGCTGACGCGTTAGCGCAAGCATTGGCAAAACCGCTGTCTACGACGGATGTCAGCCTTGCTTATATTCAAAGTGCCAGTCAAGGGTATGTCAATTCTCTGATGCTGCAATTATTCAAAGACTTAAAAAAGCAAAACCCACAAGTGATTGAAAAAGATGTGCAGCAGTTGATGTCCGTTGGTCATTCGTCAGGCAAAGATCTTAGTTTTGGGTTGTTGTTAGCGTTGGAGTCATTGTCACTTGAGGAAAAAGAATAGAAATGGGGAGAAATCATGGAAATCAGTAACCAGAAAGATGCGGTCAAAGTAAGCAATTCTTACTGGAAAAAAGTCGTTGCTATTTTCTTTGTCGGCTGGATTTTAATGTACGCCACACGGACGATCTTCAATCCAATCATGGGTGTGATCGGAGAAGAATTCAATTTAAGCAACACACAACTAGGACTTGCCAATAGTATTTTCTTTTTGACATATGCCGTTGCGCAAATTCCTTTTGGCATCATCGGCGACAAAATCGGTCGCAAATTGGTGATCGCCCTAGGTTTTGTTTTATTGGCGGTGACTACTTACTTCAGTGGGCTAGCCACAAGCTTCGTTTTGTTCTTAGTGATTCGTGCCATTGCAGGGATTGGTCAAGGTGCCTATTACGGTCCGCAATACGCATTGTCTACCGAAGCGATTCCCGACAACAAACGGACCGTCGGAAATGCCATTATCAACAGTGGGATGGCGTTTGGAACGTCTGGCGGGTACTTGCTTTCTAGTAAATTGGTCTTGGATAACGGGGGCCATTGGAGCCAACCCTTCTTCCTAATGGCGTTTCCGACCTTGATTGTCGGTGTCTTGTTCTATTTTGTTTTGAAAGAAAAAGTGATTCGTCCAGAAGATGAAGGACAAGAAATAAAAGAAGAGGGGCCAAAAGAAAAGATTTCCTTGAAGCAGATTTTTTCAAACCGCAATCTCGTGGCAGCCTTTGTTCTATGCTTTACCAGCATTTATGCAAACTTTGTGATTATAACTTGGCTGCCGCAATTCTTGATTGCCGAGCGTGGCTTTGAAGGGGCGAGTGTCGGCTTTATTGCTTCCTTAGTCCCATGGGCATCGATTCCAGGTGCGTTGATTTTTGCTCGATTGAATGATAAAACTGGCGCGACGAAAAAATTAGTCTATTTATTGGTCCCATTGGCGACCCTTTCCGTATTTGCCATTGCCTTTGTAACGGATCGTACCTTATTGATCACTGTTTTGATTTTGTATGGATTGACTGGCAAGCTGGCGCTTGATCCAATCGTCGTGACCTTTGTGACGAAAAACGCACCAAAAGGCGCCTTAGGAACGACCTTGAGTGCCTATAACTTTATCGGGATGTCGGGGTCGATCTTAGCACCTTATGTTACTGGCTTTTTAGCCGATTCTTTAGGATCGATGCAGGTCGGGTTTTACCTGTCTTGTCTATTACTGCTGATCGGATTAGGTGTTTTTGCCGTATTAGCAAAGGAAAATCAGAAGGAGAGCATAAAATGAGTTTGAATGTGATCGCGTTAGGCGGCAATGCTATTTTAGATAAAGACCCTAGTGATGAAGGACAAAAAGCAGTTGTTGCGCAAGCAGCACGTTATATTGCCGATTTTGTCGAAAAAGGGGAAAAAGTCATTGTTTGTCACGGCAATGGACCACAAGTCGGCAACTTACTGTTGCAGCAAAAAGCAGGGGAAAGTGAAAAAAATCCCCAATTGAAATTAGACAGCTGCGTGGCAATGACCCAAGGAAGTATCGGTTATTGGCTGCAAAATGCCTTGATCAATGAGTTTGCCACACGACAAGCACATCCATCGGTGATCTCATTAGTCACCCAAGTTCGTGTCGATCCAGCAGATCCATCCTTTGAGAAACCTTCCAAACCAGTCGGACCTTTTTATAGTGAAGAGGAAGCCAATGCTGCGATGGCAGCCAATGGCGGGGTATATCAAGAAGATGCTGGGCGTGGTTACCGGAAAGTGGTTCCATCCCCGAAACCGCAAGAAATCGTTGAAAAAGAAGCCATCAAAACATTGGTCGATGCTGGTGTGATCACGATTTGCGCCGGTGGCGGTGGCGTACCTGTCGTTCGCAACGACAATGGGTTTACTGGCGTGGAAGCCGTCAACGACAAGGACTTTACCGCCAGTGTCTTAGCAAAAGACGTGCAGGCCGATCGCCTAATCATTTTGACTGGTGTCGACAATATCTACATCAATTACAATCAGCCGAATCAGCAAGCCTTAGGGGAAATCAGTGTGGCACAAGCCAAGGGCTACATCGAGGAAGGCCATTTTGCAGCGGGAAGTATGTTGCCAAAAATAGAAGCTGCGATTGATTTTGTTGAAGAAGATGCAGCCAGAACCGCGATTATTACCTCAATCGAAAAGTTAGCTGAACTAGATCAGCATACAGGAACCATACTTCGAAAATAAAGAGGGGATCAAAGTGAAAGCAAAAAAACTACCGATGGTGACGCAGATCGTTATTGCCGTTCTTCTAGGGATTCTTTGCGGTTTGTTCTTTGGGCAAGCCGCTTCATTCCTAAAAATCTTGGGCGATCTTTTCTTGCGTCTGATGCAAATGGCGATCCCGTTATTGATCGTTGGACAAATCATTCAAGCAGTTGGGGGGATTGCCCCGAAAGAACTCACTCGTTTGGGTGGAAAAACGATCGCTGTCTTTGGGATTTCCTCCTTATTCGCTGCTGCATGGGGCGTGCTGATGGCGCTCTTCTTTGCTCCAGGCAAAGGGATCGACTTTTCACAAGCTGCCGGCGAACCTCTGCAAGCACAAGAAATTTCTATATCAGAGACAGTGATCAACTTTATTCCCACGAATATTTTCGATGCGTTGAGTAAAGGGTCAATTATTCAAATCATCGTTTTTGGGTTGTTCTTTGGTGTTGCCCTCAATCGCTTTATGCAAAAGAAACCTGAGTCATCTCTTTATGGGCTGATCGTGGATCTGAATGAGGTCGTCATTGCCATCATTCGTTACGTGATGATCGTGGCACCAATCGGTATTTTTGCATTGATCGCTTCAACGATCAGCTCCCTGGGCTTGCAGATCATTTTGCCATTAGGCAGCTATTTGCTCGTCTACGGTCTAGCCACCGTCACGTTCCTTGGGCTGTGGCTAGTCTTATTGACCGTGTATTGTCGGATCAATCCGTTACGATTGATCAAAAATATGAAGAATATGTCGGTCATGGCATTGGCGACAACCTCCTCTGCCATCACGCTGCCGATCGCTATGGAAGAATCCCAGAACAAATTAGGACTCAGTAGCCGCATCACCAATTTGGTATTGCCATTGGGCATGTCTTTGAACAGCAATGGGTCAGCGATGCATATGGCGATTACCGTCATGACAATCGCCCAAATGTATCAAATCAACTTTGACGGGATCCAAATGGTGACGGTAGCTGTAACTGCGACTTTCGTTTCTTTAGCCAATGCAGTTGTTCCCGGAGCGGGGTTAGTTTCCTTGGCAATCATCGTTCCCCAGCTTGGTTTACCAATCGAAAGCATTGCGCTATTTGCTGGTGTCGAATGGTTTGTTGGCATGCTGCGGACAATTTTGAACGTGAACTCAGACGTCTATTCAGCGCTGCTGATCGCTAAGTCAGCCGATGAACTGGATTATCGCGTGTTTAATCAATAAGAGAAGCCGTTGCCAAGCGTGCTTCTCTTTTTCTAAGGAGGAGAAAAGATGGAAGAAATGAGCAGACGTTCTCTGCTGGAATTAGAAGCATTGATGAAAAAGAAACTATTGGCTGCTGGTTTGCCAGAAGCCGCTGCCAGTGAAACAGCGGCGCATTTGACCTTTGCGGATGCTTGCGGGATCCATTCTCATGGTGCCGTGCGGATGGACTACTATGCCGAGCGTTTAGTAAAAGGTGGCATCACGCTGGAACCAAACATGTCTTTTGAAAAAACAGGCGCCGCTACCGGAATTTTCCACGGAGATAACGGCATGGGGCATTATGTGTGCAATGAAGCGATCGCGGTCGCCATTCATCTGGCGAAAGAAGTCGGGATCGCTGCAGTAGGAATCGAGCAGACCAGCCATAGCGGGACGATGGCGTATTACGTCAAACAGGCTGCTGAAGCCGACTTAGTGGCGATCGCCATGTGTCAATCGGATCCGATGGCGGTGCCTTTTGGTGGGATCGAAAACTATTTTGGCACCAATCCAATCGCGTTTGCAGCACCACGAGCCAATCATCCGCCGGTGGTTTTTGATATGGCGACGACGGTTCAAGCGTGGGGCAAAATTTTGGACGCTCGCTCGAAGAAGCAGCAGATCCCCGATACTTGGGCAGTAGACGAGCATGGCTTGCCTACCACCGATCCCTATGCTGTCCAAGGATTATTGCCAATCGCTGGTGCTAAAGGATATGGCTTGATGATGATGGTGGATATTTTAGCTGGCTCGATGCTAGGCTTGGCTTTTGGTAAACAGGTCACCTCCATGTATGCGGACTTGACGGAAAAACGCCGCTTAGGACAATTCCTTCTTGTGATCGATCCATCTCGTTTTACCAACACCGAAACCTTCAAGCAAAGCATCGATCAGATGGTGACTGAGCTGCATGCAATCCCGCCAGTAGAAGGGCAATCACAAGTCTACTATCCTGGAGAGATCAGCCAAATACACTTTGAAAAAGCCCAGCAAGAAGGGGTCATAATCCCCAAAGCGATCATCGATTATCTCGAAAGCGAAACCCTCCATTTTGATCGCTATGGTAGTCAAGATTCCTTTGCTAAATAAAAATCCGCAAAAGGCAGTTGGTTCAGAGGGGGATTGAACCAATTGTTTTTTTGCTGTGTGGAGCAAAGAGAAGTTTTCAGTCAGAAAATCGCACATTATTGGAAAGATTAGACGAATTCTTTGAGTTGGTTCATTTTGTTCAAAGCATTTCTTAAGCCATTCGACCTTTGATTGCTTGTTTTTTGTAATGTGGTAGAATAGGTCGCATAAGGTAAGATCACTCAAGAAATGAGAGAAAAGCGAGGATGCAACGTGGCAATGAATAAAGTGGTTCTTACTGGGAAAATCGCAGAGATGCCTAGTAAAGAAGCGTTTGATGCGGCGGACGATCAGGGCGTACGTTTTGATCTTGTCATTGTGTCTCAATGGCAAAACAGTGAAGAAGTGCACCATGAATGGTTTGCTTGCGTCATTCATGGAAAACAGGCAGAGACCTTTTTACGGTATACTCAAAAAGGGGCAAGTATCAAAATCAATGGACACTTGCAAGGCTGTCCTTATGAAACACCAGAAGGTCAGAGACTTTGTGCGGCAGAAGTGGTGGTGGATAGCTTCCAAATCTTAGAGTTGGCAGAAGAACAAGCGGCGCCTTTTCCTAAAAAGCGGCCATCGACACTTGATGAAACAACGCAAACAAAGTCGATCCGTAATGAAAAAGATCCCCTAAAAACACAGATGCTGGAGTTTTTAAAAGACAATCGATTATTTTAATGACGAAACATGCGGAAAGCAACGGCTTCTCGCATGTTTTTTTACGTAGAGAAAGTATTGGTAAAATTCAACTATATCTGACTAGCGGTGTTCTTTATTGCTTATCAAAGAGGGGGTTAAATAGAATGGTGATTGTAATAAATGATCGCGAAAGTGAAAATAGTGTTTCACAAAAAGTGCGGATTGGTTTAGAATAGTTGAAACATATCTTGAGAAAAAGTGCGGCGCTTGCCTTGTTCAACTGCTAGATACCGCTTTTTTCTGAAAAAATCGTTAATCAGGGAGGGATGTCGATGGGCAAATCAATTATAGGGATCGCTGCGAATGAAGTGCAAGATGCTGGCGATGTGCTGCATCATTTGCCGATCGCCTACACACCATTAGGGTATGTGCGAGCGATCCAGCAAGCGGGCGGACTGCCATTGCTCGTGCCAATCAGTGAGCCAGCTGCAGCCAAGGACTATGTTTCACAGATCGATAAACTGGTATTAGCTGGTGGACAAGATGTTTCACCCAAGTTTTATGGGCAGGAGACCCATCAGGCAACTGGAAGCGGCTTGTTGGCACGGGATGAGTTTGAACTAGCGCTGATCGATGAAGCGCTGCTGCAAAAGAAACCAATTTTTGCGGTTTGTCGGGGAATGCAGCTGGTCAACGTGGCATTCGGTGGCACGCTGCAGCAAGACATCAGTACCTTCAGTGAGATCATTCATATGCAGGCGCCGATTCCGAAAGAAGTGCCGACCCATGCCATCGTGACGGCTGAAAAAAGCATGTTGGCTCGTGTTTACGGTCAAAAAACAAAGGTTAATTCCTTTCATCATCAAGCGGTGGATCGATTGGCTCGTCCATTGCAAAAGACAGCTTGGAGTCCTGATGGCATCATTGAAGGCATTGAACACGTGGGTCAGCGCTTGTTGGCGGTTCAATGGCATCCTGATTTTGCCTATGATGCGCTTATACAAGAACAAGCGGTTTTCAAGTATGTCGTTGACGTATTGTAAGAAAGAGGATCACGCAAGGAGGAGAAAAATGAAAAAGAAAATGATGGGTATCACTGCTTTCACAGTATTGGTTTTAAGTGCCTGCAGTACCACGAGCCCCACGACGGATTCTGGACAGCAAGAGGAGCAAGGAGCCGTTGCGCAAGAAATTCAAGTGTCAACCGCTGGCGCCTTATCAACCCTTGATAGCGGACAATACACGGATGTCAATAGTTCCGATATGATCGGACAAGTGGCAGAAGGGTTATACCGTCTGGATCAAGAGGGGGATCCTGAGCTTGCGATGTCCGCTGAAGAGCCTACGGTATCAGAAGACGGACTGGTTTATACCTTCACCATTCGTGATGCAAAATGGAGCAATGGCGATCCTGTTACTGCGGATGATTTTGTCTACGCCTTTCAATATGTTGCTAATCCAGAGAATGGTTCTAGTAGCAGTAATCAAATGGATGTGTTGAAAAATGGCAGTCAAGTGCGTCAAGGGGACGCTGAGGTGAGTGAGTTAGGTGCAAAAGCATTGGACCAGCAGACGTTAGAGCTGACATTGGCAAGTCCAATCTCGTATCTGGATCAAATTTTGGTCGGGACACCTTTTATGCCAAAAAACCAAGCGTTTGCTGAAGAAAAAGGTGCCGATTATGGGTTATCAGCGGAAAATTTTGTCGGCAATGGCCCATTCTTGATCGAAGGGTGGAACGGGACCAACGAATCATGGACGTTAACGAAAAATCCTGATTATTGGGATGCTGAGAATGTCCAATTGACCAAGATCGACGTGCAAGTAGTGAAGGAAACGGCGACTGGTGTCAGCCTTTTTGAAACAGGAGAACTGGACTACACCACCTTAACGGATACTTACGCGCAGCAATACCAAAACTCAGCTCAAGCCAACTATGTGCCAAAGGCGCTGGTGGGGTATTTAAGTGCCAACCAAAAACGAGAAGTCACAGGCAATGTCAAGGTACGTCAAGCAATTTTACAAGCCATCGACAAAGAGGCATTTGCCGAAAATATCTTAGGTGATGGGTCCACTGCATTGAACGGCTTTGTGCCAAGCAACTTTGCCAAAGATCCTGAAACAGACCAAGATTTTCGTGAAGAAAATGGCGATTTACTGCCGTACGATTTAACAGCCGCACAAGAGCTTTGGGCACAAGCCAAAGAAGAGTTGGGACAAGAGGAAATCACTTTGGAACTGTTGTCAGCAGATACAGCAGCAGCCAAGAAAACCATCGAGTTTGTCCAAGGGCAGTTAGAAACCAATTTGCCGGGATTAACCATCGATGCCAAGTCGATTCCTTTACAAAACCGTTTGGACTTGCAATCCCAAGGTGAATTTGATCTCGTCTTTGGGACTTGGACACCAGATTACGCGGACCCGATCAACTTCTTAGAATTTTATGATTCAACAGGTGGTTTGAATACGTCTGGGTATGCTAGTGAAAGTTACGATCAAGGGTTAGCAGAAGCACGGACGACTTTAGCAAACGACCCAGCTGCCCGTTGGGACTTATTGAAAGAACTGGAAAAACAATTGATCGTTGAAGATACAGCCGTTTTGCCGTTATATCAAGGGGCGGTGGCGTATTTGAAAACAGATCGTTTGCAAGGGGTGCAAGTGTTTCCTTTTGGACGAACAGTATCCTATCGCCTAGCATCTGTCACAGAATAAACAGGTAGTAAGAAAACAGAGGAACTTTTTTTCAACCAAGTGTGCTGATCAAACAGCGTTTGTTGAAGAGAAGGGCATCTGTTTTTTTATTTTAGCCAAAATCGTTGCAACTCTTGGGGTAAAACAGGAATTCGTTTTCAAAAAAAGGTTGTTAAAAAGGGCTGTTTTCACATCTGTGTTTTTAGAAAAGTCAATCTTTTTTAAAGAAAATTAATAAAAGTTGTTGCATTCTCAGAAACTTATCTGTAAAGTGTTAGGTGTAGTCAGCAAAATAAAAAGAGAAGGAGGGATTACGATGCAAAAAGTATTTGATAAAAAAACAACCAAATTGAATAAAGTGAATCCCTCATTCGGTAACCATTAGTGTACAGATAATGTCTATAATAACGACGTTTATGCTCTGTCCTTTTTCCGAAGGGACAGAGCTTTTTTGTGTACTTTTTTAGAATGTGAGGGATAAAACATGAAGTATGTATTAAAACAATTAACAACGTATTTTAAAGAACATAAGGTGCGCTATACCTTCGTATTCGTCTTTATGGTGATTGCTAGTGCGATGTATGTCGCACCAATCTATATCTTGCGCTTATTCATTGATGCGCTGATCCAAGATAATTTTGATTATTCGGTACTGGTCCAATACGTGACCCTCTTTGCCGGAGCTATCTTGTTAGGATATCTGGCCGAATTTGTTTGGACGTTTAATTTATTTATTGGTTCTTACGATTTGCAAAAACAATTGCGGGAACAATTGATGAGCCACTTTCTTAAAATGGGGGCGCCGTTTTACCATCGTTTCCGAACAGGCGATTTAATGACTCGTTCCAGTGACGATGTCCAAGTGATGGGGATGACCGTTGGGTATGGACTGATGGTTTTCTTAAATACTAGTTTGTATCTAAGTTTTATCGTGGCGATGATGGCTGGGACGGTTTCTTGGCTATTGACCTTGATTGCCTTGATTCCAATGCCGCTTTTAGCCTATTACATTTTCAAATGGGGCTCGCAAGTCGATAAGGCGTTTACGGAAGCGCAGAATTCTGTTTCTGAGATGAACAGTGAAGTGTTGGAGATCATTGATGGCATTCGGGTCGTCCGAGCTTATGGACTAGAAGGAGCCACCACGGAACAGTTTCAAAAGAAAACACTGGAAACAAGAGCAAAAAACAATATCGTTTCTGAGATCGATTCCCGTTTCGGGCCGCTGATTACCATCATCTTAGCGATCAGTTTTGTGATGAGCTTTGGTGTTGGGGCGTTTCTTGTTGCCAACCAAACGATCACCATCGGTGCGATGGTCTCTTTCCAAGTGTACTTGACAATGGTCGTTTGGCCGATGATCTCAGCAGGAGATCTTGTGAATGTGATGCAACAAGGTGCCGCATCTTGGCGTCGGATCAATGAAGTGCTGCAGACGGGTGATGAATTAGAAATTCCTGGTGAAGCCGACCTGCAAGCCATCAATACGATCCGTTTTGAAGCATACCATTTCCAATACCCACAAGCAGCTCGTTATGTGTTAGAAGGACTGGATTTGACGATCACTCGTGGAGAAGTCTTAGGCATCGTTGGGAAGACCGGTAGCGGAAAAACGACGCTGCTAAGACAATTCGGTCACCGCTATCCATACTCTGATCAAGTACCCTTGATTAACGAGCAGCCGTTGACGACCTATCAAACAACAGCAGTGCGCAACCACTTTGCAGAAGTGCCGCAAGAACATACCTTGTTTTCACGAACAATTCGCGAGAACTTGCTATTCGGACAGCCAGATGCTTCAGAAGAAGTGTTGTGGGAAGCACTGGAAGCCGCTTGCTTTAGTGAAGACATCAAGCGGATGCCAGAAGGGCTCGAAACGGTCGTCGGTGAGAAAGGCGTTTCCCTGTCTGGTGGACAAAAACAACGCTTGTCCTTAGCACGGGCGTTTTTACGAAACAGTGAAGTCCTCTTACTGGATGATGCCCTTTCGGCAGTTGATGCCAAAACGGAACAAGCCATCATCACGAATTTGAAAACGATGAAGCAGGCACCGACCTCCATCATCGTGACCCATCGATTGTCCGCCATCACCGAAGCGGATCAAATCATCGTCTTAGAAGACGGACGGATCACACAGCGTGGTACCCATCAGGAGTTGATCGAAACGCCAGGCTGGTACCAAGAACAGTATTACCATCAACAGTTAAAGGAGGACGATACAAGTGTTCTCAACGATTAAGCGTTTGCTCACGTATTTGAGCTATTATAAAAAACAATTTACCGTGGGCGCGATCTTGCTGTTGCTAGCAGCAGCGCTCGAGCTGACTTCACCACTGATTGCCAAACAGCTGATCGACCGAGTGATGACACCGGCGGTTGACAGCAGAAACCTAAACACGATGCTTTTGATCCAATTACTCGCTGGGTATTTGCTGGTCAATTTGATTGGTTCCCTCTTTCGTTATATCAGCTTGCTGCAATTGCGAAAAATGTCCAACAGTATTGTCAAAAAAATGCGGGATCAGCTTTTTGACCATATGCACAAATTACCGGTTTCTTACTTTGACCAGATCCCAGCTGGTAAAGTCGTCGCACGGATTACGAATGACACCGAAGTTTTGCGGTCTAATTTCTACGTGATCGTGATCAGTAATTTGTTAAGCAACATCATCCAAATCATTGGTGCGTTTATTGCATTATTTCTTTTGAACCGCACCTTAGGAGCAGCGATGCTGATCCTGATCCCGATTTTAGGAATCTGGCAGCATTTTTACACCAAATATGCCTCTCGTTACAATTTAGCAATGCGGGAATACATCTCACAAATCAGTGGGCAGTTAAATGAATTTGTCCAAGGAATGGCGATAATCCAAGCCTTCCAACGAGAAAAGCAGTTGCAGAAAGAATTTAATGAAACAGTAGAGAAATGGTTCAAAACTGGACGTAAATACCTCTTACTCGATTCAAGTATCGCTTGGGGATTAGGCAATTTGTTGCGAAACTCAACGATCTTGATTTTGATCACGACCTTGGCCGCCTTTTTCCTTGATGGCCGCTTGGCGATCTCAGCAGGCTTGCTGTATGCCTTTATTGATTACATCAACCGCCTGTATGATCCCATCGAAGGGCTTGTCCAAACCATCACCAATGTGCAGCAATCATTGGCTGCCGGACAGCGGGTCTTTGAGTTTGCTGATCAGCCGGTTGAAAAACAACAAAGTGAGCAGCTGACTGTCACGAATGGCGATGTTTCTTTCCAACAGGTGACCTTTGGCTACGATCCTGAGCAAGCGATCTTGCACGATATCAACTTTGACGTTGCCGCAGGAGAGACCATTGCTTTAGTCGGTCATACTGGTTCTGGAAAATCGAGTATTTTGAACCTGTTGTTCCGTTTTTATGATCCGCAGCACGGAAAAATCGTTGTGGATGGACAAGTGATCGCTGATTTTGATCGTCATAGTTTAAGAGATTCAATGGCGATCGTCATGCAAGATCCCTATCTATTTACTGGAACGATCGCCAGCAACATCGGAATGAACGATCCAACGATCACCGAAGCGATGATTATCGATGCCTTGAAACAAGTCGGCGCTGACTACCTTTTGAGCCGCTACGAAAAAGGCATCCATCATCCAGTCGTTGAAAAAGGCAATGAGTTTTCTAGTGGAGAACGCCAGCTGATCAGTTTTGCCCGTGCATTAGTGTTTGATCCGAAAATCTTGATTCTGGATGAAGCGACGAGCCATGTGGACACTGAAACAGAATCCATCATTCAAAAGGCGATGACCATCTTGCAAAAAGGACGGACGACCTTTATGATCGCTCACCGTTTGTCAACGATCAAACAAGCAGATCAAATCTTGGTCTTGGATCAAGGGAAGATCGTGGAACGGGGAACCCATTCGAGTCTTGTCCAAGGGCAAGGAATCTATCAGCAAATGTATCAAATGCAGGCAGAGCAGCTGTAATCAGCGGTGATTGCCGACAATGTTAACCGTAAAAGAAAATCCTTGAGCCTCCTGCATGGGAAGTGGCTCAAGGATTTTTTATATAATGCGAAGGAGCAGCCAATCATCTATGGGGAGTTGGAAGAGGAGGCCTTCGCTTATATATCACTAGGAAAAGCTGTAAGATGATGCCGTAATTTTGCTAAGAAACGCTCGCCGATCACTGATAACGGGCGATCGTTCTTTTTAATGAGGATGATCTCACCCTCGGACGCGTCGATCAAAGGAAGAAAAGCCAAGCCTTGGCGTTCTGGTTGGGCAACGATCCCCGAGCCGGTTCCATAAAGATCCGTCTGTTGTAATAGCTGGACCATCGTGCCTCGATCGCTGACATGCACCACTTGAGGGCTTTGAGCGAAATCGATCAAATCTTCTGAGAAGAACGAATAGCGTTCATCTTCTTGCAAAAAGCGTACTTGTGGATAAGGGGCGAGATCTCTTAAGGAAAGCTGCCTTTTTTCTGTCAAGGGATGAGCTGCTCGCAAAAAGACATGGGGGCGAAACCGTCCCAACGCCTCGAAGGACAATTGGGCGCCTTGCAGCAGTCGTTCCAATCCTGCTTGGTTTTGCTCATTCAAATAAAGGATCCCAAATTCACTTCGATATTGTTGCACGTCCGTGATCACCTTTAAGGTCGTGGTTTCTAATAAGCGAAACTGGCGGCAGTCGGGAAATTCCTGCAGCAGCTCACTGAAAATTCCAGCCGTGAAATCATAGTGCTGGCTTGCGATAGCGAAGGTTTGACTCGCTGCTTGCTTGCTGGAAAAACGCGTTTGCAGCTGCGCCACTTGACTCAAGATCGGCTGGGCATGGTCTAGAAATTCCGAGCCTTCGGCAGTCAAGTGGGCGCCTTGATTCGTACGCTCGAAAAGCTGGACCTCCAATTCTGTTTCCAACTCTTTCACGGCTTGGGAAAGACTTGGCTGCGAAAGATACAGCCGTTTGGCTGCTTCACGAAAACTTCCATGGTCAGCGATCGCTTGTACGATCCGCATTTGTTGAATATTCAATTTATGACCTCCTTTACAAAGATTCAGACGGAAAAGAGTCTACCAATCAATAGTAGTCAGTTCTTTTTCTTCTATAATAGAAGCTTCTTAAAAAATAAGACGACAGTTGCTGCTTATTGCTACTTTTCAAGCGGTCATTGCAATTCCTCAGGAATAAACCAATAACCCGTTTGATTCTCTTCTGCCAGCAGTTCTTTAAAGGCTTCAGAATGATAAGCTGCCACCACTGCCTGTGCCCAATCACTATCTTTATTGGCTTCTTTTACCGTTGCCACCAGTTCATATTCTTGCAAAATGTCTTCACTTAATAGGCTTTCCTCTGCAGCGATTCCAGCACTATAAACGATGCTGCCGGGAATCACCGCATAGTCTAAATCTGCTAAGCTGCGGGGGATTTGGGCAGAATCCATCTCGACGATGTCCAGGTCATAAGGATTGTTAGTAATGTTTCTCAAAGTCGCGTCAATGGGCGCCACTTCGGAGTCAAGCTCGATCCAGCCGGCTTTTTGTAGCAGCAACAGGGCCCGGGCACTATTTGACGGATCATTGGGGATCCCGATGGTATCGTTTGCTTCAATCGCTGTTAAACTGACCTTTCTGCCAGGATACAAGCCGGCTGGAACGGTAGGAATCGGTGTGATACCCACTAAATCGGCATCCGTGTTTTCATTGAAGTTTTCTAAATAGGCGGTGTGCTGATCGACGTTTAAGTCGATCTCGCCATCGTTCAATGCAATGTCCGCTTCCAAGACCCCAGTAAAGCCAATATCCGTCACAGTATAGCCAGCTTCTTCTAAAATCGGTTTGATTCCTTTGAGAAACAGTTCGCTGTAAGGCCCTGGTGTCGTCCCCAATCTGATTTCTGTCTGCTGTTCCTCGGCATTTCCCGTTGCTTCTTCTTGATTGCCACAACCGGCAAATAAAACTAAGGACAATAAACCAATGCCCACACCCAATCGAATCTTTCGTTTCATAACTTTTCCTCCTTTTTTATAAAAAAAGCCTTCCCAAAGAATAGTCTTTGGGAAGGACGATCATTTCGCGGTACCACCTTCGTTTGTTTTTTGCTGAAACAAAAAACCTCAGTCAGTTCATCAAATAAACTGCATTGCGCTATCGGGCTTTCTCCGTCGGGGATTGTTCGTCCACGAATGCTCAAAGGTCATTTTCGGATCGTCTTCCTTACTCGTTTCCACCAGTTCCGAGTTCTCTTGAAAGAAAGGGGGGATCGTACTCTTCTTCTCACTGCATGTGTATGAAATTAGTAGTATCTTAGAACAAGATGAGAAAGTTGTCAATTGCTTTCGTGATAGGTGATTCCAATCACTACGCAGGTAGTAGGGGAACAAATGGACAAGGGCAAGAATAGACCTAAAAAGCAGGAAAAGCAGATGAATGGTCGAAATCGCTTGGTTGGGTTAGAATCGAAACACAAAACAAAAAAAGAGGCGAGCAAATGAAATTACTTTTGATTGGACATACCGGCACACTTGGGCAGCTTTTAGTTGAAGGCTTTCAGCAGCTACCAGAGGTGGAGCTGATCACGGCTAGCCGTAGCAGCGGCGATCATCAAGTCGAAATTGCGGATGCAGACAGTGTCAGCCAGCTATTTGCAGCCACTGGGAAAGTGGATGCCATTGTTTCCGCTGCGGGAAGCACAGTGTTTAAACCCTTTGAGGAATTGACGCCAGCAGATATTCAACAGTCGGTGGCTTCGAAGCTGCAAGGACAAGTCAACCTTGCGTTGATTGGCCAGCATTTTCTCAATGAAGGTGGCAGTATCACGCTGACTTCTGGAATTATCAAAGACGAATTTATCCCAATGGGCACGCCTTCAGCACTGGTCAACGGCGGTTTAGAAGCCTTCGTGGCATCGGCAGCTTTTGAGATCGGTCAGGGGATACGAATCAATGCAGTCAGTCCCAATGCGCTTGTGGGCTCTTGGGAAACCTTCGCCGATTCTTTCAAAGGCTTTATTCCCGTTGGTGACGCACCCGTTTTTGCAGCGTATCAAAAAGCAGTCTTTGGAATCATGACTGGCAAGACCTTCACCGTTTATTAAGAAAAAGCAGAAGTAGAAAAAAACCGCCAAATCAAAGCTGACTTGGCGGTTTTTGTTCTGCTGAAAAAGAAGTAGCAAGCAGTTAAGAAGAGAGCAATTGGGTTTTCAGCTTGGGCATTTCTGCTTTGAGTTGTTGGCGAGCAAAAGCCAAGTCATTGATCCAAGAAGCAATCGCTTCTTTTTCTAAGAACAGAGGCATTCGATCATGGACTGGTTCAACAGAAGCGTTCGCGGCAGTCGTCAGAATGATTGATTCGGTTTCGATCTGATCCTCTTTTTGAAGGATGCGATAAAAACCAGCAGCATAAATCACGTGATCTTGCGAAAAGAGGAACTTTTCCTTTTCATGATTCCATTCATAGAAACCAGACATCGGAAAGACACAGCGATGCTCTTGGAAAGGCTGGCGAAAAGTCGGTTTTTCTTCAACAGTCTCAGAACGCGCATTGATCATCAAATGCCCTTTTTTAAAGCCGGTAAAGCCCCATCTTGTCACACCGGCTACAACTTGTTGTTGTTGATTTGCACCGATGGTTACGACGTGATTGGAGGGGAAAACATCATTGATAGCGACAGTCTGTTGGCGCTTGCGGGCTTTCGCCGCGGCTTCTTGATAATATTCTGACAATTCGCCAGTTGATGGATCAAATAAGTATCGGCCGCACATGGACAGGTCACTCCTTTTTTTGGATTGGCTGGTGCCTTTGTTTCAGTATAAAGACTCAAGGCGTCAAAACCAACTAACTTGCTTCACAGCGTGATTCGACAAGGAAAGGATAGGGACGGTTATGTAAAAAGTTAGTACCGCGAAAAGAGTTAAAAGAAATCAGATAACAAAAAAAGGCAGTCACCTACTGAGGTTGACAGCCTTTTTTATTCTAGTTGGTTAGCCAATTTTTTTAACTCTCCCGCCGATTTTATTTGCGAAACGTTCAGCATCTTCTCTGCAAGTATAGGTCAATGCAATTGTTTTGTCCCGTGTTCTTTTTCCTTCGGCGGTTAGATAACCATGAAAGATTTTAATCGCATACAATCGATAAACACCTCCTTATCCTTCGTAATAATAACAAATTTACCGCTTACATTCAAGCGATATAGTAAAAGTTTATTTTTTGTTAGTTATTTTATTAAGAAATTGTTCAAACGCTTAAGAAAAGATTGAGGGATAAAGGGAGGAGGGGGATAGACCAATGCGCATTTGAAAGGAAAGACGAAGGAACCTAGATGTATAAAGTTACTGCTACTTGCTTTCCAGCATAGAAGGACAAAGAATGAAAGCTGTTTTGTTTTGAAATTTAAACAAATAGACCAATCGAGGAATAGCTAAGATAGGTGTCAAAAGTTGAGAAGAGAAGCTATTTTCGTTTTTTGCGTGTTATTGATACATTTTCCCCTCAAAAAATGATTTGTAGAAAGAAACGATGATTCAAGCATTATATAAGCACGAAGCTTGTTGTTTATTGTGTTGGCAAGTTGCTGGTTTTAGGGGATTAAAAAGCAAAAGTTATTCTTAAAATGTCCGTCTGACAAAAATAGCTTTTGTGAGAAGCTCAACGGGGGCTTAACGATCGTGTGAAAAAATTTAAGGAAGCGATTGACAAGTTTTTTTTGAAGTGCTATGATACCGATGTAATTAGATAACGGTTACAGAAGTGCTGTGACCAAGAGGCGTGTTACTGTAAGAAGGCAAACCTCATATTCCACCAAGGGTGGAGTATGAGGTTTTTTAGTGTTTTTAAGGTGGAGGAAATCATGAAAATAAAGAAGTTTTTAAATAATAATGTTGTCTTACTAAAGAAAGGCAGCAATGAAATTATCGGATTTTCTACAGGCATCAGCTTCAATAAGAAGGTAGGAGATGATGTAGAAGAACAAGATTTTGAAAAGATTTTTGTATTGGATACTCACGCAATGTTGGAACATTTTAGCTATCAATTAGGAAAGTGCGATCCAAAATACGTAGCGATCGTTGCTAAAATCGTGGCTTATGCCAAACAGAATTATCGCTTAGCAGTCAGCGACTATATTTATTTGACTTTGCTGGATCATATTGATTTCACTGTTCATCGTATCAAGCAGCAAATGACTTTTCATAGTCCTTTGCAATGGGATATTCGGCGATTTTATCCCGATGAATATGCCATTGGGGTGTATGCTGTCCAGCTTATGGAGCAAGAACTAGCGATCGATGTACCAACAGAAGAAGCGATCTCCATCGCATTGCATTTTGTAAATGTCCAATCACAAAAGAAGGATATGGCGGTTACCAATCAAATCGCGAAGTTTATAGAAGACGTACTGACGATTGTAAAGTATGAGTACAAACAAAATTTTGATGAGAATAGTTTCCATTATTCTCGCTTTGTCACGCATCTGCACTATTTCGCACAAAATGTGATCAATCATACACTACCCAGCTATGAAGCGTCGACGCTCTATGCACAAATTGAAAAGATGTATCCGCAAGCATTTCACTGTGTGGAAAAAATCAAGGTTTATATCAAAAATACGTATGATATCAATATCTCAGAAAATGAAGAAATCTATCTATCACTCCATATCCAGAAATTGACGGAACAAGGAGAAAGGGAGAAAAACAATGGACTATAAACAACTAGCCAATGAAATTTATGAAAATGTCGGCGGTGGTAAAAATATCCAGCACGTGACCCACTGTGCAACAAGACTGCGTTTCACGCTGGCCGACGACAAAAAAGCTGACAGTGAAGCAATCAAACAGTTAAAAGGAGTGACTGGACTCGTTCAGGGAAATGGTCAATACCAAGTGATTATTGGGCCAGATGTATCGAGTGTATACGCTCAACTACCGACGACAGAAACGACGGCTGATCAAAGCAGTAGCGATCAATCGATCATCTCACGACTCCTTGACTTTATCGCAGGCTGTTTTACACCGATGATTGCAATCATAGCAGCTGGAGGAATGCTGCAAGTGGTCCTTTCACTATTGGAGTTATCAGGAATTTTAGCTGCAACTGACGATACGTATCTCGTATTGTATCAAGTATCGCAAGCAGCCTTCTTTTTCATTCCCGTTTATTTAGGAAATTCTGTGGCCAAACGATTGAAAATTGATCCTTTCTTAGGAAGCTACGTCGGAGCGATTTTTGTGATGCCAGGATTGACGGCCCTTCTTAGCCAAGAAGGAGGAATCACATTGTTTGGATTGCTCGTACCGAATGTGAGCTACAATGCCTCCGTTTTGCCAGTCTTATTAAGTGTCTGGGTTATGTCTTATGTCTATCGGTTCGCCGATCGGATTTTACCGAACAGTGTCAAATTTATTCTACGTCCATTGATCGCCATCATCGTGATCACACCGCTGGCTCTATTGCTAATCGGACCATTAGGTGTGACGATCGGCAACTATGTGTCACAGTTTTTGAACTACTTAACAAACAATTTTGGTCCGTTAGCCGTCTTGTTTATGGGTGCCTTTGCTCAATTGCTAGTAATGACGGGCATGCACACGACGCTGACCCCTATTTTATTAACTTCTTTGGCAACGTACGGGTATGATGATTTGATCGTCCCTGGTATGCTGCTTGGATTGGCTGCCGAAGCAGCGATTTGTTTAGCGGCTGGAATCAAAGCTAAGGATACGGAATTTAAACAAGTGAGTTTTTCATCGGCAATTACTGCCTTGATGGGTGTGTCTGAACCTGCTTTGTACGGAGTAACATTACGTCTGAAAAAACCGATTGTCGGAATGATCCTTGGGGGTGCTGCTGGGGGACTTTATTTTGGTTTGATGAAAATCAATACGCCAGTAGTCATTGCTTCATTTGTGGCGCTTCCATCATACAGCAGTGTGTTTCATGCGCTGATCGGCTCGTTGATTACTTTTGCGATTGCCTTTGCTTACACCTGGGTCATGGTCAAAGATGCAGATTTTCCTAATAATAATCAGCCGCAAGCAGTCAAATCTGGAGCGCAAGATGTGACAGCCAAAGCAACTGATGTTTCTTCTGAAACGAAGAAAGAACAATCAGCGATTGAAAAAATTGTATTATCACCTTTAAAAGGAACTGCCGTTCCATTGACAGAAACCAATGATCAGGCGTTTGCTTCATTGGCATTAGGTAAAGGAATTGCTGTTAAGCCACAAGATCAACAGGTGATTGCCCCATTTACGGGACAGGTTTCTGCCGTTTTTCCAGGAAATCATGCGATTGGACTTACCAGTACCGAGGGGATTGAACTACTGATCCACATCGGTATTGATACGGTGAATATGCAAGGAAGTGCCTTTGAACGACTAGTCAATGAAGGTGATCAAATCACTATGGGAGAAACATTATTGCACTTTGATGCAGAAAAAATCGCTCAGGCAGGGTGTGAAGATACCGTTATGATCACTGTTACCAATACGGCAGACTTCTTAGATGTTGTGGCACTTGCCCAACAGCAAGAAATTAAAGCTGGCGATCAGTTATTAGCCATTTTTTAACCATTAGAAAGAAGAAAGGATGACAGCAATGAGTTTCCCAAAACATTTTTTATGGGGCGGCGCTTCGGCGGCAAACCAATATGAAGGCGGCTATAATGAGGGCGGAAAAGGGCTCGCTTGTGCTGACTTGATCAGCGGTGGCAGCCATACGACTTCTCGGAAAATCACAGCAAAAATTGAAGAAGAGTTGTTGTATCCAAGCCACGAAGCAACTGATTTTTATCATCATTATCAAGAAGATATTGCATTGTTTGCAGAAGCTGGATTTAAAGCTTTCCGCATGTCTATCAACTGGACCCGGATTTTTCCCAAGGGCAACGACGCTGAACCGAATGAAGAAGGCCTGGCCTTTTATGATCGCGTGTTTGACGAGTGTCGGAAGTACGGGATTGAACCAATTGTAACCATTGCTCATTTTGATGTTCCCGCATATTTGAGCCAAGAATACAATGGTTGGGCGAGTCGTGACGTGATCGACTTTTATGCGAGATATGCGGCGGTGTTGTTTGAACGCTATCACGAAAAAGTAAACTATTGGATCACTTTTAATGAAATCAACACGGCCACCTTAAGTATCGGAAACTTTTTATCACTGGGACTGCAAGTTGGTGAATCTGAATTTATCAATCAGCCGGATAATCTACAGCAACGCTACCAAGCCCTACATCATCAATTTGTTGCCAGTGCAAAGGTTGTCGCTTACGGACATGAACACTATCCAGATTTGAAAATCGGCTGTATGATTTCTTATATGCCACGCTATCCTTATACTAGCCATCCAAATGATGTACTACTAGCCAAACAAGAAGAAAATATGCACTCGAAATTTTGTGGCGATGTGCAGGTCGCAGGAAAATATCCTTATTATGCAAAGAAATATTTTGCTGATCATGGCTTTGCAATCGAGTTTGCACCAGAAGATCAAGCGATCCTAGCTAAGGGAACAGTGGATTACTACACGTTTAGTTACTATCTAACACTTTGTGTCTCTGCAGATGAGAAAGTTACCAAAAATGGACACAGTATGATTGGCGGCTCTGGCGTAAATAATCCTTATCTAGAGCAGACGGAATGGAATGCGATGATTGATCCAGTAGGATTGAGAATTGCGTTGAATGATATTTATGATCGCTACCAGCTGCCATTGATGATCGTGGAAAATGGGATCGGGGTTTCAGAAACTGTTGCTGAAGATGGACAGATTCATGATGATTACCGTATCGATTATTTAGAAAAGCATATTGCTGAAATGGAGAAAGCCATCGATGATGGTGTCGATTTGATTGGTTACACGATTTGGAGTGCCGTTGATATTGTCAGTGCTTCTACAGGAGAAATGAAAAAACGGTATGGCATCATTTTTGTGGATAAATATGACGACGGGACAGGGACTTTAGATAGAAAGAAAAAAGACAGTTTCTATTGGTATCAAAAAGTGATTGAACGAAACGGCTTATGATTAAATACTTCAGTACTTGCGGTGTACAAGTGCTGGAGTTTTTTTGCGTATCAATTTCAGCGCGTACAAAACAAAAACCACGCGTAAAACACGCGTGGTCCATATCAGGGGTTCATGTTAGTTGCCCCAATAAACAAATCGTCCATCAAATACGGTGGCTTCAACGGTCGTTTGAAGCAATTCTTCGGCAGTTAAAGGCAAGATGTTTTGTGACAAAATACAAAGATCGGCTAAACAGCCAACTTCTAATTGACCGATATCTTGCCGACTCAAGGCTTTGGCGGCGCCTGCGGTGTGGGCATAGAGGGCATCGGCGATGGTGATTTTTTCCTGTGGCATCAATCCGCCTGCTGGCTGGCCATTTTTTTCTTGCCGAGCAACCGCATAATACAGCGAGTCTAAAGGGGTCACGTCGATCACGATCGGCGTATCAGTCCCAAAAGCCAAGGTGGCACCTTGCTCTAGAAAGGATTGAAAAGGAAACATTTGACTGGCACGCTGAGGTCCTACTTCTTCATCGAGGGTCTCATAACCGACTAATAGATGGCTAGGCTGTACGGAGAGTACTAGTTGTTCTTGGCGAACTAGTGGCAAATCGGCGGCATCCATCACTTCCAAGTGTTCCAAGGTATTGGCTTTGCCTTTAGAAAGCGGGTGAGCAGCAGCACTTTCTTGATAAAAGAGGAGTGCTTGTCGAATCGCTTCATCACCGATGGTATGGATGCGCATCGGCCAGTCTTGCTGGTTAGCTTGTAATATAAAGCGGCGCATCCGTTGAACATCGATCAACGGCATCCCGACATCACCGGCAAAATACGGTGTTTCATATTCCGCTTTTAAAAAAGCCGTGTGCGTACTCGTCACGCCGTCAAAAAATTGTTTGACGCCGCCCATCTGTACTTTTTCGGAGCGATACGTACGGTAAGTTTCTTTTAGTTGCGTGATGTCTTCTCGCATGGCTGGATAAAAGACAGCGCGCAGGGTCGCTTCTGCTTCCGTTTGTCGATAAAGAGTGGGATAGACTAGATCGTCCCAGCTTTCTCCTGTCAAGGCAACATCGCCGATCGTCGTGATGCCGTATTGATTGAGCTGTTTCATATAGGTCAGAAAAGCAGCAGGGCTTTGCGCTTGGAATGACTGTAAGACCTTTGCTAAATAATGAATGGCGATCGCTTCTAAAAAGCAGCCGCTTAATTGTCCGCTGTTTTCGTCAAGCAATGCCTCCCCGCTGATCCCCGTTGGCAAGTTCTCAGGTGTGATCCCTAAAGCAGCGATCCCTTGGCTATTCAACCAAATGCTGTGGGCATCACCGGAAATCAGCATGACAGGCGTGTCGGCACAATAGTTGTCGATCGAATCTTTCGTTGGGTAGACTTGCTGACCGAAATCACTGCTGAACCAGCCGATGCCGATTTTCCATCCATGGGTGATGGGCAGCGCGGGCACTTGCTGGGCAACGGCTTCTTCTGTCACTCCCGTAAGATGGGTCAGTGCCCCTTGATGGAGTAATGCGGAAAGATAAAAATGAACATGAGCATCAATAAAGCCCGGGATGATCATTTGTTCTTTGAGATCAATGACCTGGGTGTCTTCAGCAAGTGTTGGCAGCGCTGAAAGAGGACCCACAGCCGTGATTTTCTGGTCTTCTATCAGGAGAAAGCCCGCAAAAGTCGTTTTCGTTTTGGTATCAAAGATGTGTTCAGATTTTAGTAATAGTGACAATTATAATCCCAACTTCCATTCAAGGAAAAGGTCGTTGTAAAGCTCAACCGCTTCTTTTCCTAAGTATTCATAATGTTCCATTTGTTCCATCGCACTTGGCTCAGGGTAGAAAGCTTTGTCAGCAGTCAGTTCAGCCGGCAGCATGGCTTTGGCCGTTTCACTCGGCGTGGCATAGCCTACGTATTCGGCATTTTGTGCGGCATTTTCTGGGCGGAGCATAAAATTGATGAAGGCGTAGGCTCCTTCAAGATTACCAACGGTTTTCGGAATCGCAAAATTGTCCGTCCAAATCGCACCGCCGTCATTGGGAACGATATAGGTGACGGCAGGATTTTCCGCCATCACATAAGCGGCATCGCCCGAATACCCGATTCCTAAAGGGGCATCGTTGTTGATCATCAAGGTTTTGATCTCGTCGGTCAAAACTGCTTTGACATTGGGACGGATACTTTCAAGCTTCTTCAAGGCTTTGGCGACTTTGGTCGGGTCTTTTTCATTTTGGGAAAGACCGAGCGTCTGTAACGCGATTCCTAAGGTTTCACGAGCACCATCCACCATCAATACATCATTTTTAAATGCAGGGTTCCATAAATCCCCCCAGCCATGGATCGAAGAAACATCGACTTCTTCAGTATTTGCCATGATCCCGATCGTGCCCCAAAAATAGGGGATCGAGTAGGTATTGTCCGGATCAAAGGTTTGGTCCATCAAAAAAGGCGACAGATCTTCCGTTCCCGTCAATTTCTGATGATCTAAAGGCACTAACAGTCCTTCTTCGATCATTTTCGGAATGATCGATTCGCTAGGGAAAACCAAATCATAGCGTGAGCCGCCTTGTTTGATTTTTGTTTCCATCGCTTCGTTGGAGTCAAATGTATTATAAATCACTGAGTAACCAGTCTCAGTTTCGAATGTTTTGATCAATTCGGGGTCAATATATTCGCCCCAATTGTAAATAATCACTGTATTTTTGTCGGACGACGTTGCTGCCCCCGATTCTTTCGTTAACACCGAAGCACCGAAAAACAGCAATGCGGTGATGCCGATCACACCGCCAAAAAATACCCACAACCTTTTCAATTCATCAATTCCTTCTTTCTTTACAATTTCGTATTTCTTGAGTAGCGTAATTGATTTTTAAAGAAAAGGCAATAAAAAAATGAAGAAAAAATAAACCCGTTTCTTTCAAGGCTTAGCAGGAGGAATGGCCAGGTGGCTGCGGCAGTTTCCAAACATATCATTTGTCAAATTTCTTCCTTTTGCCTAAGCTAGGGAAGTGAGAAATCAAGGGATGGAAAAACAGGAACCTCTCTTTGATGAAGAATGAATGTAAGGAGTGAAGCATCAATGGAAACACGTGCTGTCGTTATTGAAGCCTATGGTGGAAAAGACCAATTAAAAGAAGCAACGGTCCAATTACCAGAATTAAAAGCAAATCAATTATTAGTCAAAGTTGCCGCAACATCCATCAACCCAATCGATTGGAAATTAAGAGAAGGCTATTTGAAACAAATGTTTCCATGGGACTTCCCAATTATTTTAGGCTGGGATGTCGCAGGGGATATCGTAGAAATAGGCGCTGACGTGACAGAATTCAAAGTTGGTGATGCAATCTATGCCCGCCCTGAAACGACTCGTTTTGGGACGTATGCTGATTATACCATCGTGGATGCTGAGTTAGCAGCGATTAAACCAGAAAACCAAAACTACGCAGAAGCAGCTGCAGTGCCATTAGCTGGTTTGACTGCTTACCAAGCGTTGTTTGAACACGGTCATTTAAAAGAAGGGGAAAAAGTCTTGATCCATGCCGGAGCAGGCGGAGTTGGTACCTATGCGATCCAACTGGCCAAAGCAGTTGGCGCTTACGTCATCACGACGGCTAGTCCACGTAACCATGAGTTATTGCAAAAACTTGGTGCCGATGAGATCATCGATTACCACACGACAGATTTTGAAGAAGTCTTGCAAGACATCGATTTGGTCTTTGATACGATGGGGGGCGACACCCAGAAGAAAAGTTTCACTGTCTTAAAACCTAAGGGCCGTCTGATCTCGATTTTGAGTATTGAAGACGAAGACTTGGCAAAAGAAAAAGACATCTTCGCCAAAGCAGTTTGGTTACGAACCAACGGCAAACAATTGGCAGAATTGACAGAGCTGATCGAAGCAGAAAAAGTCAACAGTGTCATCGGTGCAACCTTCCCATTGACGGCACAAGGAATTTACGATGCCCACACATTGAGTGAGACACATCATGCGGTCGGCAAGATCGTTATTGAAAATCAAGACAATTTCATCAGCCAAGACGCAGAATAAAGGAGGCTGAACCGATGCGCTTATGGCATGAAGCACTGATACCTGCTTTGCCTCGGCAGCAGCTGTTAGGCCAGCATCGTGAAGCAGCAGCCTTACGAGGGTTAGGCTGGGGCAAGAAGCATGCAACCGTCGATTACGTTTTTACTCATCCACCCTATAAATTGTTTCAATACCATCAGTTAGTGCTGGATGAAATGACCCGTCGAGGCTATCGGCCAGCACCTGAATGGTACGATCCGGCGTATCGTGGCAAAAATCTGCCGCTGGAATCATCCGTTCAAGCCGTCCCTTTGACTACGCCGATCTATCCAGAACATGATGAAGCATACTTGGAAGAATGCTTAGTGAATCTCCATCGTAAGGGGATCTATCTTTAAAGACCAAACACTTTCCTGAATTTTTGTTCGGGAAAGTGTTTTTTTCGCTTTAAAATCGTTAACTTACAAAAAGTAAGCATATTGTTCGCAACTTTTTTTGTTCCTTGTTATAGTGAGAACAGAGAATCAGTAATGAGAAATGAGAAATGAGGAAAAGAAAATGACCATCAATCACAGAAATCTTGAATTTGGGTTAGATACTTTTGGCGATCTAGCCTTTGATGATACAACGAAAGAACGAATCAGTTACAGCGAATCGTTGCGCAATATCGTAGCAGAAGGAAAATTAGCCGATGAAGTCGGCATCGATGTCATTGCCTTAGGGGAGCACCATCGGGAAGAATATTCGATCTCAAGTCCTGATACGGTACTAGCGGCTTTAGCAATGGTTACCAAAACCATCAAATTAGGTACCGGTGTAACTGTCTTGAGTTCGGATGATCCTGTGCGGGTCTACGAACGGTTCGCGACCGTTGATGCGTTGTCGAACGGTCGCGCACAAATCATGCTGGGACGAGGATCTTTTACTGAATCATTCCCTCTATTCGGCTACGACTTGCAAGATTATGAAGAACTATTTGAAGAAAAAACAGCAATGTTCAGTGAATTGAGAAAAGGCAAACCATTAACTTGGGAAGGCAAGTTTACGCAATCCTTAAAACATGCCGACGTTTTTCCAAAAATTGAGGGGCATCAACTAGATACCTATGTGGGTGTCGGTGGAACCCCTGAATCGATCATTCGTGCCGTCCGTTATGGGTTTCCTGTTATGTTAGCGATCATCGGTGGCGAACCCGCTCGTTTTGCGCCCTATGTTGACCTATATAAAAAGGCAGCGCAGCAACTAGGGCAACCGATTTTACCAATCGGCATGCACTCTCATGGTGTGATCGCCGATACCGACGAAGAAGCCTATGAAATCGGCTGGAATTACATCAAAAAGAGCATGGACAAAATCGGTCTTGATCGCGGCTGGCCAGCCATGAGCAAAGAGCGCTTTGACTTTGAAGTCGAACATGGGTCTTATTATGTAGGCAGTCCAGAAACCGTGGCGCAAAAAATCGCTCGTATGATGCCGCAAGTCGGTGTAGAACGCTTTGATCTGGTTTACGGTACTGGCGGCCAGCTGCAAAAAGACCGTTTCAAAACGATTGAATTGTATGGAACCAAAGTGATTCCACGGGTGAAAGAATTGTTGGCAGCAGGTGATGGCAATGCCTAAAACCATCGGTATTTTAGGCGCAGGCAAGTTAGGCTTAGCGCTCGCAAATCTTGGTGCCCAGGCGGGCTATCGGGTCTTGATCGCCAGTACGAAGCCAGCAGAAAAAATCGCCTTGTCCGTTTCTGTGTTGGCTCCGGGAGCGATCGCAAAAAATGCCGCTGAAGTGATGACAGAAGCCCAAACGATCATTTTGGCAATCCCATTGAGTAAGTACCAACTGCTGCCGGCAGAAGCATTGGCTGGCAAGCTAGTGATCGATGCCATGAATTATTGGTGGGAAGTCGATGGCAAAGAAACAGAATACTCATCCATCGAGCAGACTTCTTCGGAACGTGTGCAACGCTATTTTTCCCAAAGTAAAGTAGTCAAAGGATTCAATCATATGGGGTACCACGATATCCAGGAGGAATCCTTGCTGACGAGAACGGCTGCTCAAGGAACTGCCAAAAAAGCCATCGCCATTGCTGGTGATGACCAAACCGCCCTCGATCAGACAGACGAAATCGTTGACGCTTTCGGCTTTGATCCCTTTCCTATCGGTGCTTTAGCTAATGGCATCATGTTGGAACCCGGCAGTCCTTTCTTTGGTGCCAATCAAACCAAAGAGGGATTGACGGCATTGATGAAGGAGTTTTGGAGCAGTGAGAAAGGGCAAGCGTTTCTGGCGCGTCCTTCCGCTGTGAGTAACAAGCAGCAGGCTTCGCAGTAAAAGAGCCGCCTCCATGTACGACTGGATACGATAAAAACAACCCTCTTCTCAAAAAAGAAGAGGGTTTTTCCCATCCAGTCAAATCAGCACGTGGTCGCTAAAAAATACAATGTGATTGTTACGATTGTGATTCGTAAGCAGTGGTTGTTACGTTTACGTCTCTGCCAGACGTTCCATAGTGTACATATCAGCCTGTACCTGCTTTGTGCTCGCCTTTGACACCCACCCATATTGATTAAAGATCTACCAGCCAGTTGGTTTGTTGGATCTTTCCATCTAATTCTCGCAGCTGCTTGGCGGTCGCATTCAATTGCTCCGTTAGCGTTTTTGTATCGATCGTACGCACCAGTCGAATTTCGTTGCGACCTATTCGGGGAGCTGCTTTGGTTTCATCCAGTGCTTGCGTTAGCAGTGCATGCTTGCGCCGCAGCTGTTCTCGCTGTTCTAGTGCTTCCATCAGTAATAACGCACTATCTGCTAAAGAGGCAGTCGCATTTTTCCGATTGATGGCAACGACTAATTCTGAATATTGTTGATTGATCTCATCGTATTCCTTGAACAATTCTGTGATACTACGATCCAAGGTATCGCCTTCTTGGACTAACACACTGCTAGAGATCTCGTTACGTAATTGAAACAGACGATTGTTCAAATCCCGTCTTAAAAGTAACGCTTCTGCTAATTTCATTTTGGCACACTCCTTTTTACAAATGAGAACAGCTTATCTAGTTCTTATCCTAGAGAAGAACGTGATGAAAGGCAAGCAAGATGCAAAAAAAGTCTGCCAGAAAAATCATAAAAAACTGAATATTCGCAATTCTTGTTGACTTCCAAAAACACCAATAGTATACTTTATAACAATCATGAAATAGACAAAAAAACGTCATTTACCTGTTTTTTAGATAAAAAGAAAGACGATGAAGAGAAGAGTAGCTTTGGAATCTGTTAGAAGAGAACCCGGATGGTGAGAAAGGGCAGCAGAAAAAAAGTGAAGATGAGCTCTGAGTGATCTGATTTGTTCACGCAAATCAGACGGAAAGCAGCCGTTATCGTGCCAAGTATCTTAGCGTACTGTTGAGGTGCCATTTGTGAGGATGGTGCGAAAAAGGGTGGTAACACGAAAATCTCGTCCCTTTGTTTGTCAAAATTGATAAGCAAAGGGATGAGGTTTTTTCTTTTTATCGATGAATGCGTTTTTTGCCGTCATGAAAAACACTTGCGTTGGTTGCGCAATCACATAGGAGGAAGAATGGAAATGATCTGGAAGAAGCGTTTATTGGTTGCAGCAGGAGTGATTGGGTTGACCCTTTCCGGCTGCACGACAACAGGAAATACCGAGGGATCAGAGGCTGAAACTAACGGAGCGCCGAATCAAGCGATTGCGGTGAGTCTACCGGCTGAGCTGACGACTCTCGATACGACTCAAACGACGGATAAAGCAACATTTACCATCGTTCAACATTTATTCGAAGGGCTTTACCGTTTCGATGAAAACAGTGAACCAGTTCCGGGCTTGGCAGAAGGAGTCGAAATCAGTGAAGATGGCAAAACCTATACCTTTACCTTGCGAGAGGATGCGAAGTGGAGCAATGGCGAAGCGATCACTTCAGCTGACTTTGCTTATTCGTGGAAAAAGTTAGTCGATCCAGCAACGATGGGACCTAACGCCTATTTGTTAGATAATGTAGTTAATAGTAAAGACATTCGTGAAGGCAATGCTGATATAGAAACGATTGGTCTGGAGACCCCAGATGACGCGACCTTTATCGTGCAGTTGGAGCAGCCACAGCCATCCTTTTTATCCTTGATTTCCATCGGCTGGTTGGCACCGCAAAACCAAGCCTTTGTTGAAGAAAAAGGTGATACCTATGCTCGTACAAGTGAAGATTTGCTGTATTCTGGTCCCTTTACCTTGACCGATTGGCAACAGACTGGGGATGAGTGGACATTGGTGAAAAATGACCAATACTATGATGCTGATGTCGTTCAATTGGAGGAGATCAAAGGCTCCACCATCAAAGAAGAAAATACTGGGATCCAATTGTTTGAAAGCGGCGACCTGGATTTGCAAAAAATCAGTGGGATCTACGTTCAACAATATGGAGACAATGAAGAGCTAGTTACGCAAAATGATGTTGCGAACTTTTTCTTAGACTTTAACAAAACGGCCAACGATGCCTTGGCAAATGTTCATGTGCGTAAAGCGATCGCGTTGGCGATCGACAAAGAAAGTCTCGTGGATAATGTGTTGAACGATGGAGCGAAAGTTTTAAACGGGCTGGTCCCCACCGGCTTAGCTACGAATCCAAATACTGGCGAAGATTTTCGAGCATATAGCGGTGATTACAACTTGTATGATTTAGAGGCGGCCAAGGAAGAGTGGGAAAAAGCCCAAGCGGAAATTGGCGAAAGTACGACGTTGCGTTTATTAGTGACAGATGATGACAATGGTCAAAAAATCGGGGAGTACTTGCAAAGCCAACTGCAAGAAAACTTGCCAGGCTTGTCGATCTCCATCAACAAACAGCCACGTGCCAGCTTGAATCAATCAAGAGCAAATAGTGATTACGAGCTTTCCGTTTCTGGCTGGATCGCTGGAAGTAGTGACATGGATATGTTCTTTATCTTATACAAAAATGGCGCTTCCTTTAACTACGGCGGCTATGTCAACGAAGAATATACGGCATTGACGGAAGATGCTCGCACCGTTCATGCCAATGACCCCGATCAATATTTTGAAGATTACAAAGCGGCAGAAGAAATTTTGTTGGAACAAGATGCTGCGCAAGTCCCTCTATACCAGAGTGCTTCAAATTATCTGATCAAATCAAATGTAAAAGACATCCAATTCCCAGCCTATGGCGCGCATTTCTTTTTCCGCACCGCCTATGTCAGTGAATAAGGAGAAAAATAGCTGAATGAAGAGCGCATGTTTATTCGATGAACATGCGCTTTTTGCAACAAAAAAAGCAGTTCAGAAAGCTGAACTGCTAAATGCGGAAGATGGGAGTTGAACCCACACGAGATAAACTCACACGCGCCTGAAGCGTGCGCGTCTGCCATTCCGCCACTTCCGCATAAGATAAAGATAATCCTTTCTAGGAAGAAATGCAAGTCCAATCTCACAAAAAGGAGCCCGCCAGCGGGGACTGGCGGGATAGGAGTAAAAATGAAAAAGTGTTAGGGTTGTTTGTTGGTATGCATTTATAATAGCGTGTAAATGTGAAAAAAAATTGACGAATCAAACAGAATTCTGAGAAGAAATCGCCAAGAAAAAGTGAAACTAGATAAAACAATCAGAAGACAAAAAGGAGCCCGCCAGCGGGGACTGACGGGATAGGAGTAAAAATGAAAAAGTGTTAGGGTTGTTTGTTGGTATGCATTTATAATAGCGTGAAAATGTGAAAAAAAGTTGACGAATCAAACAGAATTCTGAGAAGAAATCGCCAAGAAAAAGTGAATCCATGTAAAACAGTCAGAAGACAAAAAGGAGCCCGCCAGCGGGGACTGGCGGGAAGGAGTAAAAATGAAAAAGTGTTAGGGTTGTTTGTTGGTATACAAGTATCATACCGAGAAAATATGAAGAATTTTCGAGCGAAATTTAGGAATTGCGTGAATCTTTTGACAAATTATGCCTTCTGTTTGAAATTTTTCTTAAAAGAGAATTGACAAAAGGCACAAGCTTTGATAATTTAAATGAAACAAAATGCAAACGCGATGAAAAAGAAAGTAGAATCAAGGAAGTTGTCTAGCAGAGAGTTCCGGTAGGTGGGAAGGAACGACAACGAATGATTTGAAAATGACTTTGGAGCGGATTTTCTGACTAATTAGGAAAATACGGTTGCCCCGTTAACAAGCGACAGTCTCCGAGTGTTTTCGGGTACTGAATGAGGTGAAGCCTGTGAAGGTTTTGCAGATTAAGGTGGTACCGCAGGTGATGCCCTTAGCTTTGGCTAAGGGCTTTTTTTGTGTCTGCACGGTCAGCTGTTTCAAGCGCAGGTTTTGTTAAAAAGGAGAAAGGTTGTTGGGAGGAGAGAAAAATGCACAAATTAGTGGTTCAAACCGATTTTGGTTTGCAAGATGGAGCGGTTAATGCGATGTACGGGGTAGCTTATCAAGTGGCACCAGAGCTGGTCATTGCTGATTTGACTCATGAGATCGAGCCATACAACATTCATGATGCCAGCTATCGTCTGCTGCAAAGCGTCACCTATTGGCCGGCAGGAACGGTCTTTGTTTCAGTGGTCGATCCTGGCGTAGGGTCTGATCGACGAAGTGTGGTTGCCAAGTTGGCGACCGGACAGTTGGTTTTGACACCAGATAATGGCACACTGACTTATTTAGCGACTTATATCGGAATCACTGAACTACGGGTGATCAATGAGGCAACTGAGCGGTTGGCAGGATCAGCCGAAAGCCATACATTTCATGGTCGGGATGTTTATATGTATAACGCCGCGCGTCTCGCCAGTGGCGCCATCAGCTTTGATGAGCTAGGAACACCCGAACCTAAAAAAGCGATCCAAGTCTTTGCCATTGAAAAGCCAAGCCAAACAGCAGAAACGATCACTGGCACGATCGATATTCTTGATATTCGTTTTGGTTCGTTGTGGACGAATATTCCCCATACGTTCTTTAAGCAATGGCAGGTACAGTACAATGAGCCGCTGCTCGTCAGTATTTATTACCAAGATACGCTGCGTTATCAAGAAGAAGTGCGTTTCGGACGCTCTTTTGCGCAAGTGTCGGAAAATGAACCTGTCTTATATGTCAATTCCCTATTGAATATTGGTTTAGGGCTCAACTTGGCTTCATTTGCTGAAACCTATAAAATCGGGACTGGCACGAATTGGAAAATTACCCTCAAAAAAAGGAGAAATGAAAAATGAATCAATCAAAATTTACAGTAAAACACATTGTTGCTATCGGAATCGGTGCTGCCGTCTTTTTCGTCTTAAAACGTTTCGTCACGATTCCGACTGGTTTTCCAAATACAGATATCGCCACAGCCTATCCTTTCTTGGCATTATTAGGCGTTGTCTACGGTCCAATCGTTGCTGGTTTAGCGGGCTTTATCGGCCATGCCCTAGGAGATTTGACGACTTATGGTCCGTGGTGGTCTTGGATCGCCGCCTCTGGGATCTTAGGTGTGTTCTTCGGACTTTTGACTCGTTGGATTCCAATCCAGCAAGGAACCTTTGGCGCTAAAGAAATTCGGACCTTCTTGATTGGTGAATCGATCGCAAATTTGGTCGTCTGGGTGATCATTGCCCCAATCGGTGATATTTTGATCTATGGCGAACCAGCGAACAAAGTCTTTGCGCAAGGAGTCATTGCGGGATTGACCAACGCAGTCGTAACTGGGATAATCGGAGTGATCCTGCTAAAAGCCTATGCCCAAACCAAAACCAAAAAAGGCAGCTTGAGCAAGGAATCCTAAACAAAGAAATGTGTGAAGGCTAAAAAATGAAACAAAAAATCATTCAATTTACGAATTTTTCTTTCCAATATGATGCACAAGCGGAACCGACCTTGAAAAACATCGATCTAACGATCTTTGAAGGAGAAAAAGTCCTGATCGTCGGTGCTAGCGGTTCTGGCAAAAGTACATTAGGAAAATGTTTGAACGGTTTGATCCCGCAAAATGACGAAGGTAGTAGTACCGGAGCATTGACGATCGGTACCAATGCCTTTGGGCAAGCTTCCATCTATGAGCTGTCTTTGACCGTTGGCACGGTGCTGCAAGACACCGATAGCCAATTTGTAGGTTTGACCGTAGCAGAAGATATCGTGTTTTCCTTGGAAAACGATCAGCGTAGTCAAGCTGTGATGCAGGAGGCGCTGCGCGTTTGGGCAGAAAAGACCGACTTAATGGATCATTTGGCAAAAAAACCGCAGGAATTATCGGGTGGCCAAAAGCAGCGTGTTTCAATGGCAGGTGTTTTGATCGACGAAACACCGATTCTACTATTTGATGAGCCCCTAGCCAACTTAGATCCGCAAACAGGTGTGGAAGCCATCAAAATGATCGACCAGCTGTATCAAGAGAAGCGTTTTACCACCATCATCATCGAACATCGCTTAGAAGAAGTGTTAGCCGCCGCTGTCGATCGCATCATCGTGATGGAAGAAGGCCGCATCATTGCCGACAGTACACCGAATGAACTATTAAAAACGGACATGCTGCAGCAAGTCGGCATTCGTGAACCACTGTATTTAGCCGCCTTAAAAAAAGTGGGGGTTCCTGTGACCGATGCTGCTGATTTGGTCGCGATAGAAGCATTTGCATCACCTGAGATTGCCGAAAAACTGACTAGGTTTCAAAAGGAATATCCGAAATCGGCACTTCCTAGCCAACAGCCGCCGTTGTTGGAAGCGAAGAATTTATCGTTTTCTTACCAAGTGGGCAAACCAATCTTGCAGGCACTGGATTTTACCATCCATCAAGGAGAGATGATTAGTTTGGTTGGGCATAATGGCGCAGGAAAATCGACCTTGTCCCATTTGATTACCGGCTTTTTGACACCGACTTCTGGCAAGTTGCTTTGGCAAGGAACAGACATGGGCAATGATTCCATCAAAGAACGAGCGCAAAAAATCGGGTATGTTTTGCAAAACAGCAATCAAATGCTGTCAAAAAACTTCCTGTTTGACGAAGTTGCCTTAGGCTTGCGCAACCGAAATGTCCCAGAGGCTGAAATCACAGAAAAAGTTCATCAGACCTTGAAAATTTGTGGTCTTTATCCGTTTCGCTCATGGCCATTGTCGGCACTAAGTCATGGGCAAAAACGCCGAGCCGCCATTGCAGCGATCCTCGTCTTAGATCCTGAACTCATTTTATTGGATGAGCCGACAGCGGGACAAGACTATCGCCATTACACCGAAATGATGCAATTTTTACAGGAGTTGAACCAGCGGGGATTAACGATTGTTATGATCACCCACGATATGCACCTGATGTTGGAGTATACACAGCGGACGATCGTTTTGACGCAAGGAACGATTTTGCTGGACGCACCGCCAGAAGTTGTTTTAGCAGACAAACAAGTGGTGAGTGCCGCGAACCTTAAAGAAACCAGCTTGTATACACTGGCGACCCTTAACCAGTTGACAGATCCCGCCGCTTTTACTGCCGCCTTCATTGCCAGCGAGAAGGAGGGACACGATGGAGAGTAATCTAATCGGCTATCTTGACCGCAAAACGTGGATCCACCAATTAAGCGGTGCCGCAAAACTGATTTGTTTTTTGCTGCTATCCGTTATCGGGATGATCTCTTATGATACGCGTTTTCTTATTGGACTGGCATTGTTTTCGGTCTTTCTATTTGCCAGTGCTGGAATTCGCTACCGAGATATCGCTTTTGTGTTGAAATTTATCATCTTCTTTTCGATTTTGAATTTGGTGGCGGTCTATCTTTTCGCTCCAGAATACGGGGTGGAGATCTACGGGACGCGCCACGTGATTTTCGAAGGGATCGGTCGGTATACATTGACCCAAGAGCAAGTGTTTTATGAGTTGAATCTGTTGATCAAATATTTTGTCACGATTCCGCCAGGGTTGATTTTCCTGTTTACCACTAATCCAAGCGAGTTGGCGTCCAGTATCAACCGCATCGGGATTTCCTACAAGATCGCCTATGCAGTCGCACTGGCTTTGCGTTACATCCCTGATATTCAAGAGGATTTTCGAACCATTGCCAAAGCGCAGCAAGCACGGGGCGTGGAGCTTTCTAAAAAAGCACCTTTGCGCAAACGAGTGGCAGGCAATGTCGCGATCGCGATTCCTTTGATTTTTTCCAGCTTGGAACGGATCGACCATATTTCTGCTGCCATGGAGCTAAGAAGGTTTGGCAAGCATAAGCAGCGTACCTGGCTGAAAGCTAAGCCGATCCAAGGCAAAGATCTCTTGGCGATTGCTGTCGTTTGCTTGATCGTGGCGCTTGGATTGTTCTTGATGGTCCTTAATGGCGGACGCTTCTACAATCCGTTTCGTTAACAAATCAACACATGAAAACTTAAAAAAACGGACTCATTGTCAATAATGAAAGTGGGACGGATGAATCAACTCTGATTCATCCGGTCCCATAAATGATCGAGACAAAAAACGCAGGACAGTCAGTCAATTGACTTTAGCGAGTGCTACATTTGCTAAAGCCAGTTGCTGCTAGGTCTGCGTTTTTTTGCCGATAAAAAAAAGGAGCCCGCCAGCGGGGACTGGCGGGATAGGAGTAAAAATGAAAAAGTGTTAGGGTTGTTTGTTGGTATGTATTGATAATAGCGGGAAAATGTGAAAAATATCGGAAGAGAAAGTAATAGAAGTGTGTCAATCTTTTGATGATTTTCGTAAAACATTCCAGCGGAACCCTTTTAGATCTTTGATTGACGGAAACACGAAATAAGGCTACACTGATGGCATCAAAGCAGTACAAGGAGGGGACAGGATGGATGCCATTACGATCAACGGATTAAGCAAACAATACAACAAGAAGTACGCCATCGAGAATGTATCATTGCAAGTGGCAGAAGGAGAGATTTTTGGCTTTATCGGACCAAATGGTGCGGGAAAATCAACGACCATCAAAGTATTGTTGAATTTTATTAAACCGGATGCAGGGCATGCGGCGATTTTTGGACGAGATTGCCAACAAGCAGCCAAAGAAATCAAGACGTTTACTGGATATGTTTCCAGTGATGTACGGTTTTATTCAAAAATGACGACAGCAGAATTGCTGGCATTTACGGCAGATTTTCATCAAGTCAAGCAGCCAAAAAAAGAGATTCAGAATTTGATGGAGCTTTTTCAAATTGATCCAAACAAATCGATCGCAGAACTTTCTTTGGGCAACAAGAAAAAAGTCGGGCTTGCGAGCGCCTTGATTGCACAACCGAGAATGTTGATTTTAGATGAACCGACCAATGGCTTAGATCCCTTGATTCAAAAACGGCTGTTTGAAGAGCTCCTTAGAAGAAACAAACAGGGGATGACGATTTTTCTATCTAGCCATGATTTGCATGAAATTCAGACCTATGCCCATCGGACCGCCTTTATTCGTGAAGGACAGATCATCACCGTGAAAGAACTGAGTGAGGAAGAAAATTTCGGCAAAGTTGTAACGCTCACGAATGAGGGGAGCCTCTCATTAGCCGGCTTGGAAAACGTGCAAGTTCTTGCTCAGGAATCACACACCTTGCGTTTTTTCTATCAAGGGGACATGAATCAGCTGGCACATTTTTTAACCAATCCTGCCATTAAAGAGTTCACGATCGAACACCCAACCCTTGAACAGCAATTTATGCTGCTCTATGAAGGAGGTTCTCAAAAATGACTTTAATGAAAATCGACCTTAAAAATACCTTCAAAGGCTGGCTGGTCTGGACGATCCTTTTTGCAGCAATCATTTTTGCATTTACGGCTATCTATCCTCAAATGATCACGCCAGAAATGAAAACGTCCTTAGACCAGATGTTGGGCTCTTTCAGCCCAGAATTACTAAGCATCTTTAACATCCAACTGACAGGACCCTCAAGCTTGGTTTCACCGACAGGCTTTTTCGGGTACTACTTTCAATACTTATTTATCGCCGCGTGTATTTATGGGATACTTTTAGGCTTGAACAGTCTGATCACTGAAGAATCAGAAGGAACGATCGAGTATTTATATGCTCAGCCTATTAGCCGCAGAGAAATCGTTGGGTGGAAGTTCCTCGCCCGATTGTTGCTGCTGACTGGCTTTTGGCTGATTGCCTATGGCAGTAGTCTGGCCTCGTTTGCTCTATTCAAACTACCAGGAGACGACCTGTCCTCTTTTATAGAAGAAATCAGCAAAATCTTCGTTGCCGAGTATGGTGTCTTAGTCTTCTTCCTCTGTCTAGGTTTCTTTTTATCCACGATCTTGCGTTCCAGCAAACAAACCGCAAGTGTCGGCTTAGGCTGCGTGTTCGGGCTGTATTTGCTTGGCATCGTGGGGGAACTCTACGATAAATTGGAATGGCTGGCAGGACTTTCGCCTGTGCGGATGGCATTACCCGTTCAACTCATGGATAACGGCGCCACATCAGTCCTATGGGTCCTGCTGATCGGTGTATTGTGTTTCTTTGGCACCTTTTACCGTTACGAGCGCAAAGACTTGCAGGTCTGAGCACAACAATCAAAAGACAAAAAAAGAGCCTGTCAGCGGGGACTGACAGGCAAAGGAGTAAAAATGAAAAAGTGTTAGGGTTGTTTGTTGGTATGCTTATATAATAGTCTCGAAATGTGAAAAAAGTATGACGAAGCAGGCACGTTTTTGCGAAAAAATCATTGCGAAAGTTAAGAAAGCGTAAAGCATCCCTTCACCAAAAGGCTTGAAGGGACAACAAGAACCTAAAATTACTCCGAAGCAGCAGGCGGTTCATGCTGTTTCGGAGTGATTTTTTAGTTGAAGCTACTTGCTCAAATCAAGGCTATCGACATTGAAGGTGTCGCCATGTGCTAAGTCACCATAATGATAGCCACGGTTAAACCAGTCCACGCGCTGCTGCGATGTGCCGTGCGTAAAACTATCTGGAACAACATAGCCTTGGTATTCTTTTTGCAGCGTATCATCCCCGATGGCATTGGCAGCCGTGATCGCTTCTTGAATATCGCCAGCTTCTAAAATCGGCTGTCCTTGATAGGTTTCGCCTTGCAAATATTTCGCAAAGGTACCAGCTAAGTAGTCAGCTTGCAACTCCAAGCGAACGCTGTACTGGTTGTACTCCTTCTCTGAAACTTGCTGGCGGATTTTGTCCAATTGTTGGGTGATCCCCAGCTCATTTTGCACATGATGACCGACTTCATGGGCGATGACATAGGCCATTGCAAAGTCGCCGCTTGCGCCATATTTATCAGAAAGCTCATTGGCAAAACTCAGATCAAGGTACACATTCTCATCTGCTGGGCAATAAAACGGACCAACCTGTGACGTGGCATAGCCGCATGCCGACTGGACACTTCCCGTAAATAATACGAGTGTTGGGTCTTGATAGGTTTCTTGCCGCTCTTGAAAAACGTCTTGCCAGTAATCTTCTAAATAGCCGAACACGACTGCGGAAAACTCTTTTTCTTCCGTGTACTCACTGGTGCCCACATTTTCTGTCTGGTAATTGGCTGCTTGTCCGCTGCCACCCAAGACATCCGGCAGCGAATTTAAATCACCACCGCTAAACAGGAAAAATAAAACAGCGATGATCACCGTACCGATCCCGCCACCAGCAGCCAACATCCCACCTGAGCCAGATGATCGCCCCGTTCGATCATCGACATTGCTGCTTTGTCTACCCCCACGCCATTTCATGTTATCTCCTCCTATAGAAATCCTAGCTTAATTATAAGAGAAAGGCGGCAGATTGTGAAAAAAAGCGCCTTGAAATTGTTATAAAATGCCTTCAGGAGCCTTAAAAATCAAAGTGTACACTCCTTTTAATCATTCTTTAATCTAACAATTAGCCTTCTAATTTGGTACAGTAGCAATAAAATAGATGTAGAGGGTGAGCGTATGAAAATGAATTATTCGGGGACATCGGAACGAAGGATTTTGATTTTTAAACGGTTGATTGCTGGCGAGCACCTCAGCTATCAGCAGTTAGCAGAGGATTATTTCGTTTCCCGCAGCAGTATTGCAAAAGATATTTCTTATTTAAAAGAGCTGTTTCAAAAAGAAAGCTTACGTCTGAGATTTGATAATTCAGGTACATTTTTTGAAGGAAGTGAATCCCAGATCCATCGAGTGCTCAAACGCTTTTGCTTAATGATGCTGGATCAACCAGCGGCGTTTTCCTTGTTGGTGGAACCTGCGAAATACCAGGAAGTAAATCAGGCCTTTCGTCGAGCGTTAATGGAAAAACAAGTGGAAATGCCCGACAGCTATATCCAAAGTATTGTCCTTTCCATCGTGCTGCTGATCGAGCGGGCGAGTCATGCGGAAAACTTAGTGATTGAAGAAAACCGCCAAGTGGGGAAGCTGTTTTTGGAGTTCGACAAATATCCGTTAGTCTATGAGCTACTGAAAGAAATCGAAGAACAACACATTTATCAATTTTCACCAAAAGAAGTGCAATATCTAACCTACCTGATTGTCGGTAGCGGCTTGAAATTTTTTATGAAAAGTGAAAAAGTTCCTTTCGTCTTTCGGGGAAAAGTGCGTAACTTGATTCAAAAAATCAGCGAAGGCTTAGGCACCGACTTGACCCAAGACAATCGATTGGAAGAAGATGTGACGATCCATCTGTATCAACTGCTGTTGCGGATCGAAGCGCAAACCACAGTCATCAACCCTTTGTTAGAGGAAATCAAACAAAACTATCCTGCCTTGTATGGCGTGGTCTGGTTCTCGCTCCATGATTTTTTGAAAGCGTATCAAGTGGGGATCTCTGATGATGAGATCGGATTTGTCACAATCCATTTTCAAGCAGCGATCGAGCGAATGCGCCGCATGAACAAAATCATTTTTGTCTGTCCTAATGGCGTCGGCACTAGCTCGTTTGTCTCTGCGAAAATTCGTCGCATTCTGCCAGAGATTGACAGTATCGAAACCGTTTCAGTAGAAAAATTAAAGCAGATGGACATCTCGGCGATCGATTTTATTATTTCAACCATCGATCTTGTCGGGATTCAAAAACCTGTGGTGCGGATCTCGCCTATGGTGACCAATCGCGACATGAAGCGGATCATGAATCACTACATCGATTTAGTCATCGATAATGAGGCGGTGGTCGATCAAAATGGTTTACTTCTTCAAGCCCAATCGATGATCCAGCCAACCGTCTTTTTCGAGCGATTTGCCAGCAAAACAGAAGCCATCAATTTTCTGATCGAACAAACCCCTTTTAGTGATGAAAAACGAAAAGCGCAGTTTCGGCAATCCGTCATTGAAAGAGAGCAGCTACAATCAACCTATTTAGATAATGGCTTTGCCATCCCTCATGGCAATCCGAATTATGTCGAAAAAACAGCGATCTCGATCCTGCTTTTGGATCAGCCAGTAGAATGGGGCAACCAAAAAGCCGACATCATTATTTTATTGATGATCCGAGAGGATGAGACGCAAAAGGTGGAACCAATGATGAAATTGATCATGCAAGGAATCGAAAACAAAGAATGGTTCCTATCAAAAATGTTGGAGGTTAAATCAGAATGAAAGTGAAGGATTCTTTGCCTGAGAAGCATATACAGACGGATGAGACAGTGGCAGATTGGCGCTCAGCCGTAAAATTAGCCAGTCAGCCCTTGCTCGATGAAGCGCTGATCACGTCAGCTTACATCGAAGCGATGATTCAAAGCGTGGAAGAAAATGGTCCTTACATGGTGTTGGCGGATTACTTTGCTCTGATGCATGCCCGTCCTGGAGAAGGGGTTTTGGAGCAAAGTATGAGCCTTTTAGTAACGAAACAGCCCATCGATCTTGAGGGCAAACCGGTGCGGATATTTCTTGTCTTAGCCGCCGCAGATAGTGAAAGCCATCTAGAAAGCTTGAAAGAGATCATGGCGATCTTTATGGATGAAGAAAAATACAACGTGATATTAAATGGCGATCGGGAACAAATTTGTCAATTATTCCAATAGGAGGAAAAGGATATGAAAATTTTAGCAGTATGTGGATTTGGTGTAGGAAGCTCAATGGTATTGAAGATGACGATCGATAAGGTGATCAAAGAGTTAGGGTTGACGGCAACTGCCGAGAATACTGATTTATCAACGGCAAAAGCGACACCAGCAGATGTTTATTTTACGAGTAATGAATTATTGAATGAGTTAAAAGCATCCGTGAAAGCACCCGTTTATCCAATCAAAAAGTATATGGATAAAGAAGAAGTCAAACAGCAAATGGAAAAATTTTTAGCTGAAAGAGAGGGATAATCATGAATTTTGTCACGGATTATATTTTAAAAAATCCGCCAGTCCTATTGGGGATCATTGCCATGATTGGGTTATTGGTACAAAGAAAGCCCTTCGCAGAAGTCGTCAAAGGAACCTTAACAGCTTCCTTCGGGATGGTGGCATTGACGGCTGGGGTAAACATGTTGGTGGGAACGATCGCACCGATCAATGCTGCGGTTCAAACCCAATTAGGCGTTGCTGTGTCAGATGGACTCTCTGACATCACCTTTACGGCAGAATATGGCGGAACAGTTGGTTTAGCGATGTTTTTCGGCCTGATCATTCATCTATTGATTGCTCGCTTTACACCTGTGAAGACGATTTTCCTCACCGGTCACATGTTGTGGTGGTTCCCATTCGTCATCGTCGCTGGGGGCGTTGAAGGCGGACTTACCGGAATCCCACTGTTGATCTTAGGGGCGGTTCTATCTGCTTGTTACTGGTCCTTCATGCCATGGATCATGCGTAAATATGTGTGGGATGCCACAGGCGATGATTCATTCTTGATCGGTCATCCAACGGGGATCTTGTCATTGGTTTCAGGCTTTGTTGCAAAACGGGTCGGAAACAAAGAAAAATCGACGGAAGATTTGAAAGTGCCAGAAAATCTATCGTTTTTCCGTGAAATATCGATTACTGGCGCGTTAGTGATGTTTTTGATGAATATCGTTATCGGTCTGATTGCGCCCGTATTAGTTCCTGAAGGGGGCAACTTGGTGATGTTTGCGGTTGATGCTGGCTTGAACTTCGGTGCAGGATTATTGATCATGTTGTATGGGGTACGTCTATTGATCAACCAAATCATTCCCGCCTTTCAAGGGATCGCAGAAAAAGTCGTTCCTGGAGCAAAACCAGCTTTTGATGTGCCAATCTTGTTCAACTACCGTCCAAATGCTGTAATCATCGGCTTTATCGTGGCGATGATCACCTCAACGATTTTAGTGGTGATTGCCAATACCACCAACGTCTTTGGCATTTTGATCGTTCCTTTAGTCATCACCAGCTTCTTTGAATGTGGCGGTGCTGCGGTGATCGGTGAAGGACAAGGGGGCTTGCGAGGGGCCATTATTGGTACGATCACAGCTTCTGTCGTTATGGTAGCACTCGTTGGGATCTCTGCAGCGTTATTCTCAACGACGATTCAAAACTGGATCTTGATTTTCGGTGGGAACGATTTATCTCTATGGGGCATCCTTGGTGAATTGATCGGCAAGCTGTTTGGAGGGTTTTAAATGTTTCAATACTTTGAAAAAGCAAAAGAACTATTGTCTATTGTAGAAGAAAAAGAAGCACCAGCGATTGAGCAAGCCATTGAATTGCTGACGCAAGCCAACTTGACCAAAAAAGCCATCTACATTTTTGGCGCTAGTCACGCTGGGATCTTAGCCGAAGAGATGTATTATCGAGCAGGCGGCATGATGACGATCAACGCGATCTTTGGAAGAGAACTGATGCTTGATCGCAGCCCAATCACCTTCACTAGTAAAATGGAGCGCTTAGAAGGCTACGGTAGTGCCTTGGCGGCGACCCAGCCCTTTACAGCAGGCGAAGTGCTGATCTTGCATTCGGTGTCTGGGCGAAATCCAGTTATCATCGATATGGCGCTTCATGCCAAAGAAAAAGGGGTCAAGATCATCGCATTAACGAACCTTACCTATTCGAAAACAGTCAGCAGCCGTCATACATCAGGCTTGCGTTTGTTTGAAACGGCGGATATCGTCATCGACAATCATGGGGAGATTGGCGATGCTGCGTGTACGATTTCAGACGTAGAACAAAAAGTCGGACCTACATCCACCGTAGTCGGCGCAACGATCTTAAATGCGATTATCGTTGAAGTTTGCCAAAAACTAAAAGAAGCCGGTGTCGACTATCCGCCGATTTTTTACTCAGCGAACCTAGACGGCGGGGATGAATTGAACCAGTCCCTGTTTGAAAAGTACCAAGAAGCGATCCATTATCAGCTGTGACTGTATAAGTAACTTATCTTTTTATTAGAACGATCAGAACGAAAAATTTGAAAACTACTAATAGAACGAATTTTCTTGGGGGAATCAATTCGTAAATGTAGTGGTCAAATCTCGTTCAGATCGTTTTTTTTGTATTAGAATTTTAGAGCTTAATGAATTTTATTGGTACGATAAGTACCAGGTGTCGACCCTTCAAATTGTTTGAATACCCGAATAAAGGAATTGGTATTTTTAAAGCCGACTTTACTAGCAATTTCATTGATTGAACTTTCTTGTTCGCTCATCAGACGTTTGGCTTTTTCGACACGTAGTTGATTGACGTATGGTTTGAAGGACATGGACAGTCGTTCTTTAATCAACCGGCTTAAATAGGCTTCACTTAGATGAAACTGCTGGGCAATATCTGTTAAACTGAGGTCACTGCAATAGTTGCTATTAATATATTGAATGATTTCATCTATTTTGGATCCATTATTTTTTTCCATGGTTTCGATCTGAGTGATCAGCGTGTCAAAAAGGGAAAAAATCGTTTTTTTCACATCGGGATCTGAAAAACCTTTTCTTAAATAAAGAAATTGTTTCTTATTTTGATTGTAGAATTCAGGATAGGAAATCTCTTTGATCACAGCAATTCGTTTTATTGTTAAGATCAGAGCGGTTGAAAATTCCTGAAGGAAGCCTAGGGAATGGTTGCTGGAAATATTGATCTCCACGATTTGTTGCAATAATTCTCTGGCATGGACAAAATCATCTACTTTGAAATACTGGATCAATAACTGTTCCTCATCAACGGTATAATTGATTTTATGAAGAGCATTGGATGTTGGAACCGGTATTTGATGGAACTGATCTTCGCCATTGCATTCATCTGACCACTGACAGGTTTCATGAAAGACTTCGATAAAATGTTCAAGAGAATGAAAAGGTTTTGATAGCAAGTAAGTCATTCTTAAGTTCAAACTGTCTTCGATTGTTAGTTTCAATTGATCGATCTCTTTCATGATTTGTGAAAATTCCTGATCATAAAAAAGAATGGCAAGGTGTTTTTCGGAAAAACTGATGATATCATAACACTTGATATGAAGATTTTTCTTGATCAACTGTTTTCGCACATGAATGATCTCTGTTTCATTAAAAGTGGCTTCTTCCGCCATCTCGCCTGAGAAGGTCAGAAAAGCAAAACTCCCACGTTTTTCTATGCCTTCAAGATGGAAAGTGGGCAGTAAACTCTTGCTCATATTGTACGTATATTTTCCGTAAAGCAGATTCTTCAAGAATAGTTCCTTTACTTCTTCTGAGACAGGGGATTGGAGCTGGTTGATCGAACTAGACGACTCGATTATCTGGTGCAAAGCTAAGTTGATATCATCAACTGTTAAAATATCAACATTACTCTTTTTGATTTCATCTAATATTTCTAGATAAGGTTTGTACATCCGCTTACTCAAGAAAATGACGATCAAAGCACCCAGTACGATCAAAACCATTAATGGAAGGAGAAAGGACGAAATTGTAGAGAGTGGAAAACTGCTTTGAATCGCGGTTGTCAATTCATAATTGGCAAAAGGGAGCACCTCTGAATTTTTTATAAAAACGATAGTATCTGATTGGGTCTCTTGCTGAATGGTATTTTGTGTAAAATCAGTAAGTATCGGTGAACTAGTCTTACTAGAAGGATATTGTTGATCGATAACTTGTAGTCCTTGATTCATTGGAGACAGTAGTTCATTTTTTTTCCAGTAGGCAAAGAAGTAGAGGGTCTGATTCTCTACTTGCTCTTTATGAAGCATGATCAGCCGTTGATCAAGGGTTTCGAAGATGGAGGAACTGAAGCTGGCATCTGCCAGCATTTCGGAAAGAAGCCCGGCTTTTGTTTCTATATTCAAGAAGGAAAAGAAATCATTGTAAACAAAATAGCCGTCAGAACTTACGATGATATGATTTTCTGGATTCAAGATTCCGATAGAGTATTCAAACTGATTCATTAATAAATAGTTTTCACGAATTTCATCATACATCGCTGAAAACAGCGCATAATCAGATTCAGTACTTTGGGAAAACAGTATAATACTTTCTTTTGTTGCTAAAGATTTCATTGAATTGAGGGCAAATCGAAGTTGCTGATCAATGCGAAAAGCACTGTTTTCTAGCGTCATAATACTTTGGGTAGTTTGTTCAGTTTTCCGCTGATTAACTTCATTATTGATGACAATCACCATAATAAAAATAGTATATGCAATGATTACCGTTAAAAAGGTTAAGAATATTTTTCGATATGTTTTTGATTTCATAAGTGCTCCTTTCTTTTTTTGGTAACGTTTACATTGATTATAGAGATAAATTAGCTTGAGTCAAATCATCATTATTTGTAGTTGTCTACAAAACTTGATATTAAGAGTAAAAAGTGTATATTTCAACGAATAATAATGATATTCAACAATGGCTAAACAGGCTATATTTAAAGCGCTTACTTTAAGCAAGAGAAAATGAAAAAATTTAGGAGGAACGATTATGTCGATGAAAAGAAAAGCTGTATCATTACTGTCTCTACTGACACTACCAATGGTTTTAGCTGCTTGTGGGAACAGCGACGGCTCGTCAAATGGGGACGGGGCAGAGGGGAAAACCGAGATAAAGGTTACTTGGCGCAATACCGGGGAAAACGATAAAATGACCCAATATTTGGAAGAAACATTTATTCCACAATTTGAGAAAGAAAATGAGGACATTAAAATCGTACTTTCTCCGATTACCGCAAGTGAGGGAGACTATTTTTCAAAAGTTGCTCTTTCTATGCAATCGGAGAGCACAGCACCCGATGTAGTGGCAGAGGATTCGTTTATGTTGAATTCTGATGCAAACGCTGGTTACTTAACCAATCTTGATGAATATGTTGCTGACTGGGATCAATGGGATAAATATACAGAAAACTTAAAAGCTGGTGTTATTGCTGAAGATGGTAGTACGTATGCCATTCCAGGAACTTCTGATTCTCGCGGGATTTGGTACAACAAAAATGTCTTTAAGAAAGCCGGTCTGCCTGAAGAATGGCAGCCAACAACTTGGAGGGAGATCATTGAGGCAGCTGAAGCAATCAAAGCTTCCGATGAGAATGTGATCCCCTTAGGATTAGGTGTGGCTAAAGCCAATGGTGAGTCGGTTTCCATGCAGACTTTCCAGATGCTCTTATATGGTACTCAAGATACATTATTTGATAGTGAAACGCGTAAATGGCAAGTAAATACACAAGGAATCATTGATTCATTGGCTTTCATTGATGAAGTGTATAACCAAAAACAATTAGGACCATCATTATCCGTTGCGATCAACAGCAATTACGGATCTGTGATGTTCCAAGATAAATTTCCTAATGACGAAGTTGGTATGCTTCTAGATGGCTTTTGGAGTGCCGGTAACTGGGCCGAAAATGGGGCAACTCCTGTTGAGAATATGACAGAACGCTTTGGTTTTGCAGCCATGCCTACACAAAATGGTGGTGAACCGCCATTTACGACCATGTCCGGAGGTTGGACATGGGCCATTCCTGAAAAAGCACAAAATAAAGAAGCTTCATGGCGAGTAGTTCAAGCACTCGGTGGAAAAGAACAGCAAGCTGCACGAGCAATCGCTGAAGGGAATTTAACCGTCCGAGACGATTCAGCAGAAATAGCTGAATATAAGGAGCAACCTTTTATTGAGCAAGCAACCTCTTTCTTACAATATGCTCATTTCCGTCCGGCAGATGACAAATATCCTAATGTTTCAGTAGAAATCCAAACAATGGTTGAAGCAGTTGCCACTGGCAGCAAGACACCGGAAGAAGCAGCTAGTGATTATGCCGCCAATGTAACAAGGATCGTTGGAGACGATGCCGTTAACTAAATCATTAATAAAGAGAAGGAATTGCAGCAAACAATCCGAATGGAGGCTAACGTTTCTTCTCTTTAAAAAAAGAAAGGAGAAAAGAATGGAAAATTCGCTAAAACGAGAGCAGCAAATGTCCAATAGTAAAAAAGCGTTGATTTTTTTATTTCCCAGTTGGCTCTTGCTGCTGATATTTTTTGTTGGTCCAGTTATCTTAACTTTTATCTTTTCCTTCACGAACTTGGCTCTGACCGGTGCTGAAGCAAGTCAATTGCGGTTCATCGGCTTTGAAAATTTTGTGCGCATGTTCAATGATCCGGCTTTTCAAACTAGTGTCGTACGAACCTTGATTTTTGTCATTTTTTCTGCAGTGATCGGTCAATGTTTCTTGGGTTTTTTGATTGCATTTATGATGCGGGAGAAAAATCGAGCCTTTCGGCGAGTCGTTGGTCTGATCATCATTGCTGCATGGGTTACGCCGGAAGTCGTTGTTTCCTTTTGCTGGGTCGCTTTTTTAGGAGATAGCGGAACAGCTAATTGGTTGATGGGACTGATGGGATTTGAGCCGGTTGCTTGGCTGTTTGCTTTTCCTATGATAAGCGTTGTGGTTGCCAATATTTGGCGAGGAACCGCTTTTTCAATGATGGTGTTTCAATCCGCTTTAGATGAGATCCCTAAGGAAGTAGAGGAAGCTGCAGTTATGGATGGCGCCAGCCGCTGGCAAGTGATTCGAAAAATTACGATACCGATGGTCAAAGGTACCATTGCAACGAATTTGATGCTCGTCACTTTGCAGACATTGGGTGTCTTTACGTTGATTTATACTATGACTGGTGGTGGTCCCGGCAATCAGACTGCAACCCTGCCGGTCTTCATGTACAAACAAGCTTTTGTGAGCTATCAGCTAGGATACGGAACAGCGATTTCGCTGGTCTTGCTACTGATTGGTGCTGCCGCAAGCTTGATTTATATGAAAATGCTGAAAGTGAAAGTGTAGGTGAAAAAAATGGTAAAACGCAGTGAAAAATTGGAGACCATGATTCATTATCTGCTTTTGGCAGTATTAGCCTTATTGTTTTTGCTCCCATTGTTGTGGATGCTGATCGCCTCTATTGATCCGGGCGCTATTCAAACTTTGAAATTACCTGAAGCAGTATCATTTGAAAATTTTGCTTCGATCCTTTCTGATCAAACTATCATTCGGTCATTCGGAATCGGCTTGCTTTTGTCCGGCTGTCAATCGATTTTAGTTGTTGTCTTATGTGTTTTGGCAGCATATCCCTTGTCGAGGTATCAGCTAAGATATAAAAAAAGTTTTTTGATGGCGGTGCTGTTCATGACCTCATTACCGATGACTGCTGTCATCGTGCCGGTCTATCAACTGTTTATCTTTTTGAAGTTTCAAGATTCGTTACTGGCGGTGACGTTCTTCTTGACGGCGTCCTCACTGCCTTATGGGATTTGGATGATGAAGAACTTTATGGATTCGGTACCAATCGACTTAGAAGAGTCCGCTTGGGTCGATGGGGCTTCAACATGGCAAGGGGTGCGAAAAGTCGTAGCGCCGCTAATGGTTCCAGGTATTTGTACGGTTGGTATTTTTACTTTTACTGGAAGCTGGGGCAACTTCTTTGTTCCTTATATTTTGATTCAGTCACCCGAAAAAATGCCGGCATCAGTCTCGATCTTTCAGTTTTTCGGCAACTTTGGTATGGTCAATTATGGCCGTTTAGCCGCTTTTTCGGTGCTATATACCTTACCAGTCGTCATTTTATATGCTTTGTCACAAACGTATATGTCTAAAGGATTTAGCATGGGAGGAGCGACGAAAGGATGAAAGATCCATTTCATACGACAAAAAAATTAACGAAACGAATCGCTGAACTAAAAGCGTATCGTTTTCAAAAAGTACAAGACCTTACAATGTGGTCGGCAAAAGAAGATAAGTCAAAAACGGAAAAACACCCACCAGAAGAGTGGGACTTTACACTTTCAGTTAGCGATTTCTGGCAAGGGAGAGACCGTTATATTTGGGCTCATCATGAATTGACAGTTCCAGAGGAGGAAGACTTATGGTTACTGATCGATTTTGGTCGTACAGGTGGTGGCTATAATTCAGGCTTTGAGTCCTTGCTGTTGATCGATGGTGAACCTTATCAGGGTGTCGATTCGAATCATACAGAGATTTTTCTGGCGGATCATTACCGAGGGGAAACCATCCGACTTGATTTAAAACTATGGTCGGGCTTGGAAGGCGGTGGGTCTGAAGTCATTCAACGGCATGAGTTTCGGCAAGCTTGTTTGGCAAAACGACACTTAGCTGCTGATGACTGTTTCTTTCTCGCTGATATGATGGCGAAAACTATCGATGGGTTACCGGAAAATGAACCGATACGATACAAGCTGTTGAATCTTTTAGATGATGCCTTTCGTTTGATTCAGTGGCAGGTACCCGGATCTATCTCTTTTTACCATAGCGTTGAGGAAGCTGATCATTATTTAAATCAAGAACTGCAAAAAATACCTAAACTTTCGGAGATCACTGTGACGGCTATCGGCCATACACATATCGATGTTGCTTGGTTGTGGCGGCTGAAGCATACAGGGGAAAAAGCTGTCCGCAGTTTTTCAACGGTTTTACGTTTGATGGAACAATACCCAGAATATATTTTCTTGCAAACCCAACCTCAGCTATACAAATATGTCAAAGAAAGCTATCCAGCACTTTATGAGAAAATCAAAAAGAGGATCAAAGAAGGCCGTTGGGAAGTGGACGGAGCCATGTGGCTGGAAGCCGATTGCAATATACCGTCAGGCGAATCCTTGGTCCGTCAGATACTCCATGGGAAGAAATTTGTGAAGGAAGAATTTGACAAAGAAATGCATTTCTTGTGGCTTCCGGATGTGTTCGGTTATTCTTGGGCACTGCCCCAAATCTTGAAAAAATCCGGCATTGAGACGTTTATGACGACCAAAATCAGCTGGAATCAATATAACCGGATGCCTCATGATACCTTTTATTGGCGGGGAATCGATGGGACAGATATTTTGACGCATTTTATCACCACGCCAGTTGATGGTAAAACGGATGAATGGGCAGAAGAATGGTTTTATACCTACAATGGAACGCTTTCTCCGGAGACCGTTCAAGGAATTTACGACGGATATCAAGACAAGCGTTTGAATCAAGAATTTCTGCTGTCTTACGGTCATGGGGACGGCGGAGGCGGTGTCACTAGAGAGATGCTGGAAAATCGACGACGCCTTGACCAGATTCCAGGATTGCCGCAAGTTAAAACAGGAAAAGCGAAAGCCTTTTTTGAACGACTGCATCAGACAGTAGAACAAAATAAGCCGCTGGTCTCTCGTTGGGATGGCGAATTGTACTTGGAATATCATCGAGGAACCTATACCTCGCAAGCGTTTGTCAAAAAAATGAATCGAAAAGCTGAAATTGCTCTACGGGAACTTGAGATTCTCTATACATGTTTAGCAGCCAGCAAAGAAGACGAGTATCCTAAGGATCCGCTTTTTGAAACATGGGAGACGGTTCTTCGTAATCAATTCCACGATATTATTCCTGGTTCTTCGATCAAAGAAGTTTATCAAGACCATAGAGCAGAGTTTGCCGTCGTGACTCAGACCATTCAACAGTTATTTGAACAATTAGATGGACCTGCTAATCAAAAGTATACAGTCATCAATACAGCTAGCTGGTCAAGGAATGAACTGATTGAACTTCCACTTTTACAAGAAGGTCGCTTTATTGATTCACAAGGAAAAGAACTTCCGGCTTATTTTGATGGAGAAAAACAGTCTGTTCTTGTGACAAATGTTCCGCCAATGAGTCAGGTGATGATAGAGTTTCAACCGATAGCAGAAAATAAAGACATCAAACCGCTCGCTGAGTTCACAGAGGGAGCGCTTGAGACCGATCGTTTGCGAATTTTATGGGAAACATCGGGAAATTTGATCAGCATTTTTGATAAGAAACTAGGTAGAGAAATGTTGGAAGGAAAAGGGAATGTTTTTCAGCTATTTGAAGACAAACCTTTAAATTACGATGCATGGGATATCGATAGTTTTTATCAAGAAAAAGCAACAGTGCTTCAAGCCGATCAAATACGATTACGCTCAAATAATGCGCTTTACGCTTCCGTAGTATTTGAGTATACGTTTGGTAATTCGCAGATACATCAGGAAATGCGGGTCTATGCTCATACACAACGAATCGATTTTTTAACAAACGTGCCATGGCATGAACGCCAACAACTGTTGAAGGTAAACTTTGATGCAGCAATTCGATCAACTGAAGCAGTATTTGACATTCAGTACGGAAATGTAAAACGAGCTACCCATGCTAATACCAGTTGGCAATTGGCTCAGTTTGAAACAGTAGGCCACCAATGGGCAGATCTTTCAGAAAAATATTGTGGGGTAAGTTTATTGAATGACTGTAAATATGGTTATGCTGTTAAGGAAAATCAATTAAGCTTGACCTTGCTTAAAGGCGCTATCTATCCTGATCCACTGGCTGACGATGGCGATCACAAATTTACTTACAGTTTTTATGCCCACGAGCACGATGCCATCGATGGGGGAACAATGGAAGAAGCATGGTCGCTCAACTCGCCATTAACGGTTATTAACGGAGAACATTCTTGGTTGCTTCCGTTGCAAATAGACTGTGAAACCTCAGTTACCATCGACGCCATCAAGCAAGCAGAAACCGGCAAAGGGTGGATTTTACGCTTACATGATCACACGGGAGGAACTAGAAAGGTTACATTGCAGTTGCCAAGCAGTTTTTGGCAAGAAACAGATTTAATGGAGATACCTTTAAATAATGAGCAGTGGAAAGATAAAGTCTCATTTACCTTGTCACCCTTCGAAATAAAAACATTTCATTTTTATCTAGACTGAAATAACACAAGTGGGTCTACCTATTAAATGTGTCGTGTGTTTAAAAAAGTATTAGGTTTCGCACCTGTCTGATACAGAGTACTACTTCTTATAAGTCTTAAAAACTTAGAAGGTTTTATAAAAAACTAAGAGAAACAAAAAGACATTTTTTCATTACGAGAGAATGTCTTTTTTGGTGATTGCTTGCTAGAGGAGGATATTGGTATAGATGGGACAAAGTGGTTTAAGTAAATAAATAAAGATTGATAGAGGTCTGGAGTTCATTTGCGGTATAATGGTCTTTAAAAATAAAAATACGTAAAATGATATATAAAATATGAATAAAATTCTGCGAAAACGATTGTTGTTTAACTTCCCGCTCGGTATAATTAGCTTGGGAGCTACAGCAAGACAACAAATAATGAATAAAAAATCTACAAACCGTTGATTAGAAAGGAGCAGCTTATGGAGTAGGTAGAGAGGAAGATCGAAAAAAGACAACATTGTAAGAGTAACAGATGGTGAATTCTTCCATATCTCTAACTTCCAACAATTAGCGGAAATTTTTGAAAAAATTCGTTACGAACTATTTGACGAAGATATCCAAAAGCTGCAAATCGAACTTTCAGATACTATTGCTCAAAATCTTCAGACGATCAATGTGGAGTCTGAACGTTTAGCAGCATAAGGTTCTTTTTAAGGAATCTGAATTTGTTGTTCATCAAATGGTTGTCAATTAGTTGATGTTTAACTAATGAAAAAATAATCATTTGATGAACATTTTTCATAAACTTCCAAAACCTTAGATGTAAGGAGTGAATTGAATGCAATCAGATAAACGCATAACCGCAATGAGTAAGAAAGAGGCTGATAGAGCAGATCCCTTATGTATCATTCTTTGTATTTTATTTATCTATTTCACCATCTGTCACTTTTTAGTTTTACCTGTAAAAGCAGCCGAGGTTTCAGATGCTGATTCAATTCAGATAGAAGGCACCTTAGCCGCCATCCTCAACAGCGAAAGGAATACCCCAGAGCCCACAGAGCCACTCACTGAACCATTGCTGGAAATCGTCACAGAGTTACCCGATTCAGAACTAATGATTCCCTTTTTTGAATTGATTTATGCAGTGACACCAAGTGAGGGGGAAATGCTGAAAGAAGTCTATGTCAATGTGAACGGTGAATATGATCGGCATTTGTATCAGAGAGCGATAGGGGAGACGAAGGTCATGGAGCGAACATTCGGTGAAGCTCGTCTCTTTCTTTCTGCCGATGAACAGGAGAGCCGATTTGAATTAGTCGCTGTCGATAGCAGTAACAAAAGGACTTATTATCCCATAGAGCAGTCATTTTGGTTATCCGAAAATCCCGAACCGCCGTTGCCGACTATTGCCGACATATCAATACTTGATCGTTATGAAGGAAAGATAGCTTTTGTACATAATCGTCTCCATCTCCAATATAATGACGAGATACTTACAGGAATAAACGAGCAAAACGGCGAAACGAGTTTAGATCAGCTGTTGGATGAACTTTCTTACTATGACATGGAGTTGATTGCTGGACCAGACAAGAATGAGAGAGTAACGATTCAGTTAAAGCAAACTCCTTATAGAGAGCTTAATAGATTTATTTATGATTTAGAAACATTTACTTCTGGTATTGTTACCGATGGAGAAATTGAAGAGATGACTTTAGCTGAGGTGGACCAGTTACCCAAAACAGCAGCATCCGTCGATCGCTCGGTTGAGTTTAAACGGCATATGTTAAAAATCGGCTGGGTACCGGGCTTGTTTTTCCGAAGGTATCAGGACAACGTGGTAGGTTTCAAGCTGCATGAAGAAACCATTTTTTTAAATCCCGAGTCGTTTCCTGAAACTTATCTCAGTAAGAAACTGATAAATGAAAAAATCGACGAAGCTGTTGCAGCGATTGACGGCATTCGTTTAGAAGAAAATCGACTTTATTATCCTTATGTGCAAATAGCTGTAAGAGGAAATACACCAAGGAATTTAGTGAAGAAAGGGCAGCAACTACTGACGAATTATCCCGAAGTCTTTTCAAAAGGGTATGTAATAATCAGAGGAAGGCAAAATATTTATGGCTATACTACCACAGCCGAATACAAACGACGATGGCGTGTTAGGAGTAATTTTGAAGAACGAAACTACCCTATCCGGGCAATCATCAACCCGAATGGCACAGTTTCTTCGTTAATGGATATAGGTTGGCACGGCGTGACTGTTAGCATGGCGTTAGTGATAGGATTTGGTTCTATCGGCTTTATTGTATTTATATGTGAACTTTTTGCTTGTCAAAGGGCAGAAAAACGAAAAAGGAATAGGCAATCAGGTAGAAACTGATACCCGTTTGTCATTCTTAAATTCTAATAGAATTCTGTTACCTCCAAAGAAGAAAGGAGCAAAGTGAATGCAATCCGCTGCGCAAATAAATTCAAACGACGAGAAAGGCATTAAAAACCTCTTTCGCAACCATAAAATCTTTAGTCTGTGTTTCTTTGCTCTTACCATCTATCATATGTCCAGTTGGCAAGTATTAGCAGCCGAAGAACCAACCGACCAGTCCCAAGGCGTCTTAGCCGACATCCTCAACAGCGAAAGGATTACCCCAGAACCCACAGAGCCACTCACTGAACCATTGCTGGAAATTGTCACAGAGCTACCCGATTCAGAACTAATGATTCCCTTCTTTGAATTGATTTATGCGGTAACACCAAGTGAGGGGGAAATGCTGAAAGAAGTCTATGTCAATGTGAATGGCGAATACGATCGGCATTTGTATCAAAGAGCGATGGGGGAGCCAAAGGTCACAGAGCGGAAATTTGGCGAAGCACGACTTTTTATTTCTGAAAATCAACAAAAAAGCCGATTTGAATTGGTCGCCGTCGATAGCAGTAACAAAAGGACTTACTATCCCATAGAACAGTCATTTTGGTTATCCGAAAATCCCGAACCACCATCGCCGACTATCGCTGATGTAACGACGGAAGAGTATTTCGATGAAGAAGTGACCTTCATTAACAATCGGATCCAGTTTCAACTGGATAGGGAGCGCTTTAATCAAGAATTCGGGTCAAACCATGAAACGGTTTTAGACAAATTGCTTTATGAACTTTCATATTTTGGTGGTGAACTTCTATCCGGTCCAGATAAAAATGATTTTGCAACAATTCGTTTGAAGGGAACTTCTTATGAAGAGCTTGAAAGGATTATACAGAAGTCAATCTCAGAATCCTATGGATTTATCGCTGATGGAAAGATCCAAGAGATAGCTTTAGCCACATCAGACTTATTGCCTAGTGAGGAAGAACCTGTCAACCGCTTCTTTGAGTTAAAACCTGAAATGGTGCGAGTTGGTTTTGTTCCTGGATTGTTTTTGAGAAGGTACCAAAACAATGTGTTGAGCTTTCAATTGCATGAAGAAACATCTTTTTTGAATGCTGAAACGTTTCCAGAGACTTACCTTAGTAAAAAACTGATTGAAAATAAGATTGATGAAACAATTACAGCAATAGATGGGATTCGATTGGAAAGAAATCCTTCTAGTTATTCTCTTTTCCGCGTAAAGGTTGCTGATGGGACACCTAGAGAATTGATAAAAAAAGCCCAAAAACTATTGGCAGAGCACCCCAACATTTTTGCAGAAGCACGTTTAGCTATATTGGCAGACATAAAAACACCACGTTATGCCACAATTCCTGAATACGAAAGAAAACCTCTTGATAGGCGATTAAATCACTTAGAACAACAAATATACCAATTTTGGGGAAGCATTAATGAAAATGGCACAGTTTCTTCAATGGCAGATATGGGCTTGAGAGGGCTGCCGACTATCGTGAAACTACTAGGAGGCGCCGGTCTATTTTGTGGCATTCTGAGTTTCGCCATCTTCATTTACCGAAAAAGACCTCCTCGCAAGAAACACGAGTTTTGGGGATAACGTTTACTGATGGGCATGTGGAAAGTCCTTTCAATCTGAAGGAGAACGGGGGAAACGTTGTTGTCTTTAAGTGTCGAAACAGTGAAAGACAACCATTTTTCGAGAAACCGCTATTCGATCAAAAGCTGTGATGAACGCCTAGCTGACGCTGGTCGTCTTTAAGAAAATCACACTGCTAGCAAGGGGATTTCTGCCAAAAAGAATATTTTGATCGTACGACTTTGATCCACGCAAAGCTAATCACTGGAGCCTTGATTACATAAAAAGCCTCTCAAAAGCAGCTGGTTGCTGATTTTTGAGAGGTTTTGTCTACCAAGAGATAGCTATGGTGTTTTTTTCAGTTGTAATTGTTTATTCAAATTCTTCATACTCATTTGGGTCTTGACCATCGATGCGGCCGTCTGCTTTGTTTAACTGATTGATTTGATTGATTTCATCTTCAGTCAGTTCAAAGTCGAAGATCGCAAGATTTTCTCGTTGATGGGCGAGGTTTCTTGATTTAGGTAGGGGCAAAATGCCACGTTCCACATGCCAGCGCAAGATGATTTGACCAGCTGATTTTTGGTATTTCTCAGCTAATTCAGTGATCAGTGGTTCTTTCAGGGCATCGCTGCCGCGGCCTAATGGGCTCCAAGCTTCCGTTACGATGCCGCGTTTTTTGTTCTCTGTAACCATTCGTTCTTGGACCCAGTAAGGATGGATCTCAATTTGATTTAGCGCAGGGGTCACACCAGTTGCTTCAATGATGGCATCCAAATGTTCTGGCTCGAAATTGGAAACGCCGATGGAACGGATCAAACCTAATTTCTGGGCGGTCACTAAGGCTTGCCAAGCTTCGACATATTTGCCGCGTTTTGGTAATGGCCAGTGGATCAAAAAGGCATCGAAGTAGTCGAGTCCCATGCGAGCAAGGGATTCTTGAATGCTGGTTAAGGCATCATCATAGCCATGGTATTTTCCCGGTAATTTTGAGGTGATATAAAATTCTGAACGTGGGATACCAGAGCGACGGATCGCTTTGCCGACAATGCCTTCATTGTCATAATTGGTTGAAGAATCGATCAATCGATACCCGTCAGCGATCGCTGCTTGCAGCTGGCTCAACCCTTCGCCACCGCGGATCTGATAGGTACCGATGCCCACGGCGGGGCGTAAATTGCCGTCGTTTAATGTCAGTAAAGGTGCTTTCATAAAATGATTCCTCCTTTTCTTTGCATTCTACTCTAACGCTTTTTTGCCAGGAACGTAACCAACTTGCTCAGACAAAGAAAAAAGAGCAACGGTTTCTGTTTCAGAAACAATTGCTCTTTTTGATTAAATTATTTTTCAGGCGGTGTGCCATACATTTTTGGTGTGACTTGATCGAGTTTTGGCGCTTTTCCTTCGATCTTTGGTTCGTCTAGCCATTGGTATTCGCCTTCACCATCAAGGGCTTTGCCTTTCGCCCAAGAGCCTTCTTTACTTTGGTCGCCTTCTGAGAAGTTATAGAAATCATAAGCGATATCTAAGCGTTCGTTTTTGCGGTCAAAGGTAGTCGGCACTAAAATCGAGCCTTCGTTTTCTTCCAATTCTTTCACGGCAGCTGCCCAAAGATTTTGGTGGTAGCTATCACGCGCTAATAAGACCGAAAGTAAGTCTTTGACCCCACGGTCATCGATCATTTCATAGATGCGTGCTACTTGCAGACGACCTTGTGATTCTGCATTTAAGTTGGCACGGAAATCAGCAAGCAAGTTGCCACTAGCAATGATATACGCACCTGACCATGGATTGCCGACGCTATCAGCAGGACGTGGTCCTAAGCCAGCAACGATGGCATGTTGCGGATTCATTCCGGAAATGATCGCACCGATCGTTGGGTCTTTTTTCATGGCAGCTTCCTGATCTTCCACAGGTGCACCTTCCAGCAGACGTGCAACCATCGTTGCCAACATTTCAACGTGTCCAAGCTCTTCAGTAGCGATATCCATTAACATGTCTTTGTATTTTTCTTCCCCACGGCAGCTCCATCCTTGGAATAAGTATTGCATGGCAACACTCATCTCTCCATATTGTCCACCGATTAATTCTTGAAGGTATTTCGCAACTAACGGATTTGGTTTTTCTGGTTTAGCTTCAAACTGTAGTTCTTTTTGATGACGAAACATACTATTCCTCCTAAAATTTTTTATTGGGCCCATAAAAAGTTTCTCATGAATCGAAAGGTTCGTCTAATAAAATGCACTTAGTTCAAAATGAAAAAAGCTCCAAAAAGAAAAGCCATTTACTTTGACAAAAAGCGAGAAGCGTTAGATAGTTAAATTAAGAGAGAATTAGAAAAGGAGCGAGTCACCATGTTTCAGTATTACAAAATGGACGACCGAAAAATAAGGGAATCCTCGGAGGAAGATTACAATTGGCTGGTGGTTTCTGGGACAGATCCAGAGGAACAACGCCACTTGTTAGATAAGTATCAACTGCCCGAAGATATTTTTATTGGCGCCAATGAACCGGAAGAAGTCTCACGTTTGGAATACTTACGTAACACTAAGTTAAATCATCCGATTCTTTATACCTTGATCGATTTGTCAGAAGTGACACAAGACCGCATCGAAGATCGTTTAGAACCGGTGACGTTTATTTATACCAAAGATCTTTTAATCACGTATGTCTCTCATCAATCTACACTGATTAAACGCCTGATTGAAAAGCATGAGCAAGATATTCAACGGTATGAAGATATTGTTGCCTACTCGACGCTGATGATCTACACCCATTACATCAAAGGTCTGCAGGAAATGAAGAAACAGATCGATGCACTAGATGAAGCAGCCCGTAAAACGACGGAAAACAACGAATTGTTTAATTTAGCCGATACCGAACGAGACATGGTCTATCTGGATCACACCTTACGGGATCAGAACCATACTGTCGATCGTTTGATGGATCGCAAAGAATTTTTGGATCGTTTGGATAATGAAGCACTCGTTTATGACATTAAGCTACGACAGAAGTTTGCCATGAAAATGGTCACTATCTATCGCGACTTGTTAGAAACCATTGGTGGCTTGTTCTCCGATATGATGGACAACAATCTAAACCATCTGATGAAATACTTAGATTCTGCGGCATTGGTGGTGGCTGTGCCGTCCTTGATCGCGGGGCTATGGGGGATCAACACCGGGGGACTGCCAGGAAAAGACAATGCCATCGGTACGATCATTGTCTTTGGTTTGGCTATTTTAGTTGGGATATTAACCGCCATTTACTTGTCACGGAAAGACTTTTCAAAATAAAAAGCGCCGCTGCTCTGTGGCACCGTTCATCCATAAAAGGAGAATGGTGCGACGAAGCAGTTGGCATTTTTTTATTTTAACCCGCTGTCCAAATTGCTGTCGAGAATCCAACGCTGAAAGGCGAGGAAGACCAGCAGCAAAGGCAAGATGTAAATTACCAAGGCAGCAATCAAAATCGTCCAATGGATATTTTCCGCGCCCACCAAGCTGCGGTTCGCCACTTGCAAGGTGTATTTTTTCGGATTATTCAAGACGATCAAGGGCCAGATATAATCATTCCATCGCTACTGGAAGGAGAAGATCTCCAGTGTCATAATGATTGGTCGGGCAATCGGCAGCATGGTGATGGCGATGATAGAGGAAGAAAAAAATGGCATCGTATTTTGTAAGCGCATAGCTGCAGTCGGCACTGACTAGAATCCTCAATAAATCCGCGTAAGGCAAATCAGGAACTTCTACAGTCACACCGTTTTTTTCTGAGTATTTTCCCGTCATTTTCAAATAAGTACCGCTTTCGCTGGGAGCTCTAGAAGCAAACATGGGAATCTGCGAAGACATTTCCAATCGGCAACGATCGAAACGTCCTCTAATGAAAAATAGCTGAAGTGCTGAAAAGATAGCTGTCCTAAAACGCACTGAGGAGTAAAAAGTGCCAATTATCTGACAAAATGAGAGTGGCTCTCCCTCAGTTTAGCGAAGAAGATGCAAAATGAAAAATAAAGCGATTTCAAAAAATGCACGAATATTAAAAAAAACGAATTAAAGCTCTTACAACGATAATTAAGAAGTACTGGTAAACGTTAATATAACAAGGTTTGAAATTTTTTTTTGCAAATTGAGTGCAAATCTTTTGTCTAAAACGGGGATTAAGCGTAACATAATATGTGTAATAACTACTTAAAAGAAAGAAGGAGAAAAATATGCATTGGTTATGGGTATTAATCGTAGGAGCTATTATCGGTTTGATCGCCGGAGCTATCACAAATAAAGGTGGATCAATGGGTTGGATCGCCAACATCGTTGCAGGTTTAGTAGGTTCAGCTATTGGACAAGCAATCTTAGGTTCTTGGGGTCCATCACTTGCTGGAATGGCAATCGTCCCATCAATTATTGGTGCGGTTATTGTAGTTGCTGTTGTTTCATTCTTCTTAGGACGTTCAAACGGCTAGTCCATTCAGCAATTGTTTCCATTCATTTATTTCGGGTAGTAATTACCTCGAATAGACAGGCAAATCCAGATTTTCTGGGTTTGCCTTTTTTGTTTTTAAGGAAGCATAAGCAATCCTTTTGTCATATCGGGAAATTGTCGTTACACTTGAAGTAGGTCAAAAAAAGAAAGGAAGAGATTCAATGAAAAAGCAATATGAAACAGCGATGATCAATCGAGGCGGACGTGTCGGAGAGGTCGAAGCACCAAATGGCAGTTTTCACCTGAAAATCGACAAACCGGGTCTTCACAGTGAGGGCACAAACCCAGAACAATTATTTGCCGCTGGCTATGCTTCTTGTTTCAACGGTGCCGTACAGCATATGCTGAAAGAGCATAACATCGAATCCGAATCCGAAGTTAAAGCAAGAGTGTCTTTGTATCAGCATGAGGACGGCAGTTACCAAATCGGCGTGATTTTAGAAGTGTCGTTACCAGGCGTTGAAAAAGCCGAGGCAGAGAAAATCGCAGAAGAAGCCCATGATTTTTGTCCGTATTCTCGGGCAACTCGTGGCAACATTGATGTCGAAGTACAAGTAGTCTAAGCATTATTGCAGCTAGACAAACAATCAGCGGCTGATGAATCAGCCGACAAGAGGGAATTCATCAAGGAGGCCAATCAATGAGACAAACAGAGATCTTGCTGCTTTTGGGCGTGTTTGTGGTTGGCCTTTTTGTGGTGTACTGGCTGAAAAAGCACCGACATGCGCGCCACAATCAAGCACTGGCAGCTCAGCTGAAGCGTTATCCCAGCGTGCGGAAAGCGTGGCTGGCAGCCGGGGCAAAAAGGGAAGCAGTCCTTTTGGTTCCCGGTTTAAAAAAAGCTACTGCCGCAGTTGCAACGACGGCAACGGCGAAAGCAGAAACGAGGCTGTACAAGCATGCGGATCAGTGTCAGGCAATGACTCCACAAGGGTTGGCCGTTTCGGAGGACTATTTGTTCCTCTCTGCGTACTGTTCGCAGCAGGAACATCACTCACAGCTTTATATAATAGAAAGAACGAGCGGACGGCATCTGAAAACGGTGGTTCTGCCAAAACGCCCCCATGTCGGCGGATTAGTCTTTGATCGAGCAACGCAAGTGCTGTGGCTAACCATCACTGGGAAAGGAATGGGACGAGTGGCGTGTGTTTCTTTGCAGACACTGCTGGAAGATGATTCCTTGGCAACCAGTCAGCCGATCGCTTATCAGCAAGTCATCGAATTGGCAGGCATCACTCACAGCTCCTATTTGGCAGCCGATAGCGGTGAACTTGTCTCAGGGACCTTTGCCTTGAAAAACGGTGGTGTGGTGGCGAATTATCCGCTGCCTGTTCTTTCAGACAGCGGTCGCAAAGCGTCTCTTCGCATCAAGCCGCATAAGAGAAGGATCACCACCACGAAAGTCCAAAGTATCGCCTTTACCACTGAATACTTGTTGCTGGCACGTTCCTTTGGACCAGGGTCGGCTGAGTTATGGGTCTTTTCAAAGGATGCAACGGTGCTGACCCGCAAACATGCGTTGCGGCGCATCAAGTTTCCCCATTACCTTGAACAGATCGTGGTAGAAAAAGGGCAGCTGTACTGCTTGTTTGAAAGTGGGGCATGGGCGTATCGGCAAAAAGGCGGCAGCATCGATGAAGTCGTGGTATTGGACCTTGCGACCTTACTTCAGAAAGATAACTGCTTAAAAAGAAAAAAGACCAGCCTCTTAAGAAGCTGGTCGTAAGTGCAGTAATTATTCCACGATTGCTCGTTGGATATCTAAGACGGTGCCGGTATGAGCATCTGCCAAAAATTCATAGGTGACAAGCTGTCCGTCTTCGGTGCGGGTGATGCCGCCAGTATATCCTTGGGAAGTGATCGCAAATTTGCGCAAAGGTTGTTTTTCGAAATTGATCCAAGAACCTTCGATCGGTCCTTCTTTGATAAACGCCGCTTTTATATTGTCTAAGACATCATCGGCATTCATGGCTTGCCTTTTCTTCAACCAGATCGTTGAAAAAATCCCTCCTGCAAAGCCAAGACCTAAACCGATGGTCAGTCCATTTTTAAAATAATGCAATGGATGCTCATTCTCCATCTAATGTCCCTCCTAAAGTAAGTTTTCCCGAATGTTTTGATCTCGGTGAAAGCACAGGTTCTCTTAACAATAGTTTACCATAGTTTAGAAATATTCTATAAGAAAAATAACCAACAATAGAAATTTGCGCTATAATAAAGAATATCAGTAGAAATAAGGAGGAAGAGAGCACATCCGTTGTTTCACCCGAAAATTGCTGGAAAACACAGCCACAGCAAGCGTTGCTTTTTCAAAAAAAGCAGCTTTGTTTCTTTGGGGCAGCAAACAACTGATACGTGTTTCTCGAATGATCATGGAAGAAAAAACATTTCAACGTATCAAAGAACTAACGGAGTTACAAGGAACCAGCGGGTTTGAACACGACGTGCGAGCGTATATGCGTGAAGCGATGACTCCATTGGTAGATGAAATCCAACAAGATGGCTTAGGCGGCATCTTCGGTTTGCGTCACCACCAAGAAGCAGATGCACCACGAGTGATGTTAGCTGCTCACATGGACGAAGTTGGTTTCTTATTGACGACGATCACCGATCGCGGCTTATTCAAAGTCACTCCTTTAGGTGGATGGAACCCTTATGTAGTTTCTGCTCAACGGTTTACATTGAAAACAGCGAAGGGCGATTACCCATGCGTTTCTTCTTCAGTACCGCCACATTTGTTGCGAGGAAGCAGCGGTCAAAAAAATGTCGAAGTGACAGATATTTTGTTTGATGCTGGGTTTGAATCAAAAGAAGAAGCAGAAAGCTTTGGCGTACGTCCTGGCGATACGATCGTTCCACAAGTGGAAACCATCAAAACAGCAAATGGGAAAAACATCATCTCGAAAGCTTGGGACAACCGTTACGGCTGTGCGGTCGTATTAGAAGCACTTGAAGCCTTGAAAGAGGAAACATTAGGCCATACGTTGATTGCTGGTGCCAACGTTCAGGAAGAAGTCGGCTTACGGGGTTCTCGTCCGTCTGTGACAAAATTCAAACCAGACTTGTTCTTTGCGGTCGATTGCTCGCCAGCGGATGACACAGTCACGAAAAATGGCACCTTTGGTCATCTAGGAGCCGGGACTTTGATGCGAATCTATGATCCAGGCATGATCATGTTGCCACGGATGAAAGAATTCTTGTTGGATACAGCAGAAAGCAACAACATTCCTTATCAATACTTTGTTTCAAAAGGTGGTACCGACGCTGGTGCGGCACACATGGCAAATGAAGGGATCCCAAGTTCAGTTATCGGTGTTCCTGGACGGTACATCCATACCCACCAAACCCTATTCAGTATCGCTGATTATGAAGCGGCACGGGAAATGGTGATTCAAGTCTTGAAAGGTTTGGATCGTTCAACCGTTGATACGATCTTAGCAGGACAATAAGCGAGAACGAACGAAAGCAAAGAGACAGCAATCCGTTGTCTCTTTTTTTCTGCAGGGGTTCTGAGACCAGCATGTCAGTTGGTAGTCCCTGAAAGAAAGGTGTATACTTAAAGAAAAGAAAGTGGTGAGTATTTGATTATTCCAAAAGATTTAGCAGAGTTAGCAACATATGTGGAGAAAGGCAAAAATGTCTTCTTTTTCACCGCCGATTGGTGTGGCGATTGTCGATATATCAAACCGCAATTGCCTGAGATCGAAGCGGATTTTCCAGCGCTTCAGTTTATCGAAGTCGACCGTGATGAATACATGGATGTAGCGGTTGAATGGAACATTTTTGGTATTCCTAGCCTCGTCGTTATCGAAGACGGCAAGGAGCTGGGACGGTTAGTCAACAAGGATCGCAAAACCAAAGAAGAGATCGAAGCCTTTTTAACCAGCGTACAATCAGCATAGGAGGGGAAAAAGATGGAAGCACAAAGATATCAAAATATTTTAGTAGGGATCGACGGTTCAGATCAAGCGATGTCAGCCTTCAAAAAAGCAGTGGAAGTCGCTCGTCGAAACCAAGGGAAGGTCTATGCCGCAACGATCATCGATCAGCAAGTGCCGACCATGATGGGCTATGCACCTTTGGATAGTTCCATCTTAGAACAAGAAAAAGACACGGCGAAAAATCTGATCGACGACTGCAAAGCCTACGCAAAATCAGTGGATTTTGATCTAGTAGAAGGCATCGTCGCTTACGGCTCCATCAAAGACGCCCTTGCCACCCAATTACCGGATCAATACGACATCGATTTGATCATGGTGGGGCAATCCGGGCTGAACGCCGTGGAACGCTTCATGATGGGGAGTGTCGCCAGCTTCGTTATCCGTGAAGCCCGGTGCGACGTGCTGATCGTATCACCCGAAGAAACCAAAGCGTAAGGTCATTTTGGAAAAAATAAGTTTGTCGTTGCCGTGTTCTTTTCCATAGTTTGCATGGTAGTAACAAGTGACAAAAGGAAGTTCCTGAGAACCAGCGGTTTTGCTCGCTAGTGAAGCATTGTCTTTAGCAAATGAGCAGTAGCTGGTTTTCAGGCTTTTTTGTCTTTGAAAATAACTAGAATTTCAAGGAAAACAAAGAAATTCCATGACGGATGCCGAAAAATTTGTTAAGATTATGGGCGGAATGTGTAAGTACCTAAGGAGGAAAAAACGTGATTTTTGCTTATAACAAAGAATATGTCAGTGATACACTGCTTGCCATCACAGCAGATGATAAAGGATTAGAACAAACCGTCGAACGCAAAGGCAATGTTGCCCAAATCAAAAATGAAGAAGGCACGATCGTTGGCTGGAACTTTTTTGCGATCTCAGAAGTGATGACGATCGAAGGGCGTGGTCAAGTGACGTTGACGAAAGAACAAATCCAACAATTGAACACCATGATCAAAGAAGCAGGATTCAGCGAAGAACTGCCAGCAGATACAGAACCAAAAATCGTCGTTGGCTATGTGAAATCTTGTGTGGAACATCCAGACAGCGACCATCTGTCTATCACGGAAACAGAAGTCGGGGATGGGGAAGTCTTGCAAATCGTCTGTGGTGCTGCCAATATCCGTAAAGGCTTGAAAGTCGTTGTCGCAAAACCTGGGGCAATGATGCCAGATGGCTTGATGATTTGGCCGGGGACGCTTCGTGGCGTAGAAAGCTTCGGAATGATCTGCTCTGCTAAAGAACTGCATTTAGAAGGTGCCCCAATGAAAAAAGGCATCCTTGAGCTGCCTCAAGATGCCGTTGTAGGTGAAGCTTTTCCAGTCGGTAAAGCCTAAAAAAATGAACTGCCGCTTCCTGTTTTTGCGGCAGTTCATTTTTTGATTGTTTCGATTGGTTTTGATGATTAGTTGCTGCTGTCTGTTGATTGTTCGTTGATCGACGTATCAACGGAAAGTTTTACTTCTGCTGTTTTTTCTTCATCGCCACGATAGAAGGTTACAGTGATCGTGTCACCGACTTTATGTTTGTACAACGCAGATTGCAGATCCGTTGTTGTGCTGACTTCTGTATCATCGATCTTCGTGATAACGTCATATTGTTGCAATCCTGCTTGTTCTGCTGGTGTTGCATTGTTGACTGAGTAGATCACAACGCCAGAAGTTACGGATGAAGGAACTTTCAAGATTTGTTCTTGTTGTTGTGATGTGATGGAACCTAAATCGATCGTTTGGATACCTAGTGCAGGGCGAACCACTTTGCCGTCTGCTTCTAGTTGATTGATGATTTCAACGACATCGTTACTTGGGATCGCAAAGCCCATCCCTTCGACACTAACACCTGAAGCAGAGCCAGAGGTGCTGGCGATTTTACTTGAGTTGATCCCAATCACTTGACCATCAACGTTGATCAGTGGACCACCTGAGTTCCCTGGGTTGATCGCAGCATCCGTTTGGATCGCATTGATGCTGATCGTACCACCAGATTCGTTTTGGCTTGTTACTTGACGATTCAAGGAAGAAACGATCCCTTGTGTCACAGAGTTTGCGTAGTCAGAGCCTAGAGGAGAACCGATCGCGATGGCTGGTTCGCCGACTTTCAAGGCACTTGAATCACCAAATGTTGCGGCAGTCTTCACATGCTCTGAAGAGATTTTTAAGACGGCTAAGTCTGTGTAAGAATCGGTACCTACCAATTCAGCTTTGACTTTTGTACCATCTGCTAAGACAACTTCCAAACCATCTTGACCTTCAACTACGTGGTTGTTGGTTACGACATAGGCATCGTCGCCATCAATTTTGTAGATGACACCACTCCCTTCGGAAGAAGCTTCTAAGGCGCTGTCGTCTTCGCTTTGGCTATCGCCTTCACTTTGTCCACCTTGCTGACCAAAGAGGCTGTTCCAATCGTTGCTTTGACTTTGTTGTAAATTAATGATGGAAACGACGGAATCTTGTACTTTTTCAACTGCTTCAGTGACATCACTGGTCACATCAAGTTTGACATTAGATACTTGTGTTTGCCCGTTAGAATCTTGGACCCCACTGTTGGTCGTGGTTTCTGGTGTTGAAGTCAAGGATGAACCCATTGCCAGATATAGACCGCCGAAGGTCAATAATCCGCCGACCATACCGCCTAAAATCCCAATACCTAATCGTTTTAATAAACCAGGAGAAGTTTTCTTACCTGGTGTGACATATTTTCTTGCCATTACTATTTCCCCCTTAATGAATAATTCGTTATAATCAGTATATTCCTTCTATCTGAGATTAGTCTACTAAGAGATTTTGAAAAAAATATGAAGAAGTTGCGTAAGAATCTGTTTCAAACGATGAAATTTTCTTCGTAAGACCCGTTCATTTTTGAATAAAAATAGCAGAGAAATCTGGGGAGAAGTAAAGGTCTTTTTATCCACAGTGTGTGGACAAACTTGATGGGGTTGGTTGGGTGGATGAAGAAATCGTTGAAGTGTCGCAGTTTTATAGATAAGATATAAGGATTTCAAAGAAAGTCAAAGTGTGTAAAAGGTTGTGGATAGCATTGTCCACATTTTCATAAAATAAGGGGATAACGAGGAGAAATCTATGAAAATCAAAATCGTCACGGTAGGAAAACTAAAAGAAAAGTACCTCGTTCAAGGAATCAACGAGTACGCCAAACGATTGGGGGCATACGCAAAGCTTGAGTTTATCGAAGTACCAGATGAAAAAGCACCAGAAACCTTGAGTGAAGCCCAAATGCTGCAAATCAAAGAAAAAGAAGGCCAGCGTATTTTAGCCAAAATCAAAGACACCGAATATGTCTTTGTCTTAGCAATCGAAGGCACCAATCCCACCAGCGAAGCCTTCGCCAAACAAATCGATCAACTCGGCATCCAAGGAAAAAGCCAACTGACCTTCGTCATCGGCGGATCCCTAGGCTTAAGCCAAGAAGTCATGAGCCGCAGTGATGCCAAAATCTCCTTTGGCAAAATGACCTACCCCCACCAACTCATGAAACTGATCTTATTGGAGCAGATTTATCGCGCGTATCGAATCAATACGGGAGCGCCGTATCATAAGTGATAAATCTTGATGGTTATTTTTAATACTTTTAAAGTTTTTATGCAGACTTGCCAGTAAAAGAGTCTGTTTATTTTGAGGTCGTAAATGATAAAAATACTGTATATTGATTTATTTAGAAAGGAAAGTAAAAATGGGAAAAATTGGATTTCTTTTTGGTGCTGGAGCAGAAATTAATTATGGTATGCCTTCTGGTGGAAAGTTTGCTTTAGATATATTCAGACAAGATCCAAATAAGGCAAGGAAAAAAATTAGAGACTTAAGAGATAACATTGATAATTCCTCTAGATATGCTTCGAATTGGTTACCCAAAAACTTTGAGAGAAATAATATACATGTTTTTGGTGAAAGAATATATGATTCATTAATAAAGGATACTGTGGGAAATAATAGAGATAGAATCATTAAAAAAATCAATAATTTTGATGTAGTTGCAAAAGAATCAATGAAAGTGGTTGAAACTGAGTTAAATATAAATTTCGAAGAATTAATAAAAAAAGATTTAGGGCGTGAAGTTGAGGATATAAATATTAATCATAAATTAGAGTATTCAGAAATGTTTAAAAGTGGTGATGAACTTTTTTCCAATCATTATTTCGCAGTTTTATTGAAATATTATGAGGAATATGTTTTCGAAACTAGCTCAGTTAAAAGGCTTTTAGGCGAAATAATTAAGTCTATTTTCCAACTGCAATTGGGGGCGATGAGTGAGGAATTATCTAGACAGAACGAGAATAATATTTTTAAGAAATCTGATATTCAATTGGATATTTTTGAGGACTTAGGTGGAAATTTAAGTGTGAACTATGAGAAAGCTGGAGTAAAAGGATTAGAATTACTTGCTAAAGATCGAGATCCAGATGATAAGAGTCATCCTATTGTAGAACTAGCATTTGAAATTATTGAAAGAATCTATTCAGAAGTTTTGGATTACAAGTCATTAATAGATACAAACTGGCATTACCTATACAATCCTTACAGTGAATGGGCAAAATTCTGTAGAATATCCACTTTTTTATATACGGTTCAGATTTATATAAAAGAGCAAGCGGAAGAATTGATATGCGAAAAAGAGGGATACTATGATGATTTGAAAAAATCAGGCATAGAGATAAATGTAATCGGAACTACTAATTATAATTCATTAATCGAGGATAAAATAGGGGAAAATGTAATTTTTTTAAATGGGGGAGTGAATCAGTACTATGATCCTTATTTAAACGCAATAGGCTCCTATGAAGAGTTAACTTCTGAAGAAAAACATTTTATTGTACCATTATTATTTACTCAAAGTGGAACAAAACCCATGACATCAATAGATATGTCATTAAAGTATGTGGAGTATTATACTGCTTTAAAAAATTCGGAAATTATTTGTTCAATTGGATTTGGCTTTAATTATGACGATGAACATATTAACGGTATTATAAGGACTCTTATAAATAGAGAAGATAAGAAATTATATATAGTAGATATTAATGGCGAAGATGATATGCAGGACAAGAGAAAAGAATATGCAAAAAAATTAAAAGTAACTAAAAGCTCTAATATAGAATTTATCACAGTGAATAAATCTAATAGAAAAGTTGGTGATAAATTATGGACAGAATTTTTAAAGGAAATGTGTTCACAGTGATTAAACTTAATAGTTTCACTTATTAATTCGGCATGTAATTAAATCTTTTGGTACTAAATTTTAAGTGAAAATGTCCAATATCTATTAAAAGTATGTTAAATATCAGAATTTGCAGGAATCAAGATAATTAACTTATTGTGAGGTTAGACGGATATAAAAGATCACTTTTTCATTTAAAGGTAGTCAAAAATCAAAAAGTTTATCATTTCTATTAACTTTAAAAGGAGCAACAACCATGCGAAATATCAAACTAACGATTGAATACGACGGCAAGCGCTACTTAGGGTGGCAACGACTAGGAGATTCTGAAAAAACGATCCAAGAAAAAGTTGAAGGGGTCATCAAATTATTGACGGGAGAAGAAATTGAGATCGTGGGTTCTGGTAGAACCGATGCGGGCACGCATGCTCGAGGACAAGTGGCAAATTTCAAGACGACCCATCAAATGAGTTTGCCAGAGATGCAGCAGTTCTTTAACCGCTATTTGCCGCAAGACATCGTTGTCAACAAGATTGAAGAAGTGCCTGAACGATTCCATGCACGCTATCACGCCAAAGGCAAGCAATACAGCTATTATGTTTGGAACAACGCGATCCCATCGGTCTTTGATCGCAATACCAGTTTTCATTGCCCGCAGCCCCTTGATTTGGAAAAAATGCAGCAAGCGGCTGAGAAGTTGATCGGCACCCATGATTTTATTGGCTTTTCTGCGTTGAAAAAATCAAAAAAATCAACGGTGCGCACAATCGATGAAATCACTATCATACCAGAAGGCGACCTATTGCGGTTTACCTTCAAAGGCAACGGCTTTTTGCATAAAATGGTCCGAATCTTGACAGGCACACTGATTGCCATTGGCGATGGCACGCTACCGCCAGAAGTGATCGATCAAGTGTTAGCCGATAAAGTACGACAAGTAGCTGGTGAAACAGTGCCTTCTCATGGCTTATTTCTAGATGAGGTGTATTATTAAAAGAAACTTGATTATGGCTATTTAAGGAAAGGAGATCATCTATTGATCACATTAAAATCCCCACGAGAGATCGAACAAATGAAAACTTCTGGTCGTATCTTGGCAAGTATTCACGAGCAGCTACGGGAAAAAATCGTTCCCGGTATCACCACGAACCAAATCAACGCCTTTGTCCATCAACAGATAGAAGCTGCAGGGGCAACAGCCGCGCAAATCGGGTTTGAAGGGTATGAATTTGCGACGTGTATCAGTGTCAATGAAGAGATTTGTCATGGTTTCCCTTCAGAATATGTTTTAAAATCAGGCGATGTTGTCAAAGTCGATTTTTGTGTCGATTACAAAGGAGCAATCTCTGATAGCTGTTGGACGTATGCGGTAGGAGAGATTTCACCAGAACATCAAGCGCTGATGGAAGTAACGAAAGAAGCCTTGATGAGAGGTATCGAGCAAGCACAGGTTGGCAACCGTGTCGGCGATATTGGTTATGCGATCCAAAGCTTCGCTGAAGAAAAAGGGTATGGTGTCGTGCGGGACTTTATTGCTCACGGCATTGGCCCAACCATTCATGAAGAACCATTCTTTCCTCATTTCGGCTTGCCTGGCAAAGGAATTCGGTTGAAAGAGGGCATGACGATCACTATCGAACCGATGATCACGACCGGCACTTGGCGCATGAAGATGGACCCGAACGGCTGGACAGCACGCACGATTGACGGCAGTTATTGTGCCCAATATGAACATTCGATCGCCATCACCAAAGAAGGTCCAGTCATCATGACGTTGCAAAAGGAAGAAACGTGAATATCACTTAATGTCTTTGAAAAATAACTGTGTGTAATTTCCGTAACATGTATACTTTCTACATCTCTTAAAAGGGCTTATCTAACTGATGGTACGCCCTTTCGAACTGTGCTTTTTTCAAAAAGACTCATAAAAGAACTCAGTAATCAACGAGTGCTTGTCTATTCATATTGGTATTTTTGATGGAGTCGTTCATATAGTATATCGTGTCCTTAGTTGTTTTGGGGTGATTTAAACAAACTAGAGAATGATCTTTTTTCTACTTAAAATGAAAATGAGATTGGAGAGTCAATTCTGATTCATCAGTCCCATAAATTATAGCGCCTTTTTTATAGATTAAGAAAAGAGGGGCAGAAACTTAAAATTTTGATCTCTATTTTATTAATATTTTCATAGATTATTAGTACTAGCGATCTATGAAAATATATTAACTTAAGTTTACAAATAATAATACTTTATATGTCAAATTTCAATAAAGCATAAAAAGACTAGCCATATAGAGCTAGTCTTTTTTATATCTTATTTCTTGTAACCTTTTCTACTTTTAAATGATAAACCTAACAGACTTAGACTAGCCAAAACAAAACCAATGATTCGTAAACTTTCTTGAAAAGTAAAAGAGTCGGCGTCTCCTGTTTTAGGCATCATTGCTAGGCTTGAAGATTTTAAGAGTGTGGATTTCACGTCATGCCTTGAAGACCTAGTAGGCAGGGGAATCGTCTCTCTATTTACCTGATTTTCTTTTTTTGTTAAAGATTGCGCTGTTTGTTTACTTTCAGATTTCATGAGCGCTGTTTTGAATTGGATTGTTTTAATTGTTTGCTTTTCTTCAGAAGTCTTAGGGACAGGTCGGCTTGTTTTCTGTTCACTTAGTTGTTCCAATTTCATAATTACTGGTTTTTCAATAATTGGTACTCTACTAGCTTGAATAAACTGTTTATGATCAAAAGGGTTTAAATTTTTAGGGATATCTCCATCGATAAGTGATGGCTGTTTTTCGACTAGTACATTAGTTGCAGGAGTAATCTTTTCTGTATTTGTAGAGAATGTATTATCAATTATAGTAGTCGCAAAAGTATTGATTGCTTGCATAGAAAAATTAAAAGTATTCATTTGTGGAAATTTTTTAATAGGAACATTTATTGTCATTTCTACTGGTTGGCTAGGTATCATACTAGGTACTTCTTTTAGCTGTTTATTTATTGGATCCTCGTATTTTTTATTCGGTACTTTTTGCTCAGAGATAGGTTTAGCCGGTGCGATATACTCAGCTTTTGTAGGAACAGCAGGAGTAGCAGGAACCAATTGAACCGATGCATTCGGCTGCAAATCAGGCACGTTTATCACAGGAGTTGCAGGAACAGCTGGCGTATTCGGTACTTTTTGCTCAGAGACAGGTTTAACTGGTGCGATATACTCCGCTTTTGTAGGAACAGCAGGAGTAGCAGGCACCAATTGCACAGGCGTATTCGGCTGCAAATCAGGCACGTTTATCACAGGAGTTGCAGGAACAGCTGGCGTATTCGGTACTTTTTGCTCAGAGACAGGTTTAACCGGTGCGATATACTCGGTTTTTATAGGAACAGCAGGAGTAGCAGGAACCAATTGAACCGATGCATTCGGCTGCAAATCAGGGACATTTATCACAGGAGTAGCAGGAACAGCTGGCGTATTTGGTACTTTTTGCTCAGAGACAGGTTTAACTGATGCGATATACTCGGCTTTTGTAGGAACAGCAGGAGTAGCAGGAACCAATTGCACAGGCGTATTCGGCTGCAAATCAGGCACGTTTATCACAGGAGTTGCAGGAACAGCTGGCGTATTCGGTACTTTTTGCTCAGAGACAGGTTTAACCGGTGCGATATACTCGGCTTTTGTAGGAACAGCAGGAGTAGCAGGAACCAATTGAACCGATGCATTCGGCTGCAAATCAGGGACATTTATCACAGGAGTAGCAGGAACAGCTGGCGTATTCGATACTTTTTGCTCAGAGATAGGTTTAGCCGGTGCGATATACTCGGCTTTTGTAGGTACCGATGGTGCAGATGGGGTTTCTTGCTTAATAATCGGCGGTGTTTGATTAGGTTCAGCAGGCGTTAAAGACTGCTCAGGTTTTTGCTGATCGGGAGTATTCGGTGGTGTAATGATACCGTTATCCCCTGAAGTTTGGTTATACCATACATTATTATCATTAACCCAAGTTTCACCATTTTCACTGGTGGCTTTTTTTTTGTGTTTGATCAGTTGTTACATCAACGCCATTGATGGAGTCTGCATTGGCTTGAGCCTCAGTCGCGATTACGGTAGTTATGCTAGCTAATATGATTGATGTGGCAATGATTTGTTTTTTCATGATTAAAATTTCTCCTCAAATTCGATTTGTGATTGGTTTTTCTCGTAGAAATACAAGTATCTTGTCCAAGAACTTAGAATAAGATAGTCAATCCACGGCAAAATAAAAGACAAATCTCCATGAACACCAGTGAAAATGGAAGTAAATACTGAATGGTATTTAAATTCAATGAATTATTTCATGAAAATTTCTTGATTCTGTCTGACAAAACTTATCATATAAGGTTTTGGCTTATTCTACATAGAAGGTCTTAAATTTAGTACCTCAATGATAATTATGGTGAGTGCTATTATATTATTTATTGAAATTCTTGTTCTAAAACAGCCCATTGTTTCTTCTTTTGTTTCTAGTAATCATATTCTTACTTGTATTCAAAGATAATAAGGACAAAATGGTTAATTAATTTTTCTGAATATGTGTGTACATAAAGATGATTAATATCTCTTTTGTAACTCAATTCCATGAATAACAATAAACTTTCAAAGTCATATGTTCTTTTATAAGTCCTAAATTAAAGACTTTTTTTTCTTTGACCAAATTCAAGAGGTAAAATAAATGGAAATTCGCAGACTGCTTTTAAAATGACAAGTAGAAGAGGAAACATTTTGAATAAACGAATAGGTATTGTGCGGATCTCTTAGAATAAATTTGAAAGGAGATAACAAGTGACAATAAAATCAGCTAACGAATATTTCTTATTTTTCGATGATTTTTTCGAAAAATATAACTATCCATTAATTAACGAGTACTATATAACGACAAAAGAAAATTTCATTAAATTGATTCAGAATATTTCTACCAAAAATGCGTTTGCAACCATCAAAGAATTGGTACGAATCGATGCTAAGTTGCAAATTTTATCTAGTTTAATTGATGACAATATTTTCAAATTATCTGAAACTGAAATAATAAGATTGGCAGAAATAGATAGCGGAACTTACTATGAAGAAATATTCAGGATGGATGGAATGACAAATATTAGTAAGATTCACTCACTTATACTTCTATAAAATAAATGACTTCAGGAGACTGTTCAAAGTGAATTTTATTCAGATAATATAAAATTTTAATATGCGATTTAAATATATATTTACAATAAAAAGACAGGACAGAACTTTACTCTCCTGACCTGACATTTTTATTTATGACGGGTTGCTTTTTTATTATTTACCTCAAAGTTTATTATCTATTGAGCATAATACTTTGAATAAACCTATTTAATGTTAGGGTTTATGATTTACAGTTTGATATTAGAAGAACTAAACAAATTTATGAATTACCTTGATTCACTTTTTCTGTTTGATTCTTATTGGCGTCATCGACAGCTTTTGCTGCATCATCGCTACCTTGTAATGCTTCTACACTATCTTTATTACTGTCAGGAAGCCCATTGTGCTCAGACAGGATACTATCAACTGCAGTTTTAAGGGCGCATAGTTGTTCATCTTTTGCAGCTGCTACGGCACTTCCTTTATCTTCAGCAGTTTTTTTATCAAGAGCTGCACTGGCTTGCGCTTCTGTGACAGCGTTATTGGCATTTGTAAGTTGTGTTCTTAAATCAGTAATTGTGTTATTTGCCGTTTCGAGATTATTTTCGACAGCTTTCTTCTCATTCTCAGCTTTTATTTTATCAGCTTCTGCTTTTGCTTTATCTACTAACGCTGTTGCCAAGTCTGTCTTAGTGCCGCTTAAAGTTCGGGATAAGGCATGAACACCTTGGTAGATAGCTTCTGTAGTTGCCGTGGAGTCACGATAAAGTGCAGTGCTGGCTGCAAATGTTGTAACACTCCCGAATATTGTACAAAGTAAGCCAGTGGCTATTAAAGATTTTGATAATTGCTTTTTTTTCATGTTCTAAATTCTCCATTTATTTATTTTGTTGCAAAATCTATTTTAGGTTATTTTAGGTTCAAATTACCTAAAAAGACAGATATTTCATACTTCAAAAAAGTAAAATATAGGTATATATAATATAAATAATGATTTATCTATATGATCGTATGTTTCATTTTTAGCAAGCACGATATTGCTGGGAAAATTAGTTGTCCTTGGTATAGTATCAGTCTTTCTCAATCTTCCTGGTATTCAATATGAATATGTTATAATTAAAATACAAAACTTTACAAAATTTTGTATGAAACAGAAAATTAGTATGTATATTTATTTTTCCCGAGAAGGCTACCATGTTTGAATAGTTTTAAAATAATAATCAGATAAAAATAAGGAGGTTGGGTAAATATGAAAAAACAATCAGCTAATTTCTTGTTATTGACTACTATAGGAATTGCTTTGATTTATCAAATTTTATCTTTTATAAATTTTCCCGAGCTACTTCATGTCGTTTTTGGAACGGTTTGCAATTTAGTATTTGCCTTTATTGCCGGGTATTGTTTATTAAGAAAGGACTTTCTAAATCAGTTCAAGCACTTCAACTTTAAATCATTCGCCTGGGGATTACCTCTTGTTTTGTTTTCTGGAATGCTTTTTTCATTCCTCTATTCATTAATTTTTGGGCAACCTACGCCGAATGCGATTAATGATACACTTTCAGTAAAAATGATTTTGTTTCAAGTGCCCTTTATGCTGATGGGAGAAGAACTATTAAGTACAAATATCCTAATCGCTCTTCAGAAAAAAGGCCTTTCTTTTTTCTGGTCAACAATTATCTGCAGCATTCTTTTTGCATTCTGGCACATTCCTGCGTATGGATTTCACCCTATACAATTAATATTCACCCTAGCACCGGCTAGGTTAGCACTAAACTATGTATGGAAGAAATCATCTAGTGTTTGGGTGAGTTGGATCTGTCATTTTATCTATGACTCGCTAGGCTTTATTATCTTTTTTCTCAAATAGTGTTTTTTTAATTCCTATATTGATATATAGACGAATAAGAGAATTAGCAAGAACTTGCTAGTTCTCTTTTTTTCTATTTATATAAAGAACCTTATTGTTCAATACATGACTCGTAATAGTTATAAAAAAATTATTGTTTCGAATTTTTCGGTCTCATATTTCATACCTGATGATCCAAAAAAAGAAAGATTACTATAATAAGAAATGTAAGAAGTTTTTTAATACAATCTTATGATAGGAGGATAATAAATGTATGGAGAAACGTTAAGGAAAATTCGTCTGAAAAAAGGGTTAACTCAAAAAGAAGTGTATGAAAACATCATATCAAAATCATATGCAGTAGAATTCGAAAAAGGAAAGCATCAAATTTCTACTTATATATTGCTTGAAATTTTACAGAATCTATCTATAGAAATAGACGAATTTTTATTTATTGCTAATAACTATAATATGAACGAAAAAACGTATTATGATTATACGTACAGTAAGTTAGCCAACAAGCATGATATTGAAGGTCTAGAAGATTTATTAAAAACATTAAAAAGTAGGGAAGGTAGATTAAATGATATTAGAATAGCTGAAGTAAGGTCTCGTCTCCGAATTTTACGAAATTTCAGAGACAATGGTGTTTATGATACAAATGTGATTTTACAAGAAGATAGACAGACTATTTTAACCTACCTAATTGAGAGGGAAAGTTGGACACTTCAAGAAATTAAGCTTTTCGCTAATACGCTAGATTTGTTAGACAATGAATCAATATTTATTCTTTTTAAAAGAGTTTCTCGTGTGCTTGAATATTATGCCGATCTAGAGAAGGGGAAAGAAATATATTGCGCATTGATTATAAATTTATTGGAATATACATTTAAGAAAAAGCAATACGACTATACAGAAATATTACTTATCCAATTGGATCTTCTATCATCCAACTATAAAGAGTTTTTTTATAGAACCGTTTATAATTTTTTTGAGGGACTCTTGGTAATGAAAAAACTTGATCAAGAAAAGGGAAGAGCTATTGCAGAAAATATGTTAGATATTATGAAAAAATTAAACCAAGAACCACTAGCGAAGTTGTACGCCCTTTTATTGATTTAACGGATTTTTTCATAGATGATAATAAATCCATTACTTGTTAAACTGAACCAATCATTTAAATAAATTAAAAAGCAGGAGGAATATAAAATGAAACAATTTGGCAGTTCAATTTTCTTTTTTTTATTAGCAGTAGTGCTCTTTATGGTTAGTAACTTGGTAGGGTCGCATCTGGACTCAAGAGGATTTGTTGTAGAGCCAGCATTCTTTTGTATACCACTAGGATATTTATCAATCTTTATTTCAATTTCTATAACTACTACTAAGCTATTAAGAAATAAATTAAAGACTAAATGATACAGATGAGATGTTTTTCACGATTAGGACTTCTTGTTTTTAATCTAAACGAAAGAAAAAGAGGAGCGAATGAGATGTATCCAAGTCATTCACTCCTCTTTTTCTTTCATCTTATAGGTTAAGTCACTATAATGATCAGAAAACAAATTGTATAATAAGATCAAATATTATTTTAAAGAAATTTAATGAATAATATGCTAGCATACATATTTCTTTGTTGATATGGATGAGAGAATCTTGAATGCGAGAGGAGTACTATATGTACGGAGAAACTATAAGGGAAATAAGATTAAAAAAAGGATTTAGCCAGAAAGATGTATATGGAAATATTATATCTAAATCATATGCTATTGAATTTGAAAAAGGAAAACATCAAATATCAGCCAATATACTGGTGCAAATATTAGACAATATTTCTATGGACATTGATGAATTTATGTTTATTTCTAATGGATACCAATTAAATGAACAGAATAACTATAATTATATTTATAATAAACTGGCGAACAATCAAGATATCAAAGGACTCAAACATCTTTTAGAAGATCTGCAAGTAAAATCCGGCAAGTTAAATGGAATTAGAATTGCTGAGGTCAGATCTCGGATACGCCTCTTAGAATATTTTGAAGAGTATGGGGAATATAATACCAAAGTAGTTTTAGAAGCTGATAGACATACCATTTTAACCTATCTGATCGATGTGGAAAGTTGGTCTCTGCAAGAAATTCAACTATTTACGAATACACTCGAATTTTTAGATAGTGAAATTATTCTAGTTTTTTTTAAAAGAGTTTCAAAATTGATGGAACGTTATGTGAAACTTGAAAAAGGAAGAGAAATATATTGTGTTTTGTTGATCAACCTAATTGAATATACATTTAAAAGGCAGCAGTATGACTATACAGAAGTATTATTAACACAGCTAGATTTACTATCAACCGATTATAAAGAATTTTTTCACCGAACGGTATATAAGTTTTTTAGCGGGTTACTATTAATAAAAAGAGGGCCTGAGCAAGAGGGAAGAGATCTTACACAAAAAATGCTTCAGATAATGAGAGATTTAAATCAAGACTCTTTAGCTGAGCTTTATTCACAATTAGTTTCATAATTATATAGGGCATGTAGTTTTCGATTGTGCATCTATTTAAAAGTAAATATTAAGACTTAAATTAGAAAGCTATTTAAGTTTTAAAATACAATGGTTTATTTTTCATTCTAAATATGTTTACTAATTTGAATTAGATGGTCAAATTAGATGAATTTGCCCAAATAGGAAGCTGAAGGTATTTAAAGAGAATTATGATTTATATTAATTAAAGGGATAATAACTATAAACATAGTTGTCAATAACTTATTTGGGGAATGAATATTTATATAGAAATTGTTGGGAAGTCCATTATATCGGACTTTTTTTATTTTCTTCTTAAATAGCCTTATTATAAGATTTACATTGTAAGGAAAGAGGAAATCAAATGGAAGAATTAACATATAAAACATACCGATGCGGATCCCTTAAGTTCAAAAGCCCAATCGATCAGAAACGTCAGAAAGAAATTGAGAGAAAAGGTAATCGACAAGAGGTTCAAAAGTTAGCACAGATACTCTTGAAGCAAGAGTTATTATTAATAGGAAATTAATCTATGAAAAAATCAACTCTTTCATCTGTGATTGTATCTGGTATAACTTGCGCATTGGTAATTTTATTTGGCTATGTCTTGGCAAAATCGGAGCACCCAATAAATCGGTTTGTCGAGGCGATGAAGGAACCAACGTTTATGGAGTCTATTGGGAGTACCGAACAATCAGGAAGGAGCACAAGCGAAACTATGGCGCCATCTACATCGGAGCCGCAATGGTATAACCAAGCAGAAAGTTTGATATCGGATTTTCATGAACGGATGACTTTGGCACAAAACCAAAACACTACTTTCAATATTGGCGCCACTGTCGACGAGTTAGAACATGCTATTCAACTGATGGCACGGTCTAATCAAGATAGTGGCATGTTATTAATCTATTCTAGGCAAATATTATATGACCACGGCTACCCTACAGATAATCCAAATTTTGTTGAAGATTTAATAACAAGAGCATTTCATAGTGCTGGGTGGCAAGTTGCGCCTAATGAAGATGGTTTCACCGAATCAAGCAACTAATCATAGTATGATATTACGCAATTTTGATTTTTAAGAATGCGACAGAGTCTAATTTATGTATTTTGTTCTTGTTGTGAGATAATATTGGTACAATATTATTGAGGATCAGAAACTTAATAATTTTTGATCCTTTTTCTATTCTTCATTTCAAAATTCCTTTAGTAGCTCAATTAGTTAGGATAGAAAGATCCTAATTTAGGACAGAAGAGTAAACTTTTAAGAACAATTCTTTTTAAATGAATTTAGGTGCTTCGACAAAAGGATAATTATGTATATACTCCGTCGTGATATATCTTATACTATGTATATATAGAAAGAGGTGTCGCGCATGGAAATGCTACCTATAAAAAAGTGGGGCAATAGTAACGGTCTTAGATTGCCAAAGTACATTATGGAGTATCTTGGCATTCATACTGATGACAAAGTGAAGATAATGCAAGAAGAAGTAAACGGGCATAAGCGATTAATCATCGAAGCGGCGAAATCAGAAAACGAGTTAACGATTGAAAAGTTATTTGAAAATTACACTGCTGAGAGAAATCAGGAGGAAATTCAACATTTAGGTGAAGCAATAGGAAATGAAAAATGGTAAGAAAACCTAGATAAGGTGATATTTTGTTATTGGATACAGCTCCTCGTTCTGGACAAGAACAAACGGGAAAAAAGACCCTATATAGTTTTAAGTTATGACATGATTGCAGATTATAGTAACGTTGCCACCATTGCTCCGATTTCTAGTACAAGTAGAAACTATCCGTTATATGTAAGTATTGATCCAGATTATGGCATGAAAACAACAGGAAAAGTATTGCTAGATCAATTAACGACAATTGATTATGAGGCCAGAGCGTGTGTTTTTTTGGAAAAAGCGCATGAGAGATTGGTTGAGGAGTTATTGATGAAAGTTAGAACAATATTTCAAAAAGTAAGTAAATAAAAACAACATGGTCATCTTATCTATGTTGACCATGCTGTTTTCTTTTATTCTATAGACAGTGTGTCCGTAAACTTATACTCCTTTGTAATCTTTGAGATAGCAACGCCATTCTCAAAAGCCTGAACGATTTATACGCTAACCCATACAAAAGCCAAAAACGTTCGAGGATTTCTCTCGAACGTTTTTTGGGCATCAAATTGGGCGAATCGGCGAAACTATGGTACAGTGCAACCAAACAAGGAGTGAGAGCCGCTCCTTCATGAGACAAAGGGGCAATGGTGATGAAGCAAACAACGATGGCGTGGCTGTCAGAAATCTATAATTTGATCTTGCATCCTGGCACGAGACAGTGGGAACGAGAACAACTGGTGCAAGCAAAAAATACACTGGAAACTCAGCTGGCGACCAAACAAAAAGCAGGCAAACACGAAAAGGAATCGTTAAATAGCCTTGAAGACCAACAGACCAGACGGGTTTTGGAAAAACTAGAAGCGTCGTTGCGTCCTTTGGCACTGAGAAACAATCTGACCCCGAATGTCGCCGAGTTTTATCAAACAATCAGCCAGCCAGCACCGAAAAAGGCAATGAATGAAGAAACAAGCAAAGTCCAACCAGCAGAAGTTTCCGTGGAGCCGACCGAAACAGGTGGAAAAGCACAAGAAGTGGCTATTTTTGCTGGCGGCTGCTTTTGGTGTATGGTAGAGCCTTTTGAAGACCAGCCGGGCATTCTTTCCGTTTTGTCGGGGTATACTGGGGGAACAGTCCCGAATCCGACGTATGATCAAGTACTAAGTGGAACAACAGGGCATGTCGAAGCAGTAGAGATCATTTTTGATCCCAAAATCATCACCTATCAGGACTTGTTACAGTTGTATTGGCAAGTGACAGACCCGACAGATGCTTTCGGACAATTTCAAGATCGCGGCAATTTTTATCGTCCAATCATTTTCTATACGACTGCTGAGCAAGAAGTGCTTGCGCAACGAGCCAAAAAGGAATTAGCACAATCTGGTTATTATCAGCAACCCATCGTGACCGAGATCCGCATGGCTGCACCCTTTTGGCCAGCGGAAAACTACCATCAAGCATTTTACAAGAAGCAGCCCAAGCGCTACCAGCGGATCAAGCGAGCGCGCAAGCAACTGATGCTTTTTTATAAACTGAAACGCTGGACAAACCGAGGGGAAAAACGATCATAGGCAGAAGATACATCAAAAAAGCGGGGCTCCGAGAAAAGGCCAGAGGATCAAATGAAGGCTCTTTTCTCCACAGGCCGCGCTTTTTTCTGCGCGTTTAGCCAATTGGATAAAAAACGAAGATTTATTTTAGAATAATGTCCAAAGAAAGCGTTAACAACAAGAATTATAATAGAGAAAGAAAAAGTGGCGAAAAAGGTCGAAAAAGCAGGCGTCTTTTGCTTGGTTCCTTTCTTCGAGGAAAGAAGGTGGGAAACACCAGAGAAAAATCAGCGGAAAAATCAATCAGCAACACCCCATAGCAACACAACATTTATTATATGAAGATTCATATAAGTTAGGAGAAATGTGATGAAAAAAAAGGGAACGTTCGTCTCACTGTTTATGGCTCTCATTCTTTTTATCTTTTCAGAAAGAACAGTGTTTGCGGCAGAAGCGATCAATGAGATCGTTGCACCAACTGGAGTCAAAGCATTTTTAGTACTGATTCCGTTAGTGTTAGTACTGGTTTTACTCTTTAAAAAAGTAGATATGATCATTGCTGGCTTGATTGCTGGGATATTGGCGATGATTATTGGCGGGATCAGTTTAGCTGAAGCCAATTCGCAACTGTTGGAAGCTATTCCGACGATGTTAAGTATTACGGTGCCAATCATCAATTCCGCTGTAGCGATGGCGGTCTTCAAAGCCGGTAGTTATACGGCAGCCTTAACCTTAGCCAAAAGAGGGACCAAAGGAAAAGTGGAATATGTGGCTGGTTTTATTGTCATCTTATTGGCAGCAGCGACTTATATGTCTGGGATCGGCGGCGGGAGTGCAATGGTGATCGCACCATTAGCATTTGCGGCGGTTGGGGTGGTACCCGAATTGATCGCAGCGATGTCGTTAGCGGCAGCTGTCTCCTTTACGACCTCTCCTGCCTCTTTGGAATCTAGTATCGTGTCTGAACTGGGCGGCTTTAGTGTCGCTTCTTATGTCGATCAAATGCGCCCATTTTGGTTGTTATTCGTTGGTTTGGCGATTTTATTGGCATTCTTCGGGACCAAGCGTCGTCATCTGGGCTTCAAAGAATCAGCCAACCAAGAGTACGAAAACAAAAGCAATGGCGAGTTATTCAAAACGACACTGCCTGCGATCTTCTTGCTTTTTGCGGTCATCTTTGGCCCGTTGATCAATGACCTGATCGGCTTTGTCCTCTTTACGCCGCTAGTTAATATGGTGGTCACGTTGGCGTTGATTTTTGTTTGTACCGACTTTTCGATGAATCAATCGGTGGAAGCGATGGTGGATGGGTCCACGTATATTTTGACCCGCTTGTTCCAAGTGGGGATCTTTTTAGCCTTCATCAACGTGATCGCTGAAACTGGGACGTTTGCTGTTATTGCCGGTGCGGCACAAAATGCCCCCGCAGCGATCGTCGTTCCCGTGGCGATCTTGACGGGTGTCTTGATTGGGATTCCCGCAGGTGCCTATGTCGGCTCCGTATTAACATTAGTGTTACCAGTTGCCGTTTCATTAGGCTTCCCAGTGTTAGCTCTTGGTTTTGTAACGATGGGGGTTGGACTCGGCAGTCAAATGAGTTTCGTCAACATTACGATGCAAGCTTTATCTTCTGGTTTCCAAATTCCGATTCTGGATGTAGTCAAAGGAAACGTGAAGTGGTTGAGTTTAGCAGCCGTATTATTATTAGTCATCGGCTTAGTGTTTGGCTGATGGATAGGAGGAAAACATGGATTTATTGATCAAACAAGCACGTCTTGAAGACGATGCAGAATTAGTAGACATTGCAATTTCAGGAGGAAAAATCACCGCAGTTGCACCCAACATTGAAGAATCAGCAGCAAAAACGATTGAGGCGAAAGGCAAAGTGGTGATCCCCGGATTGATCGAAAGCCATATCCACTTAGACAAAGCCTTGATTGCCGATCGTGAACCTAATAATTCAGGTACATTACAAGAAGCGATCCAAGTTACGGCAAAGCTCAAACCGACTTTTACCGAAGAAGATATTTATGATCGAGCGAAACGTGCATTAGAAATGCTGATCGTACATGGTACGACTGCTGTTCGCACCCATGCCGAATTTGATCCGGCGCAAGGCTTCACTGGGTTTGACACCATCATGCGCTTAAAAGAAGAGTACCGAGACCTGATCGACATTCAGGTCGTTGCCTTTCCGCAAGAAGGAATTTTTAAAGCACCCGGAACGGATAAAATGATGATTGAAGCGATGGAAAAAGGCGCCGATGTCGTTGGCGGCATTCCTTACAATGATGCGCCAGCCAATGAACACATCGACTTGATCTTTGAGATCGCCAAACAATTTGACAAAGACATTGACTTGCATCAGGATTTTGCTGACGAAGCAGACGATACATCGATCGTCTACCTGTGTGAAAAAACCATCGCAGAAGGCTACCAAGGTCGGGTATCTGTAGGACATTTGACTGCGCTGCACGCTATGGAACCGGATCAGCTGGCAGAAGTTATCGATTTGATGGTCAAAGCCCAAATCAATGTGATGCCGTTGCCTGCGACCGACTTACACTTAGGTGCTAGAAATGATGCCTACAACGTTCGTCGTGCCGTTACGCCGATTCGCAAATTACGTGATGCCGGTGTGAATATTTGCTTAGGCAGCAACAATATTCGTAACGCCTTTACGCCCTATGGCAACGGTGATTTGATTCAAATCGCTATGTTGGCTGTGCCAGTGGCGCATTTAGGCGGCGCCGATGACCTGCCGACAGTCTTGCCAATGATTACGACCAATACCGCCAAAGCATTAAATATCAAAGACTATGGGATCGCTGTTGGCAACCGCGCAGATTTGATTCTTTTAGATACCCAGAGAAAAGCCGATGTGCTGATCGATATTCCTGAACGTTTAGTGGTCATCAAAAATGGCCGCATCACCGTGGAAGTCAAAAAAGAAGTGACGATCCACCGTTAGCAACAGGTCATGTTTTCTTAAGTAGTACGATTTATTCGTGCTACTTTTTTTATCGTAATATAGTTGAAGTAACAAGATCATTTTCTAGTCATTTGTTCTTTTTTCATCTATGATAGAAAGAAAACCGCTATCACGGAGAGTTCGTTTAAGAAAAACCTGTCAAAACTGTTTGACAATGCCGTAATATCAATGGATTTGAGCAGCAATCACAGCAGGTCTGCGTTAAGGTAGAAGAAGGAGGCCAAGATGACGATTGGGGAAGCACTAAAGAACCATCGAGTCACACAGCAAATGAGCCAAGAAGAAGTAGCAAAAAAAATTTTAGTGACCCGCACATCGATCTCAAATTGGGAAACCGGCAAGACGGTACCAGACAGTTTGAATTTATTGAAACTGAGTACCCTTTATGGGTGCAGTGTCGATGAGCTATTAAAAAAGGAGCGAGCAGGAATGAAAAAGAACTTTCGTACGATGACCTATGGTGCTGGATTGAAAGACGGAACGATGCGTTTGAAAATCGAGACTGATGCCAGCAAGTTTTTCCCACGAGGTGTTGAAGTCAAAGCATCCGTCGATTTAGAAACAGGAGAAGTGACCTTTTTTGTCGAGCAAGAGGATTTGAAAAAGCTGAAAGCAGCCACCGACGAAAAATAATTTTTTTATGCAGGTTTTTGCTGAATTTTGCTTGGACAAGAGAAAAAAGTGATGGATAAAAAAACACGAGCCTACCTGCATCGTGTTTTTTTATGTGGGATGAAAGAGGACTGAGGCAATCGATGGAAGCTGATTCTGTTTTTTCTTATCTGCTATTTTCAAAGTTTGTAACGTTTAAGGGAAAGCGAAAAGATGTAAATGGATATATACAATATATAGTGAATAGATCGATTTTTATCTAAATAAAGCACAATATGTAGTATTTACTTTTTTAATAGATTGTGTAAAATAGCAGATGTAGTGAAGAAGGAGCTGTTGTTTTTGAGAGTAACTGTATGTTGCGGCACCCGTTTAGAAAATGAGGAAAAGTTGGCAATGACCGCTCGTGCCATCGGCAATGCCTTAGCAAAAAATCACATCGAGTTGGTTTATTGCGGCCCTTTGGCTGGCTTGATGAGGGAGATCGTGAAAGGGGTCTTTGAAAAAGAAGGCGCAGTGACGGGGATCTATCCATCAGGTTCCTTTGCAGAAGATTTGCCGCCAATCATCACTGGATCAAGCACATACACCGAGTTCTATACGGATACGAGGGAGGAACAAACGCAACAATTGCTGGAAATGAGCGATGCCTACCTTGTATTACCTGGTGGATTTGGTACACTAGAGGAGTTGTCATCAGTATGCTCTTTTACGACTCTTGGGCCCTTGTCAGGCAAGCCGATCGGTGTGTTGATGAACGAAGGCTTAAATGATGGACTAAAGCCGCTGCTAAAAATGTTTGAAGCTTCCAGCTTTGCTTGGGCTGAACTGTCTGAAACGCTCTTTTTCCTATCTGACGTTGAGTCGTTGATCCAACGATTGGCTGCGAAGGGGTCAGGAATGGAGTGCTTGGCAGGATGAAGCATGTCTATTTAGCGGGACCGTTTTTTTCAAACGAACAAGTCGGCCGACTCAAACAGGTAGAACGCAGTTTAGCTGAAAACCCGCAGCCCTTGGCGGTCTATTCGCCGCGCTTGTATCAAGAAGGTTCATCTGAACCCAATACACCAGAATAGGCAAGAGAAATTTTCGAAAAAGACATGCTGGAATTGACACGAGCCGACGTCGTCGTTGCCGTTTTGGTTGACCATGGAGGGATCACCGATCCGGGAACAGCCTTTGAAATCGGCGCAGCACACGTACTAAATAAACCAGTGATCGCTTTTCAGGAAAAAACCGCGGCGGTCAATCTGATGTTGCCGGAGTCGGAGCAAGCGTACTTGACTGATTTGGCGGCACGAACAGCGTATGATTTTGAAGCGATGGCGCACCGAGCATTTGTCGGTGACTATATTTAATAAAGGATGATGAATGTGTTATTAATCGCAGGAACGATCGGGGCAGGAAAAAGCAGTTTGACTGATTTTTTATCGAAGGAAATGGCGTCGAAGCCTTTCTATGAAAACGTGGAGGACAACGATGTTCTGCCATTGTTTTATTCCAATCCAGAACGATACGCCTTTTTATTGCAGATTTTTTTCTTAAACAAAAGCTTTTTAGGGATGCGGGAAGCTTTGTCCAATGATGACAATGTCATTGACCGCTCCATCTATGAGGATAGTTTGATGTTTCATCTAAATGCGGATCTAGGTCGAATCGCACCGATGGAAGTCGAACAATACGATAACCTGTTGAACACGATGTTGCGGGAATTGGAAGAATCTGCGCCGTTGAAGCATCCAGATCTAATGGTTCATATCAAGGTTTCCTTGGATACAATGATTGAACGGATCAACAAACGTGGTCGTTCCTATGAACAAATTGCCAACGATCCGACATTGTACGACTATTACAAAGAATTAAATCAGCGATACGATGAATGGTATGAAAACTTTGACGTTTGTCCGAAAATGCAAATTGATGGGGATCAATTGGACTTTGTTGCCAATGAAGACAACCTCATGGTGATCCTCGAGATGATCCAAGAAAAACTGGCGGAAGTCCGTCAGACCCATGGCAAAGGCCACTATTGTACGGACAAAGCCATCGCAAAAGGTGATTTTTCTAAGAAAAACGCAGCATCTGTGACAAGCTGACCCAGCAGTTGAGGACAGCTTACGAAAAAAAAGAAGTGTCTTATCGACAATGGGAGGGAGCAAGGCGATGAATGTTGAACGATTTATTGAAGCGAGGAAACAGGCGGGCTTCTCGCAGCAAGAACTTTCGGAAGGAATCTGTACGCAAGCCACTTTGAGTAAATTTGAAAACAACGGGCAGGCACCGTCCCTCAAAATTTTGATCAAATTGTGTAATCGGATCGGCTTGCCATTGGTCGACTTGTTTTCTTCCATGAATGTCGCAACGACCAAAATCAAAGAAGAATTGGCAAAAGCCGAATTCTACTTGATCACGAGCGAGTATGAACAGTTGGCTGCATTGTTAAGTCAAATCGAAGTGAAGCTGATCGATGAACCAGCATTAAAAGCGCAATATGATTATTTAAAAGGCTTTGAAATGATTTTTAATGAAGCTGCGATTACCGATGTCTTGTTTCAATTCGATCAGTTATTGATGAATGAAACGGCGGAGGAATTGTTTGATTTCTTAGCGTATACTGGGATCGGTTTGGTGTATGCCAGAGAAGAGGAATGGGCAAAGGCTGAGTTTTATGTGACGAAGGTCTTTGAGAAAATTTATACCTATCCGATCAAAACGATCGAAGACACGTGGCGGGTGTTGAACATCGTCTTTCATTGCGGCGTCTTTTATGCCAAAGTCGATGATTTGGAAACTAGTGATACCTTGTTGAATTATGTGTTGGCGATTTGTTCCGACAATCACTTGACCTACTACTTGGCTCGCGCGGCAGCCCAACTGACCGAAAATGCCATTCGTGAACAACAGCCGAAAGAAACAATTTTGGAAATGTTACACGATGCACGAGCATATGCCAAAATCAATAAAAACGTAAAATTACTGGCGCATTTAAAATCGATCGAGGAAACGATCAATTAAAAATATATTTTCGACAAAAAAGCTTTGTTGCTCAAATGCTTGATAGCTAGCAGTCCTTTCGACGAAGGGACTGCTTTTTTGAATTCCTTTTATATAAAAAAATATATAATCGTGTTGACAAAAAAATATATCGGGAGTATTCTTTAATTGTGAAAAAACTAACATAATTTGAGGTATATCGTTTTTAGGAGAAGGGATTTTATGAAGGCAGCAGTGAGAGAAGCCGCTCGCACGATTCAGCGGATGGGCACGTCCATTGAGTTAAAAGTCGCTCATACAGAACCAGAAAGTGTACTGGACGAGCTGGAGACCCAGCTGAAAGGATACGACCATCGCTTTAGTGCCAATGATCCGCGATCGGAATTGAATCAGCTGAATCAGTTGGCAGGACAAAAGGGGCTTGTGCTTGATCCAGAATTGTACCAGCTGATCGAAATCGGCAAACATCATAGCTGTGCTCCCCACAGTCAGCTGAATATTGCCATCGGTCCACTGGTCCAAGCATGGCGCATCGGGTTTGAAGATGCCCGCATCGTATCAAAGACGCAGGTCAAAGAATTGCTTGCGCTAACAGACCCGCAACAGATCCAATTGGCAGCAGGCAAGGTTTTTTTGAAAAAAGCTGGAATGAGGATCGACCTCGGAGCATTAGCAAAAGGCTACATCGCTGATAAGTTACGCACCCTTTGCCAAGCCCGTGGAGCAGCGTATGGATTGATCAACTTAGGCGGAAATATTGTCTGTTTCGGCGCTGCACCAAATCATTCGGACGGGCATTGGCGGATCGGGATCCGAGATCCCAAAGGCGGTCGGGCAGACACCTTGGGCATTCTGCCAATCAAGGACCAAACCGTCGTCACTTCGGGGATCTATGAGCGGGTCTTGACCACCGCTGAAGGAACGTATCATCATTTGATTGATCCTCAGAGTGGCTTTCCCATCGAATGTGGGTATTTGAGCATCACGATCGTTGCAGCGACATCGTTACTGGGGGAAATCTGGACTTCGCGCTTGTTTGGCAAGCCCATTCCAGTTGTTTTGCAAGAGATTCAGCAGCAGCCAGAAATCGAAGGAATCATCGTAACCAAAGAAAATGAAGTCATTGCCTCTAAAGGCATTCAGGCAAGACTTTTAAGATAGCCCAACCAGAAAGGAAGAGACAGGATGAAATTTATCGGATTCGTAGGAACCAATGCCACTCGTTCCACCAATCGCACGTTGTTGCAGTTTATGAAAAAAATGTTTGCCAATGAGGCAGAGATCGAACTAGTCGAGATCAAAGATCTTCCAATGTTCAACAAACCAGAATCAAAGGAGTTGCCCGTACAAGTAACCCAGCTTGCCGAAAAAATCACGGCAGCAGACGGTGTGATCATCAGCACACCAGAATACGATCATGCCGTACCCGCAGCGTTGATCAATGCCCTGAACTGGTTGTCCTATGGAATTTTCCCGTTTGTTGACAAGCCAGTGATGATCACTGGTGCTTCTTATGGGACGTTAGGTTCTTCTCGTGCCCAAGCCCATCTAAGACAGATTCTGGATTCTCCAGAGTTAAAAGCACGGATCATGCCTAGCTCTGAATTTCTATTAGGTCATTCGCTGCAAGCGTTTGACGAGCAAGGCAACTTGATCGATGAAGAGCAGACCCAAAAACTGCAAGGACTGTTCAACGATTTTCTATTATTTGTAAAAATTACCAGCCAGTTGCAGCACGCCCATACCGCCAATCAAAAAGAAGCTGCTGAATTTTCATGGGAAACCATCTAATCGCAAAAGATAGGAGCGTAAAGACAATGAAATTGATCGGAATCGTCGGATCAGCCGCTGAAGTCTCCACCAATCGTCAGCTGCTGAACTTTATCAAAAAGCAATACAAAAAGGAATTCACGTTAGAACTTGTAGAGATCAAAGACTTTCCTCTCTTTAATCAAGAGGAAGATCAAACCCAACGCCCAGCCATCCAGCGTTTGAATCGGCAATTATTGATGGCAGACGGTGTGATCATTGCTACACCAGAGCACAACCATACCGTGACGGCAGGACTGAAAAGCTTGCTAGAATGGCTTTCATTCAAGATCCATCCTCTGGAAAACAAACCAGTAATGATCGTGGGTGCCTCTTACTACGATCAAGGAACTTCAAGGGCCCAGCTGCATCTGCGCCAGATTTTGGACGCACCGGGAGTCAATGCTTTAGTGATGCCAGGAAATGAGTTTTTGTTGGGCAAAGCCAAAGAAGCTTTCGATGAAGCGGGTGATTTGATCGATGCCCGAACGGTTGCTTTTTTGGATGCGACGATCAACAGCTTCTTGCAATTTATCAAAGTCGTTTCTGCCTTAGCGGGTCCTAAACAATTGCCGCCCGAAGACCTCTACGCCACAGGGAAAACCGCAACCACCGTGGAAGGAGTGGATATGTATGATGATCAATGGCTGGAAAAAGCCGCTGAAGCAGTCGGTGCCGTTTCTGGCAATACCTACGTCAAACTAAATCGCGGCTTGCTGACAGTCGATCAGATCAATTACTTCTTAGATTCGATGCCGATGGAATTGACATTTGCCGATAGCAACAACCAATTCTTGTATTACAATCTGCGGGAAGAAGCCCAAAATATGCTGGCAGCACGTGTGCCAGGACAAGTCGGCAATCCATTAGCAAAATGCCATCCTGAAAAATCCTTCAAAAATGTTGAGTGGGTGATCCAACAGCTGCGCAGTGGGGCAACCGACGCGGTTCGGGTCCATGTGCCGAAACAGGTGCCAGAAAAATACATCGTCCACAATTATCAAGCGATGCACGATGAAAACGGCGAATATGCGGGGATCAACGAATACATCCTTGATTTCAAGCCAATCATCGAATGGTATTTGCAACAAACCGGTCAAAAACTTGTCGGCAATGAAGACGCCATTTCCAGTGCTTCTGTGCACCAAGAACCGACCGATGCGGTCACTAGTGCCAGTACTCATGACGCACCTGCAGCAGATGCGGTCACCAGCGCTTCAGTGAAATAAGGGTTGTCTAAAGGGAGAGAAGGAATCGCTAGAAGCATTCGCTTGCAATCAGTTGCCAAGCGAATGCTTCTCTTTTTGCTGCTTTTTCATGAATGAACGGTTTTCTATGAGCGATTGAATTGATCAAGGACATCGTTGCGAGGATTTCGAAAAGTTTCTGAAAAAAATTTGCATATTCATCTTTTGCTCCGTATACTAGTTTAGGACGTTGTTTATAAAACGCTGTATCATCGTACATATTTTTTTGATAGGAGGAATTGCATGAAAGACAAACGAAAAGTCTTGCGTCCGTTAGGATCAGGGTTTGCGATGGCGGTTCCTTTGTTTATAGGGATCCTTGTTCAGGACCCTTTGATAAGTTCTGTGGGGGCGATGGGGGCTTTTTCATACTTAGCTTTTCAACATCGGTCCCTTTTTTATAATCTGCGCGCCATTTTAACCCACGGGGCGGCGTTGCTGCTGGCCTTTATTTTAGGCGCTGGGACAGCACTGATTCCTTGGAGCGCGCCTTTTATTATCGGTGCTTTATCGTTTTCCGCGTTTTTGTTGTCAAAAGTGATGCGGATCCCCAAGCCGGATTATTTCTTCGTGTTGATGCTTTATGCCACCGGCTTTAACTTTCACGCCGCTCATCTTGGAGAAATCTTGCACCACAGTTCCTATTTGCTTTACGGCATCGCAGGCTCATTGCTTGCTGGACTGGTGATTTCGTTAGCTGAACAGCTACCGTTGAAAGAAGAAAAAACGGCCTTTCAACAACTGAGCTTGCACGAGAAATATTCGCTGGCATTATCTCAGCAACCAGAAATGGTCATCAAGGCGCTGCACTTTTCTTTGATATTGTTCATTGCGACCTACATTGCCTATCTGTTGCGGGACAGCAACGGCTATTGGATCTTGATTTCTGCTGCTGCCGTCTTGGCAGGAGAACATATGGAAAAAATCAAAAATCGCACGATTGGTAGGGTACTGGGAGGAATCGTGGGGCTGCTGCTGGGTTTCTTATTGATGTCCTTGCATATGCCCCTTGAAGCGATCGCAGTGGTATTGATCATTCTAAACATATTGACGGAGTTTTTTATGCCAGTCAATTATACCGTTGCTAATTTTTTTACCAACCCGCAAGTCCTGCTGTTAATGACCATCGGTACTAGTTTTACGCCGCTGAAATTGATCCCATTGCGTTTTTCAGGGGCATTGATCGGCAGCGTGCTGGCAATGCTGTTGATCTTTCTAATGGATTGGGCAGTAAAGCAAATGGAGCAAGCACTGGGAAACAAACCAGAAGACACGACGGATCAAACACAATAGAATGCACCATCATCGATAAGCAAGAGCAGCAGCTCTTGCTTTTTTTTGCCTTTGATCCTCTATCTAAACGTTATCTCCATCGGATAGGAAAAATAAGGGAAATATGAAATAATCGAGCAAAGGTTCCTATTTTGAAATAGAAGCGTTTACATTTTTGCAAAATAAAGTGGCAGAAACATCTACTTTTTTTGTTGTAAGCGAAATCATATACTCAAATCAGAGAAGGAGAGAAAGTTGTGAAAAAACGAATCGTAGATGTTTTGCATCGCCTGTTGGTGACTGATTATCCACTATCCATCGAGCAACTGGCAGAAGAGACCGCAGCCAGTGGGCGGACGATCCGCAATGATTTGAATGAGATCAACACGTTTCTTGCTGACTTACACATCGGACCGATCCAAACCCTTCGAGGAAAGGGCATCCTTTTGAAACTGACCTCGAAACAGCAAGCCATTGTTTGGCAGGCATTACACGCACAACAGTCGGAATATATGACCCGTGAAGAGCGTCGTTTTGATCTGCTGCTGCATCTGACATTTTCAAAAGAGATCCTGGTGTTGAATAAAAAAGAAGAAGCGTACCAGATATCAAAAAGCAGTATGGATGAAGACATGCGCCGTTTGCGGGCGGACATCAATAAATATGGCATTGAGATCATCAGCCTAGGAAAAAAAGGACTGCGGTTGAATGGATCGGAACGAGCGATTCGGACGATGATTTTTGACATCATCAATCAGCGGATCGGTAGGTTGCCACTTGATAAACAGACCCCAGATTTAGTCTTTACGAAATTGCTTTATCGCTATTTGCCGCAAAAAGAAATCAAACAGATCCAACTAGTGATGCAAGCAGTGTTGCCGCCAAATCAAAATGAGTTGTATAGCAGCCAAATCTTATTGTTTACCGCCATTTGGCTGATGCGTATCAGAATGAAGGAATTTATCACTCGCATGAACTGGTCTACTTCCAGCAATCAGCTCCAAGGGTCAGCCTATATTCAGGCGATCGCTGAAACCTTTTCGATCCAGCCACCAGAAATCGAAGTCAACTATCTTTCTTTCATCATCGAGTCACTGAACTTTAAAGATTTGTCCAATTCCATCGAATGGGCGCATGCGCAACTTTTGTCGCTGCAGCTGATTCAATTTGTCGAATGCCAAACCAAGATCCCTTTTAGTAAAAAGGAAGAAGAGCTGTTAGAGGGGTTGTATAAACATATGGCCGCGCTGATCGTTCGAGCCAAGAGCGGCATTCAAGTACCCAATCCGATCAAAGAGACCGTTCGCAAAAATTATGGACAAATCTACCAAGCCGTCAAGGGCTTCGCCCCCACGATCGAAGAGATCGTCGGTCAACCACTATCAGAAGATGAACTGACATTTCTCGTGATCCATTTTTCTACAGCCCTAAGTTCATTGAACCACGAAATCATTACGAGCTATAAGGCGGTCGTCGTCTGTAACCATGGAATGGCAACCGGCAATCTGCTGGCAGCCAGCCTCAAGGAGAAGTTTCCAGAAGTAGAAGTTGCGGCAGTCTTGAATTCACAAGAAGTCAATTTGATTACGAAATTCGATGTGGATCTGGTTTTTTCAACCTATGAGATCGATTATCGAGAAAAGCCGGTATTATTGATCCCACCGATCATCAATGAAGAAAATCACCAAGTGATCCGCCGTTTCTTAAACAACAATGAACAATTCAAGCGGATCGCCTTTGACCAAAAAAATGCCACACTGTTCTTCAATCAGTTGCTTACAGTGATTGAAGAAAGCGGCGGGACAGTCGATGCTGTCGCCTATCGCAAATTGACACACTTGTTTGAACAAAATCAATTAGCCATTAATGCAAGGGAGATTCAGCCAATGTTAAAAGATGTTTTATCCGCTAATCATATTCAATTAAACGTTCCTGTTCAAAATTGGGAAGAAGCCATTGAACGCTCTGCGCAGCCGCTACTAAAAGAACAGATCATCGAAAAACGCTATATCGAGGCAATGGTTGCGGCGGTGGAGGAATACGGTCCTTATATCGTCATTGGCAAACATTTGGCGCTGGCGCATGCACGACCAGAAGATGGCGCCCAGCAGCTGGGTGTGAGTGTCCTCACCTTGGCACCGCCAGTCGCATTTGGCAACCCAGAAATGGACCCCGTCAAAATCATTTTTTGCTTGGCTGCGGTGGACTCCTACTCTCATCTTGCCATCATGAAGGAATTGATCGAACTGATCAATGATGAAGAAAAAGTCACGCAGTTGCTGGCTTGCTCTACGATTGAAGCGTTTCAATCATTGCTATTTTCATAAAAAACAAGAAAAGGGGAAAAAATCATGAACAAATTATCGATCTTATTCGTATGCGGTGCAGGTCTTGGCAGCAGCTTTGCGGCTCAGATGTCAACAGAAGATGTCTTAACGAAATTAGGAGTGGAGGCGAAATTGGATCATGTCGATATCTCATCAGCGGTATCAATGAAACCAGACATCATCATTACGGCAGAGAATTTCCGAACGCAATTTGAAAAGTTTGCCTTGGACCCGACAACCGCAATCATTTATTTACGCAACATCGTTTCCAAACCAGAAATCGAAGAAAAAATCACTCCAGTATTAAAGGAAAAAGGCGCACTGTAAGGAAGAGGCATGACGAAGGGAGTTTGAAAAAATGGGCATCATCAATTTTATCATTGATAATATTTTAACGCAGGCATCGATCACGATCGCTTTGATCGCGATGTTAGGGCTGCTGCTTCAGAAAAAGTCAGCAGGTCAAGTCATTTCAGGAAGTTTGAAGACGCTATTGGGCTTCCAGGTTTTAAGCGCTGGTTCTAGCATCATCGTCGGTAGTTTGACCTATTTCGGCGAGATTTTCACAGAAGGATTCGACATGCAAGGCATAATTCCTTCCATTGAAGCCATCAACGGGCAAGCGATGAATGAGTTGGGATTGGGTCGGGACATAGCGCTGACATTTTTAGCCATCTTTGTTTTTAATATTTTATTGGCACGCTTTACAAAATGGAAATATATTTTCTTAACGGGTCAAGCCATTTTATGGATGGCGACCATGACGACGGTCTTTGGCTATTTCGCTGGTTTACGGGGCGTTGTCTTGATTCTTGTCGGTGGATTGATTGGGGCGATCTTTGCCGTAGCGATGCCAGCGATGGCTCAGCCCATCATCCGCAAAGTCACTGGGTCAGACGACATTGCTCTCGGACATTTCTGTACGATCGGCTACCTCTTTGAAGCAGGCGTTGCCTATCTGTTTGGAGAAAGAGGCGAGAAGAAAAAATCGATCGAAGACATCAAACTGCCACGTTCTTTTGAATTTTTACAAGATACCTATCTTTCTGTCATGGTCGTGATGGTTCCACTGTATATCGTGACGGTCTTGTTTGCTGGAGAAACCTTTGCTTCTACGCTCTCTGGTGATCAAAATTACATCATGTATGCCTTCTTGCAAGCCATTCAATTCGTGGTTGGGGTCTATGTTTTGCTAGCTGGCGTTCGGTTGCTCTTAGGCGAGATCGTCCCTGCGTTTCGTGGGATCGCCATGAAATTGGTGCCTGATGCAAAACCAGCACTTGATTGCCCAGTATTCTTCCCATATAGCCCCAATGCAGTTATTTTAGGCTTCATTACTACAACGATTGGGACAGTCATCGCCATGTTCGTTTTACCAGTCTTTGGCTTGGCGATGATCTTGCCAGGGATGCTGACGAACTTCTTTGCAGGCGGTACCGCTGGGATCTTCGGCAATGCGGTCGGTGGACGTCGAGGGGCGATCATCGGAGGGATCTTTCACGGCTTCTTCATTACGTTACTGCCAGCCCTACTTGTAACGATCTTCAATCAAATGGGCTTTGTTAACGCTACGGCAACTGATGTGGATACCGTTACGGCAGCCTTGCTATATGCTTGGATCATCAGTCCCTTATTGAAAAACTTTTAATCGCTAGGAGGAAGACCTATGTTCTCTTTTTTCAAAAAAGAAAAAAAGCCCACAGAAACACCAGCGGTTCCTTTGACCGCTGAAGAAAGCCAAGAGGCAGAAGCGCTTATTGCAAATCTAGAAAGTCAGTTGCAAGCAGAAACCGACATCGACGAACAAGCAAAATTGTATGAAGCGTTAGGCTTAGCGCAGGCAAAACTTTCCCGCACAGAAGAAGCGATCAACGCATTGGAAAAAAGCTTGCAGGCGAAAAAATCGATCGGGGACGGCTACAAAAAACTGATGTCCCTTTACAATGCTCAGCGTGCCGCCGCCGCACGAAACGGCGACGATGCAAAGATCGACTATTACATGGACAAAATGGAAGAAATGCGGCAAATCGCCAAACAACTTACGATCAGCGGCAATTAAACTAGACGAGGTGGAATCAAGGATGTATACAACATTAAAAGAAGTAACGAAAACAGCAGAAGCATTGAATTTTACAGTGGGGGCTTTTAATACCCATAATTTAGAAATGCTGCCAAGTATGCTGCGGGCAGCCAAAGAGATGGGGGCACCCATCATCATTCAAACAAGTATCGATACGGCGAAATACATCGGCTATGATGTCTTGGTCAATGTCGTCAAAACGATTGCCGATCACGAGCTAGTAGATGCTGTCTTGCATTTGGATCATGCCAGAGATTTCGATGAGATCAAAGCGGCGATTGATAGCGGCTATAGCTCGGTGATGTATGATGGCTCGCATTTGCCCTTCAAAGAAAACATTTTGAAGACGCGCGCAGTCGTCGAATACGCTCATGCTCATGGGGTGTCCGTCGAAGGAGAACTAGGAACGATCGGCGGCACAGAAGAAGGCATTCATGTGGAAGAAGACGATAAAGTCTTCACACGCCCAGAAGATGCGGTAGAATTTGTTGCTGCTACTGGCGTCGATGCGCTAGCCATCGCTATCGGAACCAATCACGGTCAATTCCGCTCCAAAACCGAAGTGAATGTTGAGTTATTGAAGGAGATTCATGCAGTCGTCGACGTGCCGCTAGTCATTCATGGAGGAACTGGCGTCAAAGAAGAAGATTATCCTGAATTGATCAATAACGGCATTCGCAAGTTTAATGTAGGTACTGAATTGTTGGTCAATTGGACGAAGATTGCGAAAGAAAATTTTGGGGCAACGGAAGTCAACAAATCTTTGCGCCACAACGTGATCCCATCCAATGAAGCCATCAAAGAAATCGTCAAGCACAAGATCGGCCTTTTCATGAATACGAAAGCGCCGACTGCGATCGGCAAATAGATGGTACGCAAAAAGATGCTTGTTTTATTAGCAGGCAGCCCTGGAACTGGAAAAAGTTATTTACTGAATCTGTTGAAGACACGTTTTCCTGATCTTTTCGCTCTTACGCCAGATGAAATCAAAGAGTGCTATGCCGAATCCCTCGGCTTTGATTCATTGGCAGAAAAAGCCCAGATCGAAAAGCAGTATGTTTGGCCTTTTTACTATCAGGCATTGGGCTTGTACATGTCTTTAGGAAAACGCTTGGTGGTCTCGGAATACCCTTTTAGTGAAAAACAGAAGCCCTTGCTAACTTTTCTCGCCCAAAGCTATGGTTATGAGTGCTTGACCATTCGTTTGACTGCTTCTTTTGAAACCTTATGGGAAAGACGTCACTTACGTGATCGAGCGGATGACCGTCATTTGAGTTTCATCATGGAACGGTACCATTACGGGGATGTACTGGAAGATAGACAAGCTGCAACCAACCATATAACCAAAGAAGCGTTTCGGCAAATCATCACTGATCGCCGTTACGATGACTTTCAGTTAGGAGCGCTTATCGAAGTCAATGTGGAAGATTACGAGCAAGTGGATTATCGCCCGTTGATCGAGAGAATCGCTGAACAACTCAATGACTTAAATTGAAGAAAAACAGGCGCTACACCTGAAAAGGGCAGCGTCTGTTTTTTTAGTCTAAGCCCAAAAATTTCGAAGTTCCTTGGTTTTGGACTTGGAGGATTTCGGCTAATACTTTGGCATCAAATTGTCCCTCTTTATTGGCGGAATAGACATTGACCTTGAGCTGGTAATCGGGCAAAGCATAGTTTTCAAGACTTGCTTCAAGCTGCGCGACCGCTTGTTTCGAGAGTGGTTCACCGACGAGTTTTAATTCAAGGGATTGTTTCTGCTCATTAAGTGTTTGCTCCAGCAAATAATGTTCCCCCAGTTTGGCTTCTACAAAACGCTTGGCATGGTATTCCACGATGGTCGTTTGGATCGTCGTATAAACGAAGAAACTCCCAATGACCGTGATCGGTAAGGCAACCACGGCAAACTTCCACCATTTTTGGTGACGGAAATCCCCATACTGCAACAGCCAGATGGTAATGAACAAGGAAAAACAAATCAAAAAGGAATTGGTGAAGAAGAGTTGAGCAGACTCCCATGAAATCGAATAGTCTTTGATCGACAGCCCATAACCCGTCACACAAAGCGGCAAAATCAGGGACGTCCCGATGGAGACGCCGATAATAACATCGTTGTCGCGGCCCCTGACTTTGGCAAAAGCCAGTGCTGAACCACCGATCAATGCGACGCAAATATCCCAAATCGTCGCAGACGTTTGGGTGATGATCTCAGGTGTTGTGTCTTTGACTGGCGTGAGTAAGAAAAAGGCAAATGAGATGATAAGTACGATGATGACTTGGATGCTAAAGACCAGCAGTCCTTTTTTAACCAAACGTAAATGGGAAAGACCTAAACCAAAGCCGATCCCGTTGATCCCATTTAAAAGTGGCGAAATTAACATCGCCCCGATAATCGTTGTCGTAGAGTTGTAGTTCAAACCAATCGAAGCAATCAGCGTTGCACAAACTAAAAGTGCATAGACGAGCATCGTTTGGTCCATATCTTTTTGAATTTTTCCAATCAATTGTTCTTTGGAAACTAAATCAGGCGTTAAGTTCACCTTCATCATCCTTTCTGAGAAAAATCGTTCTGCTCTTTTCATTGTCCCTTAAATCGGCCGATTTTACAAAAATCTGCGTCTATCACGTGATGATAGCAACGAGAATTCAATGATTGGGTTGCCAATCTTTTGCAAAACCGCCGAATTCCTCTAGAATAAGAAGCATAACAGAGAAATGGAAAAGGCGGGGAATGGATGAAAGATTATTTTGCGCAATACAAACGCCTGTTATCGATCGCTGAAGCAGGTTTGTACTATGGCAAAGATGTCTACGATAAGGAACGTTACCAAGAGATCAAAGAGTTGGCATTGCATTTGATGAGTACCGTCGTGGATCAAGACGCAGCTGCGTTGACCCTTTTAACAGAAAAAAATGAGGGCTATCCTACGCCCAAAGTCGATGTACGAGCATTGATCCAAAAAGGCGAAAAAATCTTGCTGGTGGAAGACAGCCTAACGAAAGAATGGTCACTGCCAGGAGGCTATGCAGAAATTGGCTTGACACCACGGGAAAACATCAAAAAAGAAGTGCTGGAAGAAACTGGCTTACTCGTTGAGGTCAAGGAGCTGCGAGCAATTTTTGATACGAATCTAAGACCAGACATTCCGCAAGTGTTTCAATACTATAAGCTGGTCTTTGCCTGTGATGTTTTGGCAGGGGACTTCATCAAAAACAGTGAAACCTCCAACAGCGATTACTTTTCGTTGAAGGAGCTGCCGAAGCTTTCCATCAAGCGCACCACCAAGGAACAACTGGAGCAATTGGTGAATGAGAAGTCGTTACACGTTGATTAAAAACAGCTAAGGGTAAGATGTTGGAAAAAGCGTTTTATTGGTTTTTTTAACTGGATAATATTTACTTGCAGATAAAGTTGGTTTATGATTGATTTCGTCGTTTTCATTATAAAAAATCAAGCAATGGCGACACCTTTGCTTGATTGCTGGAGGAGTAAAAATGAAGAATCAAATCAATTCCTTTTTTGGGCTGGATGCCTTACAAACAACGGTCAAACGAGAAATCTTAGCTGGTTTTACCACCTTTATCTCGATGGCCTATATTTTATTCGTCAATCCAACGGTCCTTGGGGCATCTGGGATGGACGAAGGTGCCGTCTTTACGGCAACGGCGTTAGCCAGCGCATTGGGCTGTATTTTGATGGGAGTTTTAGCAAAATACCCGATCGCTACGGCACCCGCATTAGGAATCAACGCCTTCTTTTCTTATTCAGTCTGTATTGGAATGGGGGTTCCATGGCAAACAGCATTAGCGGGTGTGTTTGTGGCATCACTGATTTTCATCGTGATCACGATCTTCAAATTACGGGAACTGATCATTGATGCGATCCCTGCTGATTTAAAATATGCCATCTCTGGCGGGATCGGTCTGTTCATCGCCTTTTTGGGATTGAGCGAAGGCGGGATCATCGTTTCTGACGATTCGACCCTTGTGGCGCTAGGTTCATTGAGTGTTGGTACGACGTGGCTGACGATTTTTGGTTTAGTGATCACTGCCGTCTTGATGGTTCGCCGAGTTCCTGGCGGAATTTTTATCGGGATGGCCGCAACAACTGTTTTAGGTCTTTTGACTGGCTTGATCCAAGCACCATCCAGTATCGTTTCTGCTGCACCAAGTATTTCGTCCACATTCTTAGTGGCGCTCAACCATGTTGGAGACATCAACTCCCTGCAAATGTGGGTCGTGGTGCTGACTTTCTTACTCGTCACTTTCTTTGATACCGCAGGCACCTTGGTGGGACTTGCCAATCAAGCTGGTTTCATGAAAGACAACAAAATGCCACGAGTCGGCAAAGCACTTGCTTCTGACTCCACTGCCATGCTCGCCGGTTCTTTATTAGGGACCTCACCAGTAGGGGCGTATGTGGAATCTTCCGCTGGGATCGCCGTGGGCGGTCGTTCTGGCTTGACTGCTGTGACGACTGGAATTTTCTTCTTGTTCGGCTTGTTCTTTTCACCATTGCTATCCGTTGTCACTTCTCAAGTGACGGCACCAGCACTGATCGTCGTAGGTGTGCTGATGGCACAATCGCTACGAGAGATCAAATGGCACGAAATGGAAATCGCAATCCCAGCCTTCTTGATTCTACTAGGCATGCCGTTGACCTACAGCATCTCCGATGGGATCGCCTTGGGCTTCATCTTTTACCCAATCACCATGTTAGCAGCCAAACGCGGCAAAGAAGTCTCACCGATCATGTACGGCTTGTTCTTTGTCTTTCTTGGGTTTATGTGGATTTTGAATGTGTGAGGGACAATTTAAGAGTAGGAATTGTATTCCTATATGAAATGAAAAAACAGTCAAGCTTGAGGCTTGGCTGTTTTTTTATTTGGAATAATTGGTAAATAGATGTGAACATTGATTTTTAAAATGTCTATATGATAGTACGTATGATTGAGGATTTTCTATTCAATCAGAAATAGTCAGAGTTATGTTCTAACTACTCTTGAGAAGAACGCTACTTCTCAATAAAAAAGTGAATTGATTATATATCAAATTATGGATTCGATTTTCAACTTATAATTTTTCACCATATTTAGCTTTAAGGTGAAATATAAAATATCCTGAGAGATGTTGTTTCAGTTTTCCATTCTTATTTTTTTACAATTTCTTCAACTGATCTATTTCATTATAATATCTTGTTAAAATTGTGGTAGCTGTTTAATATACTGTTTGGCTTCGCTTTAATTATTTTTAAATTATCATTAAATAGAAATAGTTTATAGGAAATGGATATTTTTAGCTTATTTTTTCAAATATCATAGATCAAATAAGGTATGATTAAATGAATATACAATGTTAAGATAGGTATAGTGATTTTGATTTGAATTGGAGGTGTGTAGATGAAAAACTTACAACTGAAGTTTATTGCTGACCCGACAACTGTTCGTTGGTTTCGGATACTAAACCTTTTTGAACGCACTCAAATAGCGACCAAAGGCCAATTAGCTAAACTAAATGAAGTTTCTGAACGGACGATTTTAACTGATATAAACAAGTTAAAAGAATATTTTTCTGATAGTGCTAAAATTGTTTCAACCAATAATGGCTATCTTTTCGAAAAAAAGAATTCCCTACGATTTATTGAACAAAAAGAAAAGCTATTGCAAAATGAAATTCTGTTTGAATTGTTAGGGAATATTTTCTATGGTGAACTAGAGGATGTAGCGGAATTGATTGACCGTTTTCACCTTTCTGAAACGTCTTTTCGACGCTATTTGAGACGAATTGAGCCGGTTCTTAAAGAATACGGCTTAAAACTATCACTTACTCCAATTGATTTAAAAGGTGATGAAGCAAACATCCGAAAATTTTTCAAAGACTTTTATTATGAAGGAGAAATGACCCCTCACACGTTGGTTCCTCCTAAAGAGATTCATGGATTAATCTATCAGACTTTTTTATCGAAGTTAACTGAAGCATCAGTTGGAACAGGTACTTCGCCGATTGAATTTTATTACAGTCTATATATTGCTATTGAGCGAGTACGACAAGGAAAAACAATCAAAGTTCCATCAAAGCTTTATAAAAATGTAATGAATAGCAAGGACTCCAATAATCTACTTTTGATCCAGCAAAGAATTCAAAAGAACTATCAAGTTGAATTAGGAGTAAACGAGCTTTGTTGGTTATATTTAGCTACTATTGCCAAGCGTCCTTTTGATCGAGTCGATCAAGATAAACTATTTTGTGAACTGTTACAATTAAATGATTCTTTAACTGTTCTAACGGAAAATTATCTAAAAAACTACTTTCCAGAATTACACACAACCGAACTATTTTGGGTTTTCGACGCTTTTTTCCTTTCGAGATATATCAATCACTTGATTTCTCCGGTCCAAAATAAAATAATGTCTGAGATTATAGAAAAAACCAAGTTTGAATGTAAGGAATCATACATGAAAAATCGCCATTTTCTGCGCTCCTTTCTATCTAAATTAGATTTAACAGAAGACTTTTTGGAAGATATGGCGACTAGCTTAACATTGCTATCAGAAAGACTGCGGGAACAATGGTTATATAAAAGGAAGAAAATTGTTTTTTTATTAGAAGGCGATCTATATGTTTGTCAAATGATAAAATCTCGAGTTTTTCAATATTTTGGTGATCGGCATCAAATCTTTTTCATTACGATTCCTGCTTTGACGGAAGATTTTTTGAATCAAGAAGATATTGATCTAGTTGTCACGAATTATAGTGAATATCTATCAGAGTATAATCTAAGTACCAACTGGTTACTATTAAAAACAGTACCTGATAAACAGGACTGGGAACTATTATTCAGAACAGTCGAACCTCAAATGTTCGAACTTATAAAATAATTAAATAATAAACATATTTTAAGTCTATTCAAAAGCAGGGAAAGCCTTTTGAATAGGCTTTTTTATGCTGTATTTCCCCCCAGGGTGAAAAATACGATTTTTGTATTCAAAAGCAACCTTATATACTCTTCTTTAGAACTTAGTATCCTTTTATGACTATGCGGGTTCGAAGGTGACTGCCTGAATAATAAATGATCATGATTTGAGAAATTGAAGCGAAAAGAATAGGAGTGTTAGGAAAGTGATACGCAAGTTAGGGTATATTATGTTGGTCATTACAATGGCATTAGGACATCCCATCACTGTATTAGCAAATACAGTTGTAGATGTTTCCCAAAATGACAGGGTTAAAAATAATCAGGAAATGACGGATCTTTCTATTGGTGAAGCTTTTACAGCTGAAGAAACGGAGGGAATTACGGAGCAGTTTGAAGAGAGTCGATTGACAGATGCGGAACAATCGACGCTATCTACTGAAGACAGTTTAGATACTACTGAATCTGTGGACCCTAGCGAAACAGAAAGCAGTATAGAGGCAGAAACATCTGAAAGCTCTTCTAAGGATGAATCCAGTGAAGCTAGTTTAGATAGTAAGGCGGAAGTCAATCAAGAGGAATCAGAAGAAGTGGCTGAAGGTCTATGGGGAACCGTTCCTTGGACATGGGATGAGGAAACGAAAACAATTGCGTTAGAAGAAGGGGCAGCCGGCACGTCAGCCACAGCACCTTGGAAAACCTACACGAATGTTGTTCAAATTTCTGTTAATGGCAAGGTTATTTTTCCAGAAGACGTTTCATGGTTGTTTGGATCACCGCAAGCGCAAGCAGCAGAACGTCTAACAGATTTGCTGACGATTGAGCATGCAGGAAATATCGATGTGTCAAATGTGACAAACATGGATCGCATGTTTCATGGCGTTACTACACTAAAAAATATTGATGTATCAAATTGGAATGTATCGAATGTGACGGACATGAATGGAATGTTTGGACAAACCAGATCTTTAGCAAGCTTAGATGTGTCAAATTGGGATGTATCAAATGTACAAAATATGGGAGGAATGTTTAATTCAGCAGAGTCTTTAACGAGTTTGGATGTTGCAAGTTGGGACGTATCAAGCGTGACGAATATGCGTAGCATGTTTGGTCTAGCCAGATCCCTATCCGACTTAGACCTTTCAAACTGGGATGTTTCCAGTGTAACTGATATGGGCTTGATGTTTAATGCGGTTAACTCTCTCACAAGCTTGGATCTTTCACGTTGGGATGTTTCGAGTGTAACAAACATGTCGAATATGTTTGGAATAGCGACTTCATTAGTTACTATTGACGTGTCAAACTGGGACGTGTCGAATGTCACATCGATGCTGAGTATGTTCAGTTCGGCTAGAGCGTTAACGAGTCTTGATCTTTCGAGCTGGGATGTAACGAATGTTACAAATACGAATAATATGTTTGACATGACCCAATCGTTACGTGAACTGACCTTAGGTGAGAAATCTATTTTTGCTTCAAACGTAAGATTGCCAAGAATCAACGCAGGTCTACCCTACTCTGGAAGATGGATAGAGCGTATCAATGATGAGGGGGATAACGGTTCAACTCCAGTAATTTATGCTTCATCTGATGAGTTTATGAATCAGTATGATGGCAGTAACCCAGGGACATATGTTTGGGAAAGGTTAATCTCAGCACCAGTGACTATACGTTATGAAGATACCGAAGGGAATGAGTTATCTGAACCAGACATGCTAGATGGGGAGGTAGGAGAACGATACATAAGTGAGCCCAAAGAGATTCCCGGTTGGTCTGTTGTAGAAACACCAGCCAATGCATCAGGTAGATTTACTGAAGAAGAACAGGAAGTCATTTATGTCTATGAGCGATCAGACTCATTAGTCAGAGGAACATGGGGAACCGTTCCTTGGACATGGGATGAGGAAACTCGAACAGTTGTGCTAGAAGAAGGAACAGCTGGCACGCCAGCCACATCCCCTTGGCGAATAACTTATAGAAATGTTACTCGAATTGTTGTAAATGGTACGGTCATTTTTCCAGCCAATTCAGCCTATATGTTTTCTGGTCATACCCTTGATACACGATTAACAAGTCTGGAGACTATCGAGAATGCAGAGAAAATCGATGTCTCGAATGTAACAAACTTTGGTTACATGTTTCATAGCGCTAGCGCATTACGTTCAGTGAACGTTTCAAATTGGGATACATCTAATGGAACAATCATGAACTATATGTTTAATGGAAACAGCAGCTTAACTGAATTGGACGTTTCAAATTGGGATACCTCCAATGTCACTGGTATGTTCTTTATGTTTCAAAATGTGAATCAGTTAACCGAGCTGGATGTCTCGAATTGGGAAACAGGTAATGTTACGAATATAAATAATATGTTTAATGGTGTTAGAAGAGTGACCAAGTTGGATGTCTCAAACTGGGATACCTCTAAAGTCGAAGGAATGCAGGGGGTCTTTCAAAATACTGCTAGTTTAACAGAAATCGATGTCTCGAATTGGGATACCTCTAAAGTAAAACGAACAGACTATATGTTCTATAATAATTTGACCGGTGATTGGGTCAGTAAATTGACTACGATTGATGTTTCAAATTGGGATACTTCAAATATAGAAAACATGATGAGTATGTTTGGGGGAGCAAGAAACTTACTTCATTTAGATGTGTCAAATTGGGATACCTCAAGCGTTACCAGTATGTTTAACTTATTTGAAGTAACACCGAAAATAGAAGAATTGGATTTATCAAATTGGGACACCACAAATGTTGGTTCTTCTAGTTCTGCATTTGCTGTTGCTAGTGGGATGTTTAGAGGAATGAATGGACTCAAAAGATTACATTTAGGAGATAAGACGACCTTTTTACATCTAGCAGAAAATCTCCGTCCTACTTTGCCAGAGAATGTGATGCCTGCTGAACTGTATACAGGTAATTGGATCTTTGAAAAAGACCTTGAGGGGAATCTTTCCACCGAACATTTAACCCTGACACCAACTAACTTTTTTCATGAATATGACGGAAGCAAGACTGGTACTTATGTGTGGGAAAAAAAGGAAGCACAACCAGTTACAGTTCGATATGAGGATGTCGATGGGAATCCACTGTCGACTGAGACAATTTTAAACGGTACGATAGGACTTCCTTATGAAACTGAAGCAAAGGAAATACCAGGGTGGTTCTTGACAGAAACACCGAGTAACGCTTTTGGAACATTTACCGCAGAACCTCAAGAAGTGATCTATGTTTATGATCGCTCCGATGCGGCATCAGTGACGGTCAAGTATGAGGATACCGAAGGAAAGCAACTGTCGGAACCAACGATTTTAAGCGGGAAAGTTGGTCTACCATACGAAAGCGAGCCAAAAGAAATCCCTGGTTGGTATGTGCCAGAAACTCCGAGTAATGCTCATGGGATTTTTGGCGAAGAAGCGCAGGAAGTGATTTATGTTTATGCTCGATCGGATGCAGCACCTGTAACAGTCAAATATGAAGATGCCGAAGGAAATCAATTGTCAGAACCTACGATTCTAAGCGGGAAAGTTGGTCTACCATACGAAAGCGAACCAAAAGAAATCCCCGGTTGGTATGTGCCAGAAACGCCAAGTAATGCTCATGGAATTTTTGGCAAAGCCCCACAGGAAGTGATCTATGTTTATGCTCGATCGGATGCGGCACCTGTAACAGTCAAATATGAAGATGCCGAAGGAAATCAATTGTCAGAACCTACGATTCTAAGCGGGAAAGTTGGTCTACCATACGAAAGCGAACCAAAAGAAATACCTGGTTGGTATGTGCCAGAAACGCCAAGTAATGCTCATGGAATTTTTGGTGAAGACCCACAGGAAGTGATCTATGTTTATGATCGATCGGATGCGGCACCAGTGACGGTCAAGTATGAAGATACCGAAGGAAATCAACTGTCGGAACCGACGATCTTAAGCGGAAAAGTTGGTCTGCCATACGAGAGCGAACCTAAAGAAATTCCAGGCTGGTATGTGCCTGAGACACCAAGCAATGCTCATGGAATTTTTGGTGAAGACCCACAGGAAGTGATCTACCTTTATGATCGCTCTGATTCAGCACCTGTAACAGTCAAATATGAAGATGCCGAAGGAAATCAACTGTCGGAACCGACGATCTTAAGCGGAAAAGTTGGTCTGCCCTACGAGAGCGAACCAAAAGAAATTCCAGGTTGGTATGTGCCAGAGGCACCAAGCAATGCCCATGGGATTTTTGGCAAAGCCCCACAGGAAGTGATCTATGTTTATGCTCGATCGGATGCGGCACCTGTAACAGTCAAATATGAAGATAACGAAGGGAATCAGCTTTCGGAACCAACGATTTTAAGCGGGAAAGTCGGTCTGCCCTACGAAAGCGAACCAAAAGAAATTCCAGGCTGGTATGTGCCTGAGACACCAAGCAATGCTCATGGAATTTTCGGAAAAGAAGCGCAAGAAGTGGTCTATGTCTATGACCGTTCGGATGCAGCACCAGTGACGGTCAAGTATGAAGATACCGAAGGAAATCAATTGTCAGAACCTACGATTCTAAGCGGGAAAGTTGGTCTGCCCTACGAGAGCAAGCCAAAAGAAATTCCAGGTTGGTATTTGCCAGAAACGCCAAGTAATGCTCATGGAATTTTTGGCGAAGCCCCACAGGAAGTGATCTATGTTTACGATCGATCCGATGCGGCACCAGTGACGGTCAAGTATGAGGATACTGAAGGAAATCAACTATCTGAATCAACGATTTTAAGCGGAAAAGTTGGTCTGCCATACGAAAGCGAACCAAAAGAAATCCCCGGTTGGTATGTGCCAGAGACACCAAGCAATGCTCAAGGAATTTTTAGCGAAGACCCACAGAAAGTGATCTATGTTTACGACCGCTCGGATGCGGCACCTGTAACAGTTAAGTATGAAGACACCGAAGGGAATCAACTGTCGGAACCAACGATTCTAAGCGGAAAAGTTGGATTGCCCTATGAAAGCGAACCGAAAGAAATACCTGGGTGGTATGTGCCAGAGACACCAAGCAATGCTCAAGGAATTTTTAGCGAAGACCCGCAGGAAGTGATCTATGTTTACGACCGCTCGGATGCGGCACCAGTGACAGTCAAATATGAGGATACCGAAGGAAATCAACTGTCAGAACCAACGATCTTAAGCGGGAAAGTTGGATTGCCATATGAAAGCGAACCAAAAGAAATTCCAGGCTGGTATGTGCCAGAAACACCGACTAATGCTCATGGAATTTTTAGCGAAGACGCACAGGAAGTAATCTATGTTTACGATCGCTCCCATGCGGCACCAGTGACGGTCAAGTATGAAGATACCGAAGGAAATCAACTGTCAGAACCAACGATCTTAAGCGGAAAAGTTGGTCTGCCCTACGAAAGCGAACCAAAAGAAATTCCAGGTTGGTATGTGCCAGAGGCACCAAGCAATGCCCATGGGATTTTTGGCGAAGACCCACAGGAAGTGATCTACCTTTATGATCGCTCTGATGCGGCACCAGTGATAGTTAAGTATGAGGATACTGAAGGGAATCAACTATCGAAGCCAACGATTCTAACTGGGAAAGTCGACATGCCATATGAAAGCAAGCCAAAAGAAATTTCTGGTTGGACCGTGATGGAAATACCAACCAACGCCTCTGGAACGTTTGCGAATGACGTCCAAAAAGTGATTTATGTCTATCAAAAAGAAGGAAATAATGGTGGACAAACTTCGCCTGAAAAAGAGAATCCAGAAAATGACAAAAGAGATCCTGCAGATCCAAAACTTCCCCATACTGGGGAAATGATGGCGGGGCAACGAATCATGCTCATTGTTGGATCACTACTACTATTAATTACCTTAATCATTATCTTTGACAAAAAGAAAAATAAAGACAGGTAAGACTTACATTAGTCAATATTAAAAAAAGCAGCAAAGCCCATGAAGGTTTTGCTGCTTTCTCAAATCTAAAACTAGTTACAAAATAGAGTATTCAATAAATGAAAAGGGATGCGTAGTCCTTTTATGGTATGTGAGAATAATCAGTAAGAGCGGAGAGGAGTATAAGAAAATGTTGTTTGCGACGAAAAAAGAGTATGTCAATTATTTTCAAAAAGAGATAGATCGTTTGCCAAGAGAGAAAGACACGCTGGAAGACTATTTAGAAAAACAAGTAGAACGATTAAATCAACTAATTGAAGAAATTTCGAAAGAAACCTTTTGGGAGGTTATTCCACAAATTCTTGGGATTGATGCAAAATTGGGCCTTTTAGTTGATTTATCTAAGTATGAGGAGTTTTCAGACAACGACATCATAAGAATTATTGAGAGCGACTATAAAAATTATTTTAAAGAATTGTGTGGGTATGATCTTAGTATGGAAACGAAAAACTCAATCGTTTTTAATGTCTGCTGAAGACACTCTTTTTTATTGATCTTAGTACTTGTAAAAAAGAAGATATCTGAATCAATACTTTGTCTGCAATTATTTTTATCAGCACTTAGCATTAGGAGATGAAAAAAATACTTGATCTTTCCCTCCTATTTGTTTTTTACGCAAAACCTGCGCTTTTCTTTCAGTTATTGTTATAATAAAAGAAAATGCGAAGGTGGGAAATCATGACAACGATCAAGGACATTGCTGAAAAGGCGGGAGTAGCGAAAAGTACGGTTTCCCGCTATCTGAACAATGGCTATATCAGTGAAGAAAAGCGCAAAAAAATTGATCAGATCATTGCTGAAACTGGCTATCGTCCTAATACATTTGCTCGATCGCTGAAAGCCCAAGACACGAAATTGCTGGGCGTGATCATTCCTCGATTGAATTCGCCCTCGACAAATGATGTGTTAAAAGGGATCGATACGACGGCTCGGGAAAACGGCTATCAAATGCTGATCACCAACTCTGATCAAAGCGATGAACGGGAACTAGAAAATATCGAAATGCTAGTCAAACAAAAAGTAGCAGGGATGATCCTTTTTGCGCGCAAAATCACGCCGCAGCTGCAAGCGGTGCTGGCAGAGGTTCCTATGCCGGTCTTATTGTTAGGCCAACAGTTAGCTGGCATTCATTCCATCGTCCATGAAGATTATCAAGCGGGCAAAACCATGGCAGAATATGCAGTCAGCGCTGGCCACCGACGTTATTTATTTGTTGGGGTCAGTGAGAATGATTATGCGGTAGGTGTCTTGCGAAAAAAAGGATTTCTTGATGTCTTGGCACAAACCCCCAACGTCAAGGTGGACTTTATCGAAACGTCTTTTTCTAGAAGAGAAACGTACCAAAAAGCCCTTGTGTTCTTGAAAGATCAACCGGCAACGTACATCGCCTGTGCTACGGACAATATTGCTGTTGCTGTATTGAAAGCCGCCCATGAACTAGGGTACCAAGTGCCGCAAGACTTTTCCTTGAACGGATTTGGCGGCTATGATTCGACGGATTATGTCTATCCGACCATCACAACGACCCAATATCCCTATGTCCAATTAGGCATCGATGCCGTCTTAACGATCCAAAAACTGACACAAGGGGAAGAGGTTCCTGAAGTGATCGAATTACCGAATCGATTAGTGGTCAAACAGTCGACTGCCAAGCTTGACAAGCAGGAGCAATAAAGCAAACATTTTTAGAGAAAACAGGACGTCCAGTTGCGGCGTTCTGTTTTTTTATTTTCTTTGCTTGCAATTGCAAGCGGTTTCTGTTAATCTACAAATGTAGAACCGGTTCCACAAATGAACCGACGATCAAAGGAGTGGGAAAAATGAAGGAACAAAAAACGATCGACCAAGTGTTAGAAGCTGTTGGCGGCAAAGAAAATGTCAAAAACTTTGAACACTGTGCCACACGTTTGCGCTTGATTTTGAAAGACGATCAGTTAGTAGATAAAGACAAAGCGGAAGCAGTTGAGGGCAGCAAGGGCTATTTTTTCAACACGGGACAGCATCAGTTCATTTTTGGAACAGGAAAAGTCAATGAAGTGTATCAAGCCTTCGCAGCAGAAATGGGCAATGACGCCTCCGCTGAAAAAGCTGGCTTCAAAGATGATGTTTATTCGAATCTGTCACCCGTCCAAAAAGTTGTCCGCACGTTGTCAGATGTCTTGGTGCCATTGATTCCAGCTTTGGTAACGACAGGGCTCTTGATGGGGATTCGGGGGTTATTGACCGAGTTGGGGGTCACCTATAGTGCTGACTGGTTAGCCATGTTTGAAATGTTAACGGATACAGCCTTTGCCTTTTTACCTGTTTTGATCGCCTATAGTGCGACGAAAAAATTCGGCGGTAATCCGATCATTGGGATCGTGGTAGGGTTAATGATGGTGGCACCGCAATTGCCGAACGCTTGGGCAGTTGCCAGCGGGGATGCAGAGCCATTGCACTTATTCGGTTTATCGATCTCTGGGTATCAAGGGTCGATTTTTCCAGCAATTATTGTCGGGATCTTAGTTTCTAAGCTAGAAAAATGGTTCCGTAAATTTGTTCCGCAAATGATGGATTTGATCGTGACACCATTCTTAACGATCGTCATTACTTTAGGCTTGATTTTGTTTGCGTTAGGACCAATCTTGCAAGTAGCTGAAAGAGCAGTCATCAACAGTATCGTCTACTTGGTGCAAGCGCCATTGGGCATCGGTTATATCATTTACGGAGGGGTTCAGCAAGTGATCGTGATCACTGGATTGCACCATTCGTTAAGTATTATTGAGTTAGGGTTATTGAATACGACAGGCGAAAACGTTCTACAAGTCTTAGGTACAGCAAGTATGGCGGGACAATTCGGGGCTGCGATCGCTGCGGCATTTATTTATAAAAACAAAGTCAAACGCTCAAATGCCATCAGTGCGGCGGTTCCAACCTTATTTGGGATCACTGAACCTTTACTATTTGGGGTCAACTTACGCTCGATGCGGATTTTTGGCGCAGGCATGCTGGGGGGCGCAGTCGGCGGGTTTGCGACGTATGTCTTCCAATTAGCTGCCACTGGGATGGGCATCACTTTTATACCAGGACTGTTGTTGTATACTGGAGATTTCGGTGCCATGCTGAAATACGTTGTCGTGATTTTGATTGCCTTTGCAGTCGGTTTTGCTGGTGTCCAATTGCAGCGCAAACCGCTAGCCAAAGAGTTGAATCAATAAATAATCCCTTGCTGTTCATCGGCAAGAGAAAAGAGGTACCGCATTGTTAACGAAGGAATACTGGGCACAGCTTGCCCAAACACAAAACGAATTAGCAGAAAAAATCAGTGCTGATGCGTGGCGCTTGAACTATCATTTGATGCCAGAAACAGGATGGATGAACGACCCGAATGGTCTTTGCCAATTCAAAGGCGTGGTTCATTTTTACCATCAATATGTACCGCAAACGCCCCATGGCGGGGAACCACCTCACTGGGGACACAAAACGTCGACGGATTATGTCACGTTTCAAGAAGAAGAGCTGTTTCTTTCTCCCGAACACGACTATGACAAAGACGGGGTCTACTCGGGCTCTGCCTTTATCGAGAATGACGCGATCCATTTCTTCTATACTGGGAATGTCAAACATCCTGGTGATCATGACTATACCTTTAGTGGACGAGAACAAAACACGGTCCATGTAATCAGCAAAGACGGCTATACCGTCGAAAAGCAAGAAGTCGTGATTCCTCATGAGGACTACCCTGAAGGATTTACCGATCATATTCGTGACCCAAAGGTTTTTGCCCATGAAGACACCTACTATATGCTGCTAGGCGCGCGTACGTTGGAAAACGAAGGCAAAATTTTGATTTATGAATCGACGGATTTAAATGAATGGACCTATCGAGGAATCTTTTTCGGTGAGGACTATGCTCTAGGCTACATGTGGGAATGCCCAGACTACTTCCATTTAGATGGCAAAGATGTGTTGGTCTTCTCACCGCAAGGCTTGGCAGCCAAAGAACATGCCTACCAAAATATTCATCAATCAGGGTATCTGATCGGTGAGGTGGATTGGGAAACCCTGACGTTTAAAGAAACTTCTGCGTTCCGTGAACTTGATTATGGGTTTGACTTCTATGCCCCGCAAACCTTTGAAGATGAGCAGAAACGTCGGATCTTGTGGGGCTGGATGGGGCTAGGGGATACCAGTCCTGAATACAGCAATCCTACGATCCCTCGCGGCTGGCAGCATGCCGCAACGCTGCCAAGACAGCTTTCGGTCAAAAATGACCAGTTGTATCAAGAACCTTTGCCAGAATTCCAAAAATTGCGGGACAAGCAAGTCAGCCAAAAAATTGTGCTTTCAGAGAAACCGCAGCACTTGTCTTTCGATGAATTGGCATATGAGTTGCAAGTTACGGCGGAAGCCCCATTGCAGCAGTTCCAGCTTGGACTTTTGCAAGATACGACTTTGGCTTATGAAGCTGGCGTCTTCACGATCCATCATGGCGTTTCTGGCTACGGCCGTAAACAGCGCAGTGTCAAGGTCGATGAGCTGACGCAGCTGCAGATTTTTGTCGATACGTCTTCGATTGAGATCTTCCTAAATGGCGGGCAATATTGTTTGACCTCTCGCGTGTATCCAAAACGGACCGAGGCGATCGCTCTCAGCGGAACCGGCACGGTTAGTGTCAATGCTTGGGCATTGGCGAAAAAATAAAGCAACGATCCGAAAACGACAGCAAACAGTTGGTTTTTCTTGTTGCACCCCCAAGAGTCAGCTTTTTCTCTGGCTTTTAGGGGGTGTATCATACCAACTATTTTGCTGTCGTTATTTGCTTGTTACTGCTTTTGTTGGTTTTGGATAAAGGTCTGAAGCGCAGGCGCATCGATCCGATAGCCGTCTTCAGTTTTTGTGACTAGTTTTTGCGTTTTGAAATCTTTTAAGGTATACGTCAAATGGCGATAGCTCACGCCTAAGTATTCTGCGGTCTCCGTCAATTTTTCTTGAAAAAGATCATCGATCGAAGCTTCCAACAGTAGATGAGCAAGGCGCCAAGCTAAGGGATAGGTTTGATTGACGGAAAAATGATCCATACGCAGCAGCAATTTTTCACCGATAGTTTTGCCTAGTGTTTGTACGAAAGCCAGGTCTTGCATGAGCCCGTGAGCTGCTGCTTGCATCGGAATGCCCAGACATGTTGTTTCACCGATCGCAACCACGGCTTTCGGTACTGTTTCGGCGCCAATCAACGTGAGATCGCCAATGCAATCACCAGGATGGAGAAACTGCAGCAAGGCACGTTTGCCGTTTTCTTGCGTTTGAATGATCTTGGCTTTGCCAGTCAATAGGACGAAAAAGACCGACATCGGCACCGTTTCTTTTTGGATCGCTTCTCGATGATCAAAGGTCCAGAGGGCACTTTGTTGTAAAATCTCCTCAGGAATCGGCAAGGGGCAGCTTTCTTTGATTGGTACCTGCTTTATTGCCAAGGCATAAGCGGTTTTTTTCACTTTTTTCCTCCAAACTAGGAGAAATCTCCTATTTGTTTTTAGTCAGTATAGCACATACTTAGAAAAGCAAAAACGAAAGTGTGGGAGAAAAAATGAATAAAAAGCAATGGATAGGATCAGGGATTTTTTATGGGCTGAGTGCATTCGGGATCAGCTTGACCATTAAAGCAAGCGTTGGGGTCAGTAGTTTTAATGCCTTGAATGTTACGCTGGCAACGATGTCAGGAATCAAAGTCGGCACCATCACAACAGCCATCAACTTGGGCTTTTTAGCTGCCTGTTGGCTATTGGATCGGCGGCAGACGTCCCTCAAACAAAAAGGCAGTGAGTACTTGATTATGTTTTTCGCTTTGCTGGCTTTCGGCTATTTGATCAATGGCTTTGTTTACTACTTCTTGGCATCGCTGCACTTGACGAATTATTGGAGCCAACTAGCTGCTTTGATCGGTGGGATCTTAATTTCTGGAACGGCGACGGGACAAGTCCTACGGTTGCAGGTCTTGAAATTTCCAATCGAGCACTGGTGTCATTTGCTGGCGCAACGCAGTCGTTGGACATTTAAGCAGTACCGTTATGGCGTTGATGCAGTCTGTATTTCGGGGGCACTCTTGCTAGCAATCAGTTTGGGCTTACCGCTAGCGGTGAGGGAAGGGACGGTCATTAGTTTCTTTTTGCTGTCAGGTGCCATCGCTTGGTCGAAGGAACGTGATTTGGCAGGGGCTTTACCCATTTGGCAAAGAAACAGTTAGCCAGCAGTATTCTTGGAATCGGGAAGGCGTCGAGTGTTTTAAAAATGCAGAAAGCGTTTTTTATGCTACTCTTATTAAAAAATCGAGATGTTTAGTAGGAGGAGACAGGATGAATCGGTTGATTGAAGGGTTTCAGGAAAATTTTGCACCAAAATTGGTTAGGATCAGTGAAAATCGGTTTTTAGTTGCCGTGCGCAACGGAGTCGCCGTTACGATGCCGCTGACGATTATCGGCAGTCTCTTTTTGATTTTGGCCAATCTACCTTTTCCTGGCTGGACCGAGTTTGTCGGGGAGTTTGGCGTCAAACTAGGCGCTGCCAGCAATTTTACATTTGGAATTTTGGGACTGGCCGCTTGTATCGGGATCGCCTACTATTTGGCGGCTTCGTATGAGACCGATCGGATCGGTTCTGTCGTGTTGGCAGTCTGCGCGTTTTTGCTGCTGCAGGCGGGGGAAGAATGGACGATCGATCCAGCTTCTTTGGGGGCGTCTGGTCTGTTTACAGGAATCGTCACAGCGATTGCGACAGTAGTGATCCATCGCTTTTTTCTCAAGCACCGCTTAGTGATTCGGATGCCAGCAGAAGTGCCGCCCGCAGTTGCCAAGAGTTTTTCGGTCTTGCTTCCCGGAGCTGCCATCATCACTGGTGCCTGGGTGATTCGGGTCTTGTTGGAATTTAATGTCAATCAATTCGTGCAAGCCATCTTTTCACCGCTGGCAGTTGGTCTAAACACATTGCCTGGGATGCTGTTGTATACCTTTTTGATTTTGTTGCTTTGGTGTTTAGGGATTCATGGCAGCAATGTGATGGGGAGTATCGGCGATCCGATTTTTCTAGCTTTATTAGCAGCCAATACCGAAGCCTACACTGCAGGCGAACCGTTACCGAACATTTTTGCAGGCGGGTTTTATATCATGTTTTTGTGCTATGGAGGCACTGGTTCAACACTGGGGCTGATCATCAACATGTTAGTTTCAAAGAAAAAAGCCTATCGTTCCCTAGGGAAGATGGCTTTGCCCTCTGCTATTTTTTGTATCAATGAGCCAATCATTTTTGGGTTTCCGATCGTGATGAACCCTATTATGATGATTCCTTTCATCCTGACACCCCTTGTATTATGTGTCGGAACGTATTTCTTGTCGGTCACCAATGTCATTGGGCGAATCATGTTCAATCCACCGTGGACCACACCGCCCTTTATCAATACTTACCTTGCAACCGGCGGCAATATCCCTGCTGTTCTTTGGAGTATCGCTTCCTTACTGATTAGTGTGGCGATCTACTATCCATTCTTTAAAATCAGCGAACGAAGTTTAACGGAAGAAGAAAAAGGCGTTACCGACGCAGTTGCCGCGAAGGGGGAGAACTAAACGCTTATGATTGGCACGTGGTGCGTTGTTTTGTCTGGCAAAGAAAACAGTGGCTGCTACTCATCAAATTGCACAGTGATCCCAGATTTCGTCAATTGTTCCCATTCACGGATCGTTGGCAAGCGACCTTGGCAAAATAGCTGATCGTCGACATAAACGAGTGGCAGACAGCTGCGGCCATTGCTTGCTAATTGCTGCTTGACGGCTTGATTCGTATGAAAGGGGGCAGGATCTTCTGTAAAGAAGTATTCGTCGATCGTTAAAGGTTCGTTATGGAATGTTTGATGAGCCTGGGTCCTTTCTTCATTTATTTTTAACTGGTGAGTCAAGTGTGCTTCCCAAGTATCTTCTTTCTGGTCGGCATAAACAGCGATCGTTGGCATTAAATCAAATCCTTTCATGGCAGCTGATTTGTCAAAAGTATACCTGAATTTCTTGCCACGAGCAAAAAAGAGTGTCAAAAAGAAGTGAAAAGACAAAAAAGACGCATTTGCGTCTTTTTTGTCTTTTCTTATTCGTCAGCGGGTAAAAAATCGAAATTGGTCAACTCGTTGTAGGAATATGCTTTGTCGATTTGTCCTTTGTCTTTCGTCCAAGCAATGATCGCGTCGTATTGCTCTTGCGGTACAGCTTGGGCATAAGGATAGTCTTCCTGGCTGTCTAAGTAAGTACTCATAGCATCTGGAAATTGATAGTCTGCCAAGATGTCGGCATAGTCTGTTGCTGAATGAGCATTCATGTAATCGATGGCTTCGTTGTAAGCAGTGTAGAATGCTTTTAGGTCTTGCGGTCGATTTTGGATGACTTCGTCCATAAATTGCAGCGTCCCGCCTTTGATGCCAGCATCTTTAGAGCTGCCTAAAACAATCGCCCCTTGGGCAGCCAACATGCTGGCTTGCGGTTCCGTATAAACAGCGCCATCGACTTGGTCATTGAGCAATGCTTCGGAACGGGCAGAAAAAGAAGCGATATCCACGATGTCATAAGTAAAATCATTTTCTTGTGCAAATTGATCCATGATGTATTCTAAAATGAAATTCGGTACAAGGGTGATTTTTTTATCCGCTAACCCTTTCATCTCAGTAATCCCTGAATTCGGTGAAGCGAGAATCTTGAAGTTTTCCAAAATATCAGAAGTGATCGTCATATCGATGCCGTTTTGCTTGAAGGTCGCTTCTGTCATGACATCGCTGATCGTACCATCCAACTCGCCTGCCTGCACTGCCACATTGCGGTCATTTGGGGAAGTGAAGGATTTGAGTTCCACAGTCAATCCTTGCTTTTCGAAAAAGCCTTCTTCTTTTGCTAGAATGATCGGAATCGCTGATTCTGCTGGTAACACCCCGATCGTCAATGTTTGATCCGTGACCGCAGCTTCTGTACTGCTAGTGCTGGAATTGCTGGTACTTGCTGTTTCGCCAGTGTTGCCGCAGGCGGCAGCGCCGACAGCGAATAGTGCTAGGATACTTGCTAAAATCGTTTTTTTCATTGGTTCATTTCCTCGTTTCTAAATCGTTGTTCAAAAGCAGCCATTGGTAGTGAGAACGGGATGACAGCCCGATGGAGTTCCATTGGCTTGGTTTTTGTCGTATTGATGCCAGGTTTGGTTGTAAATGCCAGAACAAAGCCTTCCTTTTCTAGTGTTGCGATCGTCTGCTGATCATAAAAGCCAAAGGGATAGGCAAAAACATCCTTGATGGCCACGTGCTGATTGCAGCTTCGTAAGTCTTGCGCAAAGGCTGCCGGTGTTTCCCACATTGACCGCCCTTGCTGGTCCTTGCGTTCGTGAAAATGAGCGGTATGATTGGCATATTCGAAGACATCGCTCATTTCGGCTAATTCGGCACTGCTCAATGTCCGCGAAACTTCTGGTTCGTAAGGCTGAGGGGCATCAAAAAGCCAGCCGGTCACGACAAAGGCAGTGGCCTTGAAACCAGCTTCCTTCAACAGTGGGTAGGCATATTCTTTCATTGATTGATAACAGTCGTCAAAGGTCAGCAACACGGATTTTTCTGGTAGCGGCTGCTGCCGGAAATAAAAATCTTTGACTTCTGCAAGGGTCAACGTATGGTAATTTTCTGCTTTCAAAAAGTCGATTTGTTGTTTAAAATGAGAAGTGCTATTGAATAAGGGCAGAGGCAAGGCATCTTGATAGCCGTCTGCGACTTTGATCGGGCGCACCTGATCATAAAGTTCTGCTTCGGGACGTATTTCATGAAATACGAGGGTCTGAAACATCATAAACCATCCTTTCTTGTCAATCACGCAAAAAATAGTATAGCATAAAATGTGAAAACTAACACAAATAATTTTAAGAAAGAAGTTTATTCTCTGATGAGTATTCGATTCGATTCCGTTTCCTTTACGTATGGGGAAACCGTCATTTTTAAGGATCTTTCGTTTTGTTTTGAACAAGGAACGACCTATGTGCTGCTGGGAGAATCGGGGATTGGCAAAAGCACGCTTTTATCCTTGATCAAAGGGTTGCAGCGACCGCAATCAGGCACGATCACTTACCAAGGCTGTTCCCCTGACAACATCGAGGTCGTTTTCCAAGAACTGCATTTGTTTCCTTGGCAAACAGTTTACCAAGCACTGGAAATGCCGCTGCTTATCAATCAAACACCCAGTGAGAGCCGTAAAAAACGGGTCACAAGCTGTTTGGCGGAGTTGGGATTGACGCAGGTGCAGGACCGCTATCCACATCAGCTTAGTGGCGGTCAAAAACAACGGACCGCCATGGGGCGGGGACTGATCACACAGCCCGATGTTTTATTATTGGATGAGCCGACTGCTTCGCTGGATCAAGAAACCAAAGCAAACGCCCAAGCCATGATCGCTGCCCAACAGCAGCGTAGACAAAACAGCTTGATCGTGGTGACCCACGATCCAGAAGAGGCAGTGTTTTTGGGGCAGACGATTTTGTTGCTAAAAGATCAGGGCGTTACGCCGATCAGTAATCCTTTTTATGGCCGCCAGCAGGAACGAGACTCATTGGCTTTTTATGAAGTCGTCTTGCAGTTGAAAGAACAAATGAGGGAGGCAAGGCAATGAAAACCATCAAATCTTTTGCTTGGGGCTTCTGTTCGTTTGTCGTGGTTTGGTGGGGTGTAAGCTGGGTGACCAACAATCGCTCACTGCCTAATCCTTTAGAAACAGCTGAACGTTTTTGGGCATTGCGAGAAGTCTTGCTGATCCACGCAGGTGCCAGTTTGCTGCGGGTATTTGCGGCGTTGAGTGGGGCGTTGCTAGTCGGGGTGCCGTTAGGAATCTTGATTGGGCGATCCCAAAGAGTGGATCGGCTGCTTGGTCCACTGCTTTACTTTTTATATCCGATTCCTAAAGTTGCGTTTTTACCCGTCTTTATGATTTTCTTTGGCTTAGGCAATCTCTCAAAAGTTCTCTTGATTTTTGCGGTAATCGTCATTCAAGTGATCGTCTCGATTCGTGATGCAGTCACAAAGATCCCGTCAGCTTACTTTCAGGTCATGAAAAATTATACCAATCAATGGCGCCATGTCTTGCGCTTCGTTATTTTGCCCGCACTCATGCCCGCACTTTTTGCCAGTGTGCGGGTCAGTATCGGGATTGCGTTGGCTTCCCTCTTTTTTGCCGAAAACTACAACACGACGTATGGTGTCGGCTATCTGATCTTAAGTGCGTGGTCAAAAATGGACTACCCGCAAATGCTTTCCGGGATCCTTCTGATTGCTTTGATGGGCTATCTGCTTTTTGCCAGTATCGATTGGTTGGAAAGAGTGGTTTGCCGTTACCGGCAATCTTAGAAAATGAATGGTTGCTCCATTGTATGATAGTATTTATTGATAAGAAAGAGCGATCGAGCAAGAAAAACGAAGTTGATCGCAATACTAAGGAGTGAGCGAGTGATAGGGTTTATCTATTTTATTGTCATTGTTTTGGCGAATGCAGTAGGCGCTGTTTCGGGTATGGGTGGTGGTGTATTGATCAAACCGATTTTCGATTTTATCGGTGCCCATTCTGTTGCTGCGATCTCTTTTTACTCGGCGACAGCGGTCTTCACGATGTCCATCGTTTCGACAGCTAGACAATTAGCCAGTGGACGGAAAATCAATTGGTCGATTGCCTTGTGGATTTCTGGCGGCGCTGTGTTAGGTGGTATCTTAGGAAATGTTGCCTTTGAACGACTATTGCTGGTCTTTCGAGACGACAAGATGGTTCAGCTGATCCAAATCCTTTTGACTGTGCTGACACTATTGTTTGCTTTTTTGTATACAAAATATAACTGGCGCGGGTTTGCGTTGGAAAAAGTCGGCTGGTATACAGCTTGCGGCTTGATCCTTGGTTTTTTAGCCAGTTTGCTGGGGATCGGCGGCGGACCCATCAATGTTTCTTTATTGATGCTGCTGTTTGCCATGCCGATCAAAGAGGCGACGATTTATTCCATTTGTACGATTTTTTTCTCACAGCTGGCAAAAATTTTGACGATCGCTTTTTCGACAGGTTTTGGTCTATATGACCTCAAGGTTTTATGGTTTGTCATTCCGGCAGCCATTGTTGGGGGACTCATCGGGGCAAAGGCTAGCAATGTCCTTTCGCCCCAGCGGGTGACACTGGTTTTTCAAACAGTGATCGTTTTGGTTTTGCTGATCAATATTTACAATGGCATGCAACTATTTTTCTAATTCAATCGGCTTGCTTAACTATGAAAAAGCGGCACCTATTCACAGGGATAGGTGCCGCTTGTTTTATTGCCATTCGGATTGATAATTTCCTTTGAGATCATAGACATAATTGATCTCGGTTCGATTACGAATCCCATTTAAACCAACGGTCCAAGTCCATTCACCTTGGAAGCCGTTTAAAATGACGATGCTGACGCCAGGAACATAGTGATCTAGCTGAGCTGCTCGCGCCTCAGAATCCTTGATGATCTTGGGAATGACGCCCCAGTCGATGGCATCAAAGGCAATGGTATCTTCCATCGAAAGCTCGATCGTATCGTCGTCTTTTTTCCATTTGGTCAACAGATTTTCTGGGTAATACCAATACTCGTCTTGTAGGCCTGTGTTTGGATTGATCACTCGCGCAACTGCATAAATGCCGCTTTTTAGCGGGACATTGCGGATGTGAAAACTATAGCTGACCAGTTGCAGCTCTTTGTCCTTGAATGAAGATTGATTTGGCAGCGCCGCCATAATTTCTTTGGCACTGGTTTCTTCTCGAAAGAGTTGGCGGTCTACAGGTAAAAAGGTGGAAACTACGCCAATACAAAAGAGAATCGCTGGTAGCAAGAGCAATGAGAATAACCAGTAAAATGGCGATTTTTTGTGTTTTTTGAGGCCGATGATCAGACCGATCAAAAAGACCAGCAGGATCCCTGCTACCCAAAAGTAGGGGAACAAACGAATGATCTGATGCCTGGTTTCAACGACTTGGTATTCATTCAGACCAAACCAGTTTTCCGCGATGGTGAGGTTATTTAAAACAATAATTCCGCCAATAATACCTAGAATAAATAAGAAAATCAATAGCAAAAGCATCCGACCGAGTATCCGACGTATCAGCGAGGGTCTAGTAGGTGGGGTCATGAGTCACGTCCTTTTTATATTTTCGAAAATAGTAGGTTAAATACAAGAGTAGTACAACTGGTGTTTTTTTTCAATGATTGTAGACAAAAAAACTACATCCACAGATGCGACCTCAAAAAGTTAGACCAAAAATCTAACTTTTTTGGGGTCAGCACACCGCAGATGCAGGTTTTATTTTCATTTAGTCGAGTGTTTGTTGGCGGGCGATAGCTGGAAAGAATTTTAGGCTATACAATGCGCTGATCCCAACTAGAATATAAATGACGCGGGCAATGATCGACGTGCTGCCGCCGGTGATCGCTGCGACAAGGTCAAACTCGAAGGCGCCGACCAGCAGCCAATTGATCCCACCGATGATCAATAGTGTCAGTGCGATCCCATCAAATGTTTTTAACATAGGAAACTCCTCTCTAGTTGTCGCCCCATCAACGTTCATCGTCGGTGATGGTGACATCTTTTTCTTTCTCGCCTTCTTGATTGCGATCATTATAGATATAGACATGGCGAACGATTTTAATCAGCGGGCGAATGGTCAAAAAGACACCGCCGATCAAATAGGCGATCGTTCCGTAAATCGCAGGTAAGCTAGTTAATGAAACGATACTCCCGAAAATATAAAACAAGCCCGTCAAAATATCATTCGTAAGTGAGATCAACATGTAGCGATTTTGAAAGTAGATGCGAAAGCGACTTGCCTTGATGATCACATCTTCTTCTTTTCCAGGATCGAATTGATGTTCACTCCGTTTGATTTTTGGCATAGGTGCCATCACTGCTCCTTTATTTGTGCTAAGGTTTCAAGACAACTTTGATGTTCTCGTCTTCTTTTTTGTCAAAAATCTCATACGCTTTGGCAGCATCTGCTAAAGGCATCGTGTGGGTGATGATCTGTGACGGGTCAAACAAACCGTCCGCGATCATATCATAAATTTTTGGCATCAAATGGATCACAGGTGCTTGCCCGTGTTTGACATCAATGTTGCGCATAAAGAATTCTTGCAATGGATAAGAAGAAGCAGGTGTCATGTAAACGCCAGTGATTTGGACGGTACCAAATTTTTTGACTGCCTTGGCGGCCATCTGGATCGGTGAGATTGTTCCACTTTGCAAGCTGACTAGATTTTTGGCTTTTTCTTTGACGGGTTCTAAACCATCCATCCCAACACAGTCGATGATCACATCAGCGCCACCTTTGGTCAGCTCATACAATTCATCGGCACTAGTAGCCAGATCATCCAATTGGAATGTTTCGACTTGATTGTAGCTGCTGGCTTTTTCTAGGCGATGAGCAACAGGGTCCACGGCAATCACCCGCTTAGCGCCTGCCATCACAGCAAATTTTTGCGCAAACAAGCCAACTGGTCCTGAGCCTAAGACGATCACGGTATCATCTTTTTTGACGCCGGCATTTTGGACGCTCCAAAATGCTGTAGGTAAGATGTCAGATAAAAACAATACTTTTTCATCAGGGATCGTTGATTCAGGTACGATAAACGAGGTGAAATCTGCGAACGGTACGCGCAAGAATTCGGCTTGACCGCCCCAGTGGTTGCCGTTCATTTTTCCAAAACCGAATAAGCCGCCATACAATGTATCTTCTGAAGAATTGTCGCATTGACTTTCCATCTCATTTTGACAAAAGTGGCAATGGCCGCAACCGATATTGAAAGGGATGACGACGCGGTCGCCTTTTTTTAGTTTCTGTACTTGACTGCCGACTTCTTCGACAATACCCATTGGTTCGTGACCAACGACATAGCCTTCTTCCAAAACCGAGCCGCCATGGTGGTAAAGGTGGAGATCAGAGCCGCAGATTGCAGTTGCGGTGATTCGGATGATCGCATCCGTCGGTTCTAAAATCGTTGGATCTTCTACACGGCGAACGTCCATTTTTTGATTTCCTTGCCAGGTTACTGCTTGCATCATTTTTCCTCCTTGTTTGTTCAGATAAGTTCGGACAATCACTAATTTTTCCAACAACATGTTTTTACTTTTCAGTAACAGATAAGTTAATTCTGCAAGGATTTTAACGATTTGACAACGAAAACGCTCAAAACGGTTGATTAGGATTTTTCTTCATCAATGGTTTAAAAAAAGAAAAACAGATGATTTGCTAAAAAAGTGAAAGCGTGACACTATTAAAGTGAAGCATGCATGTGTTACGAGTATCTACTGGAACCTGCATCAACCAGTGACAAGAAATGAGGAGGGATGATCATGGATCTAACGATTCGAGGAAAAGCTTCCTGCACCAATTGCAATGAAAACTTTGATGGGAAGCTAGTCGTTCATTTACAAGAAGACAGCGAGGGGCAATTAACCATGGTACCACCGTTGGAAACGAATGAATTGGCAGAAGATGAAATCGCTATTCATTATACTTACGGGGAAGTGAAGGAAGCCATCGAAGGAACCTTCGTATGTCCAAACTGTCAGACAGAAAATGAGGTTCGAATTGAAATTCCGACCGAGCTATTAGATGGCTCAATGAATTGAATGAATAATTAAATTGAAAAAGCTCTCTGTTCCTTGAACAGGGAGCTTTCGTTATTTATTGGTCATTGGTTTATTTTGTTCCATCAATGATTTGGACATTGAAGTCTCGTAAGATGTCGAGTCCTTGCGACTCGTGATTTTTACCGGCGACTAATGTTTTATTGATGGTGAAATCAGCGTCAGGAAAGGCGCTTTGGATCTCGATCGTATTGGAAAGGACGCAGATGTTGGTTTCAACACCGGTGATTTCGATTTTCTTTTCTTCTTCAGGCTTAAATAGATTTTTCTTGATGTCGATCAAGACTTCAGGTGGAATACTGTAATAGTATTTCTTGACGACTTTTTCATTTTCGAGAGGCTTAAGTTCTGGGATAAGCTGCAGGGCAGCGGCTTCTTCATCAGGCGTTCCTTTGACTTCGATTGGGATGTCGCGGGTGTGTAAGATGTACTCCCCATTCGCCCGCGCTTGTTCTAGGCGCTTGGCGATTCGTTTGACGAGAGCGGCGCTATCTGGCACATACGCTTCGTTCGCTTCATCGAGAATTTGGTTTTGCATATCGACAATGACTAGCATGTGGTTACTCCCTTTCTATAAACATCGTTTTTCAAATGATCTAACGAGAGGTTGAAAAATAGGTGCTATTTCTATGATGCCCCACTTTTTTTAAATTTTCAAAGAAAACGCTCTTCTTATCGTGAAACGGTAAAAATGTTATTTTTTTATTCGAATAACGATGCTTTTTGTTTGCTGAAAAGAAGAAGTAGTGATAGCTTTTAAATAGTACATTAAAAATAAATGAAAGTAGGTTAGGTTAAATGAGAAAGTTATTTTATATGGGGACTTTGCTTTTTTCAGTTGGTGTACTGGCGGCAGGATGTGGCAATAGTGAAACCGCTGATTCCTCGGGGAATGAGTCAGCAGATGGCAAAACGACGTTGGATTTTTGGTCCTTCTGGGGGTCTGGTGCAAGACAAGAAGTAATTGAAGAAATTATTGATGATTTTAATGCGTCACAAGATAAAATCGAGGTCAAATACAGCTACCAGCCTTGGGGCGATATTTGGACAAAATCACTGTCGTCGATCACTGCTGGTAATCCGCCTGATGTTATTGTACAAGATATTAATTCTGTTGCTCAGCGGGCAGAAGCGCAGCAAGCAACAAATTTAAGCGAGTATATCGAAGAAGGCTTTTCTGATGAATTTTATCCGCAATTATGGGATACGGTGGAGTATGAAGGGGATGCGTATGCTGTTCCTTTCAATACAGATACGCAAGTGATTTTCTACAACAAGACACTCTTTAAAGAGGCAGGTATCAGTGAAGAGCAACTGCCCCAAACGTGGGAGGAGTTAGAAACAGTTGCTCGTAAATTAGATGTCAAAAACGGTGATGACTTTGAGCGGATCGGTTTTTACCCATTGTGGAATTTAGGAGCCGATGTGTGGGCCTTGAATGCCGACGATGGCGTCAGCTGGTTTGACAAGGATGAGAACGTCAAAATCGATACAGACAACAAAGTGGAAGCGTTGGAATGGATCTTAGACTGGCAAGAGTATTATGGTCAAGATACCATCAATCGGTTAGAAGCTGAATTTGGTTCAGGTGTTGCCGATCCATTCATTTCTGGATTAGTGGCGATGCGTGCGCAAAACATCAACTACTACTCAAGTTTAGCGGAAAATGCACCGGATGACTTTGAATTTGGGGTCATTCAAATTCCTGAAAAAGAAAGTGGTTCTGGTCACTGGTCATGGGGTGGCGGGTTCGTCTTAGAAGTGCCATACGGAGCCAAAGATCCTGAAGCGTCCTATGAGTTTATCAAATACTTGTCGACACCAGAAGTTCAAGAGAAATTTGGTGAGAAAAGCTTTGATATCATGGCGAATCGAACAGCCAACGAAAACTTGGTCAACAACGACAATCTAGATGAAAACGGCCAAATGATCTACCAAATGGCAGATGAAAACTTTGCCAATACGGTGATCACACCTGTACCATTGACAGCGCCTGATTTCAGCAGTCTTGTCAATGAACAGATCGACCAAATCATGCTGGGCAGCAAAACACCGGCTGAAGGGTTGGCAGATGCGCAAAAAGCGGTGGAAGATCTCGTTGAGCAAAACAAATAAATTTCAAAACGAGCGTTTTTAAAAAAGAAGGAAAGTCCAGTCGGTTAGCGGACTGGGCTTTGCTTTCCGCTTTGCGAAGCGGACGTGTTTTCTTGAATAAACAATGAGTAAAAATAGAATGGAGTGGAAGGAATGCCAAAGAAGCGTTCAAAAAGTAAACGGCAAGAAGCTCTTTGGGGCTACTTCTTCGTAGCACCATTTTTGCTTGGGTTCGTGATCTTTATGTTAGGGCCCATGCTGTTTTCCTTCGTAGGAAGCTTTACCGATTACAATCTGACTTCAAAAATGAATTTTATCGGCTTTAAGAACTTTACCCGCATGTTTACGCAAGATACCCTGTTTTGGAAATCTCTTTATAACACGGCGTATTTTGTACTCTTCAATGTTCCCTTAACAACGTTATTCAGTGTTTTTCTAGCCACTTTACTGAATCAAAAAATCCGCGGAATCAGTTTTTTCCGAACGACCTTTTACTTACCAGCGATCCTTTCAGGGGTTGCCGTCTACGTCTTATGGATGCAATTATTATCTCCTTCCGCAGGATTGATCAATACCTTCTTGAGCTGGTTCAATATCAAAGGTCCGGCATGGCTGTTTGATCCAGAATGGACGAAACCAGCGTTGATTTTGATGAAGATTTGGAGTTCAGGGGGCGCGATGCTCTTGTATCTAGCTACCTTGCAAAATATTTCGCCGACGCTGTACGAATCGGCTGAGATCGATGGAGCGGGGGTTTGGGCGAAATTCAAAAATATTACGATTCCTTTGATCACGCCGATCATCTTTTATGATGTGATTACTTCAACGATCGGTTCTTTTCAAATTTTCCAAGAAGCATACGTGATGACCAAAAATGGTACCGGCGGTCCGGCGAATTCGCTGCTATTCTATAATTTGCATATGTGGAACAAAGCATTTGTTGCCTTTGATATGGGTTATGCGATGGCCATGTCGATGATCTTGTTCTTGATCGTCTTAGTCTTGACCTTTATCAATCTCAAGCTGGCACCACGCTGGGTTCACTATACCGGAGGTGGCAGCTAATGGAAATGACGACAAAAACGCGAAGCAAATCAAGCCAACAGCGAGTCAAGAAAATCATCAGCTATGTGGTGATGTCGATCATCGGGATCGTGCTGCTGATTCCGTTGCTGTGGATGGTCTTTACGTCATTGAAACCGATGGAGGAGATCGTGCGTTACCCGCCGACCTTTTTCCCAGAAGAAATCAATCTTGGCAATTATTTGGAGACCATCAACGCCTTTCCTTTTTGGCAGTATGCAAAAAATACGTTATTCATTACCGTCTTAGTGGTCTTCGGGAATGTCTTATCAAATTCCTTCATTGCTTATGGGTTTGCAAAATTGGCCTTTCCAGGAAAAAATTTGATCTTTGCCCTCGTCTTGTCTACGATGATGATTCCTGGCTTTGTGACGATGATCCCGCAGTATGTCTTGTTTTCCAAAATCGGCTGGGTCGGCACCTATCTGCCGCTGATCGTTCCAGCGTTTTTCGGGAACGCCTTTAACATTTTCTTGATGCGGCAGTTTTACTTGTCTGTCAACAATGAATTGATTGAAGCCGCTAAGATCGATGGCGCCAATCATCTTTATATTTGGAGCCATCTAATGATCCCATTGACGAAACCCGCACTGATCACGATTGCCATCAACTCCTTCAATGTGGCGTGGAATGATTTCTTAGGGCCGTTACTGTATATTCAAAACCAAGAAAAGTACACGCTGCAGATTGGCCTGCAAGTCTTCCAAAACCAATCAACGACCCAGTGGAACTACTTGATGGCAGGAGCAACGCTTGTGTTATTACCGACGATCTTGCTGTTCTTCCTCGCACAACGCTACTTTATTGAAGGAATGGATCTGACGGGAGGTTCCAAAGGATGAGAACAAAAGTCACGCCGCAACGCTTGAACCAAGCGCTGTTGACTGGCATCAACTGGCTTCCGCATTTACTGGTTTTACAAGGCATGTGGCTGTTGTATTCCTTGCCTTTGATCACCAGTACCACTGCTAGTCGAGCATTGATCGAGACGTTGATGGAACTGCGGAATGATGGCTTGGAAGCAAGTAGCAAAGCTCGTTTTCAGCAGGTGTTTCATCAACAGCGGGCAACGAGAAAAGGGCAAGATCGTTTGCTCAGTCTATTCTTTCTGCTGCTTTTAGTGGACAGCTTTGTCTTTCGCCGTCTGCAGCACCCGCTGTTTCAGATCGCTAGTTACGCGTTAGCGCTCACCTTTGGCTTGTTTTGCTTGGTCTTACTTTATCAAACGAGGCTGCTTCACACCTATCCGCAGCAGCCTATCTCATTATTTTATAGTTTTTATCAGTTTGCGCGTTCACCAAAACGAGTACTGGCGCATCTTTTAGTAACGGTGACGCTTGTCTTGACCTTTTTGCTGTTTGGTCCTGTCTACTTATTGGTCTTAGGAATCAGCACCTTGTATTTGGTCAATGTTGTGCTCTGTGACAAAGCGTTTAAATAGAAAACAAACGGGTATCCCGGAACTTCTTTAGTGAAAAGCTAGGGAGTTCCGTTTTTTTTGTGAAAAGAAGGTTGACAGGGTCGAAAATTATGCCTATGCTGAATGTAAATTTAGTAAACAGTAAACAGATGAGGTGCAGCTATGGCAAGTATGAGAGATATCGCGAAATTAGCCGGGGTGTCGGTAGCAAGTGTTTCTAGAATCCTTAACAATGATGAAACCTTCAGTATCAATGAACACACGCGTCAACGAGTCATTGAGATCGCCAACCAAATGAATTATTCAAAAGAAAAAAATCAACCCCATTCCCGTGAAGTCGGCGACCAAAACACGATTGCCATCATTACCCGCCACGATCGAGAGTCGGAAAGAAACGATCCGTATTTTATGATGATCCGCAATGGGATCGAAAAGGAAGCGGCGAAGTGGCGCTTAAAAACGATTCGGGCCTTTTCCATGCGGGAGCCTCAAAAAGATTTGGCACAATTGGCGAAGTACGGCGCAGTCATTATTATTGGAGAGATGACCAGCGATGCTTTGGCAGAGATCAGTCAGCAAAATGCCAATATTATCCTGGTGGATAATTATAGTGAAGCACCTAGCTACGATTGCATCCAAACCGATTTTGCCCAAAAGACCCACCAGATCCTCACGATGTTAAAAGAGAAGGGTCATGAGCATATCGCCTTTGTGGGTGGTGTTGCCAGCCGAGTGACGATTTCTGGCGAAGTCGTTTACGATGAACAAGAGATTCGAGCAGAAAACTACCGCCAATGGATGTTGCTCAATAAATTGGAAAAGTTCACAACCGTGCTGCAGGGGAAATGGTCACCAGAGACTGGTTTGCATTTTGGTCAGCAGATCGCGCAAATGAATCCTCGCCCCACAGCGATCGTAGTTGCCAGCGATCCTATGGCTGTCGGGGTTTACAAGGCACTCGCTGAAGCGGGGCTATCGATTCCTAAAGATGTGTCAGTCGTTAGTTTTGATGATATCGAAATGGCGCAATTTATGACGCCCGCACTGTCCTCCGTCAAGATGAAAGCCGAAGAGATGGGGCAGATGAGTGTCGAATTAGCGAAAAATAAAATCCTAGGGGTGCGGACGATGCCGGTTCGCGTCGTTTGTGGCAGTGAATTGATCATTAGAGAATCGATTGCCGAAAAAGATCAGTGACGTCTGATCTTTTTTATTTTAGGGGTTGTGTAAACATTAACTAAACAACTATACTGACTGTAGTAAACGTTTACAGTTAAAAATAAAGGAGAAAACGAAATGAAGTTTATTGATAAATTAGCCGAAAAGATGGTGCCTTTTGCTCAGATCATTGCCAACAACAAATACTTGTTAAGTCTGCGTGATGGGTTTATGGTCGCTTTTCCTGCGACAATGTTTGCGTCAATTATGATTATTATTCAAAATCTGCCTGCTACTTTCGGACTCTCGGAAAAACTTCCAGAGGGATTCATCACGTTTCTAAACGACTTTTTTGGTCCTATCGGAAATGCGACCATGAGTATCACCGCTATTTTCGTTGTTTTTGGGATCGGCTATCAGTTGGCTGGCAAATATGGACAAGCCAAATTATTTGCGGGTGCCATCTCACTGTCTTCGTTTTTGATGCTGCTGCCTTTTGGCTCATCCGAAGAGTTAGGTACAGTGATCCCCTTGTCGAAATTAGGGGCTGAGGGAATGTTTGTCGGAATCATCACGGCCATTATCGCTACGCAGATCTATTGCAAAATCAGTGCGGCTGGGCTGACGATCAAAATGCCAGATTCGGTTCCGCCAATGATCGCAGAATCATTTGTCGCCATCATTCCTGGGGCGGCACCGTTGTTCCTTTTCAATTTGATCCGCTACTTGTTCACCTTTACTTCATGGGGCAATGCCGTTGATTTCGTTTATGAGATTTTGCAAAAACCATTGATGGGCTTAGGCGGTACGTTGCCAGCAGTACTGATCGCCGTCTTGTTCACCCAATTCTTCTGGTGGTTTGGGATTCACGGGACACTAGTGGTCAATGCGGTGATCGATCCAATCATGAATGCGTTAGCGATCGAAAACTATGAAGCTTACAAAGCAGGGGCTGAACAATTGCCCCATATCATTAACACTACGTTTATGGGCGTGTTCGTCAATCAAGGAATGCAGTTGGGGATCTCGATTACGATGGCCTTCTTTATCGCTCGTTCGATTCGGATGAAAAAATTAATGAAGACCGTGATCGCGCCATCTGTTTTCAACGTATCTGAACCGATGACCTTTGGTTTGCCGATCGTCTTGAACCCGATCGCTTTTGTCCCATGGATCTTAGCGCCATTAGCTAGTACGACGATCTCTTACTTTGCGATTGCCGCAGGCTTGGTGCCACGACCAATCGGAGCAACGGTGGTTTGGACGACCCCGGTCTTCTTATCTGGTTGGTTAGGCACGGGTTCTGTTGCCGGCGCAATCTTACAGTTAGTGACGGTTGCCGTAATGACCTTGATCTGGGTGCCATTCTTGATCGTAATGGATCGCGGCTACTTGAAAGAAGAAAAAGCGGAAGCGGCATTAAATGAACAAGCGACATCTGAGACGATCAATCAAAGGGTAGAAGAAAGATAAGCCCAGAAACGGAAAGGAATGCAATACGCGCACCCTTTAGAAAGGAATTTGTGATGAGAACCGATACTTTGTCTTGTAGTTATCAAATGAATACCACATCTACGGATTTTTCCCGTGTGTTATTGGCGGAACAAGAGAAATTCTTTCGAGCCAAACAAGCCCAAGAACCGTTCGGGGAAGGTTGCCGTATTGAAACGATGATTCAAAACAAAACCGCTCCGCGGATGGTACCAGCCGTTATGACGGTCAAAAAAATTGCCGCTGATGAGCTGTGGCTTCGTACGACCCATGAAGAAGGAGTGATCGATCAACGGTATAGTTTTGCTCCAGGACGAAAAGGGAAGCTGCAAGTCACGTATTCGGAACAAAGCCGTTTTGAGCAGCAGAAAACAACCTACAGCTTTATGTTGGCGGCGCTGTTTTACAAATTCTTTTTCAATCGTGGTGTCAAAAAACGCTTGCGTTATCTTGAAGCAGCTTGTCAACGAGCAGGGACAAATGAAAAAAATGGGGAAAATTGAGGATAGTAATGATAGAAATAAAGAACGAACAACTCTTTCACTTATACAATGAAAAAATCAGTTATATCATAAATGTGTTACCAAATCAGCAACTGGGTCATGTCTATTTTGGGCCATCTTTAGGCACACTGGCGCCGTTTGATCAAGCGTACCTTGAGAAAAAAGAGAATAAATCGGCAGGAACCGTCAAATTTTTTGAAGCAGACAATCTTTTTACCTTGGCAGACCGTTTTCAAGAATTGCCAACGTATGGGACTTCTGATTTTCGAGAAGGTGCAGTGTCGGTTTTTGAGGAAGAAACCCCACTTTATGTTGATTTTAAACTTGTGGCTTTTCACTGTTTTGAGGGCAAAGAACGAAAGCTGGCGCAACCAGCCAGCTTCGCGGCTGCCGATGAAAGCCAAAGCATCGTCTTTGAATTGGTAGATCAAGAGCGGCAGCTGGAACTGGCGATCACCTATACGATCTTCAAAGGATCAGGCACCATCACGCGGCAGCAAACATTGACCAATACGGGGAGCAAGCCTAGAACCATCCAGCGCTTTTTGAGTGGTGTCTTGGAGCTGAAAAATCGTGATTTTGAACTGCTGCATCTTTCAGGCGCATGGCTAAAAGAACGACATATCAAGACGGTTCCTTTGACCCAAGGGACGATCAGTGTCGGCTCGTTAAAAGGAGCGTCTGGTCATCAGCACAATCCTTTTGTTGCCTTAAAAGAACAGCAAGCCACCAATGACACTGGTCACGTCTACGGTGCCAACCTGATTTATTCTGGTAACTTTTTGGCGCAAGCGGAAATGGATGAGTGGGACAACGTTCGATTGATGTTGGGGATACATCCTGAGCATTTCAGCTGGCAGCTTTCACAAGGAGAAACCTTTGAAGCACCAGAATGTCTCTTCACCTTCACCGCTGCTGGTCTGAATGGCTTGAGTCAAGAATCCGCCCAATTTATCGAAAAGCATGTGATTGCCCCTTATTGGCAAAAGCGGCAGCGGCCGATCGTCTTTAATAACTGGGAAGCGACTTATTTTGATTTTAATGAAGAGAAGCTGTTGACCTTAGCCCAAGAAAGCAAGGCGTTAGGGATGGAGTGCTTTGTGCTGGATGATGGTTGGTTTGGAAAACGTAACAACGACCGCAGTTCATTAGGCGATTGGGTGGCGGACCCTGCCAAATTTCCAAAAGGAATCGGGTCTTTTGCTGAGAAAATTCATGCCATGCAGCTGCAGCTGGGGATTTGGTTTGAACCGGAAATGGTTTCGCCAGATAGTCAGTTGTACCAAGAGCATCCTGAGTGGGTAGTCAAGCATCCTTATGAGCGGATCTCTGTGGGGCGCGGGCAATACGTGTTGGATTTTGCCAATCCAGCAGTGGTTGAGGCAATTTTCGAAGCGATGCAAAAAGTGATCCTTGAAACCAAGCTGGATTACATCAAATGGGATATGAACCGCAATATCACGGAAGCTTACTCTACTTACTTAGCGGAACAGGGAATTTCTCAGACGGAGTTTTATCATCGTTATATTTTAGGCCTTTATCGCTTATATGAAAAAATCTTAGCGGCGTTTCCGACCCTTTTGATCGAAGGCTGTGCTGGCGGCGGGGGCAGATACGATTTGGGAATCTTGTTTTACAGTCCGCAGATTTGGCCTAGTGATGATAGTGATGCAGTGGAACGTTTAGCGATCCAAAGCGGAACATTGTTAGGGTATCCTTTGTCCTCCTTCAGCAATCACGTGTCGGCGGCACCAAACCACCAAGTCGGCCGGGCAACGTCTTTAGCCTTTCGGCAAACCGTCGCAATGTTTGGGCCTTTGGGGTATGAACTCGATCTCTTTCACTTGTCTGAAACCGAAAAGCAGGCGATCAAATCCCAAATCGTCTTTTATAAAAAACAGCGGCAATTGCTGACCTTTGGCACTTTTTACCAGCTGCAGCAGTTGGAACATGCCAATGAAAAAACTTGGGCGGTGTATGATCCGCAAAATGAAGAAGCATTGGTTGCTTTCTTTCGCGTGTTGGCACAAGCCAATCCGACGGCGGAAGACTTTTTGCCCGCAGCCTTTCTCGATGGCCAACAGGTGTATCAGGTCAATGGCGAACCCGTCTCTGGTCAGCTGTTAAGGCAATTAGGGTTGCGTAAACCCTATCAGTTTAATGCCGTCAACCATGGAACGGCGCAAGTCACTGGCGATTTTCAATCATTTGTATACCAGTTACAAGCCAAAAAAGGAGCAGAATGATGAGCAATCAATTGTTTGATCAGCAGTTTATGCATGGTGGGGATTACAACCCCGATCAATGGCTGGCTTATCCAGAAATCTTGCAAAAGGATCTTGCTTATATGCAGCAAGCCCATGTCAACACCGTCACATTAGGGGTGTTTGCTTGGAGTGCCTTAGAGCCGCAAGAAGGCGTTTATCAGTTTGACTGGTTGGATCGTGTGTTTGATCAGATCCATGGCATCGGCGGCAAAGTCATTTTGGCCACTCCTAGCGGTGGGCGTCCTCAGTGGCTGAGCCAAAAGTATCCCGAAGTCAATCGGACCAACGCCCAAGGGCAAAAACATACCCATGGGTTTCGCCACAATCACTGTTACTCTTCACCGATCTATCGGGAAAAGGTGACGCAAATCAATCAGCAGTTGGCAAAACGTTACGGCAAGCATCCGGCATTAGCCATGTGGCATATCTCCAATGAGTACTCTGGGGAATGCTTTTGCTCCTATTGTCAAGAAAACTGGCGCAGTTGGCTGCAAAAGAAATATGGTGATTTAGCCACGTTGAATCATGCCTGGTGGACTTCTTTTTGGAGTGGTACGTACTCCGATTGGTCGCAGGTTTTACCGCCTTCGCCTCTAGGAGAACACAAAGTGCATGGCATGGATCTTGATTGGAAACGATTTGTTACAGATAGGACGATCGATTTTTATTTGCATGAATGTACGCCGATTCGCCAACTGACACCGGACATTCCTGTGACGACGAATTTTATGGCGGAAGGACATGCTACCCAAGACTTTATTCCTTTGGAAGGCATTGACTACAGCAAGTTTGCTCGTCATGTGGACATCGTTAGCTGGGATAGTTACCCTGATTGGAACAACAACTTTGAATCTTTGACAGCGACAGCAATGAAATCTGCCTATGTGCATGACCAGTACTGGTCTTTGAAGAAACAGCCCTTTTTAGTGATGGAATGCACGCCGAGTTTTGTTAACTGGCATTCCTTCAATAAAGCGAAAAAGCCTGGTGTCCATCAGTTGAGTGCCATGCAGCAGATCGCTCACGGCTCAGATAGTACCTTGTATTTTCAATGGCGCCAATCCCGCGGCAATTCAGAAAAATTCCATGGGGCAGTCGTGGGACATGATGATTCCACGGAGAATAGGGTCTTCAAAGAAGTTGCGGCTTACGGCAAGCGCTTGGAAAAAATCAAAGAGATTCAAGGAACCACAAGAAAAAAAGCAGTGGCGATCCTTTTTGACTGGGAAAGCAACTGGGCATTGAAGCGAGGCGGCGGGTTTGGTCGACCAACCAGACGGTATCCGCAAACGTTGCAGGAGCATTATCGTTATTTCTGGGAACAAGACATCGCTGTCGATATTTTGACGCCAGAGCAAGATTTTTCTGACTATCGGTTGGTGATCGCTCCGATGCTTTACTTGATGACCTCGGAGACGATGGCAAAACTTTGCCAGTACACGGAAGCTGGTGGTACCTTGATTTCCAGTTACTTTAGCGGCATGGTCAATGAAACCGACCTGTTGTATCTGGGGGGCTTGCCACAGCCGTTGCGAGGGTTATTAGGCATCAACGTGCTGGAGCTGGAAACTCTTTTTGACACTGAACACAATCAAGTGGTTTTTCAAGGACAGCCCTTTGAAACACGGGACTATTCTGCAATCATCGAAGCCGAAACAGCGGAGGTACTAGGGGTGTATCAAGCGGATTTTTACCAAGGAACACCTGCGATCACCAAACATACCTTTGGTGCAGGCACCGCCTACTATCTGGCGGCTCGCACCAACTATGACTTTTTCGAACAGTTTTATGCCTCTTTGGTCCGTGAGCTGTCCTTGGCAGAGGAAAGGATCGCGCATGCCAATCCTGCAGTCTCGATCCAAGGCAGGATCAGTCCAGAACGAACGTACTTTTTCATCATGAATTTTTCTGAGAAAGAGCAGACACTACACTTGATCAAAGAAGTCGTTGATTTAGAGACCAATCAAGCAGTCCCTCAAACAGCAACCTTGGCGCCGTATGAAGTGCGAGTGGTTTATTTTAACAATTAGCTGACCATTGGAAAAAACGTCCCTTTCGACAAATGCAGAAAGGGACGTTTTTTTGATGAATGGTTTATCAGAAATCATTCTGGATCGGCTGCTTGGTGCTTTTTCATCCATTGAGGCAATGCGGCACTGATTTGTGTCGGCAACACGACATAGTGCTCTTTTGCCAAGGCTTCGCCAATCAGGCTATGGAGATAGACAGCCGCGTGGATCGTTTCCTCTGTTTTTTCAAACTGTGCCAAAAAGCTGGTAATCATGCCTGCCAGCGTATCACCCATCCCACCAGTCGCCATTGCGGGTGTTCCTAGGGGATTTTGGGCGATGCTGCTACCGTAAATTTGCGTGCGATGGCTTTTTAAGACCACCAGACTTCCGAGTTTTTGTTGGGCTTGCTGATTGTTTTCTTCGGTCTGGTCGGCAATTGCCAGTCCGCTGAGCCGTTGCCATTCCATCTGATGCGGCGTGAAGACGACTTGTTCAGGAAAGGGGATGATCAGCGGATATTTGGCAGCCAAATTGATCGCCGAACCATCGATCACCAACCATTGGTGTTCTTTTTGGGCAGAAACGATCCGCTGCAGCAGATCAAAATTGCTTTTTCCTTCTCCTAATCCGGGACCAATCAGTAGGACGTCCGCCGATTCGGTGACCGTATCGATCAGTTCTGTTTGCTGCCAATCGACAAACATCGCTTCAGGCAAGCGGGCGTGCAGGGCGGTTCGGTTGACGCCATCGGAGATCACAGTGGTCAAACCAGTTCCCCCATATACACAGGCTTGCGCCGCCATTAAGATCGCCCCACCGAATTGGCGGTTGCCCCCTACTAAAACGGCCCGGCCAAAGGTACCTTTGTGGCTTTTTGTCGGGCGCTGTTGGATCACTTGGGATAAAATCGCAGAATCAAGTTGCTCCATGCAATGACTCCTTTCGTTAATCAAAATCGAGTTATATTTATTATACCTGTTTCCTAGAAATTTCATAGAAAAGACCCATGGAAAAAGGCGCAATTTTTTTTCCTTTTTTGGTTTAAGAGTGTTATCATAAATAGCGAGAACAGAAATGGAGGGAACACTATGACAATCGATTGGAAAAAAGAGGTCGAAGCCCGCAAAGACGATTTGCTGAACGACTTGATTGATCTATTGAAAGTGAAAAGTGAAAGAGAAGATGATAAAGTGACTGCGGACGCGCCATTTGGTCCTGGACCTCGTGATGCGTTGCTACACATGCTAGCTTATGGCGAACGTGATGGCTTCACAGTCAAAAACGTCGATAATTACGCTGGTCACATCGAATTTGGTGAAGGAGACGAAACATTAGGGATCTTCGGTCACATGGATGTTGTTCCTGCAGGTGACGGCTGGTCAACCGATCCTTATGATCCAGTCATCAATGACAACAAAATCTATGCTCGTGGTTCTTCTGATGATAAAGGTCCTTCAATGGCCGCCTATTATGGGATGAAAATCATTAAAGAATTGGGCTTGCCATTATCGAAAAAAATCCGTTTTGTCGTTGGTTCTGATGAAGAAAGCGGCTGGGCAGATATGGATTACTACTTTGAGCATGAAGAAAAGCCTGATTTTGGCTTCTCGCCAGATGCCAATTTCCCAATCATCAATGGAGAAAAAGGAAATGTGACATTAGGGATCCATTTCCAAGGCAACAATGAAGGAGACTTCACGCTGCAAAGCTTCACTGCTGGCTTGCGAGAAAATATGGTACCAGGAACGGCAACGGCAAGCTTCATTGCTCCATCAACAGAAGAAGCATTAGCGATCGAAAAAGCCTTTTTCGATTACGTTGAAGCCAATCCAGTGACGGGCACAATTGAAACAGAAAATGAACAAGTGACGATCGAATTAGTCGGTAAAGGTGCCCATGGTGCCAGCCCACAATCAGGAATCAATGCGGGAACCTTCTTAGCTGTCTTCTTAGATAACTATGCCTTTGGCGGCGGCGCAAAACAATTCATCCATGCAGCAGCAGCCTATGTCCATGAAGATTTCTACGGTGAAAAATTAGGTGTGGCGTACGAAGACGAAAAAATGGGTAAATTAACTATGAATGCTGGCTTGTTTGCTTTTAAAGCGAACCAAGCAGGAACGCAAGCAGACAACTTTATCGCCTTGAACTTCCGTTATCCTAAAGGGGTAACTGCGGAAGGACTTGAAATCGGTGTGGAACGCACCGTCGGTATGGAAGGGGCCACCGTTACTCGCAATGACCGCAACATGGAACCTCACTACGTGCCAGCAGATGATCCATTGGTAGAAACTTTATTGGCGGTTTATGAAGAACATACCGGCGAAAAAGGCTTTGAACAAATCATCGGCGGCGGCACATACGGCCGTCTATTGAAACGCGGCGTTGCCTATGGCGCAATGTTCCCAGGCTATGTTGATACCATGCACCAAGCCAATGAATTCATGAGCTTGGATGACCTATTCAACGCAGCGGTGATCTATGCAGATGCTATCTACCGTTTGGCGAAATAAAGAGACATTGATACCGTCTATTCTTTTTTAGCGGAGTCGATTTATTGATACTTAGATGAATAGAGGCAATAAAGGAATAGCAGTACGACTGATTGTTTTAATCATTGTCGTACTGTTATTTTATTACTTTAGAAAATAAATATTTTATTTTCGTTGGGTTATTTTATTATTGACATCAAATCATCCGAATGATTTACTTTTTGTAAGGAGTTGAAAAGTGATGCCTGATTTGGTGAAATTTATTTTGGTTATTCTGGCGATTTGGGTGGTTTATCAAATATTTACGACGGTTTTATTTACCCTTTCCCAAAAAGCAGTTGCCAAACGAATCAAAAGCGGGAAGATGTCTGATCAGCAATTGGCGAATTTGTACCACGCTGTAGCACGAGCAAATCAAGGAAGCAATTTCCAAGCGATTTTCTCTTATGGGCTCTTTTACCGCAGCCATGCAAAGCAAAGTGATGCGGTCTATGAACTGTATCGCGCGGAAATGGCGAAAAGAAATCTGCTGTAACCAACTGTGAAGCAGCTGCTTTCGAGAATATTGCTCGAAGTAGCAAAAAAGCCTAGGTCCTGTACAACAAGTGCAGAACCTAGGCTTTTTGGGTATTTACTCGGCAGCAAGCTGTGACAGATAAACACAGCTCTTTGATTCAGCTATTTCTTGTCTTTGTTGCTTTTTTGATCCATGCCGGCACCGATCGCTACACCTAGTGCGATGCCTAAACCCATGCCTAATGCCAGGTTGTCAAAAAACAGCATCCCAAATGCAGCACCTAAGGCCATTCCGACACCGATCCCCAATCCCATATTGTTAGAAGCGGCTTCTTTTTCTTCAGACGTTTGCGGCGGTTTTTTCGTCATTGTGAAAAACCCCTTTCTTTTTAGTATAGAGGGGTTTTGTTTTGATGACAAACATTCGAACTGCTGCTCAGTGATTTTCATGAGGAGAGAGCAGCCGCTTGGTACAGTAAACGGGGGTGGGGACCATTGGTCTATCTTCCGCCGGGCAAATAGTTACGCTCGGGGTTGTAGCGGCGAATAATCTTATTTTCAGCAAGTACGTGCTCATAATAATAAACAGGCGCATCCTTAGTCTCTAGTCGAAAAACAAAGACGAGCGGAACCTTTAAGACGGAATAGCGCGCGGGGATCGCAATATATGATTTTTGATTGCGCTCCATCGTCAGTGCGAATTCATCAAACAAAAGCGCCACTGGTGTGGGAAAGTTTACCAATTCATAATAGTGTTTTTCAAATGCATAGGTTTCTTGTTTTGCATAAGCAATTTTTGCAGCTGGCATACGCATTCACCTCACTTGAATTATACGAACATTTGTTCTGCTTGTAAAGTGGAAAATCGCCAGACGAGGAAAAAGGGGATGCGTTCTCTATGAAAAAGATGTTTTGCTAACAAGAAATTTGCTACACTAGAGAAAAGAAGGAATCAAAAAGGAGCAGATACCATGGATTATGAACGCTTTGCACGATTACAGGCACGCTTTACCGATGAAAAACTGCTGACCAATGAAGGGGTCTATCGGTTGCGCTTGTCAGGGAAGGCGCAGTTCGAACTAGCCTTTATCAAAACCGGACCCTGTGGCGAGTCTGTCTACCAGCCGCTGATCAAGGGCACTTTTGCTGAAAAAGAAGCAATCCCTACCTATTTGCTGGATCTTGCGGCGCAGCCTATGACGCAAATCAGTCAGCGAACCTCCGAAAATGAAGCAGTGTTAGATAAAGCGTTAGTAGCATTAATGGAAAAATGTGAGCAGGCAGTTGCCGTCAACGAAGCCGCACAAGAAGCCGCACGTTAATTAGCGCGACAAAGATACAAGAGCAGCCTGAACCTGATTTTTTACACCAAGCAAAAAAACGATCCTGACAAGATTCCTTGCCAAAGATCGTTTTTTATTTTCCCGTGGTGATTAGTGTCCTCATTCGCCGAAGTGGTCTGAGAAGCCTTGTTGCTTCATAAAGGCAGCGACATCTGGACGTCGCGGTTCACGGAAAAATTCCGTCATTTTCGTTTGCCAATTGGTTTGCTGTTGATTGCTGCTGCGCTGTGCATAATAGGCTTCCGTCGTTTGGTTGTACTGGGCTGTTTGCTCCTGCGTCAGCGGTTGATACTGATCGACACTTACGATCGCTTCTTGAGGCAAGCGGACTTTCGGCTCATTTCTATGTTGCGGATAACCGATCGTCAAGCCGAATAACGGAAACGTCAATTTTGGTAAGCCGACAAGTTCTGCGATACGAGGCAAATCATTGCGGATGCCGCCGATGTAGCAAATTCCTAAGTCTTGTGCTTCAGCATATGCTACCATATTTTGGGCAGCGATCGTCGTATCAACGACAGACACAATAAACGGTTCCATCGTGGTTAAGTGGGTATCCGGCAACCCTGCTTGGGTCAGCAGCTGCTGATGCTTATGTAAGTCGGCGACAAAAAGATAGAAGACCCCCGTTCGAGTGATGTAATTTGGGGCACCGGCAATTTTTTCGATAGCAGCCAGTTTTTCAGGATCACTGACCTCAATGATCGAATAAGCTTGAACAAAGTTCGAACTGGAACCACTTTGGGCAACCGTCACTAATTTTTGCTTGAGTTCCTTTGATAGTGGCCGGGGTTGAAAATCTCTGACAGAGCTGTGGCGGGTAAAAGTATCAAAAAGATCCATCGTTTTTCCTCCTGTAACGTACAAATTTCTTTTTTCTTTAGTGTAACAGAAAAAAAGGAATGGGAACAAAAAGAATGTTTTCAAAAAATTTTCAAATTGATGTTTTATAGTTGCCAAGCACAACAGTTTCCGTTATGATAATGATACATTCTTATTATTATTCCTTAGGGGAGTAACCGGTGGCGCAAGCTGCGATAATATCAACAGTAAGTAAGCTGGCGACAGCTTTCTGGTATTATTTGAAATGGTGAGACCTAAGACAAGCGTATACTTGTCTTAGGTCTCTTTTTTTCTAGCAGAGTGCCTAAGGAAAATAAAATTAAAAGGGGCAAAAAAATTGGCGAAAGAAATGTATCAAAAAGAAATCTCGGAAATTATGGCAGAGGTCCAGAGCAGTCCAGAGGGGTTGACGCAGCAAGAGGCAGCCAAGCGGTTAGAAAATGGCCTGAACCAGCTGAAGGAAGCACCTAAGAAATCAAGCTTTGCCTTATTCTTAGATACCTTCAAAGATGCGATGGTGATCGTCTTGTTGATTGTGGCAATCATCCAAATGGTTATGGGTGCACACGTTGAGTCCATCGTTATCTTCGCAGTACTCTTGTTGAATTCCGTCGTCAGTGTGATACAAACGAAAAAAGCCGAAGGATCGTTAGACGCTTTGAAAAGCTTGTCAGCACCAGATGCTAACGTCATTCGGGATGGCAAAGAACAAAGTGTGCTGGCGAAAGAATTGGTTGTCGGCGATATCGTTATTTTAGAAGCTGGGGACTATGTACCAGCAGATGGTCGATTGATTGAAGAGGGTTCTTTGAAGGTCGATGAAGGAATGCTGACTGGGGAATCAACGCCAGCGGAAAAAGAATTAGGTGTGATCGATCGTACCGCACCGATCGGCGACCGTGACAACATGGTCTTCAGTGGAACGATCGTCACTTATGGGCGTGGTCGGTTTATCGTAACCGCGACTGGTAATGTGACGGAAATCGGTCAAGTGGCTGGCTTATTGGAAAGTACGGTTGAACACAAAACGCCATTGCAACGAGGATTGGACAGCTTCAGTAAAAAACTGAGCTTGGCGATCTTGGTCCTTTCATTGATTATTTTAGGGGTTCAAGTAGCACGGTTGTTCTTAGGTGACGGAACAGGTGATATGACGGAAGACTTAGTCAACGCCTTTATGTTTGCGGTAGCCGTAGCCGTAGCAGCGATTCCAGAAGCATTGCAATCGATCGTGACGATCGTCCTTTCGATCGGAACAAAACAAATGGCGAAGCGTCATGCCATCATTCGAAAACTACCGGCGGTTGAAACATTGGGTTCAACGAGTATCGTTTGTACAGATAAGACAGGGACCTTGACCCAAAACAAAATGACCGTTGTTGACTACTATTTACCAAATGGACAAACGGGCACGTTCCCCGATGAGCCAACTACCTGGACATTGCCTGAAAAACGCTTGGTAGAAATCAGTGTCTTGGCAAATGATGCTGCCATCAGTGAAGATGGGGCGAAGCTAGGAGACCCTACTGAAATTGCTTTTCTGGATTACAGTGAGAAACTAAATCAGCCTTATCGGGCAATTCGTCAACAGTTTCCTCGTTTGCAAGAATTGCCTTTCGATTCTGATCGTAAATTGATGTCCACCTTACATGAGATCGATGGCGAACATTTGTTGTTGACCAAAGGTGGTCCAGACATCGTCTTTGGCCGCAGTACCAAAGTCTTGATCGATGATCAAGTCGTGCCTTTAACAGATGAAATCAGAAATAAATTGCAGCATCAAAACGAAGAATTCTCAAAACGGGCATTACGGGTCTTGGCGTTTGCTTACCGTCCATTGACCGATGCCCAATCACGAGAATTGACACTTGAGGATGAAAACGAGCTGATTTTGGTTGGTTTGATGGCAATGATCGATCCTCCTCGTAAAGAAGTCAAACAAGCCGTAGCAGATGCCAAATCTGCCGGTATCAAAACAGTGATGATCACAGGGGACCACAAAACGACAGCCGTGGCGATCGCACAAGAGATCGGTATTTCAGCTGAGGGCGACTTAGCCTTGACTGGTACGGAATTGGATGCTCTTTCTGAAACCGAACTAGCGGATCAATTAGACAAAATCACAGTTTATGCTCGTGTTTCGCCGGAAAACAAAATCCGTATCGTGCGGGCTTGGCAAGACAAAGGCAAGATCTCTGCCATGACCGGAGATGGAGTCAATGATGCACCCGCCTTGAAACAAGCGGATATCGGGATCGCAATGGGAACCGGAACGGACGTTGCCAAAGATGCAGCGGCGATGGTCTTGACGGATGATAACTTTGCCTCGATCATTCGTGCCGTAGAAGTTGGCCGAAACGTCTTTGACAACATCAAAAAAGCCATTTCGTATTTGTTTGCTGGAAACTTAGGTGCGATCATTGCGATCGTCTTTGCCTTAGTGATGGGTTGGGACAATCCATTTACTGCCTTGCAGCTACTCTTTATCAACTTAGTCAACGACTCATTACCAGCAATTGCTCTGGGAATGGAAAAAGCCGAACCAACCATCATGCAACGTCAGCCTAGAGATCCAAATGCAGGTATCTTCACTGGAAAAACTTTGATCTCAGTAACGTATCGCGGTATTTTGATTGCCGCTGTCGTGATTTTGGCACAATGGTTAGGGATGAGCCAATCACCTGAGTTAGGTGTAGCGATGGCCTTCTCAACACTTATCTGGAGCCGGACATTGCAAACATTGCCAGCACGCTCAAATACCGAGACTGCTTGGCAAGCTGGCCTTTTTGCCAATAAAATGGTGTGGTTGGCGATCGTCGTTTGTGGTGGACTATACAGCATTACCTTGATTCCTGGCATCCGTGAAGTCTTTGCGATTCCAGCAACCTTCACTTTAGGACATGTCGGTCTATGTATCGCAATGGCTGCTGTGGCAGTTGTTTTGATGGAAATCACAAAACTGATTATTATTGCCGTTCAAAAACGTCAAGGAAACGCCTAAAGCAAAAAACGTATCGATCCTTTGATCGATACGTTTTTTTGTCGTTTCTCCTCACTGCTTAGTTGATTTTTTTCAGCTGACTGATTTGGGCAGCGACTTGCTTCAAGAAGGCTTCTTGACCAGCCGGCTGTTCTTGGCTGTAAAGGTAGGCTTCGTATTGCTGCGTCAAGCGGATAAAATCACCATGAAACAGTGGATAGAATGCTTCGAGTCGTTGGGCATAATCAATCAACGGCTCCGCCTCGTTACGGTACAAAACTTTCGTCGTTTGCCTTAAAAACAAAGGATAGGCAGCAACTAGTGGCTGTTTGTTAAAGCGGCAGATCAACCATAAATGAATACGGAAAAACGAATGGCGGAAATAGAAAAGCAGGCCAAGTCCTAGGAGAGCTAAGCCTCCAAAGAAGCCATTACGCAGCGTTTGTTTCAGCTCCTCAGTCAACCAAACATCATCGGTAACCGCGGCTGTTGCAGAACTGCTGGTCGTGGTTTCACTACTTTCTGTTTCCGTGCTGCTCGTTGGTGTTGTCTCGCTGCTAGCGGTCGGCGTTTCTTCGGAGCTAGTAGATTCTTGCGTCAACACGGGACGATCAGGATTTTGGAAACTAGGTGTCGGTTCAAAAGGCACCCAACCGTATCCGTCAAAGTAGACTTCCACCCACGAGTGGGCATTCAAGTTGCGGACAGTATAAGTAGTGATGCCGTTTTCTGTCACGGGGGATCCAGGAGAAAAGCCTTTTGCCCAGCGAGCAGGGATCTCTAAACTCCGTAGTAGAACGACCATTGCCGTGGAAAAATTGTCGCAGTAGCCGACTTGTGATTCAAATAAAAATTGATCAACGTAATCTTGCTCTTCTGCAGGCACGACGGCATCGGTTTTGGAATAGCGGAATACGAGCGGATCTTTCAAATAGCTTTCAATTGCGGTGACTCGGTCAAACAGACTGTTGCTGTCAGTGGTGATCTCAGCGGCGAGATCTCGTACCCGCTGCGGCAAAGAATCGGGTAATTGGATATAATCGATCGGAGAATCCGGATAGATCAAAGGCAGATTTTGAAGATTTTCTGCGGAAAAATCTGGATGGTCCCAATCGAGGGTCAAGGCCGTGTCTGGTAGCGAATCAATCAAATCGACCCGTTGAATAGCGTCGCTGATTTGAAAGCCACGCGCGCCGCTTTCAAGGGATAACCTACTGCGGCCATAGGGCAATGGCACATAGTCTCCATGGTTTTGGAATTGGATCCGCACTTGTTCATTCTCAGGATAGGTTTGTTGATAGCTCTGGTCAGCGATGGTGACATCGTCTGCTTCCAAGCGAACGTCTTCGCGGCTCGTACTGATCCAGCCTTTACCAGAATAAAAGTCTTTGCTTTCCACCCGCCAGTAATGCGGGGTTTCTTGTTGCGCTTCAAATAAAATCGTCGCATCATCAAGTAGTGGTCCGCCTAATTGACGATCATTTTCACTGAAACCCGTGCGAGAACCAGTGGGGGTGCCATGTTCTTCAATAAATTGATAAAAACCCAGCTGATTCAGATTTGTCCGTATAGGCGTGGAACGGGCTGCCAACTGATCCCGCACGCTCGTCTGCGGCAAGTAGACAGCAGTGACGGCTAAGCCACCAATCAATAGCATCACGCCGAACCAGGGGGCGATCGTTTGACTGGATTGAAAGGCGCTGCGCTGGATCATGGAAGAAGCCAGCGCGCAAAGAAAAATACCGATCAAATGCCACGTCAAATCAAATTGATTAAAAATCACGACTGTCAGCAAGTAGCCGATCATGGTACCGTAAATCAAGAAAAAGCGTTGATAAGCAATCGGTAAGATCGCTAAAAACAAGACCCAACTAACGATCAATGTCACCGCCGCCAGTTCGGTGATATAGCCGACTTCACCACTGAGGATCTCTTGAAAGGCACGGTGCAGGTCTAGCCAAAAACGCAGTAGCCAATCAAAAGAAAAGGCAGTCCCATAAGGAAAGATCCGATACAAGACGATCAGCCAAGCGGCTGCCAGCAAAGGCAAACTGTAACGGACTTTCGGCACGATGGTCAAAATCAAACAGACACTAAAGGCATAAGTTAAAAGGGTGAACTGATTGCCAAGGTCATAGACTGCGATAAACGGCAAGATCACCAGTGATAGACTGAGAAAGGTCAAAAGACCAATCAGTGCTTTCTTAATAAATCTCATCCTACCACCTCCTCAAGTTCATTCAACTGCCTCATTAAATCAGCGTAGGTAAACACTTGGCAGCTGTTTTTTGCTTCCAACTGACTGAGGTAGTTTTCCAGTTGTGGGGTGAAAACCGGGGTAATGAAGATAAGATGGCTGCCAGTCAAGAGCGGTACCCCTTCAGGAACTTTCTCGAAGGGAAGGATCTGGGCATAGGCAGCGGCATCCGTTTGGTAAGGGGAAGTCAATCCGTCACCAATCAAGAGCGGCTGAAAAAGTCGTTGATTTTGTGAGAAATGGTGGATCGAATAAAACAGTGTCAAGGTCTCTTCAAAAGCAGGATGATCTTCTCCCCAAAAGAGCAGAAAGATGTCTTGTTCTTCTTCGTATTCTCGTTCGCGATAGATCAATTCCTGTTGTTTGCTGGATAATTTCCAATCGATATTTTTTAATGAATCCCCTAACTGGTATTGACGGAACTGTCGAATAGAAAAATTGGGTTCCCCGTGGGTTTGGCTGCGGACTTTCTGTTTAAAAAATGGCAATAGGGCAACGGCTTCTAGCTTCAATTTCGGTAGGATCAAAATCGATTGTTTCGCACCTGCAGCGTAGCTTTTTTCAAAAAAGCCAAAGAGATCATGGCTGTACAATTGAACGGGCAATTCTTCATAGCTGCCGCGCTCCTTTGGGGTCCAAGGCAGATGGAGCCGAATCAGATTGCCTCGATAAAAGGCGCTGTGATGACTATTCTTGAAACGATCGTCAAACTGCAAGGTGAAATCGACCAGCGGCAGCAGCGTCGGGCGATACTTGAAGACTTGCAGCGGTAAGGTGATCGCTGTCTGTGTTTCAGCTTGGATCGATTCTTCTAAAACGATTTGGACCTTCTTGAGGGAGGGCAGCAAGAATACTGCGTCAAGCAACAATAACAGAGTCAGTAAAAACCAGAGGCTCCAACCGGCATTATTATTAAAGATCACACAGTAAGCCAGCAGCAAAAAATAGGCAGCGCTAAACAACAGGAGGCGCAGCACGCGTTCAAGCTTTTTTTTCTTCATCGCTATTTCCTTGTAGGGACAGGCACCCGTTGGATCATCTGTTTCATCAAATCTGAAAGGGTCTCCGCGCTAGCATGAACGCCGCCTTTCAGTAATAAACGATGACCGAAGACTGCTGGTAAAATTCGCTGTAAGTCTTGCGGCGTGACAAAGGTCCGTCCTTCCGTCAACGCTAACGCTTTTGCCCCTTTTAAGAAGGCGATCCCACCACGAGGACTGATACCAAGGTCAATGGCATTATGCTGGCGGCTCGCTTGAACCAGCTGCAATGCGTAACGGGCGACCCGCTCATCGACATACACGTCGTCCACCATCGCTTTCAAAGCGGTCACTTCATCAGCATGTAAAATGGTTTGGATCTGATCCAAGCTTTGCTGTCGTTTTCCAGTCAAGAGGGCGAGCTCATCTTGAAAATCTGGGTAACCGATATGCAGGCGGAACAAAAAACGATCCAATTGGGCTTCAGGCAAAGGATACGTTCCTTCATATTCGATTGGGTTTTGGGTAGCTAACACAAAAAAGTGGGGACTCAATGGGTACGTTTGATTGTCGATGGTGACATGATTTTCTGACATGGCTTCTAAGAGCGAGGCTTGCGTCCTTGGTGTGGTTCGGTTGATCTCATCTGCCAAGAGGACGGAGGTGAAGATCGGGCCGGGACGAAACTCGAACTGGTGGCTTTGGGAATTAAAAATCGACACACCTAACACATCGTTAGGCAAAAGGTCTGGGGTAAACTGTACCCGTTTGTAGTCACTTTGAATGGCTTTGGCTAATGATTTGACCAACATCGTTTTCCCAACACCGGGGATATCTTCGAATAAAACGTGTCCACCAGCAAGCAGCGCAGCCACGGTAAATTGGATCACATCTCGTTTGCCTAAAATCACTTTTTCCACTTCTGCGATCAAGGCATCAATTTTTTGTAATTCAGCGGTCATGAAACAACCTCCTTGCGTTCTTTTCTTCTATTGTAACGGTTTTCTAGGACTGTCGCAATTTTCGTGTAACAATTAAAGAAAATTTCAAGAATATTCAAAAAAAGGAAAATCCTGCCTGCGGGTTTGCGGAAGAAAAGCAAAAAACTTCCGAAGCGGTTCGTCGGAAGTTTGCGTTTGATAGAAAAGAAGCGACTAGAAGATGTGGTGTAAGAGGTCAGCGGCGATCTGGTCCGCCTGCCGTAAATTCCAAGCATCGGTTCCTGGCTGAGCAGTGGCAGCCGTCAGCCAGTGGATGCCTTCTGTGGGAATCCCGAAACAATAGAGGGCAGTGTAGGGGCGTTCATCTGGTCCAAGGACCTGATTGGTCTCAGGATCGATGGCGATAGCACCCGTCTCAAAAGGCACCTCATTGGGTATCGGCAACCGGTGCGGGTGAATGATCCGATCGTTTAGCAGTTGCCGCAACAAGGAATTGTTGGTTCGACGAATCGCTGTCGATGGAATGCGGGCCTCAATTAGTTGCGTCGCGTGATAGCGTGTGTCGGGAAATCGCTTTGAATACGTACAATAAGCCTCCTCAATCTCAACAGTCATGTCAGGACCTAGTAAGGTCACCACTCCGGCTTCCATCAAGGCGACCAGTTCCTGCAGTCGTTGAACCGGCGGACCGATCGATAAAAAGCTGTTCAAGGGAACGAAAGACTGCCAAAAGAGTGTTTTCAGGTCTTGTGCTGGCATTAGCTGATGATCGAGAACAAACCGAATCGGGTCCCGCAGGTCTTTGAAGACTTCCAAGGCACTGCTGATAGGTCCTGTTAGATTGCCTTTTTCGGCATCTTGGATTTGGGTACGTAATAGCGCAATGAAAAAGTCTTGCAAGGACTGCTGCTCTTTCTGAGCAAAGGGATCGGCTAGTTGGTGCCATGACCACCATTCCCTCTTAGGAAGCTGCCATTTTTTTAGCAAGTCTTCAGATCCTTCCGTGGCAACAAAGGCGGTGGTAAAAGCGTCAAGCTGATCTTTGTCAAGCCGCTGTTTTTCTAAAAGCAGCGTCTGATAATAGACGAGTTCTGCCTCTTTCTTTAAATAGAAGAGCAGTGTCTTGCCAGCAACCGTTTTGGCTGCTTGCCAAGCAGCTAGGCGTTCAGGGGTCAAAAAAACGGGCTTTCGCTGCTGCGTTGGTGTTTTTTGATTGCGGCCACGAGGATGATACGGGACACCCCGACGAGAACCGGCGATGATTTGCGGTTCTTCACCAGAAGGTTGATAGACGAGGGATTCATTGACTTTGACGAAGGTTCCGCCCCGACCACTGGTCAAGCGGGTGACGTAATCGTAAAAGGCAAGTCCTAGTCCCCGTAAAATCACAGGTTCGCCAGCTTTCACAGCCGTTAGATCCGTATCTGCCGCATTGGCTGGCGGTGCATAAAACCAGCCATTATTTTCTGCGGCAGCCGCCAATTGTTGTTCCCCTGATGACAGTTGGGCTTGTGAATGGCCTGTAGCTAAGACGACGGCATCAACAAGGAATGTTTGGTGAGCCGTCGTCAACTGGTAGCGATTTTTGGAAAGAGGGGTCAAAGAGCTGACCCTGTCTGACAGATGGTTGATGGTAATGGATTCAGGTAACTCTATTAACAACTGCTGATAAAACCACAGCTGATAGAGTCCATATAACGCCCGCGAGCAATGCCCGTTAGGATCAAGTGAATCAAGTGCTGTGCATTCCGCAACGAGCTCAGGGGCATGGATGGCTGCGAAATGTTTCCCTTCTGTCACTGCCCATTCGTACAAGGTAGGTCCTTTGACCACGGGGCCGCCGGTGCTTAATGTGTCATCCGTGAAAAGGGTGACTTGGCTGGTCACAGAATTCAATAGCAAATCTGCCGATTGGTCCGTGCGCCAAACTGCCCCAGGAAGAAAAGGATCAAACAGCAGCAAGTCGATGGCTTGTTTGTTTTGTTTGCTATGAGCAATCAGCCGTTCTGAAAGTGAAAGTCCACGAGGACCAGCACCAATGATCGCTATTTTCATATCACACCACCTCAATTATTCTATGGTCTTTGTGTCATCAACGGGCTAAGTCAAAAGGTGTCTTGCGGAAAATCAGCCAGTGCATGCCTAGCACCATGGCTTCATCGATAGCATCGATATAATGGAAAGCGGGCTGATTGGGTTGTTGCTGCAGCAATGGATTTTTTTGGATCGCGTCTAGGAGATCGGTTTTTACTGCATCACTGCTGGCTAAAATGATACAGTGGGGGGCAAAAGCTGCATTGTAAAATGGCAGTATGCTTGTCAGGCGCTGGACCAAAGCCGTGCGGTCTTGCGGTGCACCTTGATCCAAGTAGCCGGGTAAAAATTTTGCCTCTCCCGCTAGGGCATCTTTTCCTTCTAAAAGCGCACCATTGACTAGGAGCGTGATACCGGGCATGCTTTTTTCAGGATTGTACATGCCAACGATGGTTTGCTGCAAGGAGATCTGTTGGGCGATGCAATAGCCGATCGTTAAAATATGGGCATCGTTTTGACAGTAGAAGGGCAGTGCAGTGACCTCTGCCACGAGGGCTGCCAGCTGCCAGCCGTTAAATTTTTCATACCAGCTGGAAGTCACGGTTCCTCCACTGATTTTTCCTGGTAAAAAGAGGGCGATCTGTTCCACAGAAGGAAATAATGCCAGCTCGTTCGTTACACATTCTTGAAAGCGATGAGGGGAAACATCAGGAAAGGGCTGGTCGTGTTTTGCCAAAACCTTCCCCTTGCGGTCGATCAGCATGGACCAAAGAGCCAAGGAGCCATCGTGATCGATAAAGCTAAGCAAAAGAGAATGACCTCGGTCTTGATTTAGCTGATAGGTCACTGCTGGTCGTCCTAGCTCTTTTTGCTCCAGCGGACCTTTCGTGATTTCCCCCTCTGTTAACAATTCTTTTAATAATGAGTTAGTGGTGACCATGCTGATGCCGGTTTTCTTCACTAAATCGGAGGCGAATAATGCCCCGTTTTGAAACAAAGTTTTTAAAACCAGCTGTTTGTTTTGCTGGCGAATGGTATGGGTGGTAGAAGCCATAAATGTTCTCCTTAATGAAGTGATTTAATTAAGTATACCGACGGGATGAAACGATGTAAAGTTTTTAAAAGACTGACTTGACGGAAAACTTGAAAATAAGTATACTTAATTAACAACATTAATTAAGTGATTTGGAATGAAGAGGACACGAGGTAGAGGGGAAGAGAAACGTATGATCAAATTAGTCATCACAGATTTAGACGGTACATTTTTGAACAGCCAAGGCAGTTTTGATCGGCCTTATTATGAACAAGTCAGCCAACAAATGAAAGAAGCGGGTGTTGCTTTTGCTGCGTGTACCGGCAAACAGTGTGAACGAGTGGAAGAACTGTTTGGTGAAGCAGCAGCGGATGTTTGGATTCTTGGGGATAGCGCGACCCGCATCAAACATCAAGGAGAGTACATCTTTGAATCGCTGCTGCCAAACGAATTAGGGCGGCGGATCATTGCGAAGCTCGCTGCGATTGCGCAAGATCATGTGATCATCGCTTGTACACCGACTGCGGCGTACATTGCTGACACAACCAATGAAGCGGATGCGCAGAAAGTGCGTGGCTCTTATCGGGTGGTCAAAACGGTGGCGGATTATCAAACTATCACAGAAGATTTTGTGAAGCTCACTATTTTTGATCCCAAACTACGTTGTTTTGAGCATGTCCAACAGTTAAGCGAATTTACCAATGAAGCGTACATCGTGGCTTCGGAAGCCGCTTGGATCGATATCACCAATCAAGGCGTCCACAAAGGAACGACTGTGGCACACTTGCAAGAATTGCTGCACGTCACACCCGAGGAGACAATGGTTTTCGGCGATGGCTTGAACGATTTGGAGTTGATGGCAGCTGGCACGTTTAGTTTCGCCATGAGCAATGCCTTTGAGGAAGTCAAGGCAGCGGCAGCGTTTGTGACCAAATCAAACGATGAAAATGGCGTGCTGAAAACTATCGAACGTCTGTTACCGCTACAAATGAAACAATAAAAAAATCGCTCCCTGGCAGGGACAGCGTGCACTTTCAATTGACTGAAAGTAGACTGCTGCCTGTTGCTAAGGAGCGGTTTTTTCGTTATGCATGTGGTTGACTGACGCTATAAGGATAGGCATCGGCTGACCACTCTTTGCTGCGAGGGACGATACCTAGCTGGAAGTTCAATGTACCACCGGCAGTCAATTCTTGGTGGGTGAAAAATAATCGCTCGAAGGGTTCTTCGTTCAATGTAATTTTATCCACGAAGAGCTGTTGCGGCGCATTGGGCGTGCTCTTGATCACTAAGTCTTTGCCTGAAGCAAGATGCAGTGTTGCTTGATCAAATAAGGGCATGCCAATGACATATTCGCCTGTCCCCGGTGTGACTGGATAAAAGCCCAAGGCATTGAAGATGTACCAACCAGCCATGCTGCCGTTGTCTTCATCGCCAGGAAAGCCTTTTGGTGAGTCATTGAAGCACTGTGTCAGTAGCTGCTTGATCAAGGGCTGTGCCATTTCTGGTTTGCCCAAATAGCTGAATAGATACGGATAGTGGAAGCTTGGCTGATTGGAGATCGCCAGCTGACCAAAATCGAGTGCGGCCATCTCACTCATTTCATGGATCTCGAACCCGTAGCCTTCTGTCGTATAGCGAGGTTCTTGATTGCACAAGTCGATCAGTTTTGCTTCAAAGGCCGCTTTGCCGCCGTGTGCAGTGATCAAGCCAGCGAAATCATGGTAAACAGCAAAACTACTTTGCCACGCACTGCCTTCTGCATAATCCAAGCCCCAGCGTGTGTCACTAAACTCTGGACGAAAAGCGCCATCTGGGTCTTTTGCCCGCATAAAGCCGGTCTCCTGATCGAAAATGTTGCGGTAATTTTGCGATTGCTGCTGATAATAGTCTGCTTGCTCGTCACCCAGCTGTTGCGCGACTTGTGAGATACAAAAATCACTGTAACAATAATCAAGGGTGTGATTGACCGATTCATGATGCGTCAATGGCACATACCCGTAAGTCAAATAGTCCGTCGTGCCGCGCCGACCATAATTGGGATTTTCACTTTGGACGGTGGCACCTTTTTTCATCGCTGCTAAAAATTCGGGCATCAAATCGGGACGGATACCTTTTACTGCGGCATCAGCGATCACGGCATCGATCAGCGTCCCGGGCATCAACCCCCGCTCATCAGGTGATAGCCATTTTGGTAAAAAGCCGCTTTCGCGATAACTGTTCAAAAAGCCTTCCAGCATGTCTTCCAATTGTTCGACAGCCAAGAGTGAAAAGAGCGGGTAGACAGTTTTATACGTATCCCAAAAGCCGTTGTTTGTGTACAGTGGTCCTGGTTTGATCGCTTTTGCCAAGGTATCCCAGTGCACTTTGCGACCCTCTTGATCGATTTCGAAGAAGGTTTGAGGAAACAAGAATAAGCGATAAAAATTATGATAAAAAGTAGAAACTTGTGCTTGATCGTGATGCTCGATCTCGATTTTTTGCAAAAAATGATTCCATTGCTGTTGGACAGAAGCCAGATAATCGGCAGGAGCCCATTGCTGTTCCCGCTGCAAGTTCAAACAAGCTTGTTCGCGACTGAGAAACGAGGTTGCAAAACGGATCGTCTGTGTTTGGCAATCATCAAAGCGGAGAACGACGAAGGCTTCTTTGCCTGTCAAGGCACCTTCGATCGCCGTGATGGGTGTTTCAAAACGATAGACGAAATGGATGGTGAAGCTTTCGTCTTCGCATCCTGAAAATACGATCAGTTGACCAGCCACTGTCTGTTCATCCAACTGTTCTAAGACATAGTCACCCGGCAGTGACAAGCCAAGACCCGGCTGATCCCCGCAGTTTTCAATAGACAGCACACCGCCATACATACTGGGAATCAAAGTCGTTGTTGTTAAATACCGCTGCGTCTTGATTTTAAGAAAGGCTGGATTAAAGGTGCTTTCTTCCGGACGATACGAGCTTTGCGCATGGAAAAGGGTATTTTCAGAAAGCGTGCCGTTTATCGGCAGCATCGTCAGATGGCTGAAATCACCCATCCAAGGGCTAGGCTGATGGGTGATGCGAAAGCCCTGAAAGGTTCGATCTTCTGGATGAAACCACCAACTGCCTCGTTGATCGCTGGTTTGCGGGGCAAAGTAGTTCATGCCAAAAGGAACCCCTGTATAAGGCAGGCAGTTGCCATGGGAAAAACTATATTGGTTGTCTGTTCCGTGTCGTGTGTCGATCATTGATACGTTCACTTGGTTCACTCCTTTAATTGGGTTGATTCTCTTTTGATCAAAGAAACAGCCACTAAATGGGTGGTCGTCTCCGTTGGTACTGGGGGTGCTGCCTTCGCAGCGTTGATTTTCTCAATCACTTGGTTTCCTGCCAAGCGCCCCATCTCCGCAAAATTCTGCCCGATGGTCGTTAGTGCTGGATCAACGAGGGCAGCGGCTTGGATATTATCGAAACCAACCAGGGAAATGTTGGCAGGGACGTGCAAATCTGCTTGACGCAGTGCACGCATCAATTCGATGGCGATCAAGTCATTTTCACAGACGGCTGCCGTGACCTGATGTTCTTCCAGGTAGGCAAGCGCATTTGCGATGCTGGCAGCCGCGTCGTCTAGCTTGGTGCGAAAGGTTCTTTGGGCTTTCTTCAGCGCATCGATGTAACCTAGATAACGCTGACGGACGGATTGTGGATGATGGGTATCACCAAAAATATAAGCGATCCGTTGATGCCCCAACGCAAGTAAATGCTCCGTAGCTAGCTGTCCACCTTGAAAGTTATCTGGCATGACCGCTGGAAATTCAAACTCATGCAACTTTTTATCTAAGGTCACGATAGGAAAGTGTTTTTCAGCACATTCGAACAGCAAGTCATAGTAAGAAAACGTATTGCTGGCGTAATAGATCAGGCCGTCGAATTCTTGCATCAGCTCAGCTGCCGTCGTTTTTTCCAAATAATCCACTGGTGTCATCAAAAGTTCAAAGCCGTGTTCTTGCATCACGGGGTAAATGCCTTCGGTAAAGTTTCCTAAAGAGAGATCATTGGCAAAGGGCAAGACAAACAAAATTCGTCCAGTCGCTTTTTTTTCCTTCAATTCTCGGACAAAGCTGCCGCTGCCTTGCACGCGATAGATCAGCTGATTTTGTTCCAGTTCCGTCAAGGCTCTTTTAGAGGTGATCCGACTGACTTGGTATTGTTCAGATAGTTCTTTTTCAGTAGGGACACGACTGCCCGGAGCTAATCGCCCTTCAACGATGGCTTCGTGAAGCTCCGAGTAAATTTTTTTATATAATGGTTGTTTCATAAGAAAACCCCTTTTGATATATCATATTTGTTAGCATACCATAAACCGATAAAAATGAAAACCCTTTAATTATTTTGAAAAAGCGCTAGACATTCACATGATTCATGATATACTAGGTTCGTAAATTGATATATCAAATCAGGGAAGGTGATGGAATGGTTTATAAAGAAATACCAACTTCAGTAGCAACATTTATGGAAACGATTACGGATCTATGCGGAGAAACGCATGCCGATTGGGCGAAAAATTTTAATGCAGCTTTTGCCAATACACTATTAACGACGGTCAAGCGTCATGAAGATGGCACGACCTTTTTACTGACGGGGGATATTCCAGCCATGTGGCTGCGAGATTCCACTGCGCAAGTTCGTCCGTATTTAGTGATCGCCAAAGAAGATGAAGACTTAGCAAGTATGATCAGCGGGTTGGTCAAGAAGCAATTCTACTATATTACGATCGATCCTTACGCAAATGCCTTTAACGAATCAGCCAATGGCGCTGGCCACCAAACAGACGATACAGAAATGAACGATTGGATCTGGGAACGCAAATATGAGATCGATTCTTTGTGTTATCCGATCCAACTGGCCTATCTGCTATATAAAAACACAGGCAGAACAGATCAGTTCAATGATGATTTTGTAACAGGCATCAAAAAAGCCTTGGAGGTGTTTGTAACAGAACAAAACCATGAGGAATCCCCGTATCGCTTTGAACGGGATACCTGGCGAAAAGAAGATACCTTGACTCATGACGGCAAAGGCGCGCCGGTGAAACCCGTTGGCTTGACTTGGTCAGGTTTTCGACCAAGTGATGATGCCTGCAAATACGGCTATTTGATTCCCTCCAATATGTTTGCGGTGGTGGTCTTAGGCTATATCCAAGAAATCTTTACGACGGTTTTAGAAGATACCGCGATCGTGGCACAAGCGAAAAAATTGCAAGCAGAGATCGAAGCAGGGATTAAAGCATACGGGTTGACCAAAAATCAAGCTGGCGAAGAAGTCTACGCGTATGAAGTGGATGGATTCGGCAACGGCACACTGATGGATGACAGCAACGTGCCGAATTTGATCGCCGCCCCTTACTTGGGGTATGGCAGTATGGAAGATCCCCTTTATCTTCAGACCCGTAAAACGTTGTTAAGCAGTGAAAATCCGTATTTCTATGAAGGCAAATACGCTAAAGGCATTGGCAGCTCTCATACGCCAGAAAATTATGTGTGGCCGATCGCCATGGCAATGGAAGGCATGACCACCACTGACAAAGAAGAAAAGAAACGAATTCTGGATCAGTTAGTGGCGACAGATGCGGGTACAAATTTGATGCATGAAGGGTTCGATGTCGATGATCCTTCGCAATACACGAGAGAATGGTTCTCTTGGGCGAACATGATGTTTTGTGAATTGGTCATGGATTATTTCGATATCCGAGTGGAAAAATAAGCAGCACGACCCACGACCGTTCGAGTGACACAAAAAGCAGTCCAACGACGCAAACAGCGAGGAGTAAAAATCAATGAAGAAACAAGTTTATATCATCTCTCACAGCCACTGGGATCGGGAATGGTACATGCCTTACGAACAGCATCACATGCGGCTAGTTGAATTGATGGATGATCTTTTAGAATTAATTGAAAATGACCCTGAGTTCCACAGCTTCCACCTAGATGGGCAGACGATCATCTTGGATGACTATTTAGAAGTGCGACCTGAAAAACACGAAGCGGTCAAAGCGGCCATCAAACAAGGGAAATTACAGATCGGTCCGTTTTATATTTTGCAAGATGACTTTTTGATCAGTGCTGAATCAAACACCCGTAATATGCTGATTGGAATGGCAGAAAGCAAAAAGTGGGGCACCCCCGTTATGTTGGGGTATTTCCCAGATACTTTCGGCAATATGGGGCAAACCCCGCAAATGATGCTGCAAGCCAATCTTGAAAGTGCTGCATTTGGGCGTGGCGTCAAACCAATCGGCTTTGACAACGAAGTTTTACCCGATGATCAATTTACTTCCCAATATTCTGAAATGCATTGGGAAGGACCAGATGGCAGTCAAATCTTTGGTCTACTTTTTGCCAACTGGTACTCCAATGGCAATGAGATTCCGGTGGATAAAGCAGAAGCCGAAGCTTTTTGGACGCAAAAATTGCAAGATGTAGAGAAATTTGGTGCCACCAATCATTACTTAATGATGAATGGGGTCGATCATCAACCTGTCCAAAAAGACATTTCGGCAGCGATTCGTACAGCTAACGAGCTTTTCCCAGAGTATGAATTCAAACACGCCAGCTTTACCGAATACCTTGAAGCGGTGCAAGCAGATCTGCCAGATGACCTAGGAACTGTCACAGGTGAATTGACCAGTCAAGAAACCGATGGTTGGTATACTCTAGCCAATACCGCATCTTCCCGAGTCTATCTGAAACAATGGAATACAAAGGTTTCCCGCCAATTAGAAAATGTCGCTGAACCATTAGCAACTATGGCTTATGAAGCAAGCGGCAGCTATCCTCACGATATGTTGGATCATGCGTGGAAAACATTGATGCAAAATCATCCTCACGACAGTATCTGCGGCTGTTCAGTGGACGAAGTACACCGAGAAATGATGCCGCGGTTTGAAAAAGCCAATGAAATTGGTAAGTTCGTGGCAGATGAAGCGTTACGCAATTTAGTAGCCGCCATCGACACGAGCAGGTTTCCTGAGGAGAGTCGTCCCTTTGTGGTCTTCAACACCACTGGCAGCACCCGTTCTGGTTTAGTGGAAGTCGTGATCGAACTTGAGCGTAAAACATTCCGTGAAGGATTGCCAAGCAAGCTTTACCACGAATTATTGGCGAAGCCAAAAGGTTCTTTTTCGGTGATCGATGAACAGGGGAAACCTGTTGCTGCGATCATCAGTGAAGAAGAGGTCCTTTTTGACTATGAATTGCCTAAAGATGCCTTTCGGATTCCTTTCATGAAACGCTTTGTCACGGTTCAAGTAGAAGCAAACCAGTTGCCGGAATTTTCATGGCAGACCTTTGCCCTAGTGGAAAAAGCCGCTACGCCAGTAGAGAGCGCACCGATCGTTTCAGAAGGAGGGCGTAAACTTGCCAACGCACATTTGGAAGCCGTCATTACTGAAAACGGCAGCTTGACGATTACAGACAAAGCAACCCAAAAAACGTATCGCAATTTACTGGTTTTCGAGGATGTGGGGGATATCGCCAATGAGTACATCTTCAAACAACCAGAAGGGGATCAAGCAATCTTATCGACGCAATTTCCGCATCAGGTGACGATCGAACAAAACGATCCGCTGGTGGGAATTGTGCGACTGACACAAGAATTACAGATTCCTGTTTCAGCAGATGACCGTTTGTTAGAAGAACAAAAAGCTGTCGTCGATTTCCGTTTCCGTAAAGCACAGCGGAGTCAAGAATTGGTTGCTTTCAAGATCGAGACGGAGATTCGCTTAGAACGAACCAGCAACCGCCTGGCATTTAAAACCACCGTCAACAACCAAAGCAAAGATCACCGACTGCGGGTTTTATTCCCAACAGGGATCATCACGGATTTCCATGAAGCTGACAGCATTTATGAAGTCGTAAAACGGCCGAATCAGGTTTCCAGTCATTGGGAAAACCCAACGAATCCGCAGCATCAACACGCCTTTGTCAACTTGCATGATGAAACAGGCGGCATGACGGTTTCTAATTTTGGTTTGAACGAATATGAAATCGTGAAGGATCAGATCTGCTTGACCTTGTTGCGCTGTACGGGAGAGCTAGGCGATTGGGGCTACTTCCCAACACCAGAAGCGCAATGCTTAGGCAGCCACACCTTTGAATATGGCGTAGCCTGTCATGGGGCTCCTGAAGAACGTTATGAAACGTATCGCCAAGCACAAGCTGCCCAAGTTCCTTGGACGGCAAGCCAGACCGACAAGCATCAAGGCAAGCTAGCCAGCAGCAACCAATATATGGAAGCTCATGGAACGACGGTAGCTATCACCGCCTTAAAACGCAATCGCCAAGACCAGCAGATCGTTTTGCGGGGCTATAATTTGGCGGATCAAGCCACTGCCTTTCATGTGCAAAAAGAGCAGGCGACACTCTGTCTGTTGAACCTATTAGAGGAAGAACAAGCATCGTCCGTCAATGAGCAATTACACCCATATGAAATTCGAACCATTGGAGTAAAGGAGTGAGAAATGATGGTTTACGGAGGAATTGAAGCCGGCGGCACAAAAATGATTTGTGCCGTTGCCGATGAACAGCTGACGATCATCGCCCAAGAGTCGATCCCAACGACAACGCCAGAGGAAACGTTAGCGGCGATCTTTGCCTTTTTCGATCCCTACGATCTCGTGTCATTAGGGGTCGGTTCCTTTGGTCCGATCGGGATCGATCCAACCCAAGCGACCTATGGCCACATACTAGCCACGCCGAAACAGGGCTGGCAGCAGTTCGATTTTCTCGGTGCGTTGAAGAAGCGCTACCCAGAGACAGCATTTGCTTGGACAACAGATGTCAATGCTGCCGCTTATGGAGAATTACGCCAAGGAGCGGCACAAGGCAAAGACAGCTGTGTCTATTTGACGGTAGGGACCGGCATTGGCGCCGGGGTCGTTCGTGAAGGAAAGATTTTCGAAGGGATCGGTCATCCAGAAATCGGTCATACCTATGTCAAACGCCACAGTGAAGATATGTATGCTGGTACATGCCCGTATCACGGCGACTGTTTGGAAGGATTAGCCGCAGGGCCTTCTTTGGAAGGACGTACGGGGATCAAAGGACAAGACTTGCCGCAAGCGCACGAGATTTGGGGGTTGCAGGCCTTTTATCTAGGGCAAGCGCTGGTCAATATCACGTTAACTTTAGCACCTGAGATAATCATTTTAGGCGGTGGGGTCATGAATCAGCCGCATTTACTAGCTCAAATCCAACAAGCCTTCCTGAAACAAATGGCAGGCTATATGGAGACACCACCAGTGGAAGACTACATCGTCACTTGGGGCTTGCCGAACAAAAGTGGCATTATCGGCTGTCTCTTGTCAGGCAAAGAGCAGGTGACTGCCCATGACTAACCTGCATTTTCCTAAAGATTTTTGGTGGGGAGCCGCTGCCAGCGGTCCGCAAACTGAAGGACGAACGGCCGATGATGGCAAAGGCGATTCGATTTGGGACTATTGGTACGCAACGGAACCAGAACGCTTTTATCAAAAACGGGGACCCAAAGATACCGTCCAGCTGCTGCAGCGTTACCCAGAAGATGTAGCATTGATGAAAGAGATCGGCTTTAATTCTTTTCGAACCTCGATCCAGTGGAGTCGCTTGCTGCCAGAAGGAAGAGGAGCGGTCAATCAACAAGCGGTGGCGTTTTATCGCGAGTACTTCGCCACTTTGATCGAAAATGGCATCGAGCCTTTCATCAATTTGTATCATTTTGATATGCCGATGGCACTGCAAAAAGAAGGCGGCTGGCTCAATCGCGAGACTGTCACAGCATTTGCAGATTATGCCGCTTTGTGTTTTGAGTTGTTCGGTGATCAAGTCCGTCATTGGTTCACGCAAAATGAACCGATTGTGCCAGTGGAGATGGGGTATTTGTATCAACAGCATTACCCAGCAGAAATCAACTTGGCACATGCGGTGCAAGTCGGCTACCATGAAGCACTCGCCAGCGCTTTAGCGATCCAACGCTTCCGTCAGTCTCAGCAATCAGGCGAAATCGGCATCATCTTGAATTTGACACCGACCTATCCGAAAGATCCGAATGATGAAAAAGATGGCCAAGCGGCGCAACTGGCAGATGCCTTTTTCAACCGTTCCTTCTTAGATCCAGCGGTCAAAGGCACCTTTCCGGAAGAATTGATCACTGTCTTAAACGAGTTGGCGATCATGCCAGAAACCAGAGCAGAAGATTTGCAGATCATTAAAGAAAACACGGTCGATCTCTTGGGGGTCAACTATTATCAGCCGCGGCGGGTGCAGCAAAAGCGTTCTGCCAAAACAGCGGACACTCCAATGCCAGAAGATTACTTCGATGTTTATGATTGGCCAGAAAAGAAAATCAATCCCCATCGAGGCTGGGAAATTTATGAACGAGGCATTTATGATACCTTGATCAACCTACGAGACAACTACGGCAATATCCCTTGTTATATTTCAGAAAACGGCATGGGAGTCGAAGATGAAACACGCTTTATCGATGCCAGCGGTCAGATCCAAGATGAGTACCGCATCACCTTTATCAAAGATCATTTGCGGTATGTTCACCAAGCAATCCAAGAAGGCAGCCGGTGCCGCGGGTATCACATGTGGACTTGCATGGATAATTGGTCTTGGCTGAATGAATTCAAAAATCGTTACGGGTTTATTGCCGTTGATTTGGCTACCCAAAAACGCACCATCAAAAAGTCAGGTGAGTGGTTCCGCGAAGTGATTCAGCAAAACGGCTTTGTCGATTGATCCTTTGTAAAAAACAACTCAATGAAGCGTCCTATCTTGCAAAAGGTAGGACGTTTTTCTGGTTTTTAGAGAATAAAAACAAAATATAAACAAAGACCTTTAATTTGTTTCATTTTATCTTTAGTTTGTTCCTTATTTTTTAGGGATGAAAGCGTTATTCTAGTAGCATGAAGGAGATGATGAGATGTGAAGAAAAAGGGGTTTTGGAGGAATGTCTGGCAATACAAAGCGTTAATATTGATGGCTTTGCCAGGTGTTGTCTGGTTTATCTTTTTTTTCTATATACCTGTATTCGCAAATGTGGTGGCGTTCAAAGATTTCCACATTTCACCAGACGGCTTTTTTGCCAGTTTGAAACAAAGCCCGTGGGTCGGCTTTGATAACTTTAAATTTTTATTTGCATCCAATGATGCTTGGCTGATCACTAGAAATACATTACTTTACAATATCGTATTTTTAGCATTCAACCTATTCTTTGCGATTGCCTTTGCCATTATAATGAGTGAGCTACGCAATAAGCGTTTGGTAAAAGTTTATCACACGATGTCACTGTTGCCGTACTTCCTTTCTTGGGTGGTTATTTCGTACTTTGTCTATGCCTTTTTGAGTCCAGACAAAGGGATCATCAACCAATGGATCACGGGTATGGGCGGTGAAGGAATCAACTGGTATGCTGATCCGAAATGGTGGCCGTTTATTTTCGTCTTTATGAATGTCTGGAAGAGCTTAGGCTACAACAGCATCATCTATTATGCGTCAGTGGTCGGGATCGATCAAACGTATTACGAAGCCGCGATGGTCGATGGTGCCAGCAAATGGCAGCAGATTAAAAATGTGACGTTGCCACAACTGATTCCAATGATTTCCGTCTTGTTGATTTTGAACATCGGTGGGATCTTCCGTGCCGACTTCGGACTTTTCTATCAAGTCCCACGAAACTCTGGGGCGTTGTACCAAGTCACCTCCGTTTTAGATACGTACATTTATAATGGACTGACTGCCACAGGCGACTTCGGGATGACCGCAGCTGCCGGCCTTTATCAATCAGTGGTTGGGGCATTATTATTACTAACAGCGAATTTAGTTGTTCGTAAACTAGAACCAGATTCAGCATTATTCTAAGGAGGATGGATAAATGAAGAAAAAAGTAACGAAAGTCGAGATCCGCTCCTTTAACCCAACGGTCAACCTGATTTTTAATATCGTGATCGGTCTGTTCGCGATTTCCTGTGTCTTGCCGTTTCTCTTTGTGATCGCGATCTCATTGACCAGTGAAACCTCTTTGGCAGAAAACGGCTATCGCTTTTGGCCACAAGAATTTTCGTTCGCAGCATATACCTACCTGTTTAGCGGACAAATGAGCAGCAAAATTCTCCAAGCATTTGGCGTATCTATTTTTATCACTGTTTTTGGTACCTTCGTCAATGCAACGATGACTTCGCTATATGCCTATGTCATCTCTCGCTCAAATTTTCCATTCCGTCGGTTCTTTACGATCTTCGCTTTGATCACCATGTTGTTTGCGCCAGGGATGGTTGCCAATTACTTAGTGATGGTCAACTTGATCCAATTGAAAGACACGATTTGGGCGTTGATTTTACCCCTTGCCTTAGGGCCTTTTAATATCCTTGTTATGCGGACCTTCTTTAAAAAGACGGTACCAGATAGTATTATAGAATCTGCGCGCATCGACGGTGCCAGCGAAATGAAGATTTTTCTGTCCATCGTGTTGCCCTTAGCGGTTCCAGGGATCGCAACGATCAGTCTATTTGCCGCTCTTGGCTATTGGAACGACTGGTTCAATGCATTGTTGTATATTCAAAAAGACTCTTTAGTGCCGTTACAAGCACTTTTGATGCGGATTCAAAGTAACTTGGACTATCTAGCCAAAAGCTCTGGTATGGCTGCCCAGATCCAAGGTGGTTTGGCCGCTTTGCCAAGCGAAACTGCTCGCATGGCAATCGTTGTTGTTGCAACCTTACCGATTGCGATCACCTATCCATTCTTCCAACGGTATTTTGTCGGTGGTCTGACAATTGGTGGCGTCAAAGAATAATCAAATAAGTATAGGGAGGAAACAAAAATGAATTTGTGGAAAAAAACAGCTTTTGCTGGGATGGCCGCAGCGGCAACTTTGGGAATGGCTGCCTGTGGGTCGAACGGCGCAACATCCGATTCAGAAAACAATGCAGACGGCGTAACGACTTTATTGATGTATCAAGTCGGGGACAAGCCAGAAAACTTTGATCAATTAATGGAGATCGCTAATAAACGCATTGAAGAAAAAACCAACGCTCGCATCGATCTGCAGTATATCGGCTGGGGAGACTGGGATCAAAAAATGAGCACCATCATTTCATCGGGTGAAAACTACGATATTTCCTTTGCCTCAAACTATGTTGCGAATGCGCAAAAAGGCGCGTATGCAGATTTGACGGAGTTAGCACCAAAATATGCCAAAGAAGCGTATGATCAATTAGACGAATCTTATATCAAAGGCAATACGATCGACGGAAAATTATATGCCTTTCCAGTCAACGGCAATATTTATGCCCAACAAGTCTTGACCTTCAATAAAGAGTATTTAGATAAATATGATTTGGATATCAGCGGGATCGAATCTTATGCGGATGCCGAAGACGTGTTGAAGAAGTTCAAAGAAGAAGAACCAAACATCGCACCGTTTGCGATCGGACAAACCTTTAATGTTTCTGGAAACTATGATTATGTGATCGGGAAAGATTACCCATTTGCTGTCAAATTGGATGGCGATACAACGAAGATCATCAATCAATACGAAGATGATGAACAAATGGAAAACTTGAAATTGATGCACAAATGGTACAACGAAGGCTTGATCCCAACCGATGCAGCCACCAATACAACTGGTTACCCATTAGAAGGCAACACATGGTTCATGCGTGAAGAAACCCAAGGACCAATGGATTACGGCGATACGATCTTAAGCAATGCCGCAGGTCATGAATTGGTTTCACGTCCAATCACGAAACAATTAAAATCAACCGGACAAGCGCAAATGGCAAACTTTGTCGTAGCGAATGTTTCGAAAAACAAAGAAAAAGCAGTGGAAGTGTTGGGCTTGTTGAACAGCGATCCTGAATTGTTGAATGGATTGGTTTGGGGTGTCGAAGGCGAAGCATGGGAAAAAATCGAAGGCCAAGACAACAAAATCCGTCTCCTTGATGGCTACTTGCCAAATACCCGGATGGCTGCTTGGAACACTGGAAACAACATGATCCTTTACACACAAGAATCCATCACAGACGATATGATCAAAGAGCGTGATGAAAACATCGCTAACGCGGAAGCATCACCAATCTTAGGGTTCAACTTCAAGACTGATAACGTGAAAACAGAAATCACGAATATCGCCAATGTCATGAACCGTTACAAAGCAAGTTTAGCAACCGGAACGATCGATCCAGAAGAAAATGTTCCGAAACTAAACGAAGAATTAAAAACCGCTGGCTGGGAGAAGGTCCGCGATGAAATGCAAAAACAATTTGATGAGTACCGCGCAAGCCAAGAATAAGCAACAGGTGGTTCTCATAAATCAATAGATCAAGCAAGCCGGAGGCTAAACGCATCAGGACCAATGGTTCCCACGTCTAGCTTTTGGCTGCTTTTTCTTTTAAAGTAAATAGCAAAATCTTTGATAAAAAACGTTACTTTTGTTTTTAACGTTCAAACAGCAAGCATGTTGCATCTAAAACGTACATAGCATTAAAAGATTCTCAGGTAGCTTGAGTAGGAAGCTGGAATCATGCTACATTTTCGGTAGGGAACAAATAAGGGAGGAATTTAAATGGAAGAAACAGCAAATAGCGGGTTGGTCAAGGGCTTTCGCTTGATTTGGGCGATCGTGAAGTTGAATTTGTTTTTTGTCGTATTGACGCTTGCCGGTGGTGGAATCTTAGGAATCGGTCCAGCGTTTCATACCATCAGTGCTTTGATCCACGAAGATGGACTGAACTATGAGAATCAAAGCTTTCGTAGTGCATGGCGCATTTGGCGCAACGTCTTTGTCAAGGCCAACAAGCAGTTTTATCTGTTTTTCCTACTGACAGGGTTCTTAGTGTATAACTTGTATTTAGCTACCCAGATCCAAGGCTTGATTTGGTTGATGATCTCTTTTGTTTTAGTTGTTGTCAGTGGATTGAGTGTTTTACTGTACCTGTTAAGTGTGGTTTTTGACACGTCTTATGAGATTTCCTTGTGGAATAACCTGAAATTGTCCTTTGTGTGTCTGTTTCTTCATATGGCGACCTTTCTAAAATTACTGGTTGGGATCGCTAGTATTCTAGTTTTTACTTGGATGATGAAAGGGCTCTTGCTCTTTGGAACCTTCAGCTTACTGATTTTATGGTGCCATGTGGCGATCAGCCAGGAAAAAAACGTCATTGATCGGGATTTGGCACATGACTAAGTGGCGTTTTCGTTTGTTCAAACATGATTTTTTGATCAATCAGTTGATGCAGCTGTACAGTGTGCTCTTGGTGATCATCTCCATCATTATTATGCTGGTCCTGACCGCTTATACCGGAGCGGATCGTTTTACTACGAGTGAACGTTTAGTGGAGAGCACAAGCATGCAGCTGGATGCTTATGTACAAGACCAAAATACCGTTGTTTCAACGGTACTTGGCGAATTTACTAGTTCAGATACCGCCTTTGAATCATTACGCAACTATTTGCAGCTTTCATTGCCAGATTATTTTTCCTATAGTAATGATATTTTTCGCCAGACGGGACAAAGTGTTTACTTACCAAATATTCTCTATCGTTTGATTCGTAATCATCCTAGTATCGAAGAGATCATCATTCAATTGGATGAAAGCAATGAGACACTAGTGGCAACGCCGGATACACCTTACGGAGAAAAACACAGCGGCAAACAGATTGATTTAAAAAATCGTCTGTTTTTTGTTCGTTCGATCGCCCAACCAAGTAATTATGCCCAGCCCTTAGGCCAAGTCTACGTGATCTTTCGTTCAGACGATGTTTTAGCCAATCGACAAGAAGACAACCAAATTCATGGAATCAACAGTTTTTTGTATACCTCAAATGGTCAGCGGCTGTACAAGGATGCCACGAACCTCAGCAAGGAAACTTTAGCCAAAATAGATCAGGCGGTTGCTCACGGAACCATTCACGACACTCTTTCGAAAGACTTTTATATCAAAAAACAAACCACTGTCAGCGGAGAAGTGTCCCTGGTTTTGTTGTCAAAAAGGGTGATCTGGCGTGATATTTTTTCTAGTGCCATCTGGATCTTTAGTTTCGGGATCGGGATTCTCTTATTAGTCCTATGGGTGCTTCATCGCACCTTTAAGCGCTATACATCGCAAGTACAGCAGATCGTCTATGCGACGAAAGAAGTCAGCCAAGGGAATTTTGACAAACGGATCGATACCGCCAATGTCCAACAAGAGCTGAAAGAAATCGCAGAAGCCATCAATCAAATGACCTACAGTATCAACGAGTACATCAAAGATATTTACACGCTAGAGATCAAACAACGGGATGCCGACATGCGGGCGCTGCAAGCCCAGATCAATCCGCATTTTCTGTATAACACGTTAGAATACATTCGAATGTATGCCTTGAGCCGCAACCAAGAAGAGCTGGCGGATGTCGTCTATGCTTTTTCGGCCCTATTACGGAACAACACGACGCAAGAAAAGACGAAGACCTTAAAAGAAGAAATCGATTTTTGTGAAAAATATGTCTACTTGTTTCAGATGCGCTACCCAGATAAGATCGCCTATCATGTAACCATCGATCCGGCATTAGAACAGTTGGAATTGCCGAAGTTCACACTGCAGCCACTTGTCGAAAACTATTTTGTTCACGGCATCGATTATCAGCGCAATGATAACGCCATCAGTATCAAATCTTATAAAGAAGCCGGTCAAATCGTGATTGAAGTCAAAGACAACGGCAAAGGCGCAGATCCGCAGCAGTTAGGGATGATTCATGAAGAATTGCAAAATCAGGAGATCGGAGCCCAAACCTCAATCGGGATCAAAAATGTTCACGAACGGTTGCGGGGCATGTTCAATGGCGCTTATCAAATGGACGTTACGTCTCAAGCAGCCGCTGGGTTTACGGTCAAGATCCGTCTAGATGAAAACAATTTGCAAAGGGGGCATGAGGCAGATGTATAAAGCAATGTTCGTTGATGATGAATATATGATCTTGCAAGGGCTGCAAATGATCTTGCCTTGGCAAGAGCTGGGCTTTGAGGTGGTGCATACAGCGAAAAGTGCTAGTGAGGCCCTCGAGTATCTACAAGAACATTCCGTTGATTTGCTGATCACGGATATTCGGATGCCAGAAATGAACGGCATCGATATGATCCGTCAAGCGCAAGCGTTTGGGAATCGATTTTTTTCGATCATTCTATCTGGTTATCAAGAGTTTGCCTTTGTCAAACAAGGCATGGCGTTAGGTGTGCGTAATTATCTAGTCAAACCTGTTAACAAAGAAGAACTGCGTAGCAGTGTTCAAGCGATTGCAGCTGAGTTAGAGGAGCAGCAAAAACTGTTGGCAGAAAAAGAACTTTATCAAGAATCAAGCCTGCTGCTTTGGTTGAATGATGAATTGAACGAAAGCGAGTACCTCCATTTGCTGGCGCAACAGAGGGTGCCGCTAGCAGCCCCCTTTACCGTTTTGCAGTTCAATGGGACTGCCGAGATCTTACAAAAAATCACGACGTTTTTTCAGCAACACGATCAGCCATTGATCTTACCAGGGCGATTAGATGAAAACCAAGTGATCATTACCGCAGCCGGACCAAGACAGCAAATCAACGCTGACTTAAAAGCATTAGCCCAGCAACTTAATAGTAAAGACTGGCAGTTGATCATGAGCGAAACCATCAACGAGTGGGAGAATTTGTATAAAGCCTATGAGAAAATCAAGCAGGTTCAATCGCTGCAAGCCTTCTATCCAGATCTGTTTTTACAAGAACAGACGATCCACGTGGATATATTAGAGCGAAACGAAGAACTACCGTTTCTATCTTTTAACAAAGCGCTGACCATCGGGGATGTTAAAACAATCCAACATGAGCTAGATAAAATGTTCGCTATTTTGGAACAAACCCAAGCAGACCCTGAGCATGTTCGTTATGTTTCTTTTTTATTGTTCAATGATATTTATCGGCAACTGCCGGTGCTTTCCCAAGAAAACCATGAGCAGATTTTAGCACGAATCCGCGAGTCCAATACATTGGCAGATTTGCGGCAACTCTTTGATGATGTGCTGGAGCTGGCTAAATCACAACCGCCGCAAAAACGTTATTCAGAGATCGTTCAAAAGACGATCCAGCTGATTGAAGAAGGTTATACCCATGATTTGACGGTCAAATCAGCGGCAGAAGAACTGCACGTTAGTGTTGTTTATTTGGGGCAGCTCTTTAAGAAAGAAACGGAAATGAGCTTTAATCAGTATGTCAATCTGGTGCGCATCAAGCAAGCCCAACAGCTGCTGCTTCATTCGAAAGCCACGATCAGTGAGATCGGGGATCGCATTGGTTACAACAATACCAACTATTTTTCCAAAATGTTTAAGAAATTGAATGGTTTGACCCCCAAAGAGTTTCGCGATACCTATGAACAGCATTATGAATCCCTTGATTGAATTTAGATTTCTTCAAAAAAAATCCGGTTTTTGTGATTAAATGATAGTAATTGTGACGCTTTCACGGTAAACTAAGAGAGGAAAAATAAAGAAGAGAGCGTGATGTTGTGAAAGAAACCAAAAAATTTGCACAAGTTTTGATAGGTACCGGGCTGATTGCGTTAGCCATATCCTTATTGATCACTGCCCATCAAGGATATGATACGATCAGTACGTTTTTGTTAGGAATTTTGAATTTTATCGATGTCCCTTTTTGGATAGCCAGTTTGTGTTTTAACATTGTTGTTTTGTTGATCGTTGCAGTCTTTGATCGTGCCGAATTAGGCATTGGCAGTTTTATCAACGGGATCGGCTTAGGCTTGTTGATTGGGATCTTTGAACCAGTGATGGACAAAGTATCAATTCATTTGCCTTTCTACCCATGGATCGCTATTTTCGCTGCACCGATCTTATTTGGCATCGGCGCCGGCATTTACGTTTCTTCCAACAAAGGTTCAGCGGCGTTAGAAGCCTTGACGGCCTTGATCTATAAACGAAGCAAATTGACCCAAAAAACGATCCGTATCGGCTTGGATGCTGCGATGGTCTTGATCGGTTTTGCGTTAGGCGCCAGTGTGGGGTTAGGTACTCTCTTGTGTATCGTCTTTATTGGCCCAATCTTTGAAGCCACCATGAAAACCATCGCTGCCCGAAGGAAAAACGCCTAGCCTTGAGAATAAGTCGGAAAAAGCTGTCTGTGAGGGCAGCTTTTTTGCTGCTTCCATTTAAGGAAATCATCTGAAGAAAGAGGAATCCTGATTTCCTTAAGATTCTCTGGGTAAAAAAAGTGTTTTCTCCATGGTTCCCGACTGATTGGACTTGGTATACTGATAAGACGAGTAAAGGAGAAGTGAAAATGAAAAGTTATCGTTCGACGATTGCGGCTTGCTTTGTAGGGTACATCGTTCAAGCCGTGATCAATAATTTTGCCCCCTTATTATTTTTGACCTTTCAAAGCCAATACCAGCTACCAATCAGCCAGATAACTTTGTTGGTCAGTTTTAACTTTTTGACTCAGTTAGCCGTCGATTTTGCAGCAATCTTTTTTGTAGACCGTATCGGCTATCGTATTTCGATCGTAGCGGCGCATTTTTTTGCAGCGATCGGCTTGATTGGTTTAGCCATTTTTCCCTTATGGTTTCCGACCCCGTTTAGTGGATTATTATCAGCGGTTTTGTTGTATGCCATTGGCGGTGGCTTGCTGGAAGTTTTAGTCAGTCCCATCGTTGAAGCCTGTCCAACGGAACATAAGGAAAAAACGATGAGCATGCTGCACTCGTTTTATTGCTGGGGGTACGTGGGGGTCGTTTTGTTCTCAACGGCGTTCTTCATGGTGTTCGGTATTCAACAGTGGCCGATTTTAGCGATCGTCTGGGCGCTGATCCCGTTGGTCAATTTGTTTTTCTTTACCAAAGTCCCGTTGGCGCCAATCGTTGCCGAAGGAGAACGAGGGTTGACCACTCGGCAGCTCTTTTCCTTGAAAAGCTTTTGGCTGTTTCTGGTGATGATGGTCTGTGCTGGAGCCAGCGAACAAGCAGTCAGCCAATGGGCATCGACCTTTGCTGAACAGGGCTTAGGTGTTAGTAAGACACTAGGCGATTTGGCAGGACCGATGGTTTTTGCCTTGATGATGGGGATCTCCCGCTTGCTTTACGGCAAATTTGGAGAACGAATCGATTTGAAACGCTTTATGTTTTTGAGTGTTTTGCTTTGCCTACTGGCGTATATGATGATCGGCTTTGCTTCATTGCCATTGATCGGGTTCCTTGGCTGCGGCTTAAGCGGTTTTGCCGTAGGGATCATGTGGCCGGGGGTCTTTAGTCTTTCTGCGCAATACATTCGCAACGGCGGGACGGCGCTATTTGCTTATTTGGCATTAGCGGGAGATCTAGGATGTTCAATCGGACCCGCTGTCGTCGGTAGCATCGTCGAATGGACGGGACAACAGCTGCAGGTTGGGATTTTAGGTGCGATCATTTTCCCGATCATCTTGCTGGCAGGAATTTATTTGGTTCAACAAATGCACAAAAAACGACAGCTTCCGTTGCTGGTTTTTCAAGAATCCACAAAAGAATAAAAAAATTTTGGAGCAAATGCCGTCTTTTCATGGTATTTGCTTTTTGTTTTCTGAAATTCCTCTAGTCAAGATAGTTTCTATCCGCTATACTTTGACTTATTCATTTAAAAAGGAAGTGATGTTGTGAAAAGTCAATTGAAAAAAGAAATCAGTTTTTTTGGGGCATTATCGACAGTAATGGGAACGGTGATTGGCGCCGGCGTGTTTTTCAAAGCAGCGGCTGTGGTCCAGCAGACCCAATCGACTGGATTGACCTTGTTGGTTTGGCTGCTTGCCGGCTTTCTAACGATTTGCGGCGGCTTGACCGTGGCAGAGTTAGCGACGGCGATTCCTGAGACCGGCGGACCTATTCGATATATCGAAAGAATTTATGGGAAATTACCCTCCTTTTTATTAGGCTGGGCACAAAGTATCATTTACTTTCCAGCGAACGTGGCGGCTTTAAGTATTATTTTCGCAACACAATGTTTGAACTTATTTCATCTACCTAGCAATTATTTGCTTCCTTTATCGATTTTGACCGGAACGAGTGTGACCTTGATTAATCTTTTGGGAACAAAAGCTGCAGCTCAAGTCCAGTCCGTCACCTTAGCAGTCAAGCTGATTCCGATTGCGGTGATTATCGTGGCTGGCCTGATGACACCAGGGCAAGTATCGGTCTCATTGGTGGATTTTTCTTCCAATACTCAAGGATCCCTTGCAGCTGGTATCAGTAGTGCCCTCTTAGCAACCCTTTTTGCTTATGATGGCTGGATGGGGGTCGGCAATGTCGCTGGAGAAATGAAGCGACCCGAAAAAGATTTGCCAAAAGCCATCATCTTTGGGTTGAGTTTTGTTACCTTGGTGTATGTGTTGATCAATGTTGCCTTTTTAAAAACATTGCCGATCGATCAAATCGCTGGTAATTTGAACAGTGCCTCAGAAACTGCGATGGCCTTGTTCGGCAGTTTTGGCGGAAAATTGGTCACGATCGGTATCTTGATCTCTGTGTATGGCGCATTGAACGGCTATACAATGACTGGCTTGCGGGTCCCATATGCGATGGCGTTGGAAGATGAGATTCCTTTCAGCAAGACCTTTGCGACCTTAAGTAAAACCACTAATGCACCCTATGCGGCGGCCTTTTTACAATTAGGGATCGCGTGTGTCATGATGCTTTTAGGCACCTTTGATCTCTTGACCGATATGCTGGTTTTTGTTATGTGGTTCTTTAGTGTATTATTGTTTGTAGGAGTTTTTCGTTTGCGAAAAACAGAACCGCAGATGAAGCGTCCGTATAAAGTTCCTTTCTATCCAATCATTCCCTTGATTGCGATTTTAGGCGGCTGTTTTATCTTGATCATGACCTTGATCACTGACACGTGGTTAGCAGTCGTGGGAATCGGCGTGACGTTACTAGGAATTCCCGTTTTTTATGGAAAAGCAAAAGGAAAAGCGAGAGGGGCGAAAGAATGAAGATCGTTGTACTTGATGGCTATGCGTTGAATCCAGGGGATTTGGCTTGGCAAGGGTTTGAAGAATTAGGAGAGGTGACGGTGTATGATCGTACCTCATATACAGATAAACAAGAAATTATTGAGCGAATCGGTGATGCCGAAGCGATTTTGACAAATAAAACGCCGATCACCGCTGATGTGCTCAAAGCATGTCCGCAATTGACCTACATTGGGGTATTAGCAACTGGATACAATGTCGTTGATTTGGCAGCAGCGAAAGAACAAGGAATCACCGTGACCAATATTCCTAGCTACAGTACCAATGCAGTGGCACAAGCGACCTTTGCTTTGCTGCTGGAAGTGACGAATCAAGTGGGACACCATAATCGTTCCGTGCATCAGGGAGACTGGCAAACTAGCAAAGATTTTTCTTATTGGCAGACACCGTTGATGGAATTGGCAGGCAAAACGATTGGGCTGATTGGATATGGTGCGATCGCTCAAGCAGTTGCCACGATCGCACATGCGTTTCAATTGAAAGTAATCTACTTTAATCATCGACCAAAACCAGCACAAGCGGATTGGGCAAAACAAGTTTCGCTGGCGGAACTGTATCAAGAAGCAGATATCATTAGCCTTCATGTTCCACAGTTTCCTGAGACAGAAAAAATGATCGATCGCACAGCATTGGCACAAATGAAATCTTCTGCGATCCTGATCAATACCGCCCGTGGCGGCTTGATCGATGAAGCGGCAGTTGCTGAAGCGCTGAAAACCGGGCAGATCGCAGCCTTGGCGGCAGATGTCGTCTCGAAAGAACCGATTGCAGCGGACAATCCCTTGTTGCAAGCACCAAATTGCTATTTGACGCCGCATATCGCTTGGGCGCCAGTCGAAACCCGACGTCGTTTGATGGGGATCGCTGTGGCGAACTTAAGCGGCTTTAAAGCAGGTACAGCGCAAAATGTCGTGTAAGCAAAACGAGCAATTAAAAGGACTTTGACAAAGCAGGCGACTAGCAAAGCAGTTAGTCTCGCCAACACAGTAACCATTTCGACCAGTCAGCCAGCCTCACAAGGTGATTGGTCGTAGGACTGGTGGTTTGTCTAAGTCTTTTTTTGCTGAAAAAGAAAGGAGACGGTCTTGAAAAAGTATTATTATCTAGCGGCCTTTGTTAGCTTGCTGGTCTTGAGCTGGCTGATCCAAACCCAAAGCAGTCGCTTTTATACACAGCCGATCATAGAAGTACAAACGGTTCAAGTCACCGCCGACCAGCAGCAGATTCAAGGGATCCTTCGCAACGGAGAAGAAGCTGGGGCACTGCGGACAGTCACTACGCAATACACCCCCAACGGTGCGATTCATCCGTTGTATCAGAACGGACAACAGCTGCTTTTGCAAAAAGAAGGGGATGGCTGGCAGGTACAAGCACAAAAACGGGATGGGTATCTCTTTTTCTTCCTTGCCTTATTCCTGATGGCAGTAGTCGCAATTGGTGGCAAAAAGGGCTTACGGGCTTTGCTTAGTATCTTTGTGAATACTGGCTTGCTGCTCCTTTTTCTTTGGTTTCACAAAGGCAACAGCTCCTTTTCATTGGTCTTTTTGATGATCGTTTTTACGATCGTCTCGTTGGTTTTGACGATGGGGATTTCCTATGGCTTTCGTACGATCGACAGCCGCAAAATCATTGCCTCGTTAGCCAGCGTCCTCTTGGCGTTTTTTCTCTGTCGGTTCGCCATGGATCTTTTGCAAGATCATGGGTTGCGCTATGAGGAAATGTCGTTTCTGACCCGTCCGTATCGCAGTGTCTATCTAGGAAGTCTGCTGATTGGCGCAATCGGTGCCAGCATGGACAATATCGTCATGCTGATTGCCAGTTTAGATGAGATCCAACGCATCAATCCCCAGACGAGCCGCAAGGAACGATTAGCGATCGGTCGGTCCATCGCGCAAGATACGACTTCTTCGATGATCAATGTCTTGTTGTTTGCCTATTTAAGTGGGAGTATGCCAGCGCTATTGTTTTACCTAGCCAATGGCTGGCTGCTTTCGCAAGCATTGCCGATGCATCTTTCTTTAGAAATAGTGCGTACAGTATGCGGCGGCTTTGCGTTGGTTTTATCGGTACCGTTGACGCTCCTTTGTTTTGAAGTGCATAGGAGGAAAGCAAAATGACTGTTTTGTTTGTGTTGATCTTGCTTTTTCTCTTGCTGACTTTCGCCGTTTTTCGGATCGAAGGGCTGTTTCAAGTCACAGGTCTGTTTATGAATGTGGCCGTCTTTCTAGCGCTACTGGTCCTGATTGACCGAGGGGCACCGATTTTACCAGCGGCTTGTGTTGCCTTTTTAGCCGTGGCGGCGATCACCTTGTTTTTCGTGAACGGCGTCAATCAGAAAACCAAAATTGCCTTTGTCTGTGTGTTGGTCTTTCTAGGGCTTTTTCTACTATTATTTCCTCTTGTGCTCTCTGCAATGAATCTTCATGGGTTTTCGGCAGAGGAACTCGATGAGTTGGCGATGTATTCCTTTGATGTAGCCATCGATTTTAAGACATTGATGACTGCGATCATTTTGATGAGTTTTTCGGGGGCGGTGGCAGATGGGAGTATGGCGATCAGCACTGCGACCTATGAACTTTTTCAAGCAAACCCGCAAGTCTCAATCAAGGCATTAAGTAAAAGTAGTATGACAGTGGTATCAGACGTATTGTCTTCGACGATCAATACCTTATTGTTTGCCTTTATGGGAAGTAATCTGGCGTTGATTGCGTGGTTTCAAGATTTGTCGATCTCCTTTGGTGAAATGATCAATTCAAAGGCGTTCGTCTCAGAATTGATCGTTTGTTTGATCACGGGTCTGGCAGCGGTGATTATTTTACCCATCACCGCATGGGCAGCAAGTTGGTATTTTTTGAAAAGAAACCGAATGGAATAGGAAGGAGCGCAACCACCATGGAACCACTAATTGAAACTAAGCGATTAGTGCTGCGAGAAATGAGTCATGAGGATCGTCCAGCGATTGAAAAGATTTTGCAAGATCCAGAAGTTATGATTGCCTATGAAGGACCCTTCAGTGAGCAAGAAGTCACTGGTTGGATCGACAAACAGCTGCAACGCTATCAAAACGATCACATTGGCTTGTGGCTAGTGATTGAGAAAGCATCCGGGCAAGCGATCGGTCAATGCGGGTTGACATGGCAAGACGTCAAGGGAGAAGCCGTTTTAGAAATTGGGTACTTGTTTCAAAAGAACTTCTGGCATCATGGGTTTGCCACAGAAGCCGCCCAGGCTTGTAAAGACTATGCGTTTGCAACGCTGAATGCCGCCATTGTTTATTCGATCATTCGTGAGACCAATCAAGCCTCCATAAATGTGGCATTGCGCAATGGAATGAAGCTGGTGGATCGCTTTGTCAAACACTATCGGCAAGTGGACATGCCGCATCTTGTGTATGCTGTGGCGAAAGAGATGTGAAAAACGAAAGAATGCTTTTTCGATTTAGACAATGAAACGCCCTTAGAAAGTTAGCTTTTTCTAACTTTCTAGGGGCGTTTTTTATGCTTGCGTAAAGCTTTTTCGCTCGATGAGTTCAGCCCCTAAAAGGACTGTTTTGGTGATCGCTCGAGGATGAACGATCTGATCCACCAGCAAATCGATCGCGGTTTTGGCGATTTCCTCCACATCGATGTTAAACGTTGTTAGTGGGGGAGCCACAAATTTTGCGATCTCATTGTCATTGATACTGATTAATTCCAAGCGATCAGGAATGATGATAGATCGTTCATTTAACGCTTGGAGCACACCAACTGCGACGGTGTCAGAAGCCACAAAGAGCGCCTCTGGCAAATTGTCACCAAGGGATTCCACCATTTTTTTCGCCAAACGATAGCCGGTTTCAACGGAAAAATTGCCACCAGTAAACAGGAACGCCTCATCGAACGCATCTCGACGAGCCAGCGTTTGACGGAAGATGATCTCGCGACTATCCATTTCTGCACGTTGAGTATCAGGGTTTAGATAAGCGCCACCAATAAAGCCGATCTTACGGTATCCTTTTGTTAAAAACAGATCGATCGCCAGTTGCGTCATTCGATCAGTATCGGGTTTGACCGTATCGAACAGCTCTGGACAGGGGTTGATTTCCAAAAGGACACCATAGGGGCAAACGGATTTGAACTGCTGCGTTTCTTTCTCAGTGAAAGAGCCAATCCCAATAAACCCCGCGACCTCTTGCAATGTTTCTAAAACATCATCTTCATGGGTGATCAGTTGAATTTCCAAATTGTTGATTTTCGCATATTTTTCTAAAGAGATTCGCAATTGTCGAAAATAGACATCTTGAAGCTCTTCTTGTTCTGTCAGCCAGAAAAGGACGGCGATTTTTTCTAGTGTTGTTTTTATTTTTGAGCGATCATAACCTAGTGATAAAGCGGTATGAATAATTTTTTGACGCGTATCGGCTGCGATCGACAACGATTCGTCGCCTTTCAATAATCGGGAAACAGTCGCTTGTGAAAAGCCTGATTGCTCGGCAATTTTTTTTATTGTAACCAATCTTCTTCACCTCTTTCTTCTAGTATACGCTAACAACTTTACCAAGTAAATGAATTTACTAAATATATTTACTTGATAGTGAAATTTCAGAGCGTGGAGGTGTTTCAAAAAAATGTTTGTTTGAAAAACCTTGATTTAACCCGTTTGTTTACTCTGTTAAAGAAATTAATTTAGTAAAACTATTTACATATTAAGTAAAATAATTTATTATAAACAAGAAGATAGCGTTTGCAAAATAAAGAAAAGGTGGAGAAATGATGATGAAAAAAATGTCTCGAGTTCTTTTTTTAAGTGTAGCAGCTTTAGGATTAGGTGCTTGCGGTCCACAAAGTGAAGGGACAGATAGTACTGCAGCAAATAGTGGCAGCGATAAGGACTATGATCTATTGGTCTGGGAAGACCAAGCAAAATCAGCTGGGATTGAAGAGGCAGTCAAACAATTTGAAGAAGAACACGATGTGACGATCAAAGTGGTCGAAAAAGCCTATGGTGGACAGATTGAAGATTTACGATTGGATGGACCCGCTGGTACAGGTGCGGATGTCATCACAATTCCTGGTGATCAAATCGGTACAGCAGTTACCGAAGGGTTGTTGAAAGAATTAACAGTCGATCAAACGCTACAAGATCTGTATACGGAATCAGCAATGCAATCGCAAATCGTTGATGGCAAAGTCTATGGTTTACCGAAAGCGGTTGAAACACAAATTTTGTATTATAACAAAGAACTAATTTCTGAAGAAGACTTGCCACAAACAACGGATGAGTGGCTGGAGTATTCCGAGTCTGTTTTAGGTGCTGACAGTTATGGGTTACTGGCATTGTGGGATCAAATTTATTACGCACAAGGTGTATTGAGCGGTTATGGTGGTTATGTTTTTGGCGAGAAAGCCGATGGATCCTATGACCCTGAAGATATTGGATTAGCTAATGAAGGCGCGATCGAAGGGGCAGACTATATCCAACAGTTTTATGATGCCGGTGTTTTTCCATCCGGATTGGTCGGTGAACAAGGAATCAATGTGTTGGACTCTTTATTTACGGAAGGAAAAGCTGCAGCTGTCGTCTCTGGTCCATGGAACTTGACTCCTTATAAAGAAGCGGGCATCGACTATGGTGTGAAAGAATTGCCATTATTAGGCAATGGTGAACATATGGGCTCCTTTATCGGTGTCAAAAGCTACAACGTAAGTAGCTATTCCCAAAACCCTGAATTAGCTGAAGCGTTCGTGAAATTTATCAGCAATGAGGAGAATTCAAAAGTCCGTTATGAAAAAACGCAAGAAGTACCAGCGGTTGCTTCATTGGCAGATGATCCAGCAGTTCAAGAAAGCGAAAGTGCTGCAGCCATTGCTGCTCAGTCCCAATACGCAGAACTAACGCCTGGGATCACTGAAATGAATTCAGTATGGGAACCAATGGATGCCGCATTGCAGACCATTGCTACTGGAAAGGCTGAACCGAAAACAGCTCTACCACAGGCAGTCGATCAGATCAAATCAGCCATTGCAGCAATTCAAAACTAAAAAGTCGTTACGAGGACAAACGTTTCGGATGGTGATTCAGTACTAGGAATCAAGTAATGCCGAACGAAACGTTTGTCAGCGGCTTTTTCTTACAGGGGGCGAAAATGTGAAAAACACGCAGTCGTATGCAAAACGAGCAATGCTATTCTCGATAATACCAGGATTCGGTCAATTTTATAATCGGCAAAAAATCAAAGGCGCTTTATTTTTCTTCTTTTTTGCTATGTATCTTGTCGTCTTTAAAGATTTATTTAATATGGGACTTTGGGGCATCGTGACATTAGGCGTGGAAGTGCCGAGAGACAATTCCATCTTTTTATTAGCAGAAGGATTAGTTGCCTTGATCGTCATCGGTTTTGGTCTGTTGTTCTATTATTTAAACATCCGTGATGCCTATAAAAACGGCGAATTAAGAGACAATGAGCTACCAGTCAACTCTATCCGTGAAAGCTACCAGGCACTATTAAGAGAAGGCTATCCTTATTTAATGAGTAGCCCAGCATTTTTCTTACTCGTGTTTTCTGTTATTTTTCCGATTCTCTTTAGTATCGCGTTAGCTTTTACGAACTATGATCTGTATCATTCTGCACCTGCCAATTTAGCAGATTGGGTGGGATTAGAGACCTTTAAGAAGATTTTTACTGTCGATATTTGGCGTAGTACCTTCTTCAATGTTCTAGGCTGGACAGTTATCTGGACCTTGATCGCCTCAACGCTACAAGTTTCTATCGGAATATTTTTAGCGGTGCTGGTGCATCAAAAAGAACTACGATTCAAAAAGTTCTTTCGAACGATTTTGATCCTCCCATGGGCAGTTCCGGGATTTGTTACGATCTTGGTATTTTCAGGAATGTTCAATGATTCCTTTGGTGCGATCAATAATACGATTTTGAATTTCTTCCAGATTTCACCGATTCCTTGGCTAACGAGTGCGAATTGGACCCGTTTAGCTTTGTTACTGATTCAAGGCTGGCTAGGCTTTCCGTATATTTTTATCGTGACTACAGGGACGCTGCAATCCATTCCTGATGATTTGTATGAGGCGGCGACCATCGATGGTGCTTCAGCTATGCAAAAATTCCGACGAATCACATTGCCATTACTGCTTTATGCAATGGCACCAATTTTGATTACGCAATATACGTTTAATTTCAACAATTTCAATATCATTTATCTGTTTAATTCTGGTGGACCGGCAGTTCCTGGTTCGACCGCTGGTGGTACCGATATTTTGGTTTCATGGATCTATAAGCTCACGATGCAAAATAGTCAATATGCACTAGCAGCAGCATTGACGATTCTCTTATCGATCGTCGTGATCGCGATTGCTTTATGGCAATTCCGCCGAACAAATTCATTCAAGGAGGTTGGATAACATGAAGGCAGCAAGTATGAAAAAACAAAAATTTGTCCGCCTATCCTTGACGTATCTCGTACTGATTTTTACGGTAGTGGTGATCGTCTACCCTTTACTATGGACGATCGGTGCTAGTTTTAATCCTGGGAACAGTTTAATAAGTACGAGTCTGATTCCGACGAGTCCGACATTAAGTCACTACACGAAATTGTTTGCTGGCGACAATTCGCTATATTATAGTCAATGGTATTTGAATTCATTGAAAATCAGTGTATGCACTATGTTCCTGTCACTGATCTTTGTCTCCATGACGGCTTATTCCTTTTCACGGTTTCGTTTTACAGGCCGTAAAAATGGATTGATGCTGTTCTTACTACTACAAATGATCCCGCAGTTCTCTGCCTTGATCGCAATTTTTGTACTGGCGCAAATGCTCGGCTTGATCAATAGTCATTGGTTGCTGATCTTGATTTACGTTGGGGGTCAGATTCCCATGAACACGTACTTATTGAAAGGATATTTTGACTCGATTCCGTTAGATTTAGACGAGAGTGCCAAGATAGATGGTGCAAGCAATACGCGAATATTCTGGCAAATTTTGATTCCATTATCTCGACCAATGCTGGCAGTGGTTGCCATGAATGGTTTCACCGGACCACTGGGAGACTTTGCCCTGTCTTCAGTGATTTTACGTAATCCTGAGTACTATACATTACCCATCGGGTTATACAAATTAGTCACGGATAAAATGGGTGCCAGCTATACGACTTTTGCGGCAGGGGCCATTTTGATCAGTATTCCGATCGCGCTCGTCTTTATTGCATTACAAAAACATTTTGTCACCGGTTTGACCGCTGGCGGCACAAAAGGATAGGAAGAGAAGATGATAAGATATAACTTAGAAGAACGCTTTTTACATGGTGGGGATTATAATCCTGACCAGTGGCTAAATTATCCCGAGATCTTAGCCAAAGATTTAGAACTAATGGAAAAAGCTCATGCTAATACATTTTCCCTTGGTATTTTTGCTTGGAGTGCCTTAGAGCCAGCAGAAGGGGTGTTTCAATTTGAATGGTTAGACAAAATCATGGATGAGCTTGCCGAACGAAACAGTAACGTCATTTTAGCGACGCCAAGCGGCGCGCGTCCTGCCTGGTTGTCTAAAGCATACCCTGAAGTTCTCCGGACCAATGAAAAACGGGAAAAAATGTTACACGGTGGGCGACACAATCACTGCTTTTCTTCGCCAATCTATCGTGAGAAAGTGGCGATCATCAATCGGAAATTAGCTGAACGCTACCACGATCACCCAGCACTATTGATGTGGCATATTTCCAATGAGTATTCTGGAGATTGTCATTGTCCTATTTGCCAAGAAAACTTTCGTCAGTGGGTCAAGCAGAAGTACCAAACGCTAGCAGCCTTGAATGAGGCCTGGTGGGGACCGTTCTGGAGCCATACCATCACCGATTGGTCGCAAATCGAATCTCCTTCACCGATCGGCGAAATGCAAGTTCATGGACTAAATCTAGACTGGCATCGTTTTGTAACCGATCAGACTATTGATTTCTATGAACATGAGATCAAAGACATTCGTCGTTTGTCTCCAGATGTGCCGATCACAACGAATTTCATGGCAGATACCCGTGATTTGATTCCCTTTTATAGTCTTGATTATGGAAAATTTGCCCAGCATGTGGATGTCATTAGTTGGGACTGTTATCCTGCTTGGCATAATGATTGGGGAACGACAGCTGATTTGGCAAGTAAGGTTGGGTTTATCAATGATCAATATCGTAGCTTGAAAAAGCAACCATTTTTGATCATGGAATCAACCCCTAGTGGTGTGAATTGGCATCCAGTCAATCGCACGAAACGTCCCGGGATGCATCTTTTGTCTTCTATGCAATTTATTGCTCACGGTTCAGACAGTAATCTTTATTTCCAATGGCGGAAATCTCGAGGCTCGTCTGAGAAGTTCCATGGGGCCGTCGTGGACCATGACAACGACGAGCAAAATCGTGTTTTTCAAGATGTAGCAGAAGTGGGGAAAGCCTTAGAAGAAATCAAAGAAATCAAAGGATTGCACAAAAAAGCCAAAGTGGCGATCATCTATGATTGGGATAACAATTGGGCGCTCAATGATGCGCAAGGTTTTGGTTTGGAGAGCAAACGCTACCCACAAACGTTGCAAGAGCATTATCGCTATTTTTGGGATCATGACATCGCGGTTGATGTCATCACGAATGACCATGACTTTGATGCTTACCAATTGATCATCGCTCCGATGCTTTACCTCTTACCAAAAGAAACTATGAAAAAATTTCAACAGTATACGAAAAATGGCGGGACACTGGTTTCCACTTATTTGACGGGGATCGTGAATGAAACGGACTTGACCTATTTAGGGGGCTGGCCCCAAGAGTTAGAAGAACTGTTTGGTGTGTCTGTGAAAGAAATCGATACGTTATATCCGAAACAAAAAAATCTGCTTTTAATGAAGGAGCAGCAGTACCAAATTCATGATTATTGTAGTATTGTCCAAACAAACACCGCCCAAACGTTAGGGGTGTACGGTGCAGATTTTTATCAAGGTCAAGCTGCAGTGACCGTAAATGATTATGGTGAAGGAAGTGCCTACTATCTCGGGGGACGGACGGATCAAGCCTTTTTGGAAGACTTCTATCAAGAAGTAACACAACAGCTTCGCTTACAAAATGAGTGGGTCCGCCAAGGTTCAACGAACGTGTCGATTCAAAGTAGAGAAAGTCAGCAAGAGCAGCTCGCTCCGACTACCTATTATTTTGTGATGAATTTTTCCGAAGAAAATCAAGAAGTAGAGGTAGCAACTTCAGGAATCGACTTGCTTACAGGAAAAACGACAAACCAACTTCTTCAGTTGGCGCCTTATGAGGTGCAGATCATCAAAGTGACAGCATAAGATCAATAAAACTATTGTGTCAATTATATGAGAAAAAAGAAGTACTAACGCTGATGAAAAGCGTAAGTACTTCTTTTTTATAGAGAGTGTTTTAATTTTCTTGCGCAAATTCGGCAGCTTTTGTTCCTGCTTGGCGTCCGAAGATGATGATATCGGCAACGGCATTACCGCCAATTCGGTTTTCACCATGCAACCCACCAGTTACTTCACCGGCTGCAAAAAGACCTGGAATGATCTCGTTATCCGTAGCGATCACTTCTGTGTTGGTGTTGATCTTCACGCCGCCCATCGTGTGGTGGATACCAGGAGCGATGGCAATGGCATAGTAAGGTCCTGTTGACAAATCGTTGTCCATTGCTGTGCTGCGTCCAAAGGCTTCGTCTTCACCAGCAGCTACACTGCTGTTCCAGGTAGCGATCGTTTCAGCAAGCGCTGCTTCTGGCATGTCCAATTCTTTTGCCAATTCTTCAATCGTGTCAGCGGATTTGACTAACCCTTGTTGCTCGTAAAAATCAATGGCTGTTACGCGTTCTTTGACACCTGCATCAAAAACTAACGTTGCCGATTTTTCAGGTAGGGCAATAATCGCTTCAGAGACTTTGTCTCGTGTTTCCATTTCATTGAAGAACCGTTCGCCTTCTTGATTGACCAAGATCGCGCCTTCTCCACGGACAGCTTCAGTGATCAACAGTGATTTAGACTGATCCACTGTTGGGTGGATTTGGATTTGCTCTAAATCAACCGTTTGTCCGCCTAACGCTTCGATCATTTTGATTCCATCACCAGTCGAACCCTCTTGGTTCGTTGTCACGTAGTCTGCCAATTCTGGTTTGTACTCGGTGATCATGTCGAAATTGGCACCGAAACCGCCTGTTGTAACGACAACTGCTTTGGCATCAATGGTTTGTTCGTTTCCTTCTACTTCAACGGTCACCCCGTTGACTTGACCATCTTCTTCATTGATTTCTTTGACATCGGCATTTACAAAAATTGGGATTTCCAATTCATGGATGTTGCGCATCAAGCCATCAACTAAGTATTCCCCAACCGCGGAACCATCAGATGGACGGTGCGTTCTTTTTTCACTCATCCCGCCAGTCGTTGTTAAGTTGTCTAAAGTGATACCCATGGAATCTAACCAATCGATCGCTTCTGCTGAATGATCCACAAAGTAGCGCAACAATTCTTCATCATTGGTGTTGTGACCGCCAGCTAATGTTTCTTCATAGAATAGATCGTTTGAATCTTCAATGCCTTCTGCTTCTTGGAATTTGGTTTCTGAAGCGTTCATTCCTGCAGAAGATTTCAATGTATTCCCACCAGAAATTGGCATTTTTTCTAAAATAACTGGGTTTGCGCCAGCTTCCTTTGCTTGGATCGCAGCGGCCATTCCAGCGCCACCCGCACCGACAATCACGACATCGTAGCTGTCTGCAAGTTCGCTAGGGTCTGTGTATTCTTGACCAGATGCAGCTGAAGTTGCATCTGTTTCTTCATTAGCAGATGAACCAGTACTTGTGCTGCTGCTTGTTTGTGAATCAGCGCCACAAGCACTCAAAGTTGCTAACGAGGTTAGGACTAATAGTGTTTGGAAAATTTTCTTCATTGTTTTTATTCCTCCTAAAACTTTTTCCAAATCAAAGACTAACATAGTTGTCATGTTATTTTTAGGTTTTGTTCGAAAAATCACATAATAATTAGAAAAGTTTAATTTATAAAGCGTTTTAGTCGGAAAAATAGTATTTATTGGTCAATCAACGGTAAAAATATTTAGTGAATTTAGATAAATGGAATAACGTTTGGCTGTTTTATTTGTTTGCTTATACGCATGATGATCTTTCAATGGCCAGATTTGTTTTTGTTTGTTTCATGCTTAAGAAGATCGATTCGCCATTGTGGTGGAGAGGAAATATCCGCCCAATATTCTTCTAAACGAATAATTTTTCCAGCCTTTATAGTAAAAAAGGAGGTAACGTAATAAGCAGTCTCCTGTGACCAGATTTTCGAAACAGCGATCAGTTGATCGTTTTGCCACGTACCTTTTATTATTTGTCCAGACCAGTCTCCGGGATAGCGACAGTTTGCTGATAAATACTCAGTTAACGTCATTATTTCACTGGTACAAGGCCATATGATTTTGGCCTCTGGCTGAAAAAAGGTTTTTAAGTGCGCTTCATCTTGAGTAATTACACTGTAAATAAATCGTTTTAGAAAATGGTTTTTCGACATCTTTCTTTCCTCCATCTTTTTTCTTTTATTGTATCAATTGGAAAAAGAAAAAAAAGACAAAAATCTAATGTTTGAACTACAATCGATTGAAAATAGTTGTTTTTCAGAGGGATAGAATGTTCCACTATTTACGCATCAAAGACGGATAAATACTTGGTTCCTAACAAACATTGTCCCAAAATTACTGTATGCATTAAAAAAATCAAGAGAACTGTCTTGCAAAACCAATCCTTTCTTGTATAATAAAAATAAGTTAGGTCTACCTAAAAAATAAATAAACTATCCTTAACTATGGAAATGGAGTGAAAATAATGATTACTTTTTCAGAAATATCCGCAGCCTATGATGGCGATCATCAAGTGATCTCGGATTTGTCGTTTCAAGTAGAGAAACCGGCGATCGTAGGGATCATCGGACCAAATGGGGCAGGGAAGTCGACGCTGATCAAAGCGGCGTTGAAGTTGATCCCTTCCAGTGGGAACATGAGTGTCAACAAAAAAACGTTAAAAGATTTTCAAAAGGAAATTGCCTATGTCGAACAAAAGACTGCGGTTGACTACACGTTTCCGATCACAGTCAAAGAAGTCGTATCTTTAGGCTTGTATCCTAAGATGCGCATGTTCCAAAGAATGTCGGCCAACGATTGGCAGAAAGTGACAGCCGCTCTGGCAGCGGTAGAAATGGAATCCTTTGCGGAGCGTCAGATTGGGGAATTGTCCGGTGGGCAGTTTCAGCGGGTCTTGATTGCTCGAACGTTGGTGCAAGATGCTAACTATATCTTCCTCGATGAGCCCTTTGTAGGGATCGATGCCACCAGTGAAGCGATCATCGTCGGGCTGTTACGTAACTTGCGAGATGCTGGCAAGACGATTTTTATCGTTCACCATGATCTGGGGAAAATCACCGAATACTTTGATTACTTGGTTCTGCTCAATCAAACCCTGATCGCTGCGGGCCCAGTGAGTGAAGTCTTTACCGAAAGCAATTTGAAGCAAACATTTGGCGATGCGATCATCGTGAAAGGAGGCGTTTAACATGTTGACAAGCTTTTTTACCAGTTTAAGTAACTATCATTTCTTGCAAAATGCCTTGATCACGGCAGTCGCGATCGGAATCGTCGCAGGGGTGATCGGTTGTTTTATTATCTTACGAGGGATGTCCTTGATGGGGGATGCAATCTCTCATGCGGTCTTACCAGGGGTAGCCTTGTCTTATATCTTCGGCGTTCATTTTTTTGTCGGGGCGATCTTCTTTGGGATCTTGGCTTCCATGATTATTACCTATATCGCCAATAACAGCCTGATCAAAAGTGATACGGCGATCGGTATCACCTTTAGTTCGTTTCTAGCTTTAGGGGTTATCTTGATTGGGGTAGCAAACAGTTCGACTGATTTGTTTCACATTTTGTTTGGGAATGTGCTAGCGGTACAAGATAGCGACAAATGGCTGACGATCGCTATCGCTATCCTTGTGCTGGCAGTGATCATCCTTTTCTTCCGTCCACTGTTGATCACGTCTTTTGATCCGATGATGGCAAAGGCTTTTGGGATGAAAGTGCAAGCCTATCACTACTTATTGATGTTCTTATTAACTTTGGTTTCAGTGACAGCGATGCAAAGCGTCGGAACGATCTTGATCGTGGCTTTATTAGTCACTCCAGCAGCAACGGCTTATTTATATACAAAACAATTGAAGCATATGATGATCATCGCAGGGGTTTTAGGTGGTCTCGCCTCATTTATCGGCTTGTTTATCGGGTACAGCTTTAATATTGCCGCAGGATCAAGTATCGTTTTGACCGCAGGAGCCTTTTTCGTGATCGGTTTCTTGTTCTCACCAAAACAAAAGACCAGTCCAGTCAAGCGCTGGTCAGCGACAGCGGTTTTAGCAACGGCAGCTGTAGCCGGTGGCTTCTTTTTGGCACAGCAAAACGGACAGATGGACCAAACAGAAGGGAAACTTTCAGTAGTAGCGACCAATTCGATCATTGCTGATATTACGGAAAACATTGCCGGTGATCGAATCGATCTTCACAGTATCGTACCGGTGGGGCGTGATCCCCATGAGTATGAACCTTTAGTGGAAGATGTTCGAAAAGCGACCGATGCCGATCTTATCCTTTACAACGGCTTGAATCTAGAAACTGGCGGCAATGGCTGGTTTACCAAATTGATGAACAATGCCAATAAGGTAGAAAATGAAGATTACTTTGCCGTCAGTGATGGCGTGGATGTGCTTTATCTTTCTGATGACGAAGACCACAGCAAAGCCGATCCTCATGCCTGGTTGAATCTAGAAAACGGCATGATCTATGCCCGCAACATTGCTCAACGCTTGAGCGAAAAGGACCCTGACAATCGCTCTTTCTATGAAGAAAACCTTGAACACTACTTGGCTTCATTAGAAGAACTGGATCAGCAAGCGAAGGAAAACTTCCAATCGATTCCCGAAGAGAAGAAATTGATCGTCACCAGTGAGGGAGCCTTCAAATACTTCTCCAAAGCCTACGGTGTACCGTCTGCCTATATCTGGGAAATCAATACCGAAGAAGAAGGAACCCCTGCGCAAATCAAGAACTTAGTGGATCAGCTGCAAAACTCAGCCGTCGCTTCCTTGTTTGTCGAAAGCAGCGTCAATACTCGTCCGATGCAAAGTGTTTCTCGTGATGCAGGTATTCCGATATTCGGAACCGTCTTTACCGATTCGATTGCAGAACCGGGAGAAGAAGGCGACAGCTACTATAACATGATGAAGTGGAATCTCGATACGATTTATCAGGGCTTGAATCAATAATGCAAAAAACATCCTTAGCTCGTTCTGGCTAAGGATGTTTTTTCGTCGTATTTTTGTGCTGGAGAAAAGCAAAGAGATAAAATCCGCAGCCCATCAAAGCAGCAAGAAAAGCGATGACAGGAAAGTACAACCCCTGACCGTATACATAGGCTGTATAAGCGAAGAAGGCGATCAAAAACCAAAGCGTTCCCGAGATGAGCATTTTTTGGTTCCTCCTAATTGTTTAAAAGTATTTATTTGGTATATTTTAACACGATAGGGGCAAAAAGAAAATCAGCGAATCGAACGTTTGCTGAAACGATTTGCTGATTTTTTCCCAATTACAACGATGAACAGTTAAGAAACGTTCAATTGCTGTTGCGGTTCTAAATGGTAATAAAGGATCTCTGGCGGGACGCCGAGTCGGGCGGGAATCTTGGTCATACCGACCCCACTGGAAACACTCAATAAGGTCTCATTTCCTAAAAGGTAGAGCCCATCGGTATATTTCAACGCCCCCTTTGTTTTCGCATAATAAAAAGGCAAGCGAATCTGCCCGCCATGGCTATGGCCAGAAAGAATCAAGTCGTAGTTTGGCAGATTGGTGATCCGAGAAACATAATCGGGTTCATGGAGCAAAAGCAGCTGCCATTCTGCTAAGGTTGCTTCATAGGTAAAACTGACTTTCGGACTTTCTATATCGATACCGACAATATTCATCGACGTCTTGTCATCAGAACCAAAAACCGACTCATTATCAAGTAAGGTAAACCCTGCATGCTGGTATATTTCCTTAACAAAGTAATGACCGTCATTCAAATGGTCATGGTTCCCCATAACTGCGATCTTACCCAGAGGCGCTTGCAATTTTTTCAGCTTTTCGATCAGTCGCTTGGTTGAACGATGCGGCCATTTTTTATAATTATCGATCAGATCCCCCGTGATGATGATCAGATCCGGCTTGTTTTGGATCGTTGATCGAATGATGCGATTCATTCGTCTTGGTTTAAACCAACGAGAAAAATGGAGATCACTGATATGGGCAATCACGATATTGCTTTCTGCTTGGTAAAGGTCATAAGCTTTTGAAATATCTAAGACGGTGCGCTTGTCTTTTTTTATGAGATAATGCCGTTGTTTGAGAAGATGCGGTTCAATAATAAAGGAGTAAACTAGCAAGCCCGTAAGGAGGAATGCAATAAGAATGAGGGTGTACATGGCGTGGCTCCTTTTTTGATTTGCTAGTTTCTAGCATAGTAGATTCTTACAAAAAAAGCAATCATACGGAAGCAAAAATAACAAAAAATATCCATCGTATTTCGCTTGATTTTTCCATTAAAAAAGATACAAAAGAAGCTGCAACAGCCTATCTTTTGTATCCTAGATCGCAATTATTTGATTTTCACCAATCGTTTGAAGCGTGCCTTGTGTTTGACAGGGATCAAAGCCATGACACAATCATAAGGGACAGAGATGATCGCCCATGCGAGACTTTTACTTGAAGCAAAGGGATAGTTTTGCTGTAAGACAAAATGGCCACTGATCAAGGCAAAACCGATACTACCGACCCACAGCCATTGCGGGTCCCAATTCGTGAAGTGCTGGAGGGCTGTGATGACAAACGGATAGCCGTAAAAGTACAATGCAGTCAAAACGAAAGTGACATTTTTGGTTAATTGACGCAAGGTCAGTAAGAAAAACAAGCCAGAAAGAACGATACCCAATGGAGGAAACAGACTAACTAAGAAGGAATAAACGATGCCCCATAAGATCATGCCTGGGCCTTTGACGAGAGCAGCTATGACAAAGACAAAAAGTAGGAATAAGAGCTGTTGCGAAAAACTTGCTGCCGTCAAAAGTCCGAAGAAACCAACCAATAACCAGTGAGAAAAAGTCGCTGTTTGATTCTTTTGTGGCGTCTGCTGCTGCAGTTTTAGCCATGTAGCAAAATTGGGGAAATCTTGCTGGAAATTTCGCTGAAAATCGCTATTGAATGCTTGATGGGCATTTTGCTGCCGATAGTAGTGATATTGATTTTTTAACGTGCCTTTCGTTGCTGCTTTTTGGCCAGAAAAAAAGCGGCCGGGATCAATTTTTGATCGTTCCATATTTCCACCTCCATACGATTTCGTTACCCTCAGTATAGAGAAAATCAGCTTCGGCGTCCTCCAACTTTGGGCGGATTTTTTTTGCTTGCTGAAAGTTTTCTTAAACTGCTGAAAAAAGCGGAGAGGATTCGTTTCTTAAACCGTCAAAATATGCTAGAGTATAGAAGGACTAAGGAGGAGATTTCATGATTTTTGATTCTCATACACATTTGAATGCAGAACAGTTTAACGAAGACATTCCCGAAACCGTCGCCCGTGCGCATGAACTAGGAGTAACGGAGATGGCGGTCGTCGGTTTCGATCAGCCAACGATTGAAAAATCGTTAGCATTAAGCAAAGAATATCCTGGCATTTACAGCATTATCGGTTGGCATCCCACCGAAGCTGGTTCTTATACCCCACACGTAGAAACCTATTTGCAAGAGCGCTTGGAACGACCAAAAGTCGTTGCCCTAGGTGAAATCGGTTTAGACTACCATTGGATGGAAGATCCGAAAGAAGTTCAAGAAAAGGTCTTTCGTCGGCAAATGGCAATCGCTCGTGAACATCAGCTGCCCATCAGTATTCATACCCGTGAAGCCTTAGAAGATACCTATGCGATCTTAAAGGATGAAAAAGTCCAAACAATCGGTGGTATTATGCACAGCTTTAGTGGAGACGGAGAATGGGCGAAAAAGTTCTTGGATCTAGGAATGTACATTTCCTTTAGTGGTGTCGTGACCTTCAAAAAGGCCACGGAGGTACAAGAAGCTGCACTAGTCGTACCACAAGATCGGCTACTCGTTGAGACTGACGCGCCGTATTTAGCCCCTGTTCCTTATCGCGGCAAACGCAATGAACCCGGCTATACCCATTATGTGGTGGATAAAATCGCGGAGCTGCGGCAAGAAGCGGTCGCTGATGTTGCGGCCTACACGACAAAAAATGCCCACCGCTTGTTTAGGATCAATGACTGATAAACCGAAAATCGAAGAAATCATTGTCGTCGAAGGCAAAGACGACACCCGTCGATTGCAAGAAGTGTTCGAAGTAGATACGATCGAAACGATCGGTTCAGCGATCGATGATACGATCCTTGATCAAATCGAGCATGCCCAAGAGACACGAGGGGTCATCGTGTTTACCGATCCCGATTTTTCGGGAGAAAAGATCCGCAAAATCATTATGGAAGTGGTTCCGGATGCCAAGCATGCCTTTTTACCGCGCAGTCAGGCAGCACCGAAAAGCAAAGGCAGTTTGGGCGTGGAACACGCCAGCCATGAAGCATTGAAAGAAGCCTTGCGAAAAGTCGTAACCCCGATTGCTTCAAATGAAGTCAGTGAAGGAACCATTGATCGCCAACAGTTATTAGCGTATGGCTTGATCGCAGGCGCTGGAGCAAAAGAGAAACGAGAGCGGCTAGGAGATCTTTTACGCATCGGCTATACGAACGGCAAACAATTAGAGAAGCGGCTGGCAATGTTTCGTATCACCGATGCAGAGTTGGCAGAAGCTATGAAAACAGTGGAGGAAGAATTGTGAAGGAAGAACGGGATATAGCAACCCCCTCAAGAACCAAAGAGATTTTAGCGAAACATGGCTTTACCTTTAAAAAAAGTTTAGGACAAAACTTCTTAACAGAACCGAATATTTTACGGAAAATCGTAGAAACAGCAGGCATCGACGAAACGACAAACGTCATTGAGGTTGGACCTGGAATCGGTGCGCTGACCGAACAGTTGGCAAAACATGCCAAGCAAGTGTTGGCGTTTGAAATTGATGATCGGTTGATCCCTGTATTAGCTGATACGATGCAGCCTTACGCAAACGTAAAGATCATTCATCAAGATGTCTTGCAAGCAGACCTATCAACGACCATTCGGTCAGAATTCAGCGATACGGCTGCTTCATTAAAAGTTGTCGCAAATCTGCCTTATTATATTACTACGCCTATCATGATGCACTTTTTAGAGTCTCAGGTACCAGTAGATGAAATGGTCGTGATGATGCAAAAAGAAGTGGCTGATCGAATCTCAGCAGTTCCCGGGACCAAAGCCTATGGCTCGTTGTCGATCGCTGTGCAATACTACATGGAAGCAAAACTGGCATTCATCGTCCCGAAAACCGTTTTTGTACCCCAACCGAATGTTGATTCGGCTATTTTGAAATTGACGCGCCGTCCACAACCAGCGGTCGCAGTCACCGATGAAAAAGAGTTCTTTAAATTAACGAAAGCAGCCTTTCAGTTGCGTCGTAAAACCCTTTGGAACAATTTGCAAAATAGCTATGGAAAAGATGAAGAAACCAAACAGTGGTTGGCAGACAGTTTAGAAGCAAGTGGGATCGATCCGAAACGTCGTGGAGAAACGCTGTCGTTAGCGGAATTTGCCAAATTAAGCAATGAAATGCAAGCGCGCAAAGGATAACTTCTATAAAAACGGATGTTGAATAAACATTCGTTTTTTGTGTCTTGACACCTTGTGGAAATACCAGTAGAATAAGCAAGACAGAACTGTCATGACACATTGAAGGAGAGAGTATAAATGAAAAATCATTCCATCCGCCATTTAACGATCGCTGCATTGTTAATCGGCATGGGGATCGTCATTCCCATGGTAATGCCCAAAATCGTCATCGGACCTGCATCTTTTACCTTAGCTAGCCATGTTCCCGTATTTGTGGCGATGTTCTTTTCACCAGCGATGGCGATCGCTGTAGCTTTAGGAACGACCTTTGGCTTTTTCTTAACACTACCACCAATCATTGCATTACGGGCATTGTCCCATGTTGTTTTTGCAGTCATCGGTGCCTTTTATTTACAGAAGCACCCAGATATTTTACTGAAAAATGGCAAACCCTCTTTATTGAATATCAAATTTCAGAGCTTTAACTTGATTATCGGACTGATTCATTCTGCCGTTGAAATGGCAGTCGTTGCCGCCTTTTACTTCACAGGAAATGTACCAGGGACAGCATTCGATGGCAATTTCTACTATTTCTTGTTCGTTTTGATGGGGATCGGTGGCTTGATCCATAGCTTGATCGATTTCAATTTGGCTTATTTTGTTGCAGGTGCCTTAAGCAAACAATTTGATATTCGTTCGTTTTCAAAAGCAAAAGGACGCTTTATTCAGAAACAGAAGAAAGCGGCATAAGCGCCAGTTTGAATAGACCCGCTGCGTAAACGGGTCTATTTTTTTGTATTCAGATTAAGAAAATACTCCTTCTTAAAACGTTTATTATAGTGAAATAATAAACAGAAATAAGTTATAATATAAAAGAGGAGGAAGTAGATGAAGAAGAAAAAGTTAAAACGGTTACTTTTAGGTATGTTCGTCTTGATGCTCTTCTTTCTGCTGATTTTTTATGACAGTAAGAATGGGCAGTCCCCCTTTGAAAAGATAGAGGATGAATTGACACTAGCACTTTCGGATGAAGAACAAACACCAGAGCCTGAATACAGTGACGTTATTCAATTGGATGTTCCGTTAGAAAATCAATTCGATGAAGTTACGTTAGGAAATGGTTGTGAAGTAACTGCTTTATCGATGCTCTTGAATTTTTACGGATTTGATACCAATAAAAATCAATTGGCAGAAGAATTAGTGTATGTCCCACTTTATGAGGATTATAATCACCATGGAGATCCGCGAGAAGGCTTTGTTGGAAACATCTATGGCGGCGATAGCGCGATGGGTGTTGACGTAGAACCGATCACTGATGTCGCCGAAAGTATTGTAAAAGAGCAATATGAAGTCGTTAGTGGACGAGACAAAAGTTTTGATGAGATCGTCAAAGTCCTGCAATCTGGGAAACCAGTTTGGATGATCGCGACGTTAGAATTACAAGTACCTACCGATGCTGATTTCTTTCAATGGAATACCCAAAATGGCGAAATCCTTGTGACTGCATTGATTCATTCGGTGGTGATCACTGGCATCGATGGTGATACGATGTATGTCAACGACCCTTATGGACATAAGGATCGCGAAGTCAGCAAAGAAGACTTAGCAGCGATCTATGAAAAAATGGGTCAGCAATACTTATATTTAGAAGAAATCTAAGAAAAAGTCTCAACTTGCCGTTGACAGTAAATGAAAAAACAATTATAATTTTTTAAAATTAAACAAAGATTTCGATAACGTTGAAGAGAAGAGTAGCAGATCAACAAAGGTACAGAGACTCCGGTTGGTGAAAAAGGAGACATGCGGTGATCAGTGAAGATGAGCTCTGAGTTTTTTTGTCGGTTCACGCCAGCAAAACGGCATGCGCCCGTTACAGCGCCAAGTATCATAGTGTACTGTTGAGGTGTTATTTGTGAGAATAGCACGAATTAGGGTGGTAACGCGCATCAAGTCGTCCCTTTTATCCATAAGGATAAAAGGGCGGCTTTTTTTGTTTTTCACAGCCGAAACTGTTCGCTTTCTCTTCAACAAGAAATTTATCTGTAAGGGGTTGAAGCAATGCCAATCATTATTCCCAAAGAATTACCCGCTGCAGCGGTCCTGCAAAAAGAAAATGTCTTTGCCTTACTGCAGCATAAAGCGGCGAAGCAAGAGATCCGTCCCTTGAAAATCGCGATCGTCAATTTGATGCCGAAAAAGATCGCTACAGAAAATCAGTTGTTGCGTTTACTTTCCCAAAGTCCACTGCAAATTGAGGTGACTTTACTAAAAATGAAATACCACGAAAGCAGAAACACCTCTGTCGATCACATGGAAAAGTTTTATCAAGAATTTTCAGTGATCCAGCCGCAACGATTCGATGGCTTGATCATCACCGGAGCCCCAGTTGAAAAAATGGCATTCGAAGCCATTGACTATTGGCAAGAACTACAAGAAATCATGGATTGGAGTCAGACGAATTGCACTTCAGTCCTACATATTTGCTGGGGGGCACAAGCGGGGCTTTATTACCATTACGGTATCGACAAAGTATTGTACCAAAGCAAATTGTTCGGTGTCTTCGAACAAACAGTCACGCATTTTCATCCACTGGTTCGGGGCTTTGACGACGTCTTTTATACACCGCATTCGCGCTATACTGGCATCGATGATGTCCAGCTGGCCCAAGCGCCTTTAGAAATATTGGCAGCGGGCGTTGAAACAGGGCCTTCCATCTTCGTATCAGAAGATCATAAAAATGCCTTCTTGCTAGGACATTTTGAATACCATTCAACGACCTTGAATGAAGAGTACTTGCGAGACATGGAACGGGGCTTAGATACCGCATTGCCCAAAAATTACTTTGCCTATGACCGCTTAGGCGGAAAAATCACCAACCGTTGGCGAGGACATGCCTCTTTGTTTTTCAGCAATTGGATCAATGAAACCTATTTGCGAACGCCGTATGACCTGTCCGTCACGCCCACGAAAGAAGGCTATCGGATCGGTAGTGAGCCAGAAGGTCGGGTGAGTATCAATGACGATTGAGCATTTTCTCTCCCACTATGCCAGGCAGCGAAAAGGCACCAATTCTTTAAAATGGGATCTTGTGGATCAACGGTTCCAAGGAGAAAAGCTTTTGCCTTTATGGGTAGCTGATATGGATTTTGCGGCGCCAAAGGCAGTGGAAGAAGCCTTGCAGCAACTGGTTGCTCAAGGAACCTTTGGCTATGCGATTCCCCCCTCAGGCTATTTTTTAGCCTATCAAGCTTGGCAAGATCGCCACTGGGGGACGAAATTCGAAGAAAAATGGCTCTCGTTTTCCACAGGGGTCGTCCAATCTTTGGTTGATTTGCTTCATTGTTTCACAGAACGAGACGATGGCATCTTGATCCAGCCGCCCGTCTATTATCCCTTTTTTGACAGCATCAAAGAGACGAAAAGGCGCTTGATAGAAGCACCCTTGCAAAAGGTGAAGAATTCCTATCAAATCGATTTTGCTGCTTTTGAAGCCAAAATTATTGAAGAAAAAGTGAAACTATTTATTCTCTGCTCCCCCCACAATCCAGTAGGACGGGTCTGGCAAGAGAAAGAACTGCATCAGTTATTGGCCATTTGCCAAAAACATGAGGTTGTCGTGATCGCCGACGAGATCCATCGTGAACTGATACTCGGTGAGCAGCAATTTGTTTCAGCCGTGACAGTGGCACAGGGGTTCGGCTTTGAGAAGCTGATCGTTCTGGATTCGCCCTCAAAAACCTTCAACTTAGCAGGATTATTACTCTCTCATGTTTGGATTCCTGATTTAGAGATGCGCAGAGCCTATCAGGCTTGGTGCCGACAATACAAGCAGACGGAAGTCAATCGTTTGGGATTGGTGGCTGCGAAAGCCGCGTATGAATCGGGGGATCAATGGCTAGATGACCTGCTTTTGGTGGTTGCTGCCAATGAACAAATGGTCCGCCAGCAACTGCAAGAAGCATTTCCCAAAATTGAGCTCCTGCCATTAGAAGGAACCTATCTTCTCTGGGTCGATCTGCGGCAAGTCATCGCCAAAGAACGAACCAAGCACGTGATCCAAGATACTGCCGGTCTGGCAGTCGACTATGGGGAATGGTTTTCACAAGACGGTCAGGGCTTGATTCGTCTGAATCTTGCGACAACACCAACGATCATTCAAAAAGCCCTTGATCGTTTGATTGAGGCAATCAAAAAGGAGGAACGACATGAACATTGATACAGCAACTTTTCTCGCCCAATTAGGCAATCATTCGGATCAGCAAACCGGGGCGATCAGTCCGCCAATTTATCTTTCCACGACCTTTGCACATCCTGAATTGGGGCAAAGTACCGGCTATGATTATACTAGGACCAAAAATCCGACCCGGGATATTTTAGAAGCAGGCCTTGCCGAATTAGAAAAAGGGGCTCGGGCAGTAGTGACCAGCTCTGGCATGAGTGCGATCGCTTTGATTTTTGATTTATTTGCCAGCGGCAGCCGCTTTTTGGTTTCTCGTGACTTGTACGGCGGTAGCTTTCGCTATTTTGCGGAACTGGAAAATAGCCAGCGGGCCTTTTTCGATACCTTCAGTACTTTAGCCGAATTAAGTGAAAAATTAACTGACGAGGTAACGGCTGTCTTCTTAGAGACCCCGACGAATCCTTTGATGACCGTGACGGATATTGCTGAAACCGCCAAGCTTGCTCACGAACAGGGGGCGCTATTGATCGTAGATAATACCTTTTTGACGCCCTTACGGCAGTTGCCCTTAGAAGATGGCGCGGATCTAGTGATCCATTCAGGCACCAAATTCTTATCTGGCCACAATGATATTTTGGCTGGTGTCGTGATCGCAAAAGATGCGCAGCTGGGGGAGCGTTTGAACTATTTAGCCAATACTTCTGGCCCTACCTTGAGCAGCTTTGATACGTGGTTATTTATTCGTAGTTTAAAGACGCTGCCATTGCGCTTTGAACGGCAGGAAGCCAACGCCAAGGAAGTCGGCCGCTTTTTACGAGCCCATCCGGCGATCAAAGAGGTGCTTTATCCGAACGCCGGCGCGATGATCAGTATTCGGGTGCTTGATGAAACCAAAATCAGCGGCTTTTTAGCAGCATTACAGGTCTTTACCTTTGCGGAAAGCCTAGGTGGTGTGGAAAGTCTCATCACGTATCCAACGACACAGACCCACGCGGATATTCCTCAAGAGGTACGAGAATCTTATGGGTTGACGCCGGATATTTTACGGATCTCCATTGGGATCGAAAGTAGTAAAGATTTGATCGATGACTTAGAAAATGCACTGAAGATATTCAAATAACCCGACCACAGATCAGCTAGTTAAAAACTTACTTTTGTAGAGTAATTTTATTGACAGTTTTAGTTGTATAGGATAAAGTTACACTACATATGAATAGTGAGTCCGATGTTTTCGGTTGACGGCAACAGGCATTTGCCATTTCTCCTTTGAAAAAACAATTTGTTTTGAGAAACAGAGGTGAAATTGGTCTAGTTGAGCAATACGTCAAGAAAACGGGACGACTGATCTGAGGAGGGAACAAAAGGGGAAAAAGGGATGAAAAGAAACGTAGTAAAGGGATTGGCAACAGGGGCTCTTGGATTGCTGGCATTGTTCAGCTTCGCCGCTTGCGGCAGCAGTCAAGCAGATGAGGAAGCCACCGTTGTCAAATTGGGTGTCGTGGGTGAGCAAAACGAAGCCTGGGAACATGTGCAGGAAGAATTGAAGGAAAACGAAAATATCGACTTGCAATTGGTGAAATTCACCGATTATCGTCAGCCAATCGTGGCGCTTGAGGATGGCTCAATTGACCTTCACGCAGCATTGACGGAGATTTTTATGGACAATGTCAACGAAGAAAGTGGTTATTCCAACACGACGATTGCCTATACGACATTAAACCCACTTGGTATTTATTCCGATAAAATCACCGATGTCAACGAATTGGCAGATGGTGCTACGGTGGCTTTACCCAATGATGTCTCAAATGAGAGCCGTGCACTATTACTCTTACAGACCGCCGGTTTGATCACTTTGGATGAATCAAAAGGTTTACTGCCAACAACCAGTGATGTCATTGACAATCCCAAAGCCCTGAAATTTGAGCTACTTGACTCCAATCAAACTGCTCGGGCAATGACCGATGTCGACATTTCTTTGATCAATAATGGCATGGCCGTCGATGCTGGTTTGGTTCCTACAGAAGATGCGATTTTCTTAGAACCTGTGGCTGATTCCTCCAAGCCTTATTATAATGTGATCGCTGCGCGAGCAGACGAAGCAGACAATGACGTTTACCAAACGGTCGTTCGATATTATCAGACCGATGAAGTAAAAGCAATCATCGAGGAAGTAACAAAGAAATCTAGTATACCTGTATGGGAATAGAAAGTTAAAAACGACTATTACTATATAGGAACAGGAAGTAGGATGGAAAAATGATAAATTGGAAAAAAGGTTTAGCAAGTGTTGCCGTCGTTGGACTAGGATTTGTTCTAGCAGCCTGCGGTGGATCAAATACAGAAGAAACGTCAACCAGTAGTGCAGCTGGAGCTGGGGATGATTCAACATTCACTTATGCGATCAGCGGGGACCCATCGTCCACTAACCCGATCAACACCAGTGATCGTTGGGGATTGACAGTGACAAACATGATCTATTCTCCACTAGTTACAGTGGAAGCAGACGGAACAACACAAAATGCGTTGGCAGAATCAGTGGAACCAGCTGAAGACGGCCTTTCATTGACAGTACATTTGAAACAAGATGTGAAATGGTCAGATGGCGAAGACTTTACCGCCGATGACGTTGTTTTCACATATGAACAAAAAGTCAAAAAAGAAAATGGCAATGCCGATTCCCTTTGGGTCGACGACCAACCAATCTCGATCGAAAAAGTGGATGAATACACCGTCAAATTCGTGTTGCCGACACCGAGTGCGGCAGCGATCAGCAATATTGCAACCGAAACATACATCATTCCTGAGCATATCTTTAAAGATGTTACCGACTTCTCTGTCAGTGAACTGCCTGAAAAACCAGTCGGCACTGGTCCGTATCAACTGAAAGAATACAAACGTGGTGAGTACTTTACTTTTGAAGCCAATGAAAACTATTATGGCGGCAAGCCTTCGATTCAAAATGTGACGTTGCGCATCATCGAAAGTACCGATACTGCGAAAGTCGCTTTGCAAAAAGGGGAAGTGGATGCAGCCGTTGTCTTGCCTTCAGATATTGAAGACTTAGATGATGAGCAGATCTCTGTTTATCCTTATACTGAAAACCGTGTTGGTTATCTAGGCTTGAACACTCACTCAGATGCTTTGCAAGATGTGAAAGTTCGACAAGCAGTTCTCTATGCGTTGAACAAAGATGAATTAAATCAAGCAGCATATTTAGATGAAGAGTATTATGCAACACCATATTCATTCTTGCCACCGAACAACCCATACGTCACTGATGATGTTGAAAAATATGAGACGAATGCTGAAAAAGCAAAAGAACTTTTACAAGAAGCTGGTGTGACTGATTTGTCATTGAATTTGGCTTTCAACTCAACCGATCCAGCCCAAACGATCCAAGCTACGTTGATCCAACAACAATTGCAACAAGCAGGCATAACGGTTACACTTGAAGGTGGCGATGGTACAGCGATCTTTACCGAGTTGAAGAAACCTGATTCAACGAAGTACAACTTATTCCTTGGCGGGTATATCATGGGAAATGACCCTGACTTATACGGCAGTCTATTTGAAACTGGCGGTAGTGCCAACTACTTCCAAAGCAATAGCGAAACCATTGACAATTTGTTTGCCCAAGCAGCAGTTGAATTAGACACGGACAAACGTGAAGCATTGTATGATGATTTGCAAAAGGCCATTGCTGACGAAGCGATCATTTACCCAATCGTTGACAACAAGAAAATCCTAGCGGTCAATAACCGAATTGGTAATGTAGAAGATGCAGGTTTGATCCCAATCTATACATTCGAAGATATGTCTAAATTGACAATCAAGTAAATCCATTGGCTGTGATAAAGAGGAATCTTTTTTATCACAGCTTTTTTCTATGAAAAAGAAAGTAGGTCAGTTATGTTTCGATACATTGCAAAACGAGTATTGCAAGCAATCCCTTTGCTGTTTGTGATCTCTTTTATCGTTTTTTCACTTATACATATCGCACCGTATGATGTGATCGACTCCATCACGACACCCAATATGTCGCAAGAGCAAATCGATCTTTTGCGGCAGCGCTATGGCTTGGATCAACCCTTTTTGGTTCAATATTTTCTTTGGATCAGAAATATTCTTACCGGTAATCTTGGCTTTTCTTTGGTGTCTCAAAGTAGTATTTCACAAGAACTTGCGACTCGGATTCCCAATACCATGCGCCTAGTGATCCCCGCTTATTTGACTGCCTTGTTGTTGGCCATCATTTTGGGCCTGTTGGCTGCTGCCAACAAAGGAAAGATTTGGGATCGGATCATTGACGCTGTGGCATCTCTAGGAATCGCTGTGCCGACCTTCTGGTTTGCGATGATCTTGATTTATGTGTTTGGTTACTTATTAAATATGTTTCCAATCATTGGCATGTATACGGTCGGTAAAGAAGGGGATTTTGGCGATTTTCTGCAGCATTTTATTTTGCCTTATACCACATTGACTGTCGCCTTCTTCCCAGATTTGACGCGGTATATTCGGGCATCAGCGACACAACAAGTTTCAGAAGACTACGTGATGGTGCAACGGGCATTTCATGCCAGCAAATGGCAGATTTTCAGCCGTCATATTAGTCGAAATATTTTGATTCCCGTTGTCACCCAAATCGGCTTGGCGTTGCCGATGTTAGTTACCGGTGCGATCATTACAGAAACGATCTACGGCTGGCCGGGCGTCGGCCCTTACTTGATGAGTGCGACGAAAAGCCTCGATTATCCTGTGATCATGGCCATCATGCTGTTGTCAGCAACACTGGTCATCTTAGGGAATTTGTTAGCGGATGTATTATACTCCGTGGTTGATCCACGTATCCGTAAAGGAGGGAGTAAGTAATGAAACGTTTCAAAAAAATCAGTGAAGTCATGCTTGCTTCGCCCATCTATACCTTTTCTGTCGTTTTCCTGACGTTATTGATTATTTTGTCGCTTGTTGCACCTTTGATCCCCATCGATCCTAATGCAACGGATGTCAGCAACATGTCACAGCCGCCGAGTTGGTCTCATTTATTTGGAACCGATGAAGTGGGGCGAGATTACTTTATTCGGGTCGTCTACGGCGGTCGGGTATCATTGTTTGTAGGTGTTTTGGCAATGATCACAGCGACGTTTATTGGGACTCTTGTCGGTCTTGTTTCTGGCTACTTTGGCGGTTGGATCGACAACCTGCTGATGCGGCTCGTCGATGTATTGTCATCGATTCCTTGGTTGGTGTTAGTGATCGTTTTGAGCGTCTTTTTACGTCCCGGACTAACCACGATTATTATTGTGATCGGCGGCTTCTCCTGGATGAACATCGCTCGTTTGATTCGTGGTGAAACGTTAGCGGCGAAAGAACGGGAATATGTCGCTTACGGGAAATTTATCGGACGTTCTTCATTTAGTATTATCGTGAAGCATGTTTTCCCAGCAGTGCTTCCTACCTTGATCGTTGCGGCATCTGCAAGTATTTCAGGAGCGATCATGACCGAATCGGCTTTGAGTTTTCTAGGCTTAGGAATACAGCAACCGATGGCTTCGTGGGGCAGTCTGTTGCAAAACGCGCAAAACAGCTTGCAGCGGGCACCATACATGGCGATTCTTCCAGGGCTCTTTGTTATTTTCACCATCTATTCCTTTAACAATATCGGCGACATGATCAAACATGTCTTGCAGAGAGAGGTGTGACCGATGAAGACAGAGTTATTAGCGATCGAAGCGTTGAATGTGACATTTCAAAGCAAAACCGGTCCGAAACCGTTAGTAAAAAATCTTGATCTGGTAATTCCTAAGGGCAAAGTCGTTGGGATCGTTGGCGAATCTGGCAGCGGCAAAAGTATGACCATGAAAAGCGTCATGGATCTTTTGCCTGATAAAGTGACCGATCACTATACCAGTTATACATTTGAAGGAGCAGCAGTGACCGATCGTCGAACATTACCGATCGCCATGATTTTTCAAGACCCGATGACTTCGTTAAATCCTTTGCGCACGATTGGCTATCATTTGATTGAAGTGATTCGCCGCTCACAAAAAGTATCGAAAAAAGCAGCACAAGAAATCGCCGTCAAAGAGTTAGAAAAAGTCGGCATACCTTTTCCAGCACAACGCATGAAACAATATCCTCATGAGCTATCTGGGGGGATGCGTCAGCGGGTGATGATTGCCATGGCTTTGTTGGCGCAACCGAAATTGCTGATCGCAGATGAACCGACAACGGCTTTAGATGTGACGATCCAAGCACAGATTTTGGCATTGATCAAAAACCTGCAAAGAGAGAACCAGCTTTCCGTCGTCCTTGTGACCCATGACTTTGGGGTCGTTGCAGGAATGTGCGACTTTATTAAAGTGATGTATCAAGGCCGAGTCGTGGAAGAAGGAACCACGGAAGAAATTTTTTATCAGCCGGAACATCCTTATACGAAACAATTATTGCAGGCGGCCCATTTAGGCGACAAGCATGCCGAATTAAAAGTCTTTGACTATCATGAGACATTGGCAGATGAACTGCAAGAAACGCAACTATCTAAGACACATCGCGTCTGGCGCAATCAGGAGGTGACAGAATAATGGAAGAACTGATTCGCGTAGAACATGCGACGAAAATCTTTCGCAGTAAAAACTGGCGCGGCACTGTCAGTGAAGTCCGAGCGGTCGAAGATGTCAGCCTAACGATCCATCGGGGCGAGACATTGGGGCTAGTGGGGGAATCTGGGAGTGGGAAAACCACTTTAGGACGCAGTATTTTAAATTTAGAGACCTTAACAAGCGGGGAGATTTTCTTTGAAGGCAAAGAGATAACAGCATTGACGGCAGAAGATCGCAAAGCAGCGTATCAGCAAATGCAGATCATTTTCCAAGATCCGTATTCATCATTGAATCCCCGTATGACAGCACTTGAACTGGTGATGGAGCCGTTGTATCATGAAACGAAAGATGCTGCTCGAGCGAAAGCCAAAGAAATCTTAGCGATCGTCGGGATCATCGGTGATGACGTCCATAAACTGCCTCGCAGTTTCAGCGGCGGACAACGGCAACGGATCGGTATCGCTCGTGCGGTGGTCAATCGCCCGGCGTTCGTCTTGTGTGACGAACCGACTTCGGCATTAGATGTCTCCATTCAGGCTCAGATTATCCAATTGCTACTGCGTCTACAAAAAGAGTTTTCATTGTCTTATTTATTCATTTCCCATGACTTGTCCGTGATTCGTCATATCAGTGATCGAACAGCCGTCATGTATCAAGGGAAATTAGTTGAATTGGCACCTACCGACCGTTTGTTTGAAAATCCGCTGCATCCTTACACGAAGAAATTATTAGCAGCAGCGCCGATCGCTGATCCTGTGTTAGCAAGAGGTGCGATGGAACAAACGGAAATTCAAAGCACGATTACTTTGACACCATTGTATGAATGGGTCGAAGTTGAACCAGATCATTTTGTGAGGAGAGAAAAACGATGACAGTAGAAACATTGACGATCCATCAAGGAAGCGACAAATTTGAAATGACGACCCCAACTGGCAATTGGGTGTTAGCACGGGAAAAAGGCTATTCGCCAGTCCAAATGCTTGTGAGTGCGGTAGCTGCTTGCGGCGGCTATGTATACGCATCTGTCTTAGAGAATTCAAAGGTTGAAGCAGAAATCGAAAAGATCGAAGTCAGCTATGACCGAGACGACAACAAAAAAGCCCAACCAGTCAGTGCTATCCACATTCAGTTTTATGCGAAAATCGCCGAAGCTGATCATGACAAAGCGACCCGTTGCCTAAAACTCGTTTCACCAAATTGCCCCGTGATCCAATCGTTAGATCCAACGATCGAAGTGACGGAAACGGTGACGTTTATTTAATCGAAAAAAAGACTTTGTGTGCCTGAAACCAAAAGGCGTACAAAGTCTTTTTTGATCAATAAATAATATTCTCCCGAATAAAGTCGATATCGGTCACTAATAGTTTGCGATCGACACTCTTTAGAGCACCAGATTCTCGTAATTTTTGCATCATTCGATTGACACTGCTGGCAGAGGTAATGCCGCAAAAGCGAGCGATCTCTTCATTGGTGACTTCAAAGTCGATCAAGACGCCCTCTGTTGTTTGAACCCCAAAAGTTTCATAGAGCTCATTGATTTGGGTACAGACAGCACCAAATTTGCCGTTCATCAGCATTTGCTGCATCTTTTTCATCGTATCCATCAAGTTTCTCCGATAATACTCTTTGACATAATCCTGTAGCAGACGGTCACGATTGACATCTGCCCAAAATTGATCCCGCACGATTTTGTATAATTCGGCTTCTTCTGATTCAACCCGCACATTAAAAGGGGCTTCGACTTCTTGAGAGGATTCGTCTTTAAACAAAGAGACGATCTCGAAATCCGTCAAATAGCGCAAGTTGAATTCGCGCCCTTCATGGGTCACTACGCTAGTTTTGATGATGCCTTTTTTTAAAATATAGACGTACCGATCCGGGATCCCCTCATACGTCAAGTAACTCTTTTTCTTACGGATAACGATCGGTATTGCTTGTTTTTCTAAATAATCACGTAATATCTGTTTTTCCACCCGCGTTACTCCTTCACTTGATGCCAACCCAACATTTTCTGAAAAAAAGATGAAATATCCTCTATTCAAGCTTCATTAAAAGACATTTCTAGTGAAAAAGCAATAACAAATGTTAATGTTTCTTGTTAATGCTCTTTTTTAACAGCAAAAGCGCATTTCAAGCAGAGGAAGTTTCGGTATAGTAAAACGCATCACAGCACAAACAGGAGGAATGGAAGAAACATGTCAGATAGGGAAACCAATCAAGAAGGAGTCGTCAGCTCGTTGCCGTCCACTAAAAATGAAAAACTATGGAACAAAGGGTTTATCACGATTACCTTGATCAATTTTATCGTCTTTCTCGTGTATTATTGTTTTGTCGTCATCACTGCGAAATTTGCCACTCAGGAGTTAGGGGCATCCACCGCACAAGCTGGCTTGGCAGCGGGGATCTACATCATCGGGACCTTGATCGCTCGCTTGTATGTTGGAAAAATTTTAGAATTAGTCGGTCGCAAAGCCGTTTTGCGCTGGGGGATTTTGTTTTATGTTATTACCACTGCTGCCTATTTAATCTCGGTCAACATCTACATTTTAGATACCGTGCGCTTTTTCAATGGCTTTGCTTACGGCGCCGTCTCAACTGCGGCTAATGCGATCGTCACAGCATATATCCCAGCTTCCAAACATGGCGAAGGGATCAATTACTATGGATTAAGTACCAGTTTAGCAGCAGCAGTCGGACCTTTTATTGGCATGCTATTATTACCGACCGTCGGCTTTGATTTCATTATTTGGTTAGCAACCATCTTATCAATCGCAACAGCCATCGCGTGTTTCTGGTTCCCAGTCAAAAACATCCCATTAACAGAAGAACACAGAGCACAACTAAAAAAATGGTCCATCAAAAGTTTTGTCGAACCAAAAGTCTTTTTCATTTCCGGGATTGCCTTTTTGATCGGTTTGGCTTATTCCAGTGTTCTCGGCTTCTTGTCGATCTACGCCAGTGACCTTGGGTTAGAAACGGCCGGTGCTTTTTTCTTCATCGTCTATGCACTTTCCGTGACCTTCACACGACCAATGACTGGCAAACTATTTGACCGCCATGGCGCAGATGCGGTCATGTATCCTAGCTTTCTTTTCTTGACCCTTGGTCTTTTCCTATTGAGTATTACCGGCAACAGCTGGATGTTGTTGCTTGCGGGTTGCTTTGTCGGCTTGGGCTATGGCACCTTCATGTCGAATGGCCAAGCCGTTTGTCTAAAAGAGGTCGATCCTCACCGTGTTGGCGTAGCGCTCTCCACCTATTTCATCGGGCTGGACCTCGGCTTAGGCGTAGGTCCCTATGCATTAGGAAGCTTGCACGGTCTGTTTGATTACTCGCAGATCTACATCTTATGCGGACTGATCCCAGTCGTTGTTCTTGTTTTATACAAATTGTTTTATAAAACGAAACGCGCAGTTGCCGCCGTTGGTACTTTGAAGCAGCCAATCAACGAAGAAGAATGACCTCAACCATTACAAAAAGGAGTGTTTCACCATGGATAACAATCAATTGATTATTGAAGCATTGAACAAATTAGTGACGAACATCAACGAATTAAATGAAGAAATGCACGCTATGAAAGAGGTCACCGCAACGATGACCCATGAACAACTTTCTATCGATCATCAATTACGCGACATCAAATCGGTATTGATCAATGACAATTTAATTGGATAAATTGTCATAAGGCATAAAATGAAACAATAAACAGGAATGAACGCTTTTTTTGAGAATGTTTGTTGCTCACTTACTGGTGGCAGAAAAATTCACATAAGAAAAGCGTTTTTTTGATGCGCAAAAAAGAAAAGCGAACATTGGCAGAGTTTGTACAAGAAAATAAGCAAGAAAAATTGTGGCAGTCCGCGCTTGTATGCTATAGTGTGTCTGGGTAGTAATACCTAATAAAAATCAGAGTAGGAAATAAAGCGTTAAGTGCTGAAAGGATGGGATGTTGCCTTTCGGACGAAGAACGGTCATTCGTTCGCGGTTTTATTTTCGCATTCGCTGCATGAATTTGTAGCAACTCTAAAAGGAGATGCTCGCTATGAAAAGAAAAGTCGATGCACACATGATTGCGGTCATGGGACTTTTGATTGCCTTAATGGTGGTCTTGTCGCAAATCTTGGGGTTTGAAACCTCCTATATCAAAATCACATTTTCCTTTGTACCACAGCTGATCATGGGTATGCTGTTTGGTCCGTTTTGGACCGCAGTTGGATCGTCATTAGCTGATATCGCAGGAATGGTGATTTTTCCAAAATCAGCCTACTTTTTCGGCTTTACCATCAATGCCTTTGTTGGTGGACTGATTTATGGCTACTTCTTCTATCGGAAAGAAGTCACATTAAAACGAGCGGCAACGGTCGTCTTGTTAAATACTATTTTGATAACCTTGATCTTAACTCCGATCTGGTTAGCTATGATGCTGAATATTCCTTTGACAAGCTGGGCCATCTGGTCGGTCCGCTTGCTAAAAGCAGTCATCATGTTCCCGATACAAACTGCGTTGATTTACATCGTAGGGCGTGCGGTACCATACAAACGGCTGATCCGACGGTTCGTTTAACGAGTAAAAAAGAACGATAACATCCATTGAAGTGAATCATCTGCGAATATTTCGTCAGTGGTTCACTTTTTTCTTTCTAAGGATGGGCTTAGTCATTCTCAATAACTTGTTTAGAGGGGAAGGTGAACCTATGAATAAAAAAGGACTCGCTATGGGACTGTTTCTTTTCTTAGTCTTAGCAGCAATGGGAGGGATGAAGTGGGTGATAGAACAGCAAAAACAGCAAACGGAGGAGTCATCCGTGATCCAGCAAAGCAGCTCGAGAGACGAAACAAAGGAAGAAAGCAGTGCAAGCCAAGAAACCACCTCAGTTTCCACGTCACCTTCTGTTTCCACTTCCACGCAAGAACAGTCAGAAGAGGCAATAGAAGAAAAAGTCGCCACGATGAGTTTGGAGGAGAAGGTCGGGCAATTGTTTTTTGTGCGTGTACCTGAAAGCAATCAAATCGAAGAACTTCAAAACTATCACTTTGGCGGCTATCTGTTATTCGGCCGTGATACCGAAAATGAGACGGCGGAGAGCTTGAAACAGAAAATTTCAGATTACCAAGCAGCCAGCGCCATTCCGCTGTTGATCGGTATGGATGAAGAAGGGGGCACGGTGACTCGCATCAGCCGCAATCCGAACCTTACGGATCAGCGTTTTCTCTCACCACAACAGCTATATGCCCAAGGTGGATGGTCGGCGATCGAAGAAGATACAGCAAAGAAAGCGGAAATTTTAAAAGCGTATGGCATCAATGCCGGGCTGTTTCCCGTTGCCGATGTTTCCACTGATCCGCAGTCCTTTATCTACGACCGAACCATTGGCATGGATGCGCAGGGCACGAGTGCGTTTGTAGAACGTGTGGTTCATGTTTTGCAGAAACACCACGTGGGGTCAACCTTGAAGCATTTTCCCGGCTATGGCAACAATCGTGACTCGCATGTCGCCATCGTCACCGATGACCGCCCGCTATCTGCACTGCGGGAAACGGATTTTCTGCCTTTTGCAGCAGGGATCAAGGCTGGTGCCGATAGTATTTTGGTGGCCCATACGATTGTCAATAGTATCGATAACACTGTACCCGCCTCTATTTCAAAACCCGTGCATGAGTTGCTCCGAAATGAATTGCATTTTGAAGGGGTCATCATGACGGATGACTTGGATATGGCAGGACTTTCTGAGTTCATTCCGCAAAATGAAGCCGCATTACAGGCGTTGCAGGCGGGAAATGATCTAGTGATCTCATCTACCTACCAAGAACAGATCCCCTTTGTCGTACAAGCGGTTGAAGATGGCCGCTATTTGGAAGCTGATTTGAATGCTTCCGTCAAACGAGTTTTGCTCTGGAAAGAAGCATTGCATTTACTTTAAGAAAAAATAAACCTGCTGTTTCCTCCGTGTAAGAGAGTCGTTCTCTTACTGAGAGGAAGCAGCAGGTTTTTTTAGATACTATGAGCCAGTACCTCTAATTCTTTGGCAAAAGCTTCTTGTCCAATAAATCGCAGATAGTCCAAGGCTTTTTCAATCGTGGCCATTCCCAGCGTACGATCTCCTTGGAACAAGGCGTAAATGCCTTCGAAATAACGAATCATCAGGCGGATACGATCATTGTCCGGCGGCAGGTGATCGGCTAGATACGTCAGCACATGCGCCAACTCGGCAGGTTTTTTGCGATCGATAAACAAGAAAGCCGCATTCGTCAGCAATTTTGTGTAGATTTGATAATTAATACTTAGCGTATTGCTGTAAAAAATTTTTTTATTCAGGTGTTTCATTTGATACAAGATGTACTCGTCAGAAAAAAGGAAAAGCAGATTGGTAAATAAGGAGATTTCAAACTTTCCCCACGTGTCGATTCGTTCCAAGTATTTCTTGATGGTCGCTTCGATGATGCAACGTTCTTCCTCGTCGGTAACTACGCCTTTTTTCTCTAAAATCAAAAAGAATTGACTATACAATACATAATAGAAAAAATCCTTCGTGGTTTTATACAGTGCTTGGGCTTTGTTGATCAAAGAGAGTACTTCAGAATAATTGCTTTCATAGTAAGCGGTGGTCAACTGTTTGGATAGCTGTTTTTTCTCGCTGACTTGATTGTCATCCAAGCGATACTCAAATTCCTCTAAGGTGACATTTAAGCGGTCCAAATATTGGTGCAAAATATCAAAGGCGATGCGATGCCCTTTTTGTTCAAAGGTTGCCAGTGTACTGCGTTCTGAAATGTTCTCAACCAATTTTCGCTGTGAGATATTTCGTTCCGTTCGTAACTCTTTTAACAAGTCATTGGCCTTCAAAAAATCCCTCCTAAAAAAAGTGGACGGAAAAATAGTCCAAATATGTTACAGCTTTATTTTGCGGGTAAACTTGAAGAAAGTCAATTAAAGGAGGAGAAATGGATGTTTGATTTTTTTAGTTTTCCCTGGGAAGTTGTAGAACTAATGGCTAACGTTTTTTCTTTCTTCAAATAATCGATCCTTTGTGATTGGTTAGCAATTGATTTTTTAACAGGAAAAAAGTATAAGTGGTTTCACGTAATAAGTTACTGTTCATTCGCGCATTCAAACGCCCTCTCCCCAAACAGCTTACCCTGTCAAGGTGCGTAGGTTTGCCGAATCCCTTTTAAAAAAGGAGCAAACACAACAGCGAGTGATTGCTCTTTTTTTGTTGGTCAAAAAACCTACATACGGCATCGCAACAGTCAGTTTTGCTTTTTCTTAAACATTGGTTCATTCGGATCAGAATAGTAATCAGGATTGAATTCATCATCGATCGATACCCCGAAAAGAGAAACGAGACTGGGAAGAAACCCAATCACGCCGAGGACGACGGCAACTGGAAGGTAGAATTTTTTACGCTTGTACCACGGAAGCTGCGATTTCTTTTCCATAGGAAATCCCCCTTTTCGCTTAGTGTAACATGTTCTGAGTTAGGTGTGTTAATAATTACCTTCAATACTTAAAAATATACTAAAGCGGTGTATTGGTACATCTGATGGTGCAAAAAGTTTCGCTAGGTAATTCTAGGAAAGGGTCGTTTTTTTTGTCATTGCTGCCAGAATCAAGTTTTTATATAAAAAGGAACCGAGTAAGAAAGCAATTCTTCTTACTCGGTTCCTTTTATTGAAAATAATCCTTGGCTTGGTCCATCAAGGTTTGAAAGTCTGATTCGTTTTTTCTTATTGCCTCTGTTAGGGTAAACAAATAACCGTTGGGGTCTTTGATGGTCATTTCAAGGGCATTCCAAGGCTTTTCCATCAAAGGTTCCACGATCCACTTTGAGGGAATTTTCTGAGCGATATTCTGAAGATCATTCATCGCTACATTCAAAATTGCCCCATCGCCAACAGTGAACGCTTCTGCTGCAATCAGCATCAAATCTTGGTAGTCAGCAAGACGCAGGTGGTCCATCATCACTTGATTTTCTTGATTGCGAAACTGATACAATGACTGGAAACCCAAGATTTCTGTGAACCATTTCGATGATTGCACAATATCTTTTGTCTTCATTTGGTAAAACATTGGCATAACATAAACTTTCATTTTGACACCTCCTCTTGATTAGAGGATACCGCTTGACGCAGCGTCAAAGTCAATAGACATTTTCGTATTGAAGCAAAGCTTGATAATGGCGTTTCTTTGGCACTTAAGTCAAGGAAAAATGGGCAATAATTTTTTGACTCACTTCATCAGGTGACAAGTGGGTATTGTTGATTTTCAGCGAAGGAATTGTTGGGAAAAGGGTAGTTAATTCCTGTGGCAGGCTTTCTAAGCGATAGTTTTCATACGAAGACAAAAGCTCATTTCTAGAAAAAGCCAGCGCTCTTTTTGACGGCTTTGCGGCTAAACGGTCCTCATGGCAATTGCGCTTTAAACGTTCCTCAATATCAGCCACTAATTCGATAAAATAGACCTCTTGTCGGGCATCGGTAAATAGTTGGGCGATCTCTTGTAAAAAAGCTAAGTCTCCCGCTTGATCGAAATCAATCAAGACCGTAAAGATGATTGATTTTGTCGTATTATTGGCTTCATTATGAACAAAGGCTTTGAAGAGTTCGATCCGCGTTTGATTAGACAAAGCAAATGCTGCTGGGCTATAGCCAAGAAAATTCGCAAAAAGATCAATGGTCTGGTGATTGAATAATAGTTTTGCATCCAATCGTTTTTCCAGTTCTTTCCCCACAGTCATTTTTCCTACCGCTTGCGCGCCAATCAAGACGATCAATGACATCACAACACATCCTTTTTATCAATCGTAACAAAGGTGGGCTATCGTGTAAATCCGTTCTTAGAAAGAAACGATTGAGAAGCTGGATTTTTTTATGTGGAAACCAAGGATGCTCTTTTTTAGGTAAAAAGGAATGAGCGAAATTTCTCTGAGACAGGAAAAAAGATCATACAGCATAGTAGCACGGTTTGGAACAACAAAATGACTAGTAGATTGATCGTTTCAAATCGTGAATAAAGATAGAAGTGGATCAGCCATTCGAAGACATTGACAAAAACTAAATAAAGGTAGTGCGCTTTTTTGACCTTGCAGTTTTTCAACCAATAATAGCTTAAGTAATAATCCAGCAAGATCATCAATAATAGAAAAAGTTTGCTAAAAGCCGTCAGATTGTCATGCTGCGAGGCAAGTTTTTGAAAAAATAGCAAAAGTGTGGGTGTCGGAATATAAATAATCAATAAGGATAGAAAAAAATAGACAATAAAGGGCATAGTCATTCCTCCAAAATATTGATAAAAAAAGCATAGATAAATTAGCAAATTTGACCGTGCACGTCAATTGGTTTTGTTATCGAAATTTTCGATAATGGATGTTTGGTATTGATTGAAGGAAAAAGGACCATAGGAAAGTCGATGGCTATTGATTCAGCAAAGCGCTGATAGCGAAGGAGTAATTAAGGGACAGGAAAAAAGAAATACTCCCTTTCTTTAATCGAGAAGGGAGTGCTTGATTGATCCGACGGAAACATCTAACCCCATGTCTCATTGAGTTTATCCGCATAAAACAAAAGTGCCTGTCGGTAAGACTGGATGTCTGGATCGCTAGAGGTTTCGGCAAGCAGGGTCAATAATCGTTCAGCGGCTTGCTCATACTCGGCTAGATTAAACAGTGTCATGGCATAGAAGGTTTGCAAAGCATGATTTTTTGGAAACAGCTGTATCGCGTGTAAAAACACTTCTTCGGCTTTTTGATACTTGCCGAGGGCACGATAGGTGCTGCCTAGACCTAGGTAGGCATCTGGCAAGTCGTTTTCTGATAAACCTAACGCGATTGCTTGTTCATAATAAGGAATTGCCTGTTGTTCTTCCCCTAAAAGATCATAACTCCAAGCCGTTTGGTAGTGGACAAAGGCATCTTGGGGATTTTCGGCAGCTAATTGAATCAATTGTTCATTTGATTGTTGCAGCTTTTTTTCAGCCCGCAGTTGGATCGCAGCAGCTAGTCGTTCATTCATTGGTTCGAAGCTCCTTTTCAAATAGTAGAAAATGACACGGATAACTTGCGAGCCTAGCTAAGGGGAAAGATCAGCCCAGCTTTCACCTGCAAAGGAAAAACCGCATGCTTCATACAGCTTGTAGGCTGGCTGATTTTCAACCGTCACTACCAGATAAAGGTGAGTGAGTCCCATGGCTTTTGCTCGTTGGATCACTTCATTCATCATTAGCTTGGATAAGCCTTTGCCTTTAAAGGCTGCGCTCATAACAACAAATAATAGCAGGGGAAGCTCTTGAAACGTGCTGGTTACTACGGCACCGATAGGATAATTATCCATTTGCAAACGAAAAGAAAGCTCTGGACTCAAGGGACCGTATTTTCCGTCAGCAGTCTCTCTCAGCTCTCTTTGCCAGTCAGCAATCGATTCCCCTTCGTCATCCGTCGTTTCATGATAGGCCGAATAAAAAAGTTCTGCGACACTTCGAGAATCCGGGATAAAGGGGTCAAAAGAAAGGGCGGATTCTTGTAAAGCTTTGGGGGTATGTTGTAAGTCACAAGCCATAATGATTCGTTTCATAGAAGCACTCCTCTCTGCTCGTTTCATTTATTATAGCAGAGCAAAGCTTTCTCAAGATCGTTTTTTTCTAATGAAAGCCCAGATACAACGAATTCCTTCGTAGATTGCAGTAAAGACAGCAACCAGAAATAAAAACGACATGTAATGGATCAAAAAAGCCAGTTGAAACCACAAGCCATAGACCATCGGCAGGACGACGAGCAAACAAATTCCTAATTCGATGTTTCGCTTTCTTCTTATTTGAAACCAACGTTCATCTGACATCCTTTTTTCCTCCTGTTCATTCTTTACACACGCTCTCGGATAAATATCCATCTTTTTATAAAATATTCAATATAGTTGCGATATTTTGATTAAAAACTAGAAAATTAGTTTATTTTTTGGTAATCTTGAAGATAAGATTAGAAATAGCTGTTGTTTTTTATTTTGACTTATTATCCCACGAAAGACAAGGTGAGCTCAATGGAAAGAAAACCGATGTATTTAAAAAATGGGCTTCCCCTAACAATGGAGCCCGGTAAGATTTATACATGCCTTTACCGAGGCGGTTATTTCATTTGTGAAGAAAAGGGCCAACCGCTGCCATCGATAAAAAGAGAAGCGAAATAAGCGAACTTCTCACTTAAGATTTGTCAGGGATCGAACGGGTTGTTGGAATTGTTATCTCCTTTTTGGTACCAATCAAATGATGTCTAGCATTTTCAAAAAATCTCAACGTTCTTCATTCAGACCATTCTAAGGCTTAAATTGATTTTGACCGATTTCAATTTAGTAAGAACAATCCGATCACTGACAAATGTTAGGTGAAAAGTCCCCAAGAGACTGAACGAATAGTAATGGTTATTCGGACAGCCAAGAGCAGTGGAATTACGAGCGAACATACAATAGTAGAAATCGTCTTTTTCTCATAAAAAACGATTCTACTTGAAGGAAACATTTTTTTTTGCTATAATAGTTCAGGAATTGAAAAATAAAATAGACAAAGGTTGAGCATTTTTTATGCTTCAAGGATCAGGTTTGCCAAGGGGTGAGGCAAACATTCTTGGAGGAATGCTGGCCTTTTTTTTGTTATCAGCATACTTCTTCGTGAGGTATGCTTTTTTTGTTTATTTTTCAGTTGAGAATATAAATCACTATGGGAGGGAAATCGATGAGAGAAGCTTTGACTCGTTTACGAGAAGCAGAAGAAGCCAATGAACAGCAATTGCTCGCTTTGAAAAAAGAACTGCAGTCGGAAGAAGCGCAGCAGCAACAAGCATTGCAAGAGCGGGCTTCCGCTTTGGAAGAAGCCCTTGCTCAGGAACAAGCAACAGTCGAAGACCAGTTGCAACAGTCACTAGAAGCACAAAAGCAGCAGCTGGCAAAAGAGACCCAGCAAGTGTTAGATCGTTACCAAAAAAATATGCAAAGCTTCCAAGAGCAAGCGGTTCAACAGATCGTTGAAGGAGTGATCGGAACTTATGGCAGTAACCAAACTAAATAAACTAACGTTGATCACCCCGAAGCACTACCAAGAAAGGGTATTGACGAAGCTGCAAACGATGCAGTTTGTTGAAATCGAGAACGTATTTGAGCAGGAAGCGAACGAAACTTGGCTACGGGAATTTTTTGCAGGAGCCACCCCAGAAGGTGCTTCTCACCAACCAATGATTCGTCGACTGCAAGAAGCAATCCGCTTTATTCGCCAAAATGGTGATGCGAAAAAAGGCATAGAATGGCAACGAGATGCCTTGCGGCTGTCGGACTTTGAAACAAGCTTCGATGAAGCAGCAGCATTGACGGAGCTGGTTGAAGTCGAGAATTTGCAAGAGCGCTGGGTAGAGACGATCGAAGCGATCGAAGCAGCGACGCAGACGGAAGAATGGGCGACACAGTGGCAAAATCTTGACGTGCCGTTGGAGATCGAAGCACCTGCTCATACAAGTTTTTTTGCTGGGCGTGTCGAAGGCCCACGCTGGGAAGATCTAGCTGAAGCCTTGCGACAATTGGAAGAGGTTCATATCGAAGTGATCTATTCTGAGCCAAAAAAAGTCAATTTCAGCTGCCTATTTTTAGCAGCGATCGAAGAGCAAGTGTTCCAATTGTTTCACCGATATGGGGTGAAGAAAGAAACCGGTCTAACATCCGAATCACCAAAAGTGGTTTTGCAAAACGCGAAACAAGCGTTGACTTCCTTGACCCAGCAGCGCAAAGAACTGATTACAGAAATCAGTCAGCACAAACAACGGCTGATCCTGTTACAGCAAGCGGAAGAACTGTTTTTGACTCGTGAGAATCGGGCAATGATGCAACAGCGCTTAGCAGCTGGTCAGACCTTTGCCCTCTTGCGCGGCTGGATCGCAGAAAAGGATCAACCGTTAGTGGCGGAAATGGTCCAAGAATCCTTTGCCAACGAGATTTACTATTCGTTTGAAGAACCCACTGCAGAGGAGATTGCTGCCAATCAAGTGCCAACGAAGCTAAAAAACGCCTCGTTTATTCAACCCTTTGAAATGTTGACGGAGATGTATAGCCTGCCAAAATACGATGAGATCGATCCAACCCCATGGATGACGCCCTTTTACTATGTTTTCTTTGGTATGATGGTGGCTGACTTAGGTTATGGTGCATTAATGGCTGTAGCGACCACGATCGGGCTGCACGCCATGCGTTTGCCCAAAGGGACCAAACGGTTTCTGAAATTGTTCCAGATTTTGTCCGTGCCAACTATGATTTGGGGCGCAGTCTACGGCTCTTTCTTTGGCGCTACATTGCCCTTCCAACTTTTATCACCTTCCGAAGATTTTATGGCGATCTTTGGTCTATCCATGATTTTTGGTGGGATCCAACTGTTTACAGGCCTTTATTTAGCAGCCAAAGAACATATCCGCAAAAAGGATCTTTTAGGTGCAGTCAACGATGGCTTTGCGTGGCTAGGACTTTTGAGTGGTCTTTTAGTGGCAGCCGCAGGCAATCTTTTGATCGATGTCCCAGCACTAACAACCGTCGGCTTGATTTTAGCAGGCTTTAGTGCCTTATTGATCATCGTGGTACCGATTCTGAAAGGGAAAACCAAAGTGGGCGGCTTCTTTTTTGGGTTGTATGACTTGTACGGTGTGACCAGTTACATCGGCGACTTTGTCAGCTACAGCCGCTTGATGGCATTAGGGATCTCCGGTGGGAGTATCGCAGCAGCTTTCAACTTATTGGTGGGCTACTTGACGCCAGCCGCTCGTTTTTCTGTAGGCATTCTCTTATTGGTTGTTCTACAAGCTTTAAACATCTTTTTATCGTTACTGAGTGCATATGTGCATGCCGCACGTTTACAATATGTAGAGTTTTTCGGAAAATTTTTCACTGGTGGGGGGCGCCAATTTGAAACCTTCAAGCCAAGTGAGAAATACGTTGATTTTGATAAAGAAAATGGAGGAGACAATAAATGATTGATTACTTAATTAATAATAATGGTGGTATGGTGTTTGCAATTATCGGAATGGGGATCGCTACGATCTTTTCTGGGATCGGTTCAGCCAAAGGGGTGGGCCAAACTGGTGAAGCAGCGGCAGCCTTAACGACGAATCAGCCGGAGAAGTTTGGACAAGCCTTGATTTTACAATTACTTCCCGGAACGCAAGGGCTATACGGATTCGTTATTGCGTTTATGATCTATGGTAGCTTAAGTGGTGAAATGTCGACAGTGACTGGTATGGCGTATTTGATGGCCTCGCTGCCAGTTGCCTTTACTGGCTTATTCTCAGGAATGGCCCAAGGGAAGGTCGCTGCAGCTGGGATTCAAATTTTAGCGAAGAAACCAGAGCATTTCTTTAAAGGGGTCATGTTCTCAGTAATGGTTGAGATGTATGCCATCTTAGGCTTTGTTATTTCTTTCTTACTTTTAGGAACGATTTAAAGGGGGCGAAGGTATGGACGCAATCGACAAAATGATTGCTGAACTAGACCAAGAAGCGCAGACAAAACGGGAACGTTTGGCTGCCGCTGAACGTGCTAGGATCAGTGAAACGATGGCACGTGACTGGGCGAAAAAAGAGTCGGACTTGCAGCTTCGTGCCCAGCAAGCAAAAAAGCAAGCCGAAAAACATTATCAGCAAGCCCTGAATCGCCAAGCAAGTGCCGCTAAGCAGCAGCAAATGGTGAAACAAAACGAATACCTGACACAACTTTTTGAGCAAGCGTATCAAAAAATGGTTGCCTGGACGCCAGAAGAGCTGCAGTCATTTGCTGAAAATGTGCTGCAGCAGTTGCCGATCAGTGGGACGGTGACCTTCCACGCTGGTCCTGAGCAAGCAGCCCATCTAGATGCCGCTTGGCTTACGTCTTGTCAATCAAAACTACCGTATCAAATCAAAGCAGGCGCACCATTGACAGAAGCGGGCTTTTTGGTAGATGACAACGGCATTCAATACAATTTTACCTATCAGGTACTGCTTGATGAATACAAGAAAGAAACCCGAGAACGGTGGTTGCAGATCATACAACAAGGAGGTTGATCCATGAGGAACTATCATCAATTGAATCCAATCATTCGGCTTAAAGAGATGACGTTGTTAAAGTCGCAAGAAGTCGAGCAAATGATTGCGGCAAAAGGGTTTGCTGAAGTCGAAGCTGTCTTGCAGCAGACCCATTATCAACGCTATTTGAAGCCGGATTTTCATGAACGATTCGAAACCTATCTCGATGAAGAATTGTTAAAGACGATCAAAGAATTGGCCGAGCTGGTTCCTGATCAAGAGATCCTCCGACTGTATATGATGCCTTTTACTTTCCATAATCTAAAAGTCTTGACCAAAGAGTCAGTCACTAAAAAAGATTATAATCATCTACTGATCGAAGATGGTTTTTACACGATCGATGAGTGTCGGACCGCCATCAAAACGGGAACCTCAGAGGTATTGCCTGAGAAAATCGTGACTACGATCCAAGAGGTGCGGGAGTACTTAGAAGGCGGCGCCGTGCTGCAAGGCATCGATATCATTTACGATCGCCGGTATTTACATGAACAACGGCGACTGGCAGATGAAATCAAGATCCCTGAGCTACAAGAAGCTGTAATCAAGATGATCGATCTGACCAATCTAACGATCGCCGCTCGTTGTGTACTTCAAAAACGATCGCGCAGTTTTATGGAGGCAGTCCTAGTGAGTGTCGGCAGTATCCCGAAAGAAGAATTTTTAGCGTTTGCGGATGCGTCCTATAGCGACTTTTTAGCCTTCTTATTAGAAAGTGATTATCAGGAAGTGTTGCGACCTTTGATTCATGAACAGGTGATCGACTTTGCTGGCTTGGCACTTTTACAAGACAATTTGATCACAGAAAGCTATGGTCAAGCTCAAACGGATGCTTTAGGACCACTGCCTTTACTCGCATTTTTGAATGCTAAGGTTTTGGAACTGCAAAATCTGCGTATCTTGCTGGTAGGCAAACGCAGCGGCTTTACGGAAGAACAAATCAGAGAAAGGATGCGGCACTATGACTCATAAAATCGGCGTGATCGGCGAGAAAGAATCCGTCATTCCTTTTCAACTATTTGGCTTTCAGGTCTGCTATGCCTCGGAAGAAAAAGAAGTGAAGCAGGCGCTGGCAAAATTAATGAAGAACAGTACGATCATCTACCTGACTGAAAAATGTGCAGAGCTGATTCCCGATGAATTAGCAAAAGTCCAACAAAAAATGACACCTGCAGTCATCTTGATCCCTGATTACGATGGTTCCCGAGGAATCGGCAAACGAATGATTCAAGAAAATGTCGAAAAAGCAGTTGGGCAAAACATACTATAGAGAGGAGCCGATGTTGTGGAAAAAGGAACAATTATTAAAGTATCCGGTCCATTGGTGTTAGCCAAAAATATGGGCCATGCAAGTTTAGAAGATATCTGTTATGTAGGAGATTTAGGCGTGGTCGGTGAGATCATCGAAATGCGCGGCGACGTCGCTTCGATCCAAGTCTATGAAGAAACGTCCGGGATCGGACCTGGTGAACCAGTCGAAACCACCGGTGAACCGCTATCCGTAGAATTGGCGCCTGGGATCATGTCACAAATGTTTGATGGCATCCAACGTCCCTTAGAAACCTTCATGTCTGTCACCCAAAGCAACTTCTTGACGCGTGGGGTGCAATTGCCTGCGTTGGATCATGAGAAAAAGTGGCCTTTTGTACCGACTGTGGAAGTCGGCGCGGCAGTCAGTACCGGGATGGTCATCGGCACCGTGCAAGAAACACCATTGATCAATCACAAGATCATGGTTCCTCATGGCGTTTCAGGAACAGTCAAGGCTGTTTATGCGGGGGAATTTACGATCGATGAAACGATTTATGTTTTAGATACACCCAAAGGAGAACGGTCTTTCACGATGCTGCAAAAATGGCCCGTTCGTCATAGTCGTCCTGTAAAGCAAAAACTGAATCCAGTCGAACCAATGATTACTGGCCAGCGAGTGATCGACACCTTCTTTCCAATCGCTAAAGGCGGGGCGTCAGCCGTTCCAGGACCTTTTGGTGCAGGGAAGACTGTCGTTCAGCACCAAATCGCCAAATGGGCGGATGTCGACCTAGTCGTCTATGTCGGCTGCGGCGAACGCGGCAATGAAATGACCGATGTAATGAACGAGTTCCCAGAGTTGATCGACCCTCGTAGTGGTGAATCTTTAATGGCGAGAACCGTGTTGATCGCTAACACCTCCAATATGCCGGTAGCCGCTCGGGAAGCGTCGATTTATACTGGGATCACGATTGCGGAATACTTCCGAGACATGGGGTATTCCGTGGCGATCATGGCGGATTCCACCTCACGTTGGGCAGAAGCACTGCGGGAAATGTCTGGTCGTCTGGAAGAAATGCCCGGGGATGAAGGGTATCCGGCTTACTTAGGCAGCCGCTTGGCAGAGTATTATGAGCGTTCTGGAAAAGCGATTTGCTTAGGTTCTGATCAAGAAGGCAGCATCACTGCCATCAGCGCTGTTTCACCATCAGGCGGTGATATTTCAGAACCAGTTACCCAAAATACGTTGCGGGTCGTTAAAGTCTTTTGGGGCTTAGATGCCACCTTAGCGCAAAAGCGTCATTTTCCATCGATCAATTGGTTGAAGAGCTATTCTTTATACGAAAACGAATTGGGTGCCTTTTTGGACCAACAAATGCAAGTAGATTGGTCCAAACAAGTAACAGAAGCCATGCGGATGCTGCAAAAAGAATCTGAGTTGTCAGAGATCGTTCGACTTGTCGGCATCGACGCTTTATCCGAAAAAGATCAGTTATTGCTAGAAACCACCAAGTCTTTGCGAGAAGATTTCTTGCAGCAAAACGCTTTTGACGACGTTGATACGTTTACCTCTCGTGAAAAGCAGTTCAAAATGCTGGAAACGATCTTGCTGCTCCACAAAGAAGCGGAAGATGCGTTGACACTAGGTGCGTATCTTTCAGAAATCTATGCAGGGACCGAAGAATTGCGAGACAAAGTGGCACGTATGAAGTACCTGCCTGAAGCAGAATTAGCAAAAATTCCTGCTTTGCATCAAGAGATCAAAGCAACGATGAAAGAAATTTTACAGAAAGGAGACCGCACTGATGATCAAGGAATATAAAACGATTGGAGAAGTCGTCGGACCATTGATGGCCGTCGATCGCGTCTCCGGTGTCAAATACGAAGAGTTGATCGAAGTCCGCATGCAAAACGGAGAAACGCGGCAAGGACAAGTACTTGAGATCCAAGAAGACAAAGCGTTGGTCCAAATTTTTGAAGGAACCGGCGGGATCAATTTGCGGGAATCTGCGGTCCGCTTTTTAGGACATCCTTTGGAATTAGGCGTTTCCGAGCAAATGATCGGGCGAGTCTTTGACGGCTTAGGTCGGGGCAAAGATGGCGGAGTAGAGATCGTCCCAGAAAAATTTATGGACATCAACGGCGAAGTGATCAATCCAGCAGCGCGGGATTATCCTGATGAGTTTATTCAAACGGGGATCTCATCGATCGACCACTTGAATACGCTCGTTCGGGGACAAAAGCTACCGATTTTTTCTGGATCTGGTCTGCCTCATAAAGAATTGGCTTCGCAAATTGCGCGTCAAGCACAAGTGTTGAATTCAGAAGATGATTTCGCTGTTGTGTTTGCTGGCATCGGGATCACCTTTGAAGAAGCTGAATATTTCATGGAAGATTTTCGTCAAACGGGTGCCATCGACCATTCTGTCGTCTTTATGAATCTAGCCAATGACCCAGCGATCGAGCGGATCGCTACTCCCCGAATGGCACTGACGGCGGCCGAATACTTGGCTTATGAAAAGGGCATGCATGTCTTGGTGATCATGACGGATATGACCAACTACTGTGAAGCTTTGCGGGAGATCTCCTCTGCTCGTCGTGAAGTGCCAGGACGTCGCGGCTATCCTGGGTATCTATATACCAATCTATCCACGTTATATGAACGTGCTGGACGGATTCGCGGCTTGAAAGGTTCAGTGACCCAGCTGCCGATTTTGACCATGCCAGAAGATGACAAAACCCATCCGATTCCCGATTTGACCGGCTATATCACCGAAGGACAAATCATCTTGTCTCGTGATTTGTATAAAAACGGCATCCAGCCGCCCATCGATGTCTTGCCGTCATTGTCACGGTTAAAAGATAAAGGGACCGGCGAAGGCAAGACACGTAAAGACCATGCCGCAACGATGAACCAGTTGTTTTCTGCGTATGCTCAAGGAAAGCAAGCCAAGGAATTGGCAGTCGTTTTAGGAGAATCGGCATTGTCGGAAGTAGATAAAACCTATGCCAAATTTGCGGAACGCTTCGAAAATGAATACTTGAACCAAGGGTACCGCACTAACCGTTCGATTATCGAAACCTTGGAATTAGGGTGGGACTTGTTGGCGATGCTGCCAAAAGTCGAACTGAAGCGGATCAGCGATGCCTTACTGGCGGAATACTTACCGGGAGAGGAGAACAATGGCGCAAAAAACCGTTAATCCAACCCGCATGGAGCTGTCGCGCCTCAGCAAACAATTGGCGACAGCCAAACGCGGACATAAATTATTAAAAGACAAACAAGACGAACTCATGCGTCAATTTATTGAATTGATCAAAAAGAATGACCACTTGCGTAAAGAAGTAGAAGAACAATTGCAGCGTGCCATGAAGGCATTTCGCTTAGCCAATGCCACGATCAATGAAAAATACATTGAAGAAATGTTTATTTTACCAGCAACTGAGGTCTCCCTTGAGTTATCCACGAAAAATATCATGAGTGTGGAAGTGCCAGTGATGCATTTTGATTATGACGATACGGTGATGCAAGCGCCGATCGAATATGGCTTTTTGAATTCCAATGTTCCGTTAGATAATGCGGTCGCCCGTTTTACCGACGCCATGCCGAAGCTGTTGGAGCTAACGGAAATCGAAAAGACCTGTCAATTGATGGCAGGGGAAATCGAACGTACTCGCCGACGCGTCAATGCCCTAGAATATTTGACGATTCCCGAGCTGGAAGAAGCCATTTATGGAATCAAAATGCGGCTGGAAGAAAATGAACGAGCAAACGTAACAAGAATGATCAAAGTGAAGAATAAATCAAAATAAAATGGTATGATAAGTGAAAAACAACTGCAATAAACTAGGATTACCAAGCCATTGGTTTTTGCAAAAGGTCAAAGGAAATGAAAATGAAAAAAAGAAATCGTTTGAAAAAAAAGCTGGCATCGCAACGCTTTTTGATTCCGCAGATCGTCACACTGGTCTTCGTTTTGTTGATATTGGCAGGAACTGGCTTACTGATGCTGCCGGCTGTCACCCAAAGTGGTGAAGGTACCAACTTTTTAGATGCACTGTTTACTGCCACATCGGCTGTTTGCGTGACGGGTCTTTCGACCTTGACAGTAGCCGACCATTACAATCTCTGGGGCCAAGGGATCTTGCTGATGTTGATTGAGATCGGTGGGATCGGCTTCATGTCGATTCCCGTCTTCTTTTACATCTTGGCGAGAAAAAGAGTCCATCTTAGTACCAGGATGATTTTGCGGGAATCATTGAATCTGGATCGGATGTCTGGAGAGATCCATTTGGCATGGTACCTGATTCGGATCGCCTTTTTGATCCAAGTCAGCGGGATTATCTTGCTGGCTTTTGCATTCGTGCCCCGTTTTGGTTGGGAGCAAGGCCTTTGGTACAGTGTTTTTCATGCGATCTCGGCCTTTTGTAATGCTGGGTTTGATTTGTTCGGAAACAGCATGGTAGGGTTTCAAAATGACCCGTTTGTGCTGGGGATTATCAGTTTCTTGATCATTGCCGGCGGTCTTGGGTTTCTCGTTTGGTTCGATCTCCTGCATACGGCGTCCAAAAAACGGTCCCTGCATAGTCGCTTGGCATGGATCGCTATGATCGTTTTGGTGGTTTTTGGAACGGCAGGGTTCTTTTTGACCGAAGCCAATTCACAGTTGATCACGGGTGACTCGGTCATCGAACGTTTTTTCCAATACCTCTTCTTAGCGGTCACCCCAAGAACCGCGGGATTTTTCAGTATTGATTACGGACAAATGAGTCAAGCAGGCTTGATGCTGACGATGATTTTAATGTATATCGGCGGGACCTCTGGATCAACGGCTGGGGGATTGAAGACAACGACGTTTGCAGTCTTGATCATCAAGATCCGCAGTTTATTGAAAGGGCGCAGTCGAGCGGAAGTGTTCGGTCGCACGATCAAAGAATCTGCTGTATCGCGTGCCTTTACGTTGTTCTTTCTTACCTTGACGTTATGCTTCGTAGCGATTTTCTTATTGTCGATCACTGAGCGTATGCCGCAAACCCCAAACTTTGGGTTGCCAACCATTGCCTTTGAAGTTTTTTCCGCTTTTGGAACCGTGGGGTTGACCATGGGGTTGACGCCTTACTTGTCGGTTTTTGGCAAACTACTGATCATTTTTTTGATGTTCATTGGTCGAGTCGGCATCATGACCGTTGCTTTTTCATTGATGAAAAAAGCCAACAAACAAGAAGCTGGCTACAAATATCCTGATGAAACCGTGATGATCGGGTAACGAAACAGGGAAACGAAGCACGCTTCGTTTCCCTGTTTTTCGTTTATTGAAGTACTTCTAACATCACATCTCGTTGGTCATCGCTGACATTCCCCGCATAATTTGGTGTGATTAAAGATAGACCACCCTCTTTATTTGTAAATAGGTACAGGTTTTGGTTAAAATCAGGATTTCCATTGGAAGTGATCCCTTTCGAAAAGGTCAACTGAGTGTTCACTTTTACTGTGCGAATCTCATTGTTTTTCGCAGAAAACACGCGAATCTCTTTTGTTGCGATCGTATCGACTTGTGCTTCATAGCTTGCGCTGTCGCCGATCGAAATGATCAATGGGCTCGTATTTTGAATCGTGACAGCATCTGGTACATTGACGCCATGGAAATAAAAAGTCAGTGAAGGGCCATATTGGGAAAGATCAACGGCATATGGAAACTCATTGGTGGATACTGAGCTTGCTGTTGTTTGCGTTGCGTCAGAGTGATCCGTCGATTGCTGGCTTGTGGTTGAAGTTTTTGAAGTAGAGGTTGAATCTAATGAACTACTTTCAGTCGTTTGCGCCGTCGTGCTTTTTTTGCTTTCAGTAGACACACGACTCTGACTTAGCTCGCTTGTTGATTGCGCGGTATCTTTTTCGTTGTTACAGCCTGTCAAAAGCCCCAGACTGACGAGCGTCAGTGTGCCAATCAAAGAAAATGTTTTTTTCATTGTTTACTTCATCCTTTCCTTAGAATACTAAAGCATCTAAAACAAGCAAACTATTGTAGCGAAATGCACAATTTTGCTGACATAGCGTTTAAATATTCTTTAATGTTAAAGATATTTTAATCCAGAACACTGAAAAAGAATAGGAAGTTTTTGCTGAATTTTTCGTCAATTCTATCATAAAATATTCATTAACGTCCGCAGCAGCTGGCTAGTTTTGTATAATAAAGTTTCAGCCATAGTGGCGAAGCTTTCTGGCGGCTTGCGTAACGCAGGGATCTAGATTAAAATACCTTGGTATAGGAGAATGGGGTGGTGAAGAGGATGGAAAAAGAACGGATGGGCCAATGGTTAGCCTTCACGAATCAGCATCAAGCGATCGAAGCTCGCTTGGAACAAGCCCTCAAAGCAGAAAGCAATCTGTCTTTGAATGAGTATTACGTGCTTTATTACTTAGAAAAGACCCCCAATCATAGCATGCGCCTCAACGATTTGATCGCCCATTTTGATTTAAGTCAAAGTGCGATGTCACGCATGATCATGCGCATGGAAGACAACCTGTGTGGTGTGATCGAACGGCATTCTTGTCAAGAGGATAAGCGGGGGATCTATATTGATTTGACCCAATCAGGGGAAAAGAAACTGCAGCGCTCAAAAGTCGTTTTTGAAAAAGTCTTGGAGGAAATGCTAGACTAAAGATGTTTTCACTTGTTTTCTCCTTGATTCTTTTGTAATATAGATGCATGTGCATGTATATTTTGGCAAAAGAGAAAAAAATGCACCGATTTGCTTTAAGGATCTCCTTAGGTAACCAAGCCAGTCAGATTTACAAAGCGAAATGAATCCAATGGAAAAGGTGGGAAACCCATGCGAAATGTAACAGACAAAGCAACATTTAAGCGCGGATTACAGTTGAAAAATCGAATCATTATGGCACCAATGACGACCAAGATGTCCTTCTTTGATGGGGTGATTACGAAAGATGAGTTGGCTTACTATGGCTTACGCTCTGGGGAAGTCGGAGCAGTCATCACAGCGGCAGCCAATGTCCAAGAAGATGGCAAGGGCTGGGAAGGGGAATTAGGCGCTTATGACGATGCCTTTTTACCTGGATTAAGCAAATTAGCCAGCACCATCAAAACAAATGGGACCAAAGCCATTTTACAGATTTTTCATGCCGGTCGGATGACGGATGACTCAGTTCTACGAGGCACACAACCCATATCCGCCAGCGCGGTTGCAGCTGAACGACCAAATGCCCAAGTTCCCCAGGAAGTTACGGTGGATGAGATATTAGCGATTATTGAAAACTTTAAAAAAGCTACCGAACGGGCGATCAAGGCGGGGTTTGATGGTGTAGAACTCCACGGAGCCAATACGTATTTGATCCAACAATTCTTTTCTCCTCACTCAAATCGTCGGTCCGATGAATGGGGTGGCTCACTAGAGAACCGTTATCGTTTTATTGAGAAGCTCGTCGATGAAGTATTGGAAACAGTAGACCAATCAGGTGTGAAGGAGTTTATCGTCGGTTATCGGTTTTCACCGGAAGAATTCGAAGAACCAGGGATTCGCTTTGAAGATACGTTGTTCTTAGTGGACCAACTGGCAGAAAAAGGATTAGACTATCTGCACATTTCTCTTGCGGATTATACCCGTAAATCGATTTCAAAAGCGTATCAAGAAAAATCGATGTTGGCGTATGTCTATGAAAAAATCGCTCAGCGGGTTCCTTTGATTGGTGTAGGGGATGTCCGAACGTCGAAAGATGCCGCGGGCTTGCTAGAACATGCAGATTTTGTTGCAGTGGGGCGGGCATTGTTGATCGATCCTCATTGGGGACAAAAAGTCTTAGACGGTCAAGATGAGTTGATCCGCACCACGGTTTCTACTTACGAACGTGAGGAACTCGTATTACAAAACGGCGTTTGGGGTTTTATGGAAAACATGATGCCAGATCGACTAAATGAAGAAAAATAAGTAGACAACCACCTTTGCCTTGGGCAAAGGTGGTTTTTCGCGATTGCCACTCATTTGGGTCACGTTGAGAAAAGCTGTTTTTTTCTCTAATGAAACCTTGTTAGCTTCAAAATAGCGAATCAAGAGAAGAATGTGAGAAACAAGCCTGTAATCGAAAGAAAGAGCGTGGAAAGATTTTTTTAGTTAAAATACACGAATGAATTTTTGTTTTATTTTAATAAATAGTCAAACAATTCAGAATCATTCATTTTTCTTACAAAAAGATAGCGCAAGTCGAGTTGATTGATAAAAAAACAATCAGTTGTTAGACTGAATACAGGTTAAAAAAACAAAAAGGGGATGTAATGATGAAAAAAGGATTCAGAAATTATTTAGGTTCAGATGAGCGGGAGGCAGGCTATAATTTGTCTTGGGGTTCTATCTTTGCAGGGGTCGTAACATTTATCGCATTGTTCATGACACTGTCAATGATCGGCTCAGCAATCGGTTTTGGTTTGGTGGAACCAACATCAAATAATCCATTAGATGGTGTGGGTACAGGATTATTGATTTGGACAGTCATTACCTTTGTCTTGGCATTATTCGGTGCAGGTTTTGTTTCAGGTGTGGCGGCTCGACGTGTTGGATTGGTTCATGGTTTCTTAACATGGGCAACTAGTATGATCGTGATGATGGTTATGCTCTCTTACTTAACGATCGGTGCATTTTCTGTAGTCGGTTCACTTTTAGGAAACGTTGCTTCTGCTGTTGGCAGTGGCGTTGAAACAGTTGCCTCAGGTGCTGGCGATGTCGCTTCAAAAGCCTTCGATGAAATAACAGGAAACATGGAAGACGTCAATACAGATGAATTACAAGCGAATGTCAATGATGTTTTACAAGATACCGATGTTCCTGAATTGCAACCAGACTACTTGCAAAATCAATTGTCTGATGCGACGAACGACATCAAAGATGCCGGCAAAGACATTGCAACCAATCCAAATGATGCTGATAAAATCATTGATGATTTAGCAAGCAAATTACAAGATCGTGCTACAACGATCGGTGATTCAGTCGATAAAGAAGCAATCTCAAATGCAGTGGCTCAAAACACAGATCTAAGCCAACAAGAAGCGGAAGAAGCAACGAACAATATCGTGAACGGCTTACAAGATGCTTCTGATGAAGCACAAAAACAAATCGAAAATGCACAACAAAATCTTGAACAAGCCAAACAAGACATTGACCAAGCAGTGGAAGACGCTCGTCAAAAAGCGGAAGAAGCAAGTGATGCAACAGCCAAAGCGTCTATTTGGGGCTTTGTGGCAATGGTCTTAGGACTCGCTCTTACGTCAATCGGTGGTATGGTGGGAGCAAACTTAGTTAAAACTGCTGACCACGAAAACCGTATCTAATTTTACCTCTCATCAAGAGAGCTAGTGATTTATAAACCAGTGAACAGCGTTCTGCCAAAGAGTCAAATGGCAGCAGCGCTGTTTTCTGCTTTTAAACAAGCGGTTGAAAATCCCCATTGACGAGTGATTTTTCTCATGCTACACTGGCTCTGAGGATTGTTACCGCTTTAGGCGGGCTATACCTATTTTTTTGTGTGAAGAAATCTAAAGAAGAATAGGGTCGTTAAAATGAACGTAACAAAAGTGATCAATAACAACATTGTGATTTCTGAGAATGAGGAAAAACAAGAATTGGTCGTCATGGGCAAAGGCTTAGGCTTTAAGAAAAAGCCGGGCGATGCGATCGACGATACCAAGATTGAAAAAGTCTATCTCAGTACACAAGAGTGGAATGTCACAAAACTAACCCAATTACTTTCTTCTATCCCTATCGAACATATTCAAGCAGCGAATGAGATCATCAGTTTTGCAAAAGTTTCCCTTGGGAAAAAGTTGAGCGAAAAATTGTTTCTGACGCTGACCGATCATATCAATTATGCTATCGAGCGCTATCAAAACGGCATGGAAATCAAAAATGCCTTGCTATGGGAGATCAAGCGGTTTTATAACCATGAATACCTCATTGGCAAAGAAGCGTTATCGATCATTAAAAATCGCTTGGCGATCGAGCTGCCGGAAGATGAAGCCGGCTTCATTGCTCTGCACATTGTCAATGCTGAGTTGGATATGGCGCAGGTCAGTCAAGTATCGGAAATGGCGAAGATCATTCAGCATATCCTAAACATCGTCAAATATCATTTTTCAATGGAGCTTGATGAGTATTCATTGAACTACGAACGCTTTGTGACCCATTTGAAATTTTTTGTCCAGCGCTTATTCAGCGGTACAAAGCTCGATGATGCAGGAACCGGCAGTTTTATTTTTATGTTGAAAGACCGATACATGAAGGAATATGCGTGTGCGTTGAAAATCAGTGACTACATCAACAAAGAATTCGGTAGACCGTTAGAAGAAGACGAATTGATCTATTTAACTATACACATCAAACGAATAACAAGTGCTTAGGATTGTTACTGGATTGGCAGGCTATACCTAAATGAACTCCCAAGGGGTTTGTTTAGGTATTTTTTTATGGTTTGACACACAAAAAACAAGCGAAAGACCAAAATAGGAGGAACGACATGAATTACAAAGAGTTAGCAAAAACGATCATCACCAATGTTGGTGGGGAAGAAAATATCCAAAGCTTGACCCATTGTGCGACACGCTTGCGCTTCAACTTGAAAGATGATAGCAAACCCCAAGAAAGTACTTTAAAACATACACCAGGGATCATGGGTGTGGTCAATAAAGGTGGGCAATACCAAGTAATCATCGGTAGTGATGTTGGCAATGTCTACAACGAAATCACTGCCCAAACCAATTTGACTAGTGACCAAGAAACAGTAGAAGACGATCGTGGACGTGTTGCGAAAGTCATCGATACGATCACCGGGATCTTCACTCCAATATTACCAGCCATCACGGCAGCTGGGATGCTAAAAGCGGTTCTTTCATTGCTAGTGGTCTTCAATGTCTTGACGGCAGAGAGTCAAAGTTACCAAATATTAAACTTTATGGCGGATGCGGCGTTCTACTTCTTGCCAATTTTGCTGGCTGCTTCTTCTGCACAAAAATTCAAAGCCAATATGTACTTAGCTATGATGGTGGGGGGGATTTTACTCCATCCGAACTTTATCGCGATGGTGACAGCAGTCAATGAGGTAGGCGGCGGCATCCATTTATTCGGCTTGCCGATTTCACCAGTGAGTTATTCATCATCGGTTATCCCAATCATTTTGAGTGTTTGGTTCATGTCTTACGTTGAACCGATCGCCGATAAAGTCTCGCCAAAAGCAATCAAATTCTTCAGCAAACCGTTGCTAACGATCTTCGTCGTAGGGACAGTAGCATTAGTTGCTTTAGGCCCTCTAGGCTACATGATCAGTGAAGCGATCTCTACAGGGATCCAAGCCTTAGAAACGATCAGCCCATGGATCGTTCCATTACTGATTGGTGCCTTCACGCCATTGTTCGTGGCAACTGGTACCCACTATGGATTGGTTCCTATCGGTATCAACAACCGGATGACCACAGGTTATGACACAGTGATCTACCCTGGCATGCTGGCTTCAAACGTCAGTCAGGGAGCTGCAGCTATCGGCGTTGGTTTTAAATCAAAAGATTCTACGATCAAACAACTGGCATTTTCTGCTGGTCTGACTGGGCTATTCGGCATTACTGAACCGGCGTTGTATGGGGTCAATTTGCGGTTTAAAACACCCTTGTATGCAGCAATGATCGGTGGCGGATTTGGTGGTCTATTTATGGGGATCATGCGTGTCCGCAATTTCTCAGGCGGATCACCAGGCCTGTTGACTTTGCCAAGCTATATCGGCGATGACACCTTACGTCATTTGACCAATGCTTGTATCGGTGCGGCAATCAGTATCGTGATCACATTTATTGCGACATTATTCTTATACAAAGACCCTGTCACAGAAGAAGCACCTGAAGCAACACCGGCAGACAAAGAGCAAGAACCCGCACATCAAATCAGCGGCGCAGAGATCAAAGCACCTTTAAAAGGGGAACTAAAAAGCTTGCAAGCAGTCAATGACGGCATGTTTTCGGAAGAGATTCTTGGACAAGGGGTAGCGATTGAGCCAACCGTCGGAGAAGTGCTAGCTCCAGTAAACGGGACTGTCACAGCAGTCTTTGATTCAAAACATGCCATTGGCTTGACTAGTGAGGAAGGCATTGAGCTGTTGATCCACGTGGGGATCGATACGGTGCAATTGAATGGCGAAGGCTATGCCTATCAAGCAGAAAAAGGGCAAAAAGTATCAGTCGGGGATCCATTGATTACGTTTGATATTGAATTTATCAAAGAAAAAGGCTATCCAGTAATCACGCCGATTGTTATCACCAACAGTACTGAAGTGGGGGACATTTTGACGGCTAACAGTGGCCCGATTACGTTTGGCGATCAAATCATCAAAGTGATCGGCTAAAAAAGGAGAATAAGACATGGGATTTCCAAAAAACTTTTTATGGGGCGGTGCAACAGCCGCCAATCAATGTGAAGGCGGGTTTGATCAAGGCGGGCGTGGGCTTGCCAATGTCGATGTAATTCCGACTGGCAAGGACCGCCGAGCAGTCATTACCGGCAAGCGTGAGATGCTTGCCTTTGAAGAAGGGTATTTCTATCCAGCCAAAGAAGCGATCGATATGTACCATCATTTCAAAGAAGATATCGCCTTGTTTGCGGAGATGGGCTTTAAAACCTATCGTTTATCGATTGCTTGGTCAAGAATTTTTCCGAAGGGGGACGAAGAAATCCCTAATGAAGAAGGCTTGCGCTTTTATGAAGAACTATTTTTAGAGTGCCGGAAATACCAAATCGAACCCTTGGTGACGATCACTCATTTTGACTGTCCGATCCATTTGATCAAAGAATATGGCGGCTGGCGCAACCGCAAGATGATCAGCTTTTATGAAAATCTTTGTCAGGCAATCTTTACTCGATACAAAGGATTGGTGAAGTACTGGCTGACCTTTAACGAAATCAATATGATCTTGCATGCCCCGTTTCTCGGTGCAGGGCTGACCTTTGCTGAAGGCGAAAATGAAGAACAAGTCAAATACCAAGCTGCTCATCATGAGTTAGTCGCAAGTGCGTTGGCAACAAAAATCGCCCACGAGATCGATCCAGAAAATAAAGTTGGCTGTATGCTGGCTGCGGCTAGTTATTATCCTTACAGCTGCAATCCGAAAGATGTCTGGGAAAGCAAAAAAAGCGATCGCGGCAACTATTTCTTTATCGATGTGCAATCGCGAGGAGAATATCCAAATTATGGTTTGAAGATGCTAGCTGATAAAGGAATCACTTTGGAACGAACCGCCGAAGATGCGGCTTTATTAAAAGCCCATACCGTCGATTTTATTTCCTTTTCATACTATGCCTCTCGGGTTGCTGCTTCAGAAGATTCCGGTGTTGAGAAAACGGAAGGCAACTTGTTCCCGACCATTAAAAACCCGTATTTAGAAGCGTCAGAATGGGGCTGGCAGATTGATCCGCTTGGTTTGCGAATCACGATGAATGATCTCTATGATCGTTACCAAAAGCCGCTTTTCATCGTCGAAAACGGTCTAGGAGCGGTGGATACGCCAAACGAAGATGGAAAAATCAATGATGTGTATCGCATCGACTATCTACGTGCGCATATCGCTGCGATGAAAGAAGCGATTGACCAAGACGGTGTGGAACTGTTGGGCTATACTTCATGGGGCTGTATCGATTTGGTCTCTGCAGGAACCGGAGAAATGAAGAAACGCTATGGCTATATCTATGTCGATCGCGACGATGAAGGCAATGGTACATTAGTCCGCAGCAAGAAGCAATCTTTTTATTGGTACAAAAAAGTGATTGCCACAAATGGGGAAGATTTGGCTTAAGCCAGTTAACTTATAAAAAATAAAACAAGGGTGTTCCGCTTTTTCAACTAGCGGAATACCCTTGTTTTATTGATTTTCAGAGTTATAAACTCGTGGTATTGCTCGGTCGTTTGCGATAGTTGGAAGGGGTCAAAGCAGTCTCCCTTTTGAAAAGTGTCGTAAAGTAATTCGGATCATCAAACCCAGTTTCCAATGCGATTTCGATGATTTTTAAATCCGTATGGAGTAAGAGATACTCCGCTTTTTTGATGCGAAACTTATTTAGATAAGTAAAAAAGCTCATCTGGAAATTTCTTTTGAAAAAACGGCAGAAATGCTCTTTGCTATAGCCAATATACTGACTGACTTCCTCAAGTGTCACTGGACGTTGATAATTTTCTTCAATAAAAAGTAGGATTTTCTTGCATTTGTACGTATTGAGTTTGCTTTTACTGTCGATTGGTTTCTTATTGCGGTTAATGTATTGGGTGTTTTGACAAAGATATTTTATAAATAAAAAGAGTTCCGCTTTGATCGCCAGCTCATACAATGGTTCCTTTAATGCAAATAAATCTATAATATGAGTCAATGCCTGTTGAATTCTCATATGAGAAACGAAATCACTTGTGATGTGAATCGCTTGCTGATCCGCGGAATGGAGCAACGGGTCCAGATAGGACTGCTGGATCAAATCAGAGACGCGGCTCTCAATAAAGGTCGCGTCAAAGACGATAGCAAAGAAGGTACAAGCTGTTTGTTGATAATTTAATGCCTCATGTAGCTGATTGGCAGGGATAAATACAAGCTCGCCTTCTTTAGCGATATAAGAAACACCTTCGACCTTTATTTCCATCTTTCCTCGAAAAATATATAGGATCTCAAGCTCGCGATGCCAATGGGTGTGGATCATATTTGCTTGATCAGCAGGATGATTTGTCAAATAAACACTGACTGGAAACAAGCTATCACCATGTTCTGTGATCTCTTTTAAAGAAGTATCAATATCATATTCACTAGGGTTTGGCGTAAAAATATAGGGTTGGGTTACCATCTGTCTCCTCCATTTTCATCAATATTACAAGGTATTTCGGTTAAGATAACGATTACAGAAGGGCCGAAATATCAATATAATCAATTTGTGATCGAATTGATTGAGGAGGGAACAATGATGAAAAAGAGAATTTTGTTGACGGCTGCTACTATGTTAAGTGTGATCGGAATTGCTGGTTGCGGAAATTCTGGAAGCGGTACCTCAGATGATGGTAGTGTAACACTAGAAGTTTTTAACATCAAGACAGAGACTGCAGAACAGATGGATCGATTGGTTGCGGCTTTTGAAGAAAGCCATGAGGACATAAAAATCAATATGACTACTGTAGGTGGAGGAACGGACGCCACAGCGGCTCTCCAATCAAAATTTTCATCTGGTGATGAACCGGACATTTTTATGCTGGGGGGACTAGCAGATACGCAAACATGGGAACACAAGTTATATGACCTTGGGGAAACAGAATTAGCCCAAAAAGCAATTGAGGGAACGTTGGAAGGGGCAACACTGAATGAGACAGTCTATGGCTTGCCGATGAATATCGAAGGCTACGGTTGGCTGATCAATAAAGAGCTGTTTCAGCAAGCGGGAATCGATAGTGAAGCGATTGAAACATTTGCCGATTTTAAGGAGGCAGTAGAAACGTTAGATAGTAAGAAAGAAGAGTTAGGATTAGACGGTGTATTCGGCTTCAGCGGCGGTGAAACATGGGTTTCCAGTCAATTCAGTTCGAACTTTTTTGCACCTGAATTTAATGATAGCTTGAAGGAAACACTGGAAGCCAAAGAGCTTCATTTAACTTATGAGGCACAACTGAAAGACTACGCTGATCTGGCGATCCAATACAATGCTCAACCGTTGGAATCAATGGATTACAGCACGTCAGTCGAAGAATTATTTGCTAGTGAGAAGGTTGCCATCATTCATCAAGGCAATTGGATCGTTCCTACATTAAACAGCTTGGATGATACATTTGCAAAAGAAAAATTAGCGATCGTCCCAATGCAAGTGGGAGACGGCAGCAAAATTGTAGCCGGACCAGCTTGGTATTGGGGTGTCAACAAAGATAAGGAACAAGAAGTGATCGATGCCTCCATACAATTTTTGACATGGATGTATACCGATGAAGAGGCGATGACCGCGATCATCGATGATTTTGAGTTTATTCCAGCTTATACGAACTTCTCCAGTGACGATATTTCTGATCCGTTGTCCAATGACATTTATACGTATTTAACGAATGGCCAAACGGTTCCTTGGGTCCATAACTCTTATCCAGATGGATACGGACAAAATATTTTTGGGGTTCAGTTCCAGGCTTATGCAGCCGATCAAATCTCATGGACTGAGTTTACTGATCAGCTGAAAAGCAGCTGGGCGCAAGAACGTCAATAACCAAAGTGATGCCTATCCTGCAGTGATGCGCGCAGGATAGGCAAAATCAAGGAAATCATAGGAGGAGCTGTATGTTAACAAATCGTTCAAAATCATTTTGGCTGCTGCTAGCACCGGCATTCGTCGCATTATTGGTCGTTCTGTTTATTCCTTTATTTACAGGGGGATATTACTCACTGACCAACTGGAACGGCAATACGATCAGCGACTTTATCGGATTGGAAAACTACTTGCGCGCTTTTAAAGATCAGGCGTTCATTAACAGCTTGTTGTTCACGGCGAAATTTTCTGTTTACAGTGTGATCTTGATCAATGTCATCGCGCTGTTGTTAGCAACTTTAGTCACGCAAAAACTGGGACGCTGGACCACTCTATTTCGGACCGTCTTTTTCATGCCGAACTTAATTGGTGGGATCATACTAGGATTTATATGGCAATTTATTTTTAACAAAGCATTCGAGAGTATCGCCGATTTGACTGGGATCAATTTTTTTAATGGCTGGTTGAATACACCAGAAACAGGTTTTTGGGGTTTGGTTATCTTGTTCGTCTGGCAGATGAGCGGGTATATGATGTTGATCTATATTTCGTTTCTAAATAATATTCCAGAAGAAATTTTAGAAGCAGCAGATATGGACGGCGCCAATCCGCTACAAGTCTTTTTCCGAATCAAACTACCCATGCTGATGCCCGCGTTTACCGTAACATTGTTTTTGACGCTGTCAAATGCCTTTAAAATCTATGATCAAAACTTGGCGTTGACACAGGGCGGACCGTTCAATTCGACTCAGATGGCAGCCATGAATATTTACAATGAAGCTTTTTCAATGAGAAAAATGGGCTTTGCTCAGTCAAAAGCGATGATATTTCTGGTGATCATTGTCATTATTTCCATTATTCAAATCTCAATTACCCGCAGAAAGGAGATCAGCGCATGATCGAGACTCGTCACTCCTCTACTAAAAAGGGGAATACAAAAAGTAGACGGCAGAAGAAAAAAAAGCTGCAGCACAGTCTGCTGATCGTAAGTGGTCTTTTACTTGCGTGCTTATGGTTTTATCCGTTTTTCTTGATCGTGATCAATTCATTTAAAACAAAAGCAGAGATCTTTCAGAGTACGTTGTCGCTGCCTGGCGGATTGTCCTTTGAGAATTATCAAGAGGCGTTAGAAAAACTGGATTTCATCAGAAGTTTAATGAATTCATTGTTGATTACTGTCGGTTCTTTGATCTTGGTGGTCTTTGTTTCTTCAATGGCAGCATACGCTTTATCGAGAAATACCAGCCGCTTAAGTTCAGTCCTCTATTTTGTTGTTGCCATCGGCTTGCTGATTCCTTTTCAAGGGATCATGATTCCACTGATTTCTCTTTTTGGACGAATGAATTTGTTAAATCGGCCGGGTCTAATGATAATGTACTTGGGATTGGCTGTCAGTATGTCGACTTTTTTGTATTATGGTGCGTTAAGAGGCATTCCACGTTCGCTGGATGAAGCAGCGATCATTGATGGGGCGAATACCTTTCAGATTTATTGGAAAGTAATATTGCCTTTGTTGAAACCAACGACGGTAACGGTGATTGTTTTGAATACATTGTGGTTTTGGAATGACTATTTATTGCCTTCATTAAGTATTAATAAAGCCGGAATGTATACGATTCCCTTGCGGATGTTTTATTTCTTCGGCGAATTTAACAAGCAATGGCATTTAGCGCTAGCCGCTCTGGTGATCGTTGTTCTGCCAATCATTCTCTTGTTTATTGCCTTGCAAAAACATGTAGTGAAAGGCATCTCAGATGGTGCAGTAAAGTAGGAGGAAAAGAAGATGAAATTTACAAATGGCTATTGGCTGGCAAAAGAAGGCGTCCAACTCGAACATCCCCGAATTGCTTATGATCATAAGGTAGAAAAGGAGCAATTGACCCTTTATCTGCCCTATCAAGAGATTCAGCGGCGTGGCGATACCTTAAACCTTGGTTTAACCACACTCACGTTCTCGACTCCGCAAAACGATGTGATCAAAGTCAGTTTGGTGCATCATGACAAGACAATGCACGCCCCGTCGTTTACAGTGGATACCCAACCAGCAGACGTGAAGATCGATACCGATAAAGAAGACATGTATATCTTCAAATCTGGATCACTGGAAGCGAAAGTCCCTAAACAAGCGGCTTTTAAAATCGACTTTTTTGGAGAAGACAGATTGTTGACTTCTTCCATGCCTAAAGCACAGGCAAAAATTTCGGGAAATGACGGCAAACAGTATATGCGAGAACAGCTTTCGCTAGATCCTTATGAACTTGTTTACGGATTAGGGGAACGGTTCACCCCTTTTATCAAGAACGGTCAAACCGTTGATATTTGGAATCAAGACGGTGGTACGGGTAGCGAGCAGGCATACAAAAATATTCCGTTTTATCTGACGAATAAAGGCTACGGTATTTTTGTTGATCATCCCGAAGCGGTTTCCTTTGAAGTGGCTTCTGAGAACGTTTCCCGCACGCAATTCAGTGTCGAGGGGCAGCGTCTAGACTATTACATCATCTATGGACCAGATATGAAAGCCATTCTAGAAAAATACACCGACTTGACAGGAAAACCCGCCTTACCGCCAGCATGGTCTTTTGGCTTATGGCTATCCACTTCGTTTACGACTGATTATAGTGAAGAAACAGTGATGCACTTTATCGATGAAATGCAAGCTCGTGATATTCCTTTTGATGTCTTTCATTTTGATTGTTTCTGGATGAAGGAATTTGAATGGTGTGGGTTTGAATGGAATGATGAGTTGTTTCCTGATCCGAAAGGATTACTAAAGAAAATCCATGATAAAGGATTAAAAGTCAGTCTATGGATCAATCCTTACATTGGGCAAAAAGCCTCTGTATATCAAGAATGCAAAGAGAAAGGGTACTTTATTAAGAACCAAGCAGGTGAAGTCTGGCAGTGGGATCTTTGGCAAGCTGGACAAGGGATCATTGATTTTACCAACCCAGAGGCTCGTCAATGGTATAAAGATCGCTTAAAGGAATTGATTGAATTAGGTGTTGATTCCTTTAAGACGGATTTCGGTGAGCGGATTCCTGAAGATGCTGTCTATTATGACGGATCAGATCCGAAAAAAATGCACAATTATTATGCCTATCTATACAATGAAACCGTTTTTGAACTGCTGGCGGAAATGCGGGAAAATCAAGCCGTTCTTTTTGCCCGTTCTGCTTCTGTCGGTTCCCAAAAATTTCCAGTCCATTGGGGAGGCGACAATTTATCTGAATATTCTTCGATGGCAGAGTCTCTGCGTGGTGGCTTATCCTTTGTCTTATCTGGTTTCGGATTTTGGAGCCATGATATTGGCGGGTTTGAAGAACAAGCGACCCCCGACCTGTATAAACGTTGGACGCAATTTGGTTTATTGTCGACCCACAGTCGATACCATGGCAATGTTGAATATCGGGTACCATGGAATTTTGGCGAAGAAGCAGCAAAAGTCAGTCAAGCTTTTTCAAAATTGAAAAATCGCCTGATGCCTTATATTTATCGTCAAGCAGCAGCCACTGCAAAAACGGGCATTCCCCTGATGCGTCCATTGATGCTAGAGTTTCCAGAGGATCCGACGGTTTATGCCATTGATAAGCAGTATATGCTAGGGGATCGCCTATTGGCTGCACCGATTTTTAATGAGCAAGGAAAGGTTCCGTTCTATTTGCCAGCGGGTACTTGGACAAATTATTTAGACAACAAACGCTATGAAGGCCAAAAATGGTGGGAAGAAAGCTATGACTATTTCCATCTTCCGTTGATGGTACGACCGAATTCACTGATCATTGAAGGAAGCGTTGAACAGACCGCCGCCTATGACTACACCGAAAACCTCACCGTCCATGCCTTTGAAATAACGGAAGCAGTTTCTGCTGAAGTCTGTGATCAGCAGGGCGTGCCAGCTGGAAAAATTTCTATTGAACCAGAGGAACGCGGTTATCGAGTTTGTATGGAAGGGATGGAAAACGTTCAGGTACTGTTTCGCAATCGAAGCTTTGCAAACGCCCAACGACATCCTTTTGGCAGCTTGATCACCATGGACGGACAAGAAATGACCGTCTTTGAATAAGGAAACAAAACCTACCGTTCTTGATGGGTATTTATCAAGGACGGTAGGTTTTTTGTAGTGAATGAAGCATTGAAAAGCTAACGGCAAAGTGCAGACGCAGTTCTTTGCTTCAGTTTTTTTCCTCCCGCTGGATCGGCAGCAGCAAGCGAACGGTGGTTCCTTCGTTGATGCGTGATTCTACAGTCAATCCATATTTCTCCCCATAGAGCAGCTTGATACGCTGATCAATATTGTCTAAGCCAATACCCGAATAGTGTTCAAAGTGGTTCGCGGAGCTGGTTGGGTGCTCTTCATTGAACCCGATGCCCGTATCGATGATCTCAATTTTCAGGCCTTCCTTACTGACACGAGAAAAAATCTGGATCAATCCTGAATCCTCTTCGGGAAAGGCATGCAGGTAGGCATTTTCGATAATCGGTTGCAAAATCATCTTCGGTACGAGAATATCTTCGCAGCCATCTTCTGAAAAAATCGTTGACTGGATGCGATTGCCGTAACGTACGTTCATTAAAACGAGGTATTCTTCCACGATCGCTAGCTCATCCTTTAAGGGGACGATCTCTTTGCGGTTAAAGGTGTGCCGCAACAATTGGACAAAGCTTTCAATCGCTTGGGTGGCGGCTTCTTGTTCGTTTTGCCAGATCAAAAACTTGATGGCAGTCAATGTGTTGTAGACAAAATGCGGTTGGATCTGCATTTGCAACGAGCGGATCTCGAACTTGCGTTTTTCGGCTTCTGTAACCATTAAATGATCGACATAAGATTCCAAGTCCTCTAGCATCAAGTTATACGCACGCCCCAATTCTCGCGTTTCGTATGTCCCGTTGATGGTAACCTTGTCGCTGAAATCGCCTTGTGTGACCGCAGGCAGCTTGGCAATCAGCTGATAAATCGGTTGGGTGATGTTGCGGATGATCCAAAATGCCAGCAGACTAAAGAGTAAAATACTGACGACAGAAATCAAAAGAGCTGGCTTGATCAGATTCATATTGCGTACTAGATGCGATTCATCCAAAACATCGTAAAAAGTAAAATGATACGAATAAAGGGGCAGCTGATTGATGCTAGTATCTCTTTTGACCGTGACGAGGCGATCTTCAAACGGCTGGCCTAAAAGGCTCGGATCAGAAGTGGAAAGAATTTGATTTTGTTCATTGACGATATAGATCGAGTGGAGACTGGTATCTAAGAGTTGACGATAGATCGAAGAAAAATCGGATTCTTTTAAGAAAATCAGGGCATAGCCGAAAATCGTTTCTTCTTTCATTAATTTGCGCACGTACATCAAGCCAGGGGAGTCGCTGGTGGAGGTACTTAAGCCTTGGTCCAAGAAATAATATTGACTGATGGCGTCATTGTCATTGATCTGCTGGATAAAGGCACTGGCGAGAAAATCATCTACTGATTGATTGCGAACCGCATCGTTTTGAAAGAAAGTGCCCCCGTTGACCCCAATCAACACCAAATTCGAGGGGATGTCTTGAAACAAAGAGCGCGTGTCTTTTAATTGCTCGTTTAATTCTAAAATCGTACGGCCTTGATTCATGTCGCCTTCTAAGTATGTTTCAACGGCTTTGCTTTCATCGACGATATCAAAAATTCGATGGATATTCTCGTTCAGACGCTCATAATCTTCTTGGATTTTTTCCAGTAGCAGCTGATTGGAACTCTGGTACGAAGCAACATAGGCATCTTTCGAGCGACCATAGATCACGACGACGGTTAGCAGACAAACACTAATGACCCCGACGACAACAAAGAGGAAGATCCGACTGAATAATTCATTTTTCTGAATCCATTGGTTGATTTTCATAATTGATTCAACCGCCGATACTTCGATGGGGTGACTTGGCATTCTTTCTTAAAGATGCGAGAAAAATAGCTGATATCCGAATACCCGACCGCTTCACTGATTTCAGATAGATTCAGATCAGATTGTGTCAGTAGTTCTTTGGCTTTATCCAAGCGGGTTTTCTTTACATACTCAGAAAAGCTCATTTTCAGTTTCGCAGAAAGAAAAGCCGAAAGATAGGTGTAACTAAAATGAAAGGTTTCAGCCAGTTCAGACAAAGACAGACTTTTAGTGTAGTTGTCTTGAATGAAGCGCTGGATCGCAACGAGTAGATCATCTTCATCCAGCGGTGATAAGGTCGTCAGCTGTTGACGAATATCATCAATGGTCGCCAACAACAAATCAGAAAAATCTTCCAAATACTGCACGTGACCGATGGCATGCAAAAATTCGGCTTTTAAGCGGCTAAAGCGTGGAGCAGTGGGAAATTCTTCTTCCAAGCGGGACAGTAACGTGTAAAAAATACTGCTGGCCTGCTGTTTTAAAAATGTCGGATCGACATTGGATAAGATCATGTCATTAAAATATTCCTCAATTCTGGTGATTCCTAATAAAAAGTTGTTGTCTAACAAAGCCCGTAAGAACTTCTTCGTATCAAAGCGATCACTTTCAATGTACAAAAAGAGTTCGTGTTCTGGCACCAACCGTTGACGTTTATAAAAAAACGATTGTCCTTGGCTTTTGGCTTTGAGGGTCACAAAATGGTCCCGCAACTGTTCAATCTTTTGAAAGGGCACACTGAGAGTAAAGAAGGCGTCTGGCTCGGTAAAACGCAATTGTTCCAACGTTTCTTTCAAAGAGGAATAAACATCCGTTCCTTCTGGATAACTGATCACTAAGCCGGCATCTTTGTTACTGGTTTGAAAAAAGAGCGTCTTTACCTGCGGTTGTGATTGAGTAAATTCCGTTAATGCATGCAGCAGCTGATCATTGGCACGAAAGCCGCTAAAATTGGTGGTCAAAATTTGGGCTTGCTGTTGCGACTGATCTAATGCAAGGTAGTCCGCCAAAGGAGCCAACGGTTCTTCATACCCTGCTAAATAGCGATTCAACGATTCTTGCAGCTGCGTCTCCTCAGTCACGGAGCCTTTTGTATGTGACAGCTTTTGTGTGATGTTGTGTAGCGTCTTCAACAAGAGTGTCGGTGTCAGTGTCGGTTTTAAAAGATAATCTACGGCACCATTTCTAAAAGATTGACTGACGTATTGGAAATCATCGTAGCTGCTCAAGACCAAAAAATGGACTTCTGGATATTGTTGTTGAATGATCGTTGTGAGTTGAAGGCCGTCCATTTGTGGCATTTTCAAATCCGTAATCACGATGTCGGGATTCAGCTCATGGATCAGCGCCAATGCTTCTTGCCCGTTCGCTGCATCGCCTAAGAGACGGAACCCTTCTTGCTCCCAACGTATCATATGTTTCAATCCATCTCGGATCGTTGCCTCATCATCAACGACTAAGACCGTGCGTAAAATAGTCATGGTATCCCCCCTATATCTCTTCTTTATTATAAACGCTTTCAAAAAAGAAAGGTATTGTAACTTTTTTCTATTTTTGGACAAATTTAGTAAGCTCTTTCATAATCATTGAATACGGTTACAAAATCAGTGTATAGTTAGCCTTGTAAATAAAAGGAAAGAGGGATAAAAATGAAAAAACTACTTGCATCGATGGTAACGGCGGCTGCAGTGCTGACTTTGGCGGCTTGCGGAAACAGCAACACAAGCTCTGGTGATTCCGGCGAGTCCTCAAACAAAGTCACGGTCTGGGCATGGGATGAGACCTTCAACATCAAGGCAGTCAATGAAGCCAAAAAAGTGTATGAAAATCAAGATGTCGATGTGGAAGTCGTGACGATGTCGCAAGATGATATCGTCCAAAAATTAAATACTAGTCTGGCATCAGGAAATACGGACGGACTGCCAAATATTGTCTTGATCGAAGACTACCGCATCCAAGGGTACCTTTCTTCTTATCCAGATGCGTTTAGTGATCTAACGGATATCGTGAATGAGGAGGATTTCTCCAGCTATAAATTTGCGGTTAATAAAGTCGACGATGTCATTTATGGGGTGCCATTTGACAGTGGCGTCGCAGGACTATTTTACCGCACAGATTATTTGACCGATGCAGGCTATGAGCAAGCGGATCTCCAAGATATTACCTGGGATGATTTTATCAGCATTGCCAAAGATGTCAAAGAAAAAACGGGTCACGCTATGATGTCGTTAGACCCAAGCGATCTTGGCTTGGCACGAATCATTATGCAATCGGCAGGCGAATGGTATACCGGTGAAGATGGCTCCACCGTGACCATCAAAGACAATGAATCCTTCAAAGCCGGTCTAACTGTCTTGGCAACATTGTTGAATGAAGGCTTAGTTGAACAAGTTTCCGATTGGGATGGCGGGGTCAATGCTGTTCAATCGGGGAATGTTGCGTCTGCACCAACCGGTGCGTGGTATTCTAGCACAATTCAAGGCGCTGAAGATCAAAGCGGCAAATGGGCGATCGCTCCGATCCCATCCATCGCTGGCGATAGCAATTCAGTCAATGCTTCCAGCATCGGCGGAGCAGGCTGGTACGTGATCAAAGGGGTTGACGGCGAAGAAAATGCTAAAGACTTTTTAGCCAATACCTTTGCTTCAAACAAAGAATTGATGGGTACACTAGCTACCGAGATCGGTTTGGTTTCAACCATGAATGCTGCAGAAGAAACGGAAGAATATACGTCGGGGCTTGATTTCTATGGCGGTCAAAAAGTCTTCCAAGATTTCTCTCAATGGTCACAAGAAATTCCAGCCGTGAACTACGGCAATCACACCTATGCCATTGAATCTGTCTTGACTGAAAGCTTGCAACGAGTGATCAACGGCGAAGACATCGATAAAGTATTAGAAGAAGCACAATCACAAGTGGAAGCACAAATTGCAAACTAATCGAACAACTTTGCAGAAACTCGTGAGCGATCGCGAGTTTCTGTGTTAAGGGGGAATTACAATGAAGAACAAAACAAAAAATTGGTTTGCAAACGGCAATGCCTTTATTACCTTACCCGTCATTTTGATCACGATGCTGGTCTTTATTCCGATGGTCTCGGCATTGTTCACGTCATTCCAATCAGGACCACCGACAGCGATGACCTTTAACGGTCTTGGCAACTATCAGCGGATGTTGAGCGACTCAACCTTTAAAAAATCCTTTGGCAATACGTTTTTATACTTATTAGTCCAAGTTCCGATCATGCTCTTTTTGGCGCTGATCGTATCGAACATATTGAATGACAAAAAATTGAAATTTAAAGGGCTGTTCCGCACCGCCTTATTTTTACCCTGTATCACATCCTTGGTTTCTTATTCCTTGATCATGAAAAGTCTCTTTTCGGCAAATGGGTTAGTCAATAACTTTTTGACGCAACTACACCTGATTGATGCACCGATCCAATGGTTGACGGATCCCTTCTGGGCAAAAGTACTGATCATTTTTGCCATCACGTGGCGTTGGACTGGCTACAATATGATCTTTTTCATCTCAGGCATGCAAAATATCGATCCAAGTATTTACGAAGCGGCAGAGATCGATGGTGCCACGAAATGGGATCAATTCTTCAAAATCACGATTCCCAACTTGCGTCCAATCATCTTATTTACCACGATCACCTCAACGATCGGTACGCTGCAATTATTCGATGAAGTTCAAAATATCACTGGCGGTGGACCAGCCAATGCCACGACGACCTTGTCGCAATATATCTACAATTTGAGTTACAAATTCACGCCAAACTTTGGGTACGCCGCTGCGGTCTCCTTTGTTATCGTGATTGCGATCGTGATCTTATCGATCATCCAAACGAAAATAGGAGGAAAAGAAAATTGAAAACAATCTCACTTACTTTAAAATACGTCTTTCTGGCGATTTTGGCTTTCATCTCTATTTTTCCATTTGTTTGGATGATTCTAGGGATGACCAATCAAACCTTTGATATCGTTGCTGGAAAAATCATGATTGGCGATCAATTGGTGATCAACTTCCAAAATCTCTTTTCTTCCGACTTGAATTTTACTCGGGCATTAGGCAATTCCGCAGTGATTGCCGTGATTACGACCGTCTTTGCGCTGTTGTTCTCCTCCATGGCAGGGTATGGCTTTGAGATCTATCGGACGAAAACCAAAGACCGCATCTTTAATATTCTCCTGCTGTCGATGATGGTGCCTTTTGCCGCGCTAATGATCCCGCTCTATCGAATGTTCAGCAAACTTAGCGGCACACCGATCGGAATCAATACCTTCGCTGTCGTGATTTTGCCCTCAGTCTGTACCGCCTTTTTGATTTTCTTTTTCCGCCAAAACATCAAGGCATTCCCTAGAGAATTAGTCGAAGCTGCTCGGATCGATGGCTTGAATGAACTGAGTATTTTCTTTAGAGTCTACATGCCTACGGCTAAAAATACCTACGCAGCTGCCGCGATCATTACGTTTATGGGCAGCTGGAACAATTATTTATGGCCATTAGTTGCCCTGCAATCACCAGACAAACGGACCGTTCCACTGGTTCTTTCAGCAATGGGTGCTTCTTATACACCTGATTATGGCATGATGATGTGCGGCATCGTGATCGCCACACTGCCGACGGCCATCATTTTCTTCGTTTTACAAAAACAATTTGTCCAAGGGATGCTGGGATCCGTGAAATAAGCGGTGCATCAGCAAACAAATACAAAGTAGAGGGTACGATATGATTCTTTTTGACAAACAACTAAACGTCTTTCATTTAAGCAACGATCAAATCAGCTATCTCTTACAGATAGAGGAAGGGGGCAATGTGGCGCACCTTTATTTTGGAAAAAAAATCGCCCATTATTCTGGTGGCTATCGCTACCCACGCCTTGATCGGTCCTTTTCACCTAATCCCCCAGACAGTAGCGATCGGCTTTTCTCATTAGACACCTTGATGCTAGAGTTTCCTGGTAATGGCTTCGGGGACTTTCGAGAAGCTGCCTATACGATTCGCCAGTCTGACGGCAGCCGAGTCAGCCATTTTGTCTTTAGTGATTACCAGATTCAACAAGGCAAACCCGCCCTAGCAGGATTGCCTCAGACCCATGGTGCCGACGACGGGATCGAAACACTGATTCTGTCCTTAAAAGATGATGTAGCGGGACTCGAACTACAGCTGTTTTACACGATTTTTGAGGAGGCGGCAGTGATCGTCCGCTCAAGTAAAGTAATCAACCACGGAAACCAGCCTGTTACGATCGAGCAGTTGGCGAGTCAATCCCTGGATTTTCCTAACCGTCCCTTTGATTTGATCCACTTGCCGGGGGCATGGGCGAAAGAACGCCAAGTCACCCGAGAACCAATCAATCGCGGCATCAAGCGTTTGGACAGCAAGCGTGGTTCCAGTAGCCATCAGCAAAATCCCTTTGCCGTCATACTGGAACCTAATGCTACGGAGTTTGCTGGGGAATGTTTTGGTTTTAGTTTGCTGTATAGTGGCAACCATGAAATTATCATCGAAAAAGATCCTTACCATCAGACTCGTGTGATAATGGGGATCAACAGCCATCAATTTGCCTGGCAATTGCCGCCAACTGAAAGCTTTCAAGCCCCAGAAGCCATGATTGCTTATAGTGAGGCTGGCTTGAACCAGCTGTCAGCCACCTATCATGACTTTTATGATGAGCATTTGATTCGGGGCAAATACAAAAAGCAAGAACGGCCGATCCTGATCAATAACTGGGAAGCAACGTACTTTGATTTCAATGAAGAAAAACTGGATGCCCTCGTTGATGAAGCGAAGGAGCTGGGAATCGAACTGTTTGTTTTGGATGACGGCTGGTTTGGTCAGCGAGAAGATGACCAAACCTCATTAGGCGATTGGTTTGAAAACGAAGGCAAGCTAGCTTCTGGCTTGGCAGGATTTGCCCAAAAAGTCCATGACAAAGGGCTGCAATTCGGGCTTTGGCTGGAACCAGAAATGGTTTCGGGTGACAGTGAACTGAACCGACAACACCCCGATTGGCTGTTACAAGTACCAAATCGCAAGCCAGCGCTTAGCCGCAGTCAGTATGTGTTGGACTTTTCTCGACAAGATGTCAGAGACCATCTCTATCAGCAGTTAACCCAACTGTTTGATACGGTTGCCATCGACTATATCAAATGGGACATGAACCGCAGTCTGTCGGATGTCTATTCCTTGCTCCTCGATCCTGCCCAGCAAGGGGAGGTCGCACATCGCTATCTGCTGGGCTTGTACGAGTTCCTCGAGAAACTGACCACTGCCTATCCGACGATCCTGTTTGAAGGCTGTTCTGGCGGCGGCGGGCGCTTTGATGCCGGTTTCTTGTATTATATGCCGCAGATTTGGACCAGCGACAACACCGACGCCATCGCCCGCTTGAAGATCCAGTACGGTACCAGTCTGGTCTATCCGCCATCCACCATGGGTGCGCATGTCTCAGCGATCCCGAACCATCAGACCCAACGGGCAACGGATCTAGCGATTCGCGGCAATGCTGCGATGTCTGGCTTGCTGGGCTATGAGCTTGACTTAACACAGCTGACAGAAGAAGAAAAAGCGCAAATCAAAGAACAAATCACTTTTTATAAAAAACATCGGCGCCTGCTGCAGTTGGGCCGCTTTGTTCGACTGCTCAGCCCTTATGAAGGCAATGACGCCGCCTGGCTGTATGTTTCTCCAGATAAAAAAGAAGCGATCGTCTTTTACTTCCGAGTCTTAGCCGAAGCCTCTGCACCATTGGTTACTTTAAAGCTGGCTGGTCTTGATCCTGACCTCACCTATCAAAGCGGGGGAGAGAGCTTCGGTGGCGATGAATTGATGCAACTAGGGTTGTATATAGATCCTCATTTAGCCGGGGATTACGCCACGCAGCGGTTTCATTTTGTTGCAAAAGTGCCCCACAAATGAAAAAAGCGTCCCGTCAAAACATGCTGCTTTGACGGGACGCTTTATTGTGCTGCCGTAAGCTTTTGGCTAATGATCGGCAACTGAGAGGCTATTTTAGAACAAATGATTTATTTTTTTCTCGAGAAGTCGTATGATGAAGGAGGAGGCAGGCAGTTTGCTTCTGACAATCAGTAAGAGGAGGGTGTTCAACATGGACGAACAGCCACTAGCGAATGAAACAGAAGAAGGGTTGATTGCTGCAGGATATCGGAAGTATCGTGGTGAAGCGATCGATATTTATTACAACAAAGAGATCTGCACCCACAGCGGTAATTGTGTGCGGGGCAATCCCGCCATTTTTGAAGTTGGACGGCGTCCCTGGGTGATTCCTGATAATGGGGAAGCAGCCCAAGCGGCACAAGTGATCCATACCTGTCCAAGCGGTGCATTAAAGTATGTGTTAAAGGAGGAACAATCATGGAAATCTTAGAAGAAAATGCTCGATTTGTGTTAAAAGACGGTGACAAAGAAATTGGTGAAATGACGTGGTCAAAAGCCGGTGAAACGCGTATGATCATTGATCATACCTTTGTCGATCCTGCTTATCGGGGACAAGGACTCGCCGAAAAATTAGTGGCAAAAGGGGTGGAAAAAGCCCGCAAAGAACAAAAGAAAATCATTCCTTTGTGTCCCTTTGCCAAAAAAGAATTTGAACGCAAACCAGAATATGCCGATGTTTGGAACCAATAAATCAACCAAAACAACCCCCGCCACCTCAAGAGTCTCTCTTTGAGGTGGTGGGGGTTGTTGTATGACTGATCAATGTTGGAATTGAGCATGGTACAGGCGATAGTAATAGCCTTGTTCTGCCAGTAATTCTTCATGGGTTCCTTGCTCCACGATTTGACCGGCATCCATTACAAGGATCTTGTCTGCTGCTCGAATCGTTGATAACCGATGGGCGATCACAAAGCTGGTTTTGCCTTCCATCATTTTCAAAAAGGCATCTTGGATTTTTTTCTCAGTCAGAGTATCAACCGAACTGGTTGCTTCATCCAAAATCAGCATGGGTGGGTTACTGATCATCGTGCGGGCAATCGTCAATAGCTGTCGTTGTCCGTCAGAGATCTTGATGCCTTGATGACCGATCGGTGTATCTAGTGTTTCTGGTAAGCGCATCACATATTCATACATATAGGCATGCTTTAGGGCATCATAGATTTCTTCATCTGTGGCAGTGTCATTTCCGTATTGCAAGTTTTCTCGTAAAGAGGCATCAAAGAGCCATGTATCTTGCAAGACCATTCCGAAGCTTTGCCGTAATTCTTCTCGTTTCAACTGACGAATATCGGTGCCATCGATCTTGATCGCGCCTTTATCGACATCATAGAAACGCATCAACAAATTGACCAACGTCGATTTACCGGCACCGGTTTTTCCGACGATCGCGACGGTTTCTCCAGGTTTTGCAGTAAAAGTGAAATCTTCGATCAATTTTTGACCAGGATCATAAGCAAAAGACACCTCCTCAAAGGCAATCTCGCCTTTGATCTCACCCAGTGATTGAGATTCTTGGTCATCGGCTGTTTCTGGTTCTTGATCCAACAGCTCAAAGGTTCTTGAAAGTCCAGCCAATGCCGTTTGGATCTGGGTCGTAATTCCTGACAATTCAATGAATGGTTTCGAAAACTGACTGGAGTAGATCGTAAAGCTGGAAATCATCCCAACCGTGACAGCACCTGAACCAGAAAAGTAAAGCAGACCGCCGACAAAGCCGACTGACAGATACGCCAAATGATCGACGAATCGTGAAAGGGGATTGGTCAAAGAAGAAGAAAACTGTGCCTTTTGCCCCCGGACATTCAATTCTTGGTTGATCGTTTCAAAACGGTTTTGGTTGATGGTTTCTCGATCAAAGGCTTTGACGATTTTTTGATTGCCAATCATTTCCGTAACAAAGCCAGAAATTTCGCCGACGATTTCTTGTTGGCGAGCAAAATGCGATTGTGACGTTCGTGCCACGATCCAGTTGACCAAAAAGATGATCGGGGTCGAAACCAATACGACCAACGTTAAGGGCACACTCATTTGCAGCATGACGACTAAGGCGATCAAGACGACCGAAATACCAGAAAACAGCTGGTTAAAGACTGCAGCGACGGCAATGGAAATATTATCCATGTCATTGGTAAAACGACTGACGATGTTGCCGTGGGAGTTTTGGTCATAATAGCGCAAAGGCAATGTATTGAGATGCGCAAAACCTTTTTTGCGCAAATCGGCGACAGATAAATACGCCACGCGGTTGCCCAGTCGCTGGATCAACCATTGACTGACCACAGTCACTAAAACCACTCCGGCAAACAGAAGCAAAATACGATAGAGAGTGCTAAATTGCACTTGATCAGCACCTATCAGCTGATCGACGGCTTGACCAATCTGATACGTCATATAAACCGAGGAGACGCCAGCAGCGATCCCGAGGACAACTGCTGCCCAAGTTTCCTTCGCATAGGCAGTTAAATAAGGGAGGTAGCGACGAAAGGCCGACCAATCGAATGATTTCTTTTTCATGCTTCTTCCTCCTCTGCCTGTGATGCGACGATTTCTTGGTATTCTTTTGAAGATGCCAACAGCTCTTCATGGGTCCCTTTGCCTACCAAATTCCCTTGGTCTAAGACTAAGATCTGCTGCGCGTCTTGAATGGAGCGAACCCGTTGAGAGATAATGATGACCGTGCCACGAATGCTTTCTTTTAAAGCCATCCGCAAATCAAGATCGGTTTGATAGTCAAGGGCGCTCAGAGAATCATCCAAAATCAAGATATCTGGTTTAGCAATCAACGCTCTGGCGATCGTTAACCGTTGTTTTTGTCCCCCAGAAAAGTTCTTGCCACCTTCAAAAATCGGGGTATCCAGTTGCTGCGGCAAGGCTTCAACGAAGTCACGGCTTTGAGCGATCTCTAAGGCGCGCCAGCATTCTTCATCGGTGGCCTCTTTTTTGCCCCATTGCAAGTTTTCCCGAATCGTCCCCGTAAACAGCACGGCGGTTTGAGGCACCATAGCGATTTTTTGGCGTAATTGCTGTAAAGGCCATTTCCGCACATCGTGACCGTCAACGATCACTTTGCCATCTGCTACATCGTAGAAGCGGGGAATCAATTGGGTCAAGGCAGATTTCCCACTACCGGTTGGTCCAGTGATACCTAAAATAGACCCTGGCGCGACTTGGAAATCAATGTTTTTCAAAGCTAATCCGTATTCTTTTGAAAAGCGGAAATCAACATGTTCAAAGCGAATCGCTCCGACGTTGTTTTTCGGCTGATCCATAAAGACTTCTGAAAGTTCATCGCCGATCGACGGCTCAGTGGTTAAAACTTCGTTGATCCGTGAACCTGATGCTGCCGCACGGGTAAAGATGATCACTAAGTTGGAAACCACGATCAATGCTAAGAGCATTTGATTCATGTAATTGACCAGTGCCAGCACTTGTCCTTGCTGCAAATTGCCTATATTGACTTTGAATCCACCGATATAAAACAACGCGATAATGCCGACATTCATGATCAAGGTGGTGGCAGGCGTCAATAAAGCAGACAGGTTTGTCACCCGTAAATAGACATCACTTAAATCATCAGTTGCCTTATCAAAGCGTTTCGTTTCCGTTTTTGTGCGGGCAAAGGCACGAATCACCCGAATCCCGCTTAAATTTTGACTAACTAGCTCATTCAACTCATCTAAATGGACTTGAACTTTCTTATACAATGGCACGGTTTTGGCGATGATCCAGAATAAGACGATACAAAAGAGCGGTAAAACGAGTAGGAAAATCAAGCCAGCTTGCCAATCAATGACAAAGGCCATAATCACAGAACCGATGCTTAAGAAGGGCGCCCGGACAACCAGCCGAATCAGCATCGCCAAAGCAATCTGCATCTGATTGATGTCGTTGGTCATTCGAGTAATCAACGTATCAGTACCGAATAAGTTCAGTTCGCTATGGGAAAGGGTGTTGATTTTTTTCATCAAGCGATTGCGTAATTCTGTCCCGAATCCTTGAGAAGCGACGGAAGCATAATACTGACAGATGACTGCACAGATCATCCCCACCACGGACATCACGATCATCCAGATCGTCATTTCAACGACCTTAGACCAATTGTTTTGCCGTAGCCCCTCATCGACTAAAGCGGCCATCTGCAAAGGCAGGACCAATTCAAACACCGCTTCTAAAAATTTGAAAAACGGACCAAGAATAATCTGTTTGCGATAATCCTTGGCGTAGCGTAACAAGCTTATCATAAAAAACCTCCTAAATTATTGCGGATGAGCGGACTTGTTCATCCTCATGAGCTTATGAGTGAACTTCAGCAAGATGTTCACTGACTAAACAGGCAAAAACCAAACTATCGGTCCATTCCCCCTTGTTCCACCAGTCTTGGATAAAATGTGCTTCTTGGCGCAATCCAATCCGTTGGCAAAGCTTGGCTGAGGCCTGATTGCGGGCATCTAGCGTCGCTTGGACCCGATGGATCTTCTGACTGGCAAACAACCAGTCCAACAACTCTTTCAAGGCTTCTTGAGCAAACCCTTGTCCGCCAAATGACGGATGGAAGGCATAGCCGATTTCAACGGAAGACGGCTGACCAGTAGACCACACCGACAAATCGCCGATGACCGTTTGATCGTGTAGTACCGCCAAAGAAAGACCTGCTTGGTCCGTCAAGGTGTGCTGTTGACATTTTTTGGCAAAAGACGCCGCTGCCGTTTCTGTCTGCCAAGGCTCATGAAGTAAGAAACGGCAAACTTCCGCTTGCTGATAAATAGCAAAGGTATCGGCAAAATCACTTTCTTGAAACGGACGGATCGTTAACCGTTCACTTTCCATACATACCATAGACAGCCTCCATTTCTTTAGGGACATCTTACCATAGAACGAAATAGCCGAAAACATTATCAGAAAAATACAACAACTTTCTTGTAAAAGAGTGTAAATTTCATGAAAATTCTTTCTTTTACAATTAGAACTTGCCAGTTGCTGCCTACTTACCACGCCTGCCAGCGGGCAAGAAAGGTTTTTTGCCAATCGCCCAAGGGCAAAATCACTCGCTGCATTTGAAAACGGTAGGTTTCCCCTTTATAAGTAAAGCGAATCGGGACGAGCATCCCTACAACAGGATCTTTGTGCTGTTTTTTTAGCTCAGCAAGCGGCAAGATTTTGTGCTGCAGGACTTTTGTCGAGAAAAGATTCAATGCCAAAATCGTCAATTGCTGATCATCTAAGACGAGCAGGGTACGGCTGGTGATGGCATTGAAGGACTGCCATTTTGCATAGCCGATCACAGCTCCTTCCGTCAAATAGGGGGCTGCCAACGCTTGGAAGGTTTTTTTATTTAAAAGAAACATGGGTAGAAAACTCCTTATAAGTAAGAATCGTTTTAGGCAGAGTGTCAACCATCATCGAACAGCGTGAAGACGCTTAGTCAGTTGTAAATGGCTGCAGCATCCGCCGAACTTTTTCAGTATACGCCTGTTTGAGGGCTAACGGTTCGATTTCTTTGATGGTTGGCCCAAATTGCAAGAGAAAGTCAGCTAGAAAATCAAGCTCATTTTCGCTGATATAGCCATCCAAACAAAGCTCACTAGAGCGTTCGGTCACTCTCATGTCAGGATATCGTTCTTGCATAACTCGTTCTTTCACTTGCGGTATCAAGCGGATCTGATAGGCCAATGTTTGAGTTATTACTCGCTGTTGCGTCTGTTTTCTGGCTAACTGATCTAAGGGATAGCCCTTTGTTGTCGTTACAACAAGTCCCTGCATTGCATCACAGCGATAGCGGCGAAAGGCCTGCTTTTGACAATCAAAGGCCAAACAATACCAGTAACCGGCACGAAAATCCAGCTGATAGGGTTGTACGGTCTTGTTCGTTTTTTGATAACGCTGATAGGTAAATTGGATGACCTGTTCTTGTACGATCGCTGAAAAAAGCGCTGAGAGGATCGGTGCACTCGTCAATTGAGGCACCCCTTGAAATGAAACCGCCGTCTCCATTTTTTCTAACCAGTCGGTATCTCCTTGATAAAAAGACTGCAAAAGTTTTCGCCGCAGCCCTTGATAGCTCCGATCAAAAGGAGAATCGGATAATTTTTGTAAGAGCTGTAAAGCAAAGAAAAGGGTATAACGTTCATTTTTGTCAAAGTACAAGGGGGTCAGTTGATTTTTTAAGATCTGATAGCCGCCATAACGACCGGTTTCTACCACGAGAGGCAAGCCCAGCTCTTCCAACGATTGGACATCGCGGACGGCTGTGCGTTTTGAAATCGCAAAGGTTTCCATCAAATCAGCTAGATGAAAAGTGGTTTTTCCTTGTAAATACAATAGCTCCTGAGTTAAACGTTCTGATTTTTTCATTTCTTTCTCCAATGGTGCCAAGTTTTGGCAATATTCACAGTTACACTTATGGTAACAAGAAAAGGAGGAACCAACAAATGATCGAACCAAAAATCGCTTTATTTTTGACCTTAGACGGCAAAGCCCAAGAAGCCATCCACTTTTATCAGGAAACATTAGACGCGACCCTCTTATTCGCCATCACCAACCAAGAATATCAAAAAAAACTTGATCCAACGCTGGAGATTCTTGCAGGTCAAGAACAGTATCTTTCTCATTCCATCCTACAAATCGGAGATTTCCAGTTGCAGCTGGCTGACAATCCATTGATCGAAGGGGAGCCCATTCAAGCAGGGAATCACTTATCCTTGAGTTTGACGATAGACGACACCAAAACAGCTCAAAAGCTTTATCAACGACTAGTGGAAATGGGCAGTCAGGTGATCCAGGCACCTAGTGAAAATCCGTTTGCGTTTTTTTATGCAAGTGTTCGCGATCCATTTGGTGTAATTATTCAGCTTACTGTCGAAAAAGAAGTTGATCCATCAAAAAAGGGTGAATGAAAAAAATCGTTTTTTAATAAAATATCCATAGAAGTTGACTAATTATCCAGCTTTCTTTCATCATCAGAATTATTTTTAAGGAATGTTTAAAGGACTTCACAGAAAAAGAATAAAACTTCTTAAAAAAATAGGCGGATCGCAAAAATTCTGGTACAATCGGGGAGAGCAATTCAGGAGAAATGAAGGAGGCACTATGGATAGAAAGACGAGATATAAACAGCAAAGAGCCCACAAAGCGCGCAACAAACGCGTGATTATTGGAGGAATCTTTCTTTTCGCCATTGCAGGCATCGTTTTATTTGCCGGCTATACGTATTATGCAGCAAAAAATTCAGTGGATAAAATGTTTAAAGAATCCGCTGTGATAACCTCTAACAAAGAAAAAGAGGATGGATCACTCAAAACATCCGATGTAAGTTCTAAGTTCGGTGTTTTATTGATGGGTGTCGATAATGATGAGGAACGTGAACAAACAGATCATTTAGACAGTGCACGTACTGATAGTTTGATCTACATGGTTTATGATGGCGAAAATAAAAAAATCGATATGGTCAGCATCCCGCGGGATATTTGGACGAATATCTATGATGGAACTGGAACAGGTACAATCTATACCACAGCAAAAATCAATAGTGCTTATACAGTCGGAGAAGAAGATGCCACGATCGAAACCGTTCAAAATTATTTGCAATTGCCAATCGATTACTATGTAAATGTGAATTTCATAAGTTTTAAAAAAATTATTGATGCAATTGGTGGTGTAACTGTAAATGTCCCTTACGACATAAATCAAGATTATGCCGCAGATAACTCTGGGGAAACATTGATTCCGGAAGGTCGTCAGTTGTTGAATGGTGAGCAAGCTTTGATTTTTGCGCGTATTCGAAAAATGGATACCGATGTTGATCGGGGAAATCGTCAGCAAGAAGTCATTGAAGCAGCAATTCATCAGGCTTTAAAAATTAATAACGTGACGAAATATCAAGAAATTTTAGATTCTGTAAGTAATGACGTAAATACAAACTTTAAATTTGAAGATTTAGTTTCCCTTGCTGGAAATATGATTTCAGGATTTGAAATCAATAGTCATACCTTTGAATGGTATGATGGGGAGTCTTACGATGGTCAGTCCATTGTGTACATCCAAGACTACTCTTACAATGAAATCCGAAACGACATGCTTAAGGCATTAGGCAAGCAGACAGAAGAACAGAGTACCCAAAATCAAAACACAGATGCTCAGACAGGATACGACGACGGGTCTCAAGGAACAGGTTATGGCAGCGAGTACGGTACTGACAACGGAACGGGCTATGGCACGGAGTATGGATCAGATTCAAATTATTAATGAAGTATAATTATCTGAAGCAAGCCAGGAGAAATCCTGGTTTTTTTGCGTTCAAGAGGGGAGCAAATGGTAAATCTTTGTCACAAGCCACTTTCGTTTTCATCTAAGAAGTGCAGTGCTATGCTTTAGATAAGAAGCAGCCTACTGCAGCGAGGCCGACACCGAAGGAGGAACCATGATGGAAAAACAGCAAGAACAAAAAGCCCGAAGAATCGTCTTGTTGACCCATGTCTTAGGGTTGCTCATGAAAGCCATTGGGTACTTCCTTAGCGGCAGTGCAGTTTTAATGAACGAAAGTATTCATAGTATGATCGATTGCATCAATCAAGGGCTTCTAGCCATCGGTGAAAACCGAGCACAGCGAGGACGCAGTGAATTGTATCAGTTCGGTGAAGGACGAGCGACCTATTTTTTTAGTACTGTGGTCGCAATGACGGTCTTTTTAGGAGGCGGCATTTTAGCTGTTGTCGAAGCCAGCCGCGATTTGTTGGACCCCACCCACGAAGTGGAGCAGATCCAGCTGGTGGCAGCAATCTTATTTGTCAGTTTGTTTATTGAAGTGACTGCAGTTCAAGAAGGCTGTCAAGAAGTCAAAGAACAAAATAAACAAAAACAACCCCTCGTCCGATTTTTGAAAGAAAGCCGGGATTCTGATTTACTATTAGGCTTTACGGAAAATTTGTTTGCCTTAGGAAGTGTGACGATCGCTATCGTAGGAATCTCATTGACTGCTTTGACAGGCAATCCGGTATTTGATTCCCTCGGGGGCATTTTAGGTGGATTGTTGTTGATTGCTGCTGCTGTCTTTTTAGCCAAAGAATTTTATAGCCTTTTGATTGGCGAAGGGGCATCCGCATCGGATTTACTGGCGATCAAACAAATTTTAGCCGACCCTGCAATCATTCAAATCAAAGATTTACGAACCCTTCATCTCAGTCCAGAGGAACTTCTGATCGTTGCCGACCTTACCTTGAAGCTAGCGCCGGATGAAGAACCAAGCACGTTTATTGATACCATTGAGCAGCAAATAAAGCAGGCCTTGCCTGAACTGCGGGTCTATTGCTATATCGAGAGTGAGGAAATTACCTCTTAAAGTCGAATATACGAAGCGTTCATCGGCTGGTGATTCATCATTCAACCGAAGAATGTTTTTTTTGGGGTAGTGGTGAGTTCGTGTTGATTGAACACAAAGGATCAATGGCTTGTTCTAAATTATAAGCTTTTCTGACGACCAAGAATTAGATTGTAAGCGGAAAAATCCAGCGATTTATCTATTTTTTTAGCAGTAAACAGTTTTTTTGTTCAAAAGTTTGTGTTTTTTTGTTAAAATAAAGTGAGGACAGCAAGCGTTCTCTTTTTAAAGTTATTTTTTTGCCCGAGTTGTAACATTGTAAATCACAACAAATTTATGGTGCAGGTTATCGATAAAAGACAGAGACTCATGCCTGTTTGCCATAGTCCCATTGTCTTTGAATCTCTGGCAATTTTTAGGTGATTCATTCTGTTACGACTGTTTTTTTACTTTGCTTGTGAAGCAAAATCCTTTGCGAACATCTTCATCCATGATAGGTTAGAAGTAGGCCGAATGGTTTTTTCACAAAGTACGTACATAGAAAGATCATTTGCGACTACTAAAAAAGCTACTTCACTGCTCGCAAAATGATCGGCGCTCAACACGCATACCTTTTCCCTCAGCCAGTCAACCTGCGCTTGCTTTTCTTATTGGCTATATTCCCTTCATTCAGCGATCGCCTGAACCAATTCAAATCAAAAATGACTGTGCAAGGTATCTGTAACGATGTATCCCTTCAGAAACGTGGAAACCCTCGGCAAGAAGTTTACAATTAAAAGGAGGAATTTGATGGAAAAATTTTACCAGCAAAAGACTGAAGAGACCTTGAAACATTTTGAAAGTGACCGCAAGCAAGGCCTAAGCGGGAAAGAAGCCGACAAACGCTTAGAAAAATACGGAGAAAACACGATCCAGCAACAAGAATCCCTTTCTGTATGGGAATTGCTGTGGCATAACTTGAACAACTTGATTGTTTATCTCTTGCTAGCAGCTGCGTTACTCTCTTTTGCGATGGGGGAAACGGTTGAAGGAATTGCAGTTTTGATTGCCGTGGTGATCGCTGTGATGACAGGATTCATTACAGAGCTACGAGCGCAAAAATCAATTGATTCACTTCAAAGCATGATTTACACTACCGCAAAAGTGATTCGTGATGGAGAAGTAATGGAAATTGAGTCGGCAAAGATCGTTCCAGGCGATATTCTCGTTTTGGAAGAAGGGGATGCTATTGCGGCAGATGCTCGCTTACTTGAAACGAGCAACTTTGCCTGCATCGAATCAGCGCTGACCGGTGAGTCAGAAGCTGTTGAAAAAGATGCACGAGAAACTTATGAAGAAGATGTTCCATTAGGCGATCGTCGCAATGTCGTTTTCGCAGGAACTGCGGCAACTCGGGGAAATGCCTATGCAGTAGTGACAGAAACCGGCATGAAGACCGAGGTTGGAAAAATCAGTGACATGCTGACGGGTGACAAAAAACGTCAAACACCGTTAGATATCGAATTGGACAAGCTTGGAAAAGCAATCATTATTGCAGCGCTCTTTGCTGCGGTGGCAGTTTTGGTCGCAGGTATTTTGACGAATCAGCCATTTGTCGAAATGATCCATATTTCGATTATTTTAGCGGTCGCAGCCATTCCTGAAGCAATGCCAGCCGTTTCGACAATCACATTGTCTCGAGGCATGCGAACGATGGCTGAGCACAAAGCTCTTGTTAAATCGTTATCTGCCGTTGAGACGCTTGGCGCCACCAGTATCATTGCCAGTGACAAAACGGGGACGCTGACAGAAAACCAAATGACGGTCGCCGAGATCATTTTAGGTTCAGGAGAAATGTTCAAAGTGTCCGGAAATGGTTACGAACCGAATGGAAAATTCTACAAGGCAGACTCGGAGGATGAAACCGAGATCGATGCAACCAATCATGATGCGCTGCAAGGGATGATCGAAAACGGTGCTTTATGTACCACCGCCACTTTACGTGAAAACGAGGGACAATACGAGATCCTCGGTGATCCAACGGATGGCGCGTTCGTCGTTTTAGGTCAAAAAATCGGCATCGATCGGCAAAAAGAGCAGGATAACGGTCTGAAGAAAATTGCAGAAATGCCTTTTGATTCCGACAACAAATACATGGTGACCGTGTATGAGGGGGATCAGCGGACATTGATCATCAAAGGAGCACCAGATGTCTTGATTGATTTAGCTGATGCTGATGCCACAGAAAAGGAACAGCTTCATGAATACAATGACACGTTAGCCAGTCATGGGCAGCGGGTGATCGCTGTCGGTTGCATCAAGGATTATCAAGGTGGAACGGATGAAGCAGAGCTGAAAGCAGCACTGCAGCAAATCAAGATCCAAGGCTTTGCGGGTATCGTCGATCCACCGCGAACAGATGTCAAAGAAGCAGTGAAGGTTGCCCAAGAAGCGGGGATCCGAGTGAAAATGATCACGGGGGACCATCCGAAGACCGCCTCCATGATTGCCAAAGAAATTGGCTTAAAAGACCATGAAAAAACCATGACAGGTCGAGAGATCGATGAATTGGCAGGACAGGAAGGCTTTAACGAAAAAATTGAAGAAGTCGCCGTCTTTGCTCGAGTCTCACCGAAAAATAAATTACAGCTTGTGGAAGCCTTGCGTGAAGAAGGCGATATCGTTTCAATGACTGGCGATGGTGTTAACGATGCGCCGGCACTCAACGGCGCTGACATCGGGATCGCCATGGGGATTCGTGGCACAGAAGTAGCCAAAGAATCTTCCGATATGATTTTAACGGATGACCGTTTTGGAACGATCGTCGATGCCATCAAAGAAGGACGCATCATTTTTGACAACATCAAAAAATATGTTTCTTTCTTGTTCTCATGTAATATGGTTGAGATCGTGACGATCTTTTTAAGTGTCATTTTCTTGATGCCAATGCCAATTCAACCGCTGCATATCCTTTTCTTGAATCTAGTTATCGATATTGCGCCAGCCATGGCGTTAGCCTTTGAACCAGCAGAAGACGACATCATGAAACGTCAGCCACGTTCGAAAGCTGATGGCCTCGTCAACAAGCGCTTCTTAGGACGTATCATTTTAAGTGGTGTTGTAATTGGTTTGGTGGCGTTTGGCTTTTTCAACTTCCTGATGTTGACGGATCACGAGTTGCTTTATGCACAAACAGCGACCTTTACCTTTATGGCAGTGGCGCAATTGATGCATATTTTCAACGTTCGTAAGAGCAGTGGGTTTGGTTTAGATAAAACCCTCTTGAAAAACAAACCACTGATGGGGGCATTGCTCCTTTCCGTCGGCTTGCAGCTTTCAGCGGTCTATGTACCGTTTATGAATGAGCTATTAGACACGATGCCAATTCAAGCCGGCACGTGGGGGATCATTTTCGCTGCTGCAGCGATCTCCACATTGACCGTCATGGGCTTGAAGAAACTCTTCCAATTAAAATAAAATAAATTTTCCAGTATTGACTCAATACTGGAGTAACGAAGACCCGCAGCCTAATGGTGCAACTTCATCAAAGGATTTCTGATTCGATCCTTGATGAAGTTCGCCTAACTGCGGGTCTTTTTTTTGCTTACTCTTTACAAGCAAAAGAAAATGATTTATACTTGACTAGTCAACAGTTGACTAGTCAATGATGGAAGGAGCGGTTGATGCAATGAATTTACGTGAGCTAAGCGGATTGCTGTATCGGATGAAAATCGTGAACCAAGAATTAACGGCGATCTTTGAAAAAGAGACCGGCTTTAGTCTGACCCGTTATCAGTTGCTGCAGTTTTTGAATGAGCGAGGACGCTGTACCCAAAATCAAGTACAGAATGAATTGAAGATCGATAGTGCAGCGGTCACGCGGCATTTGAAGATTCTCGAAGAAAAACAATTTGTGACACGGGAACGAAACAAAGACAATAACCGCGAGATTTTTGTTTCTTTGACACCGAAAGCACAAGCCGATTTGGCTAGTTGTGCTTCAAAGCATGCCAGCTCTGAGGAGTCGTTAGGCATCAATTTGACCGAAGAAGAAGAAGCACAGCTTCTAACATTACTTATGAAATTAGTTCCATGAAAGAAGGTAAACCCATGATAGAATACAGCAACAACAATTTTTCAGAGATTACTTTTGGCCGAAAATCGGTCCGTGTCTATGATGAAACCTACAAAATCCCCCATGAAGAAATGTTGACCATGATCCAAGAGTCAACGACAGCACCTTCCTCAGTCAATATGCAGCCTTGGCGTTTTGTCGTTGTGGAAAGCGATGAGCAAAAAGCAAAATTGAAACCATTGATTCGTTTCAACGTCCGACAAAATGATACATCTTCTGCAATGGTCTTGATTTTTGGCGATATGCTTTGTCATGAACTAGGAGAAGAAATTTATAACAAAGCAGTAGCAGAAGGCAAAATGCCAGCGGAAGTACGTGACCAACAATTAGCAGCGATCATTCCTCATTATGAAAATCTTACAAAAGAACAAATGAATGATGTGGTGAAGATCGACGCTAGTTTAGCAGCGATGCAATTTATGTTAGTTGCGCGGGCGCATGGCTATGAAACCAACCCAATCGGCGGCTTTGAAGCAGATCAATTAGCAGAAGCTTTTGGCTTAGACAAAGAACGTTATGTTCCTGTCATGATCCTTTCAGTCGGAAAAGCCAAAGAATTAGGCTATGAATCCGTTCGGTTAGACGCAGAACAAATTACGACATTTCTATAAGAGGAGGGAAAACGATGGAAATCATTAATGCAACGTTTTACATCAAAGAAGAAAAGCGGGCAGATTTTTTAGCCGCTGTTACGCCATTATTAGCATCGGCGAGAGCTGAGGAAGGCTGCCACGGCTATCATCTCTATGAATCATTGGAAGAGAACAATCGGTTTGTCATGGTCGAAAAATGGGCGAATCAAGAAGCGATCACCGCTCACAATCAAAACCCGCTGCTGCAACAATTATTCCAACAAATGCCTGACTTTGCAGCCAAACCGAGCGAGATCGTTGTCGCTCATCAAGGAGAATAAAGATGACGATTTTATCGACGATTTTGATTGTACTGGTTGCCTTAGAGTTTTTCTATATTCTCTATTTAGAAACATTTGCCACTACGTCCAAAGCAACGGCGCGGGTCTTCAACGTGACGAAAGCAGAACTTGAACGACCGATCGTTGTGACCTTGTTCAAAAACCAAGGGGTTTACAATGGACTCATTGGTTTGGGGTTACTGTATTGTATTACCTTTGCTTCAGCACCATTGGAAATCAGTCGCTTGTTGCTGATCTACATTATCTTAGTAGCTGCATATGGCAGTGTGACTAGCGACAAGAAAATTATTTTGACCCAAGGCGGTCTAGCGATCCTTGCCTTGCTGTCCACCTTTTTTTAACCAATAAAAGAAGAAGCCCCCTAATCTAAGAAAGCCTTTCTATACAATAGAAGCTTTCTTAAATCGGGGGCTTTTAATGTTTGGGCAAAGAGTACTCAGAACGTGAAAAAAATGATAGGATAAGAGAAGGGACTAACGATTTTCTGGACGTAAACTGGTTGCCGCAAATAAGGCTTTTACTAGAATGGGTGTTAAGATCGCAGCTGTGATCACCTCAGAGATTCCATTCGTTATAGCAATCCCACCGAGGGTCACGAATAAAGCCGAAGCATCGACACCATAGGTATTGGCAACTAAGCCAGTATATAAGGTTCCCATTAGGGTTAAGACCAAAACTGTATTGGTGATGGTCCCAAAGATTGCTGCAACAATCGAAGCAGCGACAACTTTTTTGGTCTTTTTGTAAATGATCGTAAACAAGAGACCAGCCACTAAGCCAACCAACACACGGGGAACCACCGAGATGATTGGGTTGGTGAAAACGGCAATGTCCAAGGGCGTTGTCGGAGAAGTAAACGCACGGATCATGGTAAAAACACCCCAGACTAAGCCGATGAACATCCCGTCTTTTGTCTCTAAAACGATGGCAGCGACGATCACCGTGATATGGATGATCGTTAAACTAGTGATACCGATCGGAATAAATCCAAGGAAAGGTACCATCGTCTGTAAAATAATAATAGCAGTCAAAATGGCACGAATGACAAGGCGATAGGTTTTGCTTTTTGTATTCATTGTAAAAACTCCTTTTCTTATAATGACACTCGTGTCATTTTTAAGTTAGGTTGATTATACAACAAAATGACACAAGTGTCATTAATAATGTGATGAAAGGAGCCAAAAAAATGGCGAAGAAGCAGCAGAGCGAATTGACTACAGCGGAAAAGAAAAAACAACAAAAGCGTGATTTGATTCTTGAAAGTGCCAAAGTCGTCTTTAGTAAGAAAGGCTTGATTGATGCGACAATGAAGGACATTATCGAAGAGTGCGGCATTAGTCGCGGCGGCATTTATTTGTACTTTCGTTCGGTGGATGAGATTTTTTTGGCAGTGTTAGAGCAGCGTTCCAAACGAAAATTTGATGATGTACGAGAGATGATCATGGAGCAAGTACCCTTTGAAACGATTTTAAACAAATATTTTTCCGACCATCGCAAGCGTCTACTCCACAGCATTTCTGACGGTATGCTGCGCGCCGTCTATGAGTATTACTATACGCATAAAACCGAAGTCTCCAGTTCACTGCAGCAAGCTCAACTCGCTGAGACGAAACGGACGATCCATGAGATTTTTCAAGTGGGCGTTCAGCAAGGTGTATTAAAAGATGAAAACTTGGCAGTGATTGCAGAAAACTATATGTTCGTGATTGAAGGATTAGGGATTTTGGCTCTGACCGGTCACATCACAGAACAGACCATTGATGACCAAATCGCCGTAATGAGACAACTACTCCCTTATCGTGAATAACACAGACAAAAAAACCTCGCTCTTTTCTAGAAAACACTAGGAAGGAGCTTTTTTCGTCTATTTATAACTTTGTGAATCAAGCATATTTTGCAGAAAATTAATGTAATAAAAGTGAAATCTACAACATTATTTATTTTTTCTTAAGAAAAAGGACTTTTTCTATGAAGTTTTCTTGAACAGTTGATACATAGGGATTCACTCGGCGTGTCGGTGGGATAGGAGTGGGGAACATGTAATAAAAAAACAGAGCTTATTTATGTAACTAAAATGTAAATCGCTTACGGATTGGGTTTGTTGCTGAACTATGGTAAAATGAAAATGGTCAAATAAATGAAAAAAAAGTTTTAAAATTGAATTTGGAGGATCATATGAAGAAGAAAATCTTTGCAACAGTGTGTATGTGCGGCATTGTATTGTCATCATTCGGCGGACCTGTGACCGTTTTTGCTACGAATCATGATCAATTGATCGAACAAAAAAATAACGAAATTGATCAGTTGAGGCAGCAACGTCAAAGCGTACAAGGGGAAATTGACGGATTGTCTGCAGAAATTGATTCGTTAAATCAAGAAGCAGCAATCATTTTAACGCAGCAAAGTGATTTGTTGCAAGCGATCGAAGGATTGGATCAGGAAATCAGTCAGTTAGAAGAGCGCATTGCCAAACGCTCGGAAAACATTGAAAAGCAAGCCAGAGAAACACAAGTTAATGGAAAAGGCGACCATTTTCTAACAGCGGTACTAGAGGCGGACTCTGTCAGTGATCTAGTCGGTCGTTTGCATGCGATGACGACGATCATTCGAGCGAATAATGAAGTGATCGAACAGCAAAAAGCCGACCAACAAGCTGTTGAACAAAAGCGTGCGGAATCACAAGAAAAAGTGGCAGAATTGCAAGCAGCACAGAGCCATCTGGAAGCACAAAAAGGTGTTTTGGAAGCAAGCCAAGCAGAATTAAATGTCTTAGTTAGTAATTTAGCCTACGAAGAAGCAACGAAAGAAGAAGAAAAAGAACAGCTGCGTGCGGAAAAAGAAGCCTATGAAGCGGAGCAAGCGAGAATTCGTGAAGAAGCTGCCCGAGTAGCTGCTTTACAAGCCCAAGCGGAACAAGCGGCGCAACAGCAGGCAGAACAAGCTGCAGCGGAAGAAGCAGCCTTGAATGAAGCAGCTGTTCAAGTAGAGAGCACAGAACCTGACGCAGAAACAGAGAGCCCAGCGCCAGTGGAAGAGCCAGAAGCACCAGCAGAAACGCAACCAGAGGAAACGCAAGAATCTGAACCGGTTGAAACACCAGAGGTTCCAGAGGAAACACCAGTAGATACACCAGAAATTCAAGAGCCAGAAACACCAGTGACACCTGCAGCACCGGAGACGCCAGCGGACAGTGCACCTGCAGTTCCTGCACCAACGCCAGCACCGACGCCAGTTACACCAACACCGGCGCCAACGCCTGCTCCGTCACCTGCACCGATCGTGACGCCGCCAGCACCTTCTGCACCAGCATCAACAAATGGTGCTGCAATCGTGGCAGAAGCCTATAAGCATATCGGAAAACCCTATGTGTGGGGTGCCAAAGGACCGGACAGCTTTGACTGTTCTGGGTTTACTCGCTATGTCTTTTTACAAGTAACAGGGAGAGATATTGGTGGATGGACGGTGCCACAAGAAACAGCCGGTACAGTGATTTCCGTTAGCCAAGCACAACCAGGAGATCTTTTATTCTGGGGTTCATCAGGTAGCACCTATCATGTAGCCATTGCTTTAGGTGGCGGACAATACATTCATGCACCACGCCCAGGACAAAATGTTTCTGTTGGCAGCACCGCTCATTTTACACCTAGCTTTGCAGTAAGAATGTAAGAAGTAGCTAGCTGTAGTTTTAAGGAGAGACAAATGGAAGAAAGAAAACAACTTCGTTATCGTGCGAAGAAACAAAAAAGAGGGCTTCTTTACCGTAAAAGTGCGGCGGCAACCGCTGCACTTGTTAGTACGGTGAATATTTTGCCGATGAATGTTTTAGCAGATACACTCGAGTCAGCAGAAGCCCAAAATGGTGTTCAAGTAGTTGAAACAGCAGAGTCAACCCAAGACACATCGACGCATGATTCAGTGAGCATTGTAGAAGATCAAGAAGTGAACGAGGGATCACTAGCAACTCAAGCTAGTGCCGATCCATCAGAAGCTGAAAGTGCGGATGGAGTAGACATCCAAGAGGTACCCGAAAATGCACCAGCAGATGATGCTTCTGAACAGAATGAAGCAGAAACCGATAGTGATATTCCTGTTCTGTCAGAAGAAGAGCGGATCGCCATTGAAACGAAGGTCATGCCCAACTACAACAATCCAATGGCACGTTCCAACAATCAGCAAGCATTTATTCAGCAAGTAGGACCAATGGCACAAGAAGTTGCCGGGGCAAATGACCTCTACGCTTCGGTCATGATTGCCCAAGCGATCTTAGAATCGGGTTGGGGGCAATCCACGCTGACCACTCTTGCAAATAATATGTTTGGTATCAAGGGATCTTACAATGGACAATTTGTAGAGATGCAAACCATGGAAGATGACGGGAATGGCAATCTCTATCCGATTATTGCTAGGTTTCGTAAATACCCCTCATTAAAAGAATCTTTTCAAGACAATGCGCACGTTTTGAGAACTACCTCATTTTCGCCGGGTGTTTTCTTCTACCATGGGGCATGGAAGTCTAATACAAATTCTTATCGTGACGCGACTCAATGGCTGCAAGGACGTTATGCCACCGATACTTCTTATGCAAGTAAGCTAAACAACTTGATTGAAACGCACAATTTGACCCAGTACGATACATCAAGTGGTGGCGGTTCAAATGATAACAACAATAACAATTCTGAGCAGGCTATCAATAAGCAATTCAGAACAAATGCAGCACTCAATATCCGTTCGGATGCTTCCACTAGCGCCTCGATCGTTGGTTCATTGGCTGCCAATGCAACATTTGAAGCAGTAGCGCAAAAAACTGGTACCAGTGTGAACGGCAATACGACGTGGTATCGAATTCAAGGACGTGGCTGGGTAAGTGCTGCTCACGTGACGGAGATCTCATCGAATACGGGTGGGAATGATAACAACAATAATAATGGTAACAACAACAATAACAACAATAACAACAATGCCGAACAAAGCATCAACAAAGAGTTCCGCACAACTGCTGCCTTGAACATCCGTTCAGATGCATCGACTAGCGCTTCTGTTGTTGGCTCCTTGGCAAGTAATGCGACATTTCGAGCAGTCGCTCAAAAGACGGGAACGAGTGTCAACGGAAACAATGTGTGGTATCGAATTCAAGGACGCGGCTGGGTGAGTGCTACGTACGTGACAGAAGTGAACGCTGGAAGTAATAGCTCTGAGCAAAGCATCAACAAAGAGTTTCGTACAACCGCAACATTAAATATTCGCTCTGATGCGTCTACCAGTGCCAGAATTGTTGGTTCTTTGTTAAACAACTCTTCTTTTCGCGCGGTTGCGCAAAAGACCGGAACCAGTGTGAATGGCAACAACGTCTGGTATCGAATTGAAGGGCGTGGCTGGGTAAGTGCAGCGTATGTTCAAGAAACGAACACTTCCTCATCAAACAGCACCACCTATACCGTACGTTCGGGAGACACTCTATGGGGCATTTCGCAACGCTACAGTGTGACTGTGAATCAGTTGATGCAGTGGAATAATCTTTCTGGCTCATTGATTCTTGTAGGACAGCGTCTTGTAGTCCGTAGATAAAATGAAAAAACATCTGGAACCATTTTTGCGGCTATTTGCCAAAATGGTTCCAGATGTTTTGTTTATTCTTCTTTGAAGCTGTTCATGATCGCTGTTAGCTCGTCTTTTGAAGAGTCGTATAAGCTTTCTAACGTCCAACCATACAACTGAACATAATTATTGTCGGTTTCAAGTACATAATAAATATAGTGGATATTTAGCCCTTCAACTGTCGCTGGGAAATCAACGAAATAGGCCTTCGTGTCAGGAATTGGTAAAAAGGTGGCGGTCGTATCGAAGCTTGTTGCCAAATTTTCTTGAACCAATCCGAGATAAGTTTCTAAATCGGCAAAATCTTGTTTTGATTCAACGACTGCAGCTAAGTATTTCGTTTCTAACGCATCTGACAACATGAAATCATTGTCAGGGTTCAATGAAGTGAAATCGGGTACCTCTTTCCAATTACTAGGCAAATCGATGGTATAGTTTGTTCCACTCACGCCTGTGATGGTTTGTTCCGAACTCGGTAAAGACGCTTCGCTGGAAGAGCCCGTCGATTCTTGCGCGACTTCTGTTGACGAAGTCATAGATAAGCTTGTAGCGCTTGCATTTTCCGTGCTTTCTGAAGCTGGTTTCTCCTCTTTTGGCGTACAGCCAGCAAAAAGAAGTGTGAACCCCAATAAACTAAAAACAACACTTTTTCTCATTATTCTCACGTTCCCCTTTGTTTTCTATTTTCAAATAACCAACATTATTTAGTTAATCGTATAATAGGAAAGGAAATAACGCAATAAAATATTCTCAGTTACTGCATGAAAAGAAAAAAATAAAGGATTGTTAAATAATAAATTTAAAAAAATGAAGCCGAAATAACTGACTGTTACCGCTTATTTTCACTTTTTTCTTAGATTGATGCAAAAGTTGATTATAAATACGGGGCGACTTTTGCTATGCTTTAGAAAAGAAAGGAAGCATTAAAAGAATAGTGAAGTTAAAAATTGTGTCGGTTATATCTATAAAATAATAGTGTGTTTTTTATTTATCTATTTGTTTTGAATAATTGTCAGAATTTTGTTGCGAAATACTATGGCTTCTTTCGATACAAAAAGTAGGGCGACATCAGCGACAGCCGGATAGAGAAAGATAGCTCAAAGCGGCGAGGAATAGAAGAAACATAAGATCTACGTTTAAAAATAATGGAACTAGGGGGAAGGAAATTGTTTTATCAATCAGTAAATGAGTATCTAGTAAAAATGAGAGAAGGATTATCTGCTGAAACCATTAAAGGTGAAATGCCATCAGTCTATGCGTACTGGTTAGCACAGGAAGCAGAATTGAAAAAAATATTGAAAAACAAAGACATGGCTTTTTGGATGGATATCCAAAGAGTTCTCTTGATCGATGCAAAATTAGTATTACTTCGCAGTTATATCAATGACTACGATTTTCACGGATTTTCCGAAGATGAGATCATTGCAAATGTGGAACAAGATCATTTTACCTTTAACAAAGAACTGTGTGGCTATAGTTTGAAAGAACAAGTGCACCCATCAATTATTTTTGGTGATCAATAAGCAACGAAAAAAGAACGTTCAAACAGGGAATAAGCTACTGCACTGATTCAAAATAAGACTGATTGATTTGTGGTATGATTGTGATGACAAGTACGATTGCACAGATCATTGTGACAGTTTGAAAAGGAGCGGATAGGTATGGTTCAATTTGAACGGATCATTTTATTATTTTTCTTGTACTCATTTATCGGTTGGCTTTGGGAAACCATTTATTGCTCACTAAAAGCCAAGCACTTTGTTTATCGGGGCTTCCTTGTTGGTCCCATCACACCCATCTACGGCTTTGGGATTCTTGGCGTTGTCTATTTATTGCGGCCATTGCATGAGCAAGTGATTCCACTGTTCTTTGCGGCAGCGTTGTTGGTTACCGTGCTTGAATATGTGACAAGTTATTTACTTGAGCGTTTTTTTCATGCCTCATGGTGGGATTATAAAGAAGTCCCATTGAATATCAATGGACGGGTGGCATTGCCGATTTCTCTTTTTTGGGGCTTGTGCTGTGTGCTCATTGTTCGATTTGTTCATCCGCAAATGCTGGAGATTGTTCAAACATTGAGTGCTCGCGTAGGATTCTTATTGCCAGTTTTCTTATTAATGGTTCTCTCTTTTGATATGGGCTATACCCTAGCTAACTTGGTTGCCTTTCAGAAAGCGGTGCAACAGGTCAATCAAGCCTTTGAACAGCACAAAAAAGAATTGGCTGAAAATATTGAGCAATATAAAAACGATTGGCAAGGGCGTTTCGCAGCGTTTCCAGAAGAATGGCGCATATTAAAACAGAATCTACCGAGATTGACTTTCCATCAAAGAAGACTCTTAAAAAACTTTCAAAAGTTAGAAATCAATCAGATAAAAAGCAGTCAGGAATTGTCTCGATTTATTGAAGCGATCCGTAAGAAAAAATAGGTTTGTTACGGTAAGATTACAAAAAATAAACCCTTATCAATGCTGATTCTTCCCACTTCTGACTGATTTCAGTTGAAAAAGACGATTAAAACACCCACTATTACGATAATTTGTAACAAATTGTAAAGGTCCTGCAATAAAATTCTTCTTAAGAATTTGTATAATAGGATATGTTGGAAAACATAGTGAGAAGTGAGGGAATTTTTTGAAGGCAAAGAAACTACGAACAATCGTTGTCGCTGTCTTTGCGGCAGGAATCGTTTCTCCAATCTTTGCGCAGGCTGAGTCACTTGAATCATTGCAAGAGCAAGAAAGTGCCGTCATGCAGCAAAGTCAGGAAATCAGTACGGAAGTACAGATTGCATTGACTGATGTGAATGCGAAATACAGTGAGGTAGAAGAGCTAAAAGCTCAAATCGCTGAAAATGAAGAATCATTAGCAACAACCAAAGCAGAAATCAAAACTGCACAAGAAACAATTGAAAAGCGTGAAGCAGTCGTTGCGGAACGTATGAAAGACATCCAAGTCAATGGCGGGGCTACCAGAGACTGGACGGTACTGTTAGAATCATCAAACATCCAAGATTTTATCAATCGTGCCTATGCGATGACGATGTTACAAAACTTGGAAAAAGAAAAGATCGATTCATTAACAGCTGAAAAAGAAAAGCTAGAAGCTTTAGAAGAAAAAGCACAGTCAACACAGCAATCATTGAAAGAAAATCAAACCGCATTAGAATCAGAAGCCAAAACACTGGATTCAAAAATTGCGAATCTACAAGCCCAATTGAAAGAAAACGAATCAACTTTGGCACAAATCGCTTCAAGCAAAGAAGCTGAAACAGCTCGCTTAGCTGCTGAAAAAGCAGCAGAAGAACGAGCAGCCAAAGAAGCGGCAGAACAAGCAGCGAAAGAAAAAGCAGAAAAAGAAGCAGCCCAAGCTGCCGAACGTTCAAGCGCTTCTGAATCACAATCGTCTGCTTCATCGAGCAGCAATACGACTGAAAGCAGCACCTCATCATCGAGCAGCTCTTCAAGCAGTAACAATAGCTCAAATAGCAGCTCAAGCAATACCAACAACAACAATAACAATAGCAACAACAGCAATACAAGCAGTGGTCGGACATTGATGATGGAATCAACTGCCTACTCTTATAAAGAAGCTGGCTCCAGTTTCTTTACAGCAAGCGGTACAGACTTACGTAAAAATCCAATGGCAGTTGCCGTGGATCCAAGCGTGATTCCGTTAGGCACCTTAGTCAATGTTGAAGGCTATGGCGTAGCACTAGCGCTTGATACTGGTGGCGCGATCAAAGGAAATATCATTGATGTTCACTTTGATAACGTAGCACAATGTATCCAATGGGGACGTCGTCAAGTAAAAGTAACGATTCTCGATTAATCAATCAACTAGCAAGAAGCAGCTCACAGAATGAAGTGGCTGCTTCTTTTTTTTGCTTTTAATAGAATAAGGCATAAGTAGAGAGCGTATCGCTGTGTCAGTGCCGACCCGAATGGATACGCTCTATTTTGATTTAAATTGCCCATAAGTCCTTACAATCGTTCTCTCAGTTATTTATTTTGTGGTGATCTAATCATACTAGAGAACGATATGTTTTTTAATACCTAAAATGAAAATGGGGCTGAAGAATCAGTTATGATTCCTCAGTCCCATAAATTAAAGAGCCAAGATTTTCATTTATCAAGGATTGAAGTTGGCATTCAGTTTTTCTTCTAAAGCTTCCCAGTCGTGCTCATCGGGAAAAGTTTTGAATAGCAAATAATCAATGTCTTGGGCATATTCGGTAATGTATTCCGTATAGTTGGTGACGATCAAGTCAATTTGATTTTTTTCCAAATAGCCTGCCGACAATTCATTGGAGTCTGGAAAATAAAATGTCCGAGAGCTGCGCAAATAACGAACAGATTTGCATTTTAATAATTGGCATAAATAAAAGGGGCCTTCAAACAAAAAAGCGATATTCTTCTTTGCTTGCCAGTACAAAGATTTAATAGAGGTAACGTACATCGTAAGACTCGTTCCTAAGTGTTCCAGTGTGATACTGTCCCAAATTTCTCTGGCTAATGGTTGCGTCAACAGATAGTTTTTAAATAGATGGTAATCATCCATATACGCCTCTTCGACAAAATGAACGGTATCCGAAATCATATGGTTTAATAAGGGGGATAATAATTGCTTGATTTTTGCTACCGTAAAAAAGGATTCTACTAAGAGCCGATCACGAGCGCTATCTTGAGTATCTGGCAAACAATCCTTGACAAAGGCTGCAGCAAGCTGCTTAATTTCAGGCCAATGATTATACTCTTTACAAAAGGTTTGTTCGATCGCCAAGTTGCTGATCGAACGACGGGTTTTCACCAATAAGAACAAATAAAGGACTTCCTCATAGGGAAGTTCTTTTTGGTATTGTTCACTCATTGCCTCGTTGATTTCAGAAAATAGCCGAAAATCATTATATTGCTCAAATATTTTTTTTATTTGCTTAGGCAACTCAATACCTTGACCCGCACAATGGCGCTCAAAGGTGATATACAAGTAATAATTGAATTCACCAAACGAACAAGCATGCTGGTCAAGTTGATAACATCTAGAAAAAGCGCTAGCAGTGATATTTTGGATGGCGATCGGCGGAAAAATCGTATGGGCAGTAATTTCCGATTCGTAATAGAAATCATGGAAAAACTTGCGAATATTGATCTCCTCACCAATAAAGCAAATAGGATTGGTTTGGATCTCCAAACGATAGAAAGAAAAAATCGGTTGCACTTTCCGCAAATAGCGAAGAACAGTGCTTTCTGATATATGGTATTTCTCAGCCCATTCAGATGAGCTATAAAGATCATTGTGGAAAATACTTTCGATGATATGGAAGAGAATCTCATTGGCAATCAGCGCACGTTTTTTCGTTAAATAAACAGCGGAATGTTTGATCGAAAAAATATACCCCTTGTGAGAAGAGTCGATCGATAAACAATCGCCAAAGTACTCTTTTAGATCCGTCACATCCGTAACGATCGTTCGCGTGGTACTTCCTGAAATTTTTGCCAAACCTTGAGTCGAACATTGATAATTTTTCTCGAATGCCCTCAAAATTTTCAGCCATCGAATCGTTGCAGTATTAGTAATAAAATTTATTTGAAAATTTCTCAAGACGTGGCTCCTTTCACGAACAAAATCGCAAATCTTACTTATTCATCTTAAAGAAGATAGGGAAGAAAAAACAAATCACGTATTTCATCGATTGGTGAAATCTATACCTGAGTCTATGCGAGATTTTTTGCATTTTCTATAAATCAACTGACGATCGGCATATATATAGGTAGAAACACGTTTTTTCCAGCATGTCGAAGAAGATTGATGGAAATTGAATAGCCAGAGAGGGGGCGAGACGATAAGTGTTTAGTGGTGGAATAAAAATTAAATGATTATTGTTTTTCGGGGGGCGATTGAATATTAAGGGGAACAGAATTGAAGAAAAAAGTCACTTTGCGAAAGACAACTTATAATTTTAACAGGAACGATTGACGTAAATAAATAGCAGCCGCAAAGGAAACCCTAAGTGCGCCAAGAAAAGAATTCAGCTTTGCCAAATTAATTTATAATAACAAGAAAAGTGTATAAAAATACTTTCTGAATTTCTTATCTTTTCTATTTATAATGAAAAGATGTTGAGAAAGTGAACGAATATAATCTCTTAAGGTTATTTTTCTATAATGTGACAACCTTCAAAGGTGATGATAACAACGATTATAACTGAATTATTCATTATTTAAAATGAGGGTTTAAATAAACTGTCAAGTAAAGTAGACGTTATTTATGGTTTTTTAAAATAACTGATGTTTGGCATTATATAAGTCTTTTATTGACGAAAAATATACCTTAATAAATAAAAAACGGGAATTTCCTTTATTTAATGATACATTTCTCTTATAATAAACTAGAATTGCCTTTATTATGTGAGAGGAAGGCAGAATGCTTAAACAAGCACAATTGAAGTAGGGAGTGTGTTCATGGGAAAGCCGTTAATAAAGACTTTGACTGTTTTAGCCGTTGGTATTGGCGCCGTTGCAATTTGTTTAATTGGTTACCGACAAAATAACCAAAGGCAATATCAGCAGCGAGTCGAATATGCACAGACAGCGATTGCAAGCGAGCGAGAGCGCTTGAATGAACTGTCCGGAGAAATTACTGGTATGTACAGCAACGAAGAGCAAACGTTTTTACGAAGTGATCTTAGCGAAGAAGAGGTTTTGAAAACTGTCGCGAAACTATCAGCAGTAAAAGTATCTGCAGATGATTACGGAATCGAAGAGAGCGCATTACCGAGCGAATCTGTTGAGATTCAAGAAAAGAAACAAGCGCTGGATGATCAACTAAAAGAGATCGAGGCAAAAGTGAAAGTACAAGCTAATACAGCAGCGCTGTTTACTGAAGGTGTTTCGAATTGGCAAGTTGCTGAGAACAATGTCACTATTAAAGAGGATCTAAAAGAAACGGACTTAGGGAATGTCCGTGAGGATTTAAATTTTCTTGAAGATGGTCCGTGGAAAGACCTTGTTTCTGCTTATTTAGAGTTTGCGACCACTCAATTGGATCGCATTACACAAATTCAAGCCAGCTTGAATGCTATGCTGCAAGATAATGTTGTAACTAGCGAAGCGACTTTGGATGGCTATTTAGCTCTGATTGACAGCATCAATCAAGTGCGAAATCAAGTACTTAAAGATTCTTTTACAGAGTCCGCTAATTCAATTGCGGCTCAAATGGGGTATACAGGCTATACCAGTTATATTCCCTCAGCTTCAACTGAAAGTTATTCTGACGATACATCAACAGGAGACGGTACTGGAACAGAGACAAGTTCAGCGTCTTACTATTAAATAAGATGAAACGTGCTGAAGGAAATTTTAGATAACTGGAGGAAAGCAAATGTCAAAAGGAAAAAAAATCTTTTTAATCATCTTTTCAATCGTTGCAGTTTTAGTCATCGGAATGATCGGTGTCGCTGCAAAATTATATTTTGATGTATCAAACTCAATTCAAGAAACCTATCAATCAGTCGAACGTGATCGAGAAGATCGTCTACGTGAAAATGATGTCGACCTATCCCAAAAAGATTCCTTCTCGGTTTTACTGATGGGGATCGATACCGGTGATTTAGGAAGAGTCGAACAAGGACGTTCTGATACCATGATGGTGGCGACCATCAGCCCACAAGACAATCAGACGACGGTGGTGAGTATTGGAAGAGATTCCTATGTTGATATCGTTGGACATGGGACGACAGATAAAATTAATCATGCCTATGCTTTTGGTGGACCAGCGATGGCAATGAATACCGTAGAAAAATTCTTGGATATTCCGATCGATCATTATGTATCAATCAATATGGCTGGTTTGAAAGAATTAGTCGATGCGGTTGGCGGCATTGAAGTTGATAATGAAATCACCTTTTCGCAAGATGGCTTTGATTTTGCTATCGGACGTACATCACTAAATGGCGAACAAGCCCTTGCTTATTCAAGAATGCGTTATGAAGATCCAAACGGCGATTATGGACGTCAAGAACGCCAACGTAAAATCGTTGAAGGGATCGTTAAGAAAGTCTTGAGTCTTGATGGAATCACCCAATATCAAACGATCTTAAATGCCGTTGAGCAAAACATGAAGACAGATATGAGTTTCGATGACATGCGAACCTTAGCATTTAATTATCGCAGTGCCTTTCAAACGATCAAACAAGATCAGTTGCAAGGGGAAGGATTCATGCAAGACGGCATCTCATATCAGCGTGTGAGTGACGAAGAACTAGCAAGAGTTCAAAAAGAGTTGAAAGCTCAACTAAATCTAGAGAATGAATAGGAAAGTGGAGAAAAGATGGAAGAAACAATTAGCTTAAAAGAAATATTCGCAATTCTACGGAAACACTTAGCTGCTATTTTTATTTCAATGTTTGCTGGTTTAGCTTTAGCAGGGATATTCACCTTCTTTGTCATTACACCGAAATACAGTTCACAAGCTCAGTTGATTGTGACATTGCCTCAATCCGAAACTACCAATGCCAACGATGTGAATACAAACTTGCAAATGATCAATACGTATAAAGATATGATTGTCAGTGACTTGGTTATGACACAAGTAAAGGATCGTTTGGAGTCTGAAAATAACCTTGACTTGACTGTCGGACAATTGAAAGAATCCATTTCGATCAACCAGTCACAGAACTCACAGATGTTTTCCATTCAGGCAACTAGTACAAATGCAGTGTCAGCGCAAAATATTGCCAATACGACAGCATTGGTCTTTCAAGAAAATGCTCAAGATGTTATGAATGTTGATAAAATCTCAATCATTTCAAGTGCGGTAGCTAGTACTACACCAGTTTCACCTAACAACAAACTAAATTTAGCCATTGGTCTGGTATTAGGGATCATGGTCGGTGTCGGTTTAGCCTTCTTATTGGAGCTACTTGATCGAACTGTCAAAGATGATAAATTTGTAACCGAAACATTAGGCTTTACCGTATTGGGTACTGTACCCCAAATGTCACCAAAAGAATTGGCTGCGACCATTCAGAAAAAGCCAAGCGCACCATTTATTAAGAAACCGCAAGGCGACAAAACGGCAGAATCACGCCGTAGTCGTAGCCGGGTCTAGGAGGGAACAATGATGGCAAAAAAACAAGAACGTACTGGGACACAGACACATGCAGTAAGTTTGATCACGCTAATTGATCCTTCTTCACCAATCTCAGAGCAATATCGTACGATCCGTACAAATATTCAATTTGCTTCTTCCGCAGATAAACAAATTAAGACTATTGTTGTTACTTCTTCTGGTCCAGGGGAAGGGAAATCGACAACTTCAGCCAATTTAGCAGTTGTTTTTGCTAAATCAGGACAACGGGTATTGTTAGTTGATGCCGATATGCGAAAGCCTACTGTATACAAAACATTCAGTCTAAACAATGCAAGTGGATTGAGTACCGTGTTAAGTACCTCAACGAGCGTCCTTGAAGCAGCTCAAAAAACGGTGATTGATAATTTATCTGTCTTAACCAGCGGACCAAAACCACCAAATCCATCTGAGCTACTTGGGTCAGCACGAATGAACCAAGTGATGGAAGAAGCGAAAAACCTTTATGATGTGGTTATCTTTGATATGCCACCAGTTGTAGCAGTCACCGATGCACAAATCATGGCATCTAAAGCAGATGGGACGATCTTAGTGGTTCGAGAAAATGTTGCACGTAAAGAATCCTTAACAAAAGCGAGAGATCTTTTGAATATGGTTCAAGCAAGAATCATTGGGGTGGTCTATAACGGTGCCGAACACTCGAAAGATTCAGGTTACTACTATTATTATGGAAATTAATTAATTTGAAGGAGACGAGAGAAATGATTGATTTACATTGCCACATTTTACCAGGAATTGATGATGGCGCAGAAGACATCACTGCGAGCATTGCTATGGCTGAAAAAGCGATTAGCCAAGGGATTACGCATATTCTTTGTACCCCACATCATAACAATGGAAAATACCGCAATCCGAAGTCAGAGGTCATTTCTCTCGTTACTTCTTTACAAGAAGAATTAGACGCACGGAACCTGCCCTTGACAGTACTTGAGGGACAAGAGGTGAGAATAACAGGAGATTTAATTGAGGATATACAGAAAAATGACATCCTTTTTACAGATCTTGATGATACGTATATCTTGATAGAATTTCCTACGATTGAAGTGCCTACGTATGCAGAACAAATATTCTTCGATTTACTACAGCTGGGAAAGATTCCAGTCATTGTCCACCCCGAGCGGAATGCTCATTTTAGAAAAGACCCTAACAATCTCATCCCTTTTTTAGATATGGGCTGTTTAGCTCAGTTAACTGCGCCAAGTTATGTCGGCGTATTTGGAAAAGAGATCCAAAAAACCGCAAAAACAATGGTTGAACATAATCTTGTTCAGATGGTCGCTTCGGATGCCCATGGCGTCACAAAACGCACCTTTAATTTGAAAGAAGCTTATGAGCAAATTGAGCAAGATTTTGGCATGCTCAAAGTAACCTTGATGAAACAAGTAGCAAAAGATTTGATAAACGGGGATCAAATCAGTTTTCCAGCTTTTACAGAAGTGAAAAAAAAGAAATTCGGGTTATTTTAGGGGGCAACTGGGTTGTTTGAATTAACGAGAAGAAGAAAAATTGTAACTTTGATAGTTGTAGATAGTTTATTGATCATAGCAGCGAATATAGCAGCAGTTTATTTTATGAAACCCTTTGTGGCGATCCCAAAAGAATTTACATTGATGTCGGTGAGCCTTTCTGTCGGTTTCTATCTTTTTTATGGTTCAGTGTTTCGTGTTTTTTCTCGAATCAATCGTTACACGAACTTGAAAGAAATGATTGCTATCTTCTTGGCTGTATCATGCAGCGCTTTTACTTGTAACGTGATCTTGTTTTTCGGTGATGAAACCTATAGCGTGCGCTTAGTGATCTTTACGTACTTTCTTTCGCTCTTTCTGATTATTGCTAGTCGATTGATTTGGCGGATCTATATTGAAAGAAAAAATATGAGGGGGACGTCCAATGAGGTTGTCAAAAGTACCCTGATCGTCGGTGCAGGAGAAGGCGGCCGTATTCTTTATAATAGCTTTGTAGGTTCGAAAACGGCAAGTGACATTAATATTATCGGATTTGTCGATGATGATCCGAATAAACGAAACACTTATCTTTCTGGGAAAAAAGTCTTGGGTTGTATAAGTGATTTACCTGATTTGATTCAAAAGTATGAGATCAATATGGTTACGATCGCTATTCCATCCTTGTCACGGAAAAAATTGCGGAGTATTTTTAGCTTAATTGAACCTTTGCATGTCAAAGTCAACACGATGCCATCAATGGAAGAAATCGCCTCTGGAAAAATCAGCACATCACGTTTGAAGAAAATCGATGTCGTTGATTTGCTAGGCAGAGACGAAGTCAAATTGGATATCGACTCCATCAAAGATCAAATTACTGGAAAGACGATATTAGTGACTGGTGCTGGTGGATCGATCGGTTCCGAAATCTGTCGCCAAGTGATTCAATTCAATCCTAAAAAACTAGTTTTGTTAGGACATGGCGAAAACTCGATTTACTTAATTGACCGTGAGTTGAACATCAATTTTAAAGATAATATTACCGAAATCGTTCCTGTTATAGCCGATATACAAGATCGAGAAAAGATGTTTGAAATCATGAAGGAAGTCAAACCGGATATCGTTTATCATGCGGCAGCACATAAACACGTACCGTTGATGGAATACAATCCTAAAGAAGCAGTTAAAAACAATATTTACGGAACGAAAAATACCGCTGAAGCTGCCAAAGCTGCGAAAGTGAAAAATTTTGTAATGGTGTCTACGGATAAAGCCAATAATCCACCAAACGTCATGGGGGCAACAAAGCGCATCTCCGAGATGATTGTTACCGGCTTGAATGAAAAAGGTTGCACGAAATTTTCTGCTGTGCGTTTTGGCAATGTCTTAGGTTCAAGAGGCAGTGTGATTCCAGTATTCCGTGAGCAAATAGCAAAAGGTGGACCGATCACAGTAACTGATTTTCGTATGACCCGCTATTTCATGACGATCCCAGAAGCTAGCCGATTGGTTATTCAGTCAGGGGCACTTGCTAAAGGTGGCGAAATCTTCATTTTAGATATGGGCGAACCGGTGAAAATCGTTGATCTTGCGAAGAATATGATTCGTCTAAGTGGTTATAGTGAAGAAGAGATTGAGATTATTGAAACCGGGATTCGACCTGGGGAAAAATTATATGAAGAGCTTTTGCTGGATAAAGAACGAAATGATGAAGCAGTCTTTGAGAAAATTTTTGTTGGGAATATCAAAGGATATTCATTGGAAGAGGTACTTTGTTTTGTAGATGCACTTCCTAAAGATAGTGCTACATTGGCTAATGAAATTGTGAAATTTGCAAATGCTTCAAACAAATAGGAGTGGGTTTTATTGTATAAGGATGGATTGAAACGAATCATTGATTTTATTTTATCGTTAATGGGGATTGTTGTGTTATCACCGGTTTTATTACTTTTATGTTTAGCAATAAAACTAGATTCTAAGGGAGCAATTATTTTCAAGCAAAAACGGGTTGGTAAAAATAAAACCCATTTTAACATTTATAAATTTCGGACAATGAAGATCGATACACCGAAAGAAATGCCGACACATCTTTTAGCAGACCCTGATTTTTATATCACCAAGGTCGGAAAATTTTTAAGAAAAACCAGTTTGGATGAACTGCCTCAGTTGTTCAATATTATCAAAGGTGATATGGCTGTCATTGGGCCTCGTCCAGCGCTATGGAATCAATATGATTTGATTGAAGAACGTGATAAGTATGGGGCAAATGATATTCGTCCAGGATTGACTGGGTTGGCTCAAATTAGTGGTCGAGACGAGCTTGAGATTCCAATTAAGGCCAAGTTAGATGGCAAATATACGGATAATATTAGTTTAAGGATGGATATAAAATGCTTCTTTGGTACGATTACTTCTGTTTTCAAAAGTGACGGTGTCGTTGAAGGCGGGACTGGAACGATGAAGAAGGAGGAAATCGAATGAAACGAATCCTAATTACAGGAGCGAACAGTTATATCGGTACATCCTTCGAGAAATGGATGCAGCAATTTGGCGATAACTATCAAATTGATACAATTGATATGCATGGAGATCAATGGAAAGAAAAAGATTTCTCTCAGTATGATTCTGTTTTTCATGTCGCAGGAATTGCTCATGCAGATGTATCAAAAGTCAGTGAAGAAACGAAACAACTTTATTATAAAGTGAATTGCGATCTTGCAGTTGAGACAGCAGAAAAGTACAAAAACGATTTAAATGGAAAAAACGGACAATTTATTTACATGAGTTCGATTATTATTTATGGTGAGGAAACAAATATAAATAAGAAGCGTGTTATTACTCCAGAAACACAACCTAATCCATCCAATTTTTATGGTGATAGTAAGTGGAAAGCAGAAAAAGCTTTAATAGAAACACACAACAAAAATTTGAATATAGTAATTTTGCGACCACCAATGATTTACGGGGAAAATAGTAAAGGGAATTTTCGAGAACTTGTAAAATTAGCGAATAAGCTTCCAATTTTTCCATTAGTAAATAATCAGCGATCAATGTTATATATTGAAAATTTGTGTATAGTCATTAGAGAAATTATAGACAAAAATAAAGAGGGGGTATTTTTTCCTCAAAATAACGAATATGTTCAAACGAGTACCCTCATTAAATTGATAGCAAAAAGTACAAATCATAATCTGTTTATCTTGAATTATGTAAGTTTATTGATTAAGGTTTTAGGCTATTTTCCAGGTAAAATAGGTAAATTGACAAACAAAGCTTTTGGTAATCTAATTTATGCTCCGATTACAAGAAATCCAGATTTTGTAGATTTTGAAGAATCTGTTAAAAGAAGTGTAGGTATAGATAGAAATGAGTAAAAAGATATTAGTAGTATCACAATATTTTTATCCAGAACAATTCAGAATTAATGACATATGTACTTCGTGGGTTAAACGAGGCTATGAAGTTACTGTCCTTACGGGGATACCTAACTATCCTCAAGGAGATTTTTATAAAGGATATAGTCTGAAGAAAAGACGAAAAGATGATTTCGATGGCGTTAATATAATTAGAATTCCAATAATACCTAGAAAAAGCAACAGTATAATGATGGCTTTAAATTATCTTTCTTTTGTTATATCCGGATTATTTTGGAATCTGAATAATAAAGAAAAATTTGATATGGTATTTATTTATGAGGTATCTCCTATGACGCAAGCAATGCCAGGGATTTGGATTGCGAAAAAATTAAAAATTCCCTGTTATATCTATGTAATGGATTTGTGGCCAGAGAATTTTGAAATTATCACAGGAATCTCAAATAAACTGATAATTAAGACTTTAGATAACATGGTCGATTATATTTATAAAAATTGCACCAAAATTTTTACAGCCTCGGAGAGTTTTAAAAAGAATATTGAAAGTCGCGGACATGATTCAAATAAAATTTATTTTTGGCCTCAGTATGCGGAAGAATTTTATCGTCCTAATGCTTTAGCAAGTGACAAAATAAAACAAGATGATAAGATTAATATTACTTTTGCCGGTAATGTTGGGATGGCTCAAGGATTGGATATATTACCTTCTATTGGTGAAGATTTAAAGCGTAGGGATTCCAATATAAGATTTAATATTGTTGGAAACGGTAGATATTTATCAACATTAAAAGAGGAAATAGAGCAAAAAAATCTTCAAGAATATTTTTGTTTTATAGATCCTGTGCCACCAACGGAAGTATCAGGAATTTTTTCGGCGAGTGATTTTTCATTTGTCTGTCTTCAGGAAAGTGAGATCTTTTCGATGACCATACCAGCGAAACTTCAATCTAGTATGGCTTGTGGAAAGCCTATACTACTATCTGCTAGTGGAGAATCTCAGACAATTGTCAAAAACGCCGATTGTGGATTCGTTAGCGATGCAGGAAATATTAGCCAATTACTAAATAATCTAATGCTAATTGAGTCACTTACCAGAGATGAAATTGTTCATATGGGGAACAACTCAAGAAACTACTTTTTAGAGTATTTTGAAAAAGAACTACTTTTAGATAAAATGGATAATTATATAACAGAGGAGACATATAATGTTTGAAAATAAAACACTGCTAATAACTGGTGGTACAGGGTCTTTTGGAAATGCTGTTATGAAAAGATTTCTTGACTCCGAAATAAAAGAAGTTCGTATTTTTTCTCGAGATGAAAAGAAACAAGATGATATGAGAAAGAAATACAACAATGACAAATTGAAATTTTATATTGGGGATGTACGCGATATAAATAGTGTTAAAAATGCAATGTACGGAGTAGATTACATATTTCATGCGGCTGCTTTAAAGCAAGTTCCTTCATGCGAATTCTTTCCGATGGAAGCTGTTAAAACAAATGTCATGGGTACGGATAATGTTGTGACAGCTGCTGTTGAGATGGGGGTAAAAAAAGTTATTTGTCTTTCAACAGATAAAGCTGCTTATCCAATCAACGCAATGGGGATTTCAAAGGCAATGATGGAGAAGGTTTTTGTAGCAAAAGCGAAAACTGTGACAGATGAAAATACAATGATTTGCGGAACGCGGTATGGTAATGTCATGGCATCCAGAGGTTCTGTGATTCCATTATTTATTGAGCAAATAAAAGCAGGAAAACCGTTAACTGTAACGGACCCGGGCATGACTAGATTCTTGATGAGTTTAGAAGAAGCCGTTGAATTAGTTGTTTTTGCATTTCAAAATGCAAAAGCAGGAGACATCATGGTTCAAAAATCGCCTGCGTCAACGGTCGGGGATCTAGCACAAGCAGTGAAAGAACTTTTTGAAGTCGAAAATGAGATTCAAATTATAGGCACACGTCATGGTGAGAAAAGATACGAAACCCTTCTTACAAAAGAAGAATACCTCGTTGCGAAAGATATGGGTGGCTTCTATCGTGTACCAGCCGATACTAGAGATCTTAATTATGAGAAATATTTTAGTGAAGGCAGTACCGAGTTGACACACGAAGGTGAATACAATTCTGATAACACAGAACGACTATCCGTAGAACAAATTAAGGAAAAATTATTAGCATTAGATTATGTTCAAGAAGAGTTGAAAGAGTGGAAAAGTCGATGAATATTTTAGTTACAGGAGCCAATGGATTTGTAGGTAGAAATTTAATTGCAGAGCTTCGAAACGAAGGTTATGAAAATATTTTTGAATATGATATAGATACTCCTCCACATTTATTAGATGAATACTGCTTAAAAGCAGATTTTATTTTTCATTTAGCGGGCGTAAATCGGCCCAAGGAAGAAGAAGCGTTTATGGAAGGAAATTTCGGTTTCACCTCAGTTCTTCTAGATAAACTAAAGGAATACAACAATACCTGTCCAGTAATGATATCATCCTCTATTCAAGCTGCTCTTAACAATGCTTATGGTCGCAGTAAGAAAGCTGGAGAAGATCTCTTACGAAAATATCAAAGTGAAACTGGAGCGAAAGTCTACATTTACCGATTCTCTAATTTGTATGGAAAATGGTCGAAACCAAATTATAATACGGTAGTAGCGACTTTTTGTTATAAAGTAGCTCGAGGTGAAGAAATAACCGTTAATGATAAAAATGCGGAAATTGAACTTTGCTATATTGATGATGTTGTTAAGGAATTGCTGCATTGCCTTCAAGCAAAACCATTTATTGTCGACGACTTTTGTTCAGTAAGAGAAACGGATACAGTAACTGTGGGCACTTTGAGAGATATAATTCTTTCTTTTAAAGAAAGTAGAAGAAATCTATCTGTACCTCAATTGAATCGTAGAATAGAAAAAAATCTGTATAGTACATTTCTTAGCTTTTTACCAGAGGATGAGTTTTCATATCCTTTAAAGATGAATATCGATGATCGCGGATCATTCACCGAATTTTTGAGGACTGAAGATCGCGGACAAGTCTCAATTAATATTTCAAAGCCGGGGATTGTTAAAGGAAATCACTGGCATCATACCAAAAATGAGAAATTTTTGGTAGTAAGTGGAAAAGGCGTCATCCGCTTTAGAAAGATTGATTCTAAAGAAATAATTGAGTATTTCGTTTCTGGTGAGAATTTAGAAGTAGTCGATATACCTGTTGGCTATACCCATAATATTGAAAATTTAGGGGATACTGACATGGTCACTGTTATGTGGGTAAACGAAACGTTTGACCCTGAAAATCCTGATACTTATTACGTGGAGGTCTAGCATTGAGAAAATTAAAAGTTATGACAGTCGTTGGGACTCGTCCAGAAATCATTCGCTTATCTGCAGTTATTAATCGTTTAGAGAGTTCTGAAGCGATTGACCATGTACTTGTACATACTGGTCAAAACTATGATTATGAACTAAATGAAGTTTTCTTTGAAGACTTTAAATTAAAGAAGCCAGATTATTTTTTGAATGCAGCAACAGGTACAGCCATTGAAACCGTTGGGAATATACTGATCAAAATAGATCCAATTCTTGAAGAAGTAAAACCAGATGCATTTTTGGTCTTGGGAGATACCAACAGTTGTTTATGTGCAATTGCCGCGAAGCGAAGACACATTCCTATTTTTCATATGGAAGCTGGAAATCGCTGTTTTGATCAAAGAGTACCAGAAGAAACAAATCGAAAAATTGTTGACCATACAGCTGATATTAATTTAACGTATAGTGATATCGCCAGAGAATATTTATTGAGAGAAGGGCTTCCAGCGGATCGAATCATTAAAACCGGTAGTCCCATGTTTGAAGTGCTGAATTCTAGAAAAAAAGATATTGAGCACTCACCTATTTTGGAAAAACTAAACCTTAAGCAAAATGAGTACTTTTTAGTGTCGGCACATAGGGAAGAAAATATCAGTTCAAAAGAAAATTTTCATGATCTCATGGATTCACTAAACTCAATTGCTGAAGCATATCAATATCCAATTATTATCAGTACTCATCCACGGACAATGAAAATGATAGAATCAGAGGGTATTCAATTCCACGAATTGATTCAAACCATGAAACCTATGGGATTTAATGATTACAATAAGCTTCAAATGAATGCTAAAGCTGTTTTAAGTGATAGTGGTACGATTAGTGAAGAAGCATCAATTCTCGGATTCAAAGCTCTAAATATCCGTCAGGCACATGAAAGACCAGAAGCTATGGAAGAAGCTAGTGTAATGATGGTTGGCTTAAAGAAAACCAGAATTCTTGAAGGATTAGAAATATTAGAAACACAAGAAAACGATGCTCTCCGACAAGTAATAGATTATACAATGCCGAATGTGTCAGAGAAGGTGTTAAGGATTATTGTTTCTTATACAGATTATGTGAATCGTGTGGTGTGGCATAAATGAAAAAGGTTCTAATAATACAGGCTGGTTTTTTTCCAGCTAAGAATTATGGTGGTCCACCGGTTAGTATTAAAAACCTTTGTTTAGCTTTAGATGGCTTATTTGATTTTTATATAGTTACTCAAAATAAAGAATTACACGAAAAAGAACCACTTTTAGCTAATAATAACATATGGCATTATATGTGGAATATAAATGTTAAATATCTCAATGCCAAAGATTTTTTTCCGTATAAATTTAATAAAATTGTGAGTGAAATAAGGCCAAGTACTCTTTATCTTCAAAGTTTTTTCAGTTTTAAGATAGTAATACCTACGATATTATATGCAAAAAAAAATAAAGTTAAATTGATAATTGCCCCAAGGGGTGAATTATTATCTGGTGCTTTGAAGAAAAAGTGGAAAAAAATACCTTACATTTATTTTATGAAGCTTATATTGCCTAAGAATACTTTGTTTCAAGGAACTAGCGCTGAAGAAATCAAGTCGTTGAAATTTTTTTTCCCAAAATGGGACAACATTTTTTTGAAAAATTTACCTTCTCCTATTGATTTACAATCTAGTTATCATAAGAAAAAAAATAACACTACTAAGTTTATCTTTTTGTCTAGAATTGTTAAAAAAAAGAATTTGAAATTTGCTTTAGATATTCTAAAGGATATTTCTGAGAATATTATTTTTGATATTTACGGACCTATTGAAGATTTGAATTATTGGAAACAATGTTCAGAATTAATTGCTTCTATGCCCGAAAATATTTCTATCAATTACTGTGGTGTAGTGTCTAATGAAGACGTTACAAAGGTTTTTAATCAATATGACTTCTTTTTATTTCCCACATATAGTGAGAACTATGGTCATGTAATTGTTGAAGCTATGGTGTCGAATTGTCCGGTCATTATAAGTGATAATACGCCGTGGAATGATATCAATATAGTTAAATCGGGTTTTGCTTTACCTTTATCTGAAAAAGAATTATTTGTTAATGCTATCAACAAAGCAATAAAAATGGATCAACAAGAATATAACAAGCTTATTATGAACAATAGAAGATTCGTAAGAGAGTTTGTTTATGATGATGTTTCTGTTGAAATGTATAGAGAATTATTTTAGAAGGGATGCTATAGATGGTGAAAGTTATTGTAGCACATCCGGCTCAACAACATTCTTTTAAAACAGCTGAACAATTGCATAAAAGAGAAATACTTGATAGTTACGTTACCTCTATTTATTTAAAAGAAGGGTCTTATACAGCAAAGTTAATAAAATTTCTAAAAAAAGATGACCTGATAAGAGCTAAAGGACGAAAAAGTGACAACATTCCTGATGAAAAAGTCATTTTGTTTTGTGAAATAAGCGGATTAATTCTATTGGCATTAAGGCGTATAAATTCACTAAAATTAATTTATAATATTTGGTGGAATTTTCATAATTGGCGTTTTAACAAAAAACTAATAAAATATCTTGACAATAAGAAAGACTTAGATGCTGTTATTTTGTATGACCAAGTATCTGCTGCTTTTTTTAGAAAAAAAAGAAAAGCACAATATAAGAAAGTTCTTGATATGACAGCACCATACTTTCTAGAGACATATAAATCTAAATATGCAAGTTTATTGGATAATCAAGATTCGGGAAAACTACATATTAGATACAAGGAAAAATATTTATTGAAAAATGTTCCAATCGAAATTTCCAATTCTGATGGCTTTTTAGTAGCATCAGAATTTACTAAAAATACACTTATTAAAAATGGTGTGAATGGTAACAAAGTCTTTAAATGTGTTTATGGTATTGAAGCTAGTTCTAATATAAAAATTGATAACAAAGAAAATAATAAGAATATTATTTCGCTATTATATATTGGAAGATATACAATTGAAAAGGGTGCACTATATTTTTCAGAAGTGGTAAAAAAATTGCCATCGAATTACAATATCACCGTGTTAGGTGAGTTCGATGAAGAGTCCACCCAATATAAATTAGTGAAAGATAGAGTGAATTTTTTAGGCCATGTTCCAAAAGCTAAAGTTAATGAAATTATTTCTAACGCTGATTTTTTAGTTTTTCCCTCACTAAGTGATGGCTTTGGTTTATCTGTTGTAGAATCATTATCACTTGGAACTCCAGTAATTTGCTCGGATAATGCTGGAGCAAATGAGCTCATTAAGAACAATTATAATGGATATAGTTTTAAAGCTGGCAGTAATGAAGAACTATTTGAAAGGCTAATAACATTAAATAAAAGTAATTACAGAGAATTTTCAAACAATGCGATTTTGTCGGTCAGTAACCTAACTTGGGATAACTATGGTATTGATCTTGTTAAAACGCTAAAAAAAATTATTGAGGAATGAATGAGATTGAATGACGTAGAAGTTCTTATGACTACTTATAATGGGGAAAAATATATATACGATCAATTAGATTCGTTATTAAAACAAAATTATGATTTTTTTAGTGTTAGCATTTACGATGACGGATCTACTGATAAAACAGTATCTATAATAAAAAGCTTTATAAAAGAGAATAATTTAAGCAATTGGAAATTAACAAAAAATATTCATAATAAAGGATGGAAAAAAAATTTTATTGACGCTGTGAGGTTCTCTAAAGCCCGATTTCTTTTGTTTTGCGATCAAGATGATATTTGGTATGAAAACCATATAAATGAGATGACTGAAATCATGAAAGACAATAATGACATTAAAGTACTGTGTTCAAATTATGAAATAATTAGCTTTTCTAATACTTTAATTGATAAAAAAAAATATTTTAAAAATGATTCGACATTAAATAAAATAAAAGTGTCAGAATCAAATTTTAATGTCCTGAGACCTGGGTGTTCCTATTGTCTGGATGGTGATTTCGCAAGGATCCAGGCTTTAGATTGGTTATCGGGTTGTCCCCATGATCAATATTTTTGGATATTGTCTTTATTTAATGATAGTTTGTATCTTTACAATAAAGTACTAATGGGATATAGAAGACATGACTCTAATAATTCTGGATTAATTAAAACAAGGAAAGAAATGGTTATAAGACTTGAACAAGATTTAAATTTAATAAAGTATCTATATGAGTTAAAATCAAGACAAAACTTTTTTCCAAACAATACAGTTGAACAAGTTTTGCGTAAACAGGAAAAATTTATTGAATTAAAACTAGATATATATAGACGGAAGAATCTGAGGAAAATTATTCCGTTAATATTTAAGTATCAAAAATGTTATATATCTTGGAAGCATATGGTTTTAGAGGTTAAAAATTGCTTTCTATTAAACTAAGGAGAAATATTGATGCATTTTCTATATATTTTGAACCTGTTTACAAATTTAGTTTCTATTAATCTAAAGAAAAGACAAACTATTTTTGTTCTATTTACATTCGCTTTTTTCGTTATTTTGATGGGAGGAAGTACAAGTGATCCAGACTGGCTTGGATACTTTGCACATTATGTAACATCAAATTCAAATACTTTGTCCATAGAATTTGGTTATAAAACTATTCAACAAATCTTTTATAGCCTAGGTTTTGAATATCAGATGTTTAGGTTATCAATATCTTTACTTTCGTTTTCTTTGATGTATTATATTTTAAATAAATTTATTGGTAAAAAGTCATGGAGCCTTTTTTTATTCTCGTATTCTTTGTTCCTTGTTTTTTATGATAGTATTCAAATCAGAAATTTTATAGGTTTTTTATTTGTTTTACTTGGTTTATTTTTTCTTTTTGAAAAAAAAAGAAATAAAATTGTATTTATTATTTGTGTTTTAATAGGCGCAAGCTTTCATATTAGTATGGTTGTTTACTTGATATTTTTAATTCCATATTTGAAAAATTATAATTTTTATTTATTTTTTATATTACTCTTTTCTGTAACTATATCGTCGTTAATAGTTTTCAATGGTATGAGAGTACCCTTTATAGAACCAATACTATCAAGTATTGATGGAGAAAAATATCTGACCTATTTTAAAGAAGGTACATCTCTAGGATCGTTATACCCAATAATTTTACAAATAATTAACTATATTTATATATATATTATTAGTCGCTTTTATGTTGATAAAGAGAACACTTTATATCACAATCAAATTATTTTGAATATAAATTTATTGTCATTTAGTTTTGTCCCATTCTTTATGGTTAATTTGAATTTCTACAGATTTATAAGGAATATTGTTTTTCTAAATCTAATTATAGGACAGAGAATATACAATGATTTATCTTCACAAAAACAAAAGATTTCACTAGTATCAATTACTATTATTTATATTCTAGCTTGGTGTTTTTATGGTTTTGTTATTAATAATGAGTTTAGTTTGGTTGTCGAAAATTTATTAACTGGTAATTATTGGTTTAAATGAGGAGTAATATTTATGAATAAAGTTTCATTGAGGCAGAATGCATTGTATAGTACTTTAAGAACTGCTTTAAATGTAATATTTCCGCTGTTAACATATCCATATATAACTAGAGTATTATCTGTAGAAAATATAGGACGGATCGATTTCAGCAAATCAATTGTAGCTTATTTCCTATTAATTGCAGGTTTTGGAATTGCACAGTATGGAGTTAGAGAAGGTAGTAGATATAGAGATGACAAAACTAAATTTTTAAAATTTTGCAATGAAATTTTTAGTATTAATATACTATTTTCTATCATATCGTATATCCTTTTAGGTATCTTAATATTTCAAAGTGATTTTTTGTCAAGCTATACCATTATAATCGCTATTTTTAGTGTAAATATAATAGGGACGACTCTTTCTGTAGAATGGGTGTATACTGTTTTAGAAGATTTCAGGTATATTACTATAAGAACAGCGCTAGTACAAGTTATTTCCTTAATTCTTCTATTTGTTTTTGTTAAATCAGAAAAAGATTATTTAACATATGCATTAATTACAGTTTTTTCATTTAGCGGAACCAGTATAATAAATTTTTTGCACGTTAGAAAATTCGTTAAATTAAGACTAGTATTGAAAATAGAATTTAAAAATCACTTTACTGGATTATTTATATTCTTTGTAAATTCTATTGCAAGCATAATATATTTGAATTCCGATATTACATTGCTGGGATTAATTACAACGAGTTATTATGTGGGTTTATATAGCGTTGCAACAAAAGTATATACAATCTTTAAACAAGTTGCTAATTCTGTTCTCTTGGTTTCTACACCTAGATTGTCTAATTATGCTGCTAAAAATAACTTTGATTTATATTCTAATTTATGTATTAAGATGTTTAATTTTGTAATCATCTCAATCATTCCATTAGGTACGTTATTAATAGTATTAAGTAAGCCTATTATCAATATTTTAGCTGGTACTTCTTTTGAAAGAAGCGCTATATCGTTATCTATTTTAAGTTTAGCTAGCGTTTTTAGTTTACTATCTTCTTTCTATGTTTATGCGATTTTATTGCCATTCAAAAAAGAAAAATTAATTCTTTACAGTACGATTTCAAGTGCATTACTAAACATAATTTTAAACCTTATACTAATTCCATACTTTCAAGAAATTGGCGCGGCGATATCAACTTTATTTGCTGAGATATCCGTAATGGTATTAGCTGTCAGGTTTTCAAAAAATATTTCACCAAAACTTTTAAATATTAAAATCATGATAACATCAATATTAGGAAGTATTGTAATCTTTATCACAGGCTATATTGTGGGTAATGTAGTAACAAACCAATTTATGTTAATCATTTTGACTTCAGTAATGTCTTTGGGGATATACTTGATTATTTTAGATAAAATGAAAATAATTCGTATTCAAGATCTAATTCTAAGCAAATTTAGGAGATGAAATATTATGATAAAAAAGCTACATAATATTTTGAAAGTTTATTTATTAAATAAAAAGTGGAGAAGAGCAAATCAGCATAATTTTACAACAATTAAAACTTTTTTTCCCTTGGAAATATTACAAGTTGGCAAATATACTTACGGCAACCTTAATGTCATCTATTTTGGTGAAGAAAACTCTGGACTTGCTATTGGCAATTATTGTTCAATAGCAAATGATACTAAATTTTTATTAGGAGGAGAACACAATTTTAATTATATATCGACATATCCTTTTAAAAGTAAAGTGTTACAGCAAAATAAAACGGTTGAATCTTTCTCTAAAGGGAAAATAATTGTAGAAGATGATGTTTGGATAGGATCCAATGTTTTGATTTTATCTGGTGTCACTATCGGGAAAGGAAGCGTTATTGGAGCGGGAAGTGTGGTACGTAAATCCGTTCCGGAATACTCTATATATGTTGATAGCAAAGTTATCAAAAAAAGATTTAACGAAGATATTATTAATGAATTGAGAGATATAAATTGGGATGGAATTGACAAAGAACTTATTAGAGAATATAGTGATATTTTTTATAATGATATGCAAATTGAAACTAACTTGGAAGTACTAAAAACTCTTAAAAGACTTTCTCTAGAATAATTTGTTAAGAAAGAATCTAATAATCTTCAATCTGTTAAAGTATCTCACAAATTTACGCATGGGCGGTATGTAAAATGAAAATCTCTGTTTTTGGTCTAGGTTATGTCGGTCTAGCAAACGCATTACTATTGTCTCAAAACATAAATGTAAAAGCATATGACATTGTAGAAAAGAAGATTGATCTCTTACGTCAATCAATATCACCTTTAGAAGACAAAGAAATACACGAATTTTTGAAACGTGACGACTTGAATATTGAGTTCACGCAGGATTTTGAAGACGCTGTAAACTTTGCAGATTATCTAATTATTGCTACACCAACTGATTATGATGAAGTGAAGAACTATTTTAATACATCTACAGTTGAAGATGTTATAGAAAAAGCATTGGCGATACGCCCAGATGCAACCTTCATAATTAAATCGACTGTACCAGTTGGATATACGTTAGATGTAAAGGCAAGATTTAATACTGAGAATATTATCTTTTCTCCTGAATTTTTGAGAGAAGGCAAAGCTTTATATGACAATTTGTATCCTTCCAGAATTGTTGTAGGTGAGGTTTCTGATCGGGGAAAAGAAATTGCTGCTATGTTCAAAGATAGCTGTATTAAAGAAGAAGTGCCGGTTTTACTCACTCATTCTACTGAAGCAGAGGCAATAAAACTTTTTTCAAATACGTATCTTGCCTTAAGAGTAGCGTATTTCAATGAGTTAGACACTTATGCAGAGTCACGTGGTTTAGATAGTAGACAAATAATTGAAGGTGTAGGATTAGATCCACGTATAGGCTCACATTATAATAATCCTTCTTTTGGTTATGGTGGATATTGCTTACCGAAGGATACAAAGCAGTTAAGAGCAAACTATGAAGATGTCCCTAGTAATATTATTGGTGCTATTGTAGAAGCGAATACTACCCGAAAGGATTTTATTGCTGATCAAATTATTGCAAAAAAACCTAAAGTGGTTGGTATCTATCGTCTGACTATGAAGGCAAACTCAGATAATTTCAGATACTCTTCCATCCAGGGAATTATGAAACGTATTAAAGCAAAAGGTATAGAAGTTGTTGTCTATGAACCAACTTTAGATGCAGCTGAATTTTATCATTCAAGAGTAATAAAAGATTTTGATGAATTTAAAGATTTGTCTGATGTAATAGTTACCAATCGTTTTGAAGAAATTTTGAAGGATGTTGAGAATAAGGTATATACAAGAGATATCTTTGGAGACAACTAACTTCGTTTTGTTGAATAAAATTATTATGCTTAAATCCTAATGCAGTTGAGAACAATCAAATCAATTATTTTTATCAACTGCATTCTTGATTTTAAATTTGAAATTGGAGTCCTTACATCTCAAACTTCCGCCAATCAAATAAATAAATCACCCCAATTGCTTTAAACGTTAAATAGATAAAATGACCATAATTATGGCCAATCAGATGTAACGCATCAGCGGAAGCTCCTTTATTCGACCAAAGAGTAAAACCTAATATAATGGCTAAGATCAACAGACCTTTTCCTAATGCAAAGACAATTGTTTTTGCAGGAAGGGGTCTTTTTTTTGTGAGGAAAAAACCGAATAAAAGGACAAAGTTAACTAGTAACAAAAAATGTGCAGCAGCTGTCCATAGGGTCATTGTTCCTGTAGGTGTTAAGAAGTCGGTGAAAACGCAAGCGAGGACTGCAGTCAAATTGAGCAAGTATAGAGGAAGGCGGAAGGTTGGTTTCTTCTCCTCACTCATTCTTTCTGGTTCTTCTGCTAATTGTTCTGGTTTTAGCAGTGTCTCTAAATCGATTTGATAGAGATCACTTAATTTGATCAATGTATCGATGTCTGGGGTACTTCGATTGTTTTCCCAATTTGAGATCGTTTGTCTGGTAACAAATAATTTTTCGGAAACTTCTTGTTGGGTGAGTCCTAATTTCAAGCGACTCTCTTTTATTTTTTCAGCTATAGTCATTTCAATGCTCCTTCTGACATATCCTATCATAAAGCGGTTCAAAGAAACAATTGTAAAGCTCGATTTAACGAAGAAATGCACAAGTGTATTTCTTCGTTTTCAAAAAATGAAAATAAAATGAGTTTAGCTAGAATTTCGCATTGGGTATTCACGACAGCTCGATTGTTTTTAGTGATTTTTTCTTTTAAATAATACCTAATTCAATTATGCTGAGTTGGAAATTTGAAAAAATATCTCTTTTGAAGATTAGGAGGTATTTTTATATGAGTCATTTAAAAAAGAAAGGAAATCTTTGGTGAAAATAGTGTCCTGTTTTAGGAAAACGGAAATCGTTGATAAAACAAGGATGCAAAGAATCTTTGCGCTGATTTGCACTGGATTTGCTTGAAGGGAAGGGTACTTGAATTATAAAATTCTGAAGAGGTGATGTAGTGCAATGATAAATGAATCAGGTATACACAAGATAAAGGGCATTTCATGAGTCCGCATAAAAATTTCAGCTAGGAGTGGAGCATACGATAAATAAAAAATGTTTTTAAATTAAAATTTAATAAATTATAATGATTTTCAGGTGTGAAAAAAGCTTGAATAAAAAAGTATAAATTTTGAAAAAGAAGGTTAAGGTGAAAGTTTGTGAAAAAGAAATTTAAACATATTATGTCTTTAATAATCCTATTAAGTGCTGCGGTGGTAACACCAGCATTTCAGGTAATGGCGGAAAGCGAAGGTTTTTCAGATCCCCAACAGTTGGAGCAAGACGAAAAGATAGCTACACCATCTAATGATACAAATGATTCAACGGAAGCAGATAATGCTGCGATGACATCAATGACCTCATCGAGTGTGGATGCTAAAAACGAGCAAACGCAAGTCAACAGTGATAATGAAAAAAATATTTCTGAATCAGATATTAAAGAAGATTCTGCTGTAAGCACTGTAGATAAGGTCCCCTCATCTGTTAATGCTTCAGCTGCAAGAGTTGTCAATGGGCAACTGACGGTTCAAGTGTTAGATGGTAATTCAAACCAACCGATCCAAGGAGCTTATTTCACATTGACCTCCTCGACATCTGGTGAAGTGACATTGTTAGTCACGGACAGTTCAGGAAAGGTTACAATTCAACTTCCTTCAGGTGGCTATTTTATTAAGCAAGTTGGTACCACGAATCAAAGACAAAACTATGCATTCACGTCGGTTGGAAATTCCATCACCTTGCAGCCTGGGGAAACGAAAACACTTGAACTCTACGAGCGTTTAATTACGGGTGAGTATGCTTTTGGAAACAGTCCCGATACGATTCATATTCCTGTAAACAGTACGTTTGATTTCTCAACCAAAGCATTAGGCATTGAGGCGTTTAAACTAAATTTTAGCGGCAATATAGAAAAAAGCATTTCTGACTCGCAAATCTATCCTTACTACACCAATGTTGACCCAAGCAATCCAGGTTCCTATGTAGCAATTTTTATGGCTCGACAAACCTCCTATAGCGTGAATACCACACATGTGGTCAATGTCATTGTCGATCCGGAGCAAATTGGAGAGGTAAATGTCCGATACCTTGATGGTCAAGGGCAAGAAATCCATGAGATGCAGACCTTGACCGGTAAGATTGGTGAACCATATGATGTCAGCAACGAAGAATATAAGTTAACAATTGATGGCTACACGTTAGATGAAACTAAGTTACCAGAAAACAGTAAAGGTATCTTGGGAGAAACAGCACAGACGGTCACCTATGTGTATACAAAAAATCCCGTACCAGCAGCAGATGTAACAGTCGAGTACGTAGATACAGAAGGCAAAGAAGTTCATCCTTCTCAAACGATCAGTGGAAATGTAGGGGACCCATACGATGCTAGCACAGAACAATATCAATTAAAAATCGAAGGCTACACTTTAGACGAAACTAAACTACCAGAAAATGGTATCGGTGTATTTGGCGAAACGGTGCAAACAGTCACTTATGTGTATACAAAAAATCCCGTACCAGCAGCAGATATCACGGTCGAATATATAGATACCGAAGGCAACGAAATCCACGCTTCTCAGACGATTAGCGGTATTGTGGGCAATCCATACGATGCCAGTACAGAGAACTATCAATTAACGATCGACGGCTATACACTGGATGAAAGCCAACTGCCAGAAAATACCACAGGAGTATTTGGTGAAACGGTGCAAACAGTCACTTATGTGTATACAAAAAATCCCGTACCAGCAGCAGATGTAACGATTGAGTATGTGGATACAGAAGGCAAAGAAATACACGCTAGCCAAACGATTAGCGGTAATGTAGGTGAATCATACGATGCCAGCGTAGAAAAATATCAATTAAAAATCGAAGGCTACACTTTAGACGAAACTAAGCTACCAGAAAATGGTATCGGTGTATTCAGCGATACGGCCCAAACTGTTACCTACATTTACATAAAAAATCCGATACCAGCAGCGGATATAACAGTAAAATACGTTGATACAGAGGGCAATGAAATTCATGACTCCCGAACCATTTGCGGAAGTATAGGTGATTCATACGATGCCAGCACACATCAATATAAAGTAACGATCGAAGGCTATACTCTAGATGAAACCCAGTTGCCAGAAAATAGTAAAGGTATTTTTAGCGAAACCGCGGAAACAGTTGCGTATATCTATATAAAAAATCCGGTACCAGCAGCTGATGTCACAGTGGAGTACGTGGATACAGAAGGCAAAGAAGTTCACACTACTAATAAAATTAGTGGGAATGTTGGTGATTCATATGATGCCAGCTCAGAACAATACCAAGTAAAAATTGATGGCTACACCTTAGACGAAAGCCGATTACCAGAAAACCTTAAAGGTGTGTTTAGCGAAACAGCACAAACAGTCACATACATCTACACAAAAAATTCTGTACCAGCAGCGGATATAACGGTCGAGTATGTGGACACCGAAGGCAAAGAAATTCACTCTTCACAAAGGATCAGTGGAAACGTAGGCGAATCTTATGATGCTAGTACAGAAGAATATCAACTAACAATCGAAGGCTACACCTTAGATCAAAGTCAATTACCAGAAAATAGTAAAGGTTTGTTTAGCGAAACAGCACAAACTGTCACATACATCTTCACAAAAAATTCTGTACCCGCAGCGGATATAACAGTCGAGTATGTGGACACAGAAGGCAAAGAAATTCACCCTCCACAAAGGATCAGTGGAAACGTAGGCGACTCTTATGATGCCAGCACAGAAAAATATCAAGTAAAAATCGAAGGCTACATCTTAGACGAAAGCCAATTTCCAGAAAACCTTAAAGGTGTGTTTGAAGAAATAGCACAAACAGTCATCTACATCTACAAAAAAAATCCGATACCAGCAGCGGATATAACAGTGGAGTATATGGACACAGAAGGCAAAGAAATTCACCCTCCACAAAGGATCAGTGGAAACGTAGGCGACTCTTATGATGCCAGCACAGAAAAATATCAACTAGCAATCGAAGGCCACACGTTAGACGGAAGTCAGCTGCCGCAAAATGCCAAAGGCACATTCGGTAAGCAGGAGGCAACTGTGACGTATGTTTATACAAAAGAAAACGTAGCAACAGTGGATAGTTCTGATAAAAAAGAAAAAGACCCAACAGCGACTGTTACTTCGAAAAAAAGCACTTCTGCGCAAAGATTGCCGCAAACCGATGAGCAGGGGACGTTGTTCCCATTTGTAGTTGGTTTGTGCTTCGTCGCCACAGCAAGCTGGCTTTATTTCAGAAAGCAAAAATAGCGATCAAGTAAGTCATTGGGGAAAGGCGTTACTGACTATCAAAAAAGGACAGCTACGATTCAGCTGTCCTTTTTTTGATTATTTAACGAAAGAATGAAATAAAACCGAGTCCATCATAAAGAAAATGGCAGATCCAGCTGACCCAAACACTGTTGGATTTTTTCCAGACGTAGTTGAGTGCCAATCTTGCGGGCATCAAGGTGATCAATAATTGTGCTGGATGAAAACCGTACGCTGGGATATGCCACAAAGCGAACAGCACACTGCAAATGATGGAAGACCAGAGGAAAGAGAATCCTTTTTTCTGTAAAGCTAACAAGAGATTGGTACTAAGCAACTCTTCTCCCATCAACATGAAGGGTACTTGTAAAAAGACCATTTGGACAGTGATGGTTTCGCCGATCGAGTTAGTTGTTGGTTGTCCCAAAATAGCGGCATAAATAAAGGAAAAGAACACGCCAGTCAAAATGACGAAAGGCACACCCCATAATAAAACGATGAAACGAAAATGTTTGAATTGTTCCAAAAAGGTCCTTCGTAAGAGAAAGTACCCTGCACCAAATGCCAAAATCACATTCCATACAGTACCAATGATGGATAAAACGGAATCGCTTAGGGGTGTATAGGGAAGCATTTGATAGGTTAAACCGATGACTAATGTAAGAATAAATAAATACGTTGCTGACTTGTGTTTCATTTTGAACACATCCTTTAAAGTAATTGCCACACGCTGAATTATAAACAGAAAAAACATCAAAGTACAAAAAGATATCTCTCATTATTTTTAAACGAAAATAAAACGGAGTGAATACGATATCATGGCTGATAGGCTTGCTTTTATTAGTATCAGAATAAAAGATTTCTTAGAACAATTCTCAAAAATGGTGAACAAAAAGAGAAGTTTATAAGAATCTCTGTAACACTGTTGAAATATTATTACGCTTATGTTACATTTTGTTTACGTTATTATGTTTTAGGGAGAATGTTTATGAAGAAATCAAGCAATTATTCAAATAATTCACAACATAAAGAAGCGACGTCTGAAAAACAAGCACCTTTTTCCAGGGTCGAATCACATCAAAAGCAAACAACGGGAACGGCAAGACGCACGCAAATCAACGATCGTCAAGTTTCTAAAAAGAAGCCAACCCATCGTAAGTATCTCTTTTCATTGATGACGCTTCTGACAATCGTCATTATCGCCACTGGCGGCTATATCGCCTTTACGTTGAAGCAGCAAGAAGCCTTGGCACGGGAAAAATATGAGGCTGCTGCTGAAAAGTTATTGGCATCGATCCAAGAAGAACAAGTTAAAGAGGGAATCCCAGCAAAACTCGAAACATTGTCTAATGGAGACAAGAAAGAATTGATTTTCCGACCAAAAGAAGAAAGTACGATTCCTGTCAAAGATGCAAGCAAGAAATTGTCGACCATGGCGAACAAATTATGCAAAAAACACACCGACAAAGAGACAGTCACTGTTGCTCGGATTGAAGCACAAGCGGTCGCATCGAAAGTGTCAACCTATTCTTTAAAAGCGGACAGCTATGTTTGGAATCGGGAAACTGGTCGCTTTGAAGATGCGGATAGCTTGGTTGCCGATCCAATTTTTATTTCCGAGAAAACCGGCAATGAATTATCCTTGAAAGACTTGGTTCCAGACGAGGGCAGCTTGCTAGGGATCCAGCAAGTCATTCAGCAAAAGATTTTAGACCAAGCCAAGGAACCTGATAAAGTCATTGATGCGGTCTTGGCGATGGATCGAATCACCTATGAGTCGAAATTTACGTATGATCCTGAAAAATTAACGATCCAGTTGCCCCAAAATCAAACTGGCGTATCTGAGATCACGTTGGCGTACAAAGAGATTGCACCGTTTATTGATCCGGAACTTGTTAATACGGATCAATTGAAAGAGCAACAATCGACATTGGACCAAAACAAAAAATATGTTGCACTGACTTTCGATGATGGCCCTAACGACACAACCACATTAGATCTTTTGAAGATTTTAAAGGACAACGATGTCAAAGCAACGTTTTTTGAATTAGGACAAATGGTGGATCGGTATCCTGAAGTATCGAGAAAAGTCCATGAGGAAGGGCATGAAATTGCCAGTCACTCCTATTCACATCCGCAATTAAATACGTTGTCGCCGGAGGATGTCAAAGCTGAAATAACTAAGACCGACAAAGCAATCTATCAGGCAACAGGAGTCTTACCTAAGAATTTGCGCCCGCCGTATGGGGCGATCGATCAACAGAGCGCCCAAGCGGCAGGAAAATCGATCATTCAATGGAGTGTTGATACCGAGGATTGGAAGCTAAAAGATCCGAACAAAATTTTGAAGGTCGTACAAAATAATGTCTACGATGGTTCAATAATTCTGCTCCATGATATTCATCCGAAATCCGTTCAAGCCGTACCTGGTATTATTCAAACGCTGAAAGCGCAAGGCTATGAATTTGTGACGGTGGATCAGTTGCTCAATGGCAAACAAAAACCAATGTATCAATACTTTGGTGCCACAGATGAACGCAGTGTTAGCTAATAGCTCAAAAAGGAAGTGATGGCAATCATCGCTTCCTTTTTTCAAAAACGAACGCTGCAGTTGCCGCTTTATCACTCGGAGGAGGCAAATGCTCGGAGATAATCTTCATCCAATAGTAAAGCAAAATCATCGGCAAGGGCTTCTTGATCCAGTTCTCGCATAATAGCCAACATCTTTTGTGTGATCGTTTCACCAGCTTTTTGATCGCCGGTTCTTATGAGCAACACGCCTTGGAAAAACTTGCAGACGGTTTGGTGGAAAAATTCTTTGTAGTCTGTCGCTAAAAGTTTCAATTGGACAACGAGAACTTCCGTCGCATCGTACTGCTGGTGTTTTAGCGTATATTCAATCAAATTGATCAGCAAGGCGCAGTAGATTTCACGACCTTTTTCCATATCGATGTAGTACTCGAGCATCTTGGATACTTTTTTGAAAAAGAGGAAATTATGGTCGTTGTCCAAAAGATCGATGGTGTTGCCAAATAGTTGGATTTCTTGTAACGTCCAGCTCTCAACATCAATGAGGTAAGAAGTGATCGTTTGGCGATCGCATTCTAAAACAGCACTTTGTCGATAGACCCCATGTTCTGCCAAGCATTGTAGCATGCGAATTCGCGAGCGAACCTCTGCAATACGGATATTGTTCAGTCTACTAGTGGTTTGTTGTAGTTCTTGTAACAGTTTTTGTAAATTTGGCAGATCGTGTTTGTTTGAATATTGATTATACCGATGATTATAGCTGTTTTGCTCATCCAAGCGATAGCCATTCGCGATATAGAGAAATTCATCGATATCCATTGAAAGATTTTCTAAAATTTGCAACAGCAAGTTGGCAGCAATTTGATGCTTGCCTTTTTCGAACTCGATGGCATAAGACTTTGAAATAATCGTGCCATAGACTTCTTTTTGGGTGAAGCCTTTTTTCAATCGGATTTGTCTGATCGTTTCGCCATACATAAGAAAGCCTCCGCTCTCGTTGAATTAATGAGATCTTGTATCCCCATTATAGTAAAGTAAAGCCAATAGAGGAATCTAAAAGGTCTTTTATTTCAGACTTTCCTTGATTTGGTGGAAGAAATCGTTCAGTAATCTTTGTGATAGAGGATCCTCAGAGGGGGATCGTAGAAAAGCGTGAGAACATTCGGTTCTCACGCTTTTTTTAGACAAAACTGAGGCAGATCAATAGAAAAATCATTACTAGCCAATGCATCGTTTGTTGCTCCTTAAGTCGTATTAGAAGAAGCCAATTGGGCAGCGGTGTTTCCTTCTTACCAACAAGTATAACCGCTTCGAGTAGAATGAACGCTTACGTCCGAAATGTAGGACCAAATAACTAGGTGAGGATGAAAAGCAGCGAAGAGCAACTGAAGAAATAATCGTTCATAATAGTGCAACGTTGATTTTGATAGAATAGTTTCATTCTTTTTTCACAGAACTTTCTGCGAGCGTTTCGATTCCTTTTTTTCGTTAGCAAGAGTTATTTTAGGTGATATCGTGAAAAAACGTCTAAATTATTTTTGTTTTTTTATTTGCGGAGGTAAAAAACGAGGTTAAAATCATGAAAAAACACAATCATCATTTTTCTCTATCCAGATGTATAAACATGCAATTGAAATCGTATTCATTATATTGATTAAACATAAAAAAAAGAAAGGTTAACTGACGAAAAAAGGCAATATTTTATCATTATACATTTGTTTATAAGATAAATATAAATAATTTCTGCTTGTTTATAAAATAAACCTTTTGTGTTTTGAAAGGTAAAATTCAGTGTTTTTTTAATTATTTATCGTGTTTATAATTTGTTGGAAATAAATAAATTTGCTAGAATTTTGGTACACAGTGTGTTCGTTTAGTTATTTTATTTTTTAGTTTCACAAGAGTGAGCTAATGTGCTTCTAAACTATTTGAACAAAAATCACTGGGTTTTTCAGAAAGCATGCGAAAAAATCTTCGCTTTGCGATCGGTTACTTTTTGTTTTCTCTCTATGCCTTTAGGTGTTGGGTTGAAATAGATTTTCATCTGGTTTTAAAGGGGGAAAGAAGGATTCCAGAGATCATCAGTTTTATCTTTTGTCGGTTAAATTTTTTTCGAACAGGAGGAGAATGAATGAAAGGCATTAATTATAAAAAGCTCATGGATTCAAAGAAAAACACACGCGTTCGAACAAAGAAAAATATTATTGCGAATTTAACTGTCAGTGGAATGTTGTTGACAAGTACGGTGGTTGTGCCAGCAAGTTTGTTATGGGCACCAACGACGGTTGAAGCTGCTTTGGTTTCAGCTGAACTTTTCTCAGATATCACAGCGTCTAATAACTCAGGCACGAGTGCGTCTGCACCTTATGCAACTCCTGGTGCAACGAACCAAGTCAATTTCTCGATTTCTGGATCGAATGCAGTAACGGTTGATGTCTTGAATGGGGATAAAGTCGCGGTTGTTGGGGTTCCTCAAGGCCTTACTGGTTTGGTTCAACCGGCAGGGAATGCATCGATTTCCACCAATGTGATACTCCAACTGGGGAATTTCCCAGCCTTGCAAACATTGATCGGTACAGTCACACCAGCAGTCAATACCTTGATCAGCACGGTGGATGGAATCGTCAATCAAAATTTAGCTGATGCACTTGATATTCCGCCAACAATCGTTGGCGGCTTGCCAAATCCGTTGTATACGGCGGCTTCAATCGTGGATGTTAGCCAAGTGATATCCGTCAACTTAGATGAAATCACTACCCAGTTAGACTTATTAAATCAACTTGGACAATTTGGCCAAGCGAATTTTGAAATTCCAGCTGGACTAACCGATAACGAACGTGCCCTGATTGCCAATGTGGATGATGGTTTATTTATCGTTATCAATCAACGCATCAATCAAATTCTCGATAATTTACAAGCAGCCCAGATTCAAGTCAGTATTTTGGATGGTGCAAGTGGGATTCCAGGCATCGGTACCTTGATCGGTCAAATCAATACGTTGGTACAAAGTACCGTTAATACAGCTAAAGCCACTTTAAACGCAACGGTTGAAACAGCACAAACAGTCTTCAATGCAACGACAGATTTAGCAGATCAAATCGCTTCTGCATCTGTTTTAGGTCAAACCAATGTGGTCATTCCAACGAATGTCACCAGTCCGACCTATGCACAATTGGTTGAAAACGGCGTGGCGAATCCATCTAATCCTTACGAAGCCCGCTTCGAAGGAACGATGTCTCAACTTGATTTGATCACCATTGATTTATTTACGGATGCTGACGGCAATAACTCGATTTGGTTTGCGCCAGATACACCAGAAGATCAAACCGATACACCAACAATCAATCCATTGACAGCAGGGGAAACGACGATCAGCGGAACAGCTGAGCCAGGCGCAGCCATCACATTGGCGATCAACGGCGGTGCACCTATTACAACAACCGCAGATGGTGACGGCAATTGGACGGCAGATGTCCCTGAATTGGTGGAAGGCGATACAGTCACAGCAGTAGCGGAAGCTGATGGGGAATCGGCGAGTGAGCCTGCAACGGCAACGGTAGCAGCACCAGTGGTTAATGCACCAACGGCTTCGATTACAGGAAATAGTACCGATGGGTACCCTGTGACGGGGACAGCCGCAGCAAATGCAGCCATTGAAATCACCAATGCCGAAGGTGAAGTCGTTGGCTCTGGTACGGCAAATGAGAACGGCAACTACAGTATCACGTTGAACCCAGCAGATGTAGCAGAAAATGAAAACTTGAATGTTGCCGCAATCGTCACTGCCGGTGGGCAAACTTACCGTAGTGGTAATACGCCAATCGTCGTTCCAGCAGACGATGCGGAGCAACAAACGGGAACACCAACGATTCAACCGGTGACTGCCGGGGATACAAGCGTCAGCGGAACTGCTGAGCCTGGTGCCTCGATTACTGTGACCGTCAACGGTGCAGATCCGATCGTGACGGAAGCCGATGAAGAGGGCAATTGGCGTGTTGATGTGGACGAAGTGTCAGAGGGCGATACGGTTTCAGCTATCGCCGAACTAGCAGGACAAACGCCAAGCCAACCGGCTAGCACCACCGTGTCCGCCTTAACAGTCAACGCACCAACGGCTTCGATCACAGGAAATAGTCAAGAGGGCTATCCAGTGACTGGAACCGCAGCACCAAATGCGGCCATTGAGATCACCAATGCGGATGGCGAAATTGTCGGAACAGGTACCGCCAATGAGAATGGTATTTATACAGTCACGTTAGATCCAGCGGATGTTGACGCGGAAGAAACCCTGAATGTGACAGCGGTTGTGACCGCTGGCGGCGAAACCTATCGAAGTAACCCAACACCTGTTGTGGTGCCTGCAGATATCCTGCAGACGGAAACACCAACGATCGATCCAGTCAGTGCTGGAGATACGACCGTTAGTGGGACAGCGGAACCGGGGGCAACGGTAACGATCACGCTTCCTGAAGGCGATCCAATCACGGCTGAAGCCGATGATGAAGGCAACTGGGAAGCAACGGTTCCTGAATTATCAGAAGGCGATTCCGTGACCGTCGTAGCTGAGTCTGAAGGCAAAGATCCGAGTGCCCCAATCACCGTGAGTGTAAACGGTTTAACCGTGGCGGCACCAACGGCTACGATCACCGGAAATAGCACAGATGGGTATCCAGTAACGGGAACAGCGATTGCCAATGCAGCAATTGAAATTTTGAATGAAGCAGGAGAGGTCGTTGGTAGCGGAACAGCTGATGAGGATGGTAACTTCACGATCACCCTTGATCCTCAAGAGGTGACAGCTGGCGACAACTTACGAGTGGAAGCGATCGTGACGGCTGGTGGTGAAGATTATCGCAGTACAGGCACACCGCTTGTAGTTCCTGCAGATGATGAAGAAAATTTAACTGAAACACCAACAATCGACCCAGTAACAGCTGGGGATACGACCGTCAGCGGAACGGCTGAACCAGGGGCAACTGTGACGATTACGCTGCCTGAAGGCGATCCGATCACGGCAGAAGCCGATGACGAAGGCAATTGGGAAGCGACGGTACCAGAATTAACGGAAGGTGATACGGTAACAGTCGTTGCCGAAGTAGAAGGCAAAGAGCCAAGTGCACCGATTACCGTGACCGTTGATGGTGTGACTGTCAGTGCACCGAGCGCTTCCATCACAGGCAATAGTACGGATGGCTATCCGGTCAGTGGAACAACCACGCCGAATGCGGCCATTGAGATTTTGAATGAGGCAGGAGATGTCGTTGGTAGCACGACGGCGGATGACGCGGGTGCTTATACCGTGACCTTAGATCCAGCCGATGTGGCGCCAGAAGAAGCCTTGCAGGTGGTGGCAGTTGTGACAGCGGGCGGTCAAGACTACCGCAGTAATGCCACGCCAATCACGGTACCAGCAGACATTGAACAAACAGAGACACCAACGATCGATCCGGTCACAGCAGGTGATACCACGATTAGCGGAACGGCAGAACCAGGTTCGACGGTTACTGTTACGATCACCGGTCAAGAACCAGTAACGGCTGAAACGGATGACGAAGGAAACTGGCTTGCGGAAGTGCCAGCAGTCTCTGGTGGCGATACAGTCACAGTCGTTGCGGAAGCCGAAGGCAAAGAGCCAAGCGCGCCAGTCAGCGTTGGAGTCAATGGAGTCACCGTTGCAGCACCAACAGCGATCATCAGCGGCAATAGTACCGATGGCTATCCAATCACGGGGACTGCTCCAGCGAACGCAGCGATTGAAGTGTTGAATGAGTCAGGCGATGTGATCGTTACTGGGACAGCCGATGGGGATGGAAACTATACGGTAACCATCGCACCATCCGATGCAGCACCAGAAGAAACCTTGTCTGTCGTTGCGATTGTTACAGCAGGCGGAGATCAGTACCGCAGTCCTGCCACACCGGTGACGGTACCAGCAGATGAGCTTGAACAAACAGCATCACCAACCATTGACCCAATCAATGCCGGGGATACGACGATCAGTGGGACCGCAGAACCAGGCGCTACGGTGACGGTAACGATCCCAGGTGAAGAACCTGTTACTGGTGAAGCCGATGACGAGGGGAACTGGACAGTTGAAGTTCCTGAAGTTTCTGAAGGAGAAACCGTCACAGTGGTCGCACAAGCACCAGACAAAGACCCAAGTGCACCGATCAGTGTTGGAGTCAATGGGTTGACGATCGCTACACCAACCGCGACGATCAGCGGCAATAGTACCGCAGGTTATCCAGTAACGGGAACGGCACCAGCCAATGCAGCCATCGAAATCTTGAATGCCGATGACGAGGTCATAGGTACTGGCACCGCCAATGACGAAGGCCAATATACGATCACGTTAACGAGTAATGACGCGTCTCCAGCTGAAGCCTTACGGGTGGTGGCGGTAGTCACAGCCGGTGGTCAAGAGTACCGCAGTGCGGCTGCACCAATCACAGTACCTTTGGATCAAACTGCAGTCCCAACGATTGAATCGGTGACAGCCGGCGACACGACCATCAGTGGTACGGCTGAACCTGGTGCGACAGTCTCGGTCACGATTGGTGACGCAGAGCCAGTCACTGCCGAAGCGGATGACGAAGGCAATTGGACGGCAACTGTGCCCGAGGTTTCTCAAGGAGAAATTGTTTCTGTGGTAGCGACCCTTGATGGGGAAACACCAAGTGATGCAGCTACGGTCGTCGTAAATCCACTCACTGTGGCGACACCGACAGCAGCGATCAGCGGCAATAGTTCGGATGGGTATCCAGTAACCGGAACGGCCACGCCAAATGCAGCGATTGAGATCTTAAATGCAGCCGGTGAGGTTGTTGGTAGCGGTGAAGCAAATGAGGAAGGTGCTTACAGCATCACATTGAGCAGCGACGATGTTGATCCTTCAGAAGCACTTCAGGTGGTGGCAGTGGTAACAGCTGGCGGCGATGAGTACCGCAGTACGCCGCTCTCCATCGTGGTACCAGCAGACCAAACGACCACCCCAACGATCGATCCAGTGCAAGCAGGTGATACATCCGTCGGAGGAACTGCCGAACCTGGTTCAACGGTGACGGTAACGATTCCTGGAGAAGATCCAGTGACTGCCGAAACGGATGAGGAAGGCAATTGGACAGTCACCGTACCAGAACTTTCAGAAGGCGACACGGTCACAGTGGTTGCTGAAGCTGAAGGCAAAGACCCAAGTGCACCAATCAGTGTTGGTGTCGGTGCCTTGAACGTGGCTGCACCAACCGCAACGATCACGGGCAACAGTACTGACGGCTATCCAGTCACAGGAACAGCACCAGCCAACGCAACCATTGAAATCTTAAATGCTGCCAATGAAGTGGTAGGCAGTGGTACTGCCAATGGAGACGGTGAGTATACGATCACCTTGACAGAAGGTGTTTCACCAGCAGAAACCTTGCGAGTGGTGGCTATCGTATCAGCCGGCGGTCAAGACTATCGCAGTCCGGCAACTACTATCGTGGTGCCAGAAGATAACGCAGAAGACCAAACAGCGGCACCGACTGTCGCACCAGTGATTGCTGGGGCTACAACCGTTAGCGGAACGGCTGAACCTGGGGCAGATGTAACGGTTGAACTACCAAACGGCGATACTGTTACAGTGGCAGCGAATGACGAAGGTGAGTGGACGGCAACTGTGCCGACGGTTTCTCTGGATGATGTCTTGACAGTTACTGCCTTGGCAGACGGCAAAACAGAAAGTTTACCAGTAACAGTGACGGTGCAAGGGCTGATCGTGGCAGCACCAACGGCAACGATTTCTGGCAATAGTGCAGATGGCTATCCAGTAACTGGTACAGCACCAGCTAATGCGTCAATCGAAATCTTAAATGCTGATGATCAAGTGATTGGCACAGGGACGGCCAATGAGAATGGTGTTTACACCGTTACCTTGACCAGTGAAGAGGCATCAGCAGGAGAAACGGTCCGTGTCATTGCCATCGTTTCAGCAGGTGGGGATGACTTCCGTAGTCAACCAACGGCTGTCGTGGTACCTGCGGATCAAACGGCGACACCAACGATCAATCCAGCAGTTGCCGGCGCAACAGAAATCAGCGGGACAGCCGAACCAGGAGCAATAGTCAACGTGACGGTCGGTGAGCAAGACCCAATCTCAGCCGAAGTTGACGAAGAGGGCAATTGGCAAGTTGATGTGCCAGAGCTTTCCGAAGGGACGACTGTTACGGCAGTAGCAGAAGTAGAAAATGAAACACCAAGTACACCAGCAACGATCACAGTCGGTGCATTAACGGTGGCGGCTCCTAGTGCGTCCATCAGTGGCAATGCAGCCGAAGGTTATCCAGTGACCGGAACAGGACCAGTGAATGCGACCATCGAAATCTTGAACGAAGCTGGCGAGACAGTTGGAACGGGTACGACCAATGATGCAGGGCTTTACACGATCGATTTGACCAGTGAAAATGTCTCTCCTGAAGAAAACTTGACGGTAGTTGCGGTGGTCACAGCTGGTGGTACAGATTATCGTAGTCCAGCGACACCAATCATGGTGCCAGCTGAACCGGGTGAAAATCAAACAACGGCACCAACGGTTGATCCAATCAAAGCAGGCGATGAAACAGTTAGCGGAACGGCAGAACCAGGCTCAACTGTGACTGTGACACTACCTGACGGCACAGAAGAAACCGCCGAAACAGATGATGAGGGCAACTGGAGTGTCGATGTGCCTGAATTGTCTGAAGGGGATACCATCACAGTCGTCGCAGACAGTGACGGCAAAGACCCAAGTGATCCAATCACTGTCATCGTTGAAGGAGTGACTGTCGCAGCACCAACAGCTTCCATCAGCGGCAACAGCACGGATGGCTACCCAGTGACTGGTACAGCACCAGCCAATGCAGCGATCGAGATCTTGAACGCAGACAATGAAGTCGTTGGAACAGGCACTGCCGATGGAGACGGCAACTATACAGTGGACTTAACTGCTGAAACTGTCAATCCAGAAGAAACCTTAAATGTCGTTGCCATCGTAACAGCTGGTGGGAAAGAGTATCGCAGTAATCCAACAGCGGTCATCGTACCAGCAGATACGGTAGTGGATCAGACAGCTGCACCAACGATTAATCCAATCACGGCAGGAGATACCAGCATCAGTGGGACCGCAGAACCAGGTTCAACCGTGACGATCACTGTACCAGATGCGGAACCAATCACGGCTGAAACGGATGACGAAGGCAATTGGACAGCAGAAGTACCAGAAGTTTCTGAAGGCGATGCAGTCACTGTTGTGGCTCAATCACCTGACAAAGAGCCAAGCGCTCCAGTAACAGTTGGTGTGGGGGCGTTGACGGTCACTGCTCCTAGTGCAACCATCACAGGCAATAGCACGGATGGCTATCCAGTAAGTGGAACGGCACCAGCCAATGCCACCATACAAATCTTGAATAGCGATGGACAAATCGTCGGTTCAGGAACCGCAGACGCGGAAGGAAACTACAGTATCACTCTTGAACCAACAGCTGTTGCACCAGCGGAAAGCCTAACAGTCGTCGCAGTTCTGACAGCTGGCGGCAAAGAATACCGCAGTAATGCGACACCAATCGTGGTACCTTTGGATCAAGAAGAGCAACAAACTGCAACACCAACGATCGATCCAGTCAAAGCTGGCGATACGACGATCAGCGGGACTGCCGAACCAGGTTCGACGGTGACGGTAACGATTGGTGAAAATGAACCGATCACAACTGAAACGGACGAAGAGGGCAATTGGACAGTCGAGGTACCTGAAGTTGCGGAGGGTGATACCGTCACTGTTGTGGCACAATCCCCTGAAAAAGACCCTAGTGCACCAATCACAGTGAGTGTGGATGGCATCACGGTTTCAGCACCGACCGCTTCCATCACTGGCAATCCAGAGGATGGTTATCCAGTGACGGGGATGGCAGCACCAAATGCGGCGATTGAAATCGTGAATGAAGCGGGGGATGTCGTTGGATCAGGCAATACCGATGAAAATGGCAACTACACCATCACGCTCTCTGGTGAAGATGTTTCTCCTGAAGAATCATTGAACGTCGTTGCGATCATTACAGCCGGTGGCAAAGACTACCGAAGTAATGCGACACCAATCGTCGTGCCCGTTGAGAATACGATCGATCAAACCGCCACACCAATCATCGAACCAGTCACAGCTGGTGACACGACCATCACTGGTACTGCTGTACCGGGAGCGATGGTCACCGTGACGGTAACGGGAGAAGAAGCGGTTGAAACCGAAGCAGATGAAGCAGGAAATTGGTCAGTGGAAGTTGCAGAAGTTTCTCGAGATGAAATCGTAACAGCAGTGGCGCAAAGTGAAGGAGAAACCACCAGTGAACCAGCAACGACCGTTGTTAATGGCATCACGGTCAACGCACCTTCCGCGTCCATTACGGGTAATTCCCAAGAAGGCTATCCAGTAACCGGAAACGGGCCTGCCAATGCAGCAATCGAAATTCTTAATGAAGCGGGTGTTGTCGTAGGAACAGGCACGACCGATGAAAATGGTGACTATACGATCACATTGACTAGTGAGGATGTCGCACCAGAAGAAAACTTATCGGTTGTGGCGATCGTTACTGCTGGTGGGGATGACTACCGCAGTAATGCGACGCCAATCGTCGTACCTGTCGATGATGAAAATATCAAGACAGATACACCAACCATTGACCCAGTCACGGCTGGTGATACAACGATCAGCGGAACGAGTGAGCCGGGTGCTACGATCACCGTTACCATCAGTGATCCGTTAACAAGCAGATTCCTAACCATCTTTGCGGCTGAAAGACCGATCACAACGATCGCCGATCAAAATGGCGACTGGCGTGTTGAGTTATCCGCGGAAGCGACGGAAGGTGAAACCGTTACGGTTCTTGCCTTAGCCGAAGGCGAAACCTTAAGTGATCCGACGACGACCGTAGTCGGTGCCTTGACGGTTGACGCACCGGTTGCCACGATCACTGGCAATCCTACCGATGGCTATCCAGTCTTCGGGAATGGGTCAGCCAATGCGACGATCGAAATCTTGAATGAAGCGGGTGACGTTGTCGGAACTGGAACGACCAATGGGAATGGTGCCTTCAGCATCACATTAGACCCAGAGGATGTTTCACCAGAAGAAACCCTTAACGTTGTGGCTATCGTTACAGCAGGTGGCAGAGAATACCGCAGTGCAGCAACACCAATCGTGGTACCAACGGGTGACAATGGTACGGATGGTACCGACGGCACGGACGGTAGCAATGGCACTGACGGTAGCAATGGCACTGACGGTAGCAATGGCACGGACGGTACCAATGGAACGAATGGTACCGACGGAAGCAACGGCGCTTGGGGTAACTGGGGCAGTTGGGGGAACAACAATGGCAACGGTAGCAATAACAACCAAAGCTGGTGGGGAAGTAAGTACCTACCGAAAACGGGATCTGAAGGAACTTGGTATGCTTCACTGATTGGGGCAGCAGTCTTCGTTGTAGGAGGAATTGGTTTGTTCTTCAAAGCAAGAAAGAAAAAAGACCAACAAAAATAGCATGACTTTACCAGCGGAGTGGACATCCTCCGCTGGTATCTCTAGTGAACAATAGTTTTGAAGCAATGATCATCGTTTCGTAAAGAAAGGGTTAGAAATGGTATGAAAAGCAGAAGGAGGGAAAAACGTCTTTACAAATGGACGATCGGCCAATTAATTCTCTTTTTGACCAGCATCAGTTTCGTCAATTTGTATCTTTTAACAACGACAATAAAAGCCGAAGCAGCAGTGAATGTTTTAGATGTGGAGATTTTAAGCAATTTAACGAGTGCCAATACAAGTGGCACCTCAGTAAGCGTTCCATGGCCAGGCAGCGTGACAAATCGACCAGTGACTTTTTCTATTAAAGGCAACGGCGGGTTGAACGCTTCTGTCAATGTCAGTGGGGAAGATAAATTTGCTTTATTAGCGATCCCAGCAGAATTGAGAACTAGCATTAGTGCCAATGGATCAGCATCGATCAAGACGTCGACCACAGTCAATATTGCCAATGTCCCACTTTTGAATGCGATCTTAACAGCGCTTGATTCCTTGACCAGTTCACTAAATCTCAACCTTGGGATTGTTCAAATCGATTTGACAGCGATCAATCAGCAGATTTCTTTACTAAAGACTGTCGGAAATATTGGGAATGTTGAATTTACCAGTCCGTTGCAGTTTACGACCCAGAAAGAAGCTTTATATGCCAATATGAGTTCGAACCTTGGTGTCGTCTTAGGAACCAATGTCCCGCAAATTCTACGGAATTTAAGTACCGCGATTCAAAATACCCAGATCCGAGTGATCGGCATCGATATTGGCGGCGTCGTGCGCGCATTGCTGCAAGGGTTGCTCAATACTCTACTTAGCACCGTGAACTCAGCATTGAATAATTTGACAACTGTCCAAGAACAGCTGGCGGATGCAGCTGTTTTAGGAGCAACGGATGTTCAAATTCCGACGTTACTTTCAGGTCCGGGTCAGTTGACTGCAAATTGGACTGCTAATTTTTCCGCTTCTGTTTTGAAAGCAAAGCCGACGGACATCAATCTCTTGAACTTTAGTGCGCTAAATATCAGCAGTCGCCAAACCATGATTTATTTCATGGTCGAAGCACTGACGATGGATCGGACGAATCTACCGACTCAGCTGAATTTTGGCCGACATGCCATTCAAACGAAAAAGAGTGAGACGTGGCGGGCAACCGCCAACGGCGATCAAAGCTCAGCTGCTACAACTGGGATTTTACGGATCAATGATACCCGCAATCGGCAGAAAAAATGGCAAGTCAAGGTCAGACAATCCACCAATTGGGTCAATGGTACACGCACATTGCCAGCCGCCGAATTAAGGGTTCAGCTTGGCACTGTCAATTCGACCTTTACGGATGGTCGAGTTGTTTTACCTGATAATGCAACGATTGCCCTGCAGCAAAATGTCGAAAAAAATGTGGTGACGTTGGAAAATGCGGCATCGACTGGTGGACTGACCGTTAACTTCTCACAGTTCAATTTATTTGTACCTGAGAAAACACCTAAATTTCAAGGTCAGTATCGCGCCACAGTCGTGTGGACCGTTTCCGATACACCTTGAAAAGGAAGAGCAGAATGAAAAAGAATTCCCTTGTGCTGCTTCTGATTTTGATGATCGGCAGTTTCTGCAGTTTCGTTCCATCAGCAGTAGCCAATACGACGACCGGCAACATTGAGTTTTATGAAGGACCAACGGAAACAGCTAGCAGTGATTCAATTGATGAAGAAATTGAACCACCAACCAATCAAGAAACGGTCACTAACGTAGAAGAACCACTGCCGCAGCTTGCTGAAACCAATCACTTTTGGCTGCCCTTAATAGGCGGATTCTTCATTAGTCTGACATTGATCATTTGCATCAAAAAAAGGAGGATGGCAACATGATTTCAAAGAAATCGGTAATAGGCGCATTGGGGGTATTGACCGCCCTTAGTATTGTGACCACGGTGCAAGCGGACGATACGACCGGTGTCGTAGAATATACCTCTGGTGGCATCGTGTTTGACCCGGATAAAGGCGGGAGTGATCCCAATACGCAGCTACCAACGAATTTAGATTTTGGTGCCCATGAGATCCAAACAGAAAATGGCGAAACGTGGGTGGCTACTACGGATGGGACTGGACTACCTGGCGATGGGTCCACGCTGCAAAGAGGGGCAGTTGCAGTCAGTGATAACCGAGGACAGGCGAACTCTTCTTGGGCAATTAAAGTACGGCAAGCAACCCAATTTACGGCAGGAGACAGTACGTTGGACGGTGCGATATTAACGGTAGATACGGGTACATTGACCAACAACTTAAGTTCGCCGCCAACCGGAACCAGTGATATTGCCAATGGCGAGCTTGATTTTGCGGCGATCAACAATGAATATGCTTTCTTGACCGCCAATGCTGGTGAAGGGATCGGTGAAACATCGATGCCTCTAGAACAATTTACCCTTTCGATCCCAGCCAATACGGAAAAACAATCGGCAACCTATCAAACGACCCTCGTTTGGACGATCAGCAGTGCTCCGACGACCCCATAGGTTAGTAGTCATTGCTTAACAGTTAGCAGAAAAAAAGCAGCTTGCCTAAGCGGCTGCTTTTTATGCTAGCTGATTTTTCTTTCCTATTTTGTGTAGAAAGGATCTGACAGGATGCATCAGAACAAACTTCGAGGCAAAGGATTTCAGTATTGGGTAGTAAGTATTCTAACGGTCTTATTTTTCATTGGTACTAGTAGTACGGGGGCAGCAGATTCACTTGATACCTTCGATGTTCAAATCAAATTGCCGGAGTCACAGCGGGACAAAGAGTTGATGTACTATGATTTGTTGCTGGAGCCCAAGGCAGAAGAAAAACTAGCAGTCATGGTTTCCAATAAAAGCGAGCAACCAATCAATCTACAGCTATCGTTTAATCGAGCGGTCACGAACATGACTGGCGTCGTTGAGTACTCTGGGGCAAATGAGGAAGCAACGCCTTCTGCTCCGTACGCGATCGAAGAACTCGTTACTTTAAGTGATGAAACACTTTCATTAGCCCCTAATGAACAAAAAGAAATCACCTTGACAGTCCGGATGCCATCTAAATCATTTGATGGGATTTTGGCAGGGGGACTATACGTACAGCAAACCGGCAGTGAAGAATTTCAAGGGAATGTTCAAAACCTATTAGCAAGAGAAGTGGCGGTATTGCTCCGAAATAAAGAGTCAGACATCCCGCCAGCGGTCCGAATTGAAGAAGCCCATTTGGAAGAGATCAACCGCCGCAATGTCATCATCGTAGCGGTGGAAAATGCAGCAGCCGATTATCTCAGTAAAGCCACGCTTGCTTATGAAGTGTTCCATGAAGGAAAAGCAACAGCCATCAAAGGGGAAAAAGAAATCCAATTAGCGCCCAATGCATTAATGAATTACGCACTTCCGCTGGATGGAAAGGAACTGCTATCAGGAGAGTATGAAATAAAAGCGACCCTTAAAGCAGCCGATCAAGAATGGCAGGGAGAGCCGACCTTCCAAGTTGCAAGGCAAGAAGCGCAAGAAAGAAACGAGCAAGATGTCAGTATTGAAGAAACCGCTTCGCCGATCCTTCTCTATCTATCGATTGGTGGTGTTTTATGTTTGATCATCGCTTATCTGATTTGGCATAATCGAAAACTAAAACGAGCATTAAAAAAAACAGATGATAAAACCCCATGAGCACTTGTAAAAAATTCCTTATTAATATAGAAGGAAAAAAAGAAAACAATCAAAATTCACGGGATGCATGTAAATCAAAAGCATAATAAAAGCAGCAAACAGGCCATTTATTGTTCGAAATAAATGGTTTTTTGTCGTGTCCATGTAGATTCGATATGGTAAATTAAGTAGAAAATTTTTTTTGATTGCATCTTGCAGCAGCGAACGATCTCTTTTATTTTGATGGAAAATCTTCAGAGGAAACAGTTGATTACCCTTAACCGGACTGCCCAAAGAGAAGGGTAGCTTTTTTTTGCGAAAAAACGAAGAATAAATAACGATTAATATTTAATTTGAACGAAGGTTTTTTTTTTGAAAATCATTAGAAAGGTTGGGCAGTAGTCGGTAAGTTTTGGAATTGTTAATTAGTTAAACTACTTAAAAAAACATAAGTTTTTATTGTTGTTTGCGCTTTCTGTCTTATAAATGTGTTAAGAAAGCAGTACGACGGGAACTCCTTTACTATAATAGGTTTAGACCAATTATAAAGTCTTTTCTTACTTTGTTTTTAATTTAAACTACCTTTTTTGCATAAACGTTTCGCTAATTCGTTTGAAAGTGCAAGCAGGCATTTTTAATTAAGAATACAATTAGAAATGATGTGAAAAGGAGAATTAAGATGTCTGCAAATTTGAGCAATTTCGCTGTTTATATAGTAGATGACAACTTTTTTAATGGAAATTTGATGAAAAAAATGATCACTGAAAGTCATGTTCCTTATTCTATGGTGGAGATCATTTCACCGGAAGAACTAGATTCTTTTCTTGAAGGGTATCTAACAGATGTGAACGATTTATTTTTATTTTCCATTGAAATGATGGGCTTTGATCGAAGTTTTCAATTAGCAGGGCGATTGAGGGAGCAGTGCAAAAAGTGTCAAATTGCTTTTTATGGTGCCTATGCGTCCAAAATCGAAATCAAGAAACTGAATCTTATCTGTCCTTTAGGAATCATCGATACAGAAGAAAAGGATGTGGCAATGCAGTTAAGAAATTTGTTAACAGAAGCAATTGAAGTGAAACGATCATTGCTGGGAAAAAAACACTTATTAAAAATTGTTAGTAAACGAGAGTTGATGATCGTTGATGCAGAAGCAATCAACTACATAACAACGATCAAAGGTGAGCGAAACCGAATCGTATTCCATCAAAAGAAATCAGTTGAGTGCATTGAAACTTCGTTAAAGGTCATCAAACAGCTAGATTTGCCTGAGTATTATAAAGTATTCAAATCGTACATTATTAATGCGCGACAAATCAAAATGATTGATCGAACAAACAATGTCCTTTGCTTTTTTAATGGGGAAGAATTAGAAGTTGGAAAAAAAATCCGTAAAGCAATCAGTTAAAACTACATATATTTAATGGAGGAAAAAAATGAAAAAGAGAAATAAACGAATTCGTCATGGCATTGTTGTTACCGCTTTAGGTCTGTCCCAAGTGATCACTCCGGTCATGGCGCTTGCGGAAACCACGGAACAGGAACAGACCATTCGTACTTTAGATAACTCAAATCATCTGCTGGAATCAACCAGCGGCGTTGCCAATGAAACAAACACAAGCGACGCGCAAACAACTGAGACTACTCAAACGGATCGTTCTTCAGAAGAAAGCGGCGAAGCAACCTCCAAGACGGATGCAGCAACAACGAGTCAAAGTGAAACGCCAGCTACAACTTCATCAACGCATACAGCAGATACTACAGATTCGACGCAAACAAGTTCTTCAGAAACTGAATCGAAAGAGGCAAAAGGAGCCGAAAAGAGTTCCCGTGTCAGCACCCGCATCAATGGACAAGAGCTTTTAGAAAAAGGCACATTACTGACGATTGCTGGTGAGGAGTTCAGTCAAACGGAAGAAACGCGGATTTTAAACAATAGTCCGGTGAAACTGAAATTAGACTTTGAAATCAATGACGAAGACTATTTAGCCGGCACCACTGCTGTTTTTGACCTGCCGGAAGGCCTTGGTTTTAGTGATATGCAAGGAACAAATGAAGCAATCAATGCTTCGTGGGCAGTAGATAGTGCCGCCCATCAATTAACGATCACCTTTAACCAATCCATTCATGATGCATCGTTTTCGATCGAGTTGACCAGTTATCTTTATTCAGAAGACAAGCCTCAGCTAACCATTGAGATGGGCGATCAAAACCAGACAAGCTACGCCATTGATTTGTATGAAGAAGTTGACCCGATTCAATATGTGTCAGAAAAAAATGTCTTTGGGATGCAAGGAATGGTTTACTACAATACCGATCGGACATTATCTGGAACGGAAACTCTTTCACTGCATTTGGTTGATACGCCGGGTGCGTCCTTCAAAAAGATTGAGACCCAACCGTTAAAAGTCTTCAGCTATGAAGTGGATATCAAAGGAAAGATCAAGCCAGAAACACAAACAGCATTGACTGAAGGGACGGACTACACAATCACCTCAAATAGTCTCTACAATACTGCTGTTGAAGTCAAACAAATGGACAAGCAAAAGGCCTATGGTGTTTCTTATCAATTCACGATGAGTTTGACCGCGTTGACGGATTATACTTCTTCTTTTTCAAAAGGGTATCCGACGACCGGATTTGGTTCGGTACAGCTAAAACAAACAGCTGCCCAAAACAGAGGGTTTTCCTTCACGGCAGCAACCAGTAAAGATGAAAAAGAAGTCGATTCTAGGTATTATATGGGGGTTGCTTCTGCCAGTTTTATGAATGGCCTTTCTAAAGGAAACTACTATGTATCAATTCATCAAATGCCGACGGAGATGAAAGCAGGTCAACAAATCATTCTTTCGAGTCAAAACGGACAGCCGATCACGGCGAAACAGTTAACAGCAAGAGACGCCTTCTATCAAAATGTGACTTTTACGGATTATTTTTCTGTCGAAAATAATGGGGACAAACTGATTGTGACGGCCACAAAAGACAGCAATCTCACTCTTGGTTCCACGAACATAACCGTACCCTTTGATCAGAAAGATATCATCCTCAATGTCTCGACACCGTTAATTGCTAATAAAGAATTCAAAATCGTTGAAGACAACTACGTCGAACCAATCAGTGTTCTTAATCCCAATAACGCTGAAACTGCTTGGGGAAATTATGATCAAAATGGTGCCTATGCCAGTGACACTTCAGTCAATATCGAAGGCAGCACCTCACAACCGATTGAAAATTTACAAATGTTTATTGAACATCCCGAGTATCTTTCTTTAAGAAAGGTACCAAAAGTCGGCTTCTATTATACTTTAGGAACTGATTATACGATTGAAGAAGTAGCAGGCGGAACGATGGTCACCTTTACGTCGCCCATTACCTATTCTGTTCAATTTGATATTGGCTTCAATTATGTGCCAGATAGTTTAGCACCGACAAAATCAATTCCTAACGATACAATTCCAATCACGATTTCCGCGACAGGACTTGACACGGTTCATACCTCCGTCTATACCGGAAGAAAACTGTATTCTGAACGCACGCTCCAAAGCAGTAAGAATCAGTTTTTAGTCAACGCTCGTCAAGATACCATCAGTGATTTGACTGTTGAGACCCATGTTCCGAAAAATACGGATGTTGTGTTTTCGATCATCGATGTTTCCAATGAACAAGTCAGTGGCATTTATCCACAGTACTGGGATCGTGGTTATTATGATAATCAAGCCATGAAAGAAAGCGATCCGAATTATCCAACGATCACCCATGATGAGGCAACCAACTATTATACCTTTGATTTTGGGACGACTAACCATCGCTACATCATTTCCTATCAGTACGCCAATGGTTGGCAGGAAATGAGTACGATTTATGTACCTGGTTTTGCAAAAGAGCCGCTATCAAATAATCAGCAAGGCTCAACTACCGTTTCGGTTTCCAATACAGCGACGGATATTATTGGGATTACTCAAAATACCGTGAATAATACAAAAAACATGACTCAGGTCAAGGTCACAACAAAAAATATCGATGATGGCTCGAAAAAAGTAGCAAATCCAACGATCCTTCTAAAATCATTGGGAAATACCAATGGTGAAATCGATCTTAGGTCAATCAATGTTTCAAATGTGCCAGACGATAGCTACGAAATCAAAGAAGTTGACGGAGACGTACAGCTTGTCTTTTCAAACTATGTTTTAACGAAAAATATCGAAATCAGTTACAACGTACTTTCACAAAACGCCGGCCAAATCTCAGCTTCAGCAACGATCGTTTCTGATACGATTGATACCTTGTCGGAAGCCAAACGGACGGCTACTTCGACGGTGACTAACCTGCAATTTTCGGCAGGTGATTCAAACGGGATCATTTACAAAACTAGTGCGTCACTTGATGTTTATAATACCGAAGAACCAACTCAGAAAATTGCAGGCGTTACATTGATGCTTTGGAATCAGTTGACTGGAGATGTTATTTCTGTTGTAACGGATGAGAAGGGAGAGTATCAATTAGCTGATATTTATACAGGGACCTATATGCTTTATGTTTCCTACGTCCCAGAAGGTTACGTCATACCACAGGAACTTCAGCTTGGTAAAGAGGTGCAAGTGAACCGGACGGGCAATCATCTTTCTGTCGGCATCACACCAGAAGAAGACTTGTCGACGATCGACGCCAAAGATAGCACGATCTACGTGGGAGATGAATGGCATGCTGAAGACAACTTTGTTTCAGCGACAGACAAGCATGGCAATGCGTTGACCTTCTCGGAAATTACCGTCAACGGTGAGGTCGACACATCTAAAGTCGGCACTTATGAAGTCAAATACATGAATGGCAACGTGAGCGAGACAGCGACGATCACTGTGGTGGCCAACCAAGAAACGGTGGCAGCCAAAGACAGCACGTTATATGTGGGCGATGCATGGACAGCAGCTGATAATTTTCTAGCGGCAACGGATAAAGACGGTAACACAGTGGCAATCACAGAAGTGACCATCACCGGTGAAGTTGACACGGATACACCTGGAGAATACCAAGTAATCTATCGTAACGGCAAAGCCGAAGCAACAGCTACGATCACGGTCTTAGCAGACCAAACTTCGGTTAAAGCCAAAGACAGCACCTTATACATCGGGGACGACTGGCTTGCGGTTGATAACTTTGTTTCGGCAACGGACAAAACAGGAGCGAACGTTCCATTTTCAAATGTGACAGTTAGTGGAGCCGTGGATACTTCCAAAGAAGGCCAATATTTAGTGGTTTATCAAAATGGCAATCAAAAAGCAGTCGCCACGATCACCGTGGTTGCCAATCAAGAAACAGTCGTTGCCAAGGATAGTACACTTTATGTTGGAGATGCGTGGGAGCTTGCGGATAATTTTGTTTCAGCAACGGATAAGAAGGGACAACCGTTAAGCTTGGCAGAAGTCACCACCAGTGGTGACGTGGATACGAAAGTACCAGGAGAATACCAAGTAACCTATCGCAATGGCAAAGCCGAAGCAACAGCGACGATCACTGTATTGGCAGATCAAACGAGTGTCAAAGCCAAAGACAGTACCTTATATGTTGGGGATGACTGGCATGCGGTTGATAACTTTGTTTCAGCCACAGACAAAACAGGATCGAATGTCCCATTTTCAAATGTGACCGTTAGTGGAGCCGTTGATACTTCCAAAGAAGGTCAATATCCAGTGGTTTATCAAAACGGCAAAGTAAAAGCAACGGCGACGATTACGGTGGTTGCCAACAAAGAAACGGTAGTCGCCAAAGATAGTACGATTTATGAAGGCGATGACTGGCAAGTCGCCGATAACTTTGTGTCGGCAACAGATAAAGACGGCAACGCAGTAAAACTGGCTGATATCACAACGATAGGTACAGTCGACAGCGCCACACCAGGGAAATATGAAGTAATTTATCGCAATGGCAAGGCCGAGGCGAAAGCAACGATCACCGTGTTAGCTGATCAAACATCAGTTGAAGCCAAAGATAGCACCTTATATATCGGGGATGACTGGCAAGCAATCGACAACTTTGTCTCAGCCACAGACAAAACCGGAGCAAACCTACCATTTTCAGGAGTGATCGTTAGCGGATCAGTTGATACCAGCAAAGAAGGTCAGTATAAAGTTACTTATAGCAATGAGAAAATGGAAGCTATTGCTACGATTACGGTCGTTGCTAACCAAGAAACGGTAGTCGCCAAAGACAGTATGATTTATGAAGGTGATGACTGGCAAGCTGCCGACAACTTTGTGTCGGCAACAGACAAAGACGGCAACGCATTAAAACTGACTGATATCACAACAGTAGGTACAGTCGATAGCGCCACACCAGGGAAATATGAAGTAATTTATCGCAATGGCAAAGCCGAAGCAAAAGCGACGATCACCGTTTTAGCTGATCAAACAAGCATTAAAGCTAAAGACAGTACCCTATACGTCGGCGACGATTGGGAAGCTGCCGACAACTTTGTCTCAGCCACAGACAAAACGGGAGCAAATCTATCGTTTTCAGGAGTGACGGTTAGTGGCACAGTCGATACCTCCAAAGCAGACGAGTACCCAGTGGTTTATCAAAATGGCAATGTAAAAGCAACTGCGATGATTACCGTGGTGGCTGACCAAGAAACGGTAGTTGCCAAAGACAGTACGATTTATGAGGGTGAAGACTGGCAAGCAGCCGATAACTTTGTGTCTGCAACAGATAAAGACGGCAACGAAGTGCAACTGACTGATATCACAACAGTAGGTACAGTTGACAGCACCACACCAGGCAGATACCAAGTAACCTATCACAATGGCAAAGCCGAAGCCACTGCCACAATTACCGTGTTGGCAGACCAGACCTCTGTGACTGTGAAAGATAGCGTGATTTATGTTGGTGACAACTGGACAGCTGCCGACAATTTTGTCTCCGCTACAGATCGTGATGGTAAGACACTTACGTTGGAGCAACTGTTGGTGGACAGTTCGGTTGATACCAAAAAAACCGGAACCTATCAAGTCACCTATTCAATCGTAACCGATGAAGCAGCAACTCCTAACTTTTTCGCACGCTTATTTGGTACTGACTCACAAGAAGCAGTCACCGCCACAGCGACGATCAAAGTCATTGAAAAAGCAGAAGAACCAGAGGAAAATGATAAGCAGCCAGAGAAAGATGATTCTAATAAAGGGCAAGAAAAACCAACGGATGCAGGACAGCCTGATAAACAAAGCAAAGCGACCGCAAAGGACAAGCGGGTGTTACCAAAGACCGGTACAGCCATCACTCAAGGCTATTCGATTGCAGGAGTGAGCCTTATTGCACTAGCGGGGATCGTCTTCTTTCGTAAGAAACACACGAACAAAAGCAGAAAAACAAAATAAGTCTCAATGACTCTAACAGCGGATATCCTTCACGATATCCGCTGTTTTTGTTTTTTTCTAAAAAAAACCTGCAGTATTGCGGTTTTCTTGTCTGATAAGCAGCCGTATAAAGAAGATATAAAGATGCTAGCAGAAGATTTACACTATTTTTATTTCTTTTTGCGTATGCTTACGTCATGAAGGAGTGAAGAATATGAATCTTGTTTTAGGAATAATCGGAGTGATCGTAATGATCTATCTCTTTTGGTACTTGTTTGAGGGGGGAGAACGATGAGTAGCTATTTTGTGCAAGGTTTTTTATTTTTACTGATCTTACTAGCAGCAGCGGTTCCTTTGGGCTGGTATATCAAAGAAATCATGCAAGGAAAAACACCGCGGTTTGTCCGCTTTATTCAACCCATTGAACGGTTGACCTATCGAGTGATTGGTTCGGTCAGCAAAAAAGAAATGACCGCCAAAACTTATCTATTTTCAGTCTTGGCCGTCAGCGTCTTTTCCATCATCGGATTGACCGGATTATTGATGGTCCAGCACTGGTTACCGCAAGGGGCGGCCGTTGAGAATTTGTCCTTTGACTTAGCATTGAACACAGCCGTCAGTTTTGTGACGAACACGAACTGGCAAGCTTACGCTGGGGAAGAAGCACTGACCAATCTTTCCCAAGCATTAGGATTAACGGTGCAAAATTTCTTATCTGCGGCAGTAGGACTAGCTGTACTGTGTGCCTTGATTCGTGGGCTGCAGCAAAAACAAAAACGAACGGTAGGGAATTTTTGGCAAGACATCACTCGTTCCTTACTGTATATCCTTTTACCACTCTCATTGATTTTAGCGATCTTGCTCCTGTCTCAAGGCGTCGTTCAAACGTTGAGCAGCGGCGTGGAAGTCAATGGATTTGAAGGGAAATCCTTTTGGATGGCGCTCGGGCCGGTAGCGAGTCAAATCGCCATCAAGCAATTAGGGACCAACGGCGGCGGTTTTTTTGGCGCCAACGCCGCCCATCCATTTGAAAACCCAACGATGTTCAGTAATTTTTTAGAAAACTTAGCGATCTTGTTGCTGCCAGCTGCTGTGATTTTTGCCTTTGGCTTTTGGATCAAAGAGTGGAAACAAGGACGTACGATCTTGATCACCGCAACCGTCTTTTTGATCCTGGCCTTTATTGGCGTAGTGATCAGTGAAGCTTATGGGCCGCAATTCAGTCAAGTGCTTGGGAATGCCAACCTAGAAGGCAAAGAAGTACGTTTCGGTATCGGTTGGTCGAGTCTCTGGGCAGTGAGTACCACCGCCGCTTCCAGTGGATCAGTCAATGCCATGCTGGATAGTTTCACACCACTCGGGGGTGCGATCCCAATGTTCTTGATGCAGCTGGGGGAAATCATCTTTGGCGGTGTCGGTAGCGGACTTTATGGCATGATCGCTTTTCTATTATTGACGGTCTTTATCGCTGGTTTACTCGTGGGACGAACACCAGAATATATCGGCAAAAAAATCGAAGCCTTTGACATTAAAATGACGAGTATCGTTATTTTGACGCCATTGCTACTGACGCTTTTCGGGGCTATGTTGATGACCTTGCATCCTGACATCATGAGCTGGCTAACCAACCAAGGCGCCCATGGCTTTAGCGAACTGTTGTATGCAGCAACTTCGTTCAGCAACAACAACGGGAGTGCCTTTGGCGGCTTGACCGCAGATACTGTTTTCCTGAATAGTTTGGGTAGTATCTTGATGTTCGTTTCACGTTTCGTTCCCATCGCAGCCATCTTGTATCTGGCAGAAAACATGGGTGCCAAAAAGAAAACCGTTCGTAATGAAGGAACCTTGTCAACCACGAGTCCAGTCTTTGTCACGATGCTAATCATTGTGATCATCGTGATCGGTGCACTGAGCTTTTTACCAGCGATGGCTTTAGGACCAATCGCAGACTTTTTTACAACGAAATAGGAGAGAGAAAAAATGAAAAAAATCTATCAATGGGCGATCGGCGAATCCTTTAAGAAATTGGACCCTCGCCAACAAATCAAAAACCCCGTGATGTTTGTGGTTTACCTAGGGGCGATCTTGACAACGATTTTATGTTTTCAAGAACAAACGGTCCCGTTGTGGTTTAGCATCAGTGTGACCGTCTTCTTATGGTTGACTATATTGTTTGCCAATTTTGCCGAAGCAGTAGCAGAAGGGCGCGGCAAAGCACAAGCGGATAGTTTGAAGCAAGCCAAAAAAGACATCATGACCTACAAAGTCATGTCCTTGGAAGATGTCGCCAAAGAGGCTTTTATCGAAGTCCGTTCCTCCGATTTGAAAAAAGGCGACTTGGTTTATGTTCCTTCTGGCGAACAAATTCCTGCCGATGGGGATGTCGTGGAAGGTGCTGCTTCGGTGGACGAAAGTGCCATCACAGGAGAATCAGCACCTGTCATTCGTGAATCTGGTGGCGACCGTAGTGCAGTCACGGGAGGAACCTTAGTCGTTTCCGATTACTTGGTCATTAAAGTGACCGCTGAAAATGGTCATTCTTTTTTGGATAAGATGATTGCGATGGTGGAAGGGACACAGCGGAAAAAAACACCCAATGAGATTGGCTTGCAGCTGTTCTTAGTGACACTGACCATCATCTTCTTGGCTGTTTCCATCACATTGATTCCCTTTACTGATTTTAGCAGTCAGTTATCTGGTCGGGGAATGGCGATTTCCAGTGTGATCGTGATCGCTTTACTGATTTGTCTCGCACCAACCACGATCGGCGCCTTGATTTCCTCGATTGGGATCGCTGGAATGAGCCGTTTGACCAAAGAAAACGTCATCGCCATGAGTGGACGCGCGATTGAAGCTGCAGGAGATGTGGATGTTTTGCTGCTGGATAAAACAGGAACCATTACTCTGGGAAACCGCCGTGCCAGCGAGTTCTTACCGGTACCGGGGGTCACCGCCAAAGAGTTAGCAGATGCAGCGCAGTTGGCATCTTTTGCCGATGAAACGGCAGAAGGACGCAGTATCGTAATTTTAGCCAAAGAAGCCTTCAATATTCGTGAACGGGTATTTCAGCAAGCTGATGTCCATTGGATCGATTTTAGTGCCAAAACCCGGATGTCTGGGATCGACTATCGTGGTGATGAGATCCGTAAAGGAGCTGCTGATACGATCAAGCAATATGTGACGGCAAAAGGGCAGACCTATCCCACTGCATGTGACGAGATCGTGGAAAAAGTCGCTAAAGCTGGTGGAACCCCATTGGTCGTAGTGAAAAATGGCCAGGTACTCGGGGTCGTTTATTTAAAAGACATCGTGAAAAACGGCGTCAAAGAAAAATTTGCCGACATGCGAAAGATGGGCATCAAGACGATCATGATCACCGGGGACAACCCCTTGACGGCAGCTGCTATTGCCGCCGAAGCGGGCGTCGATGATTTCTTAGCCGAAGCAACACCAGAAAACAAAATGAACCTGATTCGCGAATATCAGGAAAAAGGGCATTTGGTGGCGATGACGGGGGATGGAACCAACGATGCACCCGCACTCGCCCAAGCCGATGTGGCAATGGCGATGAACACTGGTACACAAGCAGCCAAAGAAGCGGGCAATATGATCGACCTTGATTCCAGCCCAACCAAATTACTGCAAGTGGTGCAGATCGGTAAACAGCTGCTGATGACCCGTGGGGCATTGACGACCTTTAGTATCGCGAATGATATCGCCAAATATTTCGCAGTGATCCCTGTTCTGTTTTATGCGATTTATCCAGAACTCGCAGCGCTGAACATCATGAATCTTGGTAGTCCCTTAACGGCGATTTTGTCCGCAGTCATCTACAATGCAGTCGTGATCATCGCCTTGATCCCTCTGGCGTTAAAAGGGGTCAAATACCAAGAAAAACCAGCCAGCCAAATGCTGCGGCACAATCTTGTCGTCTACGGCCTAGGCGGCATCATCGCACCATTCATTTGTATCAAGCTAGTAGATTTGCTTTTGTCAGCTGTTCTACTATAAGAGAAAAGAGAAGTCCATCAGAGACAAAGAGTCATTTAGGAGGAAAACATGATGAAGAACACCCTCTTTGCCAGTATCAAATTTTTACTATTTAGTACCGTGCTATTTGGCGGTCTCTATACATTATTGGTCACCGGTGTCGGACAAGTCTTTTTTGCCCATCAAGCCAACGGCAGTCAAATCGTGGAAGATGGAGCGGTCAAAGGGTCTGAGCTAATTGCGCAACCCTTTGACCAAACAGGTTACTTCCAAGGCCGTGATCAAACCGTTTCGCAATTGTCGCCCTATGATCCGACCCAAAAAAAGACTGTAGCTGAGCGGACAGCGGCGTTACTGGCAGAAAACCCAACCCAAACCAGTGTGCCGATCGATCTCGTGACCGCTTCGGGTAGTGGCGTTGATCCTGATATCAGTGTCGAAGCGGCGCTTTTTCAACTGCCGCGGATCGCTGACACAAGAGGCATCGATGAACAAACAATTCATGATATAATAAACAGAAATAAAGTAGCTGATCTGTTCTCCACGAGAGAATATGTCAATATCATGACCTTGAATCAGCAGCTCGATCAATTACCCGAAGAATAGGGGGAAGCATCTATGAGTGAAAACAACCAGCAGACGATCCCAGAAGAGATGCTGCTGCAAGCCGGATTTGGCCCCAAACGTGGCAAGCTACGGGTATTTTTCGGTTTTGCTGCCGGTGTCGGAAAAACCTATACGATGTTAACCGAAGCCCATGAGTGTTTGCTCATGGGCAAAAATGTGGTGATCGGCTATATCGAACCCCACAAACGTCCCGATACCAATCGATTGCTTGAAGGGTTACCACAAGTACCATTAAAGCAATACCAGCACAAGCAATTGACCCTATATGAGCCGGATATCGATCGACTGATCCAACTAAAACCAGATATCGTCTTGATCGATGAGTTAGCACATACCAATCCTATTGGTGCACGAAACAAAAAACGTTACCAAGATGTTGATGAACTATTGCATGCAGGAATCACCGTCTATACGACGATCAATGTCCAGCATATCGAAAGTCTGAATGACATCGTGGAAAAGGTCACGGAAGTGGAAGTCAGAGAAACTGTCCCTGACACCTTTTTCCAGCACGCCAGCTTACGAGTGGTGGACGTTGAACCAGACGAACTGATTGATCGGTTGGAACAAGGCAAAATCTATGCCGATGAAAATGCCAAGCGGGCACTAAAAAACTTTTTTACGCCAGAAAAACTTGATCATTTACGTGGATTAGCGATCCAAAAAGCTTCCAATCATATCAATCAAATGAACGGCGGTCGAAAACGAGTCCAAAGCAAGCTTTTGACGATTATTGATGATCGCTTGCCGAAAATGGCAGAGAAATGCATTCGTTGGACCGCCCGTCTAGCCCAAGGAGTGGGGGCGGAATGGACGGTGATTCAAGTTCGATCGTTAGATGATACACCTACCGAGGTGCCATTGGCAGAGCGTTTGGGAGCAGAAGTCATCAACATCGAAGCGGATGACAGTTTTGAGACCATCGTAGAGTATGCCAAAATGACGGGTGCCAGTGACATTATCATGGGGAAACAGGTTTCTCAGAAGTGGTTCCAAAAATTGTTTGTCGAGGATTTGGAAGACCGCTTGATTCGGCGCCTTGATGATATTGAGATCCATTTGATTCCTTTTAAAGAAAAAATGCAGCGACCACGGCTGACGTTTTCGCAATTATTTGAAGGCGGTGGTCGAGATTTCACCTTGACCTTTGGGCTGATCATGCTCGCCACCATAGTGACAGAAGGCATGCAGTACTTACATTTCGGCGATCAGAATTTGATGCTGGTTTATATCTTTTTTGTTCTCTTAGTGGCACGTTACACAAGTGGCTATCTTTGGAGTGCCATGGCATCGATCATTAGTGTCCTTTCTTACAATTGGTTCTTTGTCGAACCCTTGTATTCCTTGACGGTCTATAAAGCAGGCTATCCAATCACATTAGTGATCATGCTGATCGTTGCCTTAATGATCAGTAATTTGATGGTTCGATTGAAGACCCAGGCAGAAAATGCCAAGGAAAAAGAGCATCAAATGGAGATATTGTATGAGTTGAACAAACAATACATGGAAACGCGGAATGAGCAAGACATTTATGAAAGTACGACCACCTATTTGGCACGCTTACTCCAGCGAGAAGTGGCGTTATATGACAGGGAAGGTCACTTGAGAAGTCTGCATTCTTCAAGAGAAACATTGTCTCAACTGACTGGCAAGGATGAGAAAGCCGTCGCTTTTTGGGTCGTGAAAAATCAAAAAGAAGCCGGTCGCGGCACAGATACTCTGATTGGTGCCAATGGATTTTACTTGCCGATCGTTTTAAACGGCAAACCACTAGGCGCCCTTGGGGTAGAACGCAACGAGGAGCATCAGTTGGCCAATAGTCAATTGAATTACTTGCGCCTTGTGATCACCCAAATTGCTACCGTGTTGGAGCAAGTCTCTCTGGCGAGTGAGAAAGAACAGATCCAATTAGAAAACGAACGGGAAAAAGTCCGCAGCAATCTACTGCGTGCGGTTTCTCATGACTTGCGGACGCCACTGACGACGATTTCTGGTATTGCCGAAACATTGAGCGAAACCGAAGGCGCGATCAAAAAGGAAACGAAACAAAAGCTGCTAGGAGATATCCAAAGTGAATCCCAGTGGTTGATCCGCATGGTCGAAAACTTACTGTCGGTGACTCGCATCAATTTGACTAACATGGCGGTCAAGCGCAGTGAAGAACCAATCGAAGAAATTATCGAAGCGGTTTTAACGCACCTAAAAAAAGTCTATCCGCAACAAAAAATCATCGTGAAGATGCCCGATCAGCTGATTTTTGTCAAAGTCGATCCAATCTTGATCGAACAAGCCTTGTTTAATTTGATTGAAAATGGCGTACGCCATGGAACCGCCGATACACCGATTTTCTTGCGAGTTTTTCAGGAGCAAGAAGTGGTCATTGAAATCGAGAACCAAGGGGAGATCCCCTTAGGGCAATACCAAAAAATCCAAGCGAATTTGACTAATGACACCGAAGTGCCGGTGGATTCCAAAAATGGACTAGGCATCGGACTGAGTATTGTTAAAACCATCATCCATGCCCATGAAGGCAAATTGGCGATCGAAACGAAAGCTGGCAGTACCATCTTTCGTATTTATTTAAAGCAGTAAGGAGGAAGAGCATGCAGCGACATTTTTTATTGATTGAAGATGATTCGAATATCGTTGATTTTATGGAGGTCGTCTTGCAAAGAGAACACTACAACTTTACGTCAGTTGGCACGGGCATGGAGGCATTGATGCTCTTGCAGGAAGAAACTATCGACTTCATCTTGCTGGATCTGGGCTTACCGGACATTGACGGCATGGAGCTGTTAAAAATCATTCGTAAGCGCATGAACACACCGATCATCGTGATCTCTGCCCGCAAAGATGAACAAGACAAAGTGCAAGCGTTAGACCTCGGTGCCGATGATTATGTAACAAAGCCCTTCAGTACCAATGAATTATTTGCCCGTATCCGCACGGCATTGCGGCACAAGGAGTCAGCTGCCTTTAGCAGCAGCCCGATTCTCGTAAACAAGGAGTTAACGATCGATTTTGAGAAGAAAATCCTGTACAAGAATCAAAATGAGATCCATTTGACCAAAAACGAATACCGCATCATGGCAGTTATGTTCAAGAATTTAGGCAAAGTCGTCACTTATGATACGCTCACCAGCGAAGTTTGGGGACCTTTTGCAGCGGATGCACAAACCTTACGAGTCAATATCTCAAACATTCGCAAAAAAATCGAAACCAATACGCTGCAGCCAGAATATTTGATCACTGAAATCGGCGTCGGGTATCGCTTGCGGGAGTATCCAGCAGAATCTTCTGTATAAGTTCGATTCAATCCTAAACAGCCTCCTCCTAAAATTTAGGAGGAGGCTGTTTACTTTCATTGCATCGATGACCATAGTATCCACTGCTTTATACCATTTGACAGTGCCAATCCAAGGGAAGATGGGACTGCACGAAGGGGAAAATGTCGCTCATTCAAATTTTGTATATTTGTCCTATATGTATTGCTGGGAAATATGTTGTTTGATCAGTTATACTTTTTTTATTAAACAGTTTCCAAAGGGTTCGTTAACTAACAGGTAGAAAAAAATAGGAAAAAGAGCAGCATCAACGATGCCACTCCATGGTGTTTTCGATTTCATTGGTATCAGAATCCAGTTGTTCAGAAACGATGGTAAAGCCGTTTTTGAGATAAAACGCAATAGCAGCTGTATTTTTTTGGTAGACATTCAGAGTCAGCTTCTCGTGTTCTGCTTGTGCTTTTTGTAAAAGCTGCTTGCCAATGCCGTGGGCACGATAGTCTTTCAAAACGAAAATACCAGCGATATAATCACCCAACATCCCGATGAAGCCGACGGGCTGATCATCCACCGAATAGGTGTAAATAAGGGCATCAGAGAAGGCTTTTTTCACAAAATCATAGTTATCTTGCCAATGGGCAGCCGAAATAAAGTCATGGGCATCCAAATTACTTTGCAGCCAAATCTGGGCGATGGTTTCTAATTCAGAATCAGTAAATTGGGTCACTTGTTGTATCATGAGAACCTCCGTTTTTATTCAGTATAGCATAGGTATATTGCTGATTGCTGCGAATCGCGGCACTTTTGTAGGCAATTGGTCAGGAGACGAACCGCTTGATAAGTAACGAAGGTTAAATGACGAAGAAAAGCAATCTTTTTCGTTGAAATATTCTAACAATTTTGTTTCAGCTAGATGTCAATTTCTTGCAGCCAGATGTTATTTGTGTGAAAACAGCCCCAAGAATGAAATCTTTCGGTATGCTAGAGAAAGCGATAAGACACATCTAGTTAAGGAGAAAAAATGAAAAAGACACTTTTGGTTGCAAGTTCACTTGTTTTGCTGACGCTGCCTGTCGTGACGGTATCCGCAGACAGCTTTGATCAGAAGATCCAGCAGCAAAATGAAAAAATCAATGACATAAAAAATGAATCTACCTCATTAGAATCACTGAAACGATCCACAGAGGCAGAGATTCAATCGATTGAAGGAGAAATCCAAGCAATCCTACAAAAGAAAACGACGACGGAAGAAGAAGTCAATGCCTTGGCACAAGAGATCCAAGTCCTTGAAGAAAAAATCATCAAGCGCACAGAGGTACTGGCGAATCAAGCGCGTGACATTCAAACGTCGGAACCTTCCAATCGGTTGTTCCAAAAAATCGTTGATGCTGAATCCATCGGAGAAGCCATTCAACGGGCGATTGCTTCAGTAACGATCATGAATGCCAGCAATAGCATCGTCGAACAACAGCAAGAAGATATCGCAATGAGCCAGCAATTGGAAAAAGAGTTGCAGGAACAATTGGTTGCGATCGAAGAGCAGTCAAGCGCATTGCAAGGAAAACAAGCGGAATTAGCTGATGTCAAATTGAATCAAGAAGTTGAACTAGCGGACCTTGCCTTGGCATTGAACACCGAAGAAGAGAAAAAAGACCAATTGGAAGCGGACCAAGCAGAAGCAAAACGGCAACGAGAAGCAGCGTTGAAGCAACTGGCTGAGCAAGAAGCACAAGAAGCAAAAGCGCGCAATGAAGCAGAAGAAGCAGCAAAACGCCAGCAAGCAGCAGAAGCCGAGTCAGCTAAAACTGCTGAAAATCCTGCCGTTCAACAAGCAGCAGTGGCAGCAGCACAGCCGAAGACGGAAGCAGCAGTGGCGCCAGAAACATCGGTGGCGCCAGAAAAAACTGCAGCTACTCCTGCACCTGTGCAGCAAGCAACTGAGCCAAAAGAACAAGCAAGCACAGGTGGATGGCAAATGCCAGTCGATTCGGTTCATATTTCGAGTCGTTTTGGGTATCGAACAGATCCAACAGGGGCATCAGGAAATCAACATAATGGCATTGACTTTACCGGGGGGACAGGAACACCGATCTATGCGATTCAAGCAGGCGAAGTTGTCGAAGCGGGCTATGGTCCGTCAACTGGTAACTATGTGATCATCAAACATGCCAATGGCATTTACAGCTACTACATGCACTTTAGTACACTGCCAGCTGTCTCGGTCGGACAAAGCGTCTCAGCTAGACAATATGTAGGCGGTATGGGAACGACTGGAAATTCAACTGGCGTCCATCTACATTTAGGGATGTCAACAAGCTTATGGTCAGGATTCTTTGATCCGGCACCAGAATTGGGCTTATAATAGTCAGAAAATCCGCAGAAGCGAACAGGCTTCTGCGGATTTTTTGGTTGCTATTCTTTTACGAAGTCTCAATTGGCTCAGCGCCAAAAGCGGGACATCTCCGCTTTGTCTTTCAGGTTGAAAGCGATCATGTCTTCAATCAATGCTTGATCGATCGGCTCAGTCCACTTGATGCGAAAAATGTTATCCGTATGGCTGTAGCCAGCTTTTTCAATGGCATCGATAAACTGTTCAAGACACTTGGTTTCTGGAGAGACAGAAAAGTGCGGTTTTGAAACGCTGAAACCGATAATAAAGGTTTCATGGGCGGTGAACATCGGCTGATTCCATTTAATGACTGGAACGAGGTCAGGAAATTTCTTGGTAATAGCGGCAAATAAGGCACGCAGTTTTTCTTGTTTTACTGGATCTTCAATGCTGGTTAAGTAAGTTTCTAATACATCCATTGGGAGATCTCCTTTCGTTTTAAGGAACGAGTACAGGCAATGTCGATTAATAAAAATAACGCATGTTTGAAATCAACTATTTTGTTACTTAGAGTGTACTGTAAAGTTAGTAAGTTGACAAACCTGTTGCCTTGCATGGGGGATAAAGCCTTCAGAAACAAACATTTTTTGCAAAAAGTAACGCTAAAAACAACTTTTTTTCTGCTCGAACAAAAGCCAAACATCAGGAACATTCCAGTATTATCCTGCACGGTTCCTTGAGATCAGCTTAACTTTTCAGAAATAACAAATGAAAAAGCAGATTATTTTCAGAGAAAACTTTCAAAAAGAAATCGGTTGCATTCAACAAGAATTCTGCTAGAATATAACTTGTTCGAACAAGTTGTTGAGCGAAAGCAAAAAGAAAGGAGGAGGACTTGTGACCAAAAGGAAACCGGTAACCCAAGCAGCCAAGAAAGAATATGCAAACAAAAGTATGCGGTTTAATCGTTTTTTACTTTTTCGTTATATGACTGCGATCTTTTTCTTTGTCAATCTTTATTGGACCCTATTGAGTCTGTCTCAATGGACATGGGCTGGTTTGATTCCCATTGCCTTATTGATCGTTGATGGACTTATACTTATTGAACAAACTCAAAAATATTGGCAGCAATCGAATCGTTTACTGGTGTCAAAAATCGGATATTGGCTCCAATTCGGTGTCAATCTGATTGCAATTCTATTTATTTTGATCGGACAGCAAGCAACATTGATTCCTTTTATGAATCAATCGGGTAGAGGCATCTTACTTGCCTTGTTTACTGTCGGCATGATCGCGTGCCTGTTCATCCAGCGTAAAGCGTGGTTGATCGAGCATGACCGCGACAAATATTTCACGTATTTGACTACATTTGAAACTCAAGGAGGAACAGTCAATGGATTCAGAAAATAACAAAATGTTTGCCTTCTTGGACCGCTACTTAATGGGTCCAATGGGGAAAATCTCACAATTACGGATCGTTCGTGGGGTCATGGCAGCCGGGATGGCGTCGATTCCTTTCACTATTGTAGGATCTATGTTCTTGATCATCAGCGTTTTACCCCAAAGTTTTCCTGTATTAGAGGGCATTTGGAGCACATCATTTGATAAAGTAGTTAATCTATATATGCTGGGTAATACTGCAACAATGGGGATTTTAGCACTATATTTTTGTATTGTCTTTGGATATGAGTATACTAAGATTCAAGCACAAGAAGAAAAACTTGTTTTAAGTCCAGTCAATGGGGCATTGCTTTCAATGATGGCGTTCTTTATGTGCTTACCGCAACTAGTGTTTGAAGGCGGAGTAGCCACGCTAGTAGAAGTGATTTCTGACGATCAAAAAATCATTAATGGTTGGGAAATCGGAGGAGGCGTTACTCGTTTAGGAACAACTGGGATCTTTACAGCGATCATCATGGCGATCATTGCGGTAAAAATCTACGCGTTTTGTGTGAAGCGCAATATTGTCATCAAAATGCCTGATACAGTGCCTACAGGTGTTTCTTCCTCATTTACTGCTTTGATTCCTACAGCGCTAATCGCACTTACTGTAATCGTCATCAATGGTGTATTAGTCGCAATGGGCACAGATATTTTCAAAGTCATTGCGATTCCTTTTAGTTTCGTGACGCAATTGACCAGTACCTGGGTCGGACTACTTGTTATCTACTTCTTCATGCATGCGCTCTGGATCGTGGGTATTCATGGGGCAACGATCGTGACCTCATTTTTGACGCCAATCGTATTGTCGAATATGGTGGAAAACCAAAATGGTGCCAACATTGCCTTTGCGGGTGAGTTTAACAATAGTTTCGTAACGATCGGTGGTTCAGGAGCGACGTTAGGAATGGTGATTTTCATCGCCTTCTTTGCAAAATCAGCGCAGTTAAGTGCTTTAGGAAAAGCAGCGATCGTGCCATCCTTCTTCAATATCAATGAACCGATTTTGTTCGGGATGCCAGTGGTATACAACCCGTACACAGCGATCCCATTCTTCTTAGCACCGATGGTTTCAATGTCCGTTGCTTATTTTGGCATCAACTTAGGCTTTGTTAACCCACCGATTGCCCAAGTAGCGTGGCCGACCCCAATTGGCTTATCCGGCTTTATTGGTTCAGGTGGTGACTGGCGTGCCTTTGTCTTAGCAATCATCTGTGCAGTCGTTGCTTTCTTGATTTGGTTCCCATTCATCAAAATGTATGATGGCAAATTATACAAGGACGAACAAGCAAACGCAACGAAGGCATAATCTTTCCGTTTTTTTGATAAGCCGGCTATGAAAAATAGCTGGCTTTTTTTACGCCAAAGACGATAATAGTAGTAGAGAATCGCAAGGAAAGGAGTAGGCAGATGACGAAACTCAGTATTGAAGACTTAGCAGCAGAATTGATCAGAAAGATCGAAGCTGGTGACATTGGAAATGAGCAGGGGAAGATGCCTAGTGAACGAGAGCTTTTGGCAATTTATCCAGTTTCTCGTTATACGTTACGCCAAGCCCTCAATAAGTTGAGCAAGATGGGCTGGATCTACCAGATGCAAGGCCGCGGCTCGTATATTCGTTTTCATAACAACCAAAAACCGACCATTGAACAAGGAGATCTTGGCTTCAATGAAGACTTGACCCGGGGCGAGAAAAACATTCGAACGGTCAAAGCCTCAAAGCGACTGGTCAAAGTATCAGAGGCGTTGTTTCTCCCAAGTCAAAAACAATTTGCGAAAGATCAGCACTTTATCGAAGTCCAACGGTTTCGCACGCTAGATGACAAACCGTATTTGATTGAACGTTCCTATTATATACCTGAAATCGTAGGGGAGATCTCCGAAACAATGATGGAGGGGTCAATGTTCCAAGCTTTGGCAGAAGAAAAACAACTGACAGTCGCCTTCATCGACAAGTTCATTCAAAGCAAACCGTTATCACAGGAACAAGCTGCGTTCTTTCATCTAGAAGAAGGCATGCCCGCATTGATCGTACGAGATGACAGCTATCTGAGAAATGGGGAGCTATTAGCCTTTTCGATGATCCATTATGATTATCGGATGGCGACATTATACATGCATAAAAAGTTATTCGTTTAAAGCAAACTGATTTTCAAGAAACGGTTCTTTCTTTTTTTGAAGGCAAGAGAAAAGCAGCCCATCAGGGAGAAAAAAGACTTACAGTTGCAGATCGGTAGACAGGAACCGGCTTTCAAACTGAGAGAAAAGGGATCGCTTCCAATAGATGAAAGATGACTGAGCAGTAAAACTATATAATAGGTAAAGAATCGATCAGCGACCTTGGCTTATAAGGTCGCTGATTTTTTTTGAGGGGATTGATCGGCGGTTAGGAAGGCGTGATTGTTGATTTAAGATAAAGATCGTTTAAAGAAGACCATTCGTTTCCTTAACACGAAGATATTTTGCTCAATTTTTAACAATATCATGTGGATAAACGACTTGCTCTGACAAATATTTCATCAAGTGAAGAAATATCTGATTTTTCAATCTGTTTTTGCTTTGATACTATCAAATAGACAACAGATGTTCTGCGAACGGAAGCCGTCTTTTCGTTTAATGGCTATTTTATTGAGAAACAGGCCGATTCACTGACTTGATTTCTATCCTCCAAAATAAATGGAGGTCGTGGAAATCATGGGGTGTGGTGGTTTTGCTTTCTTTTTTTGAACGAATGATGGCAAGAAGGAAACGGACATCACTGCTCAAAAGGTCACAGCAGAAATGTCAGCTCGTTTGAAAAAAGACCGAGGTTAGAACAGCCAAAGTGCAACTTTTCACGAAAGTAGACGTTCAAGCAGACCAATTTGTAGACACACTAAATTGTTAACGAATCAAATCATCGATGAGTGAGGAATCAGGAGGGGTAACATGGCATTATTTCGCAAAAAGAAAGATGAAGAAACTTACGAAGGCGTTCATGTCTACGACGAGGAATATGATGAAGAAGAGTACGACGAAGACGAGTACGATGATGAAGAATATGATGACGATGAAGAATATGAGGACGACGAGTACGAGGACGATGAGTACGAGGATGAAGAATACGAGGAAGACGAGTATGACGATGATGCCCAAGAAGAGCTGCTGGCATTAGAAAATACCGTTTCACAACTGACCAAGACCGTCGAACATTTGACCAAGCAATTGGAAAACAAACAAGAATCCATCAATCGGATGGCTTCGCAAGCGACGCAACAAGAAAGTATCATTTATGAAAACAAGCAGCTGCAAATGCGCTACAACGAGTTACAGCAGCAGTTAAAAGAAGCAGAACGTCAACAAGAAGCCCTCAAAACCAATTATGAGCAAGAAATTGAGCAGTTGACGAGTCAAGAAGACGAATTGATCGAAGTAGAAGAAGAGCTCGAACAATTGCGTCAAAGAGAAGATGAACTGCTAAAAGAATTAGAAGAGAAAAGCAAGCAAGTGGAAGCTTTTGAAGAAAAAGCGATTCATTTAGAAGAAAAAGCGGCGATAATCGAAAACTACAAATTAAAAGAAGTCGAAAGCATGCGCCGGATCACTTCGCTTGAAAATGAAAATCAACAGTTGAACTTGCGCTTGCAAGAAGCGGAAGCGAAATATCGGGATCTCGAACGTTCAAGAGTCGAACAATTGGCAGATAAGAATGTCTTACAGCGTGACTTGGAACGTGAGCTGGCAAAGGTCGAACAAATGAAGGACGAGCTGGCGACGATTTTGATCGAAGCAAAAGAAAAAGCACGAGAAACCGCTGCTGAAGCAGAACTGGAAGCCGACAGAAGACGTCAGATGGCGGAAAATGAAGCCCACAAGATCATTTCAGAAGCATCGATGGAAGTGATGAAAATCCGTCAAGAGATCAAGCAATACCAAGAACGACTTACGACGTTTCATCATGAATCGAAAGGGTTGTTTGAGCAGTTGATCCAGCATAGCAAAGTGTTGAATCTTCCAGACTAAAAAGAAGGTTATGAGTCGGAATAGACGAAAAGGTCTGCTAAATAATTTCCGAGAGCGACACGACAAAGGAGGGAAACCCACTAGGACCATATGTGCTGTATAAGAAATCACAAGCAACAACTACGACTTGATTTCTTATGAGAATGTTGGTCATTGGGACGAATGTGACGAATGATATTTTAAAAATTGCCATCTATCCAACCTTGAGTCCAAATCTTGAGGAATTATTTTACAAACAAGAGGCACTTCCATCAGTAATCACTGCCTGCGACAACCTCTATCAAAAAAAGTGGCCGCTCAAATCGTCGATTCGCAAACAAGTGACGCATTACTTTGAGCAATTTTATTCCATCGAAGCCTTCACTCATCATATCGAGATGGAGATCTTACGGAAAAAAATCGATTACTCAAAATTACGCATTCCCTTGGAACAGCAATTTCCTCAGTTTGTGTGGACGCAAATCGGCATCAATCATGTGTCCGATGAGAAAAGCAATTTGTTTTTGGAGTTTGTACCAATCGCATACACAGAAGAAGAGTTTCCCTTTACGATGCAGTTGCATGCTAGCTTGCAGCAGCAAGCCCCCGCTGGTGTAAGTGATGCGAACGACTTTAAAGAGCAACTGGTAAAAATCGTACAAAGCGTGATCGACGAACAAAATGTCACGTTTGTGAGTCGCCCGAAAGCGCAAGTCCATGAAGAAAAACGTCAGGGCAAAACCAATGTAGTGAAAAAAGAACTGGAAGACACGCTCGAGTTCCAAAAGGTCAGTGCGGATGAGCCACCAAAGTTCAAAAAGAAAGTTCGAAAAAAAAGCAGCAAAAAAAAACAGTCAAAAAAAGCCAAGCAATTGTCCAAAGTCAACGCCAATGAATTAGCGTTGGAGGAAGAGGCGAAACGAGAACGAGCAAGCAAAGAGCGCTTGCGCTTGGCCAATCAAAAGCTTGAGATCTACATCGAAAACTTAGAAGCCTCTTTGATCAAAAATAGTATCCACTATTTAAATAGCTTGACCGATGAAGAAGACGAGAACTGGCATACGCAATTGAAAATCAGCTTACGAGAATATACCTATCTTTTTCAAAAAGCCAAATACCTCGAACAGGTTTGGCGCATCAATGACAATCTCGTACAAAAGATCGAAAAAATGACCTTGAACGAAAAAGAATTGACCTATGAGAGAGGGCAAGTGCAGCAAGTGGTCGACAACAACCTATCTGCTAAAGATATCAGTTTGGTTTTTTATGAATGCAGCGTGATTGAGTCACGAGTCAAATTGTATGAGCGACCATGGTTTAGAAAACCTTACGCACGCATTATGAAGATGGACTATGACAATCTTTTACGAAAAGCTGCTTACTTTGATCTTCTCCAAAGCGAAAGCTATCTATTAGAAAAAAAAGCATTGATCGAAGGCAATACAGACGTTAGGAGCAGTCTATGAGAACCCAAAAGCAAAAACAACGATTCTTATTCTTATACCGCATCTACTTTATTGCTTCTTTGATCCCATTAGCGGTATTTTTGCAGCTGACCGCCTATTTTTATCTCTCTGCCTTTCGAGAATATGTCACTATCAGTCACTTGTTTTTACTCGCTCTTTTGCTAGGTTTTACGATGTATTTGCGGAACAATGCCTTTCATTATCAATTGCTGCTTGTGCAGCTTGAGAAAAATGAAAGCAAAGACCATGAACGACCAAAAAAAGGCACCAGCAAGAACAGCCCCAAGGAGGAGGATCAAGAAGATGAAAAAGCCCAGAAGAAACGTAAAAAGTCTGTTAGCGATCGGAGCATTTATCGGAATCATCAATAATCAAACGATTTCTGAAGCCATGGTTCGATCGATCTTAGGTGTAGAACCATCTACTTATATGGAAACCATCGATGCACAACGAGAAAGTCGTGGGCAATCGATAACGGATGCCCTCCGACCGGTCTCTTACGAAGGAGCTGACAGGATAACGGAGCAACTTGATACTCCTCCAGAACAAACAAAAGAAACCCTTCCAGAAGAAGCGGAGCAGGCCGAAAAAGGAACGGAAGTCCAAGTCGTAAATGATGTGGAACGACCGGCAGACGAGGGACAGACAGACGAGGAAGAGATGGAGAGCGGCTCGGATGAAACAGAAGACCAAGAGGCCGAAAATGTTCCGTCGACGCCAGATCCTTCAGAAGGCGATCAACAGCCGAATCAGCCTGCTGGACCTGAAACGAATGAGCAAGAAACCAACGATACCAACAGCAGCAACAATAGCGGAAACAACCAATCAAATGGGAATCAAACCAATCAGGACAAAGAAAAAGAGCCCGATCCAATCACTGAAGAACCCGAATCGCCGATCGATGAAGAAGAGCGGGAAAGCAACTTTCAGTTTTCGGTTTCACGTAATCTAACGACACAACAATTCATCAATGAGATTGGTTCTGACGCGCAAGATGTTGCCTATAACAATGATCTTTATGCCTCAGTGATGATCGCACAAGCCATCTTGGAGACCGGCTCAGGAAACAGCGCCTTATCCAGTCCGCCAAACCATAATCTTTTCGGCATCAAGGGCAGCTTTCGTGGGCAAAAAGTGACCTTCAATACGCAAGAAGATGATGGAAGTGGTGCGTGGTATACGATCTCTTCCAATTTCCGTAAATACCCAAGTTACCGTGAATCCATCGAAGATTACGCTCGCTTACTAAGAGGAGGCATCACTGGCAACCCGCGCTTTTATGCCCCCGTTTGGAAAGAAAATGCCCCAACTTATCGGGAAGCAACTGCGTGGTTGACAGGGCGCTATGCTACGGACATCCATTATGACCAAAAGCTGAATGCGTTGATCGAGGCCTATGATCTAACCATTTATGATAATGAGCCGACCGAAGAGATTTTGGAAGAGATTGAACGCACACGTGCACACGCAATCGAAGCAGCCCGCAAGGAAGAAGCGGAGACGACCCGTTCGTTGTTTGAAGACTTGCAAAGAAGCGCGGCAAATCGTCGAGGCTCAGGGAATTTGCCAGCATCCATTCGGACCGTCAAGGATCGCTTGCAGGAAAATGCCAATGCCAATACTTATGCAAACCAATTAAGAGGGATGGAACGAGCGGGCAGCGAGGTAGATGCCAATGAGTAATCAGTCGCAAGCACCTAGAAGAAAAAAACGTCCGCCACAGCCTGCCAAACGTGAAAAAAAACGAGACCAACCAGAGGATACACCGAGAAATCCCCGAATCGAAAAGTTTCAGGCGCAAGGAAAGCAAGCCAGCCCTTCTAGTGGCAAGAAACGACCAAAAAAGCCGACCCAAAAAGAACCGACAGGACAGGCGCCTGTGAAAAAGAAACGAAAAAAAGCGGCTGGTACAGCGAATCGCCCCAAATTACCGACCGAAAAGCAGCGTCCTAGCAAGCAAAAAGAAAGAGCAGCTGCCAGTACGACCAGTGAAGCACCACGCAAAAAGAAAAAGCGTCCACCGCAGCAAGCACGTCCAAGTCAGCACAACGAGCAGGGGAAAATCAAAAAATCAAGTCATCCTAATGCCAAATCAAAAGGGACCCACAAGCACGGCAAAAAACCAGCGGAAGTTTCCCAGAAACGACGTCCCCCGCAAAAAGGCAAAGCCGCGACGAAGAAACCAACAGCCAAAAAGAAATCTGGCAATCTCGTACTGAAAATCATCTATCTGATTTTCTTGGTTTGTAGCATGACTGTCCTATTTACGTTTATCGGCTTATATGTGACTGATCAAAACGAAATGACAGTTTTTAATCATCGGGTGGTGCGTTTATCAGATAATGGGATGGCGAATCTTGACAGCTCCGCATTACGCACACAAGATTTGATCATTTTAAGAGAACAAGCCTTCACTCAAGTACAGCCAAACGGGCTCGCGGTCTTTACAAATGGCTCAGGAACCGGCTATATTGCTCGCCGAGTACTATCGATCGAGGCTGACGAAGAGCAGGGCTATCATTTATCCGTCATTGGTGATGGACAGGCATTTGGGGAAGAAGCCATCGAAGCAGACCGTTTCGTTGGAGAAGTCTCAATGAGTATCAACCATGTAGCAGATGTGTTTCGTTTTATTGATCAAAACTTGATATTATCCATCATCTTCTGTGTATCATTGATCGCCTTATTCATTCTATTAGGCATTTATCTCTTTACTTGAGAGCCGTCATTACTTGAGAAAAGAGGAAACAAGGGTGCAAAAAAAAATAGTGTTAAGAAATAGTATCGCGGGTCTGCTTTTCTTTCTTTTGTTGCTTAGCATCTTGATTTGGCAGAATAATCAGTCTATTCATATTCGTCGATTAGCGGATGAATATGAAGTGTTCGAAAAAATCGAGATTTTGGAAGAATGGCAGGAACGAATGACCCTTACAGGGACGACGATCCAACGATCCGTTCGGGTAATGAACGCTAGTGAAGTGCCAGTCTTTGTCCGAGCAAGTTTTGAAGAAGTGCTGCGCTATATCGCGCCAGACAGTGAGGAAGCAGCTTTTGAGCAGGCGGCAGATGCGAGTGATGCGCCAGACTTATTACCAGTACTGTCTCGCTTTGATGAAAACGAAATTTTAGCAAGAGGGTATCAGAACGTGACCCAGCAGATCCCAGAACTCATTGGAAATGCTCTTGATGGTCAAGTGATGGTTTGGATCAGCGATGAGACGATCGAAGAGTTGGCACCCACGCCTCCCTTGGATGCCTTCGATAGTGAAGAGATGCAGGAGTTATTGGGGGAATTAGACGCTGAAGAACAGGAAAATCCTGAGAACTTCTACGATCGCACCGAAGGCAATGAAGAAATGGAGGAGCCACCGTCATCAGACTTGATCGATGGTCCACCAGATCTCTGGCAAGAACCGGTCCTTGTCGAAGCTCACTTCAGCTATTCCTTTCGACGAAACCAACAACCGGTCATGCAGAAAATGAGTGGGGAACTGCTGCTGCTCAATCCTGCTGATCCGGTTGCTGAGTGGACCTTTGAAGCAGCCAACTTGACCTATAGTTATTATCTTGAAGGGTATCGTTATTTTGTTCGAAACTGGGCGGAGTCGCAGCTAGCCAGCCCCTTTTCCACCAATGAAGAACCTACGGGATTCACGTATCTCGGAGAACAGGGAACGATTGACCAGTCGTCATTTGATTACACGACGACAGAATCTGGGTTAGGCAGTGCCTTTCAATTGCCAGAGATGATCAGTGCGTTTCCCGATGCTGCTGGGTTGTATCCGACCCAAACGGTGAAAACGCTAAGCAGCTTTGTCTCTGAAAGTCCTGCCCAGATCAATTCAGAAGCCATCATGATCGAATTCGGCTCTTTGAGCGATTACCGTCAGATCGATCGCAACACTTGGATCTATAATCCCGATGATGGCTGGTTTTATTATAGTTTCCCTTTGGACCGATCCTATCAAAGTGAAGACGGTTATGGCGTCACCCGTTCACTGATCGAACAAGTGATGATCGATACAAGTGTCGCAGACGATAGCCATCTTGCCTACGAACTTTTACCGAAAGTCGAAGTCATTCAGGCTTCTGATCGACAATCATTAAAGGAGGTCTTTCAGTTAGACAATGATCGCCCAGAGAGTGCTACTGCGATCATCTATCGGCATTTGTACTCACTTCAATAAGTTGCTAGAAAATAAGTCAAGGAGAGATTCACGTGAAAATGGTCATTGAAGAAATTGAATACCGTTATTTTCTTCAATACGGGAAGTATTTGGATTATTTCTACCAACAATATATGCAAGCGAATGTCGAAGATCCTGATGTTGAAAAAGGGATCGCCGAGATTCAGCGACTGGTTGAAGAAGAAAGGTATCATTATATCAGGGAACGAATCCGCATCACACGCAAAGCCAAAAAAAGTATTCCATTAGCTGACTACCCTGATTTCAATAAACTGATTCACTGGGGGTTTGCCCTTAGCAAATTATCTTTTCTTGACCCAGATACAAGTATCAACCAGCTAGAAGAAAAGGATTCTCCTTGATCGGGGGCTAGGTAAAAAGCAGGTGATGAAACTGAAAAACGGCAGACAAGCACATAAAGTACTTGATGAATCAGGGTTCAGCCTGGTTGAGATCCTTGGAGCGATCGTCATTCTCGGGATCGCAATGGTCATGATCGCCATGCTGATCATCCAAAACAACCTGATCCTTAGCTACAATACCCGAATGGAAGAGGCCATCGCAGCACGAGATGATGTCAAGGAATGGCTAATCTACCGGGCACAGACTCAAGACTTGGCGGATTTGAATATCGGGATCTTTACGGCTAGACCTTCTTGGATGATGGTCGATCCAGATGATCCCTCAGAAGTTCGCCGACACCATTTGGTCCTCGATAATTCAGGGATTCAATACAATGCGCAAGGGCAACCGATGTATGAAGAAATCCCGATTGCTGTAGATGATCTCAATCGGGGCCGATTTATTCGCAAGGTGGTATACGATCATTCTGGCGCTCATTTGCCGCAGCCCTTGGTAAATTCGGAAGAAAATCGCCTCTATATGGGAACGTACTTGTCGGAGAATGAAGAAACCACCAACTATTTGGTCAAGGTCTCCATTCGCGAAGACCCCAGACATGGACTGCGAGAAGACAGTTACGACCGTCGTCAGCTCGGGCTCGGACTTATTATTCAGGTCTTCGATAAACAAACGGGCGCATTTTTGACAGAAACGTATCTGCATTGGGTAGTAGACTATTGAAAGGGCTGGCTGTTCTTGCGGAAGTTGCAAAGGAGGGGCGCAGATGAAGCATCGATTACAGGATGAGCAAGGAATCACGCTTGTCGAATTGTTAGGGGCGATGGTCATATTCGGCATCATCATTGCACTCTTTTCTGGGACACTCTTTTTGATCGTCCAAGCCTCTGTTCGTCAAGGTCGAATTGCTGCCTTTCAAGGGATAGCGAATGAAATCTTGGCGCAAGCAGACCAAATCGCCAAAATTGATGGTATCTATGAACATGCGGGGTATTTAGGAAAATATGATAGTCTTCTTTTCCACGAGGAACATATTGTCAAAACAATGCCCGAAGGAACCTTAGGGGCAACGATTACGGAAGAGGGCAGTCCGCGAATGGTTGTGACGGATATCACAGATACCAACAATATTCGTGCCAGAGTCTATGATACGAAAGATCCTACGATTAAGTTAAAGATCATTCAACAAAAAAATGAGAATGAAGCGACGTTGACCCATCACTATACGCCAAATTATCGCGATACGTTCAGTATCCAGACCAAGTTTTTCGTTTTATTTTACACGGAAACGATCAACTTTGCGGATTATTATGATGATTTGACTGGCTGGTGGCAGATGGAGGAGCTGGTCACTGATTACCACAAGCAGATTATCTATAAACGAGAATTTACGATCAATTATCGTGACAATGAGAAAGCAAGAGGGGGGGTACCCGGGAATGGACGATGGTAGACAAAATGAAGCTGGTTTTGCGCTGATTTATGCCCTCGCGGCGATCATTCTTTCCTATTTGATGATTGGCTTGGTCTTCCTTGTTGCTCGAAATGTCAATTCACAAATTCGAACGATAGATAGCTTCCGTCGAGTGGAAGATGTACACGAATATTCCTTTCAACTCGCTTCTCAGGAGCTAAAACTGAGAATAGATGATTTCATCACTCGAACCATGCAGAATGGCGGCTTCTATTCTAATAATAATGACTGGCAAGACCATCTAGATAACGAATTGAGATTTGTGCTGGACGAAGTCGATGTGAATGAGACCATCGATGATAAATTTTCTTTTACCTCCTCTGTCGTTGACTATGAATATAATGAGATCGCCCCTTATGTAATGACCAAATCTGGTGGGGAGCAAGGATGGATCCAATCCGCCTCGATGCTGCCAGATAAAACCAATCTTCAAATCATTATTCAAATTCAATCGCAAGTCACGGATCAGACGCAATTGGCTGAAGGGCAACCGCGAGTACATACAGCTTCTGCCGAATATATCTATGAAATGCAGCTTGAAGAAGAAGACCTCGAACAAAGACAAACACAGCTGGATATTTGGCGAAACATTTTTTATCCCTATTACTTACCCTCTACAGCAGGGCAAGCTGTATCCGCCGATACTTGGGTTCGAAAATTGTTTGAAGTCGCCGATTTTCAACGCGTACGTCCATCGTTTGATTATCTCGCTTTTGAATCGGATGACTTCTTGCAATTCGGGTTTGCCAACAATGTCCTGCAAGATTTTCAAGACGGCAGATTTTTAGATTTTCGAACAAAGCCGATTCTTAATTGGCTGCATTTCGATGGTTCCTTTTTCTTTAATCATGGGGTCCAGATGGAAGGACAGGGAAGCGGGCAATTTTCGTCAAAAAGTCTGCTTGCGATCCAGAATGATGGCGGACAGCCTAGTAACGGGTTGAACGTGATCAAAGACATCTTCTTGCAAGCCGGTTTAGGAATGTATATCGATTTGGGCAGTCGAGCTGGCAGTCGCTTGGTCCTATCACAAGCATATACGGATATCCTTGCTGGAAACGTATGGATCAACAACACCAATAGTTCGGCTTCGAGAGTTGAGCAAGAAGGGGTTCTCTTTGCTGAAGGCCATCTAAATGTTTCCGTAAATTCACCGGATGCGGGCACTGGGTTAGGCGAATTAAATAGCAATTATTTTAATTTTTATCATCGAGAAGCCACGAAACAGAATCCTGCGGCAGATGGTAGTTTGACGTTTATGAAGCCGTCGATGGTTCTGACGAGCAGCAATTTTTATGCGGGACCAGTCACGGAAGGCTCGATCGTGCATAGTACCGAAGATACGGAACGAAGGATTACTGTTTATGGTGATTTTATGCTGACGAATACGATGATGCCTAGTGGTGGAACGATCGATGATTTCTCGTATTTTCAGAATCAAAATCAATTCACAGTGCCCCATGACCCGTCAAGAATCACATTGGATGGCAGCAATACCATAATGGAGGTTCACGGGCTTTCATTTATCGATGCGCCGAAAACTGCTCGTAGATTGGCATTAGCAGAAGCCGGCAGTTCCGCGGTTTTTGATTCTTATTATGAAGATCCAGCGTATTGGAATCAAATCACCTTAAAAAATGGTGCTCAGCTGATCTTGGGTCATACAGGCGTGGAACCCTTTCATTTAGCTGTGGATAGAGAGTCGACCTTTGTCATGGAAATACTGCCAGATTTGGCATTATTTGACCCGACTTTTTTAGCAACAGGGGCTCATAACCGTCGTCTTGAAGGAACGGTCGTTCTCGTACCTTACTATATGGATGACCAGGTGGAACTAGAAAATCAACTGCAACAATTAGGCGTCAATTATCGCGTCCGCGACTTTGAAAGTCAGGCGCAATCGGGGGAGGTAACGATCCTCAGAAGTTTTTTGGATCGAAACATGTGGTCTGATGATGAAGCATATTTAACCGTTACACGAATGTTTGACTATATCAACAAACTCGATTATTGAAAGGAGGGCGCCAGTTGCCGCAATCAAGTGAAAGAACGCCACGTAGAAAACCTAGAAGGTCTCTCAAAAAGTCAGAGAACACCACAAGTTCAACCACTGCTGAGAAAACACAAACAGGCAACCTGTTTGACTTAGAGATCAGCTCAGAGGTTTTGTCCTTGATCCCCCGCTCGTTTGCCAAACAGCACAGCGTCTTTCCATTAGAAAAAAAAGGCAACCGCTTGACCGTTGCGATGGCAAACCCTGGGGATTATGCGGCGATCAATGAAATGCGTTTGATCACTGGGTTATTGATTCGTCCGCAAAAAGCCCACAATGCCGATATCCAACAACTGATCGTTCGCGATTACCCTTCTGAAATCAGTTTGGATGGCTTGAGCGACTCTCTCGTTGAAACCATCGACCCAGAAGGCGACTCAAAATTAGATGATTCGCCGATTGTCAAATTGGTCAATACCCTGCTGCAAGATGCGGTGGATCGGGGCGCCAGTGATATCCATTTCGATCCCCAAGAAAAAGGATTAGTCGTCCGCTTACGGGTCGATGGGGAGCTTCGTACCCATGAAAACTTGCCTAAGAGTATTCAGACTGGTGTTACTTCACGACTGAAAATCATTTCCTCCTTGGATATCACCGAAACACGTGTGCCACAAGATGGTCGAGCAATGATTCGTAACGGGGGCAACGTGGTTGATTTGCGGGTCTCGGTTTTGCCTGTCATTCATGGGGAGAAAGTCGTGATTCGGGTGTTGGATCGCTCCAGTGGCATTCGGCGCCTAGATGAGTTTCGCTTTGAACCGAAGGTATTGGCGACCTTTAAAGCGATTTTGCATAAACCCCATGGAATCATTCTTGTCACAGGACCGACAGGATCAGGGAAATCATCTTCCTTGTATGCGGCGCTGCAAGAGTTGAACACGCCGGAGATCAATATTATCACCGTCGAAGACCCAGTAGAGTTTCAGCTGCAAGGTATCAACCAAGTGGCAGTCAACAGCAATGTCGGTTTGACCTTTTCCGCTGGGTTACGGTCGATCTTGCGACAAGACCCCAATGTCGTGATGGTGGGAGAGATTCGAGATGGCGAAACGGCGGAGATTGCGATTCGGGCTTCCATGACCGGGCACTTGGTATTATCCACCCTGCATACCAATGATTCCGTCAGCACCATCAATCGCTTAGTCGACATGGGGGTAGAACCGTTTCTGGTCGCTAATGCGTTAGAAGGCATCTTAGCTCAACGGCTCGTCCGAACCCTTTGTTCTTCTTGTAAGACAGTAGGACCAGCCAGCGACAAGGACAAGCAGTTATTTGAATCCTATGGCATCACGGTTACGGAACTGGCACAGCCTGTGGGCTGTCCAAAGTGTGGCAATACGGGATTCAAAGGGCGAATGGCCGTCCAAGAGCTGTTGACGATCGATGCCAAGCTGCGTCGTATGATCACGAACAAAGCGACTAACGACCAGCTGATGGATTATGTTCAGGAACGAAAGATGCGCTTTTTGTTGGATGATGGGTTAGACAAAGTGCAACAAGGCTTTTCCACCATCGAAGAAGTCTTGAAGGTGGTCGCCGCAGAAGAGTGAGGCACGGATTGATTTATCGGTGATCTAGGGATCACCGAAGAACTACATACATTGTTTTAAAAGGAAATGCACATAGAAAGGGGCTGGTTTAATGGATCAAACGAGAGTGGCAACACAAGAGCGAGCAACCAAAAGGGCGACGAGAGAAAAAACAGCTCCGACCCGTACCCGCATTCGGGAAAATCGTGAACTGAGAGAAAAAAAACGTGCCCACAGTCGCCAGAGCGATCAAGACCGATCTGTCTCGACGCGGGAGATCATTCAAAAAGCAGAACGGCAAGCAGTGACAAAAACGACGACTGCCAGCAGTACACAGGGCGTCAATCGCAACGAAGCGGCGCAATTTGCTGCCATGTCACCTAAAGAGCGGATCGATCATTGGTTGATGATCGCCGTCGAACAAAAAGCATCGGATATCCATTTAGTCGAAGGCGTACCGCCGATTTTTCGTCGCCACGGCGACTTGCTACCGATCGAAGGGGTTCCGACCATCGACACCAAGGACATCGAAGCCATTGCCGAAATCCTTTGCAACCAACGGCAATGGGAGGAATTCAAGGGAAAAGGCGAGACCGACTTGGCCTACGAACTAGGCGACATCTGTCGCTTTCGGGTCAATATTTTCCGCCAAAAAGATACCGTTTCGATCGCCTTGCGGCAGATCCCCATCGAGATCCCGAAGCTAAGCAAACTCGGTATGCCGACCGTCTTGCGGACTCTGATCCATAAAAGCCAAGGCTTGTTCTTAGTTACAGGGCCGACCGGTTCAGGGAAATCAACGACACTGGCTGCGATGCTGGACTATTTGAATGATACCAAAAAGACGCATATTTTGACGTTGGAAGACCCGATTGAGTACATCCATAACCACAAAAAAAGCATCGTTGCCCAGCGCGAAGTCGGCAGCGACACCATGTCCTTTGGCAATGGCTTACGAGCTGCCCTGCGTCAAGATCCAGACGTCATCTTAGTAGGGGAGCTACGAGATTTTGAAACAATCTCGATTGCTTTGACGGCAGCGGAAACGGGACACTTGGTATTAGGAACCTTGCATACGTCAAGTGCCCCAGCGACTATTGAACGGATCGTCGATGTCTTTCCTGCCGATCAGCAGACTCAGATTCGTACACAGCTTGCTGGCGCATTACTAGGGATCTTGTCCCAGCGCTTGCTGCCAACGATCGATGGCAACGGACGGGTAGCAGCAACCGAGATGATGCTCAATACCCGAGGGATCGCCAGCTTGATCCGTCAAGGGAAAACCCACCAGATCCATAATATGCTGCAGATGGGAAAAAACGAAGGCATGCATACCATGAGCGCTTCTTTAGAAGAACTCGTTGCTGCGGAACGGGTCGATGCCGATGTGGCAGATAACTTAATGGAGGAAGGGGGCGAATAGCCGATGGCACTCTTTGCCTATCAAGGCACCAATGTCCGTGGCGAAACGTTTTCTGGCAGCTTGCGTGCCAATTCCTCCGTTGAAGCCCGCCAAAAGCTGCGCCAAAAGCATATCAAAGTCAACAGTTTGATCGAACAGCCAGAAACCTTGGCGAATAAAGAGATTCAACTCTTTACAAAAGTTTCGTTAAAACTGCTGGTAGGGTATTTGCGCCAGTTTTCGACATTGATCGCTTCGGGGATCACGATTGTTGATGCCTCACGAATGCTGGAAGAGCAACAAAAAAACCCGAATTTCAAGAAAATTCTTGGCGAAGTTCGGGATGAGATTGATAGCGGACGCCCGCTCTCAGAAGCCTACAAAGATCATCCCAATGCCTTTCCGACACTTCTGACCAGTGTCATCGCTGTTTCGGAGATGTCTGGATCACTGGAAGGAAATTTGAAGGATATGGCGGATTACTATGAAAAAAGCGCCGAAAACCGCAGCGGGATCGTCACAGCGATGGTCTATCCGATTATTTTAGTGATTTTAACCTTTATCGTGGGGATCATTTTATTGGTGATGATCGTACCGATGTTCGTGGAAGTATTTGAAGGATTTGATGCCGATCTGCCGACGATCACCGTCGCAACGATGGCGATCAGCGAGTTCCTTCAGTCCAGAGGATGGGTTTTAGCCGTCTTGATCGTCGGATTTTTCGTCGGACTGTGGATCGCGCGACGCAATCCAACCTTTGATTTCGCTTTTCAAAGTTTTCTATTACGCATTCCACTGGTGGGCGATATGATCACCAAGAATAGTTTTTCACTATTTATGACAACCATGTCGACACTGCTCAGCAGCTCTGTCGGTATGGTGACCGCCTTGAATATGAGTCGGGATGTCGTTGCCAATAAATACATCAAGCGAATCATCGATAACTGTGCCTTTCAAATTGAAGAAGGTGGCAAGATGAGCGATGTCTTTCGCGGCAACATGATGGTTCCGATGTTAGTGACCCAGATGGTCGAGATTGGCGAAAGTACTGGTTCCCTTGAGGACATGCTGAAACGATTGAGTATCATCTATCAAAAAGAAGTTGATGAAACCAGTAAGCGACTGAAAACGATCATGGAACCGATTGTCATCTTGATAATCTGTGTGATCGTTGGCTTGATCGTTGCGGCGATCATGATCCCGATGTTCGATTTATTCGGTGCGATCCAAGGGTAATGAATTTTGGTATTATCAAGCCACCTAGACGGCTTGTTTAATATATATGGAAGAAACAGGAGGAGTAAACACACTATGATTGATGCAATTTTAGCAGAAGAAACAACAGACAATCGATTGAATAAATTATTGAAAGACGAGCGCGGCCTCTCCTTGGTCGAGTTGCTGGCAGTAGTCGTTATCTTAGCGATCATCGCTGGGATCGGGGTTATTGCGATTGGGAACGTGATTCAAAATGCTCGAGAAGATGCAGTTGTTTCTGATATTCAACAAGCTTTCTCAGCAGCAGTGCTCTATCAATCAACTAATAGCAACTTGAATGACGGGACAGCTAACGCGGTTTTAGATTTTACCTTAGAAGATGTAATGGATGATGGATTACTAAACAGTACATCATGGGAAGATACTGATAATGTTATGTTTTATATCGGATCAACAGGTGCTTTAACAATGTATGCTCCAGCTGGCGTTTTAAAGGCTGGACAAGAAAATAGCAACGAGATAGGTGTTCTCGGTACTGGGTTAACACAAAATCAAATCAATGGTTTAACTCGAGAGTATGTATTTGGAGATCCTCAACCAGCTCCTCCACCGTTATAAGATATTAATTTTTTTAGGAAACTAAAAACACCTCAAGTCACTAACCTGACCTAAGGTGTACGGCAACTCAACCCCCCAGGAAAAAAGGAGTTTTTTATGAACGAAATTTTGCAACAGATCCCAATGGGCCTAATCATTGGTTATCTTTTCATCATAGGAATGTGTCTAGGTTCTTTTTTCCTAGTGGTTGGTTGGCGGGTTCCCAAAAAGGAATCCCTGCTGACTCGCTCGCACTGTGATGACTGCCAACAGACATTAGGTGCAAGGGACCTCATTCCAGTTTTATCATACCTTATTTTAAAAGGCAAGTGCCGTAAGTGTCAAAAAAAGATCCCGCTGATTGCTTTTCTTTATGAAGTGTTGATCGGCATGCTATTTACGGGTACGACCTTGCTGTTTTGGGGCACTGCTGAAGTGATTGCCGCTTGGTGTTTATTAGCCTTATTAGCCATTATTTCTGCCAGCGACATCTTCTATCAGCTGATCCCCAATAAAGTGTTAGCCACTTTTTTCGCCGGAGGGATCGGTTTACGGTTGATCCAACCGCAAAATGAATTTTGGTGGTATTGGCTCGTTGGCTTCTTTGCTGGCTTCTTGCCATTGTATCTCTTAGCGGAGCTCAGTAAAAAAGGCATGGGTGGCGGCGATATCAAATTATTTGCCGTCTTAGGTGTGTATATCGGCCCAGTGCAAGTCTTGACGGTTTTATTTGTCGCTTCTTGCTTGGCAGTGATCTTTTACGTGATCCAAATGCTACGGGGCAAAGTCAAAAGCCGCTACATTGCTTTTGGTCCCTTTATCGCCATTGCTACCGGCATGGTTTATCTTGGCAGCGGCTGGTTCCTTTGAATTGGGTTGCTGACCTTGGCGTTTGCTTGATTTGCTAAGCAAGCGTTGTACATAGAAATAACGTTGGTTCCTTCATATAAAACCAACAAGAAGAAAGCAGGTCCTCGTATGTTTGGCAAAAAAACAATTCCCCGCTTAGTAGGGATCGACATCCAAAAAAACTGCATCCGTTACTGTACCAAAAAAGGTGACCGTCTCAAATACGGCGAGCTGGTTGTGAATGGTACGATTTTTAAAGATGATAAGCTGCGCAATCCTGATAGTCTTGAAGCCGCCTTCAATGAGATTGCCAAACGCTTGGGATTACGCACGATGAGTGTGGTGATCACGGCACTAAATTCTCGTCTGCTGATCAAACAGATCCCAATCGGCAAGATGAACTCGGAAAAAGAGATTCGCGAGTACTTGTATTTTGAATTGGGGGAGTCCATCTCCTTGCCTTTTGAAAACCCGATTTTTGATCTACTGATCCTAGGTAAAGGCAACAAGGAAAAAGCACCAAAAGCACAAAAGAAAAAAGCCAGCAAGAAGGAAGAGAAAGCAGAACCGCAAGCTGTGGTCATCCAGCGGAATCGGTTTACCATCAATGGCAATGTGCCAGTCGTGGTCACATCAGAGCCGATTTTGATTCAACTCGGCGACACATTGAAAAAAGGCGGCCATCAGTTGATGGGCGTCGATTGCAGTTTTCTGGCGTATAGTCGTATGTTTCAGCGACAGATCAACTGGAGTGAAAATTTCGTGCTGGTCGAGTTAGATGCTGGCATCGCCAATATCACCTTTTTTGAAGAATTGGTGCCGACTTACCTGCAGTATGAAGATTATAATCAAGCCAACTGGAAATATATTGAAAAAGCCCAATCTGTGCAAGTGAACTTTAGGGAAAGTGCGGAGATCCAAGCACTGGAAGGGTTAGCAGAAACCCTGAATTCGGTGATTGCTTACTATTATCAGGAAATCTCGCCTGATTGTGAATTGAAAAAAATCTACTTAGTCGGCGGTCATCCAATGCTGCGGAAAGAAGTCCAAGAAATATTTCATGAGGTGTCTTCTTTGCCGGTCAAAACGATTTCCGCAAAAGTAAGTGAAACCAGCAAGAAAAAAATTCCCGACCGCTATATCTTGGCTGCGGGATTAGCGACGAAAGAGGTGTAACCATGAACATCAATCTATTGCCTAATAAATTTATCCGTAATCGGGCGTTTGAAGTCATTCTTTCGGTTTCGCTTCTCCTTTCGTTAGTAGTCGTTGGGGTTTGTGGGTTAGGCTTTTGGTATTATCAAAGGCTGGTGACCAATAATCAAAGCAGTATCATGTCTAGTCAAGCAGAGCGCATCGTTTTCCAGCGCCAGTTAGAAGAGATGCTGGCATCAAAATCACAAGAGCTACAAGAATTCATCGTCCTGCAAAAGCAAGAGAAATATTTCACAGCGCCTATTATGGAAACCTTTGAGGAGGTGGCATCAGGGATCGATGTGACCATCAATTCGTATAATTTGCTGCTAAATGGTGAGGGGACAATGTCCGAAACAGCCCAAGACGGCACACCATTGTTTCCTTCGGTGAACTTGGCGGTCCAAGGAGATGTTTATGAAAGTCTGATTCGCCTTAAATCGGCTTTTGAAGCAATTGATTGGGTACATCATGTGACTTATCAATCTTTTTCTCATAGTTCAACGCCGCAAGATGGGCGCATCACTGTCTACCTCTCACGAATCGCTGCACCACAAGTGATCAGTGAAGAGAGCGAAGAGGAAAGCGAGGTGGAAGCGGATGAGTAAAGTCTTTTTCTCCAAAAAACACATCATCATCTCCGCGGTAATTGCGCTAGTTCTCGCTACCTCAGTACTCATTTTCTGGCTATTTTTACTGAATCCCAAACGTGCTGAAGGGATCGAATTGGCTCAGGAATTAGCTGGGATCGAAGCTGAGATCCGCGACATTCAGGAACAGCTAGTCTACCTGCAAGGGGAACCAGACCTTCTTTCCTCAGAGACGGTCAATGAGGTGCCAATCATTCCCAATGGTATGGCGATCGAGTATTATTTTACCGATCTCGCTGCCCTTGAAACGGAATTGCCGATCACGATTTTGCAATCGACCTTTAATGAAGAGATGCTTTACCCTACACCAGAACAACTGGCGGATCAGACCGGTGACAATCCTTTGGCTACGCAATTTCGGGTCACAAGGATCGGCTTTGACCTCCTGAGTGAGACGAATGAAGGAATCGTGCGTTTTATTGATCGGATGGAAAACCTGAATCGCTTTTTAAAAGTGGAATCAGTCGAATATCGGCAAGGAAGTAATACGTCAGGAGCAGATGCGTTTTCGGCAAGTGTCGTTATCAAGCTGTATTATCTATCGAGCTTTGAAACGGGACAAGAACTGTTGGAGTAATCAAAGGAAAGGGGTGGCTAGATGAAATCATTTACTGTTCTGGCGACTGTCTCGAAAATCAAATTGGCTACCGCTGCATTAGGGGGCTTTATCGTAATTTCTGTCTTGTATGCGGTCTTTGCTATCCATGGTGGCAATTCCTATGAAGTGTCCGGTCACTTTGACCCAGAAACAGGACAATATGTAGTGACGATCGAATCGGAACAAGCCGCAGGCGAGACGCTTTTCTTGATGGCGAATCATGAAGCGCTGGTGTCATTAGAAATGTTTGAAATGCTTGAGCTTGAGGAAGCGACCTTGCATCCAGCTGAACAAGAGGGTGTTTATGGTGTGGCAATCGAAGTGGCGCCTACGGAAGAAACGTTGTCCTTGGCATTACCGGTCTCTTTAGGAGAAGAAGACGCCATCGAATTTGTTCTTAAACGGGGAAACCGAACGCTGCAAAAAATCGCTCCGCCTTCACTCGAGGAACGACATGCCTTGCGATTGGAAGCCGACAAGGCTGTAGAAGAAGCAGCCTTGCTTGACATTCAGCAGCAGGAAACCAATGAGTCAGCGGCAGTCGAACTACTTTCAGAACGGGCGATGCAAGGAGAGCGTGCCGAAGTTTCGGACTATCAAGAGCTGCGGGCTGCTTTTAGTGATTCCTCGATCTCTGAAATCGTGTTTCTCGCTGACATTACCGCTGATTATACGAATGAGGCCAACAATCGCTTAACTGCGTTGAATCGTTCGGTGTCTATCGATGGGAATGGCTTTACCTTAACCACACCGAAGCGTTTCAACACGAACGGGACACCAAACTATAGCACGAATCCTACTGGACGTTTCTTTGAACTGACGACTACCCATGATCGTCAACCAGCGGTCTTTGAGTTAAAAAATATGACGATCGATTTTCAGGGGAACAATCTAGGATTAAACGCGTTGATCTATCAACAATCGCTGGCAGCTTCGGCTTTTTGGACGATCAAAATAGAAAATATCGAGGCAAAAAGTGGTGTGCTAGAGGGAAGTACGGGCAATGATTTCCTTTATTTGCAGCAAGGAAATCTCGAGATTCGAGGAACGTTCCATTGGGTGGCTCACAAGAATCCAACCGCAGGTACTAATAATGATAATGGCAGCTTTAATGTCAAAAGTGTCTTGATCACGGATGAGGCGGATGTCAAGATCTCAAATACTCGGCCAATTTTTCGACTTCATCCAAATAACAACAACATTTCAACCTCGTTTCGAGTCAATAAGGGTTCCAAAGTAGATCTCTATAGTGTCCAGTGGCAAGCAATTTGGGCAAATCTCGAAGGACGTACTAACGAGGTGATTTTTGAAGTGGATGGAGAAGGTACCGTCTTAAATGCCTCCTCACAAATGGACTTAGCGGGAGCAAACGGTGCAATCATTTCCCTGATTGGACGTCGGGATGAGACGCAAAATAAGTTTTCTCGTACCATTATTTCTGGTGGGGCGGTCGTAAACTCCTATTCTAGAGCCCCCAGTCCCACGAATGGTGTACCGAAAGGAACCACTGCTTTTGTCAATCAAATCTCTAAAGCGGGATCGACCACCAAACTCGGCGGCAATGTGACGGTAACTGGGGAAGGGTCGCAATTTAATTTGTTTGGCGAAGGTCAACATCATGAGTATGGTTCAGTTATGCGGTTTCGCTTAGTAGGGGAACAGACTTTTCTGCTTGCCGACCAAGGGAAAATGAATATCGTCAAATACCATGGCAATGCGGCTGCAGTGCGGATGTACGGGCGGAACAACGAGTTCTATGTGGAGTCAGCCGGTCAGTTGAATATCTTTAACCATGCCGGCACCAGGACTGCGGCAGATGATGGCATCTATATTGATGAAGCAGGCTTTGCCGTATTCGATCAATACAATGATGAAGAACGAGAATTTGACCCATCTGCTGATTCCACCATTACTGCCAGTAATGGCTCAGATACGGCTGGTCGACAAGGCATTCAATTTCCTCTTGATGGCAGTGGAACTTCGGTTTTTCATGCACAAGGTGAAAACAGTCGAATCCATATCTATGCACATCGTGGACCTGCTGTTTGGATGCAAGGCGGAGAAGCCGAGTTCTTAGCTGGAAAAGACGCGACCTTTCGAATGGAAGGTCGGACCCTAGGTGCAAATAATGGAATAATCAGTTCGGTTGCCAGAAGCAATTTTGTGATTGATGAACCACTGTTTTATGACTTCCGAAATAATCGTCCGAATGGCGGACAAGCTTTTTCTAATTCGAACCGTAACAGTACCTTTATGTCTAATCGTGTTGGACTAGCGGTTTGGGAAAAGCGCAACGACGTGAATCTAGATGGTGATCCGGACAATTTCTGGAATCCACTGAGCTATCAACTAGGCAATGTCAATTTTGCACAAATCGTTAGTCCGCAGCCGGGAGAGCCTTTTTCAAATGAATTCAACAGTACGACTTTTAGGGGCGGGAATGCCTATACGCGATTTTCTGCCAATAATTATCCGCCAATGATCCAGCACTTAGTGACCCCGACCAATGCCGACAAAACCTTTTATGCCAAAGCGGTCGTTCCGTATGAATACACGGGGGCGATTCGCGATGCCTGGGATGATGAGGTCTGGGTGGAAGTTGCTTTGAAGGACGAAGCAGGCAACCAGCTTGAAACGCAATGGCTTTCCTCCAAATCAACTGTCGATGTTTTTGGTGAGGTGCATAATGGTGTGATCGCATGGACGCGGGACGACTTTTTCAAGACAGGTCAACGTTTTGAAGTGCTGCGTGCCCACCGAGGATTAGACCCCACGATGGAGGATGTTGACGATTCGATTTTCATTCATGCAACAGAAGAGAGTATTGCCGCTTTGCCTGATGCGGTCGTCGTGGATGTACGACCACCGACTGGTCTGCAAGTGGCAGAGGATCAGGTCTTTAATGAACGGACGACAACAGTTTCGGGGATCATGGATTTTCATTCTCCGCAAGACGACCAGCCAAAAGAGCGCGTCGCCATTTATGCGAGTACCGCGCAAGGATTGATCCGTGATGCTTCAGGTGACCCATATGTCATTACGCTTGATGCCGAACAAGGCAACTCCGTGCCATGGCAGTATCAATTACCACGTCGCCTTGATCCTGAAGAGGATGTGTATATCGAATTTTACGCGAAAGATTTTGCAAATGATCGTTACGACGATTTCGTAGGAACGTTACCAGATACGACCACGACGGAACCCAATGGTCAGTTGGGGAGCACGAATCCGTCCGCCAGCGATTATGAGGACTATTTAGGGTATCGTGATGCCATTGGCGATGAACGTTTCCCACCAGCGCTCTCCTTTGAAGTCACCAGTATTCGACCTTCTGACCCATCGATTACGTTGCGAGTACCGCAAAGCTTTGATCGTGATGAAGAAGGCAATCCGATTATCACCGTCGGCAATCAATTGATCTTGCGGACGATCGTAGAAAGCAACGATGCGCGAAATTCTGGGAAAGACGATATTGAGAATGCTGTCGTGACACTAGATATCTCGCCGAATTTATTGACGTTCTTAAATGTCGATGCGCTCGTGTACCAAGACAATATAGCCTCGTCTAGTCTTTCTGGCGATCGTATCACGATCCACTTAGAACGACCAATCGCACCGGGGGATCGCATGGAATGGAACTTGACTGCTCGAGTGGATGAACAGGCAGCTGCTGGTAATGTTCTGACCCCGGTAACGATCAACGGTAGAGTTTCGGGGAATCAGCCAGAGACGGAAAACATTTTGATAGGGGAAGACAGTCTCACGCTTCAGACCGGCACACGCGCTGTCACTGGTGAGTTGATCAACCTTGCTGTTCATAACAATCAGCTGCAAATTTTTTATTCCAATCTTAGTACCTTTGACGTCTATATGGATGGCACCTTTTATCGAACATACAACGTGCAACAAAGACCCGTAACGGATTCTGTCACCCTTGACATTCCTGTTCATGACATCCGTAATTTGATTTCTGTGCGCTACAAAGATGAAAATGGCGCAGACCGTGTTTCTTATTGGAACAATATCTGGGACTTCATCGATTAAACGTGAACAACCTTTTTTAAAACAAACAGAAGAAGAACAGTCTTTCACTGCTGGATCCGCTTGTTGCTGACCGAATTGCCTTGGTCAACAAGCGGGGAGCTATGTAGGAAAGACTGTTTTTTTGTGGGGAAATGACTGGAGGAAAAGCCGAAAGCAGGGTTTTTGTTCCGCAGGTTTTTTCGTGCTAGACTAAAAAGCAGAAGCACGTGAAGCAACAGCAAAACGAAGGGAACAAAGAAAGGACGTGCCGCAATGGCAACAACAGCCAAAGAAACCAAAGTACATGATGTATTTGAATCGATCGCTTCCCGTTATGATCGAATGAACGGTATTATCTCCTTTCAGCTCCACAAACGGTGGCGCAAGGACACCATGAAACGGATGGCAGTACCAATGGGTGCGGAGATATTAGATTTATGCTGCGGGACCGGGGATTGGGCGTTTGCTTTAAATGAAGCGGTCGGTCCGACGGGGCAAGTGACCGGCGTTGATTTTAGCGAAGAAATGTTAACGGTTGCCAAAGCAAAGGCACAGAAAAAGCAACAAACGCAGATCCAGTGGCAGAACGGCAATGCGATGGCATTAAGTTTTCCAGACGCGCACTTTGATTATGTGACGATCGGGTTCGGGTTGAGAAATGTCGCGGATCGCCAACATGTCTTGGCGGAAATCCATCGGGTGCTGCGCCCAGACGGGAAAATCGTTTGTCTCGAAACATCACAGCCCACACTGATCGGCTGGCGGCAACTGTTTACTTTTTATTTTCACCATGTCATGCCGTTATTTGGCAAATTGTTCGCCAAAAGCTATCAAGAATATTCCTGGCTCCAGGAGTCTGCGCGGGATTTTCCTGACAAGGAGGCATTGAAACGGGAGTTTCAGGCAGCTGGCTTTGATGTGTTGCAAGTCAAAAGCTATGCAGGAGGTGCGGCGGCGATGCATATGGGCGTTAAACCTCAAAGCTAACGGCGTTTTTTTTCGATAGAAGAGCGACGAAATGAAAGAGACCATCAAGCGGATTGATGGTCTCTTTGCGTTGAGCAATTCAGAAAGTCTGTACGAGTTATTTTTTGTTTGGTCGTAAAACGATGTTGGTGTATAACCAGATGGTCACCACGTAATAAATGGCATAGAGAGCAATAAAGATGCCAAAGGGCAGCCATAGATCGTGGTACGGATCGATCATCAATGTTGTGAACATTTGTAATCCGAACAAGACATGGATCATCCCTAAGATACCAGGAACTAGGAAGAGCACACCAATCTCTTTGCGGATCGATCCTTTCAATAAGCTAGTCCGGGTTCCGATTTTTTTCAACATCGTATAGCGTTGAATGTCGCTGTTGGCCCCAGAAAGAATTTTAAACATCAAGCAGCTTGCTAACATCGTCAAGAAGGCGATCCCCAAGAAAAAGCCCATAAATTCAAAACCGGAGAAGAGACCATTATACGTGTCATAGACGAAGACCCGTTGCGAAAAATTCGTATCGGCAGTTTCAGTAGTATTGGTTTCTTGGTTTGTTTGCGCCAATTCATGTAATGCATCGTAACTTGCTTGAAAGTCTTTGACTTGCACCATTCGCAAGCTGGATTCAGGGGCATTGATTGTGTCAAAAGCGGTTTGATCGACAACTTGGATCTCTTTGCCTCGTTGTTCTGGCAAGAGGTAGCTACGCAATTGGTCCTGCGCGGTGATGTCTTTGGCTAATTGGTCTCCCGACAGCTTGTTGTAGGTAACGTCGATACTCAACTGATTCGTACTGGTGCTGAGCAAGTTGTTCTTGTTGAATTGATCTTTATTGTAATAAAGGGTGTCGTCTGTTTCCTTCAGACTATAAGTGACATCAAGAGTCGGCTTTAAGGCTGCAACTTTTTCGTCAGAAGCATTTTGGGCATTATTCAAATACAAGTCATAAGGGGCAACGGATTTTGCCATAATTGGGATCTCGTTTTTGAAGCCCAGACCAACAGTCAAAGCACCTAATGCTAGAGCAAAGAGCATGGCTACCATCGATAGCATCTGCGTATAATCACGAATCCGAAAGCTTAGCTGAGACAAGGTGAAATTGTTTAACCTTTTCAAAGCAATGGCATCGGTCCTCTTCAGCAAAGATAAAATCGTGATGATCACGGAACGAAAGACAAGGTAGGTCCCTAAAATAATAGTAACTAGGGCAACACCGATCCCCACTAATTGGAATTTCATCAAGTCGCTCATCATATAATAACCGACTGCTAAAGAACAAATCCCTAAGACAGTTTGCAAAAAGAGCATGAAAGGACGTTGCTTGACTTGCGCCGGAGTGCTGGTTTCTCGTAACAAGGCTAAAATTGATTTCTTGGCAATTGCCCGTGCATTAAAGATAGCAGCGATCAAAAAGAGAATCGAGAAGAATGCAAGTGTCACGACTAATGCTTGTAGATTAAAGGCCGCATAATGGCTGATCTGTAAATTTAATTGGTTCACTAGTAAGGTATTGACACCACTGGCTAATCCAATACCTAGTAAAGAACCAACAGCAGTGGCGGCGATCCCGACCAAGAATGTTTCAATGAAAATCATTTGGGCGATCTTACGTCCTTTGGCTCCTAGCATCATAAACATGGCATAGTCTTTTTGCCGCATCGCCATTAAGAAAGAATTGGCGTATAAAATGTAGGCAAAGGTGATGATCCCCAATAAGACAGAACCAAAGCGAAAGATAAAGACCACCATACTGATGATCGAGTTGCTTTTTAAAAAGGCTTCATTGCTGGCCATTGATTCGAACATATAGAAGATGGCTGAGGCCATGACTAAACCAGAAAAGAGGACGATATAATCCTTCAACCGGCCTTTGATTCCGGTAAGTGATAATTTCCAAAGCATGTGTTCTTCCTCCTTATTGTTCCAAGTTTCCTAGAATGACAAGGATCTTGCGGTAAAATTCTTCCCGGCTTTGATCCTCACGTTTCACTTCTTGATGGATCTTCCCGTCCTTGATAAATAAAATACGTTGGCAATAGCTGGCAGAAAGGGGATCATGAGTGACCAATAAAATCGATACTTGGTCATTGGTATTCAAGTCGTCCATCATATTTAATAAGTCTTTGGCACTTTTTGAATCCAAGGCACCTGTCGGTTCATCTGCAAAAAGAATCGTTGGTTCCGTGATCAAGGCTCGAGCGGCTGCCACCCGTTGTTTTTGTCCACCTGAGATTGCTGCCGGATAGTTGTCGAGGATATGCGTGATAGACAAACGTTCTGCGACTCGTTTGATCCGTTGTTGGATGATCTTTGGTTTGACCCCTTGTAAAGAAAGGGGCACCGCAATGTTTTCAGAAGCTGTTAAGTTTTCTAGGAGATTGAAATCTTGGAAGATGAAGCCAATTTCACGGCTGCGAAAATCTGCCAAGGCATCGCCTTTTAGTTTGGTGATGTCGCTGTTGTTGATGCGGATCGTACCTTTGGTTGGATGATCCAAGGTTGAAAGAATGTTCAACAAGGTAGACTTACCGGAGCCTGAAGCTCCCATGATTCCGATAAATTCACCTTTTTCAATATCAAAGCTGATGCCTTTCAAGGCTTCGGTTTGTTTTTCGTTGGCTTTTCCGTAAACTTTAGTAAGTTCACTTGCTTGAATAATTTTTTCCATGATTAAGTTACGCTCCTTTTAATTGAGTTAGTGCTTTTGCGGGAATGTCTTTTTCTTTGACCTCTTCATAGCTGGTCACGCCTTTTTTCTCATTCCAAGTAAGTTTCAAATAGGCTTCTTTACGCAAAGGCCGCTCTTGGAAACCATTGAAATCAAGGGTTTTGCTTTTGCCATTTTCGTCATAAGCCGGTAGTTCATAGTGGTATTGAGTATAGACATTGCCACTGTCATCTTTAGAAGTCGTCTTTTCGCCATCTGTCGTGATTTGGACATAATAGCTGTCGCCCCCCATGATGACTGATTCAGCAATTTGCAATGCACCAAATCCCACAAGCACGACAACTGCTAGTCCAATCAAAAATTTTTTCATAAATAGGTCACCTCGTTTTTTATTATGATGAAAGTATAACGCTAGTTTTCTGAAAAGGAGTGTGAAAAATCTATCAATAAACTTTCAATTTTGTCACGAGGAACGAACAAAAAAACGTTTCTGAATTGTGTGATCCACAAATCAGAAACGTCGTTTGCTTGTTACTCTTCAGTCATATTTTTTGCGAAACAGTTCAACGACTAGTTGTCCCTCATCATACATAATGGCGGCTTCATCGATCATTAATCCCAATAAATAGTAATCTTTTTCTTCATGGATCGTTTGATGACCGCCCAACAGTTCAACGTAATAGTTTTCCAAGGTACTGTCTCTTGGTGTATTGAGCATGTTGATAAAATGTTCTAGATCAGAGGGCTGTTCAGGGAAAGGGCCCTGCACGACTGCTTTGAAACCTTCTGCTTCAAAGGCCATCTCGCTCGTTATCTTTTGACAGTCATGGGACAAAAAGTAGGTGACTACTTCATCGACGATTCGTCGTGCCCGTTCTTTTTCAATCATTTTTTTCGCCGCCTTCTGATTTGTTGGTATTCATCTAACAATGGTACCATTGCCGCCGCGACAAATCCACTGGAAAAACCGTTATTGTATAAGTTCAATCCTCCATGTAAATAAGTGATATTTGTGACCAGTGCTGCATGGACGATGCCTGCTAAGATACCAGCTACAGGACCATAATACCCACTGATCGGAGCTAAACTTGTTCCAAAGATCGCTGTCAGTAATAAGCTGAAGGTGGATACATCAGAAGTCAAACCGACTTTGGTGGCTAAAACCACCCCAATCATCACGGGCAAACTATTTTTCCAATGGTTTCCAAAGGCACTGAAACCAATCACGGTCAATACAGCCCCTAAAAGTGGACCGGAAAGCTCGCCTTGCAGAAGGAAAATAAAGACTAACATCAAGAGCCCCATCATTGCCATGTTCATCATGGTGATTCCTAGTGAAAAAATTGTGACATAATCGGTCATCAGTTTACCAGAAGTTTTAAAAAGATCCGTTAAACCTTTTATCGATCGTTTATTTAAAAAATAACCAATAAAAAACAAGAAAAAACAAAGGATGAGCAAGAAAGCCGTCAGATAATAGTGATAGTCAGTCGTCAATTGCTTGTTCGAATAGACTTCCATGTCGAATAATCGTAAAAAGCTAGTGAAAAACATGGTGATAATACCGGTGGCAAAGCCAATATTGTACAAAGAAAATCCTTGATGGAATTGTAAAAATTGTGCTGCCAGTGGAGGGAGTGTTAAGCCAATCAAAATGCCGATTCCATAACCTAACGCGATTCCTAGGGGCAAAGGTAAGCCTAAGCCAAATGCTAAGTAACTAATGACGGGTGAGGCAGCACTACCAAATAAAGCGACAAGTGAGTACTGGGTTGAGGGCCGTTGCTGTATGTAAGAGTATAGATAGACACCCAAGGGAATGGGGATTGAGTTAAAGATGTTTTTTCCAAAAAAAGAAAAGCCGGATATGGTAAAGAAAGCGGCGATCATCGGACCACTAATAATGGTTCCTTGCTTTTTAGCAAGCAGGATACTAATCAAAGTCAATAAGCCGCTATTCAAAAAGGCGCTTCCGAGATTGCCGATTGCAAAATAATCAGAAATCAAATTGCTAGGGGCATTCAAAATAGCCAACGATCCTTGCCACAATGCCTGAGGCGGCGAGGTGAACAAGCCGAGTAGAATCAACACACAGCTGTAAGCCAGAAGCAACCGCTGAGTTAAGAGCTGTGAGATCGGTGCAAAAGGTTTCGATTTCGTTTGTAAGAAAATTCGTTTGTCTGACATAGTTTCACTGAACGCTCCTTTTTTTCATAGTATCACATCTTTTCTCGTCTAAGAAGGTTTTTTTGACAGTTTCCACAAGGCGTTTTTCGAAAAATATGAGAGAAAAGGAACGTCATAAAAGAAAAACTTAAGGATATTTGAAAAAAAGCAATAGCGATTTATCAATGATTTTCGTCTTATTTTCAATAATTTCATAGATTGATGAAATTATTGACGGAAAGATTTTTGAGAAAATTGTTATAATTTAGTTAATCTCGTTCAGATTTTCTAATAAAAAAGCCATTTTAAGATAAAAAAACTGTTTGCTTGGTTTTTTTATCAGTGAATCACAAATGAGGGGATTTAATAAGGAGGAAGAGTATGAAGAAAACGAAGTTTGGCATGATTACTTTATTGGCAGCGCTTGTTTTAGGGGCTTGCGGACAAAGTAACGGAGGTGGAACAGGTTCGACAGATACAGGAGAGTCGTCATCAGACGCTGCAGCATCAGATATCGGTACTATGCCATTGGCAGTAGTGAACGATGGTGAAGTAATGGATGGCGGTACATTGGATGTGGCAGTCGTCATGGATACTCAATTCCAAGGATTGTTCCAATGGGAGTTCTACCAAGATACTTATGACAATGATTTTATGTTACCAAGTCATGAACAGCTCTTTTTAAGAGATGCAGATTTCAAAATCATTGATGGCGGAGCGGCTGATCTTGATTTAGATATCGAGAATAATATTGCAACGATCACGCTACGAGATGACTTGAAATGGTCAGACGGGGAAGAGGTCACAGCTGAAGACGTTATTTTCTCTTACGAAGTTATTGGACATCAAGATTATACCGGTATTCGTTATGACAACACCTTTACCAATGTAGTCGGTATGGAAGAATATCACAACGGAGATTCAGATACGATTTCTGGAATCACCGCTGTCAGCGATAAAGTAGTTGAAATTGAATTTAAAGAAATGCATCCAGGAATGATGCAACTAGGTGGCGGTGTGTGGTATTCTGCATTACCAAAACATACTTTTGAAGGTATTGAAGTGGCAGATATGGAATCTAGTGATCCCGTTCGAAGCAACCCAATTGGCTTTGGTCCTTATCAAATGAGTAACATCGTTCCAGGTGAGACAGTGGAATATATTCCAAATGAGCATTATTATGGTGATACTCCGCCGTTAGACAAAATCGTTATGCGTGGCGTTCCTTCCGCATCGATCAACGAAGCGTTGAATGCGAAACAATATGATCTTGCACTAAAAATGCCTACTGATACTTATGATTCCTATGCGGATACTGACGGATACCAAATTTTAGGCCGTCCAGAACAATCGTATACGTACCTTGGCTTCAAATTGGGTACTTGGAATGAAGAAACAAATAGTGTGGAATACAATCCAGATGCAAAAATGGCAAATAAAGCCTTGCGCCAAGCGATGGGCTATGCTGTAGACAATGATGCAATTGGCGAGCGTTTCTATTATGGTTTGCGCTCAAATGCTAGCACTCTGATCCCACCTGTTTATGGCTCATTGCACAACTCAGAACTTGAAGGATACCATTTAGATTTAGATAGAGCCAATCAATTATTAGATGATGCAGGCTTTATCGACGTTGATGGCGATGGCTTCCGGGAAGATCCAGATGGCAACAAATTAACCATCAATTTTGCTTCAATGGCAGGTGGAGAAACTGCACAGCCGTTGGCGGATTACTATGTACAGCAATGGCAAGAAATCGGTTTAGATGTTCAATACTCAACAGGACGGTTGATCGACTTCCAAGCATTCTACGACAAGCTGAAAAATGATGATCCAGATATCGATGTTTATTTAGCTGCTTGGGGAACAGGGTCTGATCCTTCACCGACCGGTCTATGGGGACCAAATTCTGCCTTCAACTACACTCGTTATGAGTCTGAGCGCAATACAGAATTGTTAGCAGCCATCGATTCAAATGATTCCTTCGATGAAGAAAAACGCAAAGAAGCATTTGATGCATGGCAAGAATATGTGTTAGAAGAAGCGTTTGGAATTCCAACATTGTACCGTAACCAAGTATTGCCGGTCTCTGATCGTGTCGCAAACTTTACATGGGCATATGATGCCGATCATAATCCATGGGCACGAATTGGTGTAACTTCAGAATCTCGCTAATCGATTTGTTGAATCACTGAAATCAAAAGAGAACAACGCTTTTGTCGTTTTCTGAAAAGCCAGCTCAGTTTACTTCTATAGTTAACCGGAGGGATGAGTTGTGTAAAATCAAATCTGGGTCAGGATAAACCAGATACGTTTTAAGATTTTAGCCCGAAAACCAGTTAGGTCTACGCACCTAACTGGTTTTTTGTGTACAAGTTAGGCTAGCATTTGACTGAAAAACGCCTGTCCTTCAATAAGCAGACAGGCGTTTACGAAAAAGATAGATCATGTTTGTAAGGATATAGGATGATTCAAAGGGAAGAATGTTAAAGGGAGATATTCGTCACAGTATGAATCAAGTTTTGCAGGTCATTTTTATGGTTCTGGTAACCGGCTTGTTCGATAACGATTAAGCTGTTTCTTAACACTTCTTTGTTTAATTGAGAAGATTGCAAATAGGAGTAAATTTCTTGATACAAGACTTGATGGATTTTCAAATAAAAATACAGAGGTGTATTAGGCAAGGGATGAGACAAAAGCAGAAACTTGTTAAGCAGATAGGAATCCTTACTTTCACTGGCAAAGGCGCAGCCATTTAAGATCACAACACTTAACAAATTTGCATAAAAGGGATCATTGGCATAGCGAAGAATTTTTTTGATCCCATGATCTAAATAGTAACTGATGGTTTCTTGGTCGAAAATAAATAACAAATTTGAGAATAAGTTCAACTCAAAGCGCCCCCAGGTTTCGATATCAAACAAGTATTGCTTTACCAGTTCAACTTCTTGGGTGTAAGCTCCTCGATTCATCAGAAATGATTCACGGTTGTGCAGCAGCAGGCCTTGGACATACAAAGAATAATAAAAAAAATTTTGTGTCTCAAAGTAGCGTTCCTCAAGGCTAGTCAAGTAGTCGATAGTCAGTGTTCGATCATAATATCGGGTATAGAAATCTTGCACCAGCTGACGTTTCTGACCAGTGGCTTCGCTGTCGATCAACAGACTGAACTCATGAACCGTGATATTCATTTTGTCTAAGTAGTCAAACAAGGTTTGTGAAGAGAGATTTGTTTTGCGATTTTCGAAAGAAGAAAGGGTGGTGCGAGAGGAAATACCTTCGGCAAGCTTGGCTTGCGAGATTTTGCGATCTGTGCGCAGTTTCTTGATTAAAGAGCCTTGCTGTTTCATGGGGGACCTCCTTAATTGTGACGCATTTCTGAACAATGTGATTTTAATAACATGTTATCAAATATAATAGGGTATAGCAAATAATAAAGGAGGTCGTTTTTCATGGAATTTGAACCATTTGGTCCTTGGGAAATCAACCCATTTAAAAACTAGTACAGGCTTTCATTTAGATACTTGTCATTGAAGGATCAGTGACAGATTGATAAATGAAATTTAGTTTACGTCCTGCTTTTTTCGCGGCGAACTGCGAACATTCTAAGCAGGAAAGAGAAGATCTTGAAGAATCGAAAGGTTATTTGGTTGATTCCCCCACTCAAAGAGACCTTTTCGTTTGTGGAAGTCATGAAACGCATGAATCGCGCAAGGTGGTCAGTCCCGTTGAATGTCTGTCATGCACCAGACCTTCCCCAATTTTCTGATTCTTTGTGATTGATCGTCTTTCAAGCATCATACTTCCAGCTATGACCGTAATGCACGAAGATTACGGTTTTTTTGTGGTCTTATTGTGCTACACAGTAAACCGTGTATTTCAAGTGAACTAAAAGACCAAAGCTAGAAAAGAAATTCAGTGAGAACGATAGTGAAAAATAGTCAAAAACAAAAAAAGAAAAACGTTTGCAAAAAAAGTGTTGACATTTTTTCTCAGAATGAGTACTATTATCTCAACGGAACACGAGAGTGTTCTCATTACTGGATTCGTTACTGTTCGGCAGGCAAGACCAGAGGAAAAAAGTGCATTGATTACCCAAAGTTTCTTGGGTTGTACACTTTTTTGCTTTGGTCTTCTTTTTTTGCTCCATTATTTCTATTCGCTAAAAAAGAACCGGTTCCAAGGTAAGGTCCAGTCATTGATCATCAAAGGAGGGGAGAAGTAAAACGCAATGAAGTGCCAGCTAGGTTTGACGATATCCTGCAGTACTGCCTGGAGCAGACATTCACCTCGTCACTTAATGGCAAGTCAGAGAAAGAAAAAAATACAAGACCTTCTGCATAGACGTCAAACGATGCAAAGCTGTGTATGCGCTATGCTGATCAAGGAGGATCGTTCGTGAAGATTATCAAGAGGATCAACAACAATGTTGTACTTTCAAAAGAAGATGAAGTTGAAGTGATCCTAATGGGAAAAGGGATCGGCTTTCAAACGAAACCGGGTGACCTGATTCCGGCTGAGCGAATCGAAAAAAAATACTACCCAGAAGATGACTTGACAGTGGAACATATGTCGAAAGTCATGACGAAGGCTGACGAGAAACAAATGGCCGTCATTTATGAAATCGTGCGTCTTTTTCGGGAAAGTGTTGGAAACGATTTCAATCCAAACGTTTATTTCACACTGATGGATCATATCTTGTTTGCCATCAGTCGTCAAAAGCAAGAAATTGTTTTGACCAATCCCATGCATTGGGAAATCAAGAAAATCTATGCCAAGGAATATGCGGTCAGTGTCCAAGCGGTCGAGTTGATCCGCAAAGAGCTGTATCCCGATTTTTCGCAAGAAGAAGCTGCGTTTATCACTTTGCATTTCGTCAATGCGCAAATTGAAAAAAGCGCCAATCAAAGTGCCTATGAGCACACCGAGTTGACCAACAATATTTTACGGATCGTTAAGTATAGTATGAACATCGAGTACGATGAGAATTCTTCCTACTTCCAACGGTTTGTGACCCACATTCGCTATTATTTAATTCGACAAAGTCAAGAAAAAGAAGAGCCAGTATTGGCTAATCCGATGATTGCCTTGGCTTTCAGCAGCTATCCGAAAGAAAAAGAAACCGCAGATTCGATCAAAGAATACTTATTTGAACAAAAGGGCTGGCATGTCAACGATATGGAATTGATGTATTTGATTCTGCATATCGGTAACTTAGCCGCTCACTCAAAATTAACCTAAGAATGGAAATGGATTCGTTACAGTTCGGCTGGCAAGACCTGCACTTTCTTACAATACTCGTTGAGGAGACCCGTCTCGTTTTTTATGGGTGATACTCCTGCTTGTTTATTGTAGAAATGGCCGGTCTTTTTATTTTTATTAAATGATCTATTAAAAAGGAGAAATCAAAATGGCAAAATATACTGAATTAGCACAAGACATTTTGGCCCACGTTGGCGGCAAAGAAAATGTCTCTTCTGTAAAACACTGTGTGACTCGCTTACGTTTCCACTTAAAAGACGAAAGCAAAGCAGACACAGATTATTTGCAAAAACGTGACGGTGTCGTGACCGTTGTCAAAGCAGGCGGACAATACCAAGTGGTTATCGGTAATCATGTGCCAGATGTTTACGATGAAGTGCTGAAAGTCGGCGGATTAGCCGATGGCGGCAGTCTTGATATCGACGAAGGCGACGAAAAGAAAGGCAGTTTGTTTGACCGCTTTATCGATGTCATCTCAAGCTTGTTTCAACCGTTCTTAGGTCCATTAGCGGCAGCCGGTATTTTAAAAGGGATCACGGCGCTACTTGCAGCAACTGGGATGGAAGCGACCAATGGAATCTATGTAGTAATGAATACCCTAGGCGATGGTTTGTTCCAATACTTACCTATGATCTTAGCCGTAACTGCTGCAAAGAAATTCAAGATGAATACCTATACAGCATTAGCGATTGCAGGTGCGATGGTCTATCCTGGTTTAGCAGAAAGCGTTGCTGAAGCGAGCAAAGTCTTTGGTCTAACCTTGACCTTACCAGCAGGTGGCTACTTTAATAGCGTACTGCCGATTATTTTAGCGATTTTTGTCGCTTCGAAAATTGAACAGTTTATGCGCAAAGTTACACCTGATGTAGTCAAAATGTTTGTGGTTCCTTTTGTAACGATTTTGATCACTGTGCCGTTGACCTTCTTTGTGGTAGGTCCAGTCGCAAATACAGCATCTAGCTGGATCGGTATTGCTTTCCAAGCGGTTTATGATTTCAGCCCAATCATTTATGGATTTGCTTTAGGGGCATTATGGCAAGTATTGGTAATGTTTGGTCTTCACTGGGGTCTTGTGCCATTGGCGATCATGGATATGGCGCAAAACGGCTCTTCGATTATTTTGACCGCCGCTGTGCTACCATGTTTCACGCAAACGGGTGTGCTAGCAGCGATTTGGTTGAAAACGAAAGAACCAAAAGTCAAACAAGGCGCAATGCCAGCATTGATCTCATCGATCTTCGGTGTGACTGAACCTGCGATCTACGGTTACACTTTGCCAATGAAAACACCATTTATCGTTTCTTGTTTAGTTTCAGGTTTCGTTGGTATCTACTTGTCAATCTTTAACGTTACTGGTTACGCAATGGGCGGTATGGGCATCTTCTTGTATCCTGCATATATCGATCCAGCAACAGGCAGCTTCCATAGCGTGATCCACTTAGCCATCGGTACAGTTATTGCAATCGTAGCGTCATTTATCATCATGATGTTATTGAAAGTACCAACTTTGTATACAACTGTTGATTCACCAGTCGACGGTCAAGCAACACCAGCAGCACCAGCACCAGAAGTAAAAACCGTTTCTGCCAGCGTCAAAGATGAAACAGTCAAAAGTCCAGTAACCGGTCAAGTGGTTGCTTTAGCAGATGTGGAAGACAAAGTCTTTTCTTCAGGTGCTATGGGAAAAGGGATCGCCGTTGAACCAGCGATCGGTGAAATCACTGCTCCAGCAGATGCAGAAGTCAAAATCTTGTTTCCAACAAAACATGCCATCGGCTTAGTCACTGAGGATGGGACAGAATTATTGATCCACATCGGCATGAATACGGTGGAACTTGAAGGCAATCACTTTACTGCCTACATCAACCAAGGAGACAAAGTCAAAGCCGGTCAAAAATTGATCTCTTTTGATACTGAAGCGATTCGTGCGGAAGGCTATTCCTTACTGACACCAGTCATCGTCACAAACTCTAACGACTACAGTGACATCCAAACGACACAGTCAAAAGAAGTAACAGCGAACGACAATTTGATCGAAGTCGTAAAATAAATGCGTTTATCGGCACGTCGTAGGATCAGTAAGAATGCTTTCTTACTGATCCGCTGTGTCGATCAATAAAGAAAAAGAAAGTAGGCTAATCATGACAGAAAAACAATTTCCAAAAGGCTTTTTATGGGGCGGCGCCACTGCAGCCAACCAATTTGAAGGAGCATGGAACGAAGGCGGACGTGGCCCAGCGACATCCGATACGGCGATCGCTGTCAAACCAGAAGACCGTAAAAACATGGCAGAATTTGCTGCACCAATGACTCGGGAAAAAGTCTTGTTTGCCTTAAATGACAACGAAGGCTTGTATCCAAAACGTTGGGGATCAGATTTCTACCATCGTTACAAAGAAGATATCGCCTTGTACGCAGAGATGGGCTTTAAAACGTTCCGTCTGTCCATCGCTTGGTCAAGAATTTTTCCAAATGGTGACGATGTTCAGCCAAATGAAGAAGGCTTGCAATTTTATGACAACGTGTTTGATGAGTGTGCAAAATACGGGATCGAACCCTTAGTGACCCTCTCTCACTACGAAACACCTATCGGGATCGCGTTAAACTATGGCGGCTGGAAAAATCGCCAAGTGATCGATTTGTTCGTCAAATACGCAGAAACTGTGTTGACCCGCTACAAAGACAAAGTCAAATATTGGTTGACCTTCAATGAAATCAATATCATGGGGATCTCTGGCTATGTTGGCGGTGCCTTGTTATCCGAAGATGGCACGCAAAACCTTTCTGACATGTATCAAGCTGTGCATCATCAATTTGTGGCTTCTAGTTTAGCAACAAAATTTGCCCACGAAATCAATCCTGATATCAAAGTAGGGATGATGTTGGCACGGATGCAAGCCTACCCAGCTACACCAAATCCAGCAGATGTGATGGAAGAAATCAAGCGTGACCACGAGAATCTCTTCTTCTCTGATGTCCAAGTTCGTGGGAAGTATCCAGCGTATACGAAGCGCTTCTTTAAAGAAAACGGCATCGAAGTGACCTTCGAAGATGGCGATTTAGACATTCTTGCGCAATACCCTGTCGACTTCATGTCCTTTTCTTACTACATGAGTTCTATTGCCCGCCACAATCCTGAAGAAGGCGGCGAAGCAACGGCCGGCAACTTTTCTTTAGGCGAATCAAACCCTTACTTGGAAGCCTCTGACTGGGGGTGGCAAATCGATCCAATCGGCTTGCGTGTGACTTTGAATAACTTGTACGACCGCTACCAAGTACCATTGTTTATCGTTGAAAACGGCTTAGGTGCCTTGGATACGGTGGAAGAGGATGGTTCGATCCATGACAGCTATCGAATCGATTATTTGAAGGCGCATATCGAACAAATGTATGAAGCGATCGAAGATGGTGTGGAATTGATGGGCTATACGCCTTGGGGTTGTACCGACTTAGTTTCGGCTTCAACGTCAGAAATGTCGAAACGTTATGGCTTTGTCTATGTAGACGCGGATGATGAAGGAAATGGCAGCTTTGATCGTTCTCGCAAAGATAGTTTCTACTGGTACAAAGAAGTCATTGCCACCAATGGCGGTAGTTTGTTACAGGATTAAAAATAAACCAAAGCGGCTCTCAAAAAAGAGAGCCGCTTTTTTGTTGTGCTCAGTAAAAAAAGAAGAGAAAGGGGGTTAGCAGCTGCCATGCTAGAAAGATCAATGAAACAGTCAACGCCCATTTTTTCATTTTGGGCTTAGGCACAAGGGATTCGGGCATCAAATAGACGAGAGAGAATACTGTAAGAAAAAACAGCAGGGTCAGTGGTTGGACGACAAAGGTCAGCCAGTTCATAGGGTAAGCTCCTTTTATGAGGATAGATGATTTGTTCTTTTGTGTTATTATTTTGCAAATTCATTATATATTTAGTTCGTTAAAAAGGCAAGGAGCTCATGGAATAACGATCGTGTGCAGGAAGGGGGGAGAAAAACGAGTGGCACATCCTTGTATTTTGATTCGAATCTTTCTAGAGTAACACAGTAAGCTTGAGGTTAGAATCAGAACTAGCAATAAAAAAGCCCCTTTTCAGGGGAGGGGAGCTCTTTAAAAAGATAGGAAGAAACCCGTGTATTTGATGGAGCTATTGGTCCCTAGTTGCTGGGGACCTGACTAATTTACGTGGAAAACCCGCCACTGTCATTCACCGTTTTCTGATCCTCAAGTAGAAAATAAAACAAAGAAGACTAGCCGAAATCAAGAAACCCATAAAATAGAAAGTTAGCTGCATGTCAGGCATCGTATAGGAATACTCTAAAATCTTACAAACAAAGATCACTAAAGAAACCGTGATGGATAAGGAAACCCATGTGAAACGCGGCAATCGTTTCGTTACGATGATCAATCCTAACGAAAAAAAGATGACTGGTACCCAAAAGATCAAGCGAGCAAGTTGGATCATTTTATCTCTCCTCATTCAAATTGATTTGAGTAAAAGGATAGCTTACAACGTTTGTTATTAAAAATAATAACCATTGTTTCTGAGCATTTTTTCGGAAATTGTGTCTTTAACTTAAAGCATGAGCGTAATGTTTCTCTTTAAATTCTTTTGGTGTTTGCCCGGTAACGGCTTTGAAATTGCGGATAAAATGGCTTTGATTGGCGAATGCCAACTGGGTGCTGATTTTTTCGTAGGAAAAATCTGTGAACAGCAATAGATGCTTGGCTTCGCTGATCTTTCGTTCCTGAATGTAGCTGTGGATCGTTTTGTTCATTTCTTTTTTGAACTGATTACATAGATGGGTCTTATGTTTTTGAGTGATGGCTGCGAGATCATCAATGGTCACTTTTTCATAGAGATGGCTGTCGACATAATTCACAATCGTCTTGACCAACAGTGATTTTTGCGCCAGCGGATAGCTATGCAGAAGCTCCATAAAGCGGTAGGTGGCTTCTTTGATATAGCGGAGGCACTCCTCGGCAGAATGAATATAAACCAGACCTTGGATCAATGAATCAGATAAGCCGAATGCTTGGTTGACTGGTACTCCTTCATCAATGCTCATGCGGGTCACGACAGCGACAAAGGCCGAAAACTTTAGTTTTAAGCCTTCCAGTTCATGAGGGGAAAGGGAAACACTGTAGGTCTCTTTCATTTTGTTAAATACCCAGACTACTTTTTCCGGCTCGTTTCGTTTGATGTAGTCAAGATAGCGCAATTCAAAATGATAGGAATCAAAGGTAGCTTCATGCACACGGCGTTCATAAAGATTGGTTTCCAAGCTAAGATCTGTTTGCATGGATCGGTCGTGGGATTCAGTTTGGTAATGCCAATGGATTTGTTCTTTTGCCAACGGCTGCTCCGCAAACAGCGTATAAAGCAGCTGGATGTATTCTTCAAAGGAGTATTTGTCTTCTTTGGAATAGTGCACATTGTAGTGGTATTCATGTTCAAGAAATAGGTAAGACGTATCTGGTGTACCAATCACTCCACAGGGTCCGATGACCATATAACAGGTTTTTCCAGCTAACTGAAACGCAAAACAACCAAGCATATATTTGCCGAAATGATAGAGATTTGCAACTGGGCCGTTCGTTTCTTCCAAATAGTGTTTCAGAGGATTCTTGGCTGTTAAGGTGAGTGGGGGATACAGCGGAGTCCCTTCTTGATCCAAGAGAATCATCGGGATCAAATATTTGCGATAAAGCAGATCCATGGCGGTCGTCAGTGTTGTTTTGTTCATGAGACACCTCAAAGTCCAAACATTGTTTTTTCTTTTAGTATAACGTAAATTTTTTAGCATTCAATAAACAATTTATTATAAACACTAGTTTTTTAGTATAACTAAGGAAGGATTCTTTCTATAATTCAGATAAATAAAACGGTTACAGGAAGGAGTAAACATGGATAGTAAAAAATTGAAAGAATTGTTTCAGCAATTGACGCCAGAAGAAAAAATCGCTCAGACGATTCAATTGAATGGCAGTTTAGTCATTGAAAATGAGGTGATGACTACTGGCCCGATGCAAGATTTAGGGCTTCCACCAAATTTGAAGATTCACGAGATTGGTTCGATTTATAATGTGAACGATTACCAAAAATTGATTCAGTTACAGAGGGAAACGTTAGCACACAGCCGACTAAAGATTCCTATGCTGTTTATGTCGGACGTCATCTACGGGTTTCGAACGATTTTTCCGATTCCCCTTGCCCAAGCAGGTTCCTACGATTTTAATTTGATCGGGCAAGCCGCTGAGATGACCGCCAAAGAATGTTACCAAAATGGCCTTCATGTGATCTTTTCACCCATGCTGGATCTTGTTCGCGATCCTCGCTGGGGCAGAGTGATGGAGTCGCCAGGAGAGGATGTGTATACGGCAAAACGTTTTGCTAAAAGCGTCGTGACCGGCTACCAAGGCAATCTTGATCAAGGAGTGGCAGAAAATCACGTTGCTGCTTGCATCAAACATTTTGCTGGTTATGGTGCACCCGAAGCGGGCAGAGAATACAATACGGTCGATATGTCCAATCAGCGCTTATTCAATGAATATTTGCAACCCTATCAAGCGGCGATCGAAGCCCAAGCACTGCTAGTGATGACGGCCTTCAACCTATTGAATGGTGAACCTGCAACGGGTAGCCGCTGGTTGAACCGAGAGATTTTGCGCGAACGTTTCGGTTTTGATGGGGTACTGGTCTCCGATCATGCCGCCATCAAAGAATTGGTCCCCCACGGTTTTGTCAAAGATGAACGGGAGGCCGCTCAGAAAGGTTTGGAAGCGGGCGTTGATTTTGATATGATGACATCGGTCTATGCGACGCACTTGCCAGAACTGATTAAACAACCCGAATTAGCCGCGTTGCTGGATGAAGCAGTCTGGCGAATTCTCGTACTAAAAAATCAATTAGGTTTGTTTGAGGAACCCTATCGAGGGTTGAAAACGCAACAAACTGGAGAGGTTTTGTCGGATAAAGCCAAAGAGCTAGCCGTTAAGCTAGTAGAAAAAAGCTGTGTGCTTTTAAAAAATGAGGGCAGCTTACCTTTGAAAAAGGACCAAACCGTCGCTGTGATCGGTCCTTATGGAGAAAGCCGGTTGACCTTAGGTTTTTGGGCGTCAGTCAGCGGCAAGCCACAAGACACGATTCCTTTAAAAACCGGTTTGCTGCAGCATTTCGCACCCGAAAACTTGATCTTTGCTCGTGGATACAATCTATTCGACTCGTATGAGAAATTTGGTCCTTTAAAAGCCGGGATCGAACAGCTGAATGGACCGATCGAACCAGAAGATCAGTTGCTTTTGGAAGCCATGGAAGCCGCCGAAGCCGCCGAAGTTATCGTCTTGACTTTTGGAGAGCAGTTTTTGGAGAGCGGCGAAGGGGCATCAAAAGCTCATTTGCAGCTGCCATTGAAACAAATTCGTTTGATCCAAGCGTTGAAAAAAACTGGCAAGCCTTTGATTGGCGTGCTTTACACTGGCAGACCGTTAGTCTTAACACAAGTGGAAGCATTATTTGATAGTCTGTTGCTCGTATGGTATCCAGGAACGATGGGCGGGATCGGGATCGCCAATCTGTTGAGTGGGCAGGCTTCTCCGACGGCAAAACTGGCGATGACCTTTCCTCGGAGTGAAGGACAGATCCCACTATACAGTGCCCAACTGCCAACGGGCAGACCTTTGACAGATAGTGAGCATTCTGATCGCTTTTTGTCAAAATACCGCGATGAATCAAATGAACCCTTATTCGCATTCGGAACAGGTCTTAGTTACAGTTCGTTTACTGGTGAATGGCTTGGTAGTGAAGTATCTAGCGAGACAATCCATTTGGCTTATCGAGTGAAAAACCAATCGGCAATAGCTGCAGAAACCGTCATCCAAATTTATCTCATGCAGCGCCCAGCGGCAATGGTTCGTCCAAGTCGCCAATTAATTGCGAGTGACCTCATCTCATTCGCGCCCCAAGAAGAAAAAGAGCGCAGATTGTCACTGCCGTTGTCAGAACTTGTTTTCTATGACAATCAAGGGAAGAAACACATAACCAAAGGTACTTATCGATTCCTAATGCGGATCGATCAAAAAGAAACGATGCTTAGTGTAACGATCTAAACTAAAGGAGTGAGAAAGAATGGAAAAATTAGAAGCATTTTTAAGTAGCAAACTATTACCAATGTCACAAAAATTACAACAAAACAAAGTATTGGCCGCTTTGATGGAGGGTTTTATTCGAACAAGTCCCATCACTTTAGGAATTGCGTTTATCACGATCATTGGAAATTTTCCGATTCCTGGTTGGACGGACTATTTGACGAAAATTGGCATCTTCCAGCATGTTGAAGCGATCACCAACGGAGCAACTGGCGTTTTTGCCTTGTATGTTGTATACAGTTTGGCGTATTCTTACGCAAAACAATTAGGAAGCAATGAACGCAATTCAGCGATTATTTCTTTAGCTAGTTTCATTATGTTGATGCCACAAACCGTCGCAACGACTGTTATGCAAGATGGTCAAGCAGTGGAACAAACGATTGGAGCTTTGAAGCTTGATTTCTTAGGCGGACAAGGACTGTTTATCGGCATGCTGACCGCTTTGTTGGTCACTCGCTTTTATGCTTTCTTATCGAGAAAAAACATTATGATCAAGCTACCGGATAGTGTTCCCCCAATGGTAACCCAATCTTTAGCACCAGTGTTTGTTGTCACGATCATTTTTGCAGTCGTCTTTGTCTTACGTGTCTTATTTGGGTTTACTTCATCCGGTTCGATTTTCCAATTCTTTATCGATGTGATCAATGCGCCGTTGAACTCCTTAGTTGCCAGCCCGCTATCGATCATCATCATTATGGAATTATTAGCTGTTTTATGGTTTTTCGGAATTCATAATGCAGTTTTACAAGGACCACTCGGGGCGATTAGTATGACCATGGTCGTTTCAAATATTGCCGCTTACCAACAAGGACAAGCGCTGCCTTATCTGATTCCTTCAGTGATTTATATGGGCATGTATGCTGCTGGCTTCATGGGCTTTGTGACCTTCTTTATGATCCGCAGCAAATCGGCAAAAATGAAACAATTAGGAAAATTGTCGTTTATCCCGTCGATCTTTAACATCACAGAGCCAATCATGTTCGGGATGCCGATTATTTTGAATCCGTTGTTCTTTATTCCGCAAGTCTTTACACAATTGATCGCTGGCTTTGTGACCTGGGGATTGGCAACAACGATCCTCCCAATCAGCTTGAATCCAACCATGAGTCTATTGCCATGGACCACACCGACTTTTATCAAAATGCCCTTTTCAGGAGGGCTTAACTACACGATCTTAATGATCATCTGTATGCTGATCGGTATTGTTATGTGGTATCCGTTTCTAAAAATTGCGGATAAAAAAGAGTACGAATTAGAAATGGCTGCTGAAAAAAAGCAAGCAAGTGAAGCAGCAAAAATGACAGAAAAAGTCGTGGAAGAAATTCAAGCGTAAACAAAGGAAGTGGCACATTTGGTTTATTTAGGAATTGATATCGGTGGGACGCACATCAAAACGGGATGGGTTGAAAAAAATGAAGTCACCGACGGACGAAGTTTTCCCACCCCGGCAACGCTGGCGGCATTTAGTGAAACTATCAAAACGATCCTCCAAAGCTATGCCCGTCAAGATTCTTTCACGAAAGTGGCGATCGCAGTCCCTGGTTCAGTTAATGAAACAGGGACGGTCTTCTTTGGTGGTGCCTTGCCATACCTTGATGGGGTAAATTTGCCAGAATTGATCTGCCAGTTAAGCGATGGCATGGTGACAGAGGTTACTGTCGAAAACGACGCAAAGGCCGCTGCGCTAGGGGAAATGAAAGCCGGCAATCTGCAAGGGATCAAAAATGGTGCGGCGATCATTTTAGGAACCGGCGTGGGAGTTGGTCTTTGTCTCAATGGAAAACTCTATCGTGGGCATCATGGACAAGCTGGTGAAGTCAGTTTTATGATTCGTGACCGACAAATGAGAGGCGCGGACTCTTTTGTGGGGATCGGTCTTTCGGCTGTCGGATTAATTGAGCGTTTGGCTGCTAGTATGGCTATCGCGCCTGATGGTCCTTTGGTCTTTGATACCCTTACGAAAACTGCTGATTCTGAGGCAGAGGCTTTATTTTTAGCTTATACCAAAGAAATCGCTGTCTTGTGTTTCGATCTTCAGTGTCTTTTAGCTCTGGAGAAAATCGTTATCGGTGGCGGGATCAGCCGTCAGCCACGCTTGATCGAAGCCATAGCTAGCAGCTATCAAGCTATTTTTAAAACCGCACCAATCATTGAGAAAACGCTGCAGCCAGTTGCGATCCAAGCCGCTTATTTTCAAGCGGACGCCAATTTGATCGGCGCAGCCAAGGAGGAACCGTGGGATGAGTAAATTTCCGGAAGCATTTTTGTGGGGAGCATCCACTAGTGCTTATCAAGTAGAGGGCGCATGGGCAGAAGACGGCAAAGGTCCCTCAGTGCAAGATATCAAAGAGATTCCGCAAGGGACCACTAATTTTAAAGTAGCATCAGATCACTATCATCGCTATGAAGAAGATGTGAAATTGTTTAAAGAATTAGGGTTAAAAGCCTATCGTTTTTCTATATCATGGAGTCGAGTCATGCCCGATGGTCAGGTCAACCCAGCAGGATTGGCGTTTTATCAAAAACTGATCGATCTGCTACTAGAAAACGAGATTCAACCGATCGTCACCGTTTTCCATTTTGACCTGCCCGTTGCGATCGCGAAGCAAGGTGGGTGGGAAAACCGAGAGACGATCCAAGCATTTGCTGATTACTGCCAAGTACTGTTCGAAAACTTTGGTCATCAAGTCCCGCTATGGCAAACCATCAACGAGCAAAATGTGATGGCACTTGCTGGTTCGGTCATTGGTACGAGTCAAAAATCCATGAAAGAAAAATTTCAAGAAAATCACCATATGCTAGTGGCCCAAGCATTGGTGACCCAACAGTTTCATGCCGGTAATTTTAGCGGCAAGATTGGCCCAGCACCGAATATCGCCAGTGTCTATCCAGCTTCTGAAAAACCAGCCGATCAGCTGGCAGCTCTTTCTATGAGTGCGCTGAGAAATTGGTTATTCCTAGATGCGGCTGTTTTCGGCACATACAACCATAACGCATGGCATTTGTTAGAGACGATTGGTGCAGCACCGACAGTCACTGAAGCAGATCGAAAGATTTTGGCAGCTGGAACATGTGATTACATCGCATTGAATTATTATAATACGATGACCGTCAGCAGCTATTTTCAAAAAGAGACAAAACTCGATCAACAGTCTGGTTTCGGGATTCCTGGCTTTTTCCAAGTAGTAGAAAACACCCATTTGCCAATGACTGAATTCGGTTGGCCGATTGATCCAGAAGGCTTTCGCTTTACGTTGAACGAAATCTATTCCCGTTATCGTCTGCCTCTTTTGATCACGGAAAACGGCATCGGTGCCAAGGATGTTTTGACAACTGATGGTAAAATCCACGATGATTATCGCATCGACTACTTGCAGCAGCACATAAAACAGATGGCATTGGCGATCGAAGACGGTGTCGATGTGATCGGCTATTGCCCGTGGAGTGCCATTGATCTCGTCAGTACTCACGAAGGCATCGCTAAACGGTACGGGTTTATCTATGTCAATCGTACGGACGAGCAGCTGTTGGACTTGGCGCGATACAAGAAAGATAGTTTTTATTGGTATCAAAACGTTATCGATAAAAACGGGTTAGGAGAGTAAGCGATGTTTTTTCAGGAATATCTATTTGATCCAGAAGCGCAAGCCGGTTTGACAGTGTACCTGCATGAGGAAAAAGCCGAGTATGAACGGGTGGGCGATCGTCCGTTTGTCTTGGTGATTCCCGGTGGCGGCTACTCCTTTTGCAGTGAGCGGGAAGCTGAGCCGATTGCTTTAAATTTTGCTGCCCAAGGCTTTCACGCCGGGGTCTTACGCTATCATGTAGGGACACATCGCAGTTTCAGCCATTCCTTAGCAGATGCAGAAAAAGCGATTACTAAAATCCGAGAACTTGCAAGTGAATGGGGAATCGATGCCGAAAAAATCGCTGTGATCGGCTTTTCTGCCGGCGGCCATTTGGCAGCGGCGTTATCAACACTCTCCTCAATGAAACCGAGCTTATGTATTTTAGGCTACCCAGCGATATTGTCTTCATTTGCTACTGTGATGAAGATCGATGCCCCTTCATTAGAGGAATGTGTCACAAAAGATACGCCGCCCACCTTTTTGTTTTCAACCTTTGAAGACAATGTCGTTCCTATCGAAAATTCATTGGCGTATCTGCAGGCCCTAGAAGATCACGAGGTTCCCTTTGAAAGTCATATTTTCCAAAAAGGACGTCACGGTCTTTCTTTGGCGACCGAACGCTTCGGTAATCGTAAAGAAATGGTTGATCCACGTTTTGCCCGTTGGTTTGATGAATGCGTCGAATGGCTAGAGTTGAACTGGGCAGATAAAGTTGCCCAGCCAGCTTTGTTTCCTGATTTAGGGCAGTGGCCAATTCGGGCATTACTCGAGTCAGGTGAAAACAAACGCTTGCTGTTGCAGGCTTTTCCATCATGGGCAGACAAAAGCCGCTTAAAAATCGTAAAAAACATCAGCTTGCAGCAACTACTAACGATCATGCCAGAAGCTTTTGAGAATGTTTCTTATCAAGCGCTTGTTTTGCAGCTGATTGATCCTAGAAAGGAAGAGTAAAAATGAAAGCAATCCTGGTCCATGAAAGCTATAAGGCTTCAACAGAATTGATCACCCAAGAGCCACAAGCGATTGAACAGTTATCAGCTGTTCGTAACAGTACTGCTGCTTGTCAGTTGCTGCTGCACGATGGCAACCGCAATCATTATATTATTGGCGACGAGTTTTCGATCCCCGATGAAATCGAGATTCCCATGATACGCGTTGAGATTTTTAGCGAATTGCCGGTCAAAGCGCAATTCGTCGACTATTATGTCGGTCAGCAGGAATTGGCGTACGCCGATAAATTACTTGAACGAACTGCCAAAACCTATCCTGGCGATCGCTTTGCGCCTCTTTATTTGGAGTGGCAGATCGATGAGACAATCAAACCGAAAGTTTATCCCGTGAAAATCAAGGTCTATCGGGCACACTTGACTAGCCAAGAGGAGTGCTTGTTAGAAAAGAACCTAACGATTGAAGTGGGCACTTTTACTTTTCCAAAAGAATATTTAGAAACGTTCCACTTAAATATGTGGCAGCAGCCCAGCAATTTGGCTCGCACCTTTGACGTTCCGTTATGGAGCGATGCCCACTTTGACTTGATCAAGGAAATGGCTGAGAGTCTCGCTGCGATCGGACAAAAAGCGATCACAGTGATCGCCGGAGAGATCCCTTGGAAGGGCTGGTTCAATTACATCGTCAAAGATTATCCCGCCAATTTATATGAGTATTCGATGGTAAAGGTCAAAAAGACGCCAGACGGAGAACTTTCCTGCGATTTTTCTGTGCTGACACGTTACCTTGATTGTTTTTTTGCTGCGGGCATCAAAGATGAAATTGATGTGTTTGGTTTATTAGGGGTCTGGGAACCGCCATTTTTTCCGTTAGTCAACTTGGACCATCCAGAAAAATTGGTGATTCGCTTTTATGATGAAGGGAAAGGCGCCTTTGGCTTTATTCATCAAAAAGCTGAGTTGCAGGAGTATCTACGCCAAGTATTTGATTATTTTAAAGGAAAGAATCTGTGGGAGAAGGTTCGCATCGTTTCTGACGAACCGAAGAAACATCAAATCGACAGTTTCCGAGCCTCGTTAGCTGTTTTAAAAGAAATTGATCCGTCGATCCAGATCAAAGCTGCTTTTGATAAAGAAGACGTGTTATTTGAGCTGCTGCCAGTGATCGATCATCCTGTGACTTCCTATTACTGTACTTGCAACCATTACGAAACACTAGCACAAAGCCATCCGGGCAAGATGCAGTACTATGTCTGCAATTATCCCGACAAACCAAATACCTTTTTGCATAGTCCCCTGTTAGAGACGCGAATGCAAGGAATCTTATCGTATCAGTTCAAAACAGACGGCTTTCTGCGTTGGGCCTACAATTGCTGGCCAGAACATGCTCGGTCCGATATTCGGTACAATACGAGCTCACTACCGATCGGTGATCTTTGTTTCGTCTATCCTGGCAATCACGGACATTTATTGTTGTCCCTAAGGTATAAACAACTACAGCGGGGGATTGAAGATTTCTATCTCTTGAAGACCGCTCAAGCTGCACAACCGCAGCAAACCGACGCCGTAGTAGCAGATTTTCTTAAAGTTACAGACACGAAACACTGGATGATCGACAGCCATCACAGTCATCCCGATGTTTTTCTACAGACCGCGGAGGAGATGGAGGCCTTTCATCGGGCCCTCCTCGAACTGCTAGAAAAGTAGCAAAATCAAACACTGCACCCAGAAATTTCACTACGATTTTCCAGAAGAATAGTGAGATACCTGTGGGCGTTTTCACTACTGATTCACGCAGCTTTTTCGTTTTACTAGGCATCTGTTTTCTTACAGATGCTTTTTTTCTGGTGAGCGTTTCGTTTTTCATTCCCTCCATCTTCCTTTACACTTTTAAGTAAGGTCATAACAAACGATGACAAATAGAAGTAGAAATAATCAAGGAGGAAACGAGCATGTCAGAAAAAATCAACAATCCGTTAACGAAGTATTATGATGGCAAATTTGAAAAACAGGTGCAAGAAGCACCGGCAATTCAAGGAAAGATGCAGCCAGTACCTGATTGCGGGGAAGAAAGCTACGCAGGTTCAGGCAAATTAGCTGGACGCAAAGCATTAGTGACCGGTGGTGATTCTGGTATTGGTCGAGCAGCAGCGATTGCTTTTGCCAAAGAAGGCGCCGATGTTGCAATCAACTATCTTCCTTTTGAAGAAGAAGACGCGCAAGAAGTCAAAGCAGTCATTGAAAAAGCTGGACGCAAAGCAGTTTTGATCCCAGGAGACTTGAAAGATGAAACTTTCGCTCGTCAATTGGTTCATGAAGCAGCCAAAGAATTAGGCGGGTTAGATACGTTGGTTCTAAATGCTGGGATGCAACAAGCGGTGAAGGACATCAAAGAGTTGACTACACAACAAATTCAAGATACCTTTACAACGAATATCATCTCGATGTATTGGACAGTCCAAGAAGCGTTGGATTATCTGCCAGCTGGTGGGAGCATCATCACGACTACTTCGATCCAAAGTGCGGAGCCTAGTGCCCATCTTTTAGACTATGCAGCCACGAAAGGTGCTATTACTTCCTTTAGTAAAGGGCTAGCTGCTCAATTAAGTGAAAAAGGCATTCGGGTCAATACGGTGGCTCCTGGTCCAATCTGGACACCACTTCAAATTTCGGGTGGACAGCCACAATCTGCGATCCCAGAATTTGGTCAAAAAGAACTGATGAAACGTGCTGGACAACCAGTCGAATTAGCACCAGTCTATGTTTTCTTAGCCTCTGATGAAGCAAGTTATGTAACTGGTCAAGTTTACAGTGTAACTGGCGGTAGCTTCTTCGCTTAAAATTCCTAGGACTAAAAATAGTAGAAAAAAAGCTCGAGCAAAGAGGCTCGGGCTTTTTTTGCGGATGAAAATGGAATCGGCAACTTATTTTCCTTGTTCGGCAAACATCTTGGTCATCATCAGTTGATTGATCTTTGCAAAAACGGCTGCCCACTCTTGCTCGGCTTGCAGGTTAGACAGTAAGACTAATTTTTCGGAAAACATCACTTCTTCATAATTATCCGTGATCAATAAATCTGCGGCTTCCATTTGTTTGACGAAAGTCACAGAAGCTTTAGAATAAATCGAACGAATCCTCGTCTCAATCATTTGCTTTGTGCGGTATTGAATCGTCGTTTGAATATAGATCGACACGGTCGGGGGCGTATTCATCTGTGTTTCCAAATACAAGAGATGAGCCAGATAAGGCAACTGTGTCTGTTCAAAATACTCTTTATCCAAGTCAGCAAATGGATACTTTTCAACATGGGTCAGTAAAAGTGTGCAGATTGCTTCATAGGTTCTGTCTTTGGAAGGAGCATTTTCAGTCAACAGTTGGTGTTCTAGCTGCCACACTTCCAGAAGATCGATGCCGATAATGATCGATAGATTGAAGACCAGCAGACAGCTGCTTAATAATTTTTCGAATTCGGCGGCTTCCTGACTTGGAGCAAAGGTATCGTGCCAATCTTTGATCATTGCAGTGAAAAAGCGCACAAGATCAGTATCAGAATGATTGATCTCTTGGATGATCGTTTGATTCTTTTCTTGGGGAACAACCCCTGGCAAAAAGACATGCAAAAAGAAATTCAAGTAAAGATACTCTGACTGAAGCATCTTTTCTGAGGCATAATCGGCACTCAAAAAAAGTGATTCGAGAATTTCTTCTGGTAAAAAACAATAGAAATTCATCAATCCCATGTATTTTTCAGGAATCGGTGGCAAATATTTTTTCTGGATCGTTCGGCTGACCACTGCTTGCCAAAATGCAGCGAGTTTATTTTTCGTCAACGGATCAAAGTGAGAAACAGCAAAGAACGCTGTAAACTCTTCGACATTTATATGGGAAACGCTCGGCAATAGCCACAAATCAGCAGGCGCACTTTGGGTCAAGAAACTGTAGGTGAAAATACGGATATCAAGCTCTTTTCCAGCAAGAACGATGCGATTATTCAGGTCTGTTCGAATTCGGATTTGAAATTTTTCCAATAGTTGGTTGATTTTCTTGATCAACCGATACATATGCGATTGGCTGACATGCAAATCCAAACATAATTGAGTCAAGGTCATTTGCGGGCGCCCAATCAAGTAATGAATCAGGTTGTATTGTGTGGAGTTGAGCAAGTAATGATACATCAATTGTGCATAAAAAGGTTCATCATCCTCTGTTCGATCAAGAAAATACTGATTGTAATGATTTTTTGATAGAAGCAGGTGAGGTGAGAGCAGCTGCAAATCTTCATTTAAAAAATAGATATATTTTTGCAGGCTTTTTTGCGGGATATTCAAAACTTCTGACAGTTGGACCAATGTCACTCCGTTGGAATTGCAGACAACTTTGAAAATCTCTAATTTCTTTTCTTCTGCGGGAGAAATGAATTCTCGATACATAAGGGATTCTCCTTTTTGGCGTTTTTTTTACGCTAAATCTGTGAACCGTATGATAACCATGATGGATTATACTTATGATAGATGAGAATAGAATGAAAAAACACCAATTAAATTATTATTTTTTAAGGCTGTTTTTTCGATGACCCTCGGTTTCTCATTAAAAAAAGTGAAGGAAGAGATGAAAATGAACAAAAAGGTACGAATGTTAGGTTTGGTCGGAATGGGTTTAGGAATGGCGCCCACTGCGGCAGCTGCAGCAGAAGCGAATCCAACGGCTTCAATGACGAGTCAAGCAACACTAACGATCGAACAAGGAATCTTGTCACTGGATCAGGTGACCAATTTTAACTTCGGTACAAGCAGTATCCAAGATATCGCTACCGATGAACAAGTGATTCAAACAACGTCGGATGAAGTGACATCGATCACGGATTACCGTGGACCAAATCAAGCTGGCTGGCAGTTGACTGCGCAATTATCGAAAATGACGAATGCCAGCGATAACGAGCTAGCAAATGCCAAAGTCACTTTAAATGGTTCAACGGCTTCGGGCGATGCAACGCTAGTATCGGGCACCGAATTGATGGTAGGGGCAACAGAACCTACATTGATCGCTTCTGCTAATGGGACGACCGGCTTAGCAACCAATGACTTTAACTTCTCCAATGCTTCATTAACCGTACCAAAACAAAATGTGAACAGCGGCACTTATAGTGGAACGATCACTTGGACATTATCAAACACCTATCAAGCAGAATAGCAAGGAAAGGGCGACAATGAAAAAACAAATCAAGTGCTTCGTACTCATTAGTTTCTTTATCAGTTTGTGTTGCTTTACGAAAGTCACCGGTCATGCACAGACCACACGGTTCACTGTAACCCCAGAACTTCCCCAAAATCAAGTCAGTGACGTCAGTTATTTCGACTTACTGGTAAATCATGAGACCGAACAGAATTTGACCGTTGCCCTTCATAATACAAGTTCAGAGCCGTTGACCATTAAAGCAGCAGCACTAAATAGTTATACGGCCTCTACTGGGATCATCGCGTACCAAGCAGAACAGACCGCCGAAGAGAACCAAGGAATCTCGTTTAGTCAATTGATTGAAAATCCGAGACAGACGATCCAGCTTGACCCTGGAGAAAGTCGTCAGGTCCATTTTACCCTTTCAATGAAGGCAAAAGAATTTGCAGGAGAAATACTTGGTGTGTTTGACTTTGAAGAAGAACCGGCGGAAACAACTGAAAGTCAGCAAACAAATCTGCAAGCCAACTATAAAATTCAACAAGGGGTCCGCTTGCGTCAGAATGTAGCAACCATGCCTGACCCCCAGTTGTCTTTGGTCAATTCTGAGGCGGTGGAAAGATATGGTTCTACAGCTCTCAAAAGTAGGATCCGCAATGATCAGCCCACAGCCTTTGGCAACATCACTGTCAAAACAGTGATACGTGAGCAAGATAGCGGTAACAAGGTCGGTGGGTTTTCTGCAGAGAATTTTCAAATAGCTCCGAATTCGGTTTTGGAGCTGTTTAGTGCCTTTGATCAGAACATTCTCGAACCGGGAACCTATCTATTAAGGATTGAGTTGAATGCGCCTAAAGGAACATGGGTGTTTGAGGATTCGGTGGTGGTTGATCGCAAGCAAGCCAACCTTATCAACCGTCAGACAACGTTAGGTGCAGCGTATCTTCAAAAACAGTACTGGCTCTATGCAGGAGGGCTACTTCTCTTCCTGTTTGTCCTACTTCTCTTGTTCATTTTATATAGGAGACGTAAAAAAGCAGAAGCAGATGTTAGGCTGTCAGTGCAAGAAGAATCAGAATGAAGAAAGCGGAGGACAGTGATGAAAAAGTTTGGCATTATCCGATGGGGCTATGTGTTCTTTTTTAGCATTTTGCTGCTATGTGGGAAACAAGAAATCGTCCATGCTGCGGTATCTGCGCCAGATTTTCCTACGTTAGCGATTGACGATTCTCTGATCACTCCTGTGGGACAAGCGGGGTCGCCACAAGGGGAACCGGGCGTTAATTATGTTCAGATTAATGATGGAGCTACTACCAACTCCAGTGGTGGTGTCTGGTTCAATAAGCCGGTTTCTTTTACTCGCTCTTTTCGGTTAGAAATGGCATTTTGTATCGATAATACAGCAACGGACAGCGATGGGCTCGCTTTTGTGATGCAAAGCAATGGCTTAAATGCGCTGGCAGAACAAGCAGGACCGACGATTGGCGTCTGGTCAAATACAGGAGGAACGACTCCTTTAAATACGGGGGCAATCCCGCAAAGTTTTGCGATTGAATTCGATACGTTCTATAATAATGCCGGTTTGACTGGGGACGGTATGATGGATCGCGATGTTCCTTCCGGCCATCATATCGCATGGAATTTTCCCGGCTCAAATGACGCATATACCACCGATGGCTGGCTGATTATCGATAAAGTCTTAAATCATCGTGATACGGTATCAGTGAGTGATATTTCCGATGGGGTGTGGCATAGTTTTACAGTAGTTTTTGATCAGCCAACGCAAACGTTGCGTTACACCGTACCAGATTTCGGTGTTGATGTGACGGTACCTGTTGATGACACCTTCAAATCAAATTTGAACCTGACTAATAGTGCACCGGTCTATTTTGGTTTTACTGGTGCAAACGGGGGCTATGTTCAAGAAAAAGCAGTGGCGTTTGTCGATGTTGAAGGATTAGTAGAACTTGAGATGCGAACCGGTGTTTTTGAAAAAGACCCAGTCAAACTATTGTTGGATACTGGTACGACACTTTCCCAGCCAGCCACTGTCGACAATAGCAAAACCATTACTTATGCGACCTATCTCTCCTATAAAAGCACCAGTGATCTAGCTGACTTGGAATCGGGAATCTTGCTCTCATCGCTTTTTCCAGAAGGACTATCATTAGTTCCCGAGGCGGTTTATTTTGGAAAAGCCAGTGAAATCATGGTTAATGGCATGCCGGAAGGCGGAACTGCCTTACCTTTTGTCATTGAAAATGGGCAATTGGTTGCGACACTGCCTGACATGGTCAAAGGGAATGAATACATCGTTCACTTTTCCGTCAATTACACAGAAGCGCCGCTCAATCAGAATTTAGATATAGCCATCCCTGTCCAAACTGTTTTTAATGGAAATGCTTTTGTTTCCAGTATGACGTCAGGTGATCCAGAAATTCATTATTATCAAATGACTGGAATCTTTCCACCAACGCTTACAACAGGTTCGGCGTCATTGGCAGAATCAAAAGCAGACCTGCAGATCGTGCGGCAAAAGCGCAATTCCTATATACCGATCACGATTGATGACCAAAACTCGACCCAAGCCAAAATATATGTCACGGAGTTCTTTACGGAGGATGTGACAATCACCGAAACCGATTTCTCTGAAGCAGCGTTGGTTGAACGGGGAACATTGTCGGAGCCGCTAACGGATACATTGGTGTTAGACACCGAAGAACTAGAACCAGGCACAACCTATTATCTGGCTTCCTATGTGATCGATACAGAAGGCAATCGATCGGCGACACGTTATTATGGGATTGACTTTCGTGGGATTGTAGAATTTCAGCGTGCGCCTGCTTCAATCACAGCGACAGTGACCTTGAATGAACTGGTACGATCCATCAGAGACGATGGCTTTGCTTATATAGCGATTGCTTTTGATCAAGAAGCCCTTTTGTCTATCAGCAATACCAGCGAAGGAACCTGGCAGTTAAGTGGACAGATAAAGGATTTTATGCAAGAGCAGCAACTATTGGCAGAGGAAATTCAGTTGGTACTCTATGATCCGGTGAGCAATCAGCTGGTGGCTTCTGTCACTTCTGAAGAACAAGTGATTTTCCAGCAGGAGCCAACAGGAGCAACGGACTTAACCTTGGATCTTCAGGAATATGATTGCTACTTTCGCTTTGTCCCCAAGTTAGATTTGATTTTACCAGGTACCTATACAGGCACAGTCAACTGGCTGTTGGAGAGTACAATCATTAATGAATAGAAAAAAAACGCCTATAAGGCGTTTTTTTCGTCTAAAAGTTTATGTCAGTCCCTTTAACTTTGGCGGCTTTTCGCAATTTTTAAAACTAATGATAGGCCTGCTAAAGCAAAACTGCCGTATTTAACGAATTTTTCCAAGGATTCTAAGGTTTGCTGTTTTTTGTGTTTGCAGTCTGGACAGCTTTTTTCATGGGCATTCATTTTTTTTCCACATTTACAATGACTCTTCATCTGTGATCCACTCCTCGTTTCGTTTTATTTTGATGACTTTCTATAATTTAATTATACATGTTGTATAAGGTTCTGTCTGAAATTATGCTGTGTAAGACGTTTGTTAAAATGAGAAAAAACCTACGTTTATTGGCGGGCGTGGAAGTGTGTAATTGCGAGGCTATTGGCAGTTACAGAGCCCGATGGGTAGGAATCGCTATAGATAAAAAAGGAAGGAAATCTGACAATTTTCTCATTTTCGATAGGTGCTGAATCGCTTTGCTTATCAGTTTAGCAAAATTTTGCTATTGTGGAGTAAGATTAGGGGACAAGAAAATACGCTTCTCTTTTTTTTCTATATTCTATCCTTAATCTGAGAACGAAAATCACCGATAGTATGCTATATATAAGAACAAGGAGCCATCCTTGACAATGTCGAATATGGCATTTGAATGAAAGGATTGATGAAATAAGTGATTTCTTCAATAATTTATACCGATACAAAGGCTTATTTAGATAAAGTGCTAGACCAAGCACTGTTGGATCTACTAAAATCTGATTATCCTAAAGTCTATGAACACGTGCAAAACTTGATTGTTGCTATGGAACAAACGATCCAACAAATTGACAGCACAAATTTTTGGCGGTTGATGCCGGAAATTTTAGGCTATGATTCTCGCTTTGTTTTGTTGAACTCGCTGCAATTGTCAGAAGACAAACTGTTGACGGAAATCGAGATTATTCAGATGATCGAACGTGATTTTCCGAATTTGAATAAAGAATTTTGTGGCTATTCCTTAAAAGAACAAGAGCATGAGAGTTTGATCTTCAGTGTTCAATAAACACTTCTCGTAGGAATATCAAGTAGAGTAAGAAAACGACTAGCTGATCTAGTCGTTTTTTTTTATCAAGAAAAAGAATAATTAAACATGTTATTTATCATTAAAATAAAAATTATTTTGAAATTATGAATAAAATAGATTATTATTGGTATATAATCCTTTTAGTGAAAGAAAAAACAATCGAAAAAAGGAAGAGGAAAGCCAGCTGACTGAAATAGCTACGATTGTTTTAATTTAGAAAATAAGAACCAGCCTCATCGGCATGGAAAGGAGCAATTATGGATTACTTGAGTTTTTCAAAAAAAGAGTGGGAAGTCTTAGTTTGTTTTTGGGCTGTGGATGAACCTCTGTGCTGTACAGAATTTAGTGAACGTTTCGGCTTAAACCGTAACACATCACTGTCCGTGATTCGCAAGTTAGTAAACAAAGGAGTTCTGGAGATTGCAAGTATCAAAATGAGCGGATCAGTCTTGGCTCGTCGCTTTCAGCCAGCTGTAAGTGAATTGGAGATATTACAGACAGGCCTAACCGATGACCAGATTTTTGAATTAGTGAAAATCGCCATCAGAAAAATCGAAGATCCTGAACAATTAACCCAGTTGCTAAATGTGATTGGTGAATTGGAAACTAAAGCTTCTTAAAGAATACTCGTTTGCATGATAAAAAAATGATCCGCTGTGAAAACAGCGGATCATTTTTCTTGTTCTTGAAATTTTTGTACCATTTTTGTCGTCAATTGATGGAGCACGGACAGTTCTTCCGGTTCAAGAGGCAAGAATTCGGTCACTCTGTAGGGGATCTCTAACGCTTGTTCATGGAGCGCTTTGCCTGAGTCAGTCAATGTGACCCGCAAAGAACGTTCATCGTCTTGATTTCGATTTCTTGCTAGGTAGCCTTTTGCTTCAAGCTTTTTTAAAACCGGTGTCAGTGTGCCAGAGTCGAGACATAATTGCTTCCCCAATGCTTTGACACTGATCGCTTCATCTTCCCATAACACCAACATCACTAAATATTGGGTATAGGTCAAATTCAACGGGTCCAGTAAGTCTTTGTACTGTTTGATAATTTCTTTTGAAGCGGCGTATAGAGGAAAACACAATTGGTTTTCTAACGCTAAGACATTCATGTTTTCACCCCTTTTTCTAATATCCGCCTCTTATCATAGCTGTTTTTTCAACGAAAGTCTACTCGCTAACGGCTTTGACAGTCACTTCAATGTTGCCAGCTGTGGCTTTTGAATAAGGACATACGGTATGAGCGATCTCAAGCAATTCTTGTGTTTCTTCTGTTGACAATCCTTCGATTTGACCTTCGATCTCAACACCCAAGACAAAACTGGATTCGCTTTCTGCGTATAAGGTCACTTGTGCGCTCACCGTAGAAGCACCATCGATTCCTTTGCTGCTTTTCACCAATTCAAGGGCACTGTTGAAGCAAGCACTAAAACCAGCTGCAAAAAGTTGTTCTGGATTGGTAGCATTTTCGACACGTTTGCCAGGTGCAGTGATGTTTAGCTCAAATGAATGATCGGGACTGTGTACTTCTCCTGAACGGCCACCAGTGTTGATCATTTTAGTCGAATACATTTTTTTCATCATTTCTTCACTCCTGATTTTTATATTTTGTACAATTAAATTGTATGCAATTTAATTGAAAAATGCAAGGAATTGGTTTTCGTTCTATGTTTTTTTTCTAAAAAAAACCGGAATCAGCATAAGTTTACTGTTCTCTTGGGTGAAACGTGCTATCATAGTTAGTAACACTTGTAATAGATTAACAAATGAGTTTGAAGCTTCAAATTTACTGCATGAAGGCAAAGAGGGTGAAAATCATCGTAGATTATATGGAAAAACGAGCGGTAGGGCGCTATTTTCGATCGTTGACGGATCATTATTCAGGCTATATACGGCTTTATGGCACCTATACAGAATATCGGGTGATTGCAGGGATTCCTGCTGAAAATGTCATGTTAGAGATTATCGGGGTTGAAAACGGTGTCTTATTGACCCGTGTAAACAATACATTATTTGAAAATGGAAGAGGGTTTTTACAATGATCATTATCCAAATTATTTTAGTTATTTTAGTATTAGTGATTCTGATTTGGCTGATTGCAAGCACTGCTGTGATCGTTCGTCAAGGGGAAGTCAAAGTTGTCGAAAGTTTTGGGAAGTACGTTCGAACGTTGGAACCAGGGCTTCATTTTCTTGTTCCGATTTTGTATACAGTTAGAGAAAGAGTGTCCTTGAAACAGATTCCTTTGGAGATCGAACCCCAAAGTGCAATCACAAAAGATAATGTAATCGTTCAAATTGATGAAGCAATCAAATACCATGTCACAGATGTGCGTGCCTTTGTCTACGAAAATGAAAACTCCGTTGTTTCAATGATCCAAGATGCCCAATCTAACTTGCGGGGAATCATCGGGAAAATGGATTTAAATGAAGTTTTAAATGGGACTGAAGAAATCAACGTAGCATTGTTTACTTCAATCAAAGATATCACGGCAGGCTATGGGTTAGCGATCGACCGAATCAACATTGGGGAAATCAAAGTTTCGCAAGAAATCATTGAATCAATGAACAAATTGATCACTGCCTCTAGAGACAAAGAATCGATGATCACAAGAGCCCAAGGTGAGAAATCTTCTTCAGTCTTGAGTGCAGAAGCCAAAGCTTCTCAAATGACGATTGACGCCGAAGCCCGAGCGGAACAAACTCAAATCGATGCCGAGGCGCGGGCAAAGCGTGTACGGATTGATGCCGAGGCGGAAGCAGAACGAATCGCGAAAATCACTGAAGCTGAACGCAAACGGATTTTAGCCATCAATGAAGCAATCAAAGAAAGCCAGCTCGACGAGCGCTCACTATCATATCTAGGGATCGAAGCCTTCAGAGATGTGGTGAATAGCAATACCAATACGGTCATTCTGCCATCAAATATGACGGAACTGGGAAATATTCCAGTCGTCAAACAACTTTGGGAAAATGCACCATCTAAATCGGCTGAATAAGTTAAGCACAACAATTGAAAAAGGTTCCCATACTCCGAAAAGAAAGAGGAGTATGGGAACCTTTTTTACTTCGTTTTTTCCGCCGATTGATTATCGACGATCAAGAGGGCCATCATGACATACCCGATCCAACTATCCCGAGAGTATAAAATGTAGCGAGGGGACCAAGAAGCGGCATATTTCTGTTTGTATTCGCGTAACCCTTCAAAAGAATAGAAACGAGAACCAAAGGTGTAAACGAGATAGGCGATCCGCTCTTGCAAGAAACTGCTGCGGAAAGTACCAACGTTGGCTAATGGTGCCATGCCTAAATCAAATTGTTGGTAGCCTTGTTCTTTAAAATAGTCGAATAGCTGAATAAACAAGAAATCCATCGTTCCATTCGGCGCTTTTTCAGGATCGTGGCGCATCAAATCAATGGATGCTAGGCCTGTTTGATAGGTGGGCATAAAGGAAGCGAATGCGACGATCTCCTGTTGCTGATTACGGACGACAGCAATTGGTGCGGTGCTTAGATAGGATTCTGAAAAGAACCCAAGGGAGAACCCTTTTTCTTTCCGTCCATCTAGCCAGTTGTCAGAAATTTCCTTAAGCGTTGCAAATGTTTCGGCTGAAAAGGGTGGGGTGAGCACATCAAAAGTAAAGCCTTCTTTAGTGATCTTATTGTTCAATGCCCGCTGTCCCTTCATTTTCTTTCCTGAGAGGGTGAAGCTAGGTAGATCCACATAAGCTTTCTCACCGAATTTGATAAAGTCATACCCAAATTCATGCAGCAGCATCACCATTTCTTCACTACTTTCATAAAAGACCGGCAGATAATTCCATTGATCCATTTCTGTTAAGAAAGTTTCCAGTGCCTGTGGAAAGTCTGCTTGCTTCCCAGAAGGATCCCCCATGACTAAACATTTGTTATTAAAGGTCGTAAATTGAAAAAAGACCGTCGGCTCGCCAATTTCTGGATACACGTATACTTTCTTGTCTTTTAGATACACCAGATGGCTGTCGCTGTTGCCACCGTAAGTATTTAAAACATGTTTCACTTTATCAGTGGCAGCACTGACGCCTAATTGGTGTTTTGGTCCCATCAAGTACCGGGCAAACAGCAGCATCGCAATGGCGACGAATAAAATCGCAACGAACCCTTGCAGCCATAATTTTTCAGAAGGGAAAAGCAAAAAATCCATCGAATGGTGATGCGTTGGATGTCGATTGATATGAGGCATATTGTAGACCCCGATAATGACATAGAGGATCGTCAACGAACCAATTAACAAACCATCGATCGTCAGCCATTCCCACGAGAAGACGAGTTGTTTACGGAACAACTCGCTTTTTGAAAAAATCATGATTGCTAATAATAATAGAAGAAACAGCATGGTCGAAAAACGGAAGCCAGCAAAAATAGCATAACCGATTGTTGCTGCAATCAACAAAAGCGTCGGCACGTACGCGCGACTGACACGGGCAGATATCCCTCGACCGGCAATTAAAAAGAGGTAACCGAGAAAAATACTCGGGTACTGCATCACAAAATTCAAGCGAATCGGATTGAGGTGGGCTAACCATTTGATTTGATCAAAGGCTTCTGGAATCGTGGCGGAGAGCACCAACATCGTTCCCGTCAAATAAAGCAGCAACACCTCGATCTTATGGAATACCTCCAACAATAAGCTTTTGGGGATACCAGAAAAGCGCTGGTTGAGGGAGACGCCGACATTTTTTGAGAAAAAAAGCAAACCGATCAAAAAGGGAATGATGTAATAAAACAGGCGGAAAAGCAACAGCCAAGCAATGACACTTTCACGGGGAATCTGCAGTGAGCCCATTCCCATGATCATCATTACATCAAAGGTTCCAAGTTCTCCGGGAATCATCGAAACGATCCCAATCACGGAGGCAGCGATGAAAAGTGGCAACAATTGAAACACATCCACCGAGATGCCCATCAAGAGACCAGTCGTAAAGAAGGCTGCAAAAACACCTAGCCATTCTAATAAGGAAGCGGCGATCAACTGCAGACGATCACGCCGTTGCAGTCCACCTAAGTAAGCATTTTTTTTGGAAAAACTAAGGGCATAGACAACTGGAAAATAAAGACTACCGCCTAAAAGCCAGATCCAATACTGTTGCAGATAATCTGTCGTTGGACCAAATAAGACGAAGGCTAGTGCAGCAAGGGATAAAATCGAAAGACCAGACATCAGGTAAATAAAAATCTTCGAAATTGCTTGGGCAACTTCTTTGCCTTTTTTTCCTTTGCCGTAAAATTCCGAGCGTAATCCGATGCTGATGAAGCCGCCGAAGCCGATTAAGTTGTTCATAGTGTTGATGATCCAGCTGGTTTCCAGCAAATAACGGCGATCAGGTTTGTCCCCTAATAGGCGGTTCAAGACAATGTCATATAAGACCATTGGCAAGACACATAATAACCCAATGACAGCCATTAATGCCACTCGCCAAAGTGCCAGTTGCGCAAACAACTCTTTTAATTGATCAATGGAGATCGTCTTGCTTAATGAAAGCAGTTCGCCCAACACGATCACGGCTACTGCAATCAAGAAGAGTGTTTTAAACAGTGAGCGGTGGTCGCGGAGCCAAGTAAAGATTCTCATAGTTATTCACCGACCTTTTCTAAAAAAGATAATACTTTCGTGTTAAATACCTCTGGATTCTTTCGTGCAAAACTATGTCCTTGTCCTTTGACGACGATAAAATTGGACTGAGGGATACTGTTTGCAATATAAAAAGAATGGGAAAGCTTGATCGAATCACGTTTGCCGACCAAAATCAATGTCGGCACACTGAGGTGATTCAAATCGGCTGTAGATAAACCGATTGGACGAAACAACAATCCCAAAATAGGGAGAAAGCCCCGCATTCCTTTTGAGAATGGGGAACAAAGCCAAACGATCAGATATTGCAAGACACTCCCCATTCGAGAAAAGAGTCTAACTCCCCGTGGCTCAGTATTGCCCGAGTTTAAAATCATACAACTAACATACTCAGGGTAAAGATGACAAAAGACCATTGCTAGATTAGCCCCATCACTAAATCCTAATAGGGCGATTTTAGACAAATTTTCTTGCTGAATGATTGCTAAAAGATCCGTTGCCATTTTAAAAAAATCGATCTTTTTCTGTGTGTTAGTGGACTTGCCATGCCCACGGCTATCGATTAAGTACAATTGATGTTTTTGTCGCAATGCGTCGACCTGCTTTGAGAAATAGGCACTGCTACCGCCATTTCCGTGCAATAAAAAAAGAGGGCATCCTGAACCGGTTTTTTCGTAATAGAGGACAGACCCATCCGGTAAGGGTGCGTAACATTTTTCAACTTTCATTTTTTCACCTACTTTCTAAGAGTATACCTTGAAGTCAGTAGCTATCACAAACATATCACTAGATAAAATGAGAAAAAATAACATTCTACTCATTTTTTCTTTAGCAGATATTTAGGAAAAGGCTTTTTTCTTTACAATGTAAATAAAAATAATCGGCTAAGTTAATTAATTTGTTTTCAGAAAATTCTTTACAAACACGTATTCGTTGACTATAATCGAACTAACTAATTGAGAATGATTTTCATTTATGAGAGGGAGGCTAGCCAATGACCACTATAGCAGATGTTCTGATTATCGGAGGAGGGCCCACGGGGCTTTATGCGAGTTTTTATGCTGGATTACGTGATCTATCGGTCGTATTGTTTGAAGCACAAGCCGAATTAGGCGGGAAGATCAATTTTTATCCTGAAAAAATGGTCTGGGATGTGGGTGCATTGCCGCCAACCAAGGGGAAGAAAGTCAAAGAACACTTGATTGAACAGGCTAAGTTGTTTGATCCAACGATCTATCTGAAAACGAAAATCATCGAATTGACCAAGGAAGACGATCTTTTTTATGCAGTGGATGACCAAGGGAGGACCCATGTTGGACGCACCGTTTTAGTTTGTATTGGCGGCGGTGTCGTTTCTCCGCAAAGATTGCCTTGTTTCATCCATAATAATGTCGACAACTATATCCACTATCAGTTTCCTGACCAGCAAGCGATCCAAGGCAAACATCTTGTGATCTCTGGCGGCGGGGATGCAGCAGTTGATTATGCGATTGAAGCGGCGTCTTATGGGGCAAAAGTTTCGCTTTGTTATCGGGGCGAGAAATTGAAGGCCCATGAAGCACAAGTAAAGAAGATGAAAGCAGAAGGGATTCAAGTGCTGATGAATCACACGATTGACGGGGTGAATCAAGCCGAAACCTTCAATATGGTTCTAAGATTAAAAAACATTGCTAACCAAGAAACGATCGATTTTTTATGCGATCATTTGTTGATCCAACATGGCTATGACCGGGACAGTTCCTTGTTAGATAAAGTTTCCTTTGATCTCGCGCGTCATGAAGATTTTTATTTGAACTGTGAGATTCCAACAAAAACCAGCCATCCCGGTGTGTTTGCAGCTGGTGACATCCATTACTTCAAAGGCAAAGTGAATCTTTTGGCAGGCGCCTTTCAAGATGCTGCGCAAGCAGTCAACCAAATCAAACACTATTTAGAGCCGACCAGTGTCCCACAGGCGATGGTTTCTTCCCATAACGAGAAATTCAGTGAAAGAAATCGACAGCTGCTGGTGAACGAGTAGCAGCGATTCTTTGTGAAAGAAAAAAAGCAAAAAACAGGATTCCCTTTGGTGTCCTGTTTTTTGGTAGCCTCAGAACAGAAATTCGTTTCACTAGAAGTGAATGTTTGCCACTCCTAAAAAATAAAATCTCTCAAATAAATGATGCAATTGATGAAAATTTCAGCTATTATTTTCAAGTTGACTAATTGGAGGGGATGACATGAATCAAACAAGATATGCAGAATTAAAACAAGCAGAAAGAGGCGCTATCTTAAGTATCGTTGCCTACATTTTTGTTTCCATCGCCAAACTAGTTATTGGTCGTTTGGCAAACTCTGAAGGATTATGGGCGGATGGATTAAACAATGCGACGGATATCGTAGCTTCTATCGCTGTTTTGATCGGTTTGCGTTTGGCTCAAAAGCCAGCAGATGAAGACCATAAATATGGTCATTGGAAAGCAGAAAATGTGGCGAGTCTCGTAACATCCTTGATTATGCTGGCGGTCGGTCTGCAGGTTTTATGGTCCTCCATTCAAACGATTCTACTCGGTGAAACGCAAAGTCCCGATATGATTGCGGCAGTCGTCGGTATCATTTCAGCTATTTTGATGTATAGTATGTATTACTACAATAAGCGATTATCCGCTCGCGTAAAAAGCTCCGCTTTGCTAGCAGCTGCTAAAGACAACCGCAGCGATGCGTGGACGAGTATTGGAACGGCGATCGCTATTTTTGCCGCCTCATTTGGTATCGGTTGGTTAGACAGTTTGACTGCGATCGTGGTAGCTCTTTTGATTATCAAAACCGCCGTTGACATTTTTCGCGAGAGTGCCTTTTCACTTTCTGATGGGTTTGATGAATCGTTAGTCGTGGAGTATGAAGCGGCAATCGCTGGTTTTTCTGAAGTGAAATCTGTTAAATCGATTCGAGGAAGAATGTATGGTGCCAATGTTTTTCTCGATGTCGTCGTGACGATGGACAAATCTTTGACGGTTGAAAAGAGTCATAACGTGGCAGATGCTATTGAAGATCTCTTAGCTGATCGTTTTCAGGTGTTTGATACCGACATCCACATTGAGCCAGCTACCGAATAAATTTTCTGGCAAAACCTTGGTAGGACAAGGATGTAAACCACCCGTTTCCTGTTTGTAAACTGAAAAGTTCTTACGGAACCTGCTCATTCATGGCAAACTAGAGGTAACAAAGGAAGAAAGTAGGGAGCCCTATGAATAATAAGCAGGTAGTAGAAAATGAATTAGTTATTTCTTTAGATAAAATGGATGAAACAGAAATGATGGCAATTTGCCAACAATATATTGCGGCTATCGATGATAGCCAAGTCCTCTTCGCTTTACTGAAAAAAGTTCAAGCCTCTAAAGCAGCAGTAAGCAAATAAAAAAAACCGGCATCTTATGCATTGATGTTCCCCACAGCGAAAGCGAAAGGAGCATTGATCAACAGGAAAAGATGCCGGTTATTTTTTGATTCGTTCAAGTCTTTTTAAAAACTTTTAAAGGACGTTTAATAGTGCGGTTAATTCATAGACGAGCAAAGAGGCTATTCCTAAAGGAATAATGCGTCGAAATATAATCTCTTTCAAGCGCTTGCCTGCTTGTCGTTCTTTTTCATAGTTAGGATCATGAGCGTGTGCTTTAAATTGCTGAGGAGAACGAGAAAAGATCGAGCCATTGGTCATCGATAAAACCCATCCAATCAACACCATGAAGAAAGAAACAAAAATGATTGCCAATAAAAGTAGTTGTAAGAGTTGCATCATATTGCTACCTCCTTTTTGTAGCTATTTTTTCACTTCTAGTTTACCATCTTTTGAAACTTTTAGGGATCTTTATTCAACGTGCCCTTTCTTTTTTTTGTTCTTCCCTTATAATAGAGATATTTATAAGCGAGTTTCTGTTTCGCACAGCAACAGAGAGAAGGGATTCTTATGGCAATTACACAAAAAATCATTCAATCACCAGAAGACTTCCAAACGTTGGATCGTTTGATCAAAGAAATCTGGCCAGAAGTGTTTACACCAATCATTGGTTCGGATCAAGTCGCGTATATGCTGGCTCATTATCAATCACCAGCAGCGATTCAAAACGAAGTCCAGCAAGGAGCCGTCTATCTTTTACTAATGGAAGGTAACCAAGCAGTGGGGTATACAGCGTATGAAGAAACGCCGCAGCAGATTTATTTAAGTAAATTGTATCTCCACCAATCCACTAGAGGCAAAGGCTATGCCAGCCAAGTCTTTGATTGGTATGAGGAAATCGCCTCAGGCAAAACGTTGCATTTAAACGTCAACAAACAAAATCAGCAGGCGATCGCTGTTTATGAACATCGCGGCTTTGAACGCGTTTCTGAACGCACCGTTACGATTGGTTCGAGATTTGTTATGGATGATTTTATTTATGAGAAGAAAGTATAATTAAGTAGAAAATTCATTTGATAAAACAAAAAACATTAAATGAATCAAGAATCTTATTTTTGATTTTAATATCGTGCCTATTGGGAAACATTGCCAATAGGTTTTTTTGTATCTAGCTAATTCTAAAATTCCTTATCAACATATAAATTTTTAAGTCGTGCTACTGTGTAAAATTACAATGAATAAATGTTCTTTTGAGCTGTTAAAATAGTTTCGTCTATTCGTAAAAAACATATTTACTCCCAGGAAGCACTGTGCTATTATCCTTGTATAAACATTATAATGTTATAAACTAAGGAGGCAATTATGAAAGGGTTTGTAGAATTTATTGAACAGAAGTTGATGCCGATTGCAAATAAAGTGGGGATGCAACGGCACATGGTAGCGATTCGTAAGGGGATCATCGCTACGTTACCATTAACGATTGTTGGGTCTTTCTTCACGATCTTACTGAATTTTCCCATCGAATCAGTCGCTGCGGTGATCGAACCGTATCGGGAAGTTTTGGATATTCCCTTTCGTTATACAGTCGGATTATTGGCATTATATGCAACGTATGGGATTGCTTCATCGCTAGCCAAAAGCTATAAGCTGGATTCATTGACTGCGGGTATCTTAGCAACGATGTCCTTTCTTGTAACCGCTGCACCACCGTTGCGAGTCTTTGATTCTGTGGAAGGCATCATTGATGCGGGACGTTATATCAATGTGGCAAATTTAGGGTCAGGCTCTTTGTTTGGCGCGATCGTCACGGCGATCTTGTCCGTTGAAATCTATCGTTTCTTTATCGTAAAAAACATTACCATCAAAATGCCAGATGGTGTGCCACCAGAAGTGACGAATTCATTTATGGCGTTGATTCCTGGAGGAGCCATCCTGATTTTGTTCTGGGTGATCCGTCATATGCTCGGTTTTGATATCAATGGCTTTTTAAGTAACTTGTTGATGCCGTTAAAAGATGTGCTAGCGGGTAACAGTTTGTTTGGTGGTTTATTGACTGTCTTCTTGATCTGTTTCTTCTGGGTACTGGGAATTCATGGACCAGCCATCATGGGTCCTGTCATTCGTCCCTTCTGGGATATTTCCATCGCTGAAAATATGGAAGCCTTCCAAGCATCTGGCAATGCGCATGAATTGCCTAATATTTTTACGGAACAATTTTTACAATGGTTCGTATGGATCGGTGGAGCCGGTACGACCTTAGCGTTGGTCGTTTTGTTCTTCTTCTCCAAATCAAAATACTTGAAACAATTGGGCCGTTTGTCCATCTTGCCAGGCCTATTCAATATTAATGAACCAGTGATTTTCGGTGCACCGATCGTAATGAATCCGATCTTAGGCATTCCTTTCTTGGTGGCACCGTTGATTACGACAACGATTTCTTACTTCGCTACCATTACGGGCGTCGTACCGATGATGGCTGCCAGACTTGGGTTTGCCATTCCAGCACCAATCGCCGCCTGGATGAGTACGGACTGGAGTATCGCAGCAGCGATTTTAGTGATCGTCAACTTCTTTATCACACTCGCAATCTATTACCCATTCTTTAAAGTCTTTGAGAAACAGCAGATTGCCCGAGAGCAAGAAGAAGAAACAGCCGCTTAAGCAAAACAAAAAGAGTGAGGTGCAAACATGGGGATTTATGCCATTTGTTTATTTTTTGGTTGTCAAATTTGGCTAACAAAATCAGCACAAGGGAAAAAAATTCAAGAAGTGCCGTTTTGGCGGATGCTTTTGTTCGGGATTCTTGGCGTTGCTGCAGCGATCCTACTGAGCCGTCAGTTTCCGTGGGGACCATTTTTGACGATGACGGCGACGATTGTTTGCAGTTCGCTTTTACTGACACGTTTTACTGCTTTTTATGAAGAAATGAGGATGAGATAAGTTGAAAAGAAAACTAGGAGTATCGGTGTATCCCGATCACAGTGATTTTGAAACAGATAAAGCCTATCTGCAATTAGCCCATGATTATGGCTTTAGCCGCATTTTTATGAGTATGTTGGAAGTGAGCGACGGCAAAGAAAACGTGCAGAAAAAATTTAAAGCGTTGATTGATTTTGCCAAAGGATTAGGCTATGAAACGATTTTAGACGTGGCACCAGCCATCTTTTCTGAACTAGGCATCTCCTATGATGACTTGACCTTTTTCCATGAACTAGGTGCCGATGGGATTCGTTTAGATTTAGGTTTTGACGGCAACAAAGAAGCGATGTTGACCTACAATCCCTTTGGTTTAGCTGTTGAATTGAATATGAGCAATGATGTGGCGTATTTAGACAATATTTTGACCTATCAAGCCAACATTCCTTACTTATACGGCTGCCACAATTTCTATCCACAAGAAGGGACTGCCTTACCCTATGATTTCTTTGAAAAATGCAGTCGTCGTTTCAAGGAAAAAGGCATTCGAACCGCCGCATTTATCTCTTCTCAAACGGGAACGATCGGACCTTGGGATATCAATGATGGCTTACCGACCTTAGAAATGCACCGAAGAATGCCTGTAGAAACTGCCGCAAAGCATTTGTTTGCCACAGGCTTGATTGATGATGTCATTATCGGCAATGCTTATGCTTCGGAAGCAGAATTGGCGGCACTAGGAGCGATTGATCGCTACCAGACGGCATTTGCGATTGAATTTGTGCCTGAAATCAATGAAGTTGAACGCCGAATCGCCCTTGACGAGCAGCATTACCGCCGAGGCGACATCACTGACCGGATGATCCGTTCCACAGAAGTTCGTAAAAAGTATAAGAACCATGACAATCCTGCCCATGACCACGAAGGCGTCTTTCAACGAGGGGATGTTGTGATCGGCAATGATCGTTTTGGCAAGTACAAAAACGAGCTGCAAGTAGTGCTAGAGCCTCACTCAGACCCACGAAAAAATAAAATCGGTTCGATCGTCGAACAAGAGTTAGTTCTGCTGCCCTTTATCCATCCTTGGTCGAAATTCACTTTCACAGAGAGGAAGGTGTAACGAAATGTTTGATTTGATTATTCGTCAAGCCCGCACGATCGATGAAGAAGTATTTGATATTGGGGTTCAAGACGGCAAAATCACTGCTTTGGCACCCACGTTGAAGGAGCAGGCGAAACAAGAGCTGACCTTAGCAGAAGGGGAGTTCTTGTCAGCTGGTTGGATCGATGACCATGTCCATTGTTTCGAGGAAATGACGCTCTATTATGATTATCCAGATGAGATCGGTGTCAAACGAGGCGTCACGACCGTTATCGATGCGGGGACGACTGGCGCCGAAAATATCCATCGGTTTTATGATTTAGCCAAAGAAGCCAAAACCAATGTCTTTGCTTTAGTCAATATTTCCAAATGGGGGATCGTAGAGCAGGATGAACTTGCGGATCTGTCAAAAGTCAAAAAAGAATTGGTCAAAGAAGCGCTGCAGAAGTTTCCTGACTTTATCGTCGGAATCAAAGCCCGAATGAGCAAAACGGTGATCGGCGAAAATGGCATCACGCCGTTGAAATTAGCCAAAGCGATCCAAGCTGAAAATCAACCGTTGCCTCTGATGGTCCATATTGGTTCAGCACCACCGAATTTAGCAGAGATTCTCGCTGAATTGGAAGCAGGTGATGTGGTGACCCATTGCTTTAACGGCAAAGCCAATGGGATTTTGGATCAGACGAACCAAACCATCAAGCCTTTCGTCTTTGCTGCCTATGAAAAAGGCTTGGTCTTCGATATTGGTCATGGGACAGACAGTTTCAATTTTGATGTGGCGGAGACGGCCTTTGCCAATCAGCTAAAGGCTTCTTCCATTAGTACGGATATCTACATCCGCAATCGTACCAATGGACCTGTTTTTGATTTAGCGACGACTATGGAAAAATTAGCGGTCGTAGGGTATGATTGGCGTGAGATCATCGAGAAGGTGACCAGTGCCCCTGCGAAGCAATTTCATTTACAGAACAAAGGCGAGATCGCATTGGGATATGATGCTGATTTTACGATTTTCCGCTTTGAAGAGGGCGAAAAGGAATTGACGGATTCTAACGGCAATCGCCGAATCACGACACAACAGATCGTGCCGCAAAAAGCGGTGATAGGAGGGGAACTTTTTGACACTGAATATTGAAGAACTAGGCTTGAAAGAAGTCATCAATGCTTCTGGCAAAATGACGATTCTAGGTGTCTCGAAAGTCAGCGAAGGCGTGCTTGCAGCCCAGCGCTATGGCGGGGAGCATTTCTTTGAAATGGCAGATCTAGCAGAAAAAACCGGTGCCTATTTAGCAAAATTGTTGAAAACGGAAGATGCGCAAATCGTTTCTTCCGCTTCGGCGGGAATCGCCCAATCAGTGGCGGCACTCATCGGTCAAGGAGACAGCTATCATTTGTACCACCCATATAGTGAGAAAATCAGCAAGCGGGAGATCATTTTGCCCAAAGGCCACAACGTAGATTATGGCACACCGGTGGAAGTGATGGTGGCGCAAGGCGGCGGAAAAGTCGTAGAAGCAGGCTATGCCAATATGTGCACACCCGAGCACATTGAACAGATGATTACGCCCGAAACGGCGGGGATCCTCTACATAAAGAGTCATCATACCGTTCAAAAAAGTATGCTGACGGTAGCAGAAACGGCCCAAGTTGCCAAGGCACACGATCTTCCATTGATCGTTGATGCGGCTGCTGAGGAAGATTTGTTTGCCTATACCCAAGCAGGTGCTGATTTAGTGATCTATTCAGGTGCGAAAGCACTGTCAGGACCAAGTGCTGGCTTAGTGATCGGCAAGCAGCCCTATGTCTCTTGGGTGCGCCTGCAATCCAAAGGTATTGGTCGAGCAATGAAAATCGGTAAAGACAATATTCTCGGATTTACCCAAGCCGTGACGGATTATCTAGCGGAGGGAACAGAATCTGGCGCTTCGATGCAAGAGCGCCTACAACCATTTATTGCGGCAATCAATGAAATCACTGGTTTCGAAGCAAAAATCGTTCAAGACAGCGCCGGCAGAGACATTTATCGAGCGAGTGTCAAAGTGAAAGAACCAAGTGCCAAAGCAGTGATCGACGCGCTAAAAGCGGGAGAACCAGCGATTTATACCCGTGAATACCAAGCCAATAACGGCATTATTGAATTTGATATCCGAGCAGTCAATGAACAAGAAATGGCAGTGATCACCGATCGCTTACAAGAAATTATGTTAGGAGCAACCCAAAAATGAAAACTTCACCCAATTATTTCGCTGACCGTGTCTGTCTGAATGTGTTAGCAAACTCTATTGAAAATGCGAAAGCTTGTTATGAAGCAGCAGAGGGCAACATCGTCCTAGGTGTTTTATCAAAAAATTATGCTAGCGATGAGGCAGCCATCGTTGACATGAAAACCTATCAAGCGGCAACAAATAATGCCCTTTCTGTTGGACTTGGTGCTGGCGACCCCAACCAAAGTGAAATGGTCTCCCGAATTTCCGCTGTTCTACAGCCACAGCATGTTAACCAAGTGTTCACGGGAGCGGGGACCTCACGAGCTTTGCTAGGACAATCTGAAACGATCGTCAATGCCCTTGTTTCACCAACGGGAAAAGTCGGCTATGTCAATATTGCTACTGGACCATTGAGTTCACAAACTCCAGCTGCAGAAGTCCCCGTCGAAACAGCGATCGCTTTATTAAAAGATATGGGGGCTAGTTCTATCAAGTATTTTCCAATGAAAGGGTTGGCTCATAAAGCAGAGTATCAAGCAGTAGCAGAGGCTTGTGCTGCGAATGATTTTTATTTGGAACCGACCGGCGGCATCGATTTAGAAAACTTTGAAGAAATCTTGCAGATCGCTGTTGATGCAGGAGTGAAAAAAGTCATTCCACATATTTACAGCTCGATCATCGATGGCGAAACAGGGGACACACGCCCTGAAGATGTACAGAAATTAGCAGAAATGACGAAAAAGGTGTTGGCAGCAGCCAAATAGGGGGGATCAATGATGCGGATCGGTGCTTACGGTGAGGTAATGATGCGATTGACGCCACCAGAATATCGAACACTGGAACAGACCCACTCTTTGCGGATGGATTTTACAGGAACAGGGGTCAATCTGTTAGGCAATTTGGCGCATTTCGGCTTGACCACCTCGATGCTGACACAAGTGCCAGCCAACCGTTTAGGGGATACGGCGAAAGCCAGCTTGCGTTCCTATGGGATTCAAACAGCATTTGTTGGCAAAAAATACAGCCATATCGGCAGTTATTTCGCCGAGATCGGCTACGGCGCTCGTCCGACTTACGTGACTTATCAAAATCGCCATCATAGTTCCTTTGGCGTTTCAGGTCCAGAAGAATATGCCATCGATGGATTTCTAGAAACAGTCGATCTCATTCATATTTGCGGGATCTCTCTTAGTTTGACTGAGAGAACCTGGCAAACTGCATTGGCTTTGGCGAAACAGGCCCATGTAAAGCAGATTCGCGTCTGCTTTGATTTTAACTTCCGCCCAAGCTTGAATGAAGAATTAAATCGGGAGGTACTAAAACAACGGTATGAAACGATTCTACCTTATTGTGATCTAGTTTTCGGCTCTGTCCGTGACTTGGAGGAGCTGCTGGCATATCCCTTAGAGGAAACAGAAGGCGCCGAGCTTGCGTTGATCCAATCCTTTATTGACCAGTATCAACTAGAATGGTTCTGCGGGACACGCCGTCTATCCGTGGAAGACAAGCAGTTTATCAGTGGAAGAATCATTACGGCGCAGGATGCCTATGAAACGGCACCGCAGCTGCTGCAAGTCTTGGATCGGATCGGGGCAGGGGATGCCTATGCCGCTGGTGTATTATTAGGCTATGCCGAAAAATGGTCGCTCCAACGCACCGCTGATTTTGCAATCACGAATGCTGTATTGGCTCATACGATGCTGGGAGATGTCCCCTTAACCACCAAAGAACAAGTGGAACAAGTCTTACAGGCACCAGGGAAAGACTTGATTCGCTAGAAAAAACACTTGCATCCTTCTCCTAAAAGCGATGGATGATTGCGCAAAAGCAGCCGATTGTTCTGCTTTTGCGCAGTTATCCATCAGGAGAAGGACGCAAGTGTTTTTATTGTTTTAAAAAGGTTTCTACTTTTTTCTCAGGGATCACCCACAACAATAGCACGAGACTATCCAGCGTGATGATAAGTAGTGGATGGACCAGCCAGCCGAGGAGCAATGCCAGCACGTTGATAAACAACGTAAAGTAGAGTTTCTTGTATCCGCGAAACAGTTCTACGATGGCTTGATTGTCAGGGTTGGCACGCACCAAGGACTTTCCTACAAGGAAATAGCTGAAATCCGTCAATAAAATGACAGCTCCGTAAAGCAGTTGAGGGGCAAGAGCGACTGGATAACGACTGACCCATGACGTTACAAAAGGAAAGAGGGTTAGTGCCAGGATCAATAAATGATTCGCCCACAAGGTCCAACCGTCGATTTTAGATACTACTTGAAATAGATGATGGTGATTGTTCCAGTAGATCGCTAACATCACAAAGCTGATCAAATAAATAATAAATTGCTGTTCCACTCCTAAAAAAGAAGCAAAGGTATCGCCTTCGGGCTGGTGCAATTCCAATACTAATAAGGTCATTACGATCGCAATGACCGCATCCGTAAAGGCTTCGATTCGATTTTTTGACATGTACATCCATCCTTTTAAGTTTCTGTTTACTGGATCAGTGTACGCGATTGTCAGAAATTCGTCGAATGATTATTCTCGGGACAAAAGCCAACGTTCCAGCTATTTCGCAATTGGCCCATTGCCTAGTGCACCGAATAAAAACAAATCGATCGCTTCTGGCATTTTGTCTTCTTTTCCCGGTGAGTCCAAGTGAGCCGCCATCAGCACTAACAACTGACTGGTGACAAATTCTGGATCGACATCCGAACGAAGTTTGGAATCACTGCGACGGAACAAGTCAAGAAACGGTTCTTTGTAATTTTTCCGCCAAAGCAAGTACAGTTTTTTTGAAGTGTCCTCAGAAACGGTATGCTGAATGTCGTGCATCATCATATAAAAATTGATGCGATGCCGACTTCTTAAAAAAAGAAACATGTTTAAGATTTTTTCAGAGATCGTCAAGGAAGTATCTTCAACAGTCTGATTTAGTTTTCCAGAAACCTCTTGTGCCAAAGAGACCATCACTTCATAATAGATGGCTTCTTTGCCTTTGAAGTGATAATAAAGATTGGGTTGGGTGATGCCGACGGCTTCTGCGATCTGTCTAGTAGAAGTTGCTTGATACCCCTGCTGCATAAACAGGTTTTCTGCGACTCGTAATATTTTTTCTCGCAAGTTCAAAGTCAGCCCTCCCAACGTTCCTGACGAAGCATTTTTTTCGCGGTAAACAAAAGTTGGATTTTCCGTTGTTTCGGTACCGCTGTTTTTTCAGCAAATACTTGATAGTTGTTTTTGCGGATCACAGTCAAGATTTCCCGATAGATCAAAGCAGCTGCTAATAGAGCTTCACGGCAATCTTCATCGATTTGCGGCATCATGACAAAAGATTCCTGATAAAGCGTCTCAGCAAGTTGCGCTTCGTGTTCCCACATCTCGATAAACTGCTGGTTTTGATTGCCAGCTGCTAATGCCTCTCGTGAAAGGTTGAATTGCGCCAAGACCGTTTGTGGCAAATAGATGCGGCCCATTCGCAGATCCTCGCCAATATCACGTAAAATATTGGTGCGTTGCATCGCTTCACCCAATTTTATGGCGGGCTCTTGAATCGCAGCGGCTGTTTGTGAGAGAATCGGCAAGAGCATCAGACCCACACTGCCGGCTACGTAGTAACTATAGTCGGAAAGCTCTTTTTCAGAGGTGGGCTGCTGGAAGTCAAGGTCTTGTTTTTGTCCCACCAATAGATCGAAAAAGGGTTGAAACTGTAGGTCAAACTGTTGGAAAGAAAGGGTCAATGCCCGCCAAATGGCTTCATCAGGATCTTCTTCCTTGATGGCTTGCGGCAAGTCAATCGCATCGCCGGTTAATAGTTCTTGTATTTCTTCCAAGCGTTTTTTCATGGCTTCGATCAACGATGGGTCATGCTTTTCATCGACGGCATCATCGGCACGTCGGCAAAAGGCGTAGACGGCATAGACGGCGCGTGCTTTGTCTTTTGGCAATTGAGAAAAGGCGGTATGAAAGTTTTTCGAATGCTTTTTTATGATGGCCTCACAGTATAAAAAATCATTGTCGTATTCATCAAAGACGCTTAATGATTTAACGGTCATCTTTTAACAACTCCTCCACAGCTAACTTGGCACTTTGCATCACGATTGGCACACCCGCTCCCGGATGCGTACTGCTGCCGCAGAAGTATAGGCCTTCTGCATAATCAAATTTATTATGGGGACGATAGTAATTGCTTTGCGCCAAGGTTGGTTTCAAGCCAAATGTCGCACCGTTGTAGGCATTGAACCGATCATTGAACGTATCTGGCGTATACATTTTTTCATACACGATGTGTTCATCGATATCCGTAAAGATCGTTTTTTCTTTTAATAATCCAATGATCTGCTGGCGGTAGCTTTGGATCGTTTCATCCGTCCATTGATCAAATTTAGATAATTCAGGTACTGGGACTAAAACATAAAGACCTTCTTGACCATCAGGTGCTAAGGAAGCATCTTTCAGGGTTGGACGATACAAGTAGAAGGAAGGATCTTCTGGCAGCTTGCCAGCCTCGAAAAGATCGTCTACATTGCGTTTGAAATCATTGGCAAAATAAATGCTATGGAGTGCGCTATCTTCATATTTTTTGTCCAGTCCTAAATAAAGCAAGAAACAAGAACAAGAGTAATCCATCGAAGCGATTTTTTGATTGGTATATTTGCCGCGTTTTGATTCATCAGGAATCAAGCTTTCCATAGCATAAGGAAAATCAGCCGCACAAATCACAGCATCTGCGGTGATCGTTTCTCCATTGACACGAACGCCTTTGGTTTGCTTGTTTTCGATCAATAATTCATCGATTGGGGTATTGTAATGGATCGTTCCGCCTAATTCTTGGAACAAACGTGCCATACCAGTGGCTAACGTATACATGCCTCCTTTGATGAAATAGACCCCATACATTAACTCGATCATAGGGATGATGGTATAAAGGGACGGCCCTTGGTAAGGGGAGACACCGATATACAAGGTTTGAAACGCCAATGATTTTCGCAGGCGATCATCTTTGACAAATTTAGAAATGGAAGAGTAGGCGTCACTAAACGTTCGCAGCTTTAACCCTGCCCATAATGATCTGGGATTGTAAAAGTCTCGCCATGTCCGAAACGACTTGGTGATGAAGGACTCTTTGGCGATCACATAGCGTTTGTAAATATCTGCTAAAAAGGCAAAATAGCCTTGTGCATCTTCTTCCGAGATCGCTTCTAGCGTTTTGGTCAATTCTACTAAGTCGTTTGAGAAGGTCAGCGGTTCGTCTTGAGCAAAATACAGCTGCAGCATCGGATCGACTTTCTCCATAGGAATATAGTCATTCGGATCAACGCCAGCAAATTCAAATACTTCACGATAAATTTCCGGCATCATCACGATGGTGGGTCCCACATCAAAGGTAAAGCCGTTTTCCTTGATCTGATTCATTTTGCCCCCAGGTTGACCTTCTTTTTCGTAGAGGGTGACGTCATAGCCAAGTTTTTGCAAACGGACAGCAGCAGCTAATCCTGACACGCCCGCACCGACAACAATAATTTTTTTCATGCTTGCTCCTTCTGCGAATCACTTGATTCGGCTTCTTTTTTCGTGTGTTCTTTTTCTTCTAAAACGCCATCCTTCATGACGAGGACCCGATCACAATAATCTGTCAAACGGGTATCATGGGTCACCATAATGGTGGCTTTTTGTTTTTCTTTGGTTTCTTTTGCTAAGATTTTGACGACTTCGACGGCTTTTTTTGAATCAAGACTCGCCGTTGGTTCATCTGCCAAAATGATGGTGGGATCATGATAGAGCGCTCGGGCAATAGCCACACGCTGCCTTTCACCACCAGATAGTTCATCGGGGTATTTGTTCTGCAGCTTTTCAATCCCTAGTTGTTCAAACAATTCAGTAGCTGATTGCTCTTGGGGTTCTTTGCTGACCTTATCCACCAATTGAAGTTGCTTTTTGACCGTCAAAAAAGGGACAAGGTTGGAAGCTTGTAAAATAAAGCCGATCTTTTTGAAACGAGTTTTTGCCCGTTGCTTTTCTTTTTGTTTACTAAAAGGTTCGTCATTGATAAATACTTCGCCTTCAGAGGGAGCTTGTAGACCACCGGCAATCGTCAGAAAGGTACTTTTCCCAGAGCCGGAAGGACCGATGATGGCGACAAATTCGCCTTTTTCTACCGAAAAGTTGGTTTCTTTCAAGGCTTCAATCGTCGCGTCCCCATCTTTAAATGATTTTTTGACTTGTTTGAATTCAATGGCACTCATGTTTTTTCCTCCTATCCGATTGCTTTCAATGGGTCGATTTTTACAATCGTTCGCACCGAGAAGAAAGCACCTAGCATCGCGATCAGAATCATCATTACACTGATACTAGCAAAGAATAATAGATTGATTTGGAATGGCACTGCCGCAGGTAACACGAGGGCGGTACCGATCGTTGCCAACCCACCGATCAAAACACCCGAGGTGGCCAACAAGAACGTTTGGGCGATCACCGAAAAAGCAATGTAGCGGCTAGAGATCCCTTGGGCTTTCATGACACCGAAAATTTCTGATTTTTGCATCGTTAGTACATAGATAAAAATACCGATAACGATGGCAGCGATCACGATCAAGAACCCGATCATAAAGCCAAAGGTCAGCACTTGTGCGTTGTAACCAGGCAATTCATTAATAAATTTGCTGATATCCGTAGCGACTAGATCATCTGGCACTTCTTTGATTTTGCCACGAGTTACGATCGCGTTGATACGGGCATTTTCTGAATCATCTTCTTTTTCAAAACGAATTTCTTGATAGGCACCGATCGAGGTGTAGAGGACCGGAGCAACACTGAAGCGGGCGTTATCTGTAAAACCGACGATTTTCAATTTTTTGTCACTGCCGGCTAATTTGATGGTGTCACCAATGGAAATCCCGTATTCTTCCTCAATGCTGCTGTCTGCGACCGCTTCATCATCTGACGCAAACATCTCGCCATCGATAATATTTGGTGTTAGAAATTGATCTGGATCAATGCCGAAAAAGGTGACATCGACTTTTTCACCGTTGTCTTCTTTAGTCACTACCCCAGCGGTTTGCGCCAAAACAGCTTTTTCTGGTGCATCGACTTCGTCATAAAGACTGCGAGGAAGCATCGACATGTTTAAATTATCATTTGCTTCTTCAGTCAACAAAATTTGATCTGCCTCCCATTTGTCGACCGCCATCCGATTATCTTGAGCCAACCCATACGCTAAGCCAGTTAAAAAAAAGACCAGATAGGCGATTAAAAACATGACCCCTGTGACTAGGGCGTAACGCAATTTGGAATGGCGTATTTCATTGATTGCCAAAAACATAACGATTCCTCCTATTATTTTATCACTTGATAAAATAAAAATACCATTTTTTTTATTTTCAGCAAACTATCTTGCTTACAAAGAGTAAATTCGGTGAAAAAAGGAAGGTTATTTAGAAGGGCATCTGTCGATTGAAGAAAACCAATTACTGCTCTTTTATTTTGATAGAATCGTTTGAGCAATGAAGGAGAGGGGCGACTTCCGTGAAAAAAGAACTAGGATAACAGTAAAAGCCCTCTGATTCAGCGCACGCAAACACTTGGCGTATTTTGAAATCAGAGGGTTTCTATTTAAAGTCTGGTGCTGGATCAAAGTGTCAATCGTCAGTTTCTTTGCTTGTAGCGATAACTAACGGCACGATTTTTTCAAAGGTGTGGCGGAAGCTTTCAGGTTGTGCTAATTTTTGATAAATGATCGCCAAACCGTCTTGGTTTTTGCGATAATCCAACCAAACCTTCAGCTCACTTTGAGGACCATATTTCTTTGAAATGTACTGATACGCTTCTTGGTGCAATTGTTCTAGATCTGTGAGTTGCTTTTTCTCATAAGCAAAAAGCAAGGTTCGCTTGAGGATTCGCTCAAAATCTAAGTCACGATCGGCTTCGGAAATAATTTTGCCATAAAGCGAGCGAGGCTCATAGGGCAGCGAAGCACGATGGTCTTCTACTGCTTCGCCGATCATTGAAATGACTGGAGGAGAGAAAAAGTGTGGCAACACAGCATCTTGTTCAACGATCTTGCGGGAATTGCTTTCGTGGTTTTTGCGGCCATAGAGCAAGCCGATATCATGGTAGGCAGCTACCGTATAGACGATATTCAGGTCAACAGGCAATGTTTCAGCAATCTCAAAACTATTTTGGATCACTTGGTGGACGTGCGCTGGGGAGTGACTGCTATCCAATTGGTTGTATTGTGGGATGATGGAGCTTTCAATATAGTGCTTTAGTTGTGAATCAATCTTCATTTGTCTGGTTCTCCTGCCTTTCTTATGCTAGATGAGGGGGAATTGAGCCAGTGCCAAACCGATCACTCGTTTCTAGACCTAGCGGCTGACGACAAAAGCCAAAGGGCTGTCCATCAATGGTGATTTGCTGCTTGAGCCACGGAAGGTAACTGATGGTATCTGTTGGATCGCCGGCAGCTGCTTGTTCCATTTTCTGCCATTCATCCGACGTAGAAATCGTTGCAGCACCTTTGAGTAACCCTTGCCAAATCACCTGGATCTCCTCGGGACAAAGGTTTCCTGCCATTGATGACAGCCCGTTAAACCCTAGTGCGACCTTTTCCGCCAAGTCCGCTTCACCACCAGCATAAAAACGAAAATCGGCAGCCGTCTTTGTTTTTAGTTGAGGCACTCGCTCCTTACTGCCAGCTTCTTTTGAGCCGATCACCCGAGGGTCAGCGATCAAGGTCAAGAGACTTTCTGCAGATAAATCAAAGCCCGTGCGGCGGGGATTGTTGTATAAAATAACTGGTTTTTCGCAAGTATGGATCAATCCCTGAGCATAGAGGACGGCTTCCTTTTGGGTCAGGCAAAGATAAGGGGGAAAGCCTAAAACCACACCATCGATTCGGGGATTTTTGCTGATTGTTTCTGCCAACGCGAGCGTTTCATGAAATACAATGCCAGCTAAACCGAAGAGAACTTCGAAATCGGCTGCCCAGCTGGTTTCTTGCGCTAAGGCATGTAGAAGCTGTTTTTTTTCTGTTAAAGTCAATGAATGCTGTTCACCGGTGGAGCCACACACCAAAACCGATTTGATCCCTTGCTTTTGCAGTTGCAAGATATGAGCGATCGTCCTTTTCGTGTCAAGTCTTTCTACATGATCAAATGCTGTTGGGACGGCAACATGCAGTGAGTGATTCAATGAAGTCATCCGATTCATCCTTTCTTGTGATACGTTTAGCCAGCGATGTTCTTCTTGCTTCTGGTGCAAGCCAAGGAAGACGAAATAACTGATTATCCACTAAGTGTAGCAAACTTCTCGTTTCAGCAAAAGGCTTAGCAAAATATTTTTAAAACGGTGGTTGCGTTTTCAAATAAAGCATGGTATTATGCAAGTAATAAAACAGGCATGTGACTGGTAATGCAGGCAGGACCTATAAAAAACATGGAAGGGATCGTTGGATTCCGTTCAATGTTTTTGTAGGTGCTGCCTGCTTTTTTCTTTGTTTGGCCAACAAAGGAAAACTAATTAAAGGAGAAGAAAATTATGAATGTAAAAGAAACGGCAACTGCCATCGTTGAGTTGATTGGCGGAAAAGAAAATATCGCACATTTGGAACATTGCTCCACACGCTTGCGCTTTACCTTAAAAGACAATAGCCTCGTACAAAAAGATGCCTTGGAAAAAGTCGATGGCGTGATTGGGGTGCGACAAAATGTCCAATGCCAAGTCATCATCGGCAATGATGTCGTCGAAGTGTATGATGAGGTTATGAACGTGTTAGGTCATGAGCTAACAGCGGATGGAGGAAGTGAAGGCAAACAAAAACAATCGTGGGGTGCGGTCCTGCTTGATTTTATTATCTCGATTTTTCAACCGTTGATTCCAGCGGTCGCTGGTGGGGGCGTCTTGAAATCCTTACTGCTACTTGCTTCTGTCACTGGATTGATGGACAATACCAGCCAAACGTATCAAATTTTGAATCTGATCGGTGGCGCACCATTGTATTTCTTACCGATTTTAGTGGCGATCACCACGGCAAATAAATTAAAGGTCAACCAATTGGTGGCGGTTTCCGCTGTCGGTGCCTTGATTTTGCCTGAACTAACAACACTATTGACAGATGGCGCAGCTTTCATGGGCTTCGGTTTACAAAATATCGCTTATGCGTCACAAGTATTTCCAGCCATTTTAACGGTTTTATTTTACGCTCAAATTGAAAAACTGTTTACCCGAATCTCACCAAAACCGATCCGTATCTTCTTTGTTCCAATGATGAGCTTAGTTATTACGGTTCCAGTTGCTTTATTGATTTTAGGCCCATTAGGCTTTGAAGTCGGAACGATTTTCTCAGCAGCGATTATTTGGCTGTATGCCCATTTAGGTTGGGTGGCAACGGGGATCTTAGCCGCTGTTTTACCATTGATGGTGGTTACCGGTATGCACAAAGCTATGATTCCTTATGCTGTTTCGTCCATGAGTGAGATGGGGGCAGAGCTGTTATACTTACCTGCCTCATTGGCACATAACATCGCAGAAGCCGGTGCTTGTTTTGCGGTGAGTGTTCGGACCAAAGACCAAAAACTTCGTTCAACCGCTGTTTCTGCAGGCATCTCCGCCCTTTTTGGCATAACCGAGCCTGCTTTGTATGGGGTGACGATCCTGCACAAACGAGTGCTTTACGGCGTGATGGCTTCCAGCCTAGTTGGTGGTGCAGTGGCTGGGTTATTTGCCATCAAGGCCTTCGCATTAGTTGGTCCCGGTCTAGCAAGTATCACTATGTTCGTCGATGAAGCCAACCCGATGAATCTTGTGTGGGCATTAGTCACGTTAGGGGTATCCTTTACTGTTTCCTTCGTCCTTGTCCTTTTCTTATTCAAAGACAAAACAGTGGAAAATAAGACGACAGTTGCCGATCCGAAAGCCGAAGTATTGAGTAAACCAGTAGAAGGCCAAGTGGTAGCCCTATCTGAAGTCAACGATGAAGTCTTTTCAAGCGGTATGATCGGAGAAGGTTTCGGGATCATCCCGACGTCTGGCGAATTGATCGCACCAGAAGATGGCGAAATCACGATGTTGTTTGAAACCAACCATGCGATCGGGTTAAAAACTCGTAATGGCGCAGAATTGCTCTTTCATATCGGCTTGGATACCGTTCAATTAGAAGGCAAACACTTTACCCCTTACGTGAAAGCGGGGGATCAAGTGAAACAAGGGCAACCCCTGATTCAATTTGATCTAGATGCCATCAAAGCAGCTGGGTTTGATCCAATCGTGATCTGTGTGGTCACCAATCAAGAGAACTTTACTGTCAAACCGATCGAATCAACCGATGAGCGCAACGAACAAGGTGTTTTATCGATTGCACCGATCGTCTAAACCAATGAGCAATGCAACAAAAACAATGTAAAAGGGGATTGAAAAAATGACTGAAACAACTTTTCCAAAGGACTTCTTATGGGGTGGCGCTATCGCCGCAAATCAAGTAGAAGGGGGATGGAATCTTGGGGGCAAAGGCTTGTCGGTAGCGGATGTGGCTACTTACAAACCTCATGTCGACGTGAAAAACTTTGCAGCACATATGAGCGTGACTGTTGAAGCCGTCAAAGAAGCAATGGCGGATTCAACGGATACCATCTATCCAAAACGCCGAGGGATCGACTTCTATCATCGCTATCCAGAAGATTTGGCTTTATTTGCGGAGATAGGTTTTAAAGTATTGCGTTTATCGATTGCATGGACCCGCTTGTTCCCAACTGGGGAAGAAACGACACCCAATCCAGAAGGGATCGCTTTTTACCGCAATGTCTTCCAAGAAATGCAGCGTTTGGGAATCAAACCGATCGTAACGTTGTCTCACTATGAGATGCCGTTAGCGCTTAGCTTGAAGTACAATGGCTGGGTGGAACGTAAAGTGATCGATGACTTTGTCCGTTTTGCGACCGTTTGCTTTGAAGAATTTGGGGAGTATGTGGAGTATTGGCTGACCTTTAACGAAATCGACAGTATCCATCGTCATCCCTTTACAACAGCAGGTCTCATTCCTGAGCAATCAGAAGCTGGTAAGGAAGAGCAAGACGTGTATCAAGCCCTCCATCACCAATTTGTGGCCAGCTCATTAGTGACAAAAATCGCCCATGAAATAAATCCCGACAACAAAGTCGGCTGTATGATCACGAAGTTGATGACGTATCCATTGACTTGTGACCCATTGGATGTTGAATTAACTTTAAAGAAAAACTTGGAAAATGATTTTTATGCGGACGTTCAAGTCAAAGGTGCTTATCCGCGAATGATTGAAAAAGATCTCGAAAAACGGGGCATCAAGATTGAAATGGCACCAGAAGACCGCCAAATCTTAAAAGATCACACCGTTGATTTTCTTTCTTTCAGTTATTATATGTCTATGGCTGAATCAGGCGACCCACATGCGGAACGGACACCGGGCAATACGGTTTTAGGGGTAAAAAATCCCAAGCTGCCGTCAACTGAATGGGGCTGGCAGATCGATCCTAAAGGCTTGAAAATCTCCTTGCTTTCATTGTATGATCGGTATCAAGTGCCATTGATGATCGTTGAAAATGGTATGGGTGCCGTGGATGTCCTTGAAGACGGTCAAGTGCATGATCCGTATCGGGTCAATTATTTCAAGGCACACTTCAAACAAATGAAGGAAGCCATCGATGAAGGAGTCGATTTGATTGGTTATACTTCATGGGCACCGATCGATCTGGTCAGTGCTGGGACGTCACAAGTGACGAAACGCTACGGCTTCATTTATGTGGATGCCGATGATGAAGGAAACGGCAGTTATGACCGTTTGAAAAAAGATTCCTTCGATTGGTACAAAGAAGTGATCGCTACCAATGGCGCAAGTTTGGCAGAATAAACAGTGAGGAGCGAGAGTGCATGATTTACATCAAGAAAGTCTTAAATTCAAGTGTCGTACTTGTTGATAAGGAAGGCCAGGAAATGATTGCACTTGGGAAGGGGATCGGCTATGGAAAGAAAGTCGGCGACAGCATAGCCGATACCCAGATCGATCAAGTTTTTCTGCCAATCGATGAAAAAAAATCGGGTCAGTTTGCCGATTTGGTAGATGAGATTCCGTTGTACTATTTTGAAATGACCAAAGAAATCGTTCAGCTGGCGCAAAAAATGCTGCCCTATCCGCTAAATTCAACGATTTACCTTACCTTATCGGATCACTTGCACTTTGCTGTGGAACGTCAGCAAAAAGGCTTGAGTGTGACGAATCGACTCTATTGGGAAATCAAGAATTACTATACGGAGGAATTTCGAGCCGCCGAACAGGCACTACGCTTGTTGAAAGAGAAGTATCAAATTGATCTGCCGGAAGAAGAAGCCTCCAATATCGCGTTTCATTTGATCAATGCCCAGTCGAACACCGAGGAAAATCAAGATGGGTTGAAAAAAGCCAAATTGATCGGGTTGATCGTCAATATGGTACGCTACTCGATCCAGCAAGACGTCAACACCAATTCGATCCATTATAATCGCTTTATCACCCACGTGCGTTTCTTCGTTGACCGGTTCTTTTTGGATGGTCTGCTGCAAGAAGAAGACGAAGGACTATACCGTCAAATGTGGGCTCTTTATCCAAATGCTATGGAGATCGCGACAAAAGTCAAAGCCTATATCGATAAAGAATATCAAACGAAGATCCCTGTCAATGAAATCGTCTATCTAGGCGTTCATATCAATCGGTTGATAAACCATTCAGCGATCAATTCCTAAGCGTCCTCATTTTTAACAAACACAAACAAGCCGTTTCCCTTTGCTGGAAGAAACGGCTTGTTTGTATTTAGTAGGCTTGCTTGTCAGGAATCACGCCTCGAACGCCGCCTTTTGGTTCCTCCACGTCGCCTTGGTAGCGTGGGATCAAATGACAATGGCAATGAAAGACCGTCTGTCCGGCAGCCTCCCCGCAATTGAAGCCGATGTTGAAGCCGTCTGGTCGATAGGTTTCCAACAAATAGGCTTTGCCTTCCTGCAACAAAGCCTGCAAGTCTTGTAATTCCTCTTGGGTGAGGGCAAAATAATCCCTTCGATGTTCTTTGGGGATCAATAGCAGGTGTCCAGGGGTGACGGGAAACTTATCAAAGATCGCATAAAAGCGTTCGTTTTCAATGATCGCATGTTTTGAGGCAGTACAAAAAATACAAGTCAAAATCTTCCGCTCCTTTTTCTCAGCTAGATAGCGTATCGATACTTATCTTTAGTGTACCAAAAGCTGATTCGAAATGAAACGCACGACAAAAAGCATGTCATTATGAGTCATTTGCGAGTAAAATGAAAAAAAGTTTGCTGATTCGCTTGACTTAGAGTGCACTTCAACCTGTATGCTTAGTGTAACTTAAAAAACAGGAGGACGAGCAAATGAACTATGTAAAATTTGGCAATACGGGACTTGATGTGTCACCATTATGTTTAGGGACAATGGGATTTGGCGATCCCAATAGTGGCTTTCATGAGTGGGTGTTAGAAGAAGCAGATAGTCGCGAAGTCATCAAAAAAGCCTTGGATCTAGGCATCAACTTTTTTGATACGGCAAATGTCTATTCTTATGGAGCGAGCGAAGAAATCGTCGGTCGAGCATTGAATGATTTTGCTCCGCGGGATGAGATCGTGGTTGCCACAAAACTGTATTCAAAAATGAAGCAACGGCCAAACAGTGGAGGGCTGTCTCGAAAAGCGATCTTTTATCAAGTCGAACAAAGCTTAAAACGCCTACAAATGGACTACATTGATTTGTATATCATCCATCGTTGGGATTACCACACGCCAATTGAAGAAACCATGAAGGCCTTACATGATTTGGTGGTTTCTGGAAAAGTGCGCTATATTGGTGCATCCGCGATGTACGCTTGGCAATTTGCCAAAGCACAAGCAGTTGCAGAGAAAAATGGCTGGACCAAATTTGTTTCGATGCAAAATCACTTAAACTTGCTTTATCGAGAAGAAGAGCGAGAAATGATGCCCTTGTGTGCCGATCAAAAAATTGCCGTGACGCCATATAGTCCTTTGGCTGCTGGACGTTTAACAAGAGATTGGGGTGCAGAGACCAAACGGTACTTAACGGATAAAACCGCCAATCAAAAGTACGACAAAACGATGGAACAAGACCGGGAGATCGTGGCACGAGTCGCAAAGATCGCTGACAATCACCAAAGCAAACGGTCGCAAATCGCCTTGGCTTGGTTATTGCAAAAAGAACAAGTGGTCGCACCAATTATTGGCGCAACAAAAGAAAGCCACTTATTGGATGCTTTACCTGCCCTTGATCTAAAGCTGACTGCCGAAGAGATTGCTTATTTGGAAGAGCCTTACTTGCCTCATGCAGTGGTAGGAGCGGAATAACGAGTAACAAAAGGGCTTCTGGCTCGTAGCATGTAAAACGATCTAGGAAAAAATGCAAAACAAGGAAGTGAAGTCATGAATATCAAAAAAGTCAGTGAACTGAGCGGTGTCTCAGCTGATACCATCCGTTACTATGAAAAAATTGGGCTGATTCCGCCGGTCAAACGCAATAAAAACGGTGTTCGTGAATTTGATGATGACGACTTAAAATGGATCACCTTTACTAGGCAAATGCGTAATGCTGGACTATCGATTGACGGGTTGAGTCATTACCTGGCTTTATTTGAAGAAGGGCGAGGGACGGTTCCTGAGCGCAAGCAGCTCTTAGCAGAACAAATTGCGGTACTCAGGGAGAAAATCTCAGATATGACGGAAGCTGTTGAACGTTTAGAATACAAACTAGAACATTACGACGAGCATGTTCTGCCGACAGAAGAACGATTGCGTCAACGAAAAGCCAATTTGGTCACTAAGTCTTAATGACTGAATTCTCTACTATGGAAATTGAAACGTTCTGCTCAATGGAATCCAATAGAAAGGAAGCTTATGAAACGACTTGCGATTTTAGGTGCTGCTGGAACGATTGGGCAGCTGACACGCCAAACACTTTTAGAAAGAACCAATTTCTCCCTAGTACTCTATGCCCGCCAGGCAACGGAGCGTTTGCAACAGATTGATGCTGCGCGTGAGACGATCATTGATGGTGACTTTCTCGATTTAGGGCGACTCGTTCGGGCATTGCAAGGTTGCCAGTCGGTTTTTTTGACGGATATCCATGATCCGCGGGCAACGCTGCGGGTGGTCGAGGCGATGAAATTAGCAGAGGTCAGCCAATTGATCAGTGTCGCACCAGAAAGAAACCTTTGTCATCCAGAGGCATTAAAGCAATTGGTGTCCGCAACTGATCTTTCCCTTTCCCCGAAAAAGCATCAGCTGTTATTGCAGCAAAAAAATCGCTTGATGTCCTATCAATTGATTAAAGGATCAGAATTGTCGGTTTACTTTGTTCATTTGCCGTCAGAGAAGAAACGTATGGCGAATAGAAGAGCATGGCGGGAATCTGTTGTAGAAGAAATCCTTTCCGCTTGTGATTGCTGTGCAGCTTAACAGCAATCTTAAAGGAATGAAAAAATAGCAGAATACTTTCTTGAAGGTCAGAATCAATTTTTTCATGTTTTCATGAAAAAATTGGTTCTTTCTTTTACGATTTTTTTGATAGAATAGACAGAAGCTTTTATACATAAAAATAGTTGCCAGATCGAAAGGAGAACGTTGATGGAAACACTTATCAAAAAAAATCTTGCTTTATTGCTTGGGGTGCTATGGATCTGCATCGCATTAAACTTCTTCCTTTTACCTCACAGCATTGCTTCTGCCGGTGTCGGGTCGATTGGCTACCTCATCGAAACTGGCTGGTCGATCAATCGCCATATCGTTGTCTGGGGTATAAATTTATTGATGCTGGCCCTTGCGTTTTTACTTTTGAAACGAGAGGTCTTTGTCAATACGGTTATCGGTAGTTTGGCATTTCCCGTTCTTCTAGCACTTTTACCAGAAATTATGCTGCTGCGCTTTTATTCCATCTCATTGATTTTAGGTAGTTTCTTCTTTAGCTTCGGCATCTTTTCGCTCTACAAAATTGGTGCGTCTAATGGCGGCGTGACGATTCCGCCACTAATTTTGGAAAAATACTATGGCATTCGCAGATCTAGTGGGGTTTTCTTGACCAATTTGATCATCATCTTATTGAACCTTCTGATCTTTTCTTGGCAAGAAGCACTTATTTCTGCCTTTTCAATCTACTTGATTGCCTTCTTCATGCGGCTCTTCATGAGAATCGAACAAAAAATGCAGGCCAAGAAATCTGTGAAAGTCCAAGGAACAGCAAAATAGAGTAACATTTCAGAAGCAAAACATCGGTGCAAAAAATCTTCACCGATGTTTTTTAATATTTTCTTTTTCTTAGAACAGCTATGGAACCAGTCAAACAAGCGATGATCAAAAAGCAAGTTAACAACAGTGCTGGCAGCAGTTCCCCTAGTTTGATTTGGTCGGTTAAGTAGTTAGGAAATTGGCTGGAAAGGGAATATGGATTCCAGTTTGTTACTTGACTCCATAGGTTGCCTAACATGCCCATCAGATAACAGACGCCAATAAACAACAAACCTTGATAGATACTTTTAGCAAAGCTGGAACCTAGCAGCAGGATGCTGATTGCTAGTAAACCGAAAAGCCAATAGCTGACCAAAGCGCTAGGGACTTGAGCAGCGCTGGAATCATCGAAATAAATCATCGTATAAAAAGCACTGACACTGGCACTTAGGAGGTAACTCAAAGACCAAAGAATCATTAAATAGCAAGCTTTTGCTATGACGATCGTGGTTTTTGGTAAGCCTCTGGTGATCAGCTGAATAAAGGTACCCTGATTTATTTCGGCTGAGAGCGTATCGGTAAAAAGAATCACAAATACTAGCAGGCCAATCGTGCCGATGTTGCTGTAAAACTGAAGCCACGCATCGATCGATGTCGGATCAGCAATTGTGATTTCAATCGATTCCGGCATCATACTGGCCATCAGATCTGGCATGATTTTGGCAGTAAAGGGAGAAAGCATACCAATCAGGGCAAACAGGATCAAGCAAATCAGTAGTTTTTTGCTGCGAAGACCGCCGAGAAACTCTTTCTTTAAGAAAACAAGAAACGCATTCATTTGATCACCTCCAAATAAATCGACTCTAACGATGGTTCGATTCTTTGAAAGGATTCTGGGACAATGTGTTGTTCGTTCAGCAATTGTAGCAGCTGTGAACCGATATTGGTTCCAGTTTGTTCATCGATCAGTAATTGATTGTTCTTTCTTTTCGCCGAAATGCCATGGATTGCTAACACTTTGGCAAATTTTAAATGGTCTCCTTCGTCGGTAAAGACAATCCCAAAGACGGTTTTTCGATAACGGTTTTTTAAGGAATCCATCGTTTCGAACGCACGGATCTGACCTTTGTGCAAAATTGCAATATAATCTGACAGCTGTTCGACATCTGCGAGAATATGAGAGGAAAAAAGCACTGTCGTTTCTTCTTTGATTTTTTCCAATACATCAAGAAATGCTTTGCGTCCGAGAGGGTCTAGTGCGGATGTTGGTTCATCACAAATCAAGATGGCGGGGCGGTTGATCAGAGCTTGGGCTAACCCTAGACGTTGCTTCATGCCGCGAGAAAAGCCAGCGATTTTTTGTTTCGAAGCTTCCAGGCCTACCAACTCTAAGACTTCCATCACTCGCTGAGGCTGAAAAGATTCTTTATTTGGCTGAATTTTTCCGCAGAAAGTCAAATATTCTACAGCTGTCATAAAAGAGTAAAACTGCGGCACATCTGGCAAATAGCCGATCCAGCGATTGGTCTTGGTTGAGCCAAATTGTACTGGTTCGCCACAGACAGTGATTTCGCCTTCATCAATAGGGAGTAACCCTAAAATCGCTTTCATGGTGGTTGTTTTGCCGGCGCCGTTTTCCCCTACAAATCCCACGACACTCCCTTTGGGGACCGAAAAGGATAGGTCTTGTAGCACTTGTTTGTGCCCAAAACGTTTGGATAAGTGATTGATCTCGATCATCTTCATTGTTGATCCCCTTTTCCAAAAGCAAAATAAAGGATAGGACCGATCAGGCTAACAAAACAGGCGATGAAGAGCCAAAGAATACGAGAGCCAAACTTAAATTGTTCTTGTTTTAAAATATCTCGAACTGCCAAAACGATCAAGATCAATTGCAAAAGAATCAGAGGGATCAGTATGGGCAAATAATCAGATATATTTTCTGGTACGTTTAGTGAAAAACTATTCATGTGAGTCACTCCTTTACGAATTAGATACTTGTTCAGCCAGATTGCTCAAGCGCTGAAACAACTCTTTAAATGGGGGTTTTTCTTGATACGGTTCAAACAAGGGTGTCAGCTGTGCTATTGCAAGAAATTGTTTTTTGACACTACCTGAGTTACGCGGGATCTGACTCCCTAATTCTAATTCACTGATCCACTCATCGATGCTGTTGAAATAATCATCTCCTTTCAAAACGATTTCCTCTGGAGTAGCTTCTAATGTTTTGACATACAGCGTTAATGCTTGTAACAATAAGCTTTCTTTTCCTAAAGCAGCAAACGAAACCATCCCAGCGGCTAGAAAATTCAGTAAAGAGAGGGGATGCAATTCGGCCAGTTGGAAGCTCTCGCTGAGTGCCAGTCCACGTGCATAGGTTTTTTCCAGTTGCTCCTCGTCTTGTGTGAGCATTGCTAAATAATTCGTTAGCAAACTCATAAAAATAATTAAGTACTGGTAAATCGCACTTTGCGTAACGATCTCAGCTTGTTGCAACTGATTTTTTTGCTGAAATGCTGCGGCAATCAACGGTTCGCTAGGTAAAAAAGAGAGAGTTTTCGTGCCAAGGATCGCCAAGACTTCTTCTGGCTTGTTTCTCATCAGAAGACAATAAGCATCGATCTGTTTCGCTTGTTGTGCCAGCTCACTGTCTCCTTGGTCCATGATCCGTTGGTACAGGGTTTCTGCTTCCTTCAAATAGGTATTTTTCTTTGCTTCCATCAAAGCGTCTTCGTAAGTTTGCCCTTTCGGGACGCCTTCTACGGGGACATCCGGCAACAGATCCCAATGATTCAAGTAAAAGGACCCCATTTGTAATAAGAATGGATAACAAGAGTAATACCGTTTGGTAAAACTTTGAGCAAGAGCGAGAACTTCCGTTGGTGTTTTTGTTTGGAAGGCGTCTTTTAATAATTGGTAGATTCGCTGGATCTCTTTAGGTGATAGGTGCGAATCTAAAATCAATAATTCATCGACGCTGCAATCAAAATACGCCGCTAATAAGGGCAGTGAAGTGATATCTGGATACGTCTGTCCCGTTTCCCATTTTGAAACGGATGCTTTTGACACGTTCATAAATGCTGCTAATTCTTGCTGCGTAACGCCTCTGTGTTTTCTTCTCCGGGCGATTTCCTCGCCAATTGGTAAGTCCATAGTACACCTCCGATAGGTTTGTTTGATATACTTCTATCATAAGAGGAGAAGGGATAACTTACAATGGATTACTAGTTAACTTTTGGTTGATTTGATTAACCATAGGTTGATTATTAACGTAGGTGCCCCCATCTCTGACAAAGAGATGATCTAGAAGGAGAGGCAGAATGATGAAAATTATAGCAGCGATTGATTCCTTCAAAGGAAGCGCCACTTCCGCAGAATTAAATCAAGCGGTCTTAAGCGGGTTTTCAGACCAGTGGGAAAAATGTAGTATTCCCATCGCTGATGGGGGAGAAGGCTCGATGGCAGCAGTTTTTGCTGCGTTTGGAGGCAATTACGAAACGGTTCCAGTGACCGACCCATTAGGTGGTAAGTTGCAAGCCCGTATGTTGGTCACAAAAATCAATGAAGAAAAAATCGCTTTGATTGAATCTGCGGAAGTGATCGGATTGCAACTCGTGGAACCTAGTGACGAGACCACCCGCAATAGCTCTTCTTTTGGTTTAGGCCAAATGGTCTTAGCAGCTTGCAGACAAGGAGTGAAAAAAATTTACCTGACCCTTGGCGGTAGCGGCACTTCTGATGGGGGCGTAGGCTTTTTACTTGCGTTAGGAGCAACCATTCAAAGAAACGTGCGAATGGAAAACAATCCTTTGCTACAGGCAGAATCTCTGGAGCTCAGCCAGTTGAACCCTCTGCTTGCACAAATTGACCTGTTTGCTTTAGCCGATGTAACAAATCCTTATTCAGGTGAACAAGGATTTGCGTCAGTTTTTGGTTCACAGAAAGGGGCAACCAAAGAAACGATCCAGCAGTTGGATCAACAAGCAAAGCGTTTGGCTGAACACATCAAGCGGACCACGGGGATCGATTTGGAAGTCCCTGGTGCTGGTGCAGCTGGGGGCCTTGGTGGTGCGGTTTATTTGGCAGGTGGTCAGTTGGTTCCGGGATTTTCGACGATTGCTTCCTTGATTGGATTTGAGGAAAAAATCAAAGGAGCAGACTTATTGATCACCGGTGAAGGTCGTATCGATGGCCAAACAGCTAGGGGGAAAGTACCCTATGGTGTCGCTTTGATCGCTCAAAAACGCCAACTCCCAATTGTTGCAATCTGTGGCTCCCGAACCGAACGTCTCGGTGAACTGTCGCAATTGCTTCCAACAGTCTTCAGTATCCAACAAGGACCAGTTTCCTTGGCAGAAGCGATGGAAAAAAAGCGAACCTTGATTAATGCTCAACAGATTGCTCAAGCCATCGCCGGCTTTGTGGAGCAGTGGCAAAAAAAGACCGGATCAGCTCCTTCAGAAGTCACTGATTTTCCAACCAAATAAGAAGCAAACACCAAAAAACTTCGTAGGGAAGGCAATCGCCAGTACGAAGTTTTTTGGTGTTGCGCCTTTTTAAGCCAAGGTGGCTTGTGCTTCAATCTCCACTTTAAATTCAGGGGCAACCAAGCCGGCAACGATGACGAGACTCATGGCCGGTTTGTTTTCTGCCAAAATGGTTGTGAATGCCGTACGGACAGCAGCTAAGTAAGCAGCATCCGTTAAAAAGACGGTCATTTTGACCACTGATGACCAAGACAGTTGATTGGCTGATAAATGCTCTTCGATTTTCTTCAAAACGATGGCTGTTTGCTCTTGCGGGTCCTCAGGTGTGGCTCCGTCTTGTGACGGCGTTTGACCAGAAATGAAAAGAAAAGGTCCCTGCGTGATTTTTGTATCGGTATAGATTGCCATTAATTTGGCTCCTTTCTTCTATCTTACCTTTGGATGATAGGGACAGATAGCAATTGATTGGGTGTGTCTTAGTTTACTTGATTACACCTGCAAAAACAATCAACAAACGTTTTCTGTTGGTTTTGTGAAACCACGGGACGAAGCCGCCCTTCCCCTTTAATAAAAACACTCATTTTTTTCAGGCTCCACTGAAATTATCGCCAGAATTTTATGGTTTTAATGTCTTATACTATGTTCAGATCAAATAAATAAACAAGGAGGAAAAAAATATGAATTGGTACAAAAACACAACAGAAGAACTATTACATACGTTGCAAACAACACGGCAGGGCCTTTCCTCCGAAGAACGCAACCAGCGTTTAGCAAAGCAAGGTGAAAATAAAATTACTGAGGCTGCGCAGATCCCTACATGGAAGAAAGTCGGCAAGCATTTTACAGACTTACTGATGTTGGTCTTAATCGTCGCAGCCGTTTTAAAAGGGGTTTCGGGTGATTATATCGAAAGCGGCATTATTATGGCGGTCGTCGTCATCAATGGATTAGTCGGCTACTGGCAAGAGCGTAAAGCCCAAGAGTCACTGGATGGGTTGAAGCAATTCATGGGGCAAGAAGCAACAATTTATGTTCATGGCCGCAAGAAGAAAATTGCTGTTTCTTCCTTAGTAAACGGAGATTTAGTCGTTTTAGGACCAGGAGATGTCGTACCAGCAGATATGCGCTTGATCGAAACCCATGATCTTGTGATTGAAGAGTCTATCTTAACCGGCGAATCTGAGCCAGTTCAAAAAATGACCGAACCCATTACTCAAGAAAGTACGATTGGTGACCAGCGGAACATGGCGTTTTCTGGTACCCATGTAGAAAGCGGAACTGCCAGCGGGATCGTCGTTGAAACAGGAGACGATACACAAATCGGCCAGATCAATCAAGCAATTCAGTCTGTGAAAGCGCAAGAAACCCCGTTGATCAAAAAAATGAAGCAATTGAATCACCAAATCTTTAAAGGCATTATCGGATTAGTGATTTTCTTGATCTTCTTTACTACCTTCCGCTACGGCTTTGATCTTGATCTCTTGTTCTCATCAGGTATCGCATTAGTTGTAGCAATGATTCCTGAGGGCTTGCCAGCCGTGCTGACCATGATTTTATCGATGGGTGTCAAGGAAATGTCTGAGGAGCAAGCAATCATCAAAACGATGCCATCAGTGGAGACACTAGGTGCCATGACGGTGATTTGTTCAGACAAAACAGGAACCTTGACCAAAAATGAAATGACGGTCGTCGATGTCTTAGTTGAGTCAAACGTGGATAAAGCAACGGTGCTTGATATCATGGCAAATTGTCAAGATTTGAAGCAAGACGAAGGACAAAAGGCGGCTGAACTCGTTGGAAACCCAACCGAAAAAGCCTTGTTACAATACGCAGAATTAGCGCAGCAACCATTGCGTAAAACAGTCGATAAAATTCCTTTTAGTTCCTCTTACAAGTACATGGCAACACGCCATCAAAATCAAGAAGAGCCGAATGACTCGGTAGTGTTTGTCAAGGGTGCGCCCGAAGTGTTGCTTGAGAAAAGCCAACTGACTTCAGATCAAAAGCAATGGTGGTTAGATGAAAGTGCAAAATTAGCAGCGAAAGGGCAGCGACTGATCGGCTTTGCGCATCTGACGCTGTCGGCACAGGAGTCCTTGTCCCACGAAGCACTCATCAATTTAACCTTTGTTGGGATCGCTGGCATCATTGATCCTCCGAAAGACAGTGCCATCAAAGCAGTAAAAGAGTGCTTGCAAGCGGGCATCCAAGTCAAAATGATCACAGGAGATCATGGCAAGACCGCTCAAGCTATCGGCAAGCAAATTGGATTGAAGCACACGAATCACGTGTTGGAAGGGCTGGAAATCGATCTGCTGTCTGAGGAGGAGTTGCAGCAAGCAGTCCAAAAGACAGATATCTTTGCTCGAACGACCCCAGAGCATAAATTACGGATCGTTAGTGCTTTGCAGGCGAATGAAGAGATTGTCGGAATGACCGGCGATGGTGTAAACGATGCACCAGCGCTGAAAAAAGCCGACATTGGGATCGCTATGGGGATCAAAGGCAGTGAAGTAACCAAGCAAGCAGCCGATATGGTTTTGGCAGACGATAATTTTCATACGATCGCCAATGCCGTCCGAGTGGGTCGACGGATCTACGATAATTTGAAGAAAACCATCAACTTCTTCTTACCAACGGCTGTTGCACAAGGATTGATCGTTATTGCGGCACTCTTGTTGAACCGACCACTGCCACTGACACCTGTACAAATTTTATGGGTAAATATGGTGACAACCATCACGCTTTCTTACGCACTCGGTTTTGAGAAGGCAAGTGCGGATGTCATGAATCGACCACCACGGCCAATCAAAGAAGGTATCTTATCTTGGTACAGTCTGTTCCGCATCTTCTATGTCTCGCTGTTAATCATGATTCCTTCCTACGTCTTAGCGATTCAGTTTGAAGGAACGGTCCTTCAACAAAGCATGCTACTGCAAAGTATCGTCTTTGCTCAAGCAGTCTACTTACTGAACTGTCGTGAGCTGGTAAAGCCGGCGTTGAATCGCCAACTCTTTGCCAATAAAGCACTCTTAGTCTCCCTGGCACTACTGATTGTATTGCAGGCAGCGATTTTCCTAACACCTATCGGACACCAGCTTTTAGGGATTGGTTCTTTGACGCTGATGCAGCAGTTGAGTATTGCAGCCAACGGGGCACTTCTTTTCACAGTCGTCGAAGGTGAGAAATTTATTACAAACAAGCTGCAAGGACGTCAAAAAGCTGCCCCAGTGAAACAATAAAGGCAGCTTGATGATTCTAGTGATAACTTAAATAATAGGTTTGAATGAGCTCAGTCACTTGATTGAGCTCATTTTTGGTCGGTACCATCGATAAATAAAAGACTGGGACAGGGGCATCATCTAATGGGAAGTTTGACAAAACAAAATCAACGTCGGTTGCCGATAGCCCTTCTAGTTGACCTGGTTCGATCGCCGATAGTAGAATACGTGCTCCGAGAAAGTCATTCAATTCTTGCATAAGGTAAGCTTTCCATGCTGGCTCCCCTTGAAAGATAAAGTATCCCTTTGCCCGGATAGGGTTGATTTGTAAAATAGCCTGTTGGATCAACAAGGTGGTGGTTGACCATAAAGGAAAACTCGTTTCCCTTTGACTGTTTGTCTGTTCTTCTAAAAAGTCATGGATCGTTGCTTCTATCGGTAGCGAATAGGGCTGATTCAAGCGCTGGATCTCGTGAAATTCTAACCCAAACCATTCTGAAAGTTTGGCAGACTCTTGCGTTTTGATCAAGAGCAGCAACAGATTCTCAATCAGCTGCGTCCCGCTAGCGAGAGGTAGCTGCAACGAGCGGGCTAATTGTTCGACAAAATGGGTCGTTTTATCGTGAATGGTTTGATACGTTTCAAGAGTCGCTTGAATCGTTTGGGACCAATCGTTATTGTAGTTCCAGCTTTCTAAAAAACAGTAGAAGCTAAAGAAGTGTTCGCTGCATTCTAAATATACGCCTTCTTTTTGGTAGAGATAACTTAATGGCTGTTGGAAAAGACCGTAGAGGGGATCATCCCCATTAAATTCGAAGGAATCCATGCGGCAATTGGCCTTGATACGGATTGTATTGATAAAAAACCAGCAAGTACCGAAGATTTGTTCTACGTCGATTTGGAGTTTATCTTTGCCCAGACGCTGTAAAAAATGTTGATAGTGGGACTCATGAATTGTATATTCCTCAAAAAAGTAATTGTTATGGGTATAAGGCAGTAAAAGTCGATGGAAAAAGACCCGAATATTGATCTCACTTCCTTCAAAGCGGATCACGCGATTTGTGATGCGAATCCGTAAGGAAAAATCCGTCAAACTTTTATTTAATTTTGTAATATGCCGCCGCAAAGTTTCATAGGAAGTTCCCGCTTGGCCAAGAATTTCTTGCGTGCTAAGTTCGCTGGAAAAAAGCAATGCTTTCATTAAAGAAACACCGATCGATTGAGGGAAAAACGTTTCCCATAGCTGACTCATCAACAATGGCCCATCATGGGTCAAAGCAAAGCCATTACTGGCGGCTTCAATCTGCCAACCTTCGGGTAATTGTTGACGAATATAGGTTATATCAGAAAAAACCGTTCGTTCCGTCGTATCGATCAATTTTGCTAGTTGCTTGGCAGTGATCATTTTGTGATTCGCCAGTTGTTCCAAGAGAAGGATCTGACGTAATAAATCCTTCTCGGTAATGATTTTTTTCATCATCCCATCCATGACAAAAACTTCCTTTCTGAGTCTTTCGTGTTCTTTTTGATTTTATACGAAAAAGGCAAGTTTTGCTATTTCCAATTCACCGAATGATGTTTTTCTATTAAAAAAGATGGAATGGGTATCCTTCTGAGTAACTGTCTAAAGGAATGAGGTTTTTTATGTGTTTTAACGGTTAGAGGTCTATCATATGTTCGTATTTCTTCATTCGCAAATACAAAGAATAACTTTCTTTCGATAATTTTATTTTTGAGGAAAAAAGACTCTTTTTGCGAGAGGCGTAGAGTTTTCGATGGAGAGCAGAGTCGATGATCCATTCAATTTCTGCTTGTTCTTCCTCTGATAAATCGGCATTTTTCTCATTGGATTGAATGAGAGAGTAAGTAAATTCTAAGCAGCTCATTTTATAAATAAAGGTGGAGAAATATAATTTGTCTATGTGCATTTAATCACCCTTTCTTATATCCGGTTCAATCATATAGAATAATATTTTGAATAACAATTCTGTTTTTTCATGATGTCATGAAAATTTTGGGTAAATGTCTATTTTTTGGTAAAAGATAGCGAATATTTCGTAGCTTGATCTTCACGAAAGGGTTATAAAAAAACAAATATTATTTAAATGGATCAGCAACTATAATTAAGTAATCTGAAAGAAGTGAAGGGCATTTTTGGCCTAAAGAATGTGTCGTCATTTTGGTTAAGACAAACCGTTGCAGGATGTTTTCTTGTTTTGTCAAAAGGAGTCAAAAAAATAAAATTCGCTTTTTCCTGTTGACAGATCAACAAAAGCCGCGTAATATAGCTACCAATAACTCATTAAGACTAGACAAAAGAGAAGTATGAGGACGTTCGTCTTGCAGAGAGCTGATGGTGGTGCAAATCAGCAGATTGACGCTTCAGAAATGGACTTTTGTGTCGAAAGGCTGAAATCAGTAGGCTTTTTCCGGGAACTCCCGTTACAGAGAACGATCGTTGATAGACGATCTAGAGAACCAATTGAGGTGGCACCGTGAGTAATCGCCCTCAGGCAGACAAGTTTGTTTGCCTGAGGGCTTTTTTGTTTTTCTTGCCCTTCAACCAATAAAAAAATAAACGTAAAATCAAACTAAGAGAAGTACTTGAGTCTTTTTTGGTTACAGAAAGTCGGCGGTGATGAGAGTCCGGCACCAAGAAATCAAGGAAATGGCCTTAGCCGATCATTTTTTGAACCCTTTTTTGGCAGTAGGAAAATGCGGGAACTCCCGTTATAGAGGAAGACCGTTGTTAGACGGTTGATAGAGAAGAAGTTGTTTATTTGGGCAACTTCAATTGAGGTGGTACCGCGATCATTCGCCCTCAAGCAGACGTTTTTATGGCGTTTGCTTGAGGGCTTTTTGTTTACAAAGAAAGGAGCAGCTTATGTATCGAATGGAACGAATCAACAGCGATTGTTTGACACCTGTCTCAGTTTTTTTACGGATTCAAGGGGCGCATAAATGTTTATTGGAAAGTATTCCCAGAGAAGAAGATACCGGACGCTATTCGATCCTTACCTTTGATCCCGTTCAGAAAATGACCTTTAAGGATGGTGTTTTTCAAGTGGAGGATCTTTTGAAAAAAACGGTCAACAAGTACCCGTGTCAGGACCCTTTAAAAGAAATGGAAGGGTATGTAGTCAAAAAGGAAATTAGCGCTTTACCGAATCTACCGCTGCAAAGTGGGGCTATCGGGTATGCGGGCTATGATATCGCCGCTTGCTATGAAGACATCGGACAACTGCCCGCAGATGAATTGCAAGTGCCTGATATGGCCTTTTGGCTTTTCGAAACTTTTCTCGTTTTTGACCATCAGACGGAAACTTTAACGATCATTCTTGAAAATTGCTATAGCCAAAGAGGAACCGTCGAGATGGAGCAGGTAATGCAAGCAGTGAAGCAGCAGTTAAGGACACCAGTCGCCGCTGAGACCCGTGTATTGTCAAACGAAAAACTGCATTTTACTAGCAATGTCACACAGCAAGCCTTTGAAGCGATCGTTCAAGAGGCGAAAGCCCGAATTACGGCGGGAGACATGTTCCAAGTCGTTCCTTCGCAACGTCTGAAAGCGTCATTTAAACAAGAGCCCTTTGACTATTACCGCAAACTACGAGTGACAAATCCTTCCGCGTATCTCTATTATCTTGATTTCGATCACGGATTTAAAGTGATTGGTAGCTCACCTGAAAGCCTGATTCGCGTTCAAGGCGACGAAATCACCACGAATCCGATCGCTGGTACCCGCAAACGAGGTGCAACCAAAGCAGAAGACGAAGCTTTGGCAAATGAACTATTGGCAGATGAAAAAGAACGTGCAGAGCATCAGATGCTGATCGATCTTGGGCGCAATGATTTAGGGCGGATCGCTGAACATGGGACGGTTCATGTTCCTTTATACATGGTGATCGAGAAATACCGCTATGTCATGCATATCGTTTCGGTAGTGGCTGCCAAGCGCAGAGCAGGTGTGACGGCAATGGATGCCTTGAAAGCAACCCTGCCAGCAGGCACGGTCAGCGGGGCACCAAAGATTCGTGCCATGACTCGCATCTATCAGTGGGAAGCTGTTCGAAGAGGGGTCTATGCTGGTGCAGTTGGTTATTTTTCACGAAATGATCAAGCGGATTTTGCCATCGGGATTCGGACATTGGTATTGAAAGACGAGATCGCTTATGTCCAAGCAGGGGCGGGGATCGTTTATGATTCTGATCCTTCATCTGAATACCAAGAAACATTACACAAAGCCAAAGCACTATTGGAGGTGTCAGCCAATGATTTTACTCGTCGATAATTATGATTCCTTTACGTATAACTTAGTCCAGCAATGTCCAGCGGATACGATCGTCTTGCGAAATGACGATCCAGAGCTTTTTATTGTTGCAAAAGAAGCAGATGGCATCATTTTTTCCCCGGGACCAGGCCGTCCCGAAGAGGCAGGATTCATGATTTCTTTGATCAAAACATACCATGATAGCAAGCCGCTTTTAGGCATCTGCTTAGGTCATCAAGCCATTGGTGAAGCGTTTGGTGCCAAAGTGGTCCAAGCACCAGCTATTATGCATGGCAAGCAATCGACCCTTACGTATCAGAAAAAAGGCGTATTCGAAACCTACCTAGGAGATATGACTGTCATGCGCTATCACTCGCTTGTCATTGAGCCAGCGACACTTTCAGCGGAATTTGAGGTGTTGGCTGAAACAGAAGGGATCATCATGGCGATTCAGCATCGCGAAAAACCAATCGTAGGACTCCAATTCCATCCAGAATCAATGGGAACAAACGAGGGGGCATTTTTCATAGAACAGTTTCTTAAACTCGTCTCGGATAATACAGAAAAAACACAAGATGAAAAAAGGAGGAATCTTTAATGCAAGCACTAAAAAAGCAGCCGCCGCAACAAATCACTCAGCAATTATTTAATGGCCGTCATTTAAGTTATCAGGAGATGCGTCACTTTGCTCAAGGAATTTTAAGCGGGGTGTTTTCAGAAAGTCAATTGGGCGCAGCATTAGTTGCGATGAAGATCAACGGCATCACAGCTGCCGAATTGACTGCTTTAGCAGAAATTATGTTAGAGCATGCCGTGACCATTCCTTATGAAGGAGGAGACACCATGGACAATTGCGGCACTGGTGGCGACCACGCCAATAGTTTTAATGTCTCCACTACGGCTGCCTTCGTTTTAGCAGCTGGGGGAATCACGATGGCAAAACACGGCAATCGCAGTATCTCTAGTCGTTCAGGCAGTGCTGATGTCTTAGCATGCTTGGGGGTGGCAATTCAAGCATCACCAGAAAAAATCGCCGATCTATTAGCGACAGTCGGCATCGCTTTTCTCTTCGCCCCGTCGTTGCATCCGGGCATGAAAGCAGTGATGAAAATACGGCAAGAATTAGCGACACCAACGATTTTTAATCTATTAGGCCCTTTGATCAATCCTGTGCCATTGACTACGCAACTGATCGGTACTTACGCTGGCGAGAGCTTGGTAGACACCGCTCAGGCGTTAGGCAGTCTTGGTCGGCAACGAGCAATGGTGATCCATGGATGTAATGGGATGGATGAAGCCAATTTGGCTGGTGAAACGGCGATCAGTTTTTATCACGAAGGAAAGGTGACGAATTTTTCTTTGGATCCGCAAGCGTATGGCTTTACGCCAGCACCGATCGAGGCGATCGTCGGCGGAGATGCGGCTCAAAACGCCGCGATTTTAACAGCAGTTTTGAAAAATCACCCTTCCGTTTATCTAGAGACAGTGGTCTTAAATGCAGGGTTAGGCTTTTATACCAACGGCAAAGCCGCCACCCTAGCGGAAGGCTTTGCGATGGCACGAGCGTGTATCGCTTCGGGCGCGGCCTACGACAAACTGCAGATGCTGATTCGTCAGTCAAATAGCCATTAACTACGAGAGCTGTAAGGAGGAGAATCATGGATTTTTTAGAAACGATCATCCAGAAAAAAGTTGAAGAAGTTGCCGCGATGCCACAAGAAATCGAAAAGGTCGTAGCGAAACGTCCATCATTTTATCAGCAAGTCAAGGACCAACCACAAAAGATGCACCTCATTGCTGAAATCAAGCGTGCTTCACCCTCAAAAGGAGACATCAACCAAGGAATCGACCCAGTCACACAAGCGGAAACTTATGAAGCCGCGGGTGTCAGCGGGATTTCCGTTTTGACCGACCAGCAGTTTTTTAAAGGCTCGCTGGCAGATCTTGAAGCAGTCAGTAATGCCGTTTCGGTGCCTATACTATGCAAAGACTTTATTATCGACAGAAAACAATTGATTCGCGCCAAGAATGCGGGTGCCAGTATTGTTTTATTGATCGTGGCCGCTTTAAAACCAGAACGCTTAGCCATACTTCATCAAGAGGCAATAGCACTAGGGTTGGAAGTACTCGTTGAGACTCATAATGCGGCTGAATTTCAACAAGCCCAAGCCTTAGGGGCCAAAATCATCGGCGTCAACAATCGTGACCTAAAAACCTTTGACGTTTCCTTGGATGTCAGTGTTGCTTTAGCACCTCAGCCGTCAGAGGCGGTTTACATCAGTGAATCTGGTATTCGAACTGCCTCCGATGTGCTGCAGCTTGCACCGTTTTATCATGGAGTCCTCGTTGGAGAAACGTTGATGAGAAGCAATCGAATTGCTGAAACAGCTGCAGATTTGCAGGTGAGCCGCCGATGACCAAAGTGAAAATTTGTGGACTCACCGAACGGCTGCATGTCGAAACTGCCATCAGTGCAGGAGCAGATTACCTTGGCTTTGTTTTTGCCGAAAGCCGTCGGAGAATCGATCCGACACAAGTCCGCAAGATAACGGAGCAAGTACCCCAAAATGTAGGGAAAGTTGGGGTTTTCGTTTCTCCAAGTTTTGAAGAAGTGCAAGCGGCAATTCAAGCCGCCCAGCTGACAGCGATTCAGCTCCATGGAAAGGTTCTGCCATCTTTGCAAACAGCCATCCAGACAGGCATTTTTGCGCATCAAAAGATCGCAGTGATCCAAGCCTTTGATGGAGAAGCAGAGACTTTAGAACAAGATTTCCTAAGCTGCGATGCAGATTTTGGGTTATTGGACGCTCCAGTAAGAGATCACCCTTATGCTGGCGGCAACGGCCAATCCTTTGATTGGCAAAAAGCGGCGAGAAAACCGTTACCGTTGTCTGAGCGATTTTTTATTGCTGGCGGTTTGCACGCGGAAAATGTAGAAGAGGCGATCCAACTTTTTAGGCCTTATGCTGTCGATGTTTCTTCAGGCGTTGAAACCCAGGGGAAGAAAGACAGTCGGAAAATCGAACAATTTATTTACTTAGTAAAGGAGAAGATAAAATGACCCAATACCCCACAGAAGCAGGTTTTTATGGTTCTTTTGGCGGGCAGTTTGTGCCAGAGACATTGATGTATGCAGTCAAGCAATTGGAAACTGTCTATCGTGAAGCACAAGCGGACGCAAGTTTTCAAGCAGAATTACAGGAATATTTGCAAGAGTATGTAGGAAGAGAGACCCCCCTTTATCATGCACAGCGCTTGTCACAACACTTAGGCGGTGCCAAAATTTATCTGAAGCGAGAAGATTTGAATCATACGGGCGCCCATAAAATCAATAATGCGCTAGGGCAAGTGTTATTAGCAAAGCGGATGGGGAAAAAGAAAGTGGTAGCGGAGACCGGTGCTGGACAGCATGGCGTCGCCACAGCGACTGCGGCCGCGTTGTTCGGTATGGAATGCACGATTTTTATGGGTGCGGTAGATGTTCAGCGGCAAGCACTAAACGTCTTTCGAATGGAATTGTTGGGAGCAAAAGTGGTTTCAGTCACTTCAGGCAATCAGACATTGAAAGATGCTGTCAATGAAGCGCTGCGTTACTGGGTCGCAACCGTCGAGGACACCCATTACGTGATGGGTTCCGTACTCGGTCCGCATCCTTTTCCAGAGATCGTTCGAGATTTTCAAAGTGTGATTGGCAGTGAGACACGACGGCAACTATTAGAAAAAGAAGGACGACTACCGACGACAGTCGTTGCTTGTGTTGGCGGCGGCAGCAATGCGATGGGAATGTTTTACCCTTTTATCGATGATCAGACCGTTCGTTTGATTGGCGTTGAAGCAGCTGGGAAAGGTGTGGATACTACTGAGCATGCGGCGACCTTGACGAAAGGCAGTATCGGTATTTTACATGGTACCAAAATGCATCTGCTGCAAGACGATGATGGGCAAGTGATCGAACCTTATTCGATTTCAGCTGGTTTGGATTATCCAGGGGTCGGTCCCGAGCATTCTTACTTGAAGGAGATTGAGCGAGCGGAGTATTTCGCTGTCACTGATGAAGAAGCCGTTGACGCCTTTTATCACTTGTCTCAAATCGAAGGCATTATTCCTGCTTTGGAAAGTGCTCATGCCGTTGCCTATGCCCTAAAGCTAGCCCCAATCATGACACCCGAAGAACGCTTAGTGATCTGCTTGTCTGGGCGAGGGGACAAAGATGTTCAACAAATCAAAGACCGGAAAGGAGCAGCGAAATGACCAGCAAAACATTGACGATGAAACTGAAGGAGCGCCAAAAACAAGGCAAGCCACTATTTGTTCCTTATATTATGGCGGGGGCCAACGGACTGGAACGCCTGCCAGCAGAAATCGAGCTGTTGACGACACATGGCGCAGCGGCCATTGAAATCGGCGTGCCCTTTTCAGACCCAGTCGCAGATGGACCCGTCATCCAAGCAGCTGGAATGCAGGCATTAGCCAATGGGACCACTTTAAAAAAGATCATTGCTGCGCTGCAAACCATCCATTCCGAGGTTCCACTGGTATTGATGGGGTATGCCAATTCATTCTTTCATTATGGGATTGAACAGTTAGCAAATGAGTTAAAAGCGACAAATGTGAAAGGGTTGATTATTCCAGATTTACCTTTTGAACATCGATCACTAGTAACGCCTACTTTTGATGCGGCGGATCTCGCGCTGATCACACTGGTCTCTTTGACCAGTCCTCCAGACAGAATTCAGACGCTGATCGAAGACGCGGAAGGATTCGTTTATGCTGTGACAGTGAACGGTGTCACTGGAGAAGATCGCCAATACAACGAACAGCTGGATCAGCATTTGCAAGCCATTTCGGAAAAAAGTCCGATTCCAGTATTAGCTGGTTTCGGGGTCTCGACCCACGCAGATGTGCAGCGCTTTGCCAGTGTGTGTGAGGGGGTAGTGATCGGTTCAAAAATCGTAGCAGCGCTACAAAACGAGCCACTGCCTAAAGTCAGTGAGCTGTTAGCAAAACTTGTTGGTAAGCCATAGAAAACAATGTGAAGGAAAGAACCCGAATTGGGTTCTTTTTTTATGAGAAAACTAGTATTCGAGGTACTGATGGGCTGCTATGGAAAAAAGAACGTGATGTGTGAAAAGGAAAAGAAAAAAGGCTGATTGAAGATCAGCCCCAAATTGTCGTGATTATGCCAGTGTATCCGTGTCGATGGTTACTGTCTCGCAAAAATGCCCTCTGCCCCCAACGTAAACATGTTGGATTACCTTTCGCGAAGTCGTAGCTAGTTTGACAAAGATTTCAGAAGGTTCACCTAAATTGCTGCCTTGTTCAAAGCGATACACTTCTTTTTCGAGGGCACACTTTTGATACAAGAAGCAAGCCAAAGCGGCATTGGAAGTGCCTGTGGCAGATTCTTCATTGATGTCAAACAATGGGGCAAAGTTACGGCAAACGATTCGTTCTTTTTCCATTGCATATAAGTGCATGCCAACTACTTGTTGAAGCGCACTTACTTTTTTTATTTCCTCAAAATTAGGTGTAACTTGCTGCAACTGGGCCGTTGTTTTGATTGGAATAAGGATATCCTTTAATCCAGTAGAAACGATTTGAATAGGAATTTGATCATTGATAGCATTGGTATCAAAACAGTCAGTTAATTGTTCTAGTGAAAGTACATCTGAAAACAGTGGTTTGTTCTGTTCCATGAAAATGACACCGTCTTTGATGGTGATCGACAAACGTCCGGCGTTGGTGTCGATGCGATACTGTTGCGTGGAAAGTTTGTTTAGATACGATAATAGTGCAAAGGAGGCAATTGTTGCATGTCCGCATAAGTCAACTTCTTCTTTTGGCGTAAAATAGTCAAATCGGAAATCGGCCTGCGGGGATTTCGATAAAAAAGCTGTTTCTGAAAAGCCTAACTCTTTTGCGACGGCTAACTTTTGTTGTGGCGTAAGAGGCTGTTCCAACAAGACGACTCCAGCCTTGTTGCCACCCGTTTGATTTTTACTAAACCCACTTGCGATATGTACCGTTATCTCCATAGGACACCTGCTTTCTTTGTTTTTGTTAAGCATAGCATAATTTTTGCAGGGATAGGTTAAGAAAACGGATTGGTTAAGCGTGTTATACTGAAGGTAAGACAGAGGAGGGACTATATGAAGAGAGCGATGATCCTTTACCCAATCATTTTTGTAGACTTTCCCTTCGGATATGAACACCAAGATTTACGTCAGTTGATCGACACGGTGATTTATTTGAAAACACCACTAGATATTGCTTTTGCTCGTCAGATTAAACGGGATTATACGAACGAATCAAAAGAAGCGATTTTGACTTGGGCAGATACTTATCTTTCCTATGCAAGGGAGCTATTTGTTTTACACGAACAGATCATTGCTGAAACAGCCGACTATGTACTGGATGGTGCTCTACCAGCTGATCAGCTAGCAGAACAAGTCAAGTATTATCAAGTATTTTAAGAAGCGCTTTTAAGCAAGATTTAGTCTACTGAGTTTTGTTTAATCTCCCTTACTATCTGTTTCAGAGGTCAAAAATGCCGCTACTTCCTCTAAAGAGAGCGCTGCTCCATTGAATGTGGGCCACGCATTGATACCGTCACATTTTTTTCTCGGAATCAAGTGAAGATGAAAGTGAGGGACTGATTGACCCGCTGCTTGATTTGCTGCGCTTAGCAAATTAATCCCATCAAATCCTAAGCGAGTGACACAATGATCTGCTATTTTTTGAACCGTTTGAATGAGGTGAGCAAGAAGAACGGGGTCGCAATCTAAAATACTGGTGTAATGTTTTTTAGGAATAACCAGCATATGATAATCCACGTCTTTGGCATGATCAAGGAAGGCGCAAACAATGTCATCTTCATAGATTACATGGCTTTTTATTTTTCCAGAGACGATGCGGCAAAAAGGACATTCTTCCATCAAAATTCCTCCTATGGAATAAATTTTGTTAGTTGTGTTCGAGAAGTATAATATCTAAAAATGTGAAGCTACGGGATTATGGGAAACCATAAACGATCTTTGTAATTAAGCCGCTCTTTGAGAGGATAATATCATATTTATTTAGCAGTTAAAACTATATGTGATAATTAATGATGTTTTAGATAATTAGTTAATAGGTTGTTTGCAAAAGAAAAGCTCCGTGCTGCTGATTTGTGGTAAAAGTGACGTTTGAAAAAAGTGGTTTTTAAAAATTTATCAAAAAAAATCGCTAGGAATCAAGATTCCTAACGATCTGCTAGTGCAATGCACGATAATATAACGTTCCAGGAGGGATTCGAACCCCCGACCGTTCGCTTAGAAGGCGAATGCTCTATCCGGCTGAGCTACTGGAACAAATAATTTTCAGCGAATGCTCACTTCGCCTAAGCTGTTGAAATCAATCAGCAACAAATAACATTATAGAAAAAGGGCGCAGCAATGTCAATCGCTTTTCGCCCTTTTCTTATTTTTTCTTTGAAAAAAGGAAGCGCAGCTGCCCTCAACCTTTCTCAGGTTCCTCAAGAATTACGCTATCTGCTTCTTTCGTAATGAGAATCACGCCATCTCCCAAAGGGACAAGCGTGGAGGTCAGCTGAGGATGGTTCATCACAGTATCCAAGAAAAGATTCAATTTGCGATGGATCGCTCGCTGGTTGCGAGGAATTTCTTCGATGGGTTGTAGAATCGTTCCAGCTTGAAATACGTCATCCACCATCAGCACACCGCCTTTGCGTAATAGACGCAGACATTCTGGTAAAAATTCAATGTATTTTGATTTGGCGCTGTCCATGAAGATAAAATCATAAGGGCCACTCAATGTAGGTAGAACGTCTGCCGCTTGTCCTTCTAATAGCGTGATTTTTTCTTCATTTCCTAAGCGAGCGTAAGTTTCTTTGGCTTTGCGGATCATGACGTCAAAGCGATCGATCGTTGTGACATGACCATCTTTCACACATTGCGCCATCAAGCTTGAAGAAAAACCGATCGCTGTGCCGATCTCAAGGATTTCTTTTGGCTGGAGTTGTCCTAATAAAAACTGCAAAAAGACCACTGTTTCATGTGGGATGATTGGCACTTCTTTTTTATGAGCGGCTTGCTCGATTTCACCAAGTTCGCCGGGTAATTGTTTTTGTTTTTCACGCATAAACGCCACTAGTTCAGGTTTGACTACTGGACGATGCATCATTTCGTTGCGCATCTTCATCCTCCTAATTTATCGCTGTCCCCTATTATACGAATAACTCACCTTAAGTTCAATCTTTTCGAGTCTTTGGAACAACAAAAAAACCAGTCATAAGACTGGCAGGATAAAGGGGTGAAAAATATTTTTGGGATATTTCTATCATAACGGTGTTATGTGGAGGTTTGGTTAAAATCCTGTGAAGATCTCGTCAGGTTCTGCTTAAATTTTCATCAAGAAGAAAAGCAACCCATCAACAGGGCAAAAACGAACTTTTTATCGAAATATTCAGAAAATTCAGGGAAAAGTGTTGACAGAGGAACCTGCTGTTTGGTATCTTCATAACAAGATAAAAAAAGTGATAGGTGACGACGATGGATAAACGATTGAAACAAACAGCTGCATTTTTATTATTATTATCGTAAGGACTCTTTTTCTATGACCCGCCTTTTTTAAGGCATCATTTGAAGAGTCCTATTCGCATTGCATGAAGGAAACCCTTTATGGAGTGCTTTTTTTATACCATTTTTTCAATTGTGTTTGAATGAGGTCGCGCCAAGCGTGCTCCTACCACTGCTAAGGAGGAAATAGTGATGAGAAAAATCCAGTTTTTTGATACGACATTGCGAGACGGTGAACAGACCCCGGGAGTCAACTTTAATACGAAAGAGAAGGTTCAACTGGCGCTGCAATTAGAAAAATGGGGCATCGATACGATCGAAGCAGGTTTTCCGATTGCATCAGAAGGAGATTTTCAAGCAGTCAAAGCGATTGCTGGGGCGGTGACGAAAATGACCGTTGCAGGACTTGCCCGTTGTCAGAAAAAAGACATTGATCGTGCCTATGAAGCTCTTTATCAAGCCGTCGATCCACAGATCCATGTCTTTCTAGCAACGAGTAAGGTGCATCGCCAGTACAAGCTGAATATGACGAAAGCAGAAGTACTCGCTTCCATCAAAGAACATGTGACTTATGCGCGTGAACGCTTTGAAAAAGTTCAATTCTCGCCAGAAGATGCCACCCGCACCGATAAAGCCTTCTTGCTTGAGGCGGTTCAAACAGCGATTGATGCCGGCGCGACGATCATCAATGTGCCCGATACAGTAGGGTTTACCAATCCTACAGAATATGGTGCGCTTTTTGCCTATTTGATCGCCAATATCAAAAGCGAGCAGCAGATCATTTTTTCTTCCCATTGTCATGATGACTTGGGAATGGCGACAGCCAATGCGCTGGCGGCTATTGAAAATGGTGCTGATCGGGTGGAAGGAACGATCAACGGGATCGGCGAACGAGCGGGCAATACTGCATTAGAAGAAGTGGCCTTGGCGTTGCATATTCGCAATGATTTCTATCAGGCTACCTCCAACATCAAATTAAACGAAACAAAACGAACCAGCGATCTGGTGGCACGTTTGTCAGGAATCACGGTACCGAAAAACAAAGCGATCGTCGGAGGCAATGCTTATGCCCATGAATCAGGGATTCATCAAGATGGCGTCTTGAAAAATCCTGAGACCTACGAAATTATTACCCCACAGTTGGTGGGGGTAGAAACCAACTCGTTGCCTTTAGGCAAACTTTCTGGCCGCCATGCGTTTGTCGATAAAATGCAGCAACTGGGCTACCAGTTTGACCAAGAAGAAACCAACGAATTGTTTAAACGCTTCAAAGAATTGGCAGATAAAAAGAAGCAAGTGACCGAACAAGATTTGCTGGCTTTGGTGGCCGATCAAGGCCGCAGCCAAGAAGGCGGCTGCGAGTTGGACGCCGTTCAGCTACAATACGTGTCCAATGGCCATCAAGGAGCAGTGGTTTCTATCATCAAAGACGAGGAAAAACAAGTGGCATCAGCCATCGGTGCCGGCAGTATCCAAGCTATCTACAACTCGATCGATCAGATTTTCCAGCAGCAGCCGAAGTTGTTGAATTATGAGATCACTGCCTTGACCAGTGGGGAAGATGCGCAAGCGGAAGTGCACGTGGTCATTGAATGCCAGGAAACCAATGAAAAAATCAGCGGGATCGGCTTAGACTTTGATGTCTTGCAGGCGTCAGCCAAAGCATATGTACAGGCTAGCGCAGCTCTAAAGAATCGAGGTGTCCTTGTTTGAAAAAGATCGTGGTTTTAGCAGGAGATGGCATCGGACCAGAAATTATGGACAGTGCCCTTGCGGTATTGAAAGCGGCTTGTCCTGACCATCTCCAGCACTTTCATTTTGACCAGCGGCCATTTGGTGGAGCGGCGCTGGCACTTACTGGAGAGCCATTGCCGCAAGAAACACTACAAGCTTGCCAGCAGGCGGATGCGGTCCTTTTAGGAGCCATTGGTGATCCAGCTTGGGAAAACGCACCGAGAACACCCGAGAAAGGACTTTTGAATCTGCGTCAAGCGTTAGGTCTATACGCCAATATTCGACCCATCAAAGTAGTTGATGCGGTGATTGCTTTGTCTCCCATCAAAGAAACGATCCTTCGAGGGACAGATTTTGTCATCGTTCGTGAGTTGACTGGCGGTATCTATTTTGGCGAAAAAGCAGAAAAACCTGAAGAAGCCTACGACATCAATCATTATCACCAAGCAGAGATTCGACGGATTTTGCGTAAAGCCTTTGAGATCGCCCGTACGCGGAAGAAGCGGGTTCTCTCTGTCGATAAAGCAAATGTGTTGGCGACTAGCCGGCTTTGGCGCCGATTAGCGGAAGAAACGGCACAGGAATTCCCGGATTGTCAGTTGACTCATCAATATGTTGATTCCGCCGCTATGAAAATCATCCAAAATCCCAAAGACTTTGATGTAATCGTGACCGAAAATCTCTTTGGCGACATTTTAAGTGATGAAGCCTCGGTTTTGCCGGGGTCATTAGGGGTGCTACCAAGCGCAAGCCATGGCGCAGAAGGGGTTTCTTTATATGAACCGATCCATGGCTCGGCACCGGATATTGCTAGGCAAAATTGTGCCAATCCGGTTTCCATGATTTTGTCTGTCGTGATGATGCTAAGAGAGTCCTTTCAAGAGGAACAGCTGGCAGATACCATCGAAAGTGCGTGTTATGAGGTAATGAATGCGGGGATCTTGACGCGTGATTTAGGTGGGACGGCAACGACAACTGCCTTTACAGAAGCGGTTATTGCACAGTTAGGAGTGAGCAATTATGGGGAAAACGCTGTTTGATAAACTATGGGATCGGCATGTGATCACAGGAGAAGAAGGGCAGGCGCAGCTGCTTTATGTCGATCTGCATATGATCCATGAAGTGACGACGCCGCAAGCCTTCGAAGGCTTGCGGCAAGCGGGACGGACAGTTCGCTGTCCCGAAAAAACCTTCGCAACAATGGATCATAATGTGCCTACCAAAGATATTTTTACCATCACCGATCTGGTTGCAAAAAAGCAAATGGATACGTTACGTAAAAACTGTCATGATTTTGGGATCGAATTGTGTGACAATGGCTCTGCCAACCAAGGAATTGTCCATATGGTTGGCCCAGAAGTAGGCTTGACCCAACCAGGAAAAACGATCGTTTGCGGTGATTCCCATACTGCCACCCATGGTGCTTTCGGCGCGATCGCATTTGGGATCGGTACGAGTGAAGTGGAGCATGTCTTTGCGACACAGACGATTTGGCAGACAAAACCGAAACGCATGGGAGTTGAGATCACCGGTCAGCTGCAGCCGGGGGTGTACGCCAAAGATATTATTTTGGCATTGATCGCGACGCATGGCACAGATTTTGGTGGTGGCTATGCCGTAGAATTCTTTGGCGAAACGATCCGCAACCTGACGATGGAAGAGCGCATGACCATTTGCAATATGTCGATCGAAGGTGGGGCAAAAATGGGCTTGATCGCACCTGATGAAACGACCTTTGCTTATGTGAAGGATCGACGCTTTGCGCCACAAGCGTTTGCCAGTGCGGTGACGGATTGGCAAACCCTTTATACCGATGAAGGTGCCAACTATGATGCCCTGATCACCTTAGACGCAGCAACCTTAGAACCTTACATCACTTGGGGCACCAATCCAGAAATGGGAGTACCGGTCAGCGAAACGTTTCCTGAAGTGCGAGATCACAATGATCAGCAAGCCTATGAATATATGGCACTGCACCCCGGACAGACGGCTGCCGATATCCCCATCGAATACATCTTTATCGGATCGTGTACCAATGGTCGTTTGTCTGATCTGCAAGAAGCAGCGGCGATTTTGAAAGGTCACACCATCAAAGAAGGGGTCACTGGCATTATCGTTCCTGGTTCACGCCCTGTTCGTAAAGCAGCGGAAGCTATCGGTTTAGACAAAGTCTTTATTGAGGCTGGTTTTGAATGGCGGGAGCCTGGCTGTTCCATGTGCCTAGGAATGAATCCTGATAAAGTACCAGAAGGCGTCCACTGTGCCTCCACGTCAAACCGCAATTTTGTTGGACGGCAAGGGAAAAACGCTCGGACGCACCTTTGTAGTCCAGCAATGGCGGCAGCAGCTGCGATTCATGGGCGTTTTGTCGATGTACGAGAAGTGGTTGGAGGTGTTGGTTAATGGAAGCTTTTACGCAATTTGAAGGTACGACGCTGCCTTTGATGAATGACAATATCGATACCGATCAAATCCTACCGAAAAATTATTTGAAGCGCGTCGAAAAAACGGGGTTTGGCGAATTTTTATTTGACGATTGGCGCTATTTGCCGCAACGCAAGCCTGATCCAGCATTTATCTTGAATGATCCAGCATATCAGACCGCTCAAGTCCTCGTCACTGGTGATAATTTTGGTTCTGGCTCTTCTCGAGAGCATGCGGCTTGGGCGCTGTTGGATTACGGCTTCAAAGCCGTGATTGCTGGTAGCTTCGGTGATATTTTCTATATGAATGCCACCAAAAACGGGCTGCTGCCCATCGAGCTGCCTTTGACTGTTCGCCAAAGGATCGCCTCGCTGCCTGCTTCTGAAAAAATCAGCATCGACTTGCCGAGGCAATGTGTGATCGTTGCCGGGGAGGAGCATTTCTTTGCAATCGATGCTACCTGGAAACACAAATTGATCCACGGTCTCGATGAGATCAGTATCACCTTGCAGGAAGCGGCGAAAATCACCGCCTATGAGCAGACGATTCCAGCGTATTGGCAGTAGGGCTAGGGGACTGGTCGTTATTCGTTGGCTGGTATTTGTGAAAGAATGTTTCTTAACCCTCGCCAATCAGCTTCGATTTGCGGAGTCAACGTCCGATTATAAAAGATCGCAGCGGGATGATACATCGGCACGATCAGATATTCTTTTTCCGACCATTGATAGCCATCCTTTGTCGGATTGCTTTCTTGAATTTTGGAACGGATCACTTCGCCATGGTGGTCTTTGATATAATAGGCGTTGCCTAATAATCGCTGTAGTCCGATATTGCCAACAGTTGCAATGACGGGCGGATCCACGATGGACAACTCGTAGTCAAGCAGTGGTGCGTGTAGCAAGACTTCCTTTTTGGTAGGTGTCCGATTGGGATGGACGATCTCATGGGCACCGCTGCGCTTGTTGATTCGTTCTTTGACGGAATATGGACGGCTGCGGACAGCGCTGGTGATGTAGACATCCTCACGGGTCAAACCGGCTAAAGCCAACGATTTCATCAATTCTTTTCCTGCTTGTCCGCTAAAAGGAATAAAATTCTCGATTTCGGTTCGACCAGGGGCTTCACCAACGATCATCAATTTGGGCTGCAGCGGTCCTTGACCTGGAACAAATCCTTCCAACGGATAACTGCGGGATGCCTGTTGAACGGCAGTGGCTAATTCTTTGGGGTATTGCATGAAAACTCCTCCCATTCTGTTTCGCTTGTGCTCTTTCTTCTATAGTAATAGAAAATAAAAAATGCACAAAAGGAAATGTCTAGTAGCAAAAGAATTCTGTCTTTTCCTTAATTAGTGATTGACTTTAGGAAAACATTTTGATAAAGTTAATCTGTTGTAATTGTGGACTCCACAGCTACAACCGCACAGAACAAGTAGTAAGTACGAAAGTCACTTGGGATGGCGAGTCTAAGTATATTATAAGGAGGTGCTGTAGAGCATGTACGCAATTATCAAAACTGGTGGGAAACAAGTAAAAGTTGAAGTGGGTCAAGCAATCTACGTTGAAAAATTAGACGTTGAAGCTGGACAAAAGGTTACTTTTGATGAAGTTATCTTAGTAGGTGGCGAATCAACAAAAGTAGGTGCCCCAATCGTTGCAGGAGCAACTGTTGAAGGAACTGTTGAAAAACACGGCAAACAAAAGAAAGTCGTAACTTTCAAATACAAACCTAAAAAACATTCACACCGTAAACAAGGTCACCGTCAACCTTACACAAAAGTTGTTATTGACGCGATCAACGCTTAATTCTTACGAAAAGCAGGGTAACGAATATGATCAAAGGGACATTCAAACGAAATGACTCTGGTCGGATTGTTTCTTTTGAACTAGCTGGACACGCACAAGCAGGAGAATACGGCAAAGACATCGTCTGTGCTGCAGCATCCGCTTTAGCGATCAGTGCAGTCAATGGGATCGATGCTTTGGCTGGCGTTGCGCCAAAAGTTGAAGCAGATAACGAAAATGGTGGGTACTTATTAGTCACACTGCCTTCTCGTTTGACCCAAGAGCAGTCGAATATCGCACAAATTCTTTTAGAAAATTTGTTGATCGGCTTGCAATCAGTTCAAGAAGAGTACAACGATTATATCCAAATCAAAACTACTAAAGAAAACTAGGAGGTGCATCTCATGTTGATGAAAATGAATTTGCAATTCTTCGCTCACAAAAAAGGTGGGGGTTCTACTTCTAACGGACGTGACTCTCAATCAAAACGTTTAGGTGCGAAACGTGCTGACGGTCAAACCGTTTCAGGCGGATCAATCCTTTATCGCCAACGCGGTACTAAAATTTACCCAGGGGTAAACGTAGGTATCGGTGGAGATGATACATTGTTTGCAAAAGTTGACGGCGTTGTTCGTTTCGAACGTAAAGGCCGCGACAAAAAACAAGTATCTGTTTATCCAGTAGCGCAAGAAGCATAAGAAAATGACATCCAGATTACGTAAAAGTAACCTGGGTGTTTTTTTATACACCAATGAAACCGTTTTAACGAAATAGTTATTTATAATAGCTTAGATAAGGAGTGAAGCAATGATTCAATTAAAAGAAATCACGAAGGAAAACTATCGTGCGTGCATGAATTTGAAGACAACGAAGGAGCAAGAAGATTTTGTTGCGCCCAATTGGTACTCAATGTTAGAGGCGATCTATGAGGAACCACGTCAGGCATTTGCCCTCTACAATGGTGAGGATATGGTCGGCTTTCTCTTATTTAGTTTTTACGAAGCGGATGAGGATTATCCAAAAGCTTCGTGGTGGATCGAGCGGTTTATGATCGCAGAAAAATTCCAAAATCAAGGGTTAGGCAGTCAGGCGTTTCTTGCTGGGTTAGATTGGTTCAAAACCCATATCCAAGCGCAAGAATTAAGGATCTCCGCTGTAGATGGCAACGAGATCGCAACAAAGCTTTACGAACGAAACGGCTTTGTCTTGACAGGTGAAATGATTGATAACGAGCATGTACTCTTGTTGCAGCTGCCAACGGATCAAGGGTAAATGACTCTTTCTACAGTAAAAAATGAGGTCAAAGGCAGAGGTTCTTAAGGGGATTCTCTGCTTTTTTTATTGGTGTTTTTCCGGTCCAAAAAGTGTGCCGTCATTTTCTGGCTAGATTTTTCAAGAAATTTTGTGCACTTAGGGTAAGAATTACGAGTATATCCATGCTTTGTTGTTCACAAAGTTCCTTTTGCTATTAACGGAATCTTTACACGTTGACAACACAAACCTTATATTCATTTGATACTCTGAGGAAGTAGAACAAATGGAAAGAAACTTTCGAAAAACGTTGATTATTGAGAATGTGCTCACGAATGATTTTGGTCGAAACACGAACATTATCAAAAAAGAAAACGTTCGTAATTCGAAAAAGATTGTTTTTGATTCGTTGGTTTTTTATAATCAAAAAGGAAAGTTCGGAATTCCGTGAGTTCGATTTTTTTAATGAAAAGGAGAAAAAGTGATGAAAGTTTGGAAGAAAACGGCAATGTTTGGTTTAGGTTTGGTGGCAGCAGTTACGCTGGCGGCATGTGGCTCAGGTGGAGCAAGTACTGACTCGGCGGCTGAAGAAGCAGGATATGTACCAGAAAAGTTGACCGTTCAATTTGTTCCATCACAAGCAGCAGAAACATTAGAAGCAAAAGCAAAACCACTTGAGCAATTATTAAGTGATGAATTGGGGATTCCAGTCACTGTGAGTGTTTCCACTGACTACAATACAATCGTCGAAGCAATGGCTTCGAAACAAGTAGATGTAGGCTTTTTACCGCCGAATGCCTATGTTTTAGCAAATGAACAAAGCAATGTTAAGGTGCTATTACAAGCACAGCGTTATGGCATCAAGCAGCCTGGTGGGGAATCAACGGATGAATTGGTTGATAGCTATCGCTCAATGATCGTCGTAAAAAGCGGCAGCGATATCAAAGAGTTGGAAGATTTAAAAGGCAAAACGATTGCCACGCAAGATGTTACTTCTTCTGCCGGTTATGTTTGGCCAGTAGCAGAAATGAAAAAAGCAGGCATCGATATCAATACGGATGTGACGACTGTTCAAGTCAAAGGCCATGACCAAGCGGTCTTATCTGTCTTGAATGGCGACGTTGACGCAGCGTTCGTTTTTGAAGATGCCCGCAACACGGTCAAAAATGATTACCCAGAAATCATGGATGAGGTAGAACCAATGTACTTTACCGAACCGATCCCGAACGATACGATCAGTGTCCGCAGCGACATGAGTGAAGAGTGGGACAAAAAAATCCAAGATGCCTTTATCGCGATCGGTAAAGATGAAGAAGGAAAACAAATCATCTCTGATATTTACTCTCATGAAGGATACGTTGTTTCACAAGACAGCAATTTCGACATCGTAAGAGAGTATGCGGAACAAGTCGGACAATAACTAATAGATGAATAGATCGGGAGGGTACCGGTAGTTGAGGTACCCTTTTCGAATGGAAAGCAATTTTTACCTAATGGAAAGAAAGTAGGAGAATCATGGCTCTAGAGAACGAAACGATTATTTCATTTCAGAATGTGACCAAGCAATACCCAAATGGGGTATTAGGTTTGAAGGACTTAAACATCGATATCAAAAAAGGGGAATTTGTCATCGTAGTGGGTTTATCAGGAGCAGGAAAATCAACGATGCTGCGCTCCATCAATCGACTGCACGAGATCACGAGTGGCGAGATTTTAATCGATAGCAAGTCGATCACAAAAGCAAAAGGAAGAGAGTTGCGCTTGATTCGTCGAGACATTGGCATGATTTTCCAAAGCTTTAATTTGGTGAAACGTTCGAGTGTCTTGCGAAATGTCTTAACTGGGCGAGTAGCTTATCACCCAACGATCAAAATGTTGCTTGGTTTGTTCCCGCAAGCGGATAAAGAGCTGGCTTATCAATCGCTGCAGCGGGTCAATTTAGCAGAAAAAGTCTATACTCGAGCCGATGAATTGTCTGGCGGTCAGCAGCAGCGGGTTTCGATTGCCCGTGCTTTGACGCAAGAGCCGAAGATTATTTTAGCGGATGAACCGGTTGCTTCCTTAGATCCTTTAACCACTGAAAAAGTCATGAATGACTTAAAACGGATCAATCAAGATCTGGGCATCACTATCGTAGTCAATTTACATTCTGTCCAATTGGCAAGAGAATACGGCACACGGATCATCGGGTTACGAGATGGGGGCTTGGTTTTTGATGGCCCTGTCAGTGAAGCGACCGATCAGCGATTGAAACAGATTTATGGTAGCGAGATCATGGAAGAGCAGGAAGGGGCAGGACAATGACGACAAATACGTTGCCGAAACGCAGCGGACTATGGAAAAATGTTCTGTGGCTCGTCATTTTTTTAGTGGTATTGTTCGTTAGCGGCTCTATTTCTGGCGTTGATTTGGCACGGTTCTTTAGCAACAGCAGTCAAATGAATGTCATTTTACAAAAGATGGCTCATCCTGATTGGGCATATGCCAAAATCATTGTTGAGCCGATTTTGCAAACCATCCAAATGGCGATCATCGGCACAACCTTTGGTGCACTGGCGGCCTTTCCGTTTTCACTTTTAGCAGCACGAAATATCATGACGAATCATTGGATCAGCGGTTGTTTCCGTTTTGTTTTAAATATCATTCGGACAGTACCTGATTTGATGCTGGCGGCTTTATTTGTTGCCATTGTCGGAATCGGTCCCGTTGCCGGGGTGATCTCCATCTCTGTGTTTTCTTTTGGGATGATCACCAAATTGTTTTATGAATCGATTGAAACGATTGATGAAGGTCCGATCGAAGCAATCACGGCTTCTGGAGGATCGAAGTTTGACATCATCCGCTATGCAGTCGTACCGCAAGTCATGAGCCATTTTCTTAGTTACTTGCTTTATGCCTTTGAGATCAATGTGCGGGCATCGACGATTCTTGGGTATATCGGCGCAGGCGGAATCGGTGTTTTCTTACAACGATCTTTAAGCCAATTTCGATATGACCAGACGTCGATTATCGTCTTAGTGATTTTTGCAGTTGTTTTGGTGATTGATACCATCAGTAATAGATTAAGGGAGCGATTGTTATGATGTTGCCAGCAGAACCGAAAAAGAAAAAAATACGGAATTGGCTGATCGCAGTAGTCGTTATCCTCCTTTATATTTGGGCTTTTGCTGGCGTGCCTTTTGCGGGTGTTAAAGAAAATGTCGGTCAAATTGTCGGCTCAATCTTTTATGGCCTGATCCATCCTGATTGGGGCTATGTTTATACCGGTGATGGCGAAGATTTGATCAGTTTGATGATCGAAACCGTTGCGATCGCCTTTGTGGGTACGTTTTTATCCTCAATATTAAGTATTCCTTTTGCCTTTTGGGCGGCGCGCAGCAAAAACAGCCCTCGCTGGCTATCAGGTTTCGGTAAAATCGTGCTGACGGCGATTCGAACGTTTCCAGAAATCGTCTTAGCGATCATGTTCATCAAAACAGTGGGTCCCGGATCCTTTGCTGGTGTTTTGGCAGTTAGTGTCCATTCCATTGGGATGTTGGCGAAACTCTATAGCGAAGCGATCGAGAACATGGATCACGGTCCTTCAGAATCGGTCGTTAGTGCGGGAGGAAATCGTTGGGATGTGTTAGGCTTTGCGACATTGCCACAATTGATTCCAGAATTTCTTTCTTTTACCTTGTATCGTTTTGAACTGGCTGTCCGTTCAGCTTCGATCTTAGGGATCGTAGGGGCAGGTGGGATCGGTACGCCGATGATCTTTGCCATCAATGCGCGATCATGGAGCCGTGTAGGAATCATTTTATTAGGGATCGTTGTGACGGTCACGATCATTGATTTTATTTCTGGGCGCTTGCGTAAACGATTGGTTTAATAAAATGAGGTGCGTACTCGAAAAAACACAGTCTGCATAGGCTGTGTTTTTTTGCAGCGGATAGGCGGATGTCGTTTAAGACAGGTTTCGTGAAACTTGTTATACTGGATTCATAGAAAATGAACCCAAACAAGGAGGCTGTTTTATGAAAGCATTATTGATCGTCAATCCAAGTTCTGGTGGGGAACAAGCGAAAGAATTTGAGGAGATGGCAGAAGAAAAGCTGCGGGAAGCTTTTTCAGAAGTCGTTGTCAAACATACCGAAAAAGAAGGAGATGCTACACGTTTTGCCTCTGAGGCAGCAGCAGAATTTGACAGTGTCTTCGCAATGGGCGGTGATGGTACCGTCAATGAAGCGGTCAATGGCTTAGCTCCTCATGACAAACGACCAAATTTCGGTTTCTTCCCGCTGGGCACAGTAAATGATTTAGCCAGAGCATTAGCGATTCCACTAGATCCCAAGGAAGCCATCGAATCATTTGCAGTGGATCACACCCGCAAAATCGATATTGGGCAGGTTAATCAAGACTATTTTACCAATGTAGTGGCGATTGGTATGATTCCAGCGGCGATCAACAATGTGGAAGTTGAAGAAAAAACCAAGCTGGGAAAAATGGCCTATTTTGTTTCTGGTCTACGGGAAGTGCGGAAAAATGAAAGTCATCCGTTTGAAGTGACCGCCGAAAATAATGGCAAAAAAACGACGATCGCTGTGGAAAGCAGTACGATGATCGTTGGTTCATCCAATACGATCGGCGGTTTCGAATCTCTTTTGCCTAAAGCGAGTACCGATGACGGCAAATTACATCTGATCTACTTAAAGGATACGAATCTTTGGGAAACTGTCAAAAGCGTGCCTGAGCTTCTCAAAGGAGTTACGGAATCAAATGATGTTCTTGGTTATCAAACTTTTGATAAAGCAACGATTCGTTTGACGGATGGGGCAACGATCGAAACGAATGTCGATGGTGATCCAGGGCCGGAATTGCCAATCACAGTAGCGGTGCTGCCGCAACATCTTACCGTGTATTGCGGAGTTGAAAAAGCCCGTTAAATCATTCATAACTAGGAAACGATCCGTCAAAAGCGGATTGTTTTTTTTATTCAGAAAGAGTATACTGGGAAAAAATTTACTGAAAGAAGGGGTTCTATGACGATACGTTCTGCCACGATTGCAGATGCCCAAGCCTTGACAGCAATCTATGCTTATTATGTAGAAAATACACCGATTACCTTTGAAACGGAGGTGCCATCGGTTCAAGAATTCGCGGAACGCATCGCCAAGACCTTGAAACGCTACCCGTATCTCGTTGCAGAAGAGGCTGGTGAAATTGTCGGTTATGCCTATGCGTCAGCCTATAAAGAACGGGCGGCGTATGATTGGACCGTTGAAGTAACCGTTTATTTAGCGCCGGATGCCAAAGCAAAAGGGCTCGGCACCGCTCTTTATCAAGGGCTTGAAGAAAAACTAAAAGCGCAAAACGTGGTCAATCTGACTGCGTGTATTACAGGAGGCAATCAACAAAGCGAGGCTTTTCATGAGAAGCTTGGGTATCGGAAAGTTGCTGATTTTTCGCATGTCGGCTATAAGTTCAATCAATGGCACGATGTGATTTGGATGCAAAAAGAACTGCAACGATTTCCAGACCAGGTGCCAACGTTCATTCCCAATGAAAAAGCCTAACACATCCTGACTTTTGAATATCTTTTTTTGGCAAAATGCTTTATGCTGAGAGTAGCATGTGAAAGGACGTTCTATTGTTCTTTCGAACAAAGTATTTTGCTTTTTCTGTGTGGAAAAAAAGTTGCTTTTTTATAGAAAAATGAGTAAAGTATTCAAGTGGAAAAAACAAGGAGGCGAAGCTGTTGGGCAAGCGAATCGAACGGATTTATCAATATATCGTCGAAAATACGATGAGCGGCTTAGGGGAAAAGAAGGGGTTGTCTACTTCAGAAGTTGCCGATCATTTAGCCATTCAGCGCAGTAATGCCAGTAAGGATTTAAATAAGCTTGTTAAAGAAGGGCGCGTCGAAAAAAGCGACTCGCGGCCTGTTCGTTATTGGGCGGCAGGGGTCGATCCCAGCAGTAAGGAAAAGTATGTCCCAAGCTACAAAGAAAGTCGCCCGCAAAGAGAAAAAGCCTTCCCTCAACGAGTACAAGGAAAACCCTCTGACCGAGATATTTTTGCGACGATCATCGGTGCCAACGGAAGTATGAAAAACGCTGTTGAGCAGGCGAAAGCAGCGATCTTGTATCCGCCGAAAGGGCTAAACTGCTTGATCACAGGGCCTACTGGTTCTGGGAAAACGTACTTTGCCCATGCGATGTTCCAGTTTGCCAAAAGCAATCAAGTAATTGCCGATGACAAAGAATTGATCGTCTTTAACTGTGCGGACTATGCAAATAACCCAGAGCTTTTGATGAGCCATTTGTTTGGTTATGTACGGGGGGCATTTACGGGTGCCGATCAAGAGAAGATTGGTATTATTGATCAAGCGGATGAGAGTATGTTGTTTCTCGATGAGATCCATCGATTACCGCCAGAAGGGCAAGAAATGATTTTTTACTTTATGGATCATGGAACCTTTAGCCGTCTAGGAGAGACGGGCAAAAATCATCAAGCGAATGTCCGAATCGTTGGTGCTACTACCGAAGACCCCAACTCAACGCTATTAGATACCTTTACCCGACGCATCCCCATCAATATTCAACTGCCCTTTTTTGAGAAACGACCCGCATCAGAAAAAGTCGATCTCGTTCGGGTATTAGTCGGGCAAGAGGCGACCCGTATTCAGCGGACGATCTCCTTGACAGAAGATGTGGTCAAAGCGTTGATCGGCAGTGTCAGTTTTGGGAATATCGGTCAATTGAAATCCAATGTCCAGCTAGTCTGTGCACGGGGCTTTTTGAATCATATGCAACAAGATGAGATTGAAATCGATTTGATCGATTTGCCAGAAGGGATTCGTTCAGGATTGATCGTTTTGGGGAATCGCCGCAATGAGCTGGCAGAGCTCTCTAAGATCCTTGAACCGAAGATCAGCATTCAACCGAATCAAAACTTAAACAATATTCAATCAGATTCCTATGAATTGCCTTATAATCTTTACGATATTATCGGCGACAAGGCTGCTCTGCTAAAAGCAGATGGGTTAGATCAAGAAGCGATCAATCATTTTATCTCAACAGATATCAATGTTCACTTAAAGTCTTTTTATAAAGATCACGGGTTTTCCTTTAACTCGGTCAATAAACTAAGTGAATTTGTCGATCAGAAAGTGATCAGTGTAACAAATCAAATCTATGAGCTGGTTCGACAACGCTTAAATTATGATTTTCAGCAAAATTTCATCTATGCCATGAGCTTACACATCAGCTCGTTTTTGAAAAAAATCCATTTGGGAGAAGAACGACAAACCAACGACAATATTCGTCAGATGGTAGCTGATTATCCTCAAGAGTTTGAAGTCGCCAAAGAAGTCCGCGATTTTATTGGTGATAGTTTCCAAGTGGCGATTCCTGAGAGCGAATCTTATTATTTAGCGGTTCTTCTGGTTTCTCTTAGAACCTCTCATTCCTCTGGGAAAATCGGCGTCGTCGTTGCAGCCCACGGCAACAGCACAGCCAGTAGCATGGTACAAGTGGTCAAACAATTGCTGGAAGTCGATCAAGTGACAGCGGTGGACATGCCGTTAGATATGCCCCCGGCTGTGGCGTTGAAAAAAATCGTGGATAGTGTACGGGCAGTCAATGATGGCAGTGGGGTGATCCTTTTAGTCGATATGGGGTCCTTAGCGACCTTTAATAATGAAATCCAACGAGAAACGGGTGTGGCTGTTCGAACAGTCGATATGGTGACCACCTCCATCGTCCTAGAGACGGTCCGTAAAGCGTCAGTGATCGGCACGGACCTCGATCAGCTCTATGATTCATTACGGAAGTTCCGCGGGTATGGAGCGGTCACTGTGGAAGAACCAGTGACACAAAACCACCATCCTAAAGCGATTCTAGCGGTCTGCGCTTCGGGAAAGGGAACGGCGCAGCGCATCAAAGAATTGATCCAAAGCTCATTGTCAAAACGTCAAAACCAAAATGTCGAAGTGGTGACGTTATCGGTGGCGGATCTGAGGACGGACTTGGATCAGATTCAACAGCGCTACCGTCTGATTGCCGCAACAGGGATCATCGATCCCCATATCGACGCACCGTTTATTTCATTAGAACGTTTTATTGATCAAGATGTTGATCTACTGTTGGATGATATCCTATTAGAGAATGATTTGAGTTTTGAAGATGAAGTACAGCTAGATGATCGGCAGGCGAAAGAAATCTGTGTCCGGTATTTAGAGGAAAACTTTACCTATGTCAATGCGAAAAAAGTAGTAGAGCCGTTGTGGAAATTTGGCGAAGAGATCATTCACGATTTGGATTTGGTAGGGGCGCAGCAAGGCTTTCAGATCAATTTTGTGATGCATGGCGCAGGTATGCTGGAGCGGATCTTACTGCGGCAGCCATTGACTGTTTCTGAAATTGATTTAACAGCGATGGAGGAGAATCCGCTTTATGGCCAATTGCATGTGCATGTCCAATCGTTTTCACGCTTGATGAATATCGAAGTGCCTAAGACTGAAGAGTACTATCTGCTAGAGCTGATCAAAAACCATCACGAAAAAGAAATGTATTTTTAAATCTTACAAATAATACAGATACACTAAAAAAGATACAGTATTTTTTAGTGTATCTTTTTTAGTGTATTATCTGAATGCTGATTCTTAAGGTTTTTTCAAGAATAGTGTATCGGAAAAACTTGGCACGCTTCTTGCTTCTATATAAGTGGATACAGGAGGTGATTGAAAAAAGAACAGATCCTCAATATGAAAAGCGGATCGATGGATGTAGGAGGCTTGCACAATGGGAATGGATATACGTCTTGCCCGAATCGACGATCGGTTGATTCATGGTCAGGTCGCCACAGCTTGGTCGAAAATGACTGGTATCAATCGAATCATCGTGGTCAGTGATGAAGTCGCAAATGACCAATTACGAAAGTTTCTCTTGAAAGAAGCTGCTCCACCAGGGATCAAATCCAATGTGGTGACAGTAGCGAAAATGCTTGAGGTGGCGCATAACACATTATTTAATACGCAAAAAGTCATGTTATTATTTACCAACCCTCAAGATGTCGTGACTCTGGTTAAAGGAGGCATTGACATTCGTTCCGTCAATATCGGCGGTATGAGTTTTTCAATGGGAAAACGAATGATCACTAATTTCGTGTCAGTCAATGATCAAGATCTTGCTTCATTGCTTTACTTGCAAAACCAAGGCATTGAAGTGGAGATACGCAAAGTTCCAGCTGATCGTAAAATCTTTTTGAAGGATATTTTGGAAAAAGAAGGTAGTCACCCTTAGTTTTTCGATGTTGTTTTTTCTTTCGTATTCGTGTCACATTTTTCAATTTTGATATAGGAGGTAAAAAGATGGTAGGAATTATCCTAGCAAGTCATGGAGAATTTGCTAACGGCATTTTGCAATCTGGTTCAATGATCTTCGGCGAACAAGAAAATGTTAAAGCTGTTACATTGATGCCAAGTGAAGGTCCAGATGACATCAAGGCAAAAATGCAAGAAGCAATTGCTACATTTGACGATCAAGAAGAAGTATTATTCTTAGTTGATCTTTGGGGTGGTACTCCTTTCAACCAAGCGAACAGCTTGTTTGAAGATCACAAAGACAAATGGGCAATCGTTGCTGGTATGAATTTACCAATGGTGATCGAAGCCTATGCTTCACGTTTTTCAATGAATACAGCGCATGAAATTGCTGCGCATATCGTTGAAACAGCTAAAGAAGGGGTCAAGGTCAAACCAGAAGAACTTGAACCAGAAGAAGCTTCAGCACCAAAAGCAGTGCAAGACGATCAACCTAAAGGATCACTTCCTCCGGGAACTGTTCTAGGCGATGGCAAAATCAAAATCGTACTTGCTCGTGTCGATTCACGTTTGTTGCATGGTCAAGTTGCTACAGCTTGGACAAAATCAGTGAATCCATCTCGGATCATCGTTGTTTCTGACGCGGTGGCAAAAGATGACTTGCGTAAAAAACTGATCGAACAAGCAGCTCCTCCAGGAGTAAAAGCGAACGTCATTCCAGTGGACAAAATGATTGAAGTTTCTAAAGACCCTCGTTTCGGGAATACGAAAGCTTTACTATTATTTGAAAACCCACAAGATGTATTACGTGCTGTTGAAGGTGGCGTTGATATTACTGAAGTGAACGTTGGTTCAATGGCTCACTCTGTTGGGAAAGTTGTTGTAAGTAAAGTATTGTCGATGGGTACAGATGATGTGAATACATTTGAAGATTTGAAAGAACGCGGCATCAAATTCGATGTGCGTAAAGTACCAAATGACTCTCGAGACAACATGGATGAAATCTTACGCAAAGCCAAAAATGAATTGGCAAATAAATAGAAACGTATTCAACTAAATAGGAGGTCTATCATGACTATTATATCTATGGTATTAGTAGTACTCGTTGCCTTTTTAGCTGGTATGGAAGGGATCTTGGATGAATTCCAATTCCATCAACCGCTAATCGCGTGTACTTTGATCGGTTTAGTGACCGGTAATTTGGAAGCATGTATCATTTTGGGCGGATCATTACAAATGATCGCACTTGGATGGGCAAATATCGGTGCCGCTGTTGCACCTGATGCTGCATTGGCGTCTGTCGCATCTGCAATTATTTTAGTTTTAGGTGGACAAGGAACTGCTGGTGTTGATACAGCGATTGCCGTTGCGATCCCTCTAGCTGTTGCTGGGTTGTTCTTGACAATGATCGTTCGTACATTGGCTGTGCCAATCGTTCACTTTATGGATGCTGCTGCTGAAGAAGGCAACATTCGTAAAATCGAAATGTGGCACGTGATCGCTGTATGTATGCAAGGGGTTCGTATTGCGATTCCTGCAGCTGCATTGTTGGCTATCCCTGCTGCAACTGTTCAAAACTTCTTAGAATCAATGCCTGCATGGTTAACTGATGGTATGGCTATCGGTGGTGGTATGGTTGTTGCCGTTGGTTACGCAATGGTTATCAACATGATGGCAACTCGCGAAGTATGGCCATTCTTTATTATCGGTTTCGTAATCGCAGCTATCTCTCAATTGACATTGATCGCTATCGGTGCCTTGGCAGTAGCAATCGCATTGATCTACTTGAACCTAACTAAAATGGGCGGATCATCAAATGGAGGCGGCGGCAGCAACACTGGCGACCCTCTAGGCGATATCTTGAATGACTATTAGAATCGAAGGAGGAGAAAAAAATGGCAGAAAAAATTCAATTAAATAAAAAAGATCGTTTAGCCGTAGCATGGCGCTCTACCTTCATTCAAGGTTCATGGAACTATGAACGTATGCAAAATGGTGGTTGGGCATTCTCAATGATTCCAGCAATCAAAAAATTATACAAAACAAAAGAAGACCGTGCCGCTGCTTTGAAGCGTCACTTAGAATTCTTTAATACTCACCCATATATCGCATCACCAATCTTAGGTGTAACTTTAGCGTTAGAAGAAGAACGTGCCAATGGCGCGCCTGTCGATGACGTAGCGATCCAAGGGGTAAAAGTTGGGATGATGGGTCCTTTAGCCGGTGTCGGTGACCCTGTGTTCTGGTTTACTGTACGTCCGATGTTAGGTGCATTAGGTGCTTCTCTTGCTTTAGGCGGAAACATCTTAGGGCCAATCATCTTCTTCGTTGCTTGGAACATCATCCGTTGGGCATTTATGTGGTACACACAAGAATTCGGCTACCGTGCTGGTTCTAAAATCACAGATGACCTTTCAGGTGGTTTGCTACAAGATGTAACAAAAGGTGCTTCTATTTTAGGGATGTTCGTATTAGGGTCACTTGTTCAACGTTGGGTATCGATTTCCTTTGCACCAGTTGTCTCAAGCGTACCGCTTGATGAAGGTGCTTATGTCGACTGGGCGAACTTGCCTTCTGGTTCAGCTGGTTTGCAACAAGCCTTCCAACAAGTAGCTGAAGGCCGTGCATTGACTGATACAAAAGTAACAACATTGCAAAACAACTTGGATCAATTGATTCCTGGTTTAGCTGCACTATTGCTTACTTTATTATGTATGTGGTTATTGAAGAAAAAAGTTTCTCCAATCGTCATTATTATCGGTCTATTCTTAGTCGGTATCGGTGGACACTTGATCGGATTGTTATAATCTTTTCAATGATAGGTGCTTGGGGAGACCCAAGCATCTTTTTATTTATTCGCCAAACATGCCGGAAACACGTATAATAGGTAATGATAAGACGATATAGAATGGAGTAAGCGCAAATGGTACAATCCCTTAATACAAAAGTTGATTTGACGATCGATGCTACGTCTTTTTTAGGTATCAATGAATACGGTAAAATAATGATCGGCGATAATGCCTTTGAGTTTTATAATGATCGTGACAAACGCAAGTTTATTCAAATACCTTGGGAAGATGTCGACTATGTGATCGCTTCGGTCTTGTTCAAAGGACGCTGGATCCCACGGTATGCGATTCGGACCAAAAAGAATGGGACATATACCTTCTCATCAAAAGAACCAAAAAAAGTTCTGCGGGCAATTCGCGAATACGTTGACCCAGATCATATGGTCCATTCTCTTGGCTTTTTCGATATCTTGAAACGGGCAATTACCCGTAGAAAATAACAAGAGAGCATATGTTTTTCCAATTGATTCTCAATATGTTACCCTTTTTATAAGAAAGTTTAGGAGGGGTTATTATGCACTTTTTATGGACATTGATCGTGGGAGCGGTCATCGGTTCAATCGGTGGCGCCATCGCAGGAGAAAAACGCGGTTGCATTTTTGATATCGTGGCAGGACTTGTGGGCGCATCAATCGGACAAGGCTTATTCGGCACTTGGGGACCGCAAGTGGCAGGAATGGCAATCGTGCCAGCAATCATTGGGGCAGTCATTTTCGTGGCTGTCGTATCATTCTTTTTGGGACGTAAAAGATAATTATCAAAGAAGCAATCCGTTGATTGGGTTGCTTTTTTTGTGGATTAAAGTTATCTAGAAAAGAACAACGAGAGAGCCAACTAGAGTCTTTTTAAAACACCATTCTTTAGGTTCGTATTGTTTGATTTTTTAGAAAACTTTTCGCTTACTTTCCGCTTTTTCTGGAAGTTTGTTATAATACTATCGTATAGAACAAGAAAGTAGGGACGATACATGTTAAGAGTTGAAAAATTACGTGAAGCAATGAGAAAAGATTCGATTGATGGGTTCTTGATCATCAGCCCATACAATTTGCGTTACTTGACAAACTTTACTGGTACAACTGGTTTAGCAGTCATTACGTTGGACAAAGCTTTTTTTGTAACAGATTTCCGATATACAGAGCAAGCAGCGGCCCAAGCCCAAGGATTTGAGATCGTAAAAAATAGTGGACCGATTTTTGAAGAAGTTGCAACTATCTGCCAAAAGGAAGAAATCAATGTCTTAGCATTTGAAGAAAGTTTCGTCAGCTTTGCTGAATACTCCGTCTTAGAAGACTTGATCGAGGAATCCTCATTAGCTCCTGTATCTGGTATGATCGAGGCATTGCGGGAAGTCAAAGATGAGGAAGAGATCTCATTGATCCAACAAGCCTGCCATATCGCCGATCAAGGGTTCGAACATATTTTGAAAATGATCCGCCCAGGAATGACCGAAATCGAAGTGGCGAATCAGTTAGATTTCTTTATGCGTTCATTAGGTGCCACAAGCGTATCTTTTGAAACGATCGTGGCCAGTGGTCTTCGTTCAGCAATGCCCCATGGGGTTGCCAGTGAAAAAGTGATTGAACAAGGCGATCTGATCACGTTAGACTTTGGCTGTTACTACCAAGGCTATGTGTCTGATATGACTAGAACCTTTGCTGTGGGGGATCCTGGCGATAAATTGAAAGAAATTTATCAAATCGTACTAGAAGCGCAAGAAAAAGTCTTGGCAGCAGCAAAACCTGGAATGACCGGAATTGAACTAGATGCGATCGCCCGGGATCACATAGCTTCCTTTGGCTACGGGGATGCTTTTGGTCATTCAACAGGCCATGGGATTGGTTTAGAAATCCACGAAGGACCAAATGTCTCCTTCCGCGCTGATAAAGCATTTGTTGTCGGAAACATCATTACAGATGAACCAGGTATCTATCTTCCAGGAATTGGCGGCGTTCGTATCGAGGATGATCTTTTGATCACTGAAACTGGTAATAAAGTGTTGACACATTCACCGAAAGAATTGATCATTCTCTGATTCATCGACCTTGTTTTTCAGAAAATTCATTGAGAATAGTGGGTTATTATAGATTCTCAGTGCAGAAAATGATAAACTTAGAGCGAGAAGAAACACTGTGCCATGGATGTTATTGATTGAATCAAGCGCTGGCTTGTTTCAAACGGAAAAAACGAGCGATTTTTTTACAAACAATACGGTACAGCTGTTTAGAATGGAGGCAAAAACGTATGAATGAAGATAAAAACCTTGTATTAAATGCAAGTCCTGAATTAGGCGAAATCGTCATCGCGCCAGAAGTTATCGAGATCATTATTGGGATCGCTGCTTCTAAAGTGGAAGGTGTCTATGGGATGCGAGGAACACTGGCAAACAGTGTCACTGAATTACTAGGCCGCGCAGCTCATGGCAAAGGAGTCTACTTAACGATCGATGAAACAGGGATCAAAGTGGATATCTACTGCTATATCACTTATGGGATGTCAGTGCCTAAAGTGGCAATGGAGATCCAAGAACGGGTCAAACAGCAAGTCTTATTTATGACAGATGTGCAACTGGCTGAAGTAAATGTTCATGTTGTGGCAGTCGTGCCAGAAAAAGTAGATTTACCAGACATCGAAGAATTATTTGGAAACGACGAGGAAGAAAATGAGTAAAGAATTATCACGGCATGAAATACGGAAAATGGCGTTACAAGCTTTATTTCCACTAGACTTTAACAAAGATTTAACGAAACAAGATGCCATCATGCATGCCATCGAGTTGGAACACCATGAATTGATTGATGAAGAACAAGAGCATTTTGTCCCTGTTTATTTAGATCAATTAGTGGCAGGTGTCTGTCATTACAAAGAAGCCTTGGATGAAGTCATTCAAAGTCATCTAAAAGCCGGTTGGAAAATCCAGCGTTTATCAAAAATGGACGTGACGATTTTACGAATCGCTTTGTATGAAATGATCTATGTGGATAATGTGCCGAATCGTGTGGCTTTGAATGAAGCGATCGAATTAGCGAAAACCTTTAGTGACGATCAGTCAAGAAAGTTTGTCAACGGTATTTTATCGACAGTCAATCAAGAGCTAGAAACAAAAAACAACCAAGTAAGTGAGTAATTTTCAGCCTTAACACTATCGAACAAAAGAAAACAGCCTTTATTCGATCGAGGCAGAAACCGAACGATTTGTGAGCAACCGCCTTGTTTTGACGGTCCTGCTTGATCGTTCGGTTTTTTTGCATACACTTTGTCGGTTTGCCCTCGTTTTTTCCGAAAAAAGGGAGCCTTAGACGGTGTTTTTCTTTTCAGAAAATGCTATGATAGAAAACATGAAGAAGCAGATCGACAAACGATTGGTGCGTTTCTTTTTACAAAATAAGTCAGTATAATCAGGTTGGAGGAGTTGTCAGAATGGGTACATTGATCAATGGAAAAGAATTGGCTGAAAAAATGCAAGCGGCGTTTCTTTCAGAGACAGCAACACTAAAAGAGCAGGGTGTGACACCGGGATTAGTTGTTTTACTTGTTGGAGAAGACAAAGCAAGCCAGACTTATGTGAAAAATAAAGAACTAGCTGCGGCGAAAATCGGCATCAATTCCCGTGTTGCCCGCTATCCTGAATCCATTACTGAGGCAGAATTATTAGCAGAAATCGAACAGTTCAATAACGATGATGCCTTTCACGGCATTTTGGTTCAACTTCCTTTGCCAAAACATATCAATGAAGAAAAAGTGCTGTTAGCCATCAAACCGGAAAAAGATGTCGATGGTTTTCATCCAATCAATTTAGGAAAATTATTTGCCGGTGTACCTGACCGAATTCCTTGTACCCCTTATGGCATCATGAAAATGTTTGCTGCGTATGGGATCGAATTGGAAGGGAAAAATGCTTTAGTTATCGGCCGCAGCAACATTGTCGGAAAACCGATGGCGCACTTGCTCTTAGGGGCAAATGCCACCGTGACTATTGCTCATTCAAAAACCAAAAATCTGCCTGAGTTAGCGAAGCAAGCGGACATTTTAGTCGTGGCGATCGGCCGCGGTCATTTTGTCACAAAAGACTTCGTAAAAGAAGGGGCCGTGGTGATCGATGTAGGAATGAATCGGGATGCCAATGGCAAGTTGATCGGCGATGTGAAATTTGATGAAGTCGAACCGATCGCTAGCTATATCACCCCGGTACCTAGAGGTGTAGGACCAATGACGATCACGATGTTGATGGCCCAAACGATCGAGGCAGCAAAGGAGACAATGAAAAACTAAATGGCGCAAGAATATTTAACGGTGACCGCATTAACAAAATATATCAAGCGTAAGTTTGACGTCGATCCGTATTTAGAGCGGGTTTATTTGACGGGGGAGATCTCTAATTTTCGTCGTCGCCCCAATCACCAATACTTTAGTTTAAAGGATGATGGTGCAAAAATTTCGACCGTCATGTTCAAGGGCGCTTTTGACAAGCTGCGCTTTCAACCAGAAGAGGGCATGAAAGTCATGGCGGTTGGACGTATCACCTTGTATGAGGCAAGCGGAAATTACCAAATGGTGATCGATCACATGGAACCAGATGGTGTCGGTGCCCTTTATCAAGCCTATGAACAATTAAAGCAGAAATTGGCAGCGGAAGGATTATTTTCTGCACCGAAGCAGTCGTTGCCGAAATACCCGAAACGCATCGCAGTCTTGACCAGTCCTAGTGGGGCGGTGATCAGAGATATCATCACGACGACCCAGCGGCGTTATCCCATTGCTCAGATCGTTTTGTATCCAACCGTGGTACAAGGCAACAAAGCCGCGGATGATGTGGTGAAAAATATCCAACGAGTCGAAGCCGATGGTACCTTTGATACTATGATCATCGGACGTGGGGGTGGGTCGATTGAGGACCTCTGGCCTTTCAATGAAGAACGAGTGGCAAGAGCCATTTTTGACGCAAAAACCCCCGTTATTTCTTCAGTGGGGCATGAAACCGATACGACGATTGCCGATTTAGTGGCGGATGTGCGGGCGGCAACTCCGACCGCAGCTGCCGAATTAGCAGTGCCCGTCCTATCAGAAGAGATTTTGCGGATCGAAGAAAGACAAGCCCGATTAGAGCAAGCTTTTATGCACCAGATCCAGTACAAACAAGAACGCTATCAGCGAGTGATTGGATCATATGTTTTTCGACAACCAGAGCGCTTGTATGAGGCACAGTCCATCAAACTCGATCAGTTGCAGCAGCGGATGCAGCAAGGTCTGCAAACCTTGCTTTATGACAAGGATCGCCATGCACAGCAATTGATTTCACGGTTAGCACAACAACAACCAAAAGCGCGATTGCAAGCTAGTAACCAAGAGGTCAGTTATCTTTCCCAACGCTTAATGAAAGCCATGAAAGATATTTATGCAGCAAAAGAAAATCAATTTGCAAATGCAGTCCAATCTCTTGATTTGCTAAGCCCACTGAAAATCATGGGTCGGGGCTACAGCTATACCACGAAAAATGAGCAGGTGATCAAATCGATTGATACGATCGAGCCAGAAGACCAGCTGACGATCCATTACCAAGATGGCCAAGCACTTGTCGAAGTTATTAGTACAGAAGGAGTTAATCATGGCAAATCCAACATTTGAAGAATCATTACAAGAATTAGAACAAATTGTAACCCGTTTGGAACAAGGGGATGTTCCCTTAGAAGAGGCACTAGATGCTTTTCAAAAAGGGATGGTTTTGAGTAAGCAATGCAAGGACACTTTGAGTAAAGCAGAAAAGTCCTTAACAAAAATGATGACAGAATCTAACGAAGAAGTGCCTTTTGAAGAGGAAAACCAATGAGTGCTTTAACAGAATTCACAAAAGAACACGCCCCATTGATTGAAGAAGTCATGGAGCGCTTTGTCAAAGAACACACCTCTGATCAACGATTGTTTAAAAGCATGCAGTATTCGATCCAAGCTGGCGGCAAACGTATTCGCCCGCTTTTATTGGCAGCAACAGTCGCCGCTTTTCACAAACCCGTCAATACCTCGGTGTACCAGTGTGCGGCAGCCCTAGAAATGGTGCATACGTATTCGCTGATCCATGATGATCTGCCAGCAATGGACAACGATGATCTGCGTCGAGGCAAACCTACCAACCATAAGGTTTTTGGTGAAGCTTTAGCGATTTTAGCTGGAGATGGTCTTTTGACGGCTGCATTTCAATTAGTCGCTATGGCGGAGATCGAAGCCAATCAAAAAGTCTTGCTGCTGCAGCAATTGAGTAAAGCGGCGGGAACACAAGGCATGGTCGCCGGCCAAGCAGCTGATATTCAAGGAGAAAACCAAGCCCTTAGTCTTGAGGAACTGATGTCCATTCATGAACGGAAAACTGGAGAATTGATCCGCTTTGCGGTGATTGCTGGAGGTGTCTTAGCCGACCAGACGGAAGAAGTTCTGCATGAATTGGATCGCTTTGCCCAGCATATTGGGTTAGCCTTTCAAATTCGCGACGATCTGCTGGATGCCACTAGTACGACCGAAGAGCTAGGCAAAGTTGTCCGTCGAGATGACGAATTGGCGAAAAGTACCTATCCTGCTTTACTTGGCTTAGCAGGCGCGCAGCAAGCCTTGACAGAAGAATTAGGCAAGGCCAAAGAAATTCTGGCGCAATTAAGTCAATACGGTCAATTTACGCCGGATGTTTTATTGGCATTTGTGGAACGATTTGAGATTCGAGGGAACGCATGAAGAAAGAACGAGTAGATGTTTTAGCTGTCCAGCAAGGCCTGTTTGAGACCCGAGAGCAAGCCAAACGGGGAGTGATGGCTGGATTGGTGTACAAAGAAAAAAATAATGAGCGCCTAGATAAGCCGGGAGAAAAAATTGCCGCAGATACGCTGCTGCAGATCAAAGGCAAAAAGCTGCCTTATGTTTCTCGTGGTGGTCTCAAGTTAGAAAAAGCACTCAAAGTCTTTGATTTTGACGTAACCGATAAAATCATGTTAGACATCGGCGCATCCACCGGTGGTTTTACTGATGCGGCATTGCAAAATGGTGCCAAAAAAAGCTATGCATTGGATGTCGGTTACAATCAGTTAGCCTGGAAGCTGCGGCAAGATGAGCGAGTGATCGTAATGGAGCGGGTCAACTTCCGTTATGCAAAACCAACTGATTTTTTAGACGGTCTTCCAGATGCCGCTACGATCGATGTTTCTTTTATTTCACTTAAACTGATTTTACCCCCGCTATATGATATTTTGGTAGCGGATGGCGAAGTGATGGCGCTGATTAAACCGCAATTTGAAGCGGGCAAAGAAGCAGTCGGGAAAAATGGGATCGTTCGTGATCCCAAAACCCATGAACGAGTTTTGGAGGAAGTACTAGCATTTGCTAAGAAAACAAACTTCGATGTCTTAAACCTAAGTTTTTCACCAATCACTGGTGGCGAAGGGAATATCGAGTTTATCGTACATTTAAAGAAAAGCCTGCAAGAAGGTACCGCAGCAGGGATCGATATCCCGAAAGTTGTTGCATCAGCACATGAGACCTTTCATCAACCAAAATAAAGAATGGAAGAGAGTGGACATTTTACTTGTCGGCTCTCTTTCTTTCTTGCGCAAAATAGGATAAAATTAGTAGGAATTCATTCAGGAGGAACAAGAGATGAGAAAAAAAGAACGGCATCGCTTGATTACACGATTGTTAAGTGAACAAGATATTCAGAAACAAGAAGATTTTGTCGAGTTGTTAAAAGATCGCGGCGTCTCAGTCACACAAGCAACCATATCAAGAGATATCAAGGAATTGAAGTTAGTGAAAGTTCCTTCCCAAAAAGGTGGCTATCGCTACAGTATCCCGCAAGAGACAACGGAAGACGTGAGTGGTAAACTAGATAAAATCCTAAAAACGGCTTTTGTTTCTGTCGATCGAATGGACAAATTTGTGATCCTGCGCACACTGCCCGGCAATGCCTCGGCTTTGGCGAATTTAATCGATAAACGTTATGCCAAGGAATTATTTGGCACGTTAAACGATGATGACAACGTCTTGATGATCACTAGAACAGAAGCAGATACCGAGAACCTATTCAGGGATTTCCAACGTTACGTTTAGAAGAGGAGGCAAGGGATGCTTTTAGAATTGTCGATCCAAAATTTTGCGATTATTTCCAACTTGCACTTATCTTTCCATGAGGGAATGACGGCACTGACAGGTGAGACAGGTGCCGGGAAATCAATTATTATCGATGCGATGGGTTTGCTAGCAGGCGGTAGAGGTTCCAGCGACTATTTGCGTCAAGGAGCAGAGAAATGCCGTTTAGAAGGGATCTTCGAATGGCCGAATCAGCAGGAGTTCAAAGACTTGACCGCAGATTTAGGTATTGATGAAGAAGAAGTTTTGATCGTACAACGAGATATCTCTCAATCGGGGAAAAATATTTGTCGTGTCAATGGTCGAACCGTTACCTTGTCGGTTTTGCGTCAAATCGGTTTATTCTTGGTCGATATCCAAGGACAAAATGAGCATCAAGAGCTGCTGCAGCCAGAAAAACATTTGACCTTGATGGATGGGTTTGGGGATGATAGCTTTAAAGCGGAGCTTGCGGATTACCGTCAAGCCTATCAAAGCTATCGCTCTTTAGAAAAACACGTCAGGACCATTCAAGAAAATGAACAGCTATATGTCCAGCGAATGGACATGTTGCGTTTTCAACAAGAAGAAATCGCCCAAGCAGAATTGATGGAAAATGAAGAAGAACTGCTGATCGATGAACGAGAAAAACTGACCAATTATCAAAAAATCGTGGATGCTCTAGGGCAAAGCTATGGTGCCTTATCTGCCGAAGAAGTCAATAGCCTAGATGGGGTCAGTGTAGCTTTATCCGAGATCCAGTCAATCGCCCATCTTGATCCGGCTTACGAAAAAATCAGTGAAGTGATCCAAAGTGCGTATTACTTGTTGCAAGATGCAGCTACTGATATTTCGCGGCAAGTCGACAATCTTGAATTAGATGAAGGCCGACTGGAAGAAGTCATTTCGCGGCTGGAAACGATTCGTCAATTGAAGCGCAAATACGGGGAGTCGATTCCTGTGATTCTTGCTTACTATGATGAGATCAGTAAAGAAATCAGCGAGTCTGCCTATACAGAAGGTCAGTTGGAGCAATTAGAAGAAGAGCTTGCCCAAAAAGCTGAAGCAGTTTGGCAGCTGGCGGAAGCCTTGCACGTCAAACGACGTGAACTGGCTCATCGTTTAGAAAAAGAAATCGTTCAAGAGTTAAAAGAGCTGTATATGGAGCACGCACAATTTGAAGTACGGTTTGCACCTGGCTCAAAACAATTGAGTAGCAGCGGATTTGACACCGTAGAATTTTATTTGACCACAAATCCTGGTGAAGGCATGAAGCCGTTGGTGCGGGTTGCTTCTGGGGGAGAACTTTCACGGATCTTACTGGCCCTCAAATCAATTTTCTCTCGGAAACAAGGAATCACCAGTATTGTTTTTGACGAAGTTGATACTGGGGTCAGTGGCCGAGTAGCCCAAGCAATTGCTGAAAAAATCGCCAAGATCGCAGCCAATTCGCAAGTTTTGTGTATCACTCACTTGCCGCAAGTAGCTGCTGTAGCGGATAATCAATATTTTATTGAAAAAGCAATTCAAGAAGGACGGACAGAAACCCACGTCCGTAAACTATCTAAAGAAGAACGGGTGGCAGAGATCGCCCGTATGCTCTCAGGTGCAGAAATCACCGATTTAACGGTCGAACATGCACGAGAACTATTGGCCCTTGCACACCGATAAAAATTGGGAAACATTCGTAGAAAGATTCAGGAGATGATGGACCAGCAAGTTTCGTCTGCCATCCTTTCCTGATCTTCTTTTTTGCAGGAGGATATGATGAGAAAAAGAACAAAATTTTTGATTGGTGTATTGGTCACCGTTGTTATTTTAACTATTGCCGGTTGGATCGGTTGGCAACAACTACACTACCCAGCAGTTGATGCTGCAGTCACAGCTGCGAAAGAGGCAGAAGATGAGGGGAATGTCCTTTATTTTGCTGGAGATGAAGAAAAGCCATTGGTCATTTTCTATCCCGGCGCCCTTGTCGATGCGGAAAGCTATAGTGTATGGGCAGCAGGTTTAGCGGAAAAAGGCTATCCTGTCGCGATCGTTAAAATGCCCTTTAACATGGCTGTTTTATCAGGCAATCGTGCAGAAGAGGTCTTGAAAGAAATTCCCCATAACTCCTATGTCATTGGTGGTCATTCATTAGGTGGGGTAATGGCGAGCCGTTTTGCAGCGAATCAATTGGCTGCAAACGACAAGGATTTAAAAGGGGTCTTTTTCTTCGCAAGCTATCCCGATGAAAAAGGGTCTTTGGCTGATCAGTCGATTTCTGTGCTATCGTTGACAGGGAGTCAAGATCAGGTGGTCAATCAAGAAAATTGGCAAGCTGCCCGCAGCTTCCTTCCAGAATCTACCACGTTCCAAACGATCGAAGGCGGCAATCATGCTGGCTTTGGTACCTATGGGTTACAAAAAGGAGAAGCCGCCGCTGATTTATCAAATGAAGCACAGCAAAAAGCCATCGTTGAGCAGATGGCTGCGTGGCTAAGTGAATTAGAGTAAAAAAAGACGGCAGAAGATGCATAGAAATGCTTCTTTCTGCCGTTTCGATTCAACAGACATTTTGGGGAAATGTTGATGAAATCGTGAAAACGCTGAACATAACAACATATTGTACTTGATTGGGGAAGCAAGATTAATAATTATGTTCTTTTAAAATACGTTTCCTCTCACAGTATAGCATAGCATACCTTCTGGATGCACGTAATTTAATTAAGAAATTCTGTCATTTTTTTTACGAAACAGTTATTTTGAAAAAGAAAAAAAGCGTTTTAAATAAACGAACGGACGCTGTTCCAGAAAAAAAAGCAAATAATAATTTTCATTAAATTCAACTAATGGTAAAATGAAAATAATTGATTTTTAAGATCAATGACTTACGAAAGTACAAGGAGCGTTATGATGAAAAAATTTAAACTTCTAAGTCCTATTATCGGATTGGTTATTTTACTCTCAGGATGTGCAAGCTGGGCAGATAGAGGAGAATCGATCACCGCAGTCGGTTCCTCTGCTTTGCAGCCGCTAGTAGAAACAGTTGCAGAAGAATTTCAAAACTCAAATCCAGGACGGTTCATCAATGTCCAAGGAGGCGGAAGCGGAACCGGACTAAGTCAAGTCCAAGCCGGTGCAGTCGATATCGGAAATTCTGATTTGTTTGCGGAAGAAAAGCCAGGAATCGATGCTGATGCCCTTGTTGATCATCGGGTGGCAACGGTGGGAATCACACCAATCGTTAACAAAGGAGTTGGTATCACAGACATTTCCGCAGAAGATCTAAAAAATATCTTCTTAGGAAAGATCACCAATTGGAGCGAAGTCGGTGGAAATGATCTGCCGATCGTTTTATTGAACCGGGCGACAGGTAGTGGTACGAGAAGCACGTTTGAAAAATGGATCATGGATGGCGAAACCGCTATTCCTTCTCAAGAGCAAGATTCTAGTGGGATGGTACGCTCGATCGTTTCTGATACACCAGGGGCTATTAGCTACGTTGCATTTTCTTATGTGACTGATGAAGTCAATGTCCTTTCAATTGATGGCGTTGAACCTACGATTGAAAATGTGACGACGAATGATTGGAAAGTTTGGGCGTATGAGCATATGTATACAAAAGGAGAACCAACCGGATTAACTGCTGAGTTTTTAGAATATATGCTTTCTGACGAAGTCCAAGAGCATATCGTTGGGGATCTAGGCTATATTCCAATTTCCATCATGCAGGTGGAAAGAGACTGGGAAGGCAACATTGTTGAATAATCTTTACACAAAATTTACACAAGCTTTAACAGAAATTGATGTTGAACCGATAAACTAATGGTTATGAGTTTAGTTTGATTTTTGAGGAGGAACCCTCGTGGAAAATGTAAAAGAAGTGTTAACAAAAAAATCTAAGCGCGCAAGAATGGAACAAAGAGGAAAACTAATCAGTTTTCTTTGTATCGCGTTGATTGTTTTGGTTGTGATCTCCATTTTTTATTTCGTTGCTAGCCGAGGATTAGCGACATTCTTTGTAGACAAAGTCAATGTGTTTGACTTTTTGTTTGGTACCCAATGGAATCCGAGTGCTGTGGGACCTGATGGACAACCGTTAGTTGGTGCCTTGCCGATGATTCTAGGATCGTTCTTCGTAACGTTCTTATCAGCGATCGTGGCAACACCTTTTGCCATCGGTGCAGCCGTCTTTATGGTAGAAATCTCACCTCGTAATGGAGAGAAGATCTTGCAGCCGGTCATCGAACTTTTAGTCGGTATCCCTTCAGTTGTTTATGGATTCATCGGTTTGTCTGTCGTTGTACCAGCAGTCCGCTCCGTTTTTGGCGGTACTGGTTTTGGGATCTTGGCAGGGACGTTTGTCCTGTTTATCATGATCTTACCGACAGTGACTACGATGACTGTCGACGCTTTGCGGGCAGTTCCACGGCATTATCGTGAAGCTTCGTTAGCTTTAGGTGCGACTCGCTGGCAAACGATTTACAAAGTTGTTTTACGAGCAGCTGTTCCTGGTATTTTAACAGCGGTTGTTTTTGGAATGGCGCGGGCGTTTGGTGAAGCATTGGCGATTCAAATGGTTATTGGTAATGCGGCATTGATGCCAACTAGCTTAGTGACACCAGCTTCAACATTGACTTCTATCCTAACGATGGGTATCGGAAATACGATCATGGGGACAGTCCAAAATAATGTTTTATGGTCATTAGCCTTGATCTTGTTATTGATGTCCTTACTATTTAACATTGTTATTCGCTTTATTGGGAAGAAAGGAGCCTTGAAATAATGAATGCAAAACGTTCAGATAAAATTGCTACCGGCGTCTTGTATGCCGTTGCTGGAATCATTGTTTTGATTTTGGCTTCCTTATTACTGTACATTTTGGTTCGGGGGGTTCCTCACATTAGCTGGGAATTTCTGACCTCTTCTTCAAAAGCGTATCAAGAAGGCGGCGGGATCGGCATCCAATTGTTCAATTCCCTTTATTTGCTTTTAGTAACAATGATCATTAGCTTCCCGATTTCTTTAGGAGCGGGGATCTACTTATCAGAGTATGCAAAGAAAAACTGGTTGACGGATATCATTCGGACATCGATCGAGATCTTGAGCTCACTGCCTTCAGTGGTTGTCGGTCTCTTTGGTTTCTTAGTCTTTGTTATTCAGTTTGGTTATGGCTTTTCAATTATTTCTGGTGCCTTGGCATTGACCTTCTTCAATTTGCCACTATTGACGAGAAATGTAGAAGAATCACTTCAAGCGATTCATTACACGCAACGTGAAGCAGGCTTGTCTCTTGGTTTGTCACGTTGGGAAACGGTCACACGCATCATTGTTCCAGAAGCAACACCAGGGATTTTGACTGGGGTCATTCTAAGTTCTGGTCGGATTTTTGGTGAAGCAGCAGCGCTGATCTATACTGCAGGACAAAGTGCACCGGCCCTTGATTTTACAAACTGGAATCCATTGAGTGTTTCCAGCCCGATCGGTCTTTTCCGACAAGCGGAGACGCTGGCAGTCCATATTTGGAAAATCAATACAGAGGGCACGATGCCTGATGGCGCACAAGTTTCAGCTGGAGCTTCGGCAGTATTGATCATTGCCGTCTTGCTATTTAACTTTGGCGCCCGTGCAGCTGGCAAACGGTTGTACAAGAAAATGACGTCAGCATAAGGAGAATGACAGTATGAACGATTACAATTGGGATGATCGAAATATCATTACCTTCGATAAACCAGAAGATGTGGCGCTTTATACCACTGACTTGCATGTATGGTATGGATCAAATGAAGCCATCAAAGGCATTGATCTACAATTTGAAAAGAATAAAATCACCGCATTGATCGGTCCCTCTGGTTGCGGAAAATCAACGTATCTGCGTTCCTTGAATCGAATGAATGACGGAATCGCAAATACGAGAGTCACAGGAAACATCATGTACAAAGGGGTCGACGTGAACACGAAAGAAGTCGATGTCTTCGAAATGCGTAAGCGGATCGGCATGGTTTTCCAACGACCAAACCCTTTCAGTAAATCGATCTATGACAACATCGCCTTTGCTTTGCGACGTCATGGAGAAAGAAACAAAAAGAAATTGGATGAAGCAGTCGAAACCAGCTTGAAACAAGCCGCACTTTGGGATCAAGTAAAGGACAGCTTAGACAAAAGTGCTTTGGCATTGTCCGGTGGACAGCAGCAACGTCTGTGTATCGCTCGAGCAATTGCGATGAAACCAGATATTTTGCTTCTAGATGAACCAGCTAGTGCCCTTGACCCCATCTCAACCGGGACAGTGGAAGAAACTCTTATCAACTTGAAAAACGACTATTCAATCATCATCGTGACCCACAACATGCAGCAAGCTGCTCGGATCAGCGATTATACCGCCTTTTTCTACTTAGGAAATGCGATCGAGTACGATGAGACCCGTAAGATATTTACTCGTCCAAAAATTAAAGCAACAGAAGATTACGTATCCGGTCATTTTGGCTGAGCCGATTCGATCAGTAAACGGAGGCAAAACAATGGCAGAAGAAATTATTACATCGAAAGATCTGCATTTATACTACGGAAAAAAAGAAGCATTAAAAGGAATCGACCTTTCCATCAAAAAAGGCGAGATCACTGCGATGATCGGTCCTTCAGGTTGTGGGAAATCGACCTACTTGCGTTCTCTTAATCGAATGAATGATTTGATCCCTGGTGTGACAATTACAGGAAGTGTTGTCTATAAAGGGAAAGACATTTATAGTCCGAAGCAAGACATCGTTGATTTGCGTAAAGAAATCGGGATGGTTTTTCAACAACCGAATCCATTTCCCTTTTCAATTTACGAAAATGTGATTTATGGGTTAAAATTAAAAGGAGTCACGGACAAGGCGATTCTTGATAAGACGGTAGAGGAAAGCTTGAAAGCAGCGTCTGTCTGGGAAGATGTCAAAGACAAACTTCACCAAAGTGCGCTATCTTTATCCGGTGGACAACAGCAGCGGGTATGCATCGCTCGGGTATTGGCTGTCGATCCAGAAATCATTTTGCTGGATGAACCAACCAGTGCGTTAGACCCAATTTCATCTGGGAAAATCGAGAATACCCTTTTGGCACTGAAAGAACGCTATACCATGATCATCGTGACTCACAACATGTCACAAGCTTCAAGAATCTCAGATAAAACCGCGTTCTTTTTGGACGGCAACTTGATCGAGTTCAATGACACGAAAAAAGTGTTCCTAAGTCCAAGGAAAAAAGAAACAGAAGATTATATCTCAGGAAGATTTGGTTAGGAGGAAAAGGGATGTTGCGTACACAGTTTGAAGAAGAATTATTAAATCTACACAATCAATTTTATGAGATGGGGATGCTAGTCAGCAGCGCGATCCACAAATCCGTACGAGCATATGTCAGACATGATAAAGCAATTGCTCAAGAAGTGATTGAAAATGATTTGGCGATCAACAATATGGAAGTTCGTTTGGAGAAAAAGAGCTTTGAAATGATTGCTTTGCAACAACCAGTAACCACCGATCTGCGAATGATCATTACTGTAATGAAAGCCAGCTCTGACTTGGAACGAATGGGAGACCATGCAGTATCGATCGCGAAGTCAACGATTCGGGTCAAAGGTGAAACACGGATCGCCGAAATCGAAAAAGAAATTTCTGATATGTCGGATTATGTGAAGAAAATGGTCGATAATGTTTTAGTTGCCTATGTAAAAACTGACCAAGAAGATGCCCGTATGATTGCCCAAATGGATGATCGGGTCAATGAGTATTACAAAGACATCTATTACAAAACGATCGAGAGTATGAAAGAAAATCCGGAAACCGTTGTTAGTGGAACCGATTATTTATCTGTTGCACAGTACTTAGAACGTATCGGTGACTACGTAACGAATATTTGTGAATGGATCGTGTATCTTGCTACTGGGAAAATCAGTGAATTGAATACAAACCGTACGGAAATGATTTAAGAAACCAGCTTAGGTTCTTGATCACTTATCTCTTTTAAAAGAGATGGGACAGACCGCCGAAAGAAGTTGACCTTTAAGGAGTAACTTCTCTCGGCGGTCTTTTTGATTTGGAAGAATCACCGAAATAGATGACGTGAACAAGATAGACAAATTATAAAATGGCTTCCCTAAAGATGGACAATGGAAATCGATTCTATCGTACCCGAATTTTTCAAGTTGAACCTTCTGCTCTTTTCATCCCCGACCCGCAGTGAAATGAACAATAGATCATTTACTCTAGCAGGCCTATTCCTCAAGGCTGCTATTAGCTGAAACTTTTGTTTCCAATGGTTTTTCGTGGTACTGTTAAGATAAGGAAGATCGTTTTGTGCCTAAAGTAATGAAGAAAAGTGCCGGTTCTGCTTGCCAATCTGCAGATTGAGAAAAACTTGGTACTTAAGACCTATGACACTTTTGCAAAAACAAGGCATAATAGGTTCGTAAGCTAAACTTGCAATCACACATTTGCTGAAGGAGGCAATTTCCATGAACGAAAGAGAACGTATATTGGATCTAGTAAAAAAAGGTGTGCTTTCTACAGAAGAAGCCTTAGATTTACTAGAAGGTATGGCAAAAGCCAAAGACGAAAAACAAATTAACAAAGCTGCTGCTGAGGTAACCGCGGATAAGAATGCGACAAGCCCATTTGATGATACTGAAAATGACGATGAGATGTTCACGTTTGACGGCGAAGAAAAACTTCGTCAAAACGAAGCGCAAGACAAAGAAAATCTTGAAAAGATTCTTGATGGCTTAGCAACGGAAGCCAACCAAGCATCTGCTGAGTTGGACGAAATCAATGCTGAAATTCTTGGCGTCAAAGAAGAATTAAAAGAAGCGCAAGAAACTCTGATGCAATTGAATACCAAAGAAGAATTGGATCAATTGTCAGAAGAGGAATTGGCAACACGTCATGAAACAGAAGCGACCATTACTGGCTTAGAAGAAACGTTAGATGGCTTAACCGAAGAAAAAGCAGAATTGGAAGCAAAACTAAAAAATATTCGCAAAGACCAATGGTCTCAAACGAAAGAGAAAATCTCTCAAAAATTAGATATTCCAGAAGATTGGAAAGAGCAAGCGACCGATACTATCAATCAAGTAAGTGAAAAAATGGTCGATGCCAGCACCCACTTCGGACACTTCTTGAAGAAAACGGTTCGAGCAGTAACGGATTCTGTTAACGACAACATGGAATGGAAAGATATCAACTTGAAAGTTCCCGGTGTTGCAGCGACGAAATTTGAACACACATTCAGCTATGACGAAACGGCAGCGACATTGATCGATGTGAAGTTAGCCAACGGCAATGTTTCCTTCCAATTATGGGATGAACCAGGTGTCAAAGTAGATGCCAAAATCAAACTATATGGTAAAATGGATGCGGCGGAGCCTTTCGATGCTTTTGAAGCAAGAAGCCAAATCAATGTCGATGATGAACGCATCTCCTTCCAAATTCCAAACAAACGCATTCGTGCCGATCTGGTTTTCTATTTACCAAAACGTACCTATGATCATGTAGCAGTAAAACTATTGAACGGAAATGTTACATTCAATGAATTGGATGCAAAAGATGTTTATACAAAATCAACAAATGGCAATATCGATTTCCGCAAAGTAAACGCATCGATGTTAGAGATTGAAGGCGTGAATGGAACGATCACTGTTCAAGAGGGTGAGATTTTAGATGCCATCATCGAAACAGTGAATGGCGACGTGACGTTGACAGCCACACCACAAAACACCGGTATTTCTTTAGTAAACGGCAATATCCGTGTGACCTACAAAGAAGAAACGGTCCAAAAATTAAACGCCAGCTCTGTAAATGGCAATGTTAAAGTAGCATTACCTGCAGGGATCGGTTTTGAAGGGATCGCCAAAACAAGTTTAGGTAGCATTAACAATCGCTTAAGTGAGATGGAAGTTGTACGGGAGAAAAAAGAACGCCTAAACCAACTATTGCAATTCCGTCGGGTTGCCGATAAAGTCGCACAAATCGATCTATCCACAACAACAGGAAATGTCTTTATCAAAGATACAGATAAATAAGAATAGTTGAGTATACACTCATTAAAGAAAAGAAGGAAGGTGTAGATAAATGAACAAAAAATTAACAAAATCAGCCAATAACGTCGTCATTACAGGGACTCTAGGGGGTCTGGCAGAATACTTGCGAATCGATCCAACTATCGTTCGCGTGATCTATGTCTTTCTATCTTTAGTGACTGCTGGGTTCCCTGGAATCACTTTATATATCATCATGGCGGTCTTGATTCCTTCAGGACGCAAGAGCACCTCAGGATATGGTCATGACAATCGATATTACAAACAAAACAAATACAATGAAGCAAATCGTCCCCGTAAAGAAGCGGAAAAGGTAGAGGATGAGGACTGGAGTGACTTCTAGTGTCTTATTTTCAACGGCTTATCATGAATACACTGACGTTTGTCACATTGGCGGTTCTATTACCAAATATGATCCACGTTCAAAGCATTATGACTGCAGTGATCGCCAGTTTTGTACTGTCGATCCTGAATGCTTTGATTAAACCAATTCTGATCGTCATTTCATTTCCATTGACTTTACTGACGCTTGGGTTTTTCACCTTTGTGATCAATGCGCTCATGCTGAATTTGACTTCGTATTTTGTTGGGTCAGCCAACTTCGGCTTTTCCTCGTTTGGGGCTGCTTTATTAGTGGCACTGATCATGTCAGTGATCAATATGATCGTGACCGAACACCATATCGAAAAATATTCACGTTAAAAAGACGTTTCACGTTTTCTCCTACTAGCTACGAAGCTAGTGGAGAAACGGAAACGTCTTTTTTTAGTTTAACTGTTCTTCTTTGATGGCTGACAGATACGTATCTACTGCCTGTAACGTTTCATCAAGCGCTCCTTTTTCAAAAGGTGAACGTAGATGAGCCAGAGCCAGGATCTCAAGAAATGTTTTCGTGCCGCCGACTTCGCAAATGGCCAAATAATCTTGCCAAGCGGTTTCGTCTTTTGCCACGATGAATCGATACCAAAATTGGAACGCACACACTTGTGCCAATGTGTAATCGATATAGTAGAAAGGTGATTCAAAAATATGCCCCTGTCTGAACCAATACAAGCCACGATCAAGGTCAGGATATTCTGAATAATCCCGTTCTGGGCAATACTGGCGCTCTAATTCCCGCCAACGGGCTTTGCGCTGTGCTGGTGACCACTCAGGATGCTCATAAACCTCTTGTTGGAAGTGATCCACTAAAACGCCATAAGGCAGAAATTGCAGGCTGCTAGCAAGATGCGCAAATTTGTATTTTTCTGTTTCTTCTTCGAAAAAGGCATCCATCCATGGCCAGGCGATAAACTCCATCGACATTGAATGGATCTCGCAAGATTCATAATTGGGAAAGAGAATTTCCGGTTCTTTGATCCAACGAGAGCGAAAGGCTTGAAAGGCGTGGCCAGCTTCGTGGGTCAAAACATCGACATCGCCCGAAGTACCGTTAAAGTTGGCAAAGATAAATGGCGATTGATAGTCTTGGATAAACGTACAGTAGCCGCCAGATTGTTTGCCTTTTTTGCTTAGTAGATCAAGTAGGTCATGCTCGACCATAAAATCAAAAAATTCGCCAGTTTCAGGGGATAGTTCCTGATACATCACACGGGCTTTTTCTACTAGTTCTTCAGGAGTTCCTTTAGGCTCTGCGTTACCACTAGGATAAAAAAGTGGCAAGTCGGTAAAGGTTGCCTGAGTCAATTGATTACGCTGCGCCTGTCTTTGGTACAGCTTTTGGGTAATTGGGACGACTTTTTCTAAAATTTCCCGACGATAGGTCTCGATCATTGAACGATCATAGTCCCAACGATTCATTTGGGTATCCGCAAAGGCAACATAATTTTCAAAGCCGAGCTTGTGGGCGATCTCGGTACGAACCTTGACCATCTCGTCATAAATTTGATCAAAACGGTCTTCATTTTCCGTGAAGAAAGCCGTTTGTTTTTCAAACGCTTCTTTTCGAACACCGCGATCTTTGTTTTCGGTAAATGGTCGCAGTTGTGCGAGGGTATAGGTTTCTCCTTGGAAGTCGATTTGGGCAGAAGCGACCAATTTGCTGTAATCAGAAGCCAATTGGTTTTCTTTTTGAAACAATTCGATCAAGGCCTCATCAAAAAGCTTCACACGGCTTTCGGCATATAAAAAAAGTGTTTCTGGATATTCGGCTTTTAATTCATCTAAGACAGGTGAAGCCAGGAGTGCTTGATAGAATTGAAAATCCAGAGCTTCAAAATGAGGCTGGTATTCATTCCAAAAGGTGTCTTCTGCTTCATAAAAGGCATCGTTGGTATCGATCGAATAGCGGATCGAAGCCAAGTTCATTGCGGTATCGATCGTTCCTCTTAGTTCGTTCAAAGCATCAAGGGCTTGCTTCGCCTCCGAGAAGGTATCGGCTGACTGAAGGTTTGCTAATGCTTTTTTGAATGTTTCTTGATAAACTGGAAAATCAGGGCGTTGATACTTGTATGCTGAAAATTTCATTAAAAATCCCTCCTTAGTAAAATAATAACACAAACGAAAAAGAATGAGGACTTCTATTGGCGAAGGTAGTAACTTTACTGATAGAATGATAAAATAGAACCAGAGTGTCGTTTACAAGAAGCAGCGGCAAGAATCATTGAGAAAAGAGGGAAAACCTATGGCAGAAACCGTCAAAGTCAGCGAGCTGGCGGAGGCTTTAAATTTAGAGATAGTTGAAGGAACTGAAAACAGTTTAGAAAGAGAAATCATTACCGGTGATATTTCCCGACCTGGTTTGGAATTGACGGGTTATTTTAATTACTATTCCCATGATCGTCTGCAATTATTCGGCAGCAAAGAGATCACCTTTGCGGAACGAATGATGCCAGAAGAACGCTTGATGGTGATGCGCAAAATGTGTGCCGATGATACACCGGGATTTATTGTTTCTCGCGGCTTGGAAGTACCAGCAGAAATGATTCAAGCCTGCAAAGAACATGAGATTACGATTCTACGTTCGCCCATCTCAACCTCACGTCTGCAAGGGGAGCTTTCTAGTTTCCTCGATGGACGCTTAGCCACAAGAACCAGTGTCCATGGGGTATTAGTGGATGTCTATGGCTTAGGCGTTTTGATCCAAGGCGATAGCGGAATTGGTAAAAGCGAAACAGCATTAGAGTTGATCAAACGTGGGCATCGGTTGATCGCTGACGACCGTGTGGATGTGTATAAGCAAGATGAATTGACTTTGGTGGGGGAACCGCCGAAAATCTTGCAACACTTGATCGAGATCCGGGGAATCGGGATCATCGATGTCATGAATCTTTTTGGTGCCAGTGCCGTAAGAGGGTATATGCAGGTTCAAGTAGCGGTGTATTTAGAAGCTTGGGCGAAAGACAAAAAGTATGATCGACTAGGAACCGATGATACGACGGTTGAAATTGGTGGCGTTGATGTACCACAAATCAAAATCCCCGTAAAAACTGGTCGAAATGTTGCAATCATTATCGAAGTTGCTGCCATGAATTTCCGGGCGAAAACGATGGGTTATGATGCAACGAAGACCTTTGAAAATCGATTGACGCAATTGATCGAAGAAAATTCTGGAAACTAGAGAGGATAAGATAGATGTTAGGTTTAGTAAATCGAGTCGCATTTGAACTATTTGGTTTGCCGATTTATTGGTATGCGATCATTATCGTATCAGGCGTGATCATTGCTATGTGGTTAAGCACGAGAGAGGCGGTTCGTGTCGGGCTCAAGCCAGATGATGTGACTGATTTTATGTTGATTGGATTGCCAGTATCGATCATTGGTGCACGGCTTTATTATATTCTATTTGACTTGCAATACTATATTGATGACCCAAGTCAAATTTTCAATATTCGGTCTGGTGGGATCGCTATCTATGGTGCATTGATCGCCGGGGGGATTTGGCTGTACTTTTTCTGCCAACGAAATTTTATTTCTCCCTGGACCTTTTTAGATATCGCCGCACCAAGTGTCCTATTGGCACAAGGCATCGGGCGTTGGGGCAACTTTATGAACCATGAAGCATTTGGAGCAGAAGTCAGCCGCTCCTTCTTAGAAAGTTTGTATATACCGAAATTTATTATCGATAATATGTATATCGACGAAGCGTATCGGCAGCCGACGTTTCTTTATGAATCGGTTTGGAATGTGATCGGATTTATCGTTTTGATTTTCTTGCGCAAGAAAACTGGGTTATTAAAAGAAGGCGAAGTTTTCTTGAGCTACTTAATTTGGTATGGGTTCGGACGCTTCTTTATTGAAGGAATGCGCACCGATAGTTTATACTTATTTGGGGATATCCGTGTGTCACAAGCACTTTCCGCTTTATTATTCTTTGGAGCGATTGGGCTATTGATCTGGCGTCGGAAAAACCAAACTTTAAAAGACTACAATCGCAGCTTTGGCAAAAACCAAACGATTATCTAAACAGTTATTTTATCGAAATTATGGTAAAATGATAAAGTGCATGAATTTGCGAAAAGGATAGAGGAGGTTTCCATAGTGAAACAGAAAATCGCCGTTTTAGGTCCCGGATCATGGGGGACTGCTTTGGCACAAGTCTTGTCTGAAAACGGACATGAAGTGACTATTTGGGGCAACAATCCCGCCCAAATCGATGAAATCAATACGTATCATACCAATCGGCATTATTTGCCTGATTTGAAATTACCTGAAAATATTTTAGGCTGCAAAAATCTAGAAGAGGCGATCCAAGGGGCAGATGCTGTCTTGTTTGTAGTACCAACCAAAGCGATTCGTGCCGTGGCACAAGAATTCACTAAGAAGACAACCGGTAAACCAGTCATCATCCATGCCTCAAAAGGATTAGAACAAGGCAGTCATAAACGAATCTCAGAAGTACTTGCCGAAGAGATCCCAGCCGATAAACGGCAAGAAATCGTTGTCCTGTCAGGACCATCACATGCCGAAGAAGTCGCTGTCCATGATATTACCACGATCACGGCAGCTTCAGAAAATGAATCGGCTGCTAAATATGTACAAGAGCTATTTATGAATGATTACTTTAGAATCTACACCAATAACGATGTGATCGGTGTCGAAACTGGCGCCGCGCTGAAAAACATCATCGCTATTGGTGCCGGAGCGATTGCTGGACTGGGCTTTGGGGATGATGCGAAGGCTGCGATCATGACCCGTGGGTTAGCAGAAATCAGTCGTCTCGGTGTGGCAATGGGTGCAAATCCATTAACCTTTATCGGATTGAGTGGTGTTGGCGATTTGATCGTCACGTGTACCAGTGTCCATTCGCGGAATTGGCGTGCCGGAAACCTATTAGGAAAAGGCCATAGCTTAGACGAAGTGTTAGACAATATGGGCATGATCGTTGAAGGAGTTTCAACCACCAAAGCTGCCCGCGAATTAGCAGAAGCTTTGTCAGTGGAAATGCCAATCACAGAAACGATTTATTCAGTCTTGTATGAAGGCAAAGACATCAAGCAAGCAGCGAAAGATATTATGCTGCGAGACGGCAAAGAAGAAAACGAATTTACGGTAGATCAATCATTATGATTAAAGGAGCGAGTCACATGAATGTCAAAAAAGCAGTTATCCCAGCAGCCGGTCTAGGTACCCGATTTTTACCAGCTACAAAGGCAATGGCAAAGGAAATGTTGCCGATCGTTGACAAACCAACGATCCAATTTATCGTGGAAGAAGCTTTACAATCAGGGATCGAAGATATTTTGATCGTAACAGGAAAAGCAAAGCGTCCGATCGAAGACCATTTCGATGCCAATTTAGAATTAGAGATGAATCTAAAAGAAAAAGGCAAGACAGAGCTTTTGAAATTAGTGGAAGAAACAACTGACGTAAATCTGCATTTCATTCGCCAATCTCATCCGAAAGGATTAGGCCATGCCGTATTACAGGCTCGGGCATTTGTCGGAAATGAACCGTTTGTAGTCATGCTAGGTGATGACTTGATGGAAGATCAAGTGCCATTGACGAAACAGCTGATCGATAATTATGAAAAAACGCATGCATCAACGATCGCTGTCATGGATGTTCCTCATGAAGATACATCAAAATACGGAATCATTGATCCTGGTATGGAAGTTGAAAAAGGCTTGTTCAATGTCAAAAACTTTGTTGAAAAACCAGCGCCAGAAAATGCGCCAAGTGATTTAGCAATTATTGGTCGCTACTTGCTGACCCCTGAAATTTTTGATATTTTAGCCAATCAGGAACCTGGTGCTGGCGGCGAGATCCAATTGACGGATGCCATCGACACATTAAACAAAACCCAACGCGTGTTTGCTCATCAATTTACCGGCAAACGTTACGATGTAGGAGACAAATTCGGTTTCTTAAAAACAAGTATTGAGTATGGTCTAGTGCACCCTGAAGTCAAAGACAACCTGAAAGAGTATTTGATCGAGTTAGGAAAAGAACTAGCTCCGGCTCAAAAAGAAGTCAAAGAAGCACCGAAAGAGTCAAAAAAATAACAAAAACTCCTAAACAAGGCAATTTCTGATGAAATTGCTTTGTTTTTTTATTATTTCCTGTTGAAAGCGGATAATTTTCTTAAAAATGCAGTCTTTTATTTGTAGAAAGTGCAGTGAAATGCTATTCTTAATATAAGTAAATGGGGAAAGGAGCCATTCTATGTCAGGAGGAGAACTAGCTGCATTGATTGCTGCGATCGCATTTGTCGTATTGGTCATTTTCGTCGTTCGTTTGTTGATGCAAGTCAGCAAGACAATGACCAAAGTAGACAAAACGGTCGAAGAAGCAAACACAACCATCCGTGTCATTACCAAAGATGTTGATATTCTTTCAAAAGAGGTTGAAGGTCTATTGGTAAAAACGAATGAGCTTTTACAAGATGTGAACGGAAAAGTCGCAACCATCGATCCTTTGTTCACAGCAGTTGCAGATCTAAGTACCAGTGTTTCAGAACTAAATGTTTCTGGAAAAAATTTAATTACGCGCGTGGGTAGTCTTGGCCGGACCACTGCCAAAGCAACGGTAGCTGGAAAAGTCGGTCAAACAGCCATGAAATTTTTCAAAGACAAAAATAACCAAAAATAAAAGGAGGACTTTCAATGAGTAAAAAAGGCGGATTTTTATTAGGAGCAATCATCGGAGGAACAGCGGCAGCAGCAGCAGCACTTTTGTTGGCGCCAGAATCTGGTAAAACATTAAGAAATAAATTAGCAAAACAAGCAGACGATTTATTAGATAAAGCATCTGATTATGGTGATTTAGCCAAAGAAAGAAGTACGGATCTTGTCGATATCGCTAAAGATAAAGCAGCAAAATTAAGCGAGCAAGCATCTGACTTTACCGGTTCTTTAACAGCGAAAGTCGATGACTTAAAAGAAACAGCAGCTGGTTCATCAGAAGAAACCGTTGAAGAGTTAAAGAAACAAGCAGGTGACCTATCAGAACGCTTCAAAAAATCAGCAAGCGATGTGAAAGAAACAGCGAAAGATGCCAAAGAAGATGCAGATGATACAGTCCAAGATATCGTCATTGATGCAAAATCTTCTGCAGCGGATATGAAACAAACCGTCAAAGAAGGGGCACAAGAAGCAAAACCTGTAGTTGAAGAAGCCAAAAAAGACGGTCAAGCAGCCGCAGCTGATTTGAAAAAAGAAGCTGGAAAAGCAGCGGATGATGCCAAAAAAACAGCGAAAGCAGAAACAAAAGAAGCTAAAGCTGACTTGGAAGATGCAAAAGAAGAATTAAAAGATAGATTAGAAAAAAACAATCCTGAAGCATAAGCAAGGATACAAAATTTGATTGCTTTAAAAGATAAAAACGTTCGCCAGTTAAATCGGCGAACGTTTTTTGTGACTTCAGTAGCTATTCGTTTGATGCTTGGGTGATTTCCCAATCACAAAGTTGATAGATCCAATCCCGCAGTTGACTGAATGGAAACCCAATTCCCTCAGCGAGAGCAACATTGAGCGAATAAACAGGTGTACCATTGTAAGGGCCTTGATCACCTGTTTCTGAAAAGAGAGGGGAAAGACCGGTTTTTTCCGTTACGTATTGCAGCACTTCTTCTAAAGAAATCGTGCCTTTTGACGCACCGTTGATGGGTCCTGTGAAAGAGCTGGTACCTAAAAACGCTAAAAATTGGCCAGCTTCTTGGGCATCCACAAAGCCCATTTGATGCGTTAGATTATCGACAGCCATTGGCTTTTGCTTTATCAGATGGTCGATGTAAAAGGCAAAACGTTTTGTATAATCATCTGCACCGATCACGTAAGGAAAGCGGACAAAAACGGAGGGGATCTGACTGTAGTTTTGGGTAAGAATCTCTTCAACGGTTCGTTTGCCTTCAGCATAATTGACTTCCTCAGAGCAGACAATTTTGACCGCTTCTTTGGCAGGGTCAAAATCCGCTTCTTTCAAATCGAAGTGCAGTTCATGATAGGCAGACATCGAACTAGTGACAATGTAGCGTTTGGGTGTTACATGACGCAACAGAATCTCAATATCATTTGAAGTATAAGCAATATTGTCGTAAATAACATCATAGGTTTCTTGTGTCAACGTCGTTTTGATACTTTGTTCATCCGTGCGATCAAAGACAAGTCGGTTGACTTGATCCCCAAAAGAATCAGTCGTCTTACCTCTGGTAGCGATCGTGACATCATAGCCTTGATCCACTAAAGATTGAACCAAATATTTACCGAAAAAACGCGTGCCGCCTAAAACCAACACTTTTTTACTCATAAGAACACTCCTTTTCATGTAATTCCAACATGTTGTGCCGATTCATTAGAAAATCAAGATAAAACCAGCAATTCTTTTGCAGTTTTGGTAAAAGGTATACAGCCATCTGCTGTGACATACACACAGTCTTCAATGCGGACACCGACCTGAGCTGGTAAATAAATGCCCGGTTCGATAGAGAAGCACATGCCTTCTTCGATCACTAAATCATTGCCAGTGATCAAAGAGGGGAACTCATGAACCGTGGTCCCGATGCCGTGACCTAAACGATGGTTGAAGTAGTCGCCATAGCCATAACCCGTAATCACATCACGAGCGATCTTATCTAATTCTCCTGCAGTGATCCCAGGTTTAACTGCTGCTTGAGCGGCCAATTCCGCCTCTAAGACGATGTCATAAATTTTTCTTTGTAATGCAGTCGGTTCTTTATAGGCAACCGTTCTGGTTGCATCGCTGCAATACCCTTTCCAGATGACTCCTAAATCAAATAAGACGAGTTCATTGGCAGTCACTTTGCGATCCCCAGGTACGCCATGAGGACTTGCTGCATTGGCACCAGCTAATACGGTCGTATCGAAGGACATATGGGAAACCCCACGTTTTTTCAACTCGTACTCAATTTCTGCCACGATTGCCATTTCGCTAACGCCTTCTTTGATGGCAGCAAACCCAACCTCAAAAGCAACATCTGCCCAGTTGCCAGCTTCTAGTAAGGTGTCAATCTCAGACGCGGTTTTTGTTAATTGCATTTTTTGAATCACCGGGGTCACATCTAAAGAAAAATCGGTTTTTGGCAAGAACCGTTTCAATGCTTCATAGCGCTCGACGGAAAGGTCATTTTTTTCTAATGCCAAGGAAGAAACCTCGTAACGAGAGGTCAATTCTTGGCAGATTTTCGCCCAAGGGTCTTCACTATCGAGATAGCCGATAATGTCAAAGGGCCAGCCGCTATTTTTTGCTTCTTCTACTTCCAGAGCTGGTGTGAAAAGAAAGGGATCTTTTCCAGGTGCGACGAACAAAGCAAGGACCCGTTCATGAGGTTCACTTTTAAAACCGGAAAAATAAGCGATCGTTGCTGGATTAGAAATATAGGCAACATCGGCGCCATTGGTTTTCAACCAGGCATTTAACTCATTGATTTTTTTATCATTCATTTGATAAAACCTTCTTTCAAGTATTCTTTTTCTATTTTATCATGCTTTCGAAGAGAATAGGGGAGGGGAAAGTAGGAAATTGCTAAGTTTTCATGAAAACAAAATTAAAACGGTTGCAAATCCAGAAAAAATTTGCTATCCTAACAAAGAAATGTAAATAAGATTTTCTGAAAATAGAATAAGGGAGATATATCATGGAAAAACAAACAATTACGATTTATGATGTTGCACGGGAAGCGAATGTATCGATGGCAACTGTTTCACGGGTAGTCAACGGAAATCCAAATGTAAAACCAGCAACTCGTAAGAAAGTGCTGGAAGTGATCGACCGCTTGGATTATCGTCCAAACGCAGTTGCTCGAGGGTTGGCAAGTAAAAAGACCACAACTGTTGGTGTTATCATTCCTGATGTCAGCAATATGTTCTTCTCATCACTTGCTCGTGGGATCGATGATGTAGCGACCATGTATAAATACAATATCATCTTAGCCAACTCTGATGGCGATACGATGAAAGAAGTCAACGTATTGAACAACTTGTTAGCAAAACAAGTGGACGGCGTTATCTTCATGGGTCATCGCATCACGGATGAAATTCGCGGGGAATTCTCTCGCTCAAAAACACCAGTCGTTTTAGCTGGTTCGATCGATCCTGATGAACAAGTAGGAAGTGTCAATATCGATTACACAGCAGCTGCCAAAGATGCTGTTTCATTATTGGCGAAAAACAATCAAAAAATCGCTTTTGTCAGCGGTGCTTTGATCGATCCAATCAATGGCCAAAACCGCTTGAAAGGCTATAAAGAAGCCTTGAAAGAAAACAACCTTGACTATTCTGAAGGGTTGATCTTTGAATCACCATACAGCTTTAAAGAAGGCTTAGCATTAGTTGATCGCATCATCAACAGTGGTGCAACAGCAGCTTATGTTACAGACGATGAGTTAGCGATCGGCGTCTTAGATGGTTTGTTAGACAAAGGCGTTAAAGTTCCTGAGGATTTCGAGATCATCACCAGCAACAACTCATTATTGGCTGAAGCAGCTCGTCCACGCTTATCAAGTGTGACGCAACCATTGTATGATATGGGTGCCGTTGCGATGCGTCTATTAACTAAAATGATGAACAAAGAAGATGTAGAACAAAAAACGATCGTCTTGCCTTACGGTATTTCAGAAAAAAGCTCTACGAAATAAGCAGCGATTTAATAAAAAGACTAGTGGAGCAACGCTTTGTTGTTCCACTTTTTGCTTCAACGATCGTTCGTGTGGGTAGAAAATCTATGGATTTTCTACCCACACTTTTTTTGTATAAAAAAACTGATCAGCACAAGGCTGATCAGTCATCATCATCATTTGTATTAGGTTGGTTATTTTCTTGCTCGTCCTCGTCGTCATCATTTGCAGTAGGTGTAACATTGTTGGATGCGTTATTCGATGATGTATTCGACGAACGATTTGTTGAACGGCTAGAAGATGCTTTTTTCCAATAGTCAGCATAGTTTGCATCTGAACCACCGAGTCCAAATTTGAAATCGACCGTATCTGGTCCGCCAGTTGCCCAATAAGAAGTAACGGTACTACTTGGATTCGTATAGGTTCGATTATCGACTCGCACGGTTCCTCCTGGTTGGGTACCAGTAAACTTGGAAACTTGAGCTTTTTTGACATCACTAGAAAGTTCAAACTTCTGATTTACACCAAAGACTTCTTGGTTTGTTTGATAGATACGATTGATCAAGTAAGCCATGTAATTGGCTGTCCGAGTTCCTGCTGCACTATCGGTAGCTTTATTGTCATCCCGCCCTGACCAGCTGCTGATTGTGATCGATGGGGTGGAAACGACTAGCCAAGAGTCAGACCAATTATTGGTAGACCCAGTTTTACCGACCCAATCGGCATTCCCGAGGTTCCAATCTAATCCGCTGATAACCGATTTAAAGGAACTGGTTTTTTGCTCATCGATAACACTACGCATCATGTCGGTCATGATGGAAGCTGTCGCTTCAGAAAAGACTTGGACCGGTTTGGCTTCATGCTGATAAAGCACTTCGCCTTCATTATCCTTGATTGATTCGATGATGTAGCCTTGCTGATAGACACCGTTATTGGCAAATGTTTGGAAGCCATTTGTTTGATTCAACACTGTGACATCGGTAACCCCTAATGGCGCTGATTCATATGCCCAGCTGTTATCTTCAGGATAGCCCATTTTGCTCAAATAATTTGAATAGGCATAAAAATGATCGCCTTCTTTTTCCCACAGATCTTGGAAAATATTTGTCGCTGCGATATTACTGGAAACTTCCAATGATTCGCGAATCGACATAAAAGTATTGGTTCCACGGTTTGTGGCATTGACGATCGGCTCACCGGCGTTTTCTCCTGTCCGCCATTTTGCGGCATAATCAGAAACCATTGATTCAGAGCCCATCAAGCCACTTTCGATCGCCGGTCCGTAAACCAGCATTGGTTTGATACTTGAACCTGCTTGGCGTTTAGCATCAAAGGCATGGTTGAATTGATTGTCAGCATAGTTACGACCGCCAATAAAGCCTAATACTTTCCCGGTGGCATTGTCCATCATGACATTGCCGACTTCGATGGTGGAGTCGCCCCAGTTGTCTAACATATAGCCGTATTTATCGACGGCATCTTGCATCGCATTATAAATATCTTTATCGATCGTTGATGTGACGGTATAGCCACCATTAACTAGTTTTTGCTGCGCCAATTCGAAGTATTTTTGGTAGGTTTCGTCTTTGGCATATTCTTCGTCACTGACATCATCTTCATCTGCCAGCTGTTTGGCAATAATGTCTTTTGCTTCATTTAACACTGTGTAATAAAGGAAGCTTTGATCCGTTTGTTCAATGGCTTCTTGTTTTTTGAAGTCTTGCTTCAAGTCATAATTAAGCGCCTCTTCGTATTCTTCTTTCGTAATATCGTGGTTACGATACATACTGAAGAGCACGAAGTCTTTCCGCTCTAAGCCAGCGGTCAAGTTTTCCTTGATCTCGCCCGTATTTGTATAAGGACTGTAGACGATCGGGCTTTGTGGCAGACCCGCAATAAAGGCTGCTTGCGGTAAAGACAGGTCAGCTGCGTTAACGCCAAAAATTCCTTGCGCCGCTTCTTGCACACCTGCGATATTTTGCCCTTTATTGTTCCGGCCGAAAGGGGAGATGTTTAGATACATGGTGACGATCTCATCTTTATCGAAAAATTTCTCCACTTCCATGGCTAATAAAATCTCATTGGCTTTGCGTTTGAAGGTCGTTTCACTGGAAAGGATTTGTTGTTTCACCAGCTGCTGGGTCAAAGTGGAACCCCCGCTGCCGCCAAAGCCTGTCGCTTCGGATAATAATGCCCGCACGACTGCTTTTGGTACGACGCCATTATGAATATTAAAATATTCGTCCTCTGTTGCGATGATCGCTTTTTTCAAGTAGTCTGAAATTTGATCGGAATTAACCGACGTTCGCATCAGATCTGAGCGAATCGTTGCGATTTTACTGCCATCAGCGTATGCGAGTTGAGAAGTCTCTGTGATGTCGGTCAGTTCTTTCTGCAACTCATCTTTAGAAGGAGCTGCGGTATCTTCCACAAGAAAAGCAAAGTAGCCGGCACCGATCCCCAAAGCTAAAGAACCGCCTAGCACCAGTAAAGAAATAGCCACTAAGAACAAGGCATGTAAAACCCTAAGACTGATATTGAAATAGAACCAGCCTCTATTTTTGTTTTCTGTATTCTTTTGATTTTTCGTTTTCTGGGACAAAAAGAGTCACCTCAATAAATTAGAATAGATTCCGTGTAATTATAGCAAAAAACAAGGCGCTTGGGTAGCACCCTATCTGTTATCGAAAGAAGTGTGCGAGAAAATGCCAGTTGGTATTTGTATTGAACCAGCGATAATAAGGGAAAACGAACAGATTTGCCTAAAAGTTTCTTTTTTGGTAAAGGACTTTGAGAGAAAGACTTTTCATTGCCCTCTTTTTCAGTTAAGATGAACAATGAAGCAATTATTAGGAGGAGAAAGAATGAGTACAGACTTTTTTGAAGAACTAAAGCAACGCGGATTAGTTCATCAGACCACAGACGAAGCAGCCTTGACCAAACAATTAAATGAAGAGTCTGTGAAACTATATATCGGCTTTGATCCTACCGCAGATAGCCTGCATATTGGTCATTTATTGCCTATTTTGATGTTGCGCCGTTTCCAACAAAACGGACATGTGCCGATCGCATTAGTTGGTGGCGGTACAGGAATGATCGGTGACCCATCCTTTAAAGATCAAGAACGTCAATTAAACACATTAGATACCGTTTTGGAATGGTCACAAAGTATCAAAAGCCAATTATCTCGCTTTATTGATTTTGATGACCAAGAAAATCCTGCCATCATTGCCAATAACTATGAATGGTTAGGGGAATTGAAACTGATCGATTTCTTACGGGACACGGGGAAAAACTTTACCATCAACTACATGATGAGCAAAGAAAGTGTCAAACGTCGGATCGAAACAGGAATTTCCTACACGGAATTTGCATACCAGCTTTTACAAGCCTATGACTTTTTGAACCTTTACGACAACCACGGTTGCTTGTTGCAATTAGGTGGTAGCGATCAATGGGGGAATATCACTTCTGGAATCGAATTATTGCGTCGTGAGCGTGAAGTCCAAGGGTTCGGTTTGACTATGCCATTGATCACAAAAGCAGATGGAACGAAATTTGGGAAAACAGAAGGCAATGCGGTTTGGCTAGATGCCAAGAAAACAACGCCTTACGAGTTCTACCAATTCTGGATCAATACGGATGATCGTGATGCAGTCAAATTCTTGAAATATTTCACCTTCTTATCATTAGAAGAAATCGCTGCGATCGAAGCTGAATTTAACGCTGCACCAGAATCTCGAGCAGCACAAAAAGCTTTGGCAAAAGAAGTCACTACTTTGGTTCATGGGGCAGAGGCTTATGAACAAGCCGTACGCATCTCAGCAAGTTTATTCAGCGGCAATATCAAAGAATTGAACGCTGAAGAGATCGAACAAGGCTTTAAAGGGGTTCCTAGTCATCAGGTAACAGCGGATGATTCTTTGAACATCGTTGAAGTGTTGACGACTGCTAAAATCGAACCATCAAAACGTCAAGCAAGAGAAGACGTACAAAATGGGGCCATCTACATCAATGGGGAACGCGTCCAAGACCTAACGTACGAGATCCAAGCAAGTGATCGGATCGGTGGAAAATACGTCGTGATTCGTCGTGGCAAGAAAAAATATTTCTTATTAACATTTTAATCGCAAAAAGCGAACCGACCTGTTGGTTCGCTTTTTTTCAAATTTTTGTAGAGGAAGGGTCTTTGTTGGAATGGGAAATATAGTGTTGAATGCCGCCGGTTTATTTGCCATGATCTTCTTAGGGTATTTTCTTAAACGGCTAAATGTCCTTTCAAAAGCGGATGGCTCGATCTTATCCAAAATTATTTTGAATGTGACGTTACCGGCAGCAATCATTTTGAATTTAGCTTCAATGCAAGTACAAGTCAGTGCGCTTAGTTTGATTGTGATCGCTTTGATCATTACGATCGTCCAGATCCTCTTCGCATTTTTCTTGACCAAAAAAGAATCGAACACGCTGCAACAGTTTGCTATGTACTGCGGGTCAGGATTTAATATCGGCAATTTTGCAATTCCTTTTGCCCAAAGTTTTTATCCTTTAGGGATTCCACTGATTTCGCTGTTTGATATGGGGAACAGTATCATGTTGGCAGGGGGAACGACGATTTTCATCGAGTTCTTGATTGGAAAGCGGACGACGTTTGAACCAGGAAAAATCTTTTTGAATCTCCTGCGCTCGCCAACATTTACCATTTATCTAGTGATGCTGATTATCCGCAGTGCGGATTGGAGGATTCCCGAGTCAGCCTTGGCGCTCGTTCAGCCAATCGGGATCGCAAATACGTTTCTGTCCATGTTTATGATTGGCTTATTTTTGGATTTCCGCTTACCGAAGCACACTACGCCAACGGTAATCAAAATTTTAAGCTTACGCTACGGACTGGCTTTCGTGCTGTTCGCGGCTTTCTATGTTTTACCGATCCCAGTTTTATTAAAACCAGTACTTTGTTTGTTAGTGTTTGCTCCGATCCCTTTATTTGGGGTCATTAATTCCGTGATTGCTGGGATGGAGGAAGAGGCGGTGGGATTTGTTTCTTCCATTAGCTTTTTGATAAGTATGCCGCTAATGACGGGTGTCCTGATGTTATTTGGACTCGCTTGATAAAAAAATACGGCAATGAGCAAAATAATCGCTTTACAAGGTGCTTTTATCGATAATAGAGAAGACTAGATTTAGGAGGAAAAGAAAAATGTTGATTGGTTCACACGTTTCAATGAGCGGCAAAAAAATGCTTTTAGGAGCATCAGAAGAGGCGGCTAGCTATCAAGCTACTACGTTTATGATCTATACCGGAGCTCCGCAAAACACGCGGCGCAAACCGATCGAAGAGATGCAGATCGCAGCTGGACAAGATTTTATGACGGAAAAGGGAATTTCGAATATCGTTGTCCATGCCCCTTACATCATTAATTTAGGTAATACCATCAAACCAGAAAACTTTGGCTTTGCCGTTTCGTTCTTACAAGAAGAAATCCAACGAGCCCAAGCTTTAGGTGCAACTCAAATCACGTTGCACCCCGGTGCCCATGTCGGTGCAGGACCCGAAGCTGGGATCAAGCAGATCATTAAAGGCTTGAACGAGGTCCTTGAAAAAAATCAAACCGCCCAGATCGCATTAGAAACAATGGCAGGTAAAGGCACCGAGATTGGTCGCAGCTTTGAAGAATTGGCAGCAATTATCGATGGCGTTACCTTAAATGAAAAATTATCCGTTACACTAGATACTTGTCACACGAATGATGCCGGCTACAATGTCAAAGAAGACTTTGACGGCGTCTTAAACGAGTTTGACAAAATCATCGGATTGGATCGCTTGAAGGTCATCCATGTCAATGATTCAAAAAATCCACAGGGCAGCCACAAAGACCGACATGCGAACATTGGTTTTGGCACGATCGGCTTTGAAGCCTTGAATAAGATCGTTCATCATGAGCAATTATCAGCGTTACCGAAAATTTTGGAAACACCGTATGTCGGCGAAGACAAAAAGAACAAAAAAGCCCCTTATGGCTATGAAATCGCGATGCTGCGGGAAAAGAACTTTGATCCTGAGCTATTAACAAAAATCATGGCGGGTGCTTAAACGGTTCATTTAACTATGAACCAGCTTATTTTGGAGGAAGAAAAATGGACTTTCAGTTGCTGATCGATGCCGCGAAACAAAAACTGGGATTCAGACAGCTCTCTCAATTTGCAGAAGCAGGGAGTGTCGCGGCAGCTCTGGCTACTGCAGATGGACAGATTTATACAGGGATCTGTATCGATACCAGCTGTTCCATGGGTTTTTGCGCCGAACAAGCTGCGGCTGCGCAAATGATCACCGATGGGCAGCAGCGGGTGTTACAGATGGTTGCAATCAATTCGGCAGGTGAGCCGATCCCACCTTGTGGTCGTTGCCGTGAATTCATCAGCCAGCTGGATCCCGCCAACCACAACACGCAGGTCATGATCGCAGCAGGAAAAATCATGACGCTAGAAGAGCTGTTGCCTTTTGATTGGAAAGCATCAAAATAAAAAGAGATTTAGCCCCTTAGACCGCTCTGTTCTAAGGGGCATCTTTGTTTTATCGATCCAATGGACGATCAACATGTTTAGATAAAAAAACTCCTCAACCAGCAATAGTGCTTTGTTGAGGAGTTGATCGATAGCAATGATTAGAATTTTTTCGCAGCTGCTGCTACGCGTTCTAAACCTTCAGCAATGATTTCTGCTGTTTTAGAAGGATCTGCATTGTGACCTTCGATGATTACTTCTTCTGTGATGTTCATGCCGAACATACCACCGAAAACTTTTTCCATAAAGGTTACAGCGTTTTCCATTGCGCTCATTTCGCCTGAGTAAACACCACCACGGGCATTCAGTAGAACGATTTCTTTGTCTTTCAACAATTGGTTCATTGAACCATCTTCGTTATAAGAGAAAGTAAAGCCAGCTTGGAAGATGTAGTCGATGAATGTGTGCAAGGCAGCAGGAATCGTTAAGTTCCACATTGGGAAAGCGAAAACGATGGTATCCGCTGCTGCGAATTTGTTCATCACGTCTTGACGGACAGTCATCAATTCTTGTTCTTCTTGGTTTAATTCTTGTTCTTGTGAAAGTTTGCCAAATGCTTCAAATAACGTTTGACCGATATAAGGCATTGGTTGTGCGTACACATCAAAGGTTACAACGTCCACATTGTTCGTATCAAGATTTTCAACGAACGTATCAAACATTTTTGCAGATACTCCATCAGGACGGTTATTGGCCTTAACAACTAAAATATTTTTCATTTTTTTCCACCTTTACTTTAAGTAAGTTTTAATCACAAAACGTAGTATACTATAAAATAATTTTGCTTACAATAAATAAGTGTACTTTTTTTAAAAAAGCTGGAATTTTGCAGTATTTTTCACGTAGTTTTGGTAAACTTTAGAGAAAACAGGAGGGGTTCTATGAAAATATTCGTGGTCGAAGATGACAAATCGTTAGTCAAAATGATGGAAAATCAATTATCCCGCTATGCGTATCAAACCTTTGTTCCGGAAAATTTCGCTGCGGTTTTAGCTGAATTCTTGATGATCCAACCTGATTTGGTTTTGTTAGATGTCAATCTGCCTTATTATGATGGGTTTTATTGGTGCCAAAAAATCAGGGAACATTCATTGGTTCCAATTCTCTTCATCTCCGCACGTGACGGCAATATGGACCAAGTGATGGCATTAGAATACGGTGCTGATGATTATCTGATCAAACCTTTTTCTTATGACTTGCTGCTGGCTAAAGTGAAGAGCCATATTCGCAGAGTCTATGGGGATTATGCACAGTCTGATCGGGCGAGAAGCTTGAAGGCTGGCGAATTGACCTATTATCCGGAAGCGTTGAAGATGGTCTATCGTGAAGCCAGTGAATGGCTGACTGTTCGAGAAGGAGAATTATTGACCCTGTTAATGTCGGCACACCCAGAGATGGTCAAACGGGAACGGATTTTAAATCTATTATGGGATGATGAGCGCTTCGTTGATGACAATACGCTTTCTGTCAATGTCGGCCGTTTGCGAAAAAAATTGGCGGCAATGGGCATCAATGATCCGATCCAAACGATTCGCGGCAAGGGTTACGCCTTATCGGTAGTAGGTACAGAAGAATGAGAGCATATGTAAGTGTTCATTTACCTAAACTACTCGTTACCTTCCTAGCCATTTCATTTTTCGTTTTAGTGATTTGGTTGGATGGCTATCGAAATAACCTCGTGATTGGTTATGGTCTGCTTCTATTCGGGCTATTCATTGTTCTTGTTTATTTGGCAGATTACCTTTCCAATACTGCGTTTTATCATTATATCAAGCATGGAAGAGCGACACACCGAAGCAATGGCTACCTTTCCAGGCAATGGCGCAAGCAGTTCGATGCACAAGAGCAGCATGAGCAAGAGCGGCTGACAGAATTAGATCAGCACCATCAAAATCATATTCGTTTCATGAATATCTGGGTTCATCAAATGAAAACACCTGTCTCAGTGTTGGCGCTAATGGCTGAAAGTGAAGAAGTCGATAGCTATGATCTTTTGGCTGAAACAGATCGCTTAAAAAGTGGCTTGGCGACTGCGCTGAATTTTGTGCGCTTGGAAGATTTCACGGAGGACTTCGTTATCGAGTCAGCCTCACTGTTGGAATTGTTAAAACACAGTATCGGTGACCAGAAGCGGAATTTCATTCGCAGTGAAGTCTATCCGAAGCTGATGAGTGAAGCAGATATCACGGTGACAACAGACAAAAAATGGCTAGGTATTCTGCTCTTTCAACTCATTAGCAACGCCATTAAGTACTCAACAGCAGAGAGCAAAGTCTATTTTGAAATTGATCCGTTTTCTAGAAGCTTGACGATCGCAGATGAAGGATGCGGGATTGCAGCAGCGGATCTCCCGCGGGTTTTTCGCCCCTTTTATACAGGGCAGAATGGGCGGCAAACAGGAGAGGCAACTGGGATCGGTCTTTATTTAGTTGAAACGATCAGTACGCAATTAGATATCGATGTGTCGCTTGCCTCTATGGAGAATCAAGGCACGACGGTTACCCTAACATTTCGGAGGTGAAGGCTTTCTTACAATTTTGTAAGCTTTCTATCATGAAATCGATAACTGATTGCGGTGCCGCCTGCTAAACTGGTAGCAAAGGAGTGAAGATGATGGCTTTACTAGAATTGAAAAATGTATCGAAAACCTATACAGGGGAAGTGTCTGTTGAGGTTTTACAGCAAATCGATCTCAAAGTGCCAGAAGGAGAATTTATCAGCATTATGGGTCCATCTGGCAGTGGCAAGACCACCATGCTGAATTTGGTGGCAACATTGGATAAACCGACTTCAGGTTCGGTGATCATCAAGGGCGAGCAGCCCCTAGAATTATCTAAGCAAAAACTCGCGGAGTTTCGTCGTCGGCAACTAGGTTTTGTTTTTCAAAACTACAATTTACTTTCGCCATTGAGCGTGCTTGAGAATGTGATTTTACCACTGACATTGGATCGGGTGCCGGTTCTTGAGATGAAAGAACGTTCGGAACAGCTATTACGTGAGCTTGGGATCTATGAGAAAAAAGACAAACGCATCTATCAGCTTTCCGGTGGAGAGCAGCAGAGAGTTGCGATTGCTAGAGCTTTGATCCATCAACCGGAATTGCTTTTAGCAGATGAACCGACGGGCAATCTTGATTCAAAGGCAGCACGAGATGTCATGGAAATACTAAGTCAGATGAACAAGCAACTTAAGGTCACCACCATGATGGTCACCCATGATCCTTATTCTGCCAGCTTTTCTGATCGGGTCGTTTTCATCAAAGATGGAAAGCTGTATAACGAAGTCTATCGCGGGGCTGATCAACAGCAATTTTATCAAAAAATTCTTGAAGTCCTAGCACATTTAGGAGGTCGCCGTCATGAATTTCAGACAGTTGATCATTCGTAATCTGCGGGGGAATTTTCGAACCTATGCGGCCTACTTCGTCAGTAGCGCCTTTGCGGCGATGGTGTTTTATATCTTTAGTCTTTTGCTCTTTCATCCGCAATTGGAAGAAAATTTGTCCAATAGCGGTACACTTTCAGAATTGGCGAAGGTCGGTCTATCCGTCGCACTTGTGGTGATCGCTTTACTGTCGCTGTTGTTTTTATGGTATACATTTGTGGTCTTTTTAAAACGACGCAAACGTGATCTGGCAATCTACTTGATTTTGGGGATCGAAGAAAAAGATCTGCGAAAGATTTTGTTTGTCGAAAATGCCCTTTTAGGAACCTGTGCCACAGTGACCGGTATTGGGTTAGGGATTTTATTGACGAAATTATTGCTGCTGATTGCGCAAAATGTCATGTATCTAACAGAAGGACTGAAATTTATGGTTCCTATGGAAGGTTTAGGATTGACCTTTGGGATTTATGTTTTTATTTTTCTCTTGATCTCCTTTTTCAGTACTCGGGCTTTGCAAGGAGAGCAGATCATCTCCTTGATCAAGGAAAATGAAAAACCGCGTCCTGAGCCAAAAAGTCATTGGGCATTGGCATTTTCAGGAATTGTGCTGTTGCTAGTTGGCTATGGATTGGTCTTTTATTTTAGCTACCAAACGTACTCAATGCTGCCACTTATGCTAGGGGTCTTGTTGACTGTTGCAGGCACGATTTTGTCATTCCATCAGTTCAGCGTATTTCTGTTGAAACGATTAAAGAAACGGTCGACCTTCTTACGGGGCACTCGGATGTTGACTATCAGCGAATGGATCTTTCGCATGCGAGACAATGCGGCGATGTATAGTCTGATCGCTATTAGTACCTCCGTGGCATTCGTTGGGATTTCCGTGATGTTGGCAATCGGCAGCTCTTCTTTTTCTTCGATCCAAGGAATCAGTGTAGCCTATGTGTTTCCGTGGTCTGGGCCAGAAGACCTCGATCATACCGAGGGAAAAGTAAACGAAATTAAAACTGCTATAGAAGAAAAAGGGTATGCGCCTGTAACGGATAGTGTTTCCTTACTATGGGCCTATGCGAATCTTGATGAATCTGCAGTTACGAATGATTCATTCTATACGACGAATGGCTTTTCAATTATGCGAGAAAGCGACTATCAGAAAATGATGAAACAAATTGGTGAGGAAGCTGATTCTGTTGCAGATAATCAAATAATGACACTTAGTGCTAATTATTCACGTCGAAAACAGCTTCTAGAAGTCCCTGAGAACGAACGTACAGGTATCTATCCAATCGAATTGGGATCAGAGACCGGTATAAAAAAAGATGTTACGATTGTCCACAGTCCCTCAATGCTTTCTCTGGATTACTTTGGACTGTCAGTTGTGACAGATAAAACCTTTGAGGAGTGGCAAGCCCTCTTGCAAAAATCCACCGACGATATGGAATCTGGTTTTATTTGGTTAGACTATCCAGAATGGGTTGAAACACCTGAATTGGTATCTGATTTCAATGGGAATTTAGATAAAGAAAATGCCTTGATCGATCAGCAATACGAAGAGCTCAGTCAGGAGTTTGAAGCCAAAGGTGACTATACGGATGAAGAGTGGGCAGAAGCAGCAAAAGACATTCCGATGCGTACGTCTTATACCTCGAAATACCAAGTTTTCCAAGAAAATCGTCAAGGAAATGGCATCATTTTAATGATCACGGTATTACTGGGTTCGGTTTTCTTTATTTTCTCCGCTTCAATTATCTATTTCCGTTTATTTGCAGATTTAGATAAAGATGGGGCGTACCACCGTTCCTTGCATATCTTAGGTGTGTCGCCGAAGGAGCGTCACAAAGTTCTGCGACGCCAACTGCAAGTGATGTACTTCTTGCCAACAGTCGTGGCAATGATCCATTTTGCGGTGGCAATGACCGCTTTGCGTATTTTAGTAGAATTGCCTGTATGGCAATACTATGGTGTGATCGTTAGTCTCTTTTTGATTTTCCAAATCGTTTTTTACTTTGTTTGTCAGTATCGGTACTTGCAGCAAATTGATAGGATCGCCGATCCTACAGAGTAATTTATTCTTCAAGCCAAATCTCTTTCAGTTTGTACTGATTGGGATTTGGCTTTTTATTAGCTAGTTTGTCTAAATTTCTATCCATGAAGCCTTTTAATTGTGCAAATCATTGAAAAGCAGATAAAATTAAGTAACGCTCATTTTGTCAAACAAACGAAGAGACACTGTTAGAACCCGACAACTGTCAGATGCAAAATTCATTTCGAGTACAGTGAAGGCTGCGGTCGATGGATTTAGGGAAGCACTTATTTGAGGGAGGAGACCAATGATCACACGACTTGGAAAAGCATTTGCAGTCTTACTGTTGCTGATTCCTTTATTTGCTGGTATCCGGATTGTTTATGGGGAAACCGATGTGGGTGCCAACCTGATCACAAATGTATCGATCGTTAATAGCCGCAACGAGGTCATCACAAGTATTGAAAAGGATGATTCCTTCAAAATAGATATGACCTGGAGTTTGGAGGATTTAGGAGATTTAAAAGCCGGTGACAAAGCGACTGTCACCTTGCCAGTTGAGATTGAAGGCGTCAATAATACGTATGCTTTATACGATGAAAATAACAACTTAGTGGTCAATGTTACCCAAGTTGGCAATCAGCTGACCTTTGTTTTCACGGAATTTGTCGAACAAAATACCAATGTACACGGGGACTTTTATTTTTGGACAAAGTTCAGCGATGAAGTGACAGAGAACCAAATCAACAACATCAACTTCGAAACAGTAAATGGAACGCAATCGGTGCCTATCTTTATTCAAGCAGTGGATGATACAGGGGAGGGAGCCTTACTCACCAAACAAGGACTGTATTTAGGTACGCAAGAACCCAAACGGATTATTGATTGGCGTGTGTACATCAACTCGTTTGATACAAATCAAGTGACGATCAAAGATGGAACGTTTATTGATATTTTAGGTCCCCATCAGACACTCATCAGTACGACTGCCCGAGTGGTTTACGGCCCCAGCGTTTCCAACCCAACGTATGTTGAGCAAGTACCGATCGTTTTAAATAGTGATGGCTCCTTTGAAATTCCTTTGCGGGATACGGAGGAACGGATCTACATTACCTACAAAACAGAAACGGATGGAACATTGGAACAATATACCAATCGGGGCATCCTTGATGCCGTGGTCAATGATGTGCCAAGAACAAGCAGTATTACTGGCTATACGCCACGCTATGGTGGCGGTGGTGGCGGAACCGGTGAACCAGGGGAGTCCAGCAGCACGGAACCAAGTAGTGAAAGCAGCACCAGTAGCAGCACGGAACCAAGCAGCGAAAGCAGCACCAGTAGCAGCACGGAACCAAGTAGCGAAAGCAGTACAAGTAGTAGCACGGAACCAAGTAGTGAAAGCAGCACCAGTAGCAGCACGGAACCAAGTAGCGAAAGCAGTACAAGTAGTAGCACGGAACCAAGTAGTGAAAGCAGCACCAGCAGTAGCACAGAACCAAGTAGTGAGAGCAGCACTAGTAGTACTACCGAACCAAGTAGTGAAAGTAGTACTACTAGTAGCACAGAACCAAGTAGTGAAAGCAGTACAAGTAGTAACACGGAACCAAGTAGTGAAAGCAGCACCAGCAGTAGCACAGAACCAAGTAGTGAAAGCCGCACTAGTAGTAGCACGGAACCAAGTAGCGACAGTAGCACCAGTGAATCCACCGAATCAACTAACAGGAGTAGTTCTAGTAATACTGGGGCGGTGTCACCTGAAAATTCATCCTCTGGGATCAATAAGTCATCCAAAACAAATAATTTGCATAATCAATCAGAAAAACAGCACTTTCCTCAAACGAATGAAGTGTCTAATCATTTATGGATTGCAATAGGAATGGTTTTAGCAGGATGCGCATTGAAGTTAGGTTGGAGTAAATTTATCAGGTAGATAGAAACTGAAATTTTGGAGGCAGTTTTATTACTTGGAAGAAAAATTAATAAAGACTTATTTAAAGGAAAGATGCCATTTTATGGCCACTTTCCTTTTTTTTTCGGCGCATGTTTTCTCTGAGATTTTATTATAATTTCTTTATCAAGTTATCTTGAAATATACATTTAGGAAGTGAGGAAATGAGAAAACTGGTTGGTGTATTAATCACAATACTGCTAATAGGGTTATTGATTCTTGTGTTTGGTTTCGATCATACTTCAGCAAAAGAACGTTCCAGAGGAAATCTGTCGTTTTCTGTACAAACGAACCGAGTGATTTATGACGAAGCCTTGAAAATGATCACGGTTCCGGTACGTCCGAACAAAACACTGACTTCACAAAAGGTTCGTGTCTTACTAACTTATGGTTGGGATGGGAACGGACACAGTGAAAAAGTGATCGGCGAAACAGTTTTAACGAAAGTCGATTGGTTTTCAGGTGTTGAAAACTACTTAAGGATCCATGCGGAGATGGCTATTGATGAGATAAAAAGTATGGATAAAGTTGATTTAGTTGTTATATATGATGGTGAAACAACAATAACTGAAAACCTGAAGCCCGGTCATTGGCAAGTAACCGCGCCGCCAAGCAGTAATGAGAGTACGACAGCTGAGACAAGTAAAAGCTCAAACGAAACGGTAGCAACAAGCGCTTCCTCTAGTAGTATCGAGCCGAAATTTAGCGAGTCTCAATCGACGAATCCAACGACTTCTGAGGCTGAAATTACCAGTGAAGACATCCAAAGCACACAAAGCACTATCGATATCAGTGATTCGGAAACCGTCAGCACCCAACCAGTCACTAAAAGCGAGCCAAGTCAGACAGAGAGCTGTCAAGAAAACGCAGCGACAGCCATAACGTCTACCGAGAAGGAATCTGCTTCGACAAAGCATTCAGATTCACAAAAGAAAACCAAAGGATTGCCAGCCAATCAATCCCAGAAAAGTCAGGCGAGCGTTTCATCTAGTGTCCGTACAGAAGAGCACCAAGCGACAACATCTTCTCAAGACAAAAAGGAACAACTTCAACCCACGGAGATAAGCAGTGGCAAGGAGGTCAATGCAGCCGTACTACCGAAAACCGGCAGCAAAACTACCAATCTTCGCTATCTACTCTTTGGTCTAGTAGTGGTTCTGACTGTGTTTCTTTACTGGCTGAAGCGAAAGTTATTTTATGATGAGAAGCTGTAACGAACATACCCAAAAATCATGAGAAAATTGATAACCCACGATTGGAAATTTCTTCCCCAGAATGCACAATCACGTGTTGTTTTGCCGTAATTCATAATTAGTCTGACGATCGTTTTGAGGCGTCAGACTTTTTTTATGAAAATATACAGATAACAAAAGGAAAATTTGTTAAAAGTAATTTGACAGAAAAGAGGGCACAGTGGTACGATCACCAAACATTCACAGCTTACAATTTTGTAAGGTGATAGATTCAAAGCAAAAAACAGCTTTGGCTGACCATACAAGCGAGGGAATTTTCATGTTACACGCACTTTTGGATACCACAGAAAAACAAATTTTTCAGTTTCTAAGTTATTGTTACGAAACGAACAAACCAAAATATACAATTAAAGAGCTTTCTGATGTTTTCAATAGGAGAACGAATAAAATGCAGTCGATCGTGCAACAAGTCGAATGGTTTTGTGCCCGCTATCCTCAGTTTACGCTGATTTATGATGAACAAGAAAAAGAAGTGGTGATTGCTTTTTCTCCACGATTTTTATTGAGTCAAGCATATAATGTATTGTTACAGGGAACCGTTGGGTTTATCTTACTCGATGCACTCTTTCATGGGGACTATCACTCCCTTGAACAACTCAGCCTCAAAACCTTCAGCAGTCTCCGAACGGTCCAACGAAAATTGAAAGAACTAAATCACATTTTGGCGAACTATCATTTGTCCTATAGTCTGAAGAAAGGAGATCCCTTGACAGGTGAGGAATACGCAATCCGCTATTTTTATCATTTAACCTATTGGCAGATTTTCGATGAGAAGCACTCACAGGTCGTGGCATCGATCAAGGATAAAGAAAGCGTTATGGCTTTGTTTGAAACTAATGCTTCTTATATGAGAAAAATCGATATCGATAAGTTTCTTAATCTATTCGCTATCTCCCTGCAAAGAATTCATCAAAAGCATCCAATCACTTTTTTACCAGAGGAAGTAAGTACCTTTGAACATCCACTGATTGAAAGGAATCAGTTTTTTGAGGTCTTTTTAAAGCCATTATTCAACGGCAATCACCTTTCTCTATCTGAAATCTCGGAGCCTGAATGCAGCTTCTTGTATTTTATGTTTGGCGTAATGAACACCTATCTTGAAGAGGATCTTTGCGAGGCGGAACTCTCGTGGTTGACCCAACCCAAGTATCAGCCAGAAGTATTACTTGTTGAACAACTAGCCCAGTGTTTTCGTCTGAGGTTTACCGATGCTGAAAAAAACTATTTACTAGTTAATTTCGTAATGATCCATTCTGCTTCCAACCTTTTTGGTACCCGACAAAAAAGTGATAGTTTTGGTAAACCGACCGACAAGCAAGAGCTACAAGCGGCTTTCCCAGTGCTTTATCCGACCGTGAAACGATTTTTTGAGGAAGCGACTGTTTCTTTACCTGATTTGCGTGCATTGCTGCAAAAGAATGACCGATTGATTTTCCAATACTGTATGTTATTGAGAGTTATTTTTATCAAATATGAACAGCCAGTCACTTTCTCGATCCATTCGAAATACGGAAAAACGCAAGAACTTTGGATGAAGAACCGACTATTGAATGCAACGCATCGAGCGATGGCGCATCTTTCACTTACTCAAAAACCAGATTTGGTCATCAGTGATTATCCGATTCATCAAGAATTTTCTGAGGAAGAACAGCCCTATATCTTTTATTGGAACGGTCAACCAAGCGCAAAGGAGTGGAAACAACTTAAACAAACGATCAAACAGATCAGAAGTGCCAAGAACAAGGCAGCTTTTGAAAAGCTCGTTTTTGCCCAATCGATTTGATCGTACCATGTAAATAATCAGCCGCGTGGGTTGGCTGAGCAGACAGAACTTATAATTTCGTAAGTTTCGGCAGTAAGGCGAAAGTGAAAAGCGACTTTGATAAACACAGGTGTCAAGAAGCAAAAACAGGAACATCGTCGTTCCTTTTTCGCTTCTTGACTTTTTTTTACAGAGATGGCATGGTATACATATTATCATAACGTTTTTTATTTAAAATCGTTGCAGAAAAGGTGTTAGGAAGAAGGGGTAACTTTGACAGAAGTATTAGCACTGCAAAATGTTTCCAAATTGATTGGAACCAAACGAATCATTGAGGATGTTTCCTTTGTGGTGGACCAAGGACAAGTCGTTGGTTTATTAGGGCCTAATGGGGCTGGGAAGACGACGATCATTCGGATGATTGTTGGGTTGATGAAGCACAACACAGGATCGATTGCCATTATGGGGAATTTACTGGATTCTTCTTTTAAAACCGCGATTGCCTCAGTCGGTGCGATCGTTGAAAATCCTGAGTTTTATAATTATATGACAGGCTATGAAAATTTGATGCAGTATCAGCGCATGGCGAAGAAAAAAAGTACGACAGCAGAATTAGAAGCTCTTATTCGTCAGGTACATTTAGAAGGACACATCCATCAAAAAGTCAAAACCTATTCATTAGGGATGCGTCAGCGTTTAGGTGTTGCCCAGGCATTGGTCCATCAACCAGACTTATTAGTTTTAGATGAACCGATGAATGGCCTGGATCCTAAAGGCATGCGGGAGTTTCGAGAAATGATTCTTTCTTTGAGAGAAAAAGGCGTTTCTGTCTTAGTTTCCAGTCATCAATTAAGCGATATCGAACAAATTGCCGATCATTTGATCGTGGTGCAAAAAGGAAAAGTCACTCATCAAGTAGCAATGGCAGAGTTGAAAGCAGAGAAAAATGTACTGATTATTAAAACTGATGATAATGCGGAAACAGAAGCACTGTTAAAAGCTTCCTTTGAGGTCGAGGTCTTGCAGGTTGCAGATGAATTGCAAGTCACTCTAGCAACAGATCAGCGTTCGGCAATCGCTGCAGCGATCGTGACGGCTGGGATCGGCTTGAAAGAACTACGGACAAAGCAATCTTCTCTAGAAGATACATTCTTGGCTTGGACCGAAGAAGGAGGTTTGTAAGCATGCTGACATTGATTAAAAATGAATGGATCAAATTAACCAAAAAACGTTCTACTTGGATCATGCTGCTTTTATTGGTTCTAATGACTTTTGGGTTGACCTATGTGGTTCGCTTAGGTAGTCCCGAGATTGGTGCCAATGATTTATTCGCTTCTTTGAGCGACATGACTTCCTTTTTAAACTTATTTGTGGTGATTGTGGCAGCTTCTTCAGTGGCGGAAGAGTTCAGTCGTGGAACAATCAAGTTCTTATTGATTCGGCCTTTTTCCAGAAGCCAAATCTTAGCAGCAAAAGCCATCAACACGTTTTTATTTGCGCTTTTAGGGACTGCTGTTTTACTAATCAGTAGTTTAGCAGCCGCCAATTTATTTTTAGCAGCTGAATCACCTTTTGCTGCTACTGGCTACAACGGGCTAGCGGCGATTCTCGTTGCCTTTGTTTTTGCGGGAACCAACTTGCTATTGATTGTCTTTTATATTGCATTGACCATCTTTATCTCAGCCGTCATTCGCTCTCAAAGCCTGGCGGTTGGCTTAGGCTTGGGTATGTTGTTTGGAAGCAGCATCATCAACTCGATCATGCTTTTTGCTCAAGAAAAATACCCATGGCTGAAGTGGAACCCGTTTAATTTTATGAATATCAAAGAGCAGATACCGAGTTTATTAAATAGTCCTGACATGCAGATGACTGCCTTTGATCCGGGATTGGGCTATTGGGAAATGGCGATCGGGATCCTTGTTTATAGTGTTTTAATCTACCTTTTAACAAATTGGTTATTCAATAAAAGAGATGTCGCATTAAGTTGAGGAAACGAGTGAAAGTTTTTGGATAAATCCAACTTTCACTCTTTCTTTTTGTGTTTTTTTCTAGTAAAATGATTCATTGAGAGTACAAGAGAAAGGAGAGTTTTCAAATGGTTAGTGTAGGAATCGTAATCGTGATCGCTGTTGTTGCAGCATTACTAGGCGCTGTCGGCGGCTTCTTTTTGGCGCGTAAATATATGCAAGATTATCTAAAGAAAAATCCTCCCGTTAATGAGGATATGCTTCGCTCGATGATGATGTCAATGGGTCAAAAACCTTCTGAGAAAAAGATTCGTCAGATGATGCAGCAAATGAAAAACCAAAAGTAGGTTTTTTTCTAAGAAGCGGGCTGATTTTATCAGCTCGCTTTTTATTGCGGCAAAATGCAGAAACTAAAAGAATGTCCCCAGGCTGCTTTTTCTATTTACGTTCTGTGAATAGCGGGGTAGCAATCGAATCTGAATCTAATAAATATTCGGAAAAATCGCAAAATTTAGGCAACAGGTCACAAAGAAATGGAGAGTGTTATGTCAATATTTAGGAAGTTAGGTTGGTTTTTTAAACAAGAAAAGAAACATTATTTGTTAGGCGTAGGCTCTTTAGTCCTAGTCGCCTTGGTACAGTTGGCCCCTCCCAAAGTTATCGGGATCATCATCGATGAAATTGCGGAAAAAGAGATCTCGATGCAGACGATCTTTTTTTGGGTCATGATCTTGATTGCTTCAGCTATCGCTCAATATGTGTTTCGTTTTGTCTGGCGAACGCATATCTGGGGCAGTGCCGCTCGGCTAGAAAAAACGTTACGCAGACAGTTATTTGCACATTTTACAAGGATGGATCAGTTGTTTTATCAAAAGCATCGGACAGGTGATTTGATGGCCCATGCCACCAATGACTTGAATGCCATCCAGAATGTGGCAGGGGCGGGGATCTTGACCTTTGCTGATTCCTTCATCTCTGGTGGAGCTACCATCATTGCGATGGTTCTCTTTATCGATTGGCGGTTAACGATCATTGCTCTATTGCCGCTGCCTTTCTTAGCAGTCATGGCACGGGTTCTTGGTAGCAAATTGCATGATGCGTTTCGTGACTCGCAAGAAGCATTTTCTTCCATCAACGACAAAGCCCAAGAAAGTATTACTGGGATGAAAGTCATCAAAACCTTTGGACAGGAAAAAGAGGACATCGCTGATTTTCAAACCAAAATCGACCATGCCATCATCAAAAACCGCAAAGTCAATTTTCTGGATGCCTTATTTGATCCGTTTATTACGATCATCATTGGAATCTCCTATGTGCTGACGATCATCGTTGGCGGCAATTATGTCATGGACGGTACCATCTCGATCGGTCAATTGGTATCTTTCATCAGTTATATCGGTATGTTAGTTTGGCCAATGTTTGCCATCGGACGCCTGTTCAATGTGCTGGAACGAGGCAATGCAAGTTATGATCGGGTTGCCGAATTATTGGCGGCAAAGACCCATATCATTGAAGCCAAAGATGCGGTCGATACCCCAGCCCAAGGAACGGTGAACGTTCAAATCAATGATTTTCACTATCAAGGAGATGATTTTGCCCTGCAAGACATCCACTTTACTTTGCCTGCCGGGCAAACACTTGGTGTGGTCGGGAAAACTGGTGCAGGAAAAACCTCTTTGATGAAGCTCTTGTTGCGAGAGTATGATTCATTTGATGGGGCGATCACCTTCGGGGGCATCGACAGCAAGCAATACTCTTTGAATGCTCTTTTGGGTTCGATCGGTTATGTTCCGCAAGATCATTTCTTATTTTCCATGACGATTCGAGACAATATCCGCTTCGCGCAACCACGGTCTTCTCAAGCAGAAGTTGAAGCGGCTGCTAGATTAGCAGTGATCCACGAGGATATCAGTCAGTTTCCTGAAGGGTACGAAACGATGGTGGGGGAACGTGGTGTTTCTCTTTCCGGCGGACAAAAACAGCGTTTATCCATTGCCCGTGCCTTGATCACTGACCCAGAATTATTGATTTTAGATGACGCCCTTTCAGCAGTAGATGCCAAAACGGAAGAAGCTATTTTACAACAATTACGGACATTCCGTCAGAATAAAACAACGATCATTGCTGCCCACCGCCTAAGCAGTGTCAAGCATGCAGAAGAAATTCTCGTGATCGACAATGGGAAAATCAGTGAACGTGGGACCCATGAACAATTATTGGCTGCAAATGGCTGGTATAAAAAAATGTGGGACAAGCAGCAACTAGAAGCCAAAATCGAAGGGAGTGAAGCCTAATGCAAGAATCAGAATGGAGCAAATCGATTCCCTTTAAAGAGCAAAAAAACATCATCAAACGAATGTTTCTTTTTGCCAAACCGTTTCGAAAAACCTTCTATGCAGCGATCTTTTTTGCTTTTGTGCTATCGATCATCAATATCTTGTTGCCTTTGATCATTCAAACCTTTATGGATAATTATTTGACCAATCAGACGGCGACCCAGCAAGTCATTTATTTCTTTGCTGCGTTGTATTTCTTTGGGGTGTTGGTAAAAGCCGTGATTTGGTTTTTCCAATGGTTCCTTTATTCAATGGGTTCTTTAAAAACCTATCAATATATTCGAGCAAAATTATTTGAAAAATTGCATAGTCTTGGGATGCGCTATTTCGATCAGACGCCAGCGGGTTCGATCGTTTCACGGGTCAGCAACGACACAGAAACATTGTATGAATTTTGGTATGTCTTCTTGATGGTATTGACAGGAATTTTTGCGGTGGTTTCTTCTTTTGCCGCCATGTTCCGCATCAACGTCAAAATTGCCTTACTAAACTTGATTTTTCTGCCAATCCTAATGGTAGTCATCTGGTATTATCAAAAATTCAGCTCTCGTATCTATCGTCAAATGCGGGAAAAACTGAGTCAGCTGAATACGAAATTGAATGAATCGATTTCTGGCATGCAGATCATTCAGCAATTCCGCCAAGAGGCGCGGCTGAATGAAGAATTCGAAGCGACCAACGATGATTATTTGAAAACTAGATACGCCATGATCCGCACGAATGCGCTGCTACTATCACCAATCATTAGTTTGTTGTATGCCTTAGCGATTGCCTTGTCATTGACGCTCTTTGGGTTTGATGCCTTAGAATCGCCCATTGAAGTTGGGTTGATTTTCGCCTTTACGACCTATATTCAAGGATTCTTTAATCCCATGACACAGATGATGGATTTTCTCAGCGTCTTTACTGATGGGATGGTAGCCGGCAGCCGGATTTTGAAGATTATGGATAACGAAGAATATACGCCGCAGCAAAACTCCGATGCCAGTCAAACCATCACCAAAGGAAAAATTGAATTTCGTGATGTCAGTTTTTCCTATGATGGAAAAAACAACGTATTGAATCATATTTCTTTCATCGCCTATCCAGGTGAGACCGTGGCTCTAGTCGGTCACACAGGAAGTGGCAAGAGCTCGATCATCAATGTGTTGATGCGTTTTTACGAATTTGGGGAAGGGCAAATTTTGATCGATGATCAAGATATCCGCGACTTCACGATGGAAGAGCTTCGGAAAAAAGTTGGACTCGTATTGCAAGATGCTTTCATGTTTTATGGGGACATCGCTGACAATATCCGCTTATTGAATCAGGACATTCGTGAAGAACAGATCGAAGCAGCAGCAAAATTTGTTCAAGCAGATGCCTTTATTCAAAAACTACCTGGTAAATACCACGCCAAAGTGATTGAACGGGGTGCCAGTTATTCAAGCGGGCAACGGCAATTGATTTCCTTTGCCCGAACGATGGTGACCGATCCGAAAGTGCTGGTCTTGGATGAGGCGACTGCCAATATCGATACTGAAACAGAAGGACTGATCCAAGAAGGCTTGGCAAATATGCGTCAAGGGCGAACCACGATCGCGATCGCCCATCGATTGTCTACCATTCGCGATGCTGAGTTGATTTTGGTGCTTGATAAAGGCTCGATCGTCGAACGAGGCACCCATGATGAACTTTTGGCTCAAAAAGGGTTGTATGCCGATATGTACCGTTTGCAGGCAAGTGAAGTTTAATAGCTTTGATAGTAATGCTAACCTTAAAGACTCTCGTTTTTAAGGTTTTTTTGTACGAAAAAAAGAAGGAAGGGATGAAAAATAAAAATAACGAACAACGATTGACAGCGCTTTCTACCTTTGCTATGATAAAGATAATAGAACTGGTTCTAATGGATAGTGATTGTTGATTTTTAACAAGCTAAACCTGATGAAGCTGCGGTATTTGCGCTGCTTTCATGAGGTTTTTTCTGTGTTGACTGTTGGCTAAACAATAAAGACAAGCAATGAACCATATCCGCAATGATAAAGTAAGTGGGGGTAGGACATGAAAATCAGTAAAGTGTTAAACAATAATGTTGTGATCACTACCGATCAAAGTCAAAACGAGATTATTGTTATGGGGCGGGGGATTGCCTTTAAGAAAAAAGTGGGAGATGACATTTCTTCAGAAACGGTCGATAAAGTATATCGCTTAGAAAATCAGACGATCTTATCTCAATTTCAAGAGCTGCTTGCTGACTTACCACTGGAATATCTTGAATTATCCAATGAGATCATTGAGTATGCTCGGCGAGAATTGTCATCCCCCATCAATGATTCCATCTACATCTCGCTGACAGATCATATGCACTGTGCCATTGAACGATCGAAAAAAGGAATGACGGTCAAAAATGTCTTATTGTGGGATATCAAGCGTTTTTTCCCCGATGAGTACCAAATAGGCTGCAAAACAGTAGAAAAAATCAAAGAACATTACGGGATTCAGCTGCCAGATGATGAAGCTGGCTTTATTGCTCTGCATCTGGTCAATGCGCAAACCGAAAATGGTGACCAAGGCAATATTGCTGAGCTAACCCAAACGATGCAAGACATTATTAACATTGTTAAATATTTTTTCAAAACCACCTTTGATGAAGAGTCCGTTTATTTTTATCGCTTCACTACGCATTTGAAATTTTTTGTCTCAAGAATGCAAAACCATACCCCTCATACGGATGAAACCGATGAAGATCTTTTGGCTATGGTCAAAGTGAAGTACCGAAATGCGTATCAATGCGTACAAAAAATCGCTGAACTATTAGAAAATCAGTATCAGTATCAAATGTCCAGTGACGAAAGTTTGTATTTAACGATTCATATTGCCAGACTTGTGCAAAAAAATCGTTGATTGAAATAAAGAAGAAAGGAGAAAGAGTTTTACTCAGTGCAAGATATAGAAGAAAGAATAATTTTTTGGCAATGATTTTTATTAAAACGTATTTTTAGGACCGCTAGTTAAGAAGCAGCATATCAAAGACGAAACATTTTGGATAGTGACATTCAGTTGGCTAAACCTTCAATACAAAAAAATTGGAGGAATCAAAAATGGGAAAATACCGTGAATTAGCAGAAAAAATCGTCGCAAATGTCGGTGGGAAAGAGAACATCAATAGCTTGACGCATTGTATCACACGCCTGCGTTTTAAATTAAAGGATGAAGGCGTCGCAAATGATGAAGTCTTAAAGAACATGGAAGGTGTCGTGACGGTCATGAAGAGTGGCGGTCAATACCAGGTGGTTATCGGAAACCATGTGCCAGATGTCTATGCAGAAGTGATCGATGTTGCAGGAATCAGTGGTGATGCTGAAGAAACAGCCTCAGGTGGCAACTTGTTTGATCGTTTGATCGATATTTTGAGCGGCTGCTTCCAACCCTTCTTAGGTGCTTTGTGTGCGGCTGGGATGATCAAAGGACTAAACGCACTGTTGCTTTTTATTGGTACAACAGGTTTGATCGATTATACAACAACGACTGGTACCTATGTGATGTTCAATGCGATCGGTGATTCGATCTTCATGTTTATGCCGGTGATTTTAGGGTATACGTCAGCAAAAAAATTCCGCTTAAATCCAATGGTGGGAATCGTGATCGGGTCGGCGCTTTGCTATCCGACGATTCAAGGATCAGCCTTGCAAGCGGCATTTGTTGCCGGAGCTGGCGAGGGAGCTGCTGCACCTTATAGCTTATTAGGCTTGCCAGCGTATGAAACCTTCTTAGGGATTCCGTGGGTTGGTGCGACATATACTAGTAGTGTGGTTCCAGTAATCTTTATCATCGCATTCGCTGCACAAGTTCAAAAATTGGCGAAGAAAATCATTCCGTCTGTTGTCCAAACATTTTTAGTGCCTTTCTTGGTTTTATTGATTGCATTGCCAATTGGCTTTTTGGTGATTGGACCTGTGATCAGTATGTTGACGGATCTTTTAAGCTCAGGATTTGAAGCATTGATGGACTTCTCTCCAGCGATTTATGGTTTGTTATTAGGCTTCTTCTGGCAAGTCTTGGTTATTTTCGGCTTGCATTGGTCAGTTGTGCCACTACACATTATGCAAGTGACACAGCTCGGCTACAGTCAAATTTTGGTAGCATCATTTGGTGCCAGCTTTGCCCAAACAGCGGTAGTGATGGCTATGTACTTTAAACTTAAAGACAAAAAACTAAAAGCTCTATGTCCACCAGCCATTATCTCAGGACTTTTTGGTGTAACAGAACCAGCAATTTATGGGATCACGTTACCGAAAAAAATGCCGTTTTTCTTCTCAATGATTGGTGGGGCGGTCGCAGGTGCCTTCTTAATGATCAATGGCACAACGAGCTATACCTCTGGTGGTTTAGGCGTCTTTGGAATCTTTAACTATATCACTCCAGAAGGCGATGCCAGTGGCATGTGGTTCTCGGTCATCGGGATCTTGATCGCTGCAGCGATTGGTTTTGGTTTGACGATGGCTTTCTGGAAAGATGATGCGGTGGAAGAAGAAATCGCAGAAGGACAACCAGCGATGACTGTTCGGAAAGAAGTAATCACTTCCCCTGTTGAAGGAACGATCGCACCACTAAGCAGTGCAAAAGATGAAGCCTTCGCACAAGGGATTCTAGGAAAAGGCATCTTGATCCATCCCTCAAAAGGCGAAGTTGTGGCTCCTTTTGACGGAACAGTAATGACCTTGTTCCCAACCAAACATGCCATTGGGTTGATCTCTGAGAACGGCTTAGAGCTTTTGATCCATATTGGTTTAGATACTGTTCAATTAAACGGTGAATACTTTGAAGCCCATGTGAAGCAAGGAGACACGGTGACTCGCGGACAAAAATTGATCACCTTTGATAAGGATGCATTGATCAAAGCTGGATTTAATATTGAGACCCCAGTGTTAGTCACCAACTCCGCCGATTATTTGGATATCATCGAGTCAGACAAACGTGAGGTAGGCTGTTCCGATGATTTGATCACGGCTTTAGTTTAGCCAAAAACTTTCTAACAAGTTCTACGTAAGGTTAAAAGCGATCGCCCATGTGAAGCGATCGCTTTTTGTCAGTCATTTAATTGGGAAACAGTGAGTCTTTATAATGAAGATTTTTATCGTAGGTTGGCTCAGCGATTATCGTCGATGATGTAGGGCGCTTGTCATAAGCCATGCCAATATCGATCAAATGCTGCAAGTTTTTTTCATAATGCTCCGAAAAGACGACTGCGTACAACAAATCCAGCAAGTAGCAAACGGACGTATTGATCGTAAAGTTGGCGATCTTTGAGTAGAGCCGTTCTCTTGTCGTGATATTCAAAACACAATTACTTAATTTCGCCAAGGAGTTCTCCCCGATACTCGTCATGCCAATGATGGAAACCTGCCGCTCGGCAAGGATCTTACCGATTTCTTTGACCATTTTGTTTTCACCGGTGTAAGAAATCAAGATCGCGGTCGTATCGGAGGTACAGTTAGATGCCTCGTAAGCACTCTCGCCGAAGGTGTCGCAGACGTGAATGTTTTTTCCTAAACGCCGCATCTTCAAAACAAAGTCTTGAGAAATCAAGGTATTGGCATTACTGGCGAAGATCTTGATATGGTTGGCGTTGAGCAACGATTGTTTCGCTTTTTGTAATTCATCATGATGGATCAAGGAAAGCGTATCTTCAATCGTTGTTTGTTCAAGCTTTGCCAACTTTTTGGCGATGGTCATAATGCCGTCATGGGAGGAAAAAGGGAAGTTCGCATCTACATCTGTAAAATGGCTGCTCATATAAGTTTGCTCTTCCACAAAGGCCGTTTTTAAGTCGAGCCAACCATTGAAGCCTAATTTTTTGGCAATCCGAATAAAAGTAGAAGGATGAACGTAGGTCTTTTCTGACAATTCCTTAATGGTTTGATCCGCCATCGCAGTCGGGTTGGCTAATAAATAATCGATCAACGATCGTTCCGCTGGTGCTAGTTTGATTTGGCGCATTTTTTCTTGTAACAACATGGTATATATGCTCCTTTTTACATTTTTTTATGATTATTTGTAAATGGTTTTTACAAAAATTCGTTTTTATTCAGTACCTAGCGAATCGTTTACATCCTAATTATTCCTTATTTGATGCTCTTTGTAAATCTTTTTTACAAAACATCTGCAAGAAGAAGCGAGATTTGCAAACGCTTTTTCTAAATATGCTATTTACATTGAATCAAATGTTTTTATGAATGATAATAAGAATGTAAATAAAATAGCAAAGGAGCAATACAATGACAAAAGGAATTAAAATTGCAACCATTGGTGGCGGCAGCAGCTATACCCCGGAGTTAATGGAAGGCTTTATCAAACGCTATGAAGAATTGCCGATTCGTGAAATTTGGCTAGTAGATATCGAAGCAGGAAAAGAAAAATTAGCAATCGTTGGTGCGATGGCACAACGGATGTGGGATGCGTCACCCTACGATGTAAAAATCCACATGACATTGGATCGAGAAGAAGCGCTAAAAGATGCTGATTTCGTTACGACCCAATTTCGAGTAGGGTTGCTGAATGCCCGCATTAAAGATGAACGAATTCCTGCTTATTATGGCATGATTGGTCAAGAAACCAACGGCCCTGGCGGAATGTTCAAAGCGTTCCGTACGGTTCCAATCATTCTTGAAATTGTTGAAGACATGAAACGTTTATGTCCGGATGCTTGGTTGATCAATTTTGCGAATCCAAGCGGCATGGTGACTGAAGCAATCGTGCGTTACGGAAAATGGGACAAAGTGATCGGGTTGTGTAATGTGCCAGTCATGGCAACCATGATTGAGCCAGCCTTGATCGGTAAAGAACCGGACGAATTGATCTACAAATTTGCAGGATTGAATCACTTCCATTGGCACAAAGTTGCTGATTCACACGGCAACGATGTAACGATGGATATTATTGATAAAATGTATGAAGAAGACAATGGCTTACCGAAGAATATCTTTGATATTCCATTTTACAAAGAACAGCTAGAACAAATGAAGATGATCCCTTGCGGTTATCATCGTTACTACTATCGTCAAGAAGAAATGCTGAATCATGCGATCGAAGAATACAAGACTGTTGGGACCCGTGCACAGCAAGTGAAACAAACCGAAGCCGAATTGTTTGAGTTGTACAAAGACCCTGAATTGGATCATAAACCTGAACAGCTGCAAAAACGTGGTGGTGCGTATTACTCAGATGCAGCGTGTGAAACGATTGCTTCCATTTATGCCAATAAAAATACCCAAATCGTTGTTTCAACAAAAAATGAAGGCGCCGTTCCAGATCTTCCTGCCGATTGCGTAGTTGAAGTAACAGCTTACGTTGGCGGACAAGGTGCTAGAAATGTTGCCTTTGGTGAGTTACCGACAGCTGAAAAAGGTTGGTTACAGGTAATGAAAGCAATGGAATTATTAACGATCGAAGCAGCAGTGACTGGGGATTACAATATCGCATTACAAGCCTTCACCATCAACCCATTGGTTCCATCAGGTGATACGGCAAAACGTGTCATGGACGAACTGTTTATTGCCCACAAAGATCACTTGCCTAAATTTAAGGAAACGATCGCACGTCTTGAAAAAGAAGGCGTAGAAGTACAAGATGAAGTAGCCCGCGAACTTGATCGCGAACTAGTTAAATAAAGAGAAAGTAGGAAAGAAACATGGCATTTAGAAAAGACTTTTTATGGGGCGGCGCAACAGCTGCCAATCAATGTGAAGGAGGCTACCAAGAAGGAGGACGCGGCTTGGCAAACGTTGACGTGGTACCGATCGGCAAAGATCGTTTTCCAGTCATTACTGGTCAAATGAAAATGTTCGATTTTGATGACGAACATTTCTACCCAGCAAAAGAAGCGATCGATATGTATCATCGCTACAAAGAAGACATCGCGCTATTTGGCGAAATGGGCTTTAAAACCTACCGTTTGTCGATCGCTTGGAGTCGGATTTTCCCTAAAGGGGATGAAACAGAACCAAATGAAGACGGCTTGAAGTTCTATGAAGATCTTTTCAAAGAATGCCACAAATATGGGATCGAACCATTAGTAACGATCACTCACTTTGATTGCCCAATGCATTTAGTTGAAAAATACGGAGCATGGCGTTCTCGTGAATTAGTCGGATTCTATGAAAACTTGTGTAACGTGATTTTCAACCGCTACAAAGGATTAGTAAAATACTGGTTGACCTTCAACGAAATCAACATGATTCTACATGCGCCATTTATGGGAGCGGGACTTTATTTTGAAGAAGGCGATAACGTTGAGCAAGTGAAATATCAAGCGGCTCATCACGAGTTGTTGGCATCCGCAATCGCAACGAAAATCGCTCACGAAGTTGATCCTGAAAACAAAGTAGGTTGTATGCTGGCTGCTGGCGCGTACTATCCATATACAAGCAAACCAGAAGATGTCTGGGAATCACGCAAAGCAGATCGCGAAAACTATTTCTTTATTGATGTTCAATCACGTGGGGAATATCCACAATATGCGCTGAAAGAAATGGAACGCAATGGGATCGAAATCAAAATGGAAGAAGGCGACCTTGAGCTGTTGAAAGCTCACACCGTAGACTTTATTTCTTTCTCTTACTATTCTTCACGCGTATCAACAACGGACGCTGAATTGTTAGAACAAACGGCTGGCAATATTTTTGCCTCTGTGAAAAACCCATACTTGGAAGCAAGTGAGTGGGGTTGGCAAATTGATCCACTTGGTTTGCGGATTACAATGAATGACATTTATGACCGTTACCAAAAACCATTGTTTATCGTTGAAAATGGTCTAGGCGCTGTGGATACACCAGATGCAGATGGCTATGTGGAAGATGATTACCGCATCCAATATTTGGCAGAGCATATCCAAGCAATGAAAGATGCGGTTGAACAAGATGGTGTCGACTTATTGGGTTACACGACTTGGGGTTGTATCGATTTAGTTTCAGCTGGAACAGGTGAAATGAAAAAACGCTATGGTTTCATTTATGTGGACCGTGACAATGAAGGAAACGGCACCTTGAAACGAACAAAGAAAAAATCATTTGATTGGTACAAACAAGTGATTGCTTCAAATGGTGAAGATTTATCGAATAACTAATCAAAAGAAGCTGCAGTTGATCCCGTTGAGAAATCAAAGGGGATCAACTGCAGTTTTTTTAAAGTCTTTTTGAAATCTTTGTAACGAATGGTTTCTTTAAGAAGAAATAGACATTCAGATATTTTGACAAGCGCCAATGTGATTGTTGTATAATGTTTATGTTGTAGCAATCACAAAAAGGTGACCTTAAGGATGACATGTTTTGTCCTCAAAATCGCCTTTCTCTGTTTTTTAAAGAACTTTTTCAATTTCTGGAATCATTTTTTGAGGATTTGTCTGGGGAGCGAAACGCTCAACGACTTTACCTTGGCGATCCACCAAGAATTTCGTGAAATTCCATTTAATGGCTTTTCCTAGCGTGCCAGGTGCTTCTTCTTCCAAATAGCGAAACAAGGGATCCGCGTCTTTTCCATTGATCACTGTTAACTTGTGCATCGGAAAGTCGACACCATAGGTGGTTCGGCAAGAGGCTGCGGCTTCTTCGGCTGACCCGACTTCTTGTTTGAACTGATCAGAAGGAAACCCTAAAACGACCAATCCTTGGTCTTTATAAGTTTCATAAAGACCTTGTAATTCTTTGAACTGCGGGCTCAAACCACACTTCGTAGCTGTATTGACGATCACTAGCGGTTGACCTTCGTATTTTGCTAGCGAATAAGTTTCGCCATTTTCCAATGTTGCTTGGTAGTCATAGATTGACATAGCAAACGCTCCTTTTAATGTAAATCGTAGTCGATAGCTTCTGAGACAAGTATAGAGCAAAGTCTTCAAAAAAACCAAGCAAACTTCTTGGCGCATTTTATTTTTTATGGAAAACAAAAAAGTCCAGCAGTCACCGAGACCGCTGGACTTTAATTATGCTTCTGGCAATACTTCGGGTTCTGTTTCTTGTGGATGAACGACAGATTTAGTTTTCCATACACCGGAGTGCCAACGATAAATCATTAAGACGCTGCGCAATGCTTCGTCAATGGCATAAGCGATCCAAACGCCGATCAAGCCGAATTTAAAGACGATCGCCAGTGAATAGGAAAACGGTAAGCTGATGACCCATAGAACAACTAGACTACAGATCAATGGGAACTTCACATCGCCACTTGCATTTAAGGAACCCACAAGGATCATATTGACTGCACGCGCCGTTTCTAAAACGATCTCTACCAAAAAGACACCTTTGGCAATCTCGATCACTTCCGCGTTGGTGGTAAAGATTCCCATGATTGGCTCAATAAACAAGTAAGTCAATAAACAGATCGTTACCGAGGCAATGATCCCGATCACCATCGTGCGCATGCCTCGCTGATGCGCGCGATCGTATTCTCCAGCACCGACATTGCGGCCAATCATGATTTGATTCCCTTGACTCAATGCGGAGGCAATCAAATAAACAAATTGGGTGATAGCTGTTACGTAAGATTTTGCAATCAAGACGCTGGCACCAAGTTGAGCCACGATCATCGTCACTACGACTTGCGCTCCTTGATAGGAAAGAGACTCGCCAGAAGAAGGCAATCCGTAAGTCAAAATGTTTTTCATCACACCCCAAGAGACATTCGAGAAACGGGCAGATAAAACAGAAAAATTCACATGCTTCTTCAGCAACATTGCGGCAATTATTAAACCAATCGAATTACCAAAGACGCTAGAAAATGCCAATCCGGTCACACCAAAATTCGGTAAACCAAAGGGGCTATATAAGACAAAGTAATTCCCAATGACGGCTAGGATACTAGCAAACATCGGCACCAATAACGCAGGTTTTGTGAAACTGTGGCTACGCATGACAGCAATTATGACCGCCGTGATCGATGAAAGGAACAGACTTCCCCCATACACTTGTAAGTACCCATGACCTAAAGCAACTAATTCAGCATCCAATCCCATGAAACGAAGGAGATAGGTTGAGCCGAAAAGGAACATTAAGCTGATCAAAATACCGATGAACAATGAGCCAAAGAGAGCGGTATTGATGACTTTCGGTATCTGGTCGCGTTTTTTCGCACCAATCAGTTGTGCGATAATGATCTGAGTACCCACGGTGATGAAACCGTATATAAAGACCGTTAAATTCAATAGTTGATTGGCAGCACTGACGGCCGCTACTGCTGGCTCGGAGTAATGAGAAATCATCCAAACGTTGACATTCCCAATAACGACCCGCAAAAATAGCTCAACAAAAATCGGCCAGCTGAGGAAAAGCAGTTCACGGTCTGATTTTCCTAAAAGTTTTTTCTTATTCAATTGTAAGGACTCCTTATTTTCTATATAATAGACGTATCGTGAAAATTTTACAAAAATTGAAAAGAAAGTCAATGTAATTTTCAAAAGTAAAAGCAGGAATATCTTATTATTTTTTGTAAGCAGATGAGTTGAAAGAATTTGCTTTTGAAAGTAAAGTATGGGTAGTCCAAATTGGAGGGAAATATATGTATGATGTAATTATCATCGGCGCAGGCCCTGCGGGGATGACAGCAGCGCTTTATGCGTCAAGATCGAATTTATCAGTACTAATGATTGAACGAGGCGCACCTGGCGGTCAAATGAACAATACGGCTGAAGTTGAAAACTACCCAGGATACGAATCAATCTTAGGCCCTGAATTAGCATTTAAAATGTATGAAGGTGCCATTAAATTTGGTGTTGAAAATGCCTATGGGATCGTTCAGAGCATCACGGATCAAGGTGAATTCAAAGAAGTTACCACCGAAGACAAAACTTATCAAGGGAAAACAATCATCATTGCCACAGGATGCGTACATAGAAAGTTAGGCGTCAAAGGCGAAGAAGAATTCGCGGGACGCGGTGTTTCATACTGTGCGGTTTGTGACGGTGCCTTTTTCCGTAACAAACGCTTGATTGTTGTTGGCGGAGGCGACTCGGCAGTCGAAGAAGCTATCTACTTAACACAATTTGCTTCCGAAGTAACGATCGTTCACCGTCGTGACGAATTACGAGCACAAAAAATCATTCAAGACCGCGCATTTGCCAACGAGAAAATCTCTTTTATTTGGGATTCTGTTGTTGAAGAAATCAAAGGCAATGAGATGGTCGTGACTGGCGTGCAAATCAGAAACGTAAAAACGGATGAAGTGACAGAAGAAGCTGCTGGCGGTGTCTTTATCTATGTTGGTTTAGATCCGTTGACAGAACCATTCAAAGCCAGCGGTATCACGAATGATGCTGGCTGGATTTTAACCAATGAGCAGATGGAAACTTCAATTCCTGGTGTTTACGCGGTTGGCGATGTTCGTGAAAAAGGCTTGCGTCAAATCACGACGGCAGTCGGCGATGGCAGTATTGCTGGTCAACAAGTGTTTGATTTTATTGAAACACAAAAGGATGCTCAATTAACGAAATAGTTTAATGGAATCAGCTGTTATTTTTAAAGTGTCAATCACTTTTGATAGCAGCTGTTTTTATTTTTCATTTGGTTATTCTTTGAGAAATCTGTAAGTAGTGTTATACTAATTTTAGAGCATTTTAACGGAAAAAGGAGAGGTTATTTTATGGCATGGGAACAAACATTTAATCAATGGAAAAACAGTGAACACTTAGATCCACAATTAAAAGAACAATTGACCGCATTAGAAGCAGATCCTGCGATGTTAGAAGACGCTTTTTATATGCCTTTGGAATTTGGGACTGCCGGTATGCGAGGAATTTTAGGACCTGGTATCAATCGGATGAACATTTATACGATTCGTCAAGCAACCGAAGGATTGGCTCGCTTTATGGATACACAAGATCCTGAAACAAGACGTCGTGGCGTAGCGATCGCCTATGATTCCCGTCATTTTTCACCTGAGTTCGCGATGGAAGCGGCAAAAACATTGGCAAAACACGATATTCCAGCCTTCGTCTTTGAAAGCTTACGTCCGACGCCAGAATTATCTTTTGCTGTGCGTTACTTAAAAACCTTTACTGGAATCATGATCACAGCTTCTCACAATCCAGCCGAATACAATGGCTACAAAGTATATGGGGAAGATGGTGGACAAATGCCACCAGCAGATGCGGATGCATTGACAAAATTCGTTCGGGAAATTGAAAATCCGTTAGAGATCCCTGTTTTAAGTGAAGAAGAAGCCAAAAACAGCGGCTTGATCTCTATTATTGGCGAAGAAATCGATACTGCCTATCTGAAAGAGATCAAAGAAGTCACGATCGATCAAGAATTGATCGATACGGTGGGCAAAGATTTGAAACTTGTCTATACACCACTTCACGGAACAGGGCGGATGCTTGGGGAGAAAGCGTTGAAACAAGCTGGTTTCCAACAATTCATTATTGAACCTTCTCAAGCGGTTGCTGATCCAAATTTCAGTACAGTAAAATCACCGAATCCAGAAGAGCACTCTGCCTTTGAATATGCGATTGCTTTAGGAGAAAAAGAAGGTGCTGACCTGTTGATCGCAACAGATCCAGATGCCGATCGCTTAGGAGCTGCAGTAAGAATGCCAGATGGCAACTACCAAGTGTTGACAGGTAACCAGTTAGGCGCATTGATGATCCGTTACATTTTAGAAGCCCATAAAACAGCTGGGACATTGCCAGAAAATGCAGCAGTCTTAAAATCGATCGTTTCTAGTGAATTGCCAACAGCGATCGCTAAATCCTACGATGTGGATATGATCAACGTATTGACCGGCTTTAAATTTATTGCCGAAAAAATCCAAAAATTTGAAAAAGACCATTCTCAAACCTTTATGTTTGGCTTTGAAGAAAGCTATGGCTACTTAGTAAAACCATTCGTACGGGACAAGGACGCGATCCAAGCGCTCGTTTTATTAGCAGAAGTGGCTGCTTTTTACAAACAATCAAACAAAACATTGTATGACGGTCTGCAAGATATTTTTGAAGAGTACGGTTATTATGCAGAAAAAACGATTTCTGTAACGATGAGCGGCATGGAAGGGGCAACTAAGATTGCTGCCTTGATGAAGACTTTCCGTGAAAAAGCACCTTCTGTCTTCGCAGGAACCCCTGTCGTACAAACAGAAGACTTTAAACTGTTGACTCGTGTGGGCTTAGATGGTCACCAACAAAAAATGACCACACCGCCTTCTGATGTTTTGAAATACACCTTGGAAGATGAAAGCTGGATTGCGGTTCGTCCTTCTGGGACCGAACCGAAAATCAAGTTTTATATTGGTGTAAAAGGCGAAACGGCAGAAGCAGCAGAACAAAAAATTGCTGATCTGCAAGCAGCGATTGAAGAAATCACAGGTGAATAAAGTCATCTGCTGCCTTCATAATCAAAAAATTGCAATTTGACTGAATGATCCGAGTGGTAGAAAAAGAAGCATTTGTTTCGCCAACGAACAGTTGTTGAGGGACCTAAGCTTCTAAAGGGAATTTTCTGACACTTGGATCTATTCTTGTCTTTTATCTAATTACTTCTCCTTGTTTGGCGGCCGCTGATTGACAAGCCGTCTATCAAGGGCTAAAATGCAAAAGGAAATAAGAGAGGATGTGGCGCGATGACTCCGCCTAAATTAGAGGAAATTCAGCAAGTAACGCAGATTTTTAAGATGCTTAGTGATCCGACCAGATTAAAAATTTTGTTGTCCCTTCAAGAGGGTGAACGCAATGTCACTTCAATCGCGGAACAAGTACATATGGAACAATCAGCAGTCTCTCATCAGTTGAAACTATTGAAAGATAATCGGATCGTAAAGTCGGAAAGACAAGGAAAAACCATCCTTTATAGTCTTGATGACAAACATGTTGTGGATATTTTGCAAAAAACATTCGAACATATCCATCACCGTTAAAACTAGGGCGAGAATTTCTCAAAAGTCCTAGTTTTTTCTTATTGTTTTTGGTATGCTAGTGGAAATATTAAAATTGGATGAACGGTTTTTAATAACGTTTTCAGTTAGGGGGCATTATGGGTAAGCAATTGAACATTGGATTATTAGGAATGGGTGTTGTCGGCACCGGGGTATGCCAAGTGTTGGCAGAGCAAAAAGAAGCCATCCTGGCACGCACAGGAGTCAGTGTGCAAATCACGAAAGCATTAGCTTCGCCTTATGAGGATAAGTCTGCGTTAGCAGCTCAGTATGGGTTTGCTTTGACGAATGAGGCAAATGAGTTGTTTGAAGATGAGACCATCGACGTAATTGTGGAATTGATCGGGAAGATCGATCCGGCAAAAGCGTTTATTTCAGCTGCTTTAGAAAATAAAAAGCATGTTGTGACGGCAAATAAAGATCTGATTGCCACCCATGGACCTGAACTGCTGGCAATTGCTGAAAAAGCCGGTGTTTCTCTTTATTATGAAGCCAGTGTGGGGGGAGGAATTCCGATTTTGCGCACATTGAGCACCCACTATCTACCTGATACGATCACAGGGATTTTTGGCATCGTCAATGGGACGACCAATTATATGCTGACGAAAATGACGGAAGATGGCCTGACCTATGAAGATGCGTTGTCGCAAGCTCAAGTAAAAGGTTTTGCCGAATCAGATCCTTCCAATGATGTTGACGGTATCGATGCGGCTTATAAAATGGTGATCCTGACCAAATTTGCTTTTGGGAAAACAATCGACGTTGCTGATGTTGCAACAAAAGGTATTCGCGGATTAGCTGTAGAAGATATTAAGCAGGCACAAGCTTTTGGCTATGAAGTGAAATTGATTGGCGCAGCTCAAAAGACTGATGACGGTTCCCTTACTGTATCGGTTGGGCCGGTGTTAGTGCCAAAAAACCACGCCTTGGCGACGATCCAAAATGAGTTCAATGGTATTTTTATCAAAAGCGACGGAATTGATCAGTCGATGGTTTATGGACCAGGGGCTGGATCGCGTCCGACAGCCACTAGTGTGGTTGCCGATTTGACGGTATTGGCTAAAAACAAAACATTCGGGATCGTTGAACCTTTTTTAACCTTTGAAAAAGAAACAGCATTGGCTTCGGTACAAGAAGTTCCTGTGCAACACTATGTTTCCTTTTCAAGTAAAGACCTTAATGCAGCTTCTTTCCCAGAATGGTTTGAATCAAAGCACACAGCATTTGATGAAGCAAGCCAACGAATAGCTGGAATCACGAAGCCAATCAGTGAAAAGGACCTAACAGTAGCACTCAAGGCATACGCGAATACGCAAAACGTGCAAATAATGAAAGTGATGGAGGAATAAACATGTATCAAGGATTATTGCATCAATACAAGGAATATCTCCCAGTTAATGAAAATACCCCAGCATTGTCGCTGGCTGAAGGAAATACACCTCTGATTCCATTACCAAGTCTTTCAAATGAATTAGGGATCCAATTGTATGGAAAATACGAAGGCCTGAATCCGACAGGCTCATTTAAAGACCGCGGCATGGTGATGGCGGTGGCAAAAGCGGTGGAAGAAGGCGCGAAAGCGATCGTTTGTGCCTCGACAGGAAATACTAGTGCAGCCGCAGCCGCTTATGCGACCAGAGCAGGAATCAAAGCTTATGTCGTCATTCCAGAAGGCAAGATCGCTATGGGGAAACTGGCGCAAGCGATCGTTTATGGAGCGGACATCATTTCGATTCCAGGAAACTTTGATGAAGCGTTAAAAGCAGTCCGGGATATTGCGAAAACAGAAGCTGTGGCATTAGTGAACTCTGTCAATCCTTATCGTTTAGAAGGACAAAAAACAGCTGCCTTTGAAGTATGCGAACAGCTAGGACAGGCGCCTGATGTTCTTGCAATTCCAGTTGGTAATGCTGGGAATATCTCGGCTTATTGGAAAGGATTCAAAGAATGGCATGAGAAAAAAGGCACCACGTTGCCAAGAATGCATGGGTTTGAAGCTGAAGGTGCTGCTGCGATCGTCCGTGGGGAAGTCATCGAACAGCCAGAAACGATCGCTACAGCGATTCGGATCGGCAATCCAGCCAGCTGGCAGTTGGCAGAAGCCGCTCGTGATGAATCAAATGGACACATCGATGCAGTAACCGATGAGGAAATTTTGAATGCTTACCGTAAAATTGCTGCGCAAGATGGTGTGTTTATTGAACCAGGCTCAGCTGCATCGCTGGCTGGTGTCATCCAGCACGTGAAAGCAGGGAAAATCAAACCAGGTGAGACTGTCGTTGCCGTCTTTACTGGAAATGGTCTGAAGGATCCTGATACAGCTATCAAAGCGACAGAAGTAACCATCAATAAGATGAGTGATTTAGAAGAAATGCGCCAGCATCTTCGTGAAGGAGTTGCCAAGTTATGAAGATCCGCGTTCCTGCAACCAGTGCGAATTTAGGGCCTGGTTTTGATTCCTGCGGGATTGCCCTGTCAAAGTATTTGTTCATCGAAGTTTTAAAAGAAAACGATACATGGGAGATCATCCATGAGCTAGGCTCAGAGATCCCAAACGATGAAACTAACTTACTTTTGCGTGTGGCACTAAAATTAGCACCAGACATGAAACCCCTGAAGATCCGTATGAGTTCGGATATTCCTTTGGCACGAGGCTTAGGCAGTAGTTCCTCGGTGATCGTCGCTGGTATTGAACTAGCCAACCGAATGGCACACATGAATCTGAGTGCAGCACAAAAGCTTGAGATCGCAACTGCCATTGAAGGGCATCCTGACAATGTTGGACCAGCGATCTATGGAGATTTTGCAGTTGCTGCTTATGACCATCAGCACAAGCATACGTATTTAGTAAAGCATCATTTTCCAGAGTGCGAGATCATTGCGTATATTCCTCATGAAGAACTTTTGACTGAAGAAAGTCGTCAAGTCTTGCCGCAAACACTTTCTCACGAGCAAGCAGTTGAGGCCAGTGCGATCGCCAACGTGATGATCGCAGCGGTCATCAATGGCAATCTGCCTCTTGCAGGGAAATTGATGCAGCAGGATCGCTTTCATGAAGCCTATCGGGAAAAGCTTGTGCCACACTTGTCGACCATTCGCCAGATTTGCGAAGAAGAAGGCGGCTATGGCTGTTTCTTAAGCGGCGCTGGACCAACGGTCTTAGCGATCGTCCCAGAGGAACGGGCAGAACGAATCTCAAAACTTTTACATGCCTTGGAGAGCAATGCGTATATCGAACAATTACAAATCGATCGTGAAGGGCTGCAAGTTTTTTAAAAAACTTTGAAATGATAGATATTCTAAAAAAGATGAGCAGACGGCAGTCTGTTCATCTTTTTTTATTGCGTTATCGTTATCAGTCTTTTGTCTCTGAAGTGTAATAGCTATGGTCTTCTAAGTTTAATGCATTTAAAATCATTGAGGCGGTTTCTTCGATGGAAAGGGAAGCGACATTGATCACGACACAACCTAATTTCTCATAAAGATCATTAGCAAACGTCAGCTCCGCTTTGATTTTTTCAATATCGGAATATGCAGAGTCAGGGTTCAGGCCGTAAGAACGCATCCGTTCTTTGCGGATACTGTTTAACACATTCGGATCGTTTGTTAACCCGACGATTTTTTTCGGATCGATTTCCCAGAGCTGTTTCGGGATGTGGGCTTGTGGAACCAAAGGCAAATTAGCGACTTTTAAGTTTTTGTTCGCTAAAAATAGACTCAACGGTGTTTTTGAGGTTCGAGAAACCCCTAGTAACACGACATCTGCTTCCAAGAAGCCACGAGGGTCTTTTCCGTCATCGTACATGACCGCAAATTCCATGGCTTTGATGCGTTTGAAATAATTTTCGTTCAGGTGGTGCAAAGCCCCTGGCTCTCGTGAAGGTGCTACTCCAGTGCGGCGTGCCACTTCACTGACAGGCGGTGTTAATACGTCGAAATGATAGAGATCCGCTTCTTCACAAAAATGATTCGTCAAATCCACGAGTTCTTCTTTGATCAAAGTGTGAAGAATAATGGCATTGTGTTTCTTAGCATCTGATAATGCTTTGATCAAGTGCTCTTTCGTGTGGATAAACGTGCGTCTAAAAAGGTTAAATTCGACGCTGGGGTACTGTGCCATTGTCGCTTGGGCAAGCTTCGATGCTGTTTCACCGGCAGAGTCCGACAAAACGAACATCGTCACTGCAGCACTGGTTTGCAATTTTTCTTGCAAGTCTAGTTGTTCTGGTTCATTTGGCTTCATAAGAAAAATCCTCTCTTGCTTTTTTATTGATTTCATTATACCATACTTAAGATTGATAGAATCGGAATGATTTTGATTTATCAGGAGGGTCTACGATGAAAAATCAAACGCTCATAGAGCATGCCATGACAACGTTGAAAGAAAATGGCTTTAAAAATACGAAAAAAAGAGAAGCGATCATTACCTATTTAGTGAAACGCAATCGCTATTTACCGGCAAAAGAAATTCACGAATACATGTCGGAAAAGTACCCTGGCTTGAGTTATGATACGATTTACCGGAATTTGCACGATTTTTCTGAGATCGGTATTTTAGAAGAAACAGAACTGAACGGTGAGATGAAGTTTCGCTATAACTGTTGTGCAGAATTAGAAGACCATCATCACCATCACTTTATTTGCACGGTTTGTGGCAAAACAAAAGAACTGCATATTTGCCCAATGGACTTCTTTCAAGAACAGCTTCCCGGTTGTTTGATCGAGGGTCATCGCTTCGAGATTTTGGGTCGTTGTGAAGAATGTCAATGAAAACCCAAACAAACTTGACAGTATCGAAGACTTTTTTAACAGAATGCCTTGACACTTTTTCAGGGGTTAGCTATAATTTTTAAAGGACAGTCGTGTTTTTTGGGATTTTATTTCAATAACAACTACGGTTACTTTTTAAGCTCGGAGGGAGGGAATTTACATGTCAAAAACAGTCGTTCGCAAAAACGAATCACTTGACGATGCTCTTCGTCGCTTCAAACGTTCCGTGTCAAAAGCGGGTACTTTACAGGAATCTCGTAAACGTGAATTTTACGAAAAACCTAGCGTAAAGCGTAAGAAAAAATCTGAAGCAGCTAGAAAACGCAAAAAATTCTAATTTTCTACTGTTTTGAGAATTGGAGCTGGTAGTGTGACACTACTAAGTACACTGAATGATGACATGAAGACAGCGATGAAAGCCAAAGACAAGGAAACCTTGCAGGTGATCCGCATGTTGAAAGCATCAATTCAAAATGAGCAGATCAAAAAAGGTTCTGACTTGAATGAAGAAGAAGAGTTGACCGTTTTATCTCGTGAGATGAAGCAACGTCGGGACTCTTTACATGAGTTTGAGAAAGCTGACCGAAATGATCTAGCTGAGAAAGTCAAAGTTGAAATTGCAGTTGTTGAAAAATATTTGCCAGCACAACTTGATGAAGCGGAAATCCGCCAAATCGTTGCTGGAGCGATTGAAAAGACTGGTGCTTCTTCTTCCAAAGAATTTGGAAAAGTGATGGGTGCTGTAATGCCGCAAGTCAAAGGCAAAGCAGACGGCAATCAAGTCAATGCGATCGTTAAAGAATTATTGGATCAAATGTAAGCTCACGCCGCGAGTATGGATGACATGCTCGCGGCTTTTTTTCTGATTTCAAAAACTTAAAAAAAGCATAAGGACAAAAAGGAAACTACCCTTGGACTTTATAAGTAATTTTTCTTTTTTCCATCTTATGTTATTATTAATAAGAACGCCAAAAAAGGAGCTGTAACATATTTGACAGACAAAACTATGACGATCGAGATAACACTTAGTGAGAACGATGACGTTCGTTTACTCTTAGGTGCTCACGATAAGAACATTAAAATCATTGAAGACTCGACGGGGACGGTCATTCACACTCGTGGGGAGCTGATCCAAATCGTCGGCGAAGCGGAAGCTACAGAAAAAGCACAATCCGTGATCCGAGCGTTGCAAGAGTTGATCAAACGAGGCATCAATATCAGTACTCCTGATGTGATCACAGCTTTGAACATGGTAAACAAAGGCAGTCTTGATTATTTCAAAGATATGTATGAAGAAGAAATCATCAAGGACCGTAATGGGAAACCGATTCGGGCAAAAAATGCCGGTCAAAAGAAATATATCGAAGCTGTCCGTAAACATGATGTGGTCTTTGGGGTCGGACCAGCCGGAACCGGAAAAACCTTTCTGGCCGTCGTAATGGCGATCGCTGCTTTAAAGAAAGGTCAAGTGCAAAAGATTATTTTGACACGGCCCGCGGTTGAAGCAGGAGAGAACCTTGGCTTTCTGCCAGGCGATTTGAAAGAAAAAGTCGATCCTTACTTACGCCCCGTTTATGATGCGTTGTATCAAATTTTTGGGATGGATCATACGAACCGTCTGATGGAACGAGGCGTCATTGAGATCGCACCATTGGCATATATGCGTGGACGTACGCTAGAAGATGCCTTTGTCATTTTAGATGAAGCGCAAAATACGACGATCGCTCAAATGAAAATGTTTCTGACGCGTTTAGGATTCAACTCCAAAATGATCGTCAATGGTGATACGAGTCAGATCGACTTGCCAAAAGGGACTTTAAGCGGTTTGATCCATGCGGAGCGAACGTTGCAGGAGATCCCTAAAATTGCTTTTGCTAATTTTGAAGCAGGAGATGTGGTGCGGCACCCAGTTGTGGCCGATATCATTCGAGCTTATGAAGAAGCAGATCTTAAAGACAAGCGCTGATCGTCTTTCAGGAGGAGAACTATGATCATTCAACCACTACGGAAACTTAGAGAAAGACTCGGGAAGTTTTATTTACCAGTTTTGATGTTTCTCTTCTTTCTTTTTTCGATTGGTATCATGTACACCAGTGTCAAACAGAATAATGTCGATTATAGTGAAGGCCAGGTGGCGGAAGAAAACATTCGTGCCAATAAAACGATCGAAAACACTACTGCAACGGAACAAAAACGCAAATTGGCAGCAGAAGCGGTTCCGCCAGAGTACACCTATCAGGATACTCTAGCGCAGACACAGCACGATCGCATCGACCACCTTTTTGACTTAGTTGATTCAGTCAAAAAATCAACGGATGAGGCACATGCAAAAGAAGTTGCTGAGGCGGATGAGGATGAAAATATCCCTAAACCGAGTACGGATGAATACATCGCAGCCTTAAAAAAAGAGTTTGAAAAAATGAGTGATGATGAACTTGATTTCTATCAGTCATTGACGAATAATTTTTTGTCGACATTGTTTTCATTAAGTACCGATGAATTGAATACGGTACGAACCTATGCGTTGCAGCTAGTAGACGAGCAAATGGCCAAACAGATCCGTCAAACAGAACTCAGTACTTTCCGCTCAGAGGCGGAAGACAAGATCCAATTTCTAGATGTTACTTCGGATATGGCGTCCGTTTTACGCTTCATTGTCAATCAAGGAATCGTCGTCAATGATATTCCCAATGAAAAGCGGACGGAAGAAGCGAGACAAACCGCCATGGATGCTGTTCCACCGGTAATGATCTATCAAGGGGAGATCATTGTTCGTGAAGGATCACAGATCGATGCCAACGCATTGGAAAAGCTGCAGCTTTTAGGAATGACCAATCAGACCTTCTCAGTTTTTCCATTAATCGCCTTAGTTTTAGCGACCTGCTTACAAATGCTCATGCTGTTTTATTATACAAGACAGACAAAAGATGTTGAAAAGCGAATGAACGCCGTCACTTTTTATATTTTGGCGATGGCATTCAGTATCTTGATCATGAAATTTTTCCAACTGTTCCAATCAGAATTAGTGACCTTTATCCCGCTCTTTTTCCCAGCAGCCTTTACACCGCTGATTCTAAGCATTTTCTCCAGCAGACGTTTAGGGATATTAGCCGCGATTTTCCAAGTGGTCAGTGCACTCTTCATTTACTTTGATTCCAGTGGGACCAACTTGTTGACGACTGTTTTAGTGACCTATCTCTTCTCTGGGTTGATGGGAACGATGATCAAACGAGCACGTATCGCCAGTCAAGGGAAAATCGCAGTCATGTGGGTGATCGTTTTCCCATTACTCTTAAGCATCATGTTGGTCATTTTCCAAGGAATGGATTTGGCCCGCGGCAATACGTGGACAACACTCGTCTGTGGATTGGCCGGCTCGCTTCTTAGCTATTTGCTGACGATGGGGCTGCATCCATATATCGAATTATTGGTAACGGATGAAAGTATGATCGTGTTGAATGAATTGAGTAACCCGAACCACCCGTTATTGAAGCAGTTGCTGGAAGAAGCACCAGGGACCTATCATCACAGTATGATGGTTGCTAATCTTAGCGCCAATGCCGTCGCCGAGATCGGTGGGCAAAGCTTACTGACCCGCGTGGCTTGTTATTACCATGATATTGGCAAAGTCAAACATGCCAATTTCTTCGTAGAAAATTTACCTGCTGGTGCCGAAAACCCGCATAATTTTTTGCTGCCGGAAGACAGCAAACAAATCATCTTCGGTCACGTGATCGACGGAGCGGAAATTCTCGAAGAAGCCAAAATGCCGCGGATGGTGATCGATATTTGCCGTCAACACCATGGCACAACTCTGATGCGTTATTTCTATGTAAAAGCTCAAGAGCGTAATCCCGAGGTGACGGAAGAAGATTTCCGTTATCCTGGGCCAAAACCGCAGACACGAGAAGCGGGTGTCGTGAGTATCGCTGACAGTTGTGAAGCAGCTGTTCGAGCGATGGAAAATCCGACCAATCAAAAAATTCAAGAATTTGTTGCGAATCTCATCAATGATCGGATCTTAGACGGTCAATTGGATGAAACGGGACTAACGTTGAAAGAAATCCGGATGATTGAAAAATCACTGGTCAACGGACTATGCAGTACCTTCCATTCACGGATCAAATACCCAAAAATGAAATCGGAAGCAGAGAAAATGAAAGAAGAACAAGAAAGAAGAGAGCGCTAATGGAGATTACCTTTTTAGATGAGACAAATTCAGTGGGGGAAACGAAGATCAAAGAGATCGAAGGACTTCTGCAATTTGCTGCAGGACATTTAGACCTTCCAGAGGATACGGAAATGTCCGTCACGTTTATGGACAATGCAGCCATCCAAGAAATCAATCGGGAGTATCGCGGCAAAGATATGCCGACAGATGTCATCAGTTTTGCCTTCGAAGAAGAAACGGCGGAGGAGATGCCGATTATTTTTGACGAAGTCCTTGAAGAGCTGCCGCGTGATCTAGGAGACATTATGATCTCCATTGAACGGGCAAAGGAACAAGCTGCTGAATATGGGCATACCTATGATCGGGAACTTGGTTTCTTGGCGCTGCATGGTTTCTTGCATATCAACGGCTATGATCATATGACACCAGAAGATGAAAAGGAAATGTTTGGATTGCAAAAGGAAATACTGGATGCCTATGGACTCAAAAGATAAGAATATTGGGAAAAATAAACAGTTTATCTCGTCAATCGAATTTGCTTTCACCGGTATAAAAACCGTCTTTAAAGAGGAACGTAATATGCGTAAACATGTTGGGTTAGGCATCGTTGCGATCATTGCAGGCTTTATTTTCCGATTGAATCAAATGGAATGGCTTTGGCTGCTGTTAGCCGTTTTCTTGGTCTGGATCGTGGAGATCATCAATACAGTCTTTGAGAATGTCGTTGACATGTTTACGGACTTTCATTTCCATCCAATCGGGAAAAAAATCAAAGATATGGCAGCTGGTGCTGTGCTGATGACCGCAGTTTTTGCATTAGTGGTCGCAGCGATCATCTTCTTGCCAAAATTACTGCAGCTCTTCTGATACGCACTAAAACCACAAGATAAAGGGGAACAACAATGACAACACACAAATCAGGCTTCGTTGCGATCGTCGGACGGCCAAATGTTGGGAAATCCACACTACTAAATCGAGTTGTAGGACAAAAAATCGCTATCATGAGTGACAAGGCGCAAACGACTCGTAATAAAATCCAAGGGGTCTATACGACAGATGACGCACAGCTCATCTTTATCGATACACCAGGGATCCATAAACCCAAACACCGTCTAGGCGATTTTATGGTGGAAACCGCCTATAGCGCACTTCGTGAAGTTGACGTGACACTATTTATGATCAGTGCCGATCAAAAGCGCGGCAAGGGTGATGATTTTATCATCGAACGGTTGCGTCAAAGCCAGACGCCGGTTTTCCTAGTGATCAATAAAATTGATAAAGTCCATCCGGATGCTTTATTGGCAATCATTGAAGATTACTCCTCACAAATGGACTTTGCCGAGATCGTACCGATTTCTGCAACGGAAGGCAATAATTTCGAAACGCTAATGAAACTATTGGTCGATGAAATGCCTGAAGGTCCTCAGTATTTCCCAGAAGATCAAATCACTGACCATCCGGAATACTTTATCGTTTCCGAGTTGGTACGGGAAAAAGTCTTGCTGCTGACCAGAGATGAAGTGCCTCACTCGGTAGCGGTCGTCGTTGACTCCATGAAACGAGATCATAATGATAAGGTGCATATTCAAGCGACGATCATTGTCGAACGTGACAGCCAAAAAGGCATTATCATCGGTAAAGGCGGTAAAATGCTGAAGCAGATCGGGACGAAAGCCCGTCTAGATATTGAACACTTACTAGATGACAAAGTCTTCTTGGAATTATGGGTGAAAGTTCAAAAAGATTGGCGCGACAAGCAAACCTTCTTAACGGATTACGGCTATCGTAAAGATGAGTATTAAGGAAAGGCAGATCCATCACGGTCTGCTTTAAAGAGGAAAAACTGATGCAGTTAGCGAACTGGATCATTTTTTTTCAAGAAATGAGGTGCGACGATGAATCTTGTTGAAACAAAAGGAATTTTGCTTTTTTCAAAGGACCATAAAGAAAAAGACAAGCTAGTCAAAATCTTTACGGAATCTGCCGGGAAGCAAATGTTTTATGTCAAGGGTGCTCATCGGAAAAATAATCCCTTGGCACCAGCGTTGCTCTCTTATACTGAAGCCACCTACATGGGAACCATCAAAACGGAAGGCTTGTCCTTTTTAAACAATGCCAAAGACATCCATCCTTTTCGTACGATCCAAAGTGATATTTTTATTGCTGGTTATGCGACCTACTTGTTGAATTTGGCTGATTCTGCTATCGATGATCGGGTCTATGACCCACATCTATACCAATTTTTACATGAGGCATTGCACTTAATGGATCAAGGGAACGACGCAGAGATCATCACCAATATCTTTGAGATCCAGATTTTGCATCGTTTCGGGATCACCCCGAATTGGACCCATTGTGCCATCTGCGGAAAAACCGACGGTCGGTTTGACTATTCCTCAAAGTTTAGCGGTATTTTATGCGAACAACACTGGGGGATGGACGAACGTCGCTATCATGCGGATTCTCGTGCGATCCATTTTATTCGCTTATTTTCGCAAATATCCTACGAGCAGATTGCTTCGATCAAATTAAAGCCAGAAACGAAAGCAGCGATTCGACAAGTGATCGATCTATTGTATGATGAATATGTGGGCATTCATTTAAAAAGTAAGAAGTTTATCGATCAGATGGGGCAATGGCAAGACGTCTTAAAACCGAAAAATCAATGATAGAGTTGGCGAAACTTCAATGGAGTTAAGCCGACTCTTTTTTTGAATAATGCGGTAAAGTGACTCGCATCCTGAAACCCTACAGCAAAAGCGGCTTGCTGAATGGGCAGATCCGGCTGTGCCACCAAAAGCTCTTTGGCACGGGTCATGCGATAGTTTAATAAGTATTGGGCGGTGGATTGTCCTAAAAAACGCTGGAACAACCGAGAGAGATATTGAGGCGAAACATAGACTAAACCAGCCAAGTTTTTGATCGTGATCGCCTGATCATAATTGGTTTCGATTTCTTGTATAACAGGGACCAGATATTGTTGAAACAAGGGGTGTTTTTCGGTTGGATTCCCAGAGCGCTCTTGCATGATCGCCAGCAAAAAACGATAACACTCACTAGAAGCCCGTAACGGATCCCAGCTTATTTTTTGGTCTTCTTTAATGCGTTGTTTGATCCAAGTCATATAGGAAAAAGTTTTAGACTCTTCAACTAAAAGATAAGGTTGACTTGTAAATTGTTTTAATATCTCAGCTGCCAAAGGTCCTTGAAAGGTAGCGAAGGAGGTTTTCCAATCTGATAAGGGATAGTAGCGATGAGGAGTGAAAGGGAAAATCAAGATGCCTTCACTGGGACGTAAAATAAAGGATTCTTGACCAAAGGTGACGCGACCTTCTCCTTGTTCTGTCTGCAGCCAATGAAAGTAAGGGTAGCCATCGGGACGAACAACGTCATCTTGTGGCCAATCGTTTCCGATACTTTCAAGCGACAAAGGCAACTGCTGGTTTGTTTGATAAAAATAAATAGGCATGTTCAACCTCCATGTTTCGAAAAGTTATAAAATAGTGTTTCATGTATTATACTACAACAAAATGAAAAGCCTTACAATAAGAGAGTAGAAATCATTTTATTTTAAAGGAGCGTTCACTTATATGACAAAATTTTTTGATCGAATTCTATTCGGCGGCGATTATAATCCAAATCAGTGGCCGAAAGAGATTTGGGAAGAAGACATTCGGATCTTTAAAAAAGCAAGTATCAATAGCGCGACCGTCAATGTTTTTTCATGGGCAAAGATCCAACCCTCTGAAAATTGTTATGATTTTGAGGAATTGGATCAAATCATCGAAAAATTAAGTACGGAAGGCTTCGACATCGTCTTAGCCACTTCCACAGCCGCTTTGCCAGCTTGGATGTTTAAGAAGTATCCGGAAGTCGCTCGCACCGATTATGATGGACGCCATCATAAGTTTGGGCAACGGCATAATGCCTGTCCCAATAGTTTGGTTTATCAAAAATACGCAGAACGTCTGGCAACGAAATTAGCCGAACGTTACGGCGAAAATCCACAAGTGACTTGTTGGCACATCAATAATGAATACGGCGGCGAATGTTATTGCGACAACTGTGAAAAAGCGTTTCGTGTTTGGCTAAAGGATAAATATCAAACGATCGAAGCACTGAATAAAGCCTGGAATATGGAATTTTGGGGTCATACTGTATATGAATGGGATGAAATCGTTCTGCCAAATGCGCTGTCAGAAGGAATCGGCTATGACAAGACGGCATTTGCAGGAATTTCTATTGACTACCGACGCTTCAACTCGGATAGCCTTTTAAAAAACTATATGATGGAGCGGGACGCTATTCGGAAAATCGATCCCACGACACCGATTACAACGAATTTGATGGGAACCTTTAAAGGACTGGATTATTTCAAGTGGGCGAAGGAAATGGACCTTATTTCGTGGGATAATTATCCAGCGTATAATACGCCATGGAGTTTAGTAGCCATGACACATGATCTAATGCGCGGCTTGAAACAACAGCCCTTTATGCTGATGGAACAAACACCCTCTCAACAAAACTGGCAACCCTATAACTCATTAAAAAAACCGGGACAAATGCGGGCGCAAAGCTACCAAACGATCGCTCATGGGGCGGACACGATCCAATATTTCCAATTGCGACGTTCCATCGGTGCTTGTGAGAAATTCCATGGAGCTGTTATCGAACATGTCGGTCATGAAGACACGCGAGTTTTCCGAGAAACGGCAGCTCTTGGTGCTGAATTAGCGCAGCTTTCAGACATTATTGGGACGCAAACTCAAGCACAGGTTGCCGTGATTTTCGATTGGGACAATTATTGGGCATTAGAATATACGAGTGGTCCGACCGTTGATCTGAAGTATGTAGAACAGATCCATCGCTACTATCGTTATTTTCATGAACAAAATATTGCCGTCGACTTGGTTCCCGTGGATGCTGACTTATCAAAATACAAATTAGTCGCAGCACCTGTTCTCTACATGATCAAAGAAGGAATGCAAGAGCGGCTCACTGATTTCGTCAAACAAGGTGGTTCTTTACTTACCACGTATATGAGCGGTATCGTTGATCAATCTGACAACGTTCACTTAGGGGGCTATCCTGGGCCATTGCGGGAGTTAGCTGGCATCTGGGTGGAAGAAATCGATGCATTAGCCCCAGAACAATCAAACGGCGTTTCCTTAGTCAATGAAGAACTGACAGGAACCAGTAATTTAGTCAGCGATTTGATCCATTTAGAAACCGCCGAAGCGCTAGCGCATTACACAAGCAATTTCTATGCAGGAATGCCGGCAGTGACGAAAAATATGTTTGGCGATGGCACCGTCTATTACTTTGGTGGACAGTTGGAAGATCAGCTGCAAGATCAGCTTTTCAAAACGATTGTCGAAGAAAACGATATCACCCCAGTGATCGAGGAAGCAACAAAACTAGAAGTTGCCTGTCGTGAAAATGCAGAGGCGAAATTCTTCGTTATCATCAATTTCCACGAAGAAGCACAACCGTTGCCAGCAATGTTTGTTGGAAAGACGGATCTTCTGACGGGTGAGGTTCTTTCTTCAGAAACGAAACTGGCACAGTACACCACCTATATCGTCAAAGAGGAGCGTAACTGATGCGAACTTTTGCTATTGAAGATGACTTTTATTTAGACAACAAGCCGTTTAAAGTGATCTCTGGAGCGATCCACTATTTTCGTGTCGTTCCTGAATATTGGCAAGATCGTTTAGAGAAGCTGCGCTTGATGGGCTGTAATACAGTGGAAACCTATGTTCCTTGGAATCTCCATGAAGCACAAGAAGGTGTCTATCAGTTTGAGGGGATCCTTGATTTGCGGCGATTTATCCAAACGGCACAAGAAGTAGGGCTTTATGTGATTTTGCGACCAGCACCTTATATTTGTGCGGAGTGGGAATTTGGTGGGTTGCCTTATTGGCTATTGCAAGATCCTATGATGAAGCTTCGGTTTGATTATCCACCATTTATGGAAAAAATCACTCGTTATTTCGCCCATTTGTTTCCACAAGTGCGGGATCTGCAGATCACCCAAGGCGGTCCGATTTTAATGATGCAAGTAGAAAATGAATACGGCAGCTACGCCAATGATAAAGAGTATTTGCGGAAAATGGTGGCTGCGATGCGGCAACAGGGTGTAGAAACGCCGTTAGTGACCTCTGACGGACCTTGGCACGATATGTTAGAAAACGGCAGTATCAAAGACTTGGCATTGCCAACGATCAACTGCGGCTCCAACATCAAGGAAAACTTTGAAAAACTTCGAAGATTTCACGGAGAAAAACGGCCACTGATGGTCATGGAATTTTGGATCGGCTGGTTTGATGCTTGGGGTGATGACCATCATCATACAACATCAACGGCTGATGCAGTAAAGGAACTTCAGGATTGCTTGGCAGAAGGTTCTGTCAATATTTATATGTTCCATGGCGGGACCAATTTTGGCTTTATGAACGGGTCAAACTATTACGAGCGTTTAGCGCCGGATGTCACTAGCTATGATTATGATGCCTTGTTGACAGAATGGGGAGAACCTACTGCCAAATACCAAGCCTTCAAAAAAGTGATCGCTGACTATGCGGAAATTCCTGAGTTTCCCTTGAGTATGAAACTTGAGCGAAAAGCTTATGGAACATTCTCAGTGAAAGAACGAGTCTCCTTGTTTTCGACGATCGACACGATCAGTCAACCGATCATAAGGAATTACCCTTTATCGATGGAAGCCTGCAATCAAGCGACAGGTTATATCTATTATCGCTCACTGATTGGGCCTGCTCGGAAGATTGCCGACTACCGTCTGATCAATACGATGGATCGTGCCCATACGTTTATCAACCAGGAACTTTTGCGCATCGATTACGATCGAGAAATCGGTCAATCCTATAGTTTCGATCTATCAGAATCAGAAAACGAGTTGGGGATCTTGGTGGAGAATATGGGGCGGGTCAATTATTCCGTTAAAATGAACCATCAGCACAAAGGCATTAAAGACGGTGTGATCATTAATGGCGCATTCCAAAGCAACTGGGAAATCTATCCCTTGCCGATGGATAATTTGCATGCCATTGATTTCCAAGGGAAATGGCAAAAAGGCCAACCAAGTTTCTCACGCTTTGAATGTGTTTTTGATGAATGTGCAGATACCTTTATCGAATTGCCGGGCTGGGGCAAAGGGTTTGTCCAAGTCAATGGTCATATGATCGGCCGTTTCTGGGAAAAAGGACCGCAGCAGCGCTTGTACGTCCCGGCGCCGTTTTTAAAAACTGGAATGAATGAGATCATTGTTTTTGAAAGTGATGGGAAAATCGCTGATGAGATCGTCTTTCATGATCAGGCGGATTTAGGTCCAGAAGGATAAAAGTTCAAATTAATCATTGACAAACCCTAGCTTCAACTACTATCATAAGGGTAATCGAATCCGTGCTATGACCGGAAGAAAGAAAGAAGACCATTCCATGAAGCGAACTTGGGAGAGTGAAAGCCAAGTTGGAACCTTATTTCGCAGGCGTCCGTGAGCATGATCAATGAAGCTGCCGACTTGTCGGAAGTAGGGTGGAACCGCGAATGTATCGTCCCTATATCTATACACTTTGTATAGATATAGGGACTTTTTTATGTTTCACACTAAGAATAGCCAAAAATAAAGGAGGGTTTTTATGTTATTTGATATGACGATTCCAGCAAGTGCGTTTACCGAAAAAAAGCTCAAAGTATTAGCAAGTATTCCACTGCAGGTTCGCCTTTTAAAGGATGAACAGCTTTTACATGAATTTACAACGAGTCCAGACCAAATGCTTTACGACTTATCTGATATTTTAGAAGCAGATGCCGTGGTCGAAGTGAAATTGATCCCCGGATCAGTTGTCGAGTTTTATCCTGTCGTCAATGCGTTATAAGAAAGGAAGAAAAAGATGAGTAAACTAACTGTGCAAGAGATGATTTTGACTTTGCAAAAATTCTGGTCTGAAAACGGCTGTATGCTGATGCAGGCCTATGATACAGAAAAAGGGGCTGGAACCATGAGCCCATACACATTTTTACGTGCAATCGGTCCAGAACCATGGAACGCCGCTTACGTAGAACCTTCTCGCCGTCCAGCTGATGGCCGCTACGGGGAAAACCCAAATCGTTTGTATCAGCACCACCAGTTCCAAGTCGTGATGAAGCCCTCTCCTGAAAATATCCAAGAGCTTTATTTAGAAAGCTTGCGTCTTTTAGGGATCGATCCATTAGAACATGATATTCGTTTCGTCGAAGATAACTGGGAAAACCCCTCAATGGGTTGTGCAGGTCTTGGTTGGGAAGTTTGGTTAGATGGGATGGAGATCACCCAGTTTACTTACTTCCAACAAGTTGGTGGCTTAGCGTGTAAGCCAGTGACATCAGAGATCACTTACGGCTTAGAACGTCTAGCATCTTATATTCAAGAAGTTGAAAGTGTCTACGATCTTGAATGGTCTGCAGGTGTCAAATATGGTGAGATTTTCCGCCAACCTGAGTATGAACATTCAAAATACTCCTTTGAAGTCAGTGACCAAGACTTGCTTTTAGGGAACTTCGATCGTTTTGAAAAAGAAGCAAAACGCTGTATCGATGAACGCTTAGTTCATCCAGCTTACGACTATATCTTAAAATGCAGCCATACCTTCAACCTGTTGGATGCTCGTGGCGCAGTCTCCGTCACTGAACGTGCTGGGTACCTCGCACGTATCCGTAATATGGCCCGTCAAGTAGCAAAACTATTTGTAGCAGAACGGGAAAACCTCGGTTATCCATTGCTTGATCCAGAAGTGGCGCAAAAACTGATTGAGGAGGGAAAATAAGATGGCACAAAACCTATTATTAGAAATCGGCTTAGAGGAATTACCTGCGCATGTCGTAACCCCAAGTATGAAACAATTACAAGAAAAAACGGCAGCTTTCTTAGATGCTCATGCATTACCTTATACAGCGATTGAAGCTTATTCGACACCTCGTCGTTTGGCAGTCTATGTCACTGGTCTTCCTGAAAAACAAGCCGATACACAAGAAGAGGTCAAAGGGCCAGCGAAAAAAATCGCCTTAGACGAAGCAGGCAATTGGTCGAAAGCAGCTCAAGGATTTGTTCGGGGGCAAGGCTTGACAACTGATGACATCACCTTCCGTGAATTAAAAGGTGTTGAGTATGTCTATGTAACGAAACATACCCAAGGTCAACCAACCGTTGAGGTATTGAAAGGATTGCAGGAAGTAATCACGAGTTTGACTTTCCCAGTAACGATGCACTGGGCAGACTACGATTTTGAATATATCCGACCAATTCATTGGATCGTCGCACTCTTTGGTGAGCAAGTCATTCCTTTCCAAATCCTTGATATTGTTACCGGACGCGAGTCAAAAGGTCATCGTTTCTTAGGTGAGGCAGTCACGTTTGATCATGCGGACGACTATTTGGAGAAAATGAAGCATCAGTTTGTCATTGCTGATCCTAGCGAACGTCAACAAATGATCACCGCACAAATCAATGCGATCGCTCAAGAAAACAACTGGCGGATCGATTTAGATGAAGACCTACTCGAAGAAGTGACAAATCTGGTTGAATACCCAACAGCTTTTGTAGGGGACTTTGAAGAAAAATATCTTTCTGTACCTGAAGAAGTGTTAGTTACTTCTATGAAAGAACATCAACGCTACTTCGATGTCCGCACCCTTGATGGAGAATTGCTGCCGCATTTCATCTCTGCCCGCAACGGGGATGCCGTGAAAATTGATAATGTCATCAAAGGAAACCAAAAAGTACTGACCGCCCGTCTAGAAGATGCTGAGTTTTTCTATAATGAGGACAAAAAATTGACCATCGACCATTGCGTGGAAAAGCTTAAGCAAGTCACCTTCCACGAAAAAATTGGTAGTTTGTATGAAAAAATGCAGCGTGTTGGATTAGCTGCACAAATCATCGGGAATACTGTTGGTTTAACACAAGAAGAACTGACTGATCTCCAACGGGCAGCTCAAATCTATAAATTTGATTTAGTGACAAATATGGTGGGAGAATTCCCTGAATTGCAAGGAATCATGGGGGAAAAGTATGCCTTGATACAAGGAGAAAAACCAACAGTTGCCCAAGCGATTCGTGAACACTACATGCCGATCTCAGCAGAAGGTGAACTGCCGCAATCGAAAATCGGGGCTGTTTTAGCCATTGCGGATAAATTGGACAGCTTGCTTGCGTTCTTCGCTGTCGATATGGTTCCAAGTGGTTCAAACGATCCTTACGCACTCCGCCGGCAAACGTACGGAATTATCCGCATCCTAGCTGAAAAACGCTGGTATTTCCCATTTGCTCAGTTACAAGAAGAGATTCGTGAAGCTATTAATGCCCAACCGGAAATTTTTGGTATTCAACTTGCCGCAGGTCAAGAACAAGTGACCGATTTTGTGAAAGGCCGTCTGCGTCAATTCTTACTCAGCAAAAATACGCGTCATGATGTCATTGAAGCTGTTTTAGGCGCACGCCAAGCAGATATCAGTACGCTATTTGAAACGGCTCAAATGTTAAGAGAACATTTGCAAGACACCGACTTCAAACCATCGATGGAAGCCTTGACCCGAGTAATCAATTTAGCGAAAAAAGCCGAATTGGAACAAGTAGCAATTGATCCTGCCTTGTTTGAAAACGACTCTGAAACTGCCTTGTATGAAGCGGTCTTAACAGTAGAGAACAAGTTCCCACATCAAACGATGGAAGAAAACTACCAAAGCTTAGTGGCACTGCGCCCATTGATCGAAGCTTATTTTGATCAAACAATGGTCATGGTGGAAGATGAACAGATTCGCCGCAACCGTTTTGCCTTGTTGGATAAAATCGCGAATATGAGTCTGGCAGTGGCTAGTTTAGATGCTTTGATTACAAAATAAAAAGCAGCTTGCAGTTGCACATTTCTGAATAAAAAAGCTGGAACTGAAAGAATCAGTTCTGGCTTTTTTTCTATGTTTCTCGATTTTTTTTGTACTTAGAATTGCTTTCTTGCAGTGTTAAATATTATATAATAAAAAACATTTTGACCCATTACTTTTCAAGGGATCGAACGATTCTTCGGCTTTAATGATTGGGGATTTGATGATGCTTATAATGATACAAAGATTCTCATCATACAGACCGATTCATTTTTCCATTGAAAATACGCTGAAACGATAGGTGCAATAAAATAGCCTGACAGATCACAAAATGATTTGTCAGGCGAATGTTTATTTGCGGGTCAATTTTACCACCACTTCGCAGCGTGCGGTTTGTGGAAACATATCTACTGATTGCAGATATTCTACGTGAAACACTTTGGCTAATTGGACTAAGTCTCTTGCTAAAGTGGAAACATTACAAGATATATAGACCATCTTCTTCGGTGGTTGTTTCAGCAAAGCTTGCAATAATCGTTCATCCAAGCCTGTCCTTGGCGGATCAACAATGATGCTATCAGGTTTGAAGCCTTCATTGAACCATTTTGGTAAGAGCTCCTCAGCAGTTCCCGTTTCATAATGGGTATTTTGGGCACCAATACGGTGGGCATTTTCTTGGGCATTTTCGATCGCTTGAGGAATAATGTCCATGCCGCGGACTTCTTTGGCATAAGGTGCCACACTCAACCCAATCGTCCCCACACCACAGTAAGCATCAACAACTGTTTCATTTTTGCTCAAGTCAAGGGCTTTTAACCCTTCTTGATACAAGACGCTGGTTTGCTGCGGATTCAGCTGGAAGAATGCGCGGGCGGACAAATCGAAGGTCAGTTCATTCAACCGTTCTTCGATTGCTTCTTTGCCCCAAAGATGAATCGTTTCCTCTCCCATGACGACGGACGTTTTTTTGTTTTGCACATTTTGCATGATGGAAACGACTTGCGGCAAGCGCTGATTGATCTCGCGAATCAGCGCATTTTTTTGCGGCAGTTTGACAGAATTGGTAATGAAAACAACTTGGACTTCGCCAGTGGCGATCCCGATGCGAACCATCAATGTTCGTAAAATCCCGCTATTTTTTCGTTCATCGTAAATCGGGATCTGGTATTTGTTCAACAATTGGACGATGCCGTTGATCACTTTTTGCGTATCTTGTTCTTGTACGAGGCAATCATCAATGGCGACTAAGCGATGAGACTCCATTTCGTATAAACCCGCTTCGATTCGTTTGGTTTGACTGTTGTAACGCAATTGAAATTGTGCTTTGTTGCGGTAATGCCAAGGAACATCCATGCCTAAAGTATCCCTTAGTTCAAACTGTTGGTAACCTTTTGGCTTAAATTTTTCAAGTGCTTGTTTCAATAGGTCTTTTTTGAAGTCTAATTGTTTGTCGTAGACTAAGTGCTGCAATTGGCAGCCGCCGCACCGGTCGTAAAACTTGCAGGGTGGTTGGATGCGATCGCTGCTTGGCTTGATGATTTTGGTCATCTTAGCTTCAGCAAAGCGGGGAGAGGCTTTGGTGACTTCGGCAATGACCTGTTCCCCCGGTAGAACACGGGGAACAAAGATGATCAGCTTTTTGTAATACCCGATGCCTTCTCCGTTGATCCCCAAGCGTTTGATCGTTAGTTGTAGTTTTTGTCCAAGCTGGACTTGTGTATTTGCCATGTGAACTCCTTAAATAAAATAGTCAGTTCATTTTACCACATTTTTTCAGCTTGATTAGAAGGAATTTCATCGTAGTTGTGGTAAAATAGAATGTACGTTCGCGAGGTGAAGAAGATGAATACAATTATTCGTATCAATAAAGGAAAAGGACCATTTTATGAAGTGGCGACATCAGAAGGTGAAACGCTGCGGGTCTCAGAAGATCTTTTGGTCCGTTTTCGGCTATTAAAAGGCAAGGAACTGAGTGAAGAAGAATTAAAAGAAATCAAAAAAAGTGCGGGGTTTGATTTAGGATTGCAGCAAGCCATGAACTATATCAGCTATCAGCTGCGTTCTGAAATGGAAGTCCGTACCTATTTGAAAGACAAAGAAATCGAAAAACAAGACCGAGACTTAGTCGTTAAACGTCTGAAAGAGTTGAATTTGATCGATGACAAAAACTACGGAGAAAGCTACATTCGCACCCAAGTCCGCATGAGTGATAAAGGACCCGTGGTCATCAGTCAGCAATTGAGAAAAAAAGGATTAAAAGATCCCGTGATTCAGGAAGTATTGCCTTTGTATACCGAGGAAATGCAGTTTGAAGTCGGGTATCATACGGCTGAAAAAGCGATGCGTCGTTTTCACAACAAAAGCCATAAAGAAATGATCCAAAAGATAAAAATGCATTTGATGCAAAAAGGTTTTCATCAAGGAGTCATTCAGATGATTTTGGATGAATTACCGATGGAAAAAGATGAGGACCAAGAAAATGAAGCGCTCCAAAGAGAAGGGGCCCGACTTATGCGGCGGCATCAGCGGTTACCATTGATGAAACGAAAAATGAAAATCAAGCAAGGCCTTTATCAAAAAGGGTTTGCCATCGATGATATACAACGATTCTTAGATGAGGAAGTAATGGATGAGTAAGCAATGGGAAACTTGGGATGAAGAAAAAATCAAGACGTTCCAAGAAACATTTTTAACTTGGTATCATAAAGAAAAACGCAATCTGCCTTGGCGGGCGACCAACGATCCGTATGCAATCTGGATCTCAGAGATCATGCTTCAACAAACACGAGTGGAAACAGTGATTGGCTATTTCTATCGTTTTATGGAACAATTCCCGACGATCCAAGACTTGGCGGCAGCCGAAGAACAAAAGCTTTTAAAGGTTTGGGAAGGTTTAGGTTATTACTCTCGTGCCCGTAACCTTAAGGCTGCTGCACAGCAAATCGTTGCCGAATTCGACGGAGAAATGCCCCAATCAATTGAAGAGATTCGCTCATTAAAAGGAATTGGTCCCTACACAGCTGGAGCCATTGGCAGTATTGCTTTTGGCTTGCCAGAACCGGCAATCGATGGAAATGTGATGCGGGTCGTCAGTCGGTTATTTTGTATCGAAGCAGATATTGCGAAAGCCAGCAGCCGAAGACCATTTGACGAGGCGATGAGAACAATCATTTCCCCCGATGAACCTGGTGAGTTTAATCAAGCCTTGATGGATCTTGGCTCACGAATCTGTACACCCACTACACCGAAATGTGAAGAGTGTCCCATCAGTCAGTATTGTCTTGCTTATGCGGAGAATCGACAAACAGACTTTCCAGTGAAATCGAAAAAAGCAAAGCCAAAAGATGTCTATTACATCGCAGGCGCCATCGAAGATCAAGGCTCGTTTTTACTCGTGCAGCGACCTGAAACAGGCTTATTAGCTTCTATGTGGCATTTTCCTTTGGTAGAAGTGACGAAAGAACAGTACGAGGCTCTGCAGCGAACATGGGCAAAAGAGGAGCAGCTGCAGTTGGATTTGATTGCCGAAGATGATGCGCTCGAAATTTTTCCTGATCTGCCTGTCGTTTGGCAAAAACGACATTTTGGCGAGATCACTCATATCTTTAGTCATTTGAAATGGCACGTCCTTTTATTTTACGGCAGAAAACGTGGAGAGCTCACGTTACAAGACAGCGAATGGGCAGCAAAAGAATCCTTTCAAAACTATGTTTTCCCAAAACCCCAGCAGAAATTGGTGGATCAATTAAAGAAATATCAGAAACTCGATAAAGATTTCTAGGCAAAGCTTTCTTTTATTGCTATAATATTAACGATGTCGGTGTAATGAACACCCAAACAAAACGCAAGTTTTCTTGCTGAGGGAAGGGTTGCTATGCGAGTTCCAAAAGAAGGAGAGTTTGTCAGCATTCAAAGCTACAAACATGACGGCAATTTGCATCGAACGTGGCGGGATACGATGGTCTTAAAGACCAGTGAATTCTCAGTGATAGGGGTCAACGATCATACATTAGTGACCGAATCAGATGGAAGACGCTGGGTTACCCGTGAACCAGCAATTGTATATTTTCATAAAAAATACTGGTTTAATGTTATTGCAATGATTCGAGAAAAGGGGGTTTCCTATTATTGTAATCTTGCTTCACCGTATTTACTTGATGAAGAGGCATTGAAATATATCGATTATGACCTTGATATCAAAGTATTTCCTGATGGCGAGAAACGTTTACTAGATGTGGATGAGTATGAATTGCACAGTAAGATTATGCAATATCCGCAAGACATTGATTTTATCTTAAAAGAAAATGTCAAAATTTTAGTAGATTGGATCAATAATGGCAAAGGACCCTTTTCGCAAGGGTATGTGGACATTTGGTATGATCGCTACAAGCAGTTGTCTCAAAAATAAGTAAAATGGGTCGAATCGCTCATTTTCCCTAAGAAACTTCAACCAAGTTGGTTGGAGTTTTTTTGTGTTTCTAATGGAATGCTTCAATCAGCAGGTTTTAAGTTCTGTTTAAGCTGACAGTCCCATGATAGAGAGACCAAGAAAATTAGTGGGGGAAGCACATGAAGAAAAAAGGGAAGCTTGTTATCGGGACCACCATGATTCTGCTTTTTGCAGCGGGGTTTGCTGTGTTGAGAAACGACCAATCCGCTCGTGAGGAGAGTCAAGAAAGTACTTCTCAAACTGAGCTTAACGCTCAAACTGAAGAGACCGCTCAGACTGCCAGTATGGTTCAAATTTATGTAGATCCCTCAGAATACGATGCAGCGATTGAAAGTGAGAACGATTATGTACCGATTTATCAGTCAACAAGTCAAGAGACAGTCATTGGGAAAATCCATCGGGGAAGTTGGGCAACCTTCATCAGTCAAACAGAAGACATGGTTGAAATTCAAACAGACGATGGGGTAACTGGTTATATTGAAAAACAATCAGCATCGATTCAAGAAGTCGCGCTTTCGGCAATCCCAAAAGATCTATCGAACTTCAAAGTCGTCCTTGATGCAGGTCACGGCGGCGAAGATTCTGGGGCACTGTCAACGGATCAAACGATCATGGAAAAAGACTTGACGCTAACAACGGTCCAAACGATCGGCGAAGTGTTGACAGAAGCAGGTATTCAAGTCAGTTATACACGCACTGAAGATCGTTATCTCTCACTGTCTGATATCACCGCTGCTTCGCTTTCAGAAGAACCGGATTTATTTATTAGCATTCATTACGATAATTCAGAAATACCAAACAGTAATCAAGGACTGACAACTTACTATTACTATACTGGGTCAAAAGAGATGGCAGAAACGATCACTGCCAATTTGAGTTCTTCGGTGGCATTGAGTTCCAACGGCACTCGTTTTGGTAACTATTATGTGTTGCGAGAACAATATCTTCCAGCAGTATTATTGGAGTTAGGCTATTTGAACAGTGACAATGATTTGGCAATGATTACAAGTGAAGGGTATGATCAAAGGGTGGCGCAAGCGTTGCTGACAGCGATTGAAGAGATCGTTGAAGCAGAGGAATAAAAAACGGCGACTACAAAACAGAGGAAGGATCTGTTTTGTGGTCGCTATTTTAAGGAATCACTTCTCGTTAAAGGTTTTGCTCATTTTGATATGGGGCATATCTGCGTCTAAAAAGACATCGCCTTCAGGCTGATAGCCTAACTTCAAGTAAAACTCTTTTGCGGTTATTTGTGCCCCTAAAGTGACTTTTTTGATTCCTTGTTTTTGAATGAAGGCTTCCGCACCTTCGATCAGTTGTCTGCCATAACCTGAACCTCGATGAGCAGCGGGGACCGCCATTCGCTGCAACTTCACTTCATGATCAGAGATAGGTAAGAAACGCAAGGTTGCGACTGCTTCATTATCGTCGTCATATAAGACAAAGTGGACTGCCAATGCTTCATTTTCATCTACTTCCAATGCTAATGGAACACCTTGCTCTTTCACGAATACTTGATTTCGTATTTTCAATGACGCCAAATAAATGTCACTCAGCGTATCTTTTGTTTGTGCAATATGCATAAAAAACTCACCTCAGCTAAGATTTCTCCGTTATTTTTAATAGTATACCACTTTTTTTACAAATTTTTTTTGTTTGCGGCTAAAGTCGCAAGCTTTTTTTTTCAAAATCATCTATAATGTTATAAAAAAGGGAGGGAATCTTTTGTTCGACAAATTCAAACAATCAAAACTGTTCTTTTGGTCATTGGAAGCATTGGTTTTAGTGACACTCGTGTTTGTGTTAAGTAAAGTCAATTTTCTATTTGCACCGATCGGCACGTTTTTTTCTACTTTATTTGCACCAGTATTGATTGCTGGCTTTCTGTATTACCTGCTAAATCCAATCGTCTTATTTTTGATGAAAACCACAAAAATAAAACGACTGTTTGCAGTCATATTGGTTCTGTTGTTATTAGTAGCAGCAATCATCTTGATTTTCGTCAGCGTTATTCCTAATCTAGTGAGTCAGATTACTTCATTGGCGGAAAATATTCCAACATTTGCCAAAAATATGGAAAGTTGGATCTCAAGAATCGCAGATGATCCATTTTTCAAACAAATCGATATCGCGCAGCAGTTAGAAAACCTAAATCTTTCTTATGGTTCTTTGCTGCAGCAGTTTCTTAGTGGGTTATCCACTAGCTTAGGATCGATCGTCAGTACGATTGCTTCCGCGACGATGATCATCGTTACAGTACCATTCATCCTTTTTTACATGTTGAAGGATGGAGAAAAGCTAGTTCCTAATCTGAAAACTGTCTTTCCAGAAAGAAGACGAGATCAGATTGTTGGGTTGCTAGGTGACTTAAACAAGACATTATCCAATTACATTAGTGGGCAAGCGATCGAATGTATTTTTGTCGCTACCTTCACGTTTATTGGTTACTGGATGATCGGCGTTAACTATGCCTTTCTTTTTGGGGTAATTGCAGGCGTCACAAACTTGATCCCTTATTTAGGCCCATATCTTGGTTTGATTCCGGCGGTGTTAGTGACGGTCTTTGATGAACCATTTCGCGCATTATTATGCTGTATCGTGGTTCTGGTCGTCCAACAATTAGACGGAAATGTTATTTACCCGAATGTAATCGGAAAATCATTGGCGATCCATCCGTTAACGATCATTTTGGTCTTATTAGTTGCTGGAAATCTAGCTGGCTTGCTGGGGATTTTCCTAGGTGTGCCATTTTATGCGATTTGCCGAACGATCGTCGTCTTTATTGTTCGCCTGATCAAAGACGACAAAATTAAGAAAAATCAGGAACGGTTGATCGAATAATCAATGACTGGTGTTTTTTATTGCAAAGAAAAAAACTTTGTGATAGGATTTTATCGTGGGCTAAGCCCACGATTTTTTTTAGAAAATGAAAAAATAAGGAGAGAATGCTATTATGAATGCTGACCCCGAGAGTCAGTCGCTTCTAGCGCAAATTTTATTATTGATCGTTTTGACATTGATCAACGCTTTTCTAGCGGCCTCTGAGATCGCAGTTGTCTCAGTTAACAAAAACCGTGTGGAGCAAAAAGCGGAAGAAGGAAATGTCAAATCACAAAAATTATTGAAAATCATTGATAATCCAACAAATTTCTTGTCAACGATCCAAGTTGGGATTACCTTGGTGAATATTTTATCTGGGGCATCTCTGGCAGATACCTTGTCGACCCGTTTGGCACCTTTATTAGGTGGAGGGACGGCGGCTAAAAGCTTAGCGAACATTATTGTTTTAGCGATCTTGACGTATGTGTCGATCGTTTTCGGTGAGTTGTATCCAAAACGGATCGCCATGAACAAATCAGAAGAAGTTGCCCAGTTCACTTCTGGTGTCATTCGAACGATCGGGATTATTGCAAAACCTTTCGTCTGGTTCTTATCTGCTTCGACAAGTTTATTGGCGCGCATCACTCCAATGGAATTTGACGATGAAGACACGAAGATGACCCGTGATGAAATGCGGTATATGTTGGAAACAGAAGGGGTCTTTGAAGAAGATGAATTAGAGATGCTGCAAGGGATCTTTTCATTAGACACGAAAGTCGCCCGGGAAGTCATGGTTCCTAGAACCTCAGCCTTTATGGTGGACATCAATGACTCAGTAGAAGAAATTTTGACTGAAATTTTAGCAGAAAATTATTCTCGTATTCCTGTATATAATGAAGATAAAGACAAAGTCGTAGGGATTCTACATACCAAAAATCTTTTGAAATGTGCGTACAAATACGGCTTTGATACGATGGACATCAAACAAATCCTGCAGGAACCATTGTTTGTGCCAGAAACGGTCTTTATCGATGATTTGCTTTATGAATTAAAGAAAACCCAAAACCAAATGGCGATTTTGCTTGATGAATATGGCGGCGTCGTTGGATTGGTTACACTAGAAGACTTGCTAGAAGAAATCGTCGGCGAGATCGATGATGAATCAGATGAAGTCGAAGAGCTTTATGAAAAAATCTCTGATAAAGAATATGTCATCCAAGGACGCATGTTGATCGATGATTTTAATGAAGCCTTCAACATGAGCTTGCATATGAGTGATGTGGATACGATGGCAGGATATTTGATCACTGCTTTAGGATTAATCCCCGATGAAGGAGAAAAACTATCCTTCGAAGTGGACAATGTGAAGCTGATCTCTGAAGAAATGGAAGGATCACGCGTCTTGAAGATCCGGGTGATTTTCCACGACCCGGAAGAAGGGGAAGTGGAACCAGAGGAAGAGCGGCGCTATTTCCGTAAAGATTTTGAGGAAGATGAGCCTCGCCGTTAAAGTTCCGTATAAATGAAATGAGAAAGACCAAGGCAGTTGCTTTGGTCTTTTTTGTTCGTTTTTTTACGTATTCCCCTTGATTTGTATGGAAGAAACGGTTACGATAAATTTATTGAATAATACAGTTTAAAAACAGATAAAAAAACACGTGTATCTTATCGTTAAGCAGTTTGATTGCAATTTTCCGTAAGAAAAGCGAGAATATCCATAGAAATATAATGAGAATGAGGGGCTTGAAATGAAATTTTACCGTATGCTTAGTGAAGATATCCGTTACAATTTGGCGACTGAAGAGTATTTGATGAATAACGTAGATGTTTCGGAGCCTTGTCTTCTGTTATACATACAAAAACCATGTGTTATAATCGGCAGAAATCAAAATGCGTATCAAGAGATTGATTTTGACTATCTAAGAAGCCGTAAGATCGTTTTGACTCGCAGAACGTCTGGTGGTGGAGCGGTTTATGACGATCTAGGCAATATGAGTTTTAGTTTTGTCACCAAAAAAGATGCCACGAGCTTTGGTGACTATCAAAGTGCAACACAACCTATCATGAAAGGCTTAGCGGCAATGGGAGCCAAGGATGTTGAAGTACATGGCCGTAATGATCTGTTCATTGATGGGAAAAAGTTTTCTGGCAATGCGATGTATACAAAAAAAGGCCGGACGTATTCCCATGGCACATTGATGTATGATGTGGATCTAGAAGAATTGACGAAAGTTCTACATGTTGCCCAAGAAAAAATTGCTTCTAAAGCAACGAAATCAGTTCGGAAAAGTGTGACGAATATCAAGCCCTTTTTGGCAGAGCAATACCAATCAATGGATACCAAGGAATTTCGAGATACACTGCTTTGCCGAATCTATGAAGTAGAATCGATTGATGAAATCAGTGAGCAAGAGATCGTCTTAACGGAAACCGATCGACAAGCGATCCAAACACTGTTTGAAGAACGATATGCCAATAATGAGTGGATTTTTAATGAAGCGCCTGCTTTCGAATGGCAAAAAAGAAAGCGGTTTGAGCAGGTTGGGATTGTTGAAGTCGATTTTACTGTCAACAAAGGCAAGATTGCAGCGATTCAAATTACCGGTGATTTTTTTGGACAAAAAGAGATCAGTGAACTTGAAGCGATGTTGCAAGGTATTGATTTTGAAAAAAGCACCATTAGCCGCTTGCTAGAGGGAATCGCCATCGATCAGTTTATCCATCAGATGACCGCTTCTGAATTTTTAGCATTGCTGTTTGATTAGGAGGAAAAAGATGTTAGAAGCGATCAATCTCACAAAGCGTTACGATCGAAAGGTTCTCGATGGTTTGTCTTTTTCTGTTCAGGCAGGAGAAATCGTTGGGGTCGTCGGCAAAAGCGGCTCAGGAAAATCGACGTTGTTGCGGCTTTTAAACTTGATTGAAACCCCAGACAGCGGGGAATTACTTTTTGATGGCAAAAAAATCGATACATCGAATAAAAAGCATCTGCTACGTGCACAACAAGAAATCGGCATGATTTTTCAAAATTACAATCTGTTACACAATCGAACCGTTTTCGAAAATGTCTATTTGCCCTTGAAGTTAATGGGAAAGTCAGCAGATATGGTACTTGAGATGCTTTCGTTTGTTGGCATGGAAGATAAGGCCCACATCTATCCGGCCAAGTTAAGCGGCGGAGAGAAACAACGAGTGGCTATTGCACGGGCTTTGATCCGTGAGCCAAAAATCTTGCTGTGTGACGAGCCCACTAGTGCGCTGGACGAAGATACGAAAGCCGATGTTCTTGCTTTGCTGCAAAAAGTTCAACAGACGTTTCAACCAGCTGTCGTCTTTGTCAGTCATGAGCTATCGGCCGTCCGACAAATTTGTCAACGTGTGTTTGTATTGGAGGACGCCGTCTTTGAGGCGGAGTTTGCCAATCAGCCACAACCAATCGTCCGCATTGAAAGCTCTTATGTGAACAAAGTGGAGAGGAGTCTGCTGCATGACGATCAGTGAGAGTATTTTGTATTATCTGCCTGAATTGCTGCAATCTTTGAAAGAAACAGCGATCATGATGGGCATTTCGATGCTCGCAGCCATTGTCTTAGGTCTACCGTTAGGTGTCTGGCTTTTTCTCAGTCGCAGCCGAGGGAAAAAAATCTCATTTCTTTATGAGTGTTTGAATCTCATTGTGACGATCATCCGCTCGTTTCCTTTTTTATTATTTGTTGTAGCGTTGATCCCGTTGACGCGGATGCTTTTAGGCAGCTCATTTGGACCGATTCCCGCCAGTTTTCCTTTGAGCATCGTTGCTATGAGTATTTTTGCTCGTTTGACGGAGCAAGTGCTGTTGGATGTTCCAGAAGAAGTTTCTTATTTGGCGAAATCTCTTGGTGTCAGTCAATGGCAGTATGTTTGGTCGTTTTTACTAGTGGAAGCTAGAAGCGGCTTGATTTTATCTTTAACGACGACAGCAGTCAGCATGGTTTCTTATTCGACGGTGATGGGGATCGTTGGTGGCGGCGGTATCGGCGATTTTGCGATCCGTTATGGGTACCAGCGTTATGAGTATGGCGTGATGTATTTTGCAATTATCATCATGATTCTTTTGGTCTTTATCCTGCAAGGGATTGGCAATCAAGCAGCAAGAAAACTTGATAAACGAAAATAGGAGGAATGAAAGTGAAAAAAGGATTTGTTTTAGGATTGAGTGTATTGGCATTAGGTGTATTGGGGGCTTGCGGTACAGGTTCTGATGAAGCGAGCGAAGAGAAAATCATCAAGGTCGCTTCGCAAACGACGCCAATGACCGATGTCGTAAAGGTTGCAGCTGAAGCAGTGGAAGATGGCTGGGAAATCCAATTGGTCCAAGTCAATGACAATATCCAGTACAATGAGTTGCTGAATAATGACGAGGTCGATGCTAACTTTGCGCAACATGAACCATATATGCAAATGTATAATGAAGAAAAAGATGCAAACCTAGTGGCACTAGATAAAATCTACAACGCAAAAGTCGGTTTTTATTCCAAAGAGTATACGAATATCAATGATATTCCAGAAGGAACGAAAGTCGCATTGCCAAATGATGTGTCCAATGAAGGTCGAGCATTAGCGATTTTAGCAGAAGAAGGATTGATCACCCTTAAAGAAGGCGTTGGTGTCAATGGAACACTTAAAGACGTTACCGAAAATCCGAAAAATTTTGAGTGGTTATCTGTCGATTTACTGAATCTTGCGGAAGCCTATGATGAACCAAACGTATCTTTGGTATACAATTACCCAACCTATATCGCGAAAATCGGTTTGAAACCAGCAGATGCCCTTTTCTTAGAAAAGACCATCGATGATCGCTTTGCTATCTCATTGGTTGCTCGAGAAGACAATCAAGATTCTGAAAAAATCGCTGTATTGCGCCGTGCCATGACTAGCGATAAAGTTCGTGAGTTTTTAGAAAGCGAGCATAGCGATACCTTATTGCCAGCATTTTAATTTATTTCTATCAAAATGGAAGGAGCGCCCTTTGCCTAACTCTCTAAAAGAGAGTAGTCAAAGGGGTTTCTTGTCTTTTTTTGCTTTTTTATCACCCTTATCCATGATATACTGATTTGGTCAGAAAACTAGCGACAGTCTAAAATAGACACTGTTCGCATTGTAAATACAAGAAATGGAGCAATAGAATCAATGGATAATCCAAAATTAAAACAACAAGTCGATAGTCGCCGTACCTTTGCGATTATTTCCCATCCGGATGCGGGGAAAACAACCATTACAGAACAATTATTATTATTCGGTGGCGCGATTCGCCAAGCTGGTACGGTCAAAGGGAAAAAGACTGGTAATTTCGCAAAGTCCGACTGGATGGAAATCGAAAAACAACGGGGGATCTCCGTTACCAGTTCCGTTATGCAGTTTGATTACCAAGGCAAACGGGTCAATATTTTAGATACCCCTGGGCATGAGGACTTTTCTGAAGATACCTACCGTACCTTGATGGCGGTGGATAGTGCTGTCATGGTGATCGATAGCGCAAAAGGGATCGAAGCACAAACGAAAAAACTCTTCCAGGTCGTTAAAAAACGTGGTATTCCGATTTTTACTTTTATCAATAAACTCGACCGTGATGGCCGCGAACCATTAGAATTATTAGAAGAACTAGAAGATCTTTTAGAGATCGAATCATTTCCAATGAATTGGCCGATCGGCATGGGGAAAGGCTTGGAAGGACTGTATGATATCCACAACCAACGGGTCGAATTTTACCGTCCTGACAATCACGGTGGGGAACGTTTAGTTGCCCTAGATGAAAATGGTCAATTCCCAGCAGATCATCCATTTGCCGAAGATGGGCTGTTCCAACAAGTTTTAGAAGAAGTGGAATTGCTGCAAGAAGCTGGCGACGCCTTTGATACAGAAAAAATCGCTCGGGGCGATCAAACCCCTGTATTCTTTGGTTCTGCTCTCACAAATTTTGGCGTACAGACCTTTTTAGAAACCTTCTTGACTTTTGCACCAGCACCTTACGGACATAAAACACTAGCTGGTGAGGAAGTCAGTCCTTATGAACCAGAAATGTCTGGGTTTGTATTCAAGATCCAAGCAAACATGAATCCTGCCCATCGTGACCGGATCGCCTTTGTCCGCATTTGTTCAGGAACCTTTGAACGAGGCATGGACGTTACTTTAGAACGTACTGGCAAAAAAATGAAACTCAGCAATGTGACTCAATTTATGGCTGATACCCGTGAAAATATTGAAGAAGCTGTCGCCGGAGATATTATTGGTGTCTATGACACGGGGAATTATCAAATCGGTGACACGATCTATGAAGGAAAACTAAAAGTTGCTTACGAAGAGCTGCCATCGTTTACTCCGGAACTCTTTATGAAAGTTACTGCGAAAAATGTGATGAAGCAAAAATCTTTCCATAAAGGAATCTATCAGTTGGTCCAAGAAGGGGCTATCCAGTTGTACAAGACGTATCTTAGTGATGAGTATATCATCGGTGCTGTCGGGCAACTGCAATTTGAAGTTTTCCAATATCGCATGATGAATGAGTACAATGCGGAAGTCATCATGACCCCAATGGGCCACAAGATCGCCCGTTGGATCGATCCGAAAGACTTGGATGAGCGTATGAGCTCCAGTCGTAACATTTTAGCGAGAGACCGTTTCGACCAGCCATTGTTCTTGTTTGAGAATCAATTTGCGATGCGTTGGTTCGCAGATAAGTATCCAGATGTCGAATTGAAGAGTTTGATGTAAGAGCCGTTTCCCGCGAGCCTGTCTAGGTATGCGCAACTCTGTACGTAAGGCTGATCTTTTTGAATTGAACGATCGTAGAAAGTCCTTTCTTATCAAAATGGATAAGAAGGGGCTTTTTTTTGCTGAAAACGTGCTTTTGATACAGAAAGAAGGCTGTGTGGTTGGGGCAATGGTCCAATGATCAGACAATTATCCTAATTTATAAACATTCTTTTAAAAGAAGATAAAAAGAGTTGGAAAAAGAGCGTAGTATTAAATATGACCGCAAGGAAGTGCACTTGAAATGAATAGAAAAATATCATAGGCACATTTGGTGATTCAGGAAATTTTCACTTGTTTGAAAGTAGAGGGAAAGCAGAGAATAGATTGCCAGTGATAGAGGTCATTTAATCATTTGATCGAGGGACAAGTTCTTTTTGTCAGATGCTACTAGTGAAGACTAAACTTTCTTTATCTGAGCATGATTCGGTTATAGCCCTTAAAACTTCATTTGAAGCACTTCTAACAGATGGCTTAAGTTTTCAGTTGGTGAACCATGGTTTCATAACTCCAAAATGAATTAGTCTCATTGCTAGTCTACTAGTTATCTATAGATCGATTTTGCTAAAGCGAATGATTATTTGTTAAATAAAAGTGATTTTTGAAAGAAGAAAGGGGACCATGTAGTGCTAAAAAGTTTGTTATTTATATTTTCGGCGATATTTTTCTTTCCAACAGTAGAGGCTGCGGCTGATGAGGTTTCCGAAACGTTGATTTTTGATTTGAACACGATTGACTTTAAGGACGAACACTATTATTTGTTGAAAACCACACAAGATCTTCAGCTGACCGTCGATAGCAACGGCAGTGAAGGTGCTTTTGGCGTAGAGATCACAGCTGTCGGGAAGGCATTTTCAGCAGAACTAAACAGCGTGAACGGTTCGGAAGAGAAAATCATTCAGATTGAGGATACTGATGAAGCATCAATGATTCTTAACGTAGCTGCAACATTGAACATAAAGGAATATCTTGATTCCAACTCTGAGTACTACCTATCAGTCACTTTTACAGCAATTGATGATTCAGAGACCTTTACGAAAGATATAAAAATGAATCAGACGGATGAGGAAAAAGAAGAGATATCGGATGAGAATTTAATGACTGAAGACCAAGACGATGAAAAGCAAGAAGACAATGGCATCGAAGATGATTCTGAGAGCCAAAAGGAAGAAGCAGAATCTATTTACGACGAGCAAGCAAACTTGGAAGAAGACTCGCTTGATAAGGATTCTACCAAACTAGAAGATTCAATCAGTGATGTTGAGGATGAGGCTGGTACTGAGTTTTTTTTAGGGAAGAAAAGCCAATGTGAGACAGCAACATTTTTTTCAAAAGAAATGATCATTGAAAAAAATATGTTTAGATTTATATTAGGAAAAACCGCTTATTTGATATGAGCAGTTTTTCTTGTCTCACTTCTTCTATTTCTTCCTAAAGAGGAAACCATGGAGAGAAGATACGCAACATTTCTTTAAAAAGGAATCTCTCAATAATTGATGACCAATGGAATAAGTAGAAGCAGAACAAAAGAGAGGAACTAGCCCTCTCTTTTTCTTTTTGATTTTAAAATGTAGATGACTGCAGTTGCTAGCGCTGCAATGAGAACAAAGATGATCCAGATAAGGATTTGATTATTTGTCTGAACGTTGGCAGCGTTCGTTGGACGGTTCTCTTTTTTGAAGTTATCCAAGTCCTCTTTCTCATAAGAAAAAGTAGTGGTGATCGCTTTTCTAGTTGTTTCTATTGTTAAACGGTATTCGCCTTCAATAAGCTCACTATCGTCTATTAAAGGAATCTGCATTCTTGATTTGGTTAACGGCGTTAAAAGAACGGAATCTGCTAACTCTCCAGAGGCAATTGTTTCTCCATTTGGGTTTATTAGTTCGTAGAGCGCATTGTTTAGGTTGCCTAAAATAGGATTATAGTTGAGGGCATAAAATTGTAGGTTTATCGTGTCCTGAAGAGCAACAAATGAGAAATCTTGATAAATAATATCTTGAATATCCTCATATTTGCTAAAAATTAAGTTGATAAAAATGATAGACTCGTAGGCAGACGCAATACTAATAGAATTTTCAGCTGTTTGAACACCTAATATTTGCTTAAAATTAATTCCACCCATTACAGTACCTTCAAGCTCTATGTCGTCTGGAACATTTATGGTAATGCTGACACCAACAGATTCATTAGGAGCAATTTCTATTTGATTCTCTTCGTCTATAGCTTCTGAAGCGATAGTAACATAATTTGAAAAGTCGTATTTATCATCGAGAAGGTTCTCTGTATTCGAAGTGTACAAAATAGAGGATTCTCTTGAAATAGCAGTTGAAGCAAAGGGAGTGACCACTATTGATGAATCACCAGCTCCGATGTTTTCCAATTTAATTTCAAATGTATACTTTTTATCAACATCAGAAGGAAGAGTAATAGTATTTCTTGATGTCTCATATTCGGTATCGCTAAGCGATAGTTTTAAAGTATTCGTTGTCTCATTCGCTGCTGCAATACTTATATTTATATTTGCGATTATTGTCAATATGAGGAAGAACACAGAAACTCTTAGAAAGGAGTCTCTGTGTTTTGATATTTTATCCATATGTTATCCTTTTTAAGAATTAAAGGTCTTGGCCATTGTCTAAGTCAGTAGTATCTGATGCAGTAACTGTGATAGTGGGTGTGCCATCTAGCAAAGCAGTTTGACGATTGAATGTGAAAGTTGTATCTACGCTGGTAGCTACTGATTGGGAAATAGCTTCTGCTTCAACGGCAACATCACCATTTTCGGTGATAACGATTCCTTCAGAATCAGAAGAAACTGTAATTGTAACTTTATTAACTGAACGAGTTAAGTTTGTTAATGTTCCGCCAACGTTTTCAATAGTTCCTGTCATTGTTCCGTTGACAAATAATGCTGGACTTATTTCGAACGTTTCGTTTAAATTCATATCATTAAATGCAAAACTAGATGTTCCTTCTGTTATAGTAACAGCAAATGGAACAGAGGGAACCTCTGGCATAGCAACATCTGCTGACGCAGTGATTCCTCCTACTAGTAGTAAAGATGTTGCCAATGTAGTACCCAAAATAACTTTTTTCATAATAAAACCTCACTTTAATTTTTGCAGATGATTTACTGCTTAAATAAAGTATACAATGATGATGTATTAAGTTATTATCCGTTTTTGCGCTATTTTTAATGAAAAAGTAGAAAGTATTTTATTAATCTGATTTTTTATAAAATAATTTAATCAAATTTTCTAGTAGTCAAGTGATGTTGATTATCAAGTCCACATATTTTTCTGTGTAGCAATTGTCCGTGCGGTAATGATTTATATGAAAATAATTTTGTTGCAATGTTACAATTTGGCTAATATTTTAAGTCAAGATCTTCTCAGAGTTGAAAGAATTGTCGTTCCAACTACGATTCGACCTAGCAAAGTAATTATATTGTTATTCGTAGTCTCTGAGAATTTGCTCTGAATCAGTCGCTATCAGGGGAATCAGTTCTGAAGATTCATATCTGTTATTTCTTTCGTGAACATCTGCAATTCAGTAGAATACAATCTTCTATCATTTTTAAGATACTATTTATAGAAGTAGTTTTACGAGTATGAACTATTGCATAGGTGGGGATTGAACGTATTGTTCTATTTATGCATTTCTATTGAATGGGCAATCAAAGTCATAGATTTGAAAATTATCAATTAATGTTTTTATTCAATTTGTAATCTGTACCTATAAATCTTCTACCTTAACGGGACAGAGATATTAAAGGTTGCTTCAAGCTTAAAATTATAAATCCGTACTTGTTTCATTTTAAAAATATCTCAAAAAAATTAGCTGTTTAGAATTACTATCTCATTAATACTAGATTTTAGTAGGATTCATAATATTAGGAGAATATACAATAAGACTCTTTGAAGAAACCTTAGAGTTTTTTTGTCTCTTTTATTTTTATGAAGTTGCTACTCGTTTCTAATTAACAGGTCTTTTAGTCAGTAGAAAGAAAAATGAGGAACAATGATTATTTTATTTGTAGTTTTTTTGAAAAAAAGACGATAAAAATCGGCTGGTTCTTACTATATCCTTAATAGCAGAGGATCAAAGTTCTTTTAAGGAGTGAATCAAAATGCTGCAAACCAGAATAAATTTCAGTCGAAAAAAGAATGCTACCATGTTGACTGTGCGCTTTTTCAGCAACAAGACGAATACGATTTTAGAGAGAAATTTAATTGTGGATCAAGAAGATGATCGCCAATCGGTTCTTGACTACTTAGCACAATCACTAGGGGAAATCAACATCTTGCAATACTCTTCGAAAAACGTTTTGTGTATCGCTGAACGTTCAAGGTTAGAAAAAGCAGGCGGCAGTCATCGATTGGAACATTTTTGGGGAGATGTGATCAGCTATATCGTTGAGTGCGTGGATAAATCTGGTGTTCATTATGATTTGCATGTCATTGGCAATGTTGATTCGGATGATGAAGAAATCATGCGGTCAATCAATCAAATGAGTGATGAATTGTCGATCATCAACATTTATGAATACAAAGATTGCTGGCTAAAAAGAGAAGATATTTTATTACAAGCTCTTTGAAATGAACTTGATTCCTCAAAGAAGTTTGTCCAGCTAGAAAATGATTTTACTCTCCAAGTCACTTACCAATCAATGAAAGAATACGAATTTTTTCTAAGTTTATGGAAACAGCTAATTCACAGGTTCTTTTTCATGGTTTCCAACACTTTTATGTTACAAAAAATAAGAATCGTTTCACAAGTTTTTCTCACCCGTACTGTTTTAAAGAAGAGGGGATTTTTCTGAAGTTTTTATTAAAATTGTCCGTTTAATGAAAAAAGAGGCTTGAATTTAAGTTTATTTTACTATAATTGGATACTGGGATACTTTTTAAATAAGGCGGGTAAAAAATTTTGGAGTATATAGAAAAATTGTATAGGTTTTATTTAACCAAAAAACAGGTAGATAAATTAACTGTTGTTAGAAATATCATTTTGGAGAAGCAGCTGTCTCTCGATAAAATATGTGAAACGACAAACAAATCTTTGTATCAGGTGAAAATATTGATCAATGAAATCGCCGAAGATATGAGAGAGTTTACGACTTTTGACGAGTCAATTTTTTTGCTGAAAAAGAGAACTGTTTATTTGTCACGAGAATTAAATGAAGAACAAAGCCTGCATATTTTTGTGAATCTAAAGAAAAAATATTTCTTAGAATCTCCTTATTATCGTCTATTATCCTATTTGTTAAGAAAAAGAAAGACCCGTATGGTGGACATCTCGGAAGAATTGATTTTTAGTATTTCTTATTGTTATAAATTGATCAGCTATCTTAAGAAAATGCTGGTTATCCAAAATGTTCCGATTACTATCAATAACAATACAGATTCCATTGATTTGACAGGGGCAGAGCCGTGTGTGAGGATGTACCATTATTTAGTTGAGATCATGGCTTGTAATGTATACATCAATCAGCGAACCCGTGCCAGCGTTGAATTAGCAGCTAAAGAATATGAGCCGTTAAAAACCACGAAAGTGAAGCACGACATTATGTTTTCAATCATTGAAAATGCGGTGTTGAGAGGCTATATTGTCAACGAGTTAGACGATGCTTCCATCACTATTTATGAGCAAATCAAGCAACTAGATGGGGAAAAGCAAGTGATCAAGCTGCTGCCGATCAGAAGTCAGCAAGATATTGAGAAAGAACAGATTTTTTATCATTTCTGGGTTTTTCTTTTCATACCTGAAACGATCTCGGATCAAGAAAAACTACTTTTGGGCCAAAAGCTGAGAAATCTTTTAGGAAATCCGCTGGTCGAATTTTCTGCCGATGTTGTAGCTGTCTTGTCGCAAAAGTATAATCTTTCTAAAGAGATCGAAGAATTCATTACCTATGAATTAGTGATGAATACATGGGGCTGTCTTCATCTCTTTTTGGATAGTTTTGTGTCTACTGAAGATTTGTCCTCTACGAACGAACGAGTATTAGAGGTGGAAGAGCTGATTGCAGCTGCCTTGCAGCGCCATTCGTTTGTAATAGAAAAAGAAGCCCTCTTCTTAAGGAAAATCGCTCAGATCACAGCGTCTTATTTACCTATCCAGGAAGAGGAACCGATTCGCATTGGTATTTCTCTTTTGAACCATCCAGAATATATTCCGGTCATTAAAAACAAACTGTTGAAAATTTACAATGAAAATGTGATTCACTTTAGTTCGAATTTAGGAGACTCAGATATATTGGTTTCTGATGGCGTGCTAATCCATAATGAGTCGCAGAAATTCACATTTTTTGGCAATGTTCATAGTACCAAGGATTGGCACAATCTAAATGTGATGATCCAGTCGATGATTTCTAATAAATATACTTGAAAAGAGAGCGTATGGCTCTCTTTTTTTACTTGAACATCAGGTATCGTTGATCGAAGTACTAACCAAAAGAAGGAAGAGAGAAGACAAAAAAAGATATCTATAAAAGAGGGCTGCGACAGTCACCTTTTATAGATATTTTTTAAACCCATGATCAGGCAAAGCTAACGTGATGAGGATAGCGTTTTTTTGATGGAGATTTCCACCACTTCGGGCATTTGGATCACAGAGATCGTTGCAGGATCATAAGAGCCATCAGGTAATTTTTTCAAGAAGTAATTTTTGATTTCTTCAACTTCCGTCGGGCGAATAGTTCTTTTTTTATTGATCAGCAAAATTTCATTGTGGTTCGGCGCTGAGGTAAAGATCACGGTTGTATCTCCGGCTGTGTAAACCTTTACAAGTTCCGCGTCGGTATTTTCAAGTTGATTCAATACTAGTCGAGAATGGCTGTTCGTAACATTGATTAATTTCACCAGACTCACCTCACATTCTATGTATTTATTAATAACATTATAGGGCGTTTTTTTTCAAAAGAAAAGCCAGACAACTCGGAATTACCCAATTTTTTGGCAAAACATGGTTGTCTGGCAAAGGAAACGTTTCGTTACACGTTTTGGCAGCTTGTTACTCGTTTGTTTCCGATGCTTCTTCTTCAGAAGCCGGATTGGCTTCTTCAAGAGGTGCAGGGGACTCAGCGGAGGTCACAATGATTTTATCTGCATCTTCTAATTGTGCTTTTAGTTGATGTACTTGTGGATGCTCAAGATAAAATTCTGCAATGCCGTCTTCGATTTGATCTTGGATGGTTCTACGCAATGGGCGAGCCCCCATCGTTGCACTGTAACCAAGATCCACCAATTTTTCTTGCACGTCTTGTGGAACGTCGATATGCAATTTTTGTTGGTTAAGGGTTTGATTGACTTCATGCAGCATGAGAGACACGATCGATAACAAGTTTTCCTTGCTTAAAGCTTTAAATTCGATGATGCCGTCAAAGCGGTTGAGAAACTCTGGTGTAAAGTAATTATTCAATTGATTCAAAACGGAACGAGTGATACCTTCACGCGCCGCACCGAAGCCAACGTTAGCTTCAACTTTGCCGGTTCCGGCATTACTTGTCATGATGATCAAGGTGTCCTTAAAGCTGACGGTACGTCCTTGAGCATCGGTCAAGCGACCATCATCGAGAATTTGCAAGAACATATGCAATACATCAGGATGGGCTTTTTCTACTTCATCTAATAGAATCAAGCTGTAAGGATTCCGACGAACTTTTTCAGTCAATTGACCTGCTTCTTCATAGCCAACATAGCCTGGAGGAGAACCAATCAATTTGGATACACTGTGTTTCTCCATGTATTCTGACATGTCGAAACGAATCATTGATTCTTCAGAACCAAACATTTCATAAGCTAATTGTTTTGCTAATTCGGTTTTCCCGACACCGGTTGGACCGACGAATAGGAAAGAGCCGATCGGACGGTTTTGTTTGCCTAAACCGACCCGATTTCTGCGGATCGCTTTTGCAACTTTGTCGATTGCTTCGTCTTGACCAATAACTTTAGCTTTCAAGTCATCCGCAAGATTCCTCAACTGGGTTTGTTCTTTTTCTTTTAATTCCCCAACAGGGATATTTGTCCGTTCTTCAACAATTTGTTCCATGTCTTTTTCGGTGATGACAGGCGTTTCTTCTTCGCTGATTTGACGTTCTTTCATTTTTTGAAGCTTGTTGATTTGATCGCGATAGTAAGCAGCTTTTTCAAAATCTTCTTCTCGAGAGGCAGCTTGTTTTTGTTCTTCCGCTTCTTGTAATTTCTTTTCGATCGTTTTTGGATCAACGATTTGGATCGTCAAGTTTTTCTTCGAACCTGTTTCATCTAGCAGATCGATCGCTTTATCAGGCAAGAATCGATCTTGAATGTAACGGTTAGAAAGGGTAGCGGCAGCTGCGATCGCTTCATCCGTATATTTCACATGATGGTAATCTTCATAACGCGGTTGTAGGCCTTTTAAAATACGAATGGTTTCTTCCACAGAAGGTTCATCCACACGTACTGGTTGCAAACGCCGTTCTAAAGCGGCGTCTTTTTCGATGATGCGGTATTCATTTAACGTCGTTGCTCCGACCATTTGTAGTTCTCCACGGGCAAGAGCTGGTTTTAAGATGTTTCCAGCATCCATATTTCCGTCGCCGGCTGCACCAGCGCCAACGATTTCATGGACTTCATCGATAAACAAGATCACATTTTCCGCTTGCTTGATTTCTTCGATCAATTTTTGGATGCGTTCTTCAAATTGGCCACGAATACCTGTGCCTTGAACAAGCGACGCAACGTCCAAACGAATAACTTCTTTTTCCATCAATTTTTGTGGCACATCACCATCAACGATTTTTTGGGCTAACCCTTCAACGACGGCAGTTTTCCCAACCCCAGGTTCACCAATCAATACAGGATTATTTTTGGTTCGGCGATTAAGGATCTCGATCACGCGTTTGATTTCTGAATCACGACCGACCACTGGATCGACTTCACCATCACGAGCCATTTGAGTGATATTGATGCCATATTCTCCCAGCAGACCCGCAGGTGCTTGGTTATTGCGTGGTGGTTGCCCGCCAACAAAACCGTTACCGCCAGTTTGTGTCGGTGGGGTTTGTTCATAAGGGGTATTTCCTTGCTGCATTTGACGAGACATTTGACGGAATAAATCATCAAGATTGCCAAATCCAAAAGGATCTTGCGCCATTGCAGCTGCAGCATTCCCAGATTGTGCTTTTAATTTTTGGTAACAACTTTGACAATAATCGAGTTGTTTTCTTTGACCATTGACATTGGCATATAAATGAATTGAAGCTTCATTTTTGCCGCAATTTTGACAAAGCATAGATTCACGACCTTTCATATTTGTTCCAACAACCCTATTTTACGGCGCATTTGATTGCTTGTAAAAGAAAAGGGGCTGTGGGCAAAGTAACGGTCACCTTCAAGGTAATGTGTTATTGACCTTTACTGACCATGATTCTATTATACTAACTTTTTGTCAGACTGCAAGAATTTTACCTTTAAAAATTTTCCCTTCGATTTCACTTATAGAAGCGGTCTTTTAAATAAAAAGTAATTCCTATATAATAGAAAGAAAGAGGTGAGAATAGACGTTGGAGAACAGAGATTTTGCTGCAGAAGTAGTACGTTTACGCAATGGAGAGATCCAAGAATTGATTGTCCAACAGCCGGAATTTCTGGCGTTTAGAGATGTCTGGCTCCAGTTGGAAGACCGGTCTTCTTTTGTCGGAGAAGCGGGGTTAAATGGGAAGATCATCTACCGTTATGTGCAAGAAAATAAATAGGACATTTATTTCAATCGTTTATTTAAGAGAAAACGGTTGTCTATCGAGGAAAAAAATGGTAATCTTAACAGTTGAAAGGGCGATTTTTTTCGGGTATCATTGCATGCATGGAAATTTTGCCTTCACACAAAAAAACGTATCATAAAGGAGATTGATCAATATGGAAAAGAAAGATTTTCACGTAGTTGCTGAGACAGGGATTCACGCACGTCCAGCTACATTATTGGTTCAAACAGCAAGCAAATTCAACTCTGATATCAACTTAGAGTACAAAGGTAAATCAGTAAACCTTAAATCAATCATGGGCGTAATGTCATTAGGTGTTGGCCAAGGTTCTGATGTAACTATCACTGCTGAAGGTGCTGACGAAGCAGATGCAATCGCTGCAATCGTAGAAACAATGAAAAAAGAAGGTTTGTCTGAATAATGGTTGAGATGCTAAAAGGAATTGCTGCTAGTGATGGTGTAGCCGTTGCGAAAGCCTACCTGTTAGTACAACCTGATTTATCTTTTTCAAAAGTATCAGTTGAAGATACTGCAGCAGAGGAAGCACGCTTAGATGATGCGTTAGCGAAGTCAACAGCGGAATTACAACAAATCCGCGACAAAGCAGCGCAAACTTTAGGTGAAGCAGAAGCACAAGTATTTGATGCTCATTTAATGGTTCTTTCAGATCCTGAGATGATCGGTCAAATCAAACAAAACGTGACAGATAACAAAGTCAATGCAGAAGCTGCATTGAAAGAAGTTACTGACATGTATATTGGTATGTTTGAAGCAATGGATGACAATGCTTACATGCAAGAACGGGCAGCTGACATCAAAGATGTTGCTAAACGTATCTTGGCGCATTTGTTGAATGTGACTTTGCCTAATCCTTCAATGATCAACGAAGAAGTAGTCGTTGTTGCGCATGACTTGACACCAAGTGATACCGCACAATTAGACCGCAACTTTGTTAAAGCTTTTGTAACAGATATCGGTGGACGTACTTCTCATTCCGCAATCATGGCACGTTCTCTTGAAATCCCAGCAATCGTTGGAACGATGGAGATCACTGCAAAAGTGAAAGCGGGCGACATCTTAGCTGTTAACGGCATTATCGGTGACGTTATCGTCAACCCGACAGATGACCAAGCGGCTGAATTTGTTGAAGCTGGGAAAGCCTACGCAGATCAAAAAGCAGAGTGGGAAAAATTAAAAGATGCTGAAACAGTTACGGCTGATGGTAAGCACTTTGAATTAGCTGCGAACATTGGTACACCAAAAGATTTAGAAGGTGTCCACAACAATGGTGCAGAAGCAGTCGGTTTATACCGGACTGAATTCTTGTACATGGATTCTCCTGATTTCCCAACAGAAGAAGACCAATATAAAGCGTATAAAGCAGTTCTAGAAGGAATGGCTGGAAAACCAGTGGTTGTCCGCACAATGGATATCGGTGGCGATAAAGAACTTCCTTACTTAAAATTACCTCATGAAATGAATCCTTTCTTAGGCTATCGTGCATTGCGTATCAGCTTGTCTGAACTTGGGGACGACATGTTCCGTACCCAACTTCGTGCGTTGTTACGTGCTTCTGCTCATGGTAACTTACGTATTATGTTCCCAATGGTGGCAACATTGAAAGAGTTCCGTACAGCGAAGAAAATGTATGAAGAAGAGCGTCAAAAATTGATTGACGAAGGCGTTGAGATTTCTAACGAGATCCAAGTCGGAATCATGATCGAAATTCCAGCAGCAGCTGTCTTAGCAGACAAGTTTGCGAAGGAAGTTGACTTCTTCAGTATTGGTACCAATGACTTGATCCAATACACAATGGCTGCAGACCGCATGAATGAACGCGTGTCTTACTTGTACCAACCATACAACCCATCCATCTTACGCTTGATCAAAAACGTGATCGATTCAGCGCATGCTGAAGGCAAATGGGCTGGTATGTGTGGAGAAATGGCCGGCGATCAAACTGCTGTGCCACTTCTTGTAGGTATGGGCTTAGATGAGTTCTCAATGAGTGCAACATCTGTTCTGAAAACACGTAGCTTAATGAAACGTTTGTCAACCACTGACATGCAAGAATTAGCAAAACGTGCTTTAGAAGATTGCGATACAATGGAAGAAGTTGTAGAGTTAATCGAACAGTATGTAAAATAATCATTTCTAGGCAACAAGCAATTTTTGCTTGTTGCCTTTTTTTGTTTTAAGAAGACATTTTGTTTGATTTGACTTGCAACAACTTACTACTTTTTTCAGAAAACGAACAGTTTTGTCATATCTTGGAATTAAGCTATGATTCCCTGAGTTTTTCCCGTATCATGGTTAAATGGGGAACAAAATCTAGGACCATGGTAGGAGTATCTCTGCGATCGCCTATGGTATACTAATATCAGATATAAGCATTTCCAAGGAGGAATCATCTTTGAAAGTACTTCTTTATTTTGAAGGAGAAAAATTATTAGCTAAATCAGGTATCGGTCGCGCATTGGCCCATCAGCAACGAGCGCTGACATCTGTCGGGATTCCTTTTACTCTTGATAAAAATGATGAGGATTATGACATTCTTCACATCAACACGTATGGAATCAATAGTATGCATATGGTCAATAAAGCCAAAAGACAAGGAAAAAAAGTGATTTACCATGCCCATTCTACAGAAGAGGATTTTCGGAATTCATTTATCGGTTCAAATCAGCTTTCGCCATTATATAAAAAATATTTGATCAATCTTTATTCCAGAGCCGATCAATTGATCACCCCGACCCCTTATTCGAAAGAACTTTTGGAAGGGTATGGTATCCAAGTGCCGATCGAAGCGATCTCAAACGGGATCGATCTTGACAAATATCAGCCGGATCATGAGAAAGAAAAAGCCTTTCGTGAGTATTTTCAGCTTTTACCTGATCAAAAAGTCATTATATCGGTCGGCTTGTTTTTTGAACGAAAAGGCATTCTTGATTTTGTAGAGATAGCTAGACAATTGCCTGAATATACGTTTATCTGGTTTGGTCATACACCAATGATGACGATTCCTAAGCAGATCCGCGACCTTGTCAATGAAGACCATCCAGAAAATGTGCTGTTTCCCGGCTATATCAAAGGAGACATCATCGAAGGGGCATATTCAGCGGCTGATCTGTTCTTCTTTCCTTCCTATGAAGAAACAGAAGGGATCGTGGTCCTTGAGGCGTTAGCCAGCCACCAAAATGTGCTTGTTCGGGATATTCCAGTATATAAAGGGTGGCTAAGCAATGGGCACAATGCATACATGGAGAAAACCAATCAAGGGTTTATCGAGAAAATCAAAGGAATCGTAGATGGCACGTTGCCACAGTTAAGTGAAGCGGGTTATGAAACGGCCAAGCAAAAGAGTATTGATGAAATCGGATATGAGCTAAAAGAAGTTTATACAAAAGTGATGAATACGGAATAAAGAAACTAATGTAAAGTTTGGAGGTACCGTTTTGAAAATCGGATTTTTTACAGACACCTACTTCCCCCAGGTAAGTGGTGTGGCGACATCGATCAAGACATTGAAAGAAGAGCTTGAGAAAAAAGGCCATAAAGTGTATATCTTTACTACGACTGATCCCAATGCTGATCTAGACGAAGAAGATATCATTCGCATGCCAAGTGTCCCGTTTGTGTCCTTCAAAGATCGGCGAATCGTAGTGCGCGGCATGTTGTATGCCTATTTGATCGCCAAAGAGTTAGAGTTGGAATTGATCCATACCCATACCGAGTTTGGCTCTGGGATGTTAGGGAAAATGGTGGGGCGCAAATTGCAAATTCCTGTGATCCATACCTACCATACGATGTATGAAGACTACTTGCACTACATCGCCAATGGGAAGGTCTTACGGCCGTCTCACGTGAAATATCTTTCGCGGCTATTTGCCAACCACTCGACAGGTGTTGTTTGTCCAAGTGAACGAGTCATCGATACGCTGAAGGGGTATGGTGTGGTTTCACCGATGCGGATCATCCCCACAGGGATCGAAGTCGAGAAGTTTCGTCGACCGGACATTACATCTGAAATGAAAAAAGAATTGCGGGAGAAATTAGGCATCATTGAGGATCAACCCATGCTGCTTTCCCTCAGTCGTATTTCTTATGAAAAGAATATCCAAACGATCATCGATGGAATGCCGGAAATTCTAACCAAGATTCCTGATGCGCAATTAGTGATCGTTGGGAAAGGTCCGCATAAAGAAAAATTAGAAGAAAAAGTGGTGGATATGGCGCTAACTGACCATGTTCAATTTGTCGGCGAAGTGGCGAATGATAAAGTGGCGATCTATTACCACGCTGCCGATTACTTCGTCAGTGCCTCCACTTCAGAAACACAAGGACTGACATACACGGAAGCGATGGCTGCTGGGACACCGTTAGTCGTTGAAGGCAATGATTACTTAAACACCTTGATCGATGATCCATCGTTAGGGGTCACCTTTGAGAGTGATCGGGATTTCGCAAAAGCATTTATTGATTATTATGAACAAAAGATTCCTGCTGATCCCGAAGTTCTTTCTAGGAAGATGTACGAGATCTCGGCATTACGCTTTGGTGAGTCGATGCTGTCTTTTTACCATGATATGGTTGCCTATTATGAAACCGAACGCATCGAGAAAGAAACCGAGCAGACGTTAGAAAAATTCAAAGTCAAATTAAAGGCTTTTCGCCGAACGATCGATTAAACAGAAAATTTTCGCAAGTTCATGTTTTTAGCGTATACTAAAGACATGAACTTTTTTATTTTGGAGGGATCTGCATGAAATTAGGATTTATCGGTACTGGTGTCATGGGTCAAGCGATGGTTGGTCATCTCTTAGCTGCAGGACATACAGTGAATGTTTACAATCGGACGAAAGCAAAAACAGATGAACTCGTTGCGAATGGAGCAATTTGGTGTGACACCCCAACAGAAGTTGCATCAGAAAGTGAAATCATCTTTACAATGGTTGGTTATCCATCCGACGTTGAAGAAGTTTACTATGGACCTCAAGGGATTTTTCAAACGGCTGTGACGAGCAAAACATTGGTGGATTTTACCACCAGTACACCTGATTTGGCAGAACGAATCTACCAGACAGCGAAGGAAAAAGGAGCAGCGAGTATTGATGCGCCAGTTTCTGGTGGTGATCTTGGTGCGAGAAACGCCACGCTAACGATTATGGTTGGTGGCGATGAAGAAGCTTACCAACAAGTAAAACCACTTTTTGAAGTATTAGGAAAGACGTTTCAACTTCAAGGAGGGGCAGGAAAGGGGCAGCATACGAAAATGGCCAATCAGATCATGATTGCCGGAACCATGACGGGGATGACAGAAATGCTGGTCTATGCGAACCAAGCCGGTCTTGATTTACCACGAGTGATTGACACGCTTTCTGGCGGTGGGGCAGCCAATTGGTCCATGACGAATTACAGTCCTCGTATCCTAAAAGAGGATTATTCACCAGGCTTTTTTGTCAAACATTTCATCAAAGATTTGGGGATCGCTTTGGATGAGGCTAAGAAGATGGGATTGGATTTGCCGAGCACCACTTTAGCTAAAAAATTGTATGATCAGTTGGCTGAAAAAGGCTATGAAAATGACGGAACGCAGGCGCTGATTAAACTTTGGTGGCAAGATGGAAAAAAATCTTAAAATGACAAAAAAAATACGAAAAATCAATGCAAGATAGAGGATGTTTTGATACAATATAACGGACAGAAAAAGGAGGCTTACGAATGAAAAGTTCGCAATTAGTCGCTATCATCAAACGTTTAGAAGCGATGGTCGAAGCGCAAGACAATGAAGTTCAAGTACGTCGTTTTGAAAAAGAAGGCGTCGAAAAATGTACCGTTACTTATGACAATTCGACAGAAACGTTTGAATTAACGGAAGCAGAATCAAGTCAATCTTATCAATTTGATAATGTTGATATTGTAGCCATGGAAATCTATGATTTGATCCAATAAGAATGAGTGGGACGTTCGTCGTCGCTTTCTCATTTCTATACAGCAAGCCTACTTGGGCTTGCTGTTTTTTATTTTTCTGCTGCTTTTTCTTGGCGATACAGGTGATTAAGGATGATCCCTAATGGATCGAGATCTTCCGGGGCTAAAGGAAGCGCAGCGCTTGCTGGCGGATGTGGCTGGAATGTTTCTTCGGGAGAAAGAATGTTTGTTTGGATCAACTTACCAAAGCTGACTTGATAGTATTTGAGTTGAGTCGTCTGTGATACTGGCTCCTCTAAGTCAAAGGGAATCGAAAAAATCACTTCCGGTTCTTGAATGAACTGATTGACCCTCACGATTTCTTGGTAAAAGCTTTCTGCTAAATGGATCTCTCGCTGCAGTACACTAGCTTGTTCAAACAATAAGTGATCAATCAGGTATGCCAAGCGTTTTTTAAGGAGTGAAAAACAGTATGTCTTCTTTCCTGCAAAAAAACAGCCGATCTCTCGCCACTTCTCTTCCAAGGGATACGCCTCCATTTGAGGGAGTTGTTTACGTAAGGTTAATAGCGTCAGTTCGTTGACAGTCGGCAATTGAAACGTTTCTGACAATAATTGAAACAACACAGGCAATTTTTTTGTTTGCCGAAAGGGGCCATAACTGCCAATTTGTGGTGTTTGAGTGATCGTGAAGCTATGATTCGTCAAATCAACAAAGCAATAGTTCGCTGAATGGTTCATTTGTCGGTTGTAGATAGGATGAAAAGCTTGGATCAAACGACATTCAAGTAATAGTGCATCCAATTCTGTATCTGTTTCGATCGTTTCAAAATCAACGACATTATAAACAAGTCGAAGCACCTTATTGGCATGCTGCTGGTTTTTTCGGAAGTAGGAAACGACACGCTGCTTCAATGATTTGGCTTTTCCCACATACAAGACTTCGTTGTGTTGATCTTTCATTAGATAAACGCCAGGCTTTTCAGGCAGTGCATTTGCTTTGTTTTTTAGAAACTCTTTGTTCGGATTCATCGATCTTTCCTCTCCTTCCTTCAAAGAGTAGCAGATGAGAGCGGAGAGAGCAACGTTTGCTGGCCGTTGACAAGAAAAAAATAGGAATAGAGAGGAGACAACGCAATGATAAACTTTGACATTCAAAGGAAATTTCTCTATAGCGGAAACGGATTATTTTGTCAACTCGCAGCTTTTAGAATCTTAGAAAATCAGTTCTCAAATAAAAATGTGCTTAAAAATAAAAAAAGTTCGAAAAAATTCTTGCATTTCTCAATAACTTCCGATATAGTTTGACTATCAAATGATTTGATTATCAAAGTATTCGGATGGTGAAGGTTATGGAACCCAATTTAGAAACAGTTAATGACTACTTAGTCAGCGTCTTTAATGACATCTTAGTGATTGAAGAATCTGAATTGAAAAAATCTCAATTCAAAGACCTTTCAATTACCGAAATGCATACCATCGAAGCCATCGGGATGTACAAAAAAAAGACCACGACTGAAGTTGCCAAAGAGCTTTCGATCACTGTTGGGACTTTGACCATCGCGATCAATCGTTTGGTGAAAAAAGAATATGTAGAACGGATTCGCAGTGAAGATGATCGGCGAGTCGTCAAACTAGGTTTGACGAAAAAAGGAAAACTCCTTTATCGTGTTCATCAGCATTTTCATCGTGAGATGGTGAAGGGTGTCTTGAGTCAGATGTCTCCTGAAGAGGAACAGGCACTGTTGAAAGCACTGAAAAATCTGCATGACTTTTTACAAGATTATAAGTGAGAATAATGGATGAATATGTTTGGAAAAATTACCGCGACTGCAAGTTATGTTCCAGAAAAAATCGTAACAAATGATGATCTATCAAATTTGATGGATACTTCAGATGAATGGATCCATTCTCGCACGGGAATCAAACGAAGAAGTGTCGCTGTCGGCGAAAACACTTCAGACCTTTGTATTCGCGTCGCTCAAACGCTCTTACAAGATGCTCAGCTTTCAGCAGAAAGTCTAGATTTTATCTTGGTAGCGACGATCACACCGGATTTTAATACACCGGCGGTTGCTTGCCAAGTCCAAGGGGCGATTGGGGCAGTCAATGCCTTTGCTTTTGATATCAGTGCAGCATGTGCTGGTTTCGTGTATGCATTGTCTATGGCTGAAAAACTGATTCGAACGGGCGCTAAAAAAGGATTGGTCATCGGTGGAGAAGTACTTTCAAAAGTCTTGGATTGGAACGACCGTTCGACGGCTGTTTTATTCGGAGATGGTGCCGGCGGTCTATTGTTGGAAGCATCTTCAGAGCAGCATTTGCTCAAAGAGTCTTTAAAAGCAGATGGGACGCGAGGCATGTCCTTAACATCTGGTTTTCGCACGAATGAGAATCCTTTTTCACAAAACGCTCCGGCGTATAGTGCTTGTATGCAAATGATTGGACGAGAAATCTTTGATTTTGCGACGCGTGATGTGGTCGCCTCGATCAATGATCTGACACAAGATGAAGCAATCGATTATTTTTTGCTTCACCAAGCAAATTCACGTATTTTAGACAAAGTTGCTCGCAAGCTGAAGCAGCCCCGTGAGAAATTTTTGCAAAATATGCAAGATTATGGCAATACTTCGGCAGCCTCGATTCCGTTATTGCTAGATGAAGAAATCAAACGAGGTACACTGTCCCTTGGCAGTGGTCAAAAAGTGGTGTTCTCAGGTTTTGGCGGCGGATTAACATGGGGAACTATGTTAGCCACCTTATAACTTGTTCACGAAACAAAATTACTATTGAAAAACACATTGGAGGAATATACACATGGTATTCGAAAAAATTCAAGAAATCGTAGCAGAAGAATTAGGAAAAGAAAAAGAAGAAATCAAATTGAACACAAACATCCAAGAAGATTTAGAAGCAGACAGCTTGGATCTTTTCCAAATCATTAACGAGATCGAAGATGAATTCGATGTGAAGATCGAAACAGAAGATGGTATCACAACCGTTGAAGATCTAGTTAAATATGTAGAAAAACAACAAGCATAAAACAAAGGCTAGGCAGACAGCCTAGCCTTTCCTTTTTAAGAACGTGTTTTTGCTGATTCATAGACGAACTGCAAGAAGCCATGTTCTCCAACGACAACGATCAAAGTAATGAAGGAGTACAAGATGAAGACAGCCTTTTTATTTAGCGGTCAAGGCGCACAGTACCCCAAAATGGGAGAAGAGCTCTATCACCAAGAAGCCATCGTTCGTGAGACGTTTGAACAAGCCAGCACCATTCTAGGATATGATATGGCGGAGCTATGCTTTACTGAAAACGAACGTTTAAACCAGACGGAATATACGCAGCCTGCCATCTTAACGGTAAGTACGGCTTTTTGGCGTCTTTTGGATGCGCAAGGAATCAAAGCAGATGCTGTTGCTGGCTTGAGTTTAGGCGAATATACAGCCTTAGTCGCTAGTGGTGCGCTTGATTTCCAGACAGCAGTCGCATTGGTACAAAAGCGCGGTCGGTATATGGCAAGTGCGGCGCCAGCAGGTGTTGGGAAAATGGTTGCTGTGATGAACACACCCGCTGAAACGATTGAAGAAATCTGTAAAGAAGCAAGTCAAGTCGGGATCGTGACACCAGCGAATTACAATACGCCGCAGCAGATCGTCATTGGCGGTGAAGCGCCGGCAGTGGATAAAGCGGTGGAATTGTTACAAGCTGCTGGAACCAAACGGGTGATTCCTTTAAATGTCAGCGGTCCTTTCCATACCGCTTTGTTGGAACCCGCATCGCAGCAATTAGCACAGGAATTAGCTCAAATTACCTTTGATGAGTTGCAAGTACCTGTCATCAGCAATACGACCGCGCAGCCGATGCAGCAAGACCAAATCAAGGAACTGTTGACGTTGCAAGTGAAATCACCAGTGCGTTTTTACGAAAGCATTGCGACACTGAAGGAACTTGGCATCCAACAAGTCATCGAGATCGGACCAGGAAAAGTATTGAGCGGTTTTATGAAGAAAATAGACAAAGAAATCCAGACTGCGCGTGTAGAAGATAGCCAAACGTTGGCAGATACACTAGCCCGATTCAACTAGGAGGAATTTATGGATCTGCAAAATAAAAACGTCTTTGTAACTGGTAGCTCGCGAGGGATCGGTTTTACTATCGCGGAAGCCTTTGCCAAAGAAGGAGCGAATATCGTTTTAAATGGACGAAAAGAAATTCCCCAGTCACTGATCGATCGCATCACCAGCTACGGCGTGAAATGTGTAGCGATCAATGGGGACATTTCTGATTTTGATCAAGCGGCAGCCATGCTTTCGGAAGCAGAAGCGGCAGTCGGGCCGATCCACATTTTGGTCAATAATGCCGGGATCACGAATGACAAATTATTGTTGAGAATGAAACCGGAAGATTTTGATTCCGTGATCAAAATCAATTTGACTGGTACCTTCAATATGACGCAGCACGCGTTGAAAAAAATGATGAAGTTGCGAGAAGGCCGCATCATCAATTTGACGAGTGTGGTCGGCTTGACGGGAAATATCGGGCAAGCCAACTATGCGGCAAGTAAAGCTGGCGTGATCGGTTTTACGAAATCTGCCGCTCGTGAAGGTGCCGCTCGGGGGATCACCTGCAATGCGATCGCCCCAGGATTTATCGAAACAGAGATGACTGAAGTGCTGTCGGATAAAGTCAAAGAACAATCATTGGCAACTATTCCATTACAGCGTTTTGGTTCCACACAGGATGTTGCGCAAACAGCAGTCTTTTTAGCAAAAAGCCCCTACATCACTGGTCAGGTGATCAGTGTAGACGGCGGGATGGCAATGCAAGGGTAGGAGGAAGAAAAGATGAATCGAGTAGTAGTTACAGGATACGGCGTCACTTCTCCAATCGGAAATGACCCAGAAACTTTTTTAGCAAGTTTACAAAACGGGACCAACGGCATCGGCCCGATTACAAAATTTGACGCAGAAGCAACAGGGATCTCAGTTGCCGCTGAAGTCAAAGATTTTCCGTTAGAAAAGTACTTCGTTAAAAAAGATACGAAGCGGATGGATCTTTTTTCCATTTATGGAATTTATGCGGCCTTAGAAGCGATGGAAATGGCGAAGTTAGATACAGAAACCATTGATGTGGATCGTTTTGGCGTGATGGTTGGTTCGGGGATCGGCGGCTTGCCAACGATTCAAGACCAAGTGATTCGAATGCATGACAAAGGAGCAAATCGGGTATCACCAATGTTCGTACCGATGTCGATCGTAAATATGGTTGCCGGCAACATTGCGTTACGGGTAGGTGCGAAAGGCATTTGTACGACGACTGTTTCCGCCTGTGCTTCTGGTACCCATTCAATCGGTGAAGCTTTCCGAAACATCAAGCATGGCTATGCAGATGTCATGATCGCTGGTGGTTCAGAAGCGACGATCTGTGAAATCGGTATTGCTGGTTTTGCTTCTCTGACGGCGTTAACCACTGAATCAGACCCTGACAAAGCTTCCGTTCCGTTTGATAAAAATCGTAGTGGATTTGTCATGGGTGAAGGCGCTGGCGTCTTCATTTTAGAATCATTGGCGCATGCACAAAAACGTGGGGCAACGATTTTAGGTGAAGTCGTAGGGTACGGTGCGAACTGTGATGCCTACCATATGACTGCGCCAAACCCTGATGGATCAGGTGCTGGAAAAGCAATGAAATTAGCGATGCAAGAAGCGGCGATTACCCCAGCTGAAGTTGGTTACATCAATGCCCACGGTACAAGTACGCCCGCCAATGACAGTGCAGAAGCGACATCGATCCAATACGGATTGGGCGAAGACTATAAAAAACCATATGTCAGCAGTACAAAGTCAATGACTGGTCATTTGCTTGGGGCGGCTGGTGGAATCGAAGCCATTGCTTCACTATTAGCATTACAACATCAATTTATTCCACCAACCATCAACGTGACAGAACAAGATCCTGAGATCGACTTGAACGTTGTTATCAATCAAAGCCAACCAGCAGAATTGACCTATGCCATGAGTAATTCACTTGGGTTTGGCGGTCATAATGCAGTGATCTTGCTGAAACGTTGGGAGGAAGCGTAATTGGAAACACATGAGATAAAAGAGCTGCTCAGCCAATTCGATCAATCGACGTTAACTGAGCTTCAATTAAAAAAAGAGACGTTTGAACTTTATTTTAATAAAAATACGACAAGTGGGCTACAAAATGCACAATCTACACCTGCGCCTGCTCCTGCAGCGAATGCTGCGCCAACTCCTGTTGTACCAACGCCTGCTGTCTCAGCGACACCTGACACAGTAGAAGCGGCGAAACCTGTCTTAGAGGGCAAAGAAGTTGTCTCGCCATTAGTGGGTGTCGTTTATTTGAAACCAAGTCCTGACAAAGATAACTTTAAGCAAATCGGCGATCACGTGAAAAAAGGCGATATTCTTTGTATCGTTGAAGCGATGAAAGTCATGAATGAAATCGTCAGCGACGTCGATGGCGAATTGGTTGAAGTCTTGGTTGAAAGCGAACAAATCGTTGAATTCAATCAACCATTATTCCGTGTGAAAGAAGGGTAAAGCAATGAGCGCATTAACGATTCAAGAAATCAAAGAAATCATCCCTCATCGTTATCCGATGCTTTTAGTGGATCGGGTAGAGGAGTTAGAAGAAGGCAAACGGGTCGTTGCGAAGAAAAACGTTACCATTAATGAGCCGTTTTTCCAAGGCCATTTTCCCCATGAACCAGTGATGCCTGGAGTATTGATCGTGGAAGCAATGGCGCAAGCAGGTGCTGTGGCATTATTGTCATTGGAAGACTTTCGTGGGAAAACTGCCTACTTTGGCGGTTTAGACAAAGCAAAATTCAGAAAAAAAGTAACACCAGGCGATACCTTGATCTTAGAAGTAGAAATAATCAAAGTAAAATCTGCAGCCGGCATCGGCAAAGGAATTGCCTATGTTGATGGGAAAAAAGTGGCGGAAGCAGAATTGACTTTCATGATTGGATAGGTGAGACATGTTTTCTAAAGTATTGATCGCAAACCGTGGCGAAATCGCCGTACGTATCATTCGCGCTTGTCGCGAATTAGGTATTCAAACGGTCGCCGTTTATTCAGAAGCAGATAAAGAAGCGTTGCACACAGAGCTTGCCGATGAAGCGATTTGTATCGGACCTGCCAAAGCAGCTGACTCTTATTTGAATGTACAGCAGATCCTAAGCGCTGCGATCGTCACAAAGGCTGAGGCGATCCATCCCGGCTTTGGCTTTCTTTCAGAGAATAGCCGTTTTGCTGCGATGTGCGAGGAATGCAATATCGTCTTTATTGGGCCAAAGAGTGAGACTATCGATGCAATGGGAAACAAAATCAATGCAAGACGCTTGATGATCGAAGCAGAAGTACCGGTTATTCCCGGAAGCAAAGGCGCGATTTCTGATGTGGAAGAAGCTTTAACGATCGCTGAAGAGATTGGTTACCCGGTCATGCTCAAAGCAGCAGCCGGCGGTGGCGGTAAAGGGATACGGAAAGTCGCCGATAAAGAAGCGTTACCACATCATTTTGCTTCGGCACAGCAAGAGGCGAAAGCGGCATTTGGCAACGATGAAATGTACATTGAAAAAATCATTTACCCTGCTCGACACATAGAAGTGCAAGTGTTAGGTGATTCTTTTGGTAATATTATCCACCTTGGTGAACGCGATTGCTCGCTGCAACGCAACAACCAAAAAGTGTTGGAAGAATCTCCTTCTGTGGTGATTTCTGAAAGCAAACGAGCAGAGCTAGGAGAAGCAGCGGTACGTGCCGCACAAGCGGTAGGGTATCGCAATGCCGGCACGATCGAGTTTTTAATGGCAGACACTGGGGCGTTTTATTTCATGGAAATGAACACTCGAATCCAAGTGGAACACCCCATCACTGAAATGGTGACGAACATTGATCTAGTCAAAAAACAACTCGAAGTTGCTAGTGGCGAACCGCTAGGCTTGACACAAGCAGACATCAAGATGACAGGTGCGGCAATCGAATGTCGGATCAATGCAGAAAATCCAGCCTTCAATTTTGCACCGTCACCAGGCAAGATCAACAATTTATTTCTGCCTGGTGGAGGCTTGGGTGTACGGGTAGACAGTGCCATGTATTCCGGCTATACGATCCCGCCTTATTATGATTCCATGATCGCTAAAGTGATCGTTCACGGCGAGAACCGTTTTGAAGCATTGATGAAAATGCAGCGGGCGTTAGCTGAATTAGTGACCGATGGTGTCATTACGAATGCAGAATTCCAAATGGACTTGATCAGTCACCCGAAAGTGATTGCGGGAGACTATACAACCGCCTTTTTACAAGAGGAATTTTTGCCAAATTGGACACCTGAACAATAGGAGGGAAGTTGAGTGGCTTTATTTAAGAAAAAAAACTACATTCGCATCAATCCTAATCGAGGTCAGCTGCCAACGAACGAACCAGTCGTCCCAGATAATCTTTGGGCGAAATGTCCTAGTTGCAAACGAACGCTTTATACGAAGGAGATGGGGGCAGAAAAAGTCTGTCCCCACTGCGGGTATAATTTCCGGATCAGCGCCTGGGAACGGATCGCTATCACGATTGATGAAAAAAGTTTTGAAGAATGGGACACAGATGTTACCACAAAAGATCCCCTTGATTTCCCAGGGTACCTGGATAAAGTCGCACAAATGCAAGAAAAAACTGGTTTGCATGAGGCTGTTCTAACGGGAGAAGCCAAAGTTCGAGGATTGCCGTTAGCAATCGGTGTCATGGATGCGAATTTCATCATGGGCAGTATGGGAACGGTCGTGGGGGAGAAAATCACCCGTTTGTTTGAACGTGCGATCGAAAAACAGCTACCAGTTGTTCTTTTTACCGCTTCGGGTGGGGCTCGGATGCAAGAAGGGATTTTGTCACTGATGCAAATGGCGAAGATCTCCGCGGCAGTAAAACGCCACAGTAAAGCTGGCTTGTTTTATCTAACGGTTTTAACGGACCCGACCACCGGTGGCGTTACCGCTAGTTTTGCGATGGAAGGGGATATCATCCTGGCAGAACCGCAAGCATTGATCGGTTTTGCTGGACGACGTGTGATTGAACAAACCATTCGTCAGGAACTACCTGAAGATTTTCAAAAGGCAGAGTTCCTGTTAGATCATGGCTTTGTCGATCAAATCGTTCCACGGACGAACTTGCGGGAGAAAATCTACCATTTGATTTCTTTGCATACGCGGAAAGGATGGAATCGCAATGACTAGAGCAGCCCACGAAATCGTTGAACTCGCTCGCAGCAAAGACCGCTTGACGGCACTGGATTACTTTGAAGGCATTTTTTCTGAGTTTGAAGAGTTTCATGGAGACCGTCTGTTTGGCGAAGATGAAGCCGTTGTTGGCGGGATAGCTTGTTTAGATGGCAAGCCAGTGACCGTGATCGGTATTCAAAAAGGCCGTAATCTACCTGAAAATTTACGCAGAAACTTTGGCTCACCACATCCTGAAGGCTATCGAAAAGCGTTACGCTTAATGAAGCAAGCAGAAAAATTTCAGCGACCTGTGGTCACATTGATCAATACAGCAGGGGCGTTTTGTGGTATTGGCGCGGAAGAACGGGGAGAAGGTGAAGCGATTGCCCGTAACTTGATGGAAATGTCCGATTTAACGGTGCCGATCTTGGCAATCATCATTGGTGAAGGCGGCAGCGGCGGTGCTTTAGCACTGGCTTTAGGGGATGAAGTGTGGATGATGGAACATTCGATCTATGCCATTTTATCTCCCGAAGGCTTTGCTTCGATCCTATGGAAAGAGGGTAGCCGGGCCAAAGAAGCTGCTGGTTTAATGAAGATCACTGCCCAAGAACTATTTGAATTAGGCGTTATTGAAAAAGTGATTGCTGAAACCCATGAAGAGGCCTTTTTACCGAAAGAGCAATTGATGGAACAGATGAAAGCGGCAATTTCAACGAAACTCGCTGAACTTTCTACGTTGCAAACAGAAGAATTGCTTGAGGCAAGGTATCAGCGTTTTCGCCGATTTTAACAACTAGGATATCCACTCTGATTAGAGAGAGGGTATCCTAGTATTTTTTTATTAAAAGTGTTATTGAATAAATCGTGCAAATGACGAAGTTTTTAGTTTAAAATTTAATTATTCTGTGCTACTATGTATATATTCTGAATATAAGAAGATTATATTGCATAAATATTTGTTTTGAAGAGGAGCGTTTTTAATGAAAAAATTATTTGGAGCACTTGTTGTATTGACGGGGATTTTGGTTTTAGGAGCTTGTGGGAATGGCAGCTCATCGAGTACTGGCAGTTCTAGTGCCAGCGGTTCGGCGGATAATCAATTGGAAGCCATCAAAGCAGCCGGTGTGTTGAATGTGGCAACTTCTGCTGACTTTGCCCCCTTTGAATTTCATGCCTTGATTGATGGCAAAGATACGATCGTGGGCGCAGATATCGATATGGTCAATGAGATCGCTGATCGTCTTGGTGTCGAAGTGAATATTTTGGACCTTGATTTCAATGCTGTCTTGACTGCTTTGCAACAAGGAAAAGCCGATATCGCTGTTTCAGGCATCTCAGCAACTGACGAACGTAAACAGACTTTTGATTTCACCGATAACTATTTTACACCAGAACAAAAAGTAGTTGTTAATAAAAACAATGAGTCGGCATTTGATTCAATCGAAAGCTTGTCTGGCAAAAAGGTGGGCGCTCAAAAAGGCTCGATCCAAGAAATGATCGTTCAAGACCAATTAGCGGATTCGCAATTGGTTTCCATCGCCAAAGTTCCGAATCTAGTCAATGAATTGAAACAAGGATCGATCGATGGTTTGGTGCTTGAAAGTGCGGTGGCTGAATCGTATGTTGCACAAAATGATGACCTCGTGATCACTGATGTAGCATTAGAAGCGTCTGAAGGCGATTCTTATGCAATTGCTTTACCCAAAGGGAGTACCGAACTACAAGAAGAGCTAAACAGTATTTTGAAAGAATTGATTGAAGATGGTACAATCGATGAGTATGTACAAAAGAACACAGATCTAGCCAACGAAAATGCGGCGCAATAGATAGAACGGAGTAGACACAATTATGGATTTATCCTTTTTAGCGATATATTACCCTTATTTTCTTTCTGGTGTGGTGATCACCATCGTGATCTCTATCATCACCGTGATCTTTGGAACGATTCTAGGGGTGATTTTTGCCCTAATGAAATTATCAAAAGTGACGCCTTTGCGCTGGTTTGCTAATGCGTATATTGAAGTCATCCGCGGCACACCAATGTTGGTGCAGATATTGATCGCTTTTGGTCTTTTGCAAGGCATGTTTGCCTTGCCGACAGTCTCGATCGGTGTGTTGAGTCTTGATTTTGGGCGGTTATTTCCTGGGATCATTGCGCTCTCGCTTAATTCTGGGGCATATGTTGCTGAGATCGTCCGAGGGGGAATCAATGCCGTTGATTACGGTCAAACAGAAGCGGCTGGTTCTTTAGGGCTGCGGCCTTTTCAAACGATGCGTTATGTCGTATTGCCACAAGCACTACGCAACATCTTGCCGCCACTAGGCAATGAATTTATCGTTTTGATCAAGGATTCCTCTTTGCTTTCAACGATCGGCATCTACGAGCTGATGAACAGTGCGCAGATCGTTGTCACCAGTTCTTTCCAACCATTAACGCCTTTCTATGTGGCGGCGGTCATTTATTTCATCTTGACGTTTACGACTTCGCGACTATTGAGTTTATGGGAAAAGAAACTAGGAAAAGGCTATCGTCGTTAAAAGGAGAAGACAAGCTATGATGTTAGATATTCAAGAGTTACACAAAACCTTTGGCAGCAATCAAGTGCTAAAAGGGATCACAACGACGATCGAGCAAGGAGAAGTCGTTGTGGTGATTGGACCATCTGGTTCAGGAAAAAGCACGTTCTTACGCTGTTTAAACTTACTAGAAGTACCGACAAGCGGAAAAATCTTTTTTGAAGGAACCGATATTACCGATCCAAAGAATGATTTGTATAAGATGCGGGAAAAAATGGGCATGGTTTTTCAAAATTTCAATCTTTTTCCGAATATGACGGTTTTAGAAAACATTACTTTGTCCCCGACGAAAGTCAAGAAGGTAGCAAAATCGGCGGCTGATCAGTTGGCAAAACAACTACTAAATGATGTTGGCTTACCAGACAAAGCAAAAGCCTATCCTCAAAGTCTTTCTGGTGGACAAATGCAACGAATCGCTATCGCACGTGCCTTGGCGATGGAACCAGACGTGATGCTCTTTGATGAACCGACTTCAGCGTTAGACCCAGAAATGGTTGGCGAAGTATTGTCCGTCATGCAGCGTTTGGCTCAGCAAGGAATGACGATGGTCATCGTCACTCATGAAATGGGCTTTGCGAAAGAAGTCGCGGATCGGATTTTATTTATGGATCAGGGAATCATTATGGAGGAAGGAACGCCAGAACAGCTCTTTGATCATCCGAAAAACCCGAGAACCATTGATTTTTTAAGTAAAGTATTGTAAAATGCGAGAAGCTCGCAGTTGCAAATGACAATTTTGGACTTTTTCTAAGCATCCTTTCAGTAAAAGGATGCTTTTTTGACGGAAAAAAAGACTACTTTAAAGAAGTGATGGAACAAACTGTTGTTTCGACACCTTCGTTTTTCAGTTCTTTTACAAGAAACCTGCAGAAACTAGCGCACTTGCTAGTATTCAAAAAGATTCTATTGTATAATTACAGGTTGAAGAGGTCTGATCCTTTTAGAAACTGCCTGCTTGCTTGTCAACAGCTAGTACGGTTTCTTTTTAAAGATCGACTATGTGGATCGATGACTAGTCGCCGACTTTTAACATGCGAAGAAATCAGATAGTAAAGGAGATTCTATGTTTTCAAATTATAAACCGACTTGGATGGTCGATGCGATTTATAAAATCACCCCTAGCCAACTAAAGGCACAGGGGATCAAAGGGATTTTGACCGATCTTGATAATACCTTGATTGCTTGGAATAATCCTGATGGAACCGAAGAATTAAAAAACTGGTTATTGGAAATGAAAAACGCTGGCATACCGGTGATTGTCGTTTCAAACAACAATAGTGAACGCGTGGCACGGGCTGTTGCGCCTTTTGGTTTAAAGTACGTACACCGCGCATTAAAACCTTTTTCAAGAGGGATCAAACAAGGGTATCAGCAATTAGGCTTGAAAAAAGAAGAGGTTGTCATGATCGGCGATCAGATTATGACGGATGTACGAGGTGCCAATCGTGCTGGTGTTCGCAGCATTCTAGTGAAACCAGTGATCCCAACGGATTCTTGGAAAACCCAGTTTAATCGAGCAGCAGAAAGAAAAATCATGAACTATTTATTGAAACACAACCCAGAGTTAAAATGGCGTGGAGGAATTTAATATGACAGAAGGAATCGAAGAAATTCACTGTATCGGCTGCGGGGCATTGATTCAAACAACAAATCCTAACGAATTGGGGTACACCCCGCAATCTGCATTAGAAAAAGGACTTGAATCAGGAGAAGTCTATTGTCAACGCTGCTTCCGCTTGCGTCATTACAATGAGATCCAAGATGTCGCGCTGACAGACGATGATTTCCTACGTTTGCTGAATGAAATCGGGGAAAAAGACGCCTTGATCGTTAATGTCGTCGATATTTTTGACTTTAATGGTTCATTGATCCCAGGACTGCACCGCTTTGTTGGTGATAATCCTGTTTTATTAGTGGGCAACAAGGTGGATATTTTACCGAAATCTTTGAAAAAATCGAAAATGACCCAATGGATGAAGGAACGGGCTTACGAAGTCGGTTTAAGACCCGTCGATGTATTGTTGACGAGTGCCAAGAAACCGGGTGAAACCCAAGCGTTGCTACAAGCGATCGAAACGTATCGTGAAGGTCGTGATGTGTATGTGGTTGGTGTGACGAATGTTGGAAAATCAACATTGATCAATCAAATCATCAAACAAACAGCAGGGATCAACGAGCTGATCACCACTTCGCGATTCCCTGGAACTACATTGGATAAAATTGAGATTCCATTGGACGACGGGCACTTTTTGATCGACACACCAGGAATCATTCATCGTCATCAAATGGCACACTATTTAGGTAAAAAAGATCTGAAAATCGTGGCACCAGCCAAAGAAATTAAACCGAAAGTGTATCAATTGAACCCTGAACAAACCTTGTTCTTAGGGGGACTTGCCCGTTTTGATTTCATACAAGGAGAACGAAGTTCGTTTGTTGCCTATGTAGCGAATGATGTAGCGATCCATCGGACCAAATTAAGTAAAGCCGATGAATTTTATGAGAAACATGTTGGTGGGCTGCTGCAGCCGCCACGAGCAGATGAAGTGGCGGATTTTCCTGAACTCGTCCGTTTCGAATTTTCTATCAAAGAAAAAAACGATATCGTTTTTGCTGGACTTGGCTGGATCACGATCACCAAACCATGTGTCATCGCCGGGTGGGCGCCAAAAGGTGTCGATGTGCTTAGACGCAAAGCATTAGTATAAGGAAGAAGGAAGATTATGGACTTACGAGGAAAACAAAAAAGATTTTTACGAAGTGAAGCGCACCATCTAAACCCGATTTTTCAAATCGGCAAAGGCGGCTTGAATGACGCGATGATGGCGCAAATTGAAGAAGCACTAGAAAAACGAGAATTGATCAAAGTCTCATTGCTCCAAAATACCGATGAGGTTGCTGACGAAGCAGCTGAAACGATCCGGGAGAAAGTCGGCTGTGAAGTAGTTCAGATCATCGGACGAGTGATCGTTTTATTCAAACCGTCTAGTAAAGAAAAATACCAAACGATTTCAAGCAAAGTTCGTTCAATTTAGGAGGGAGAAGGCATGCAAGGACAAACATTTGGAAAGGTACAAACGGTTTTAGAGACACAAACACAAGAACTTGTACCGAAAAAGCAAGTGGGCATTCTTGGTGGAAATTTTAATCCAGTACACTACGCACATCTGGTCATGGGTGAGCAAGTAGGGCAAGCATTAGGGCTGGATAAAGTTTATTTCATGCCTGAGTATTTACCGCCTCATGTTGATGAGAAAAAGACAATCCCCGCTGAGCATCGTTTAGCGATGTTGAAGTTGGCGGTCGCCGATAATCCGCGATTTGCTGTAGAGACCATTGAGTTGGAACGAAAAGGTAAGAGTTATACGGTTGATACGATGCGGGAATTGACAGCTAAGAATCCAGATACTAATTATTATTTTATCATTGGCGGGGATATGGTGAACTATTTACCAAAATGGCATCAAATCGATGAGCTGATGGAATTGGTAACTTTTGTGGGGGTTCGCCGCCCGGAAGTGCCGATCGATAGCCCATACCCGATTATTTGGATCGATATTCCTCTAATGGATGTCAGCTCAACAACAATTCGTAAAAAAGTGCAACAAGGTTGTTCGGTTCGCTACTTATTGCCAGATAATGTGTTACACTATATTCAAGAAAAGGGGTTGTACTTGGATGAAGAGTGAACACTACACACAAGCAGAACGGGAACTTTTGATGCAAAAGGTCCAAATGCAGATGAGTCAAAAGCGCTTTGAGCATGTGTTGGGTGTCGAAAAAACGGCCGTTGCCCTTGCGGAAAAATATGGTGCTTCACCGGTCAAAGCCAGCATCGCTGCTTTGACGCATGATTATGCGAAGGAACGCAGCGATGAAGAATTTCAATTAGTCATTCGTAGAGACGGATTTGAATTGGATCTCTTGAACTGGAACAATGCTATCTGGCATGGACTCGTCGGTGCTGATTTCGTTCAACGAGAATTAGAAATCGATGACGAAGAAATCTTACAAGCGATCCGTTTGCACACAACCGGAGCTGCCAAGATGAGCCTACTAGATAAAATCATCTATGTAGCAGATTATATCGAACCCGGGCGTACGTTTCCTGGAGTCGTTGAGGCTAGGGAAATCGCAATGATCGACTTAGATGCCGCTGTTGCTTACGAAACGAAACATACCTTGCTTCATTTGATCGAAACAGAAGCAGTTATCTACCCAAAAACGATCGAAACCTACAATTTTTGGGTAGCCAAATATAGGAGGGAATTACCATAGATAGTCAGAAAATATTAGAAATTGCTGTAAAAGCCGCCGATTCAAAACATGCCGAAGATATTATGGCATTAGATGTGCGGGAAATCTCTTTGCTAGCAGATTACTTTGTGATCTGTTCAGGAAATAGTGAACGTCAAATCAATGCGATCATTGATGAAGTCATCGATAAAGAAGAAGAAAGTCAAGTATCTGTTCGCCGTGTCGAAGGAAAAGATGGTGGAAAATGGGTCTTGATCGACTTAGGTGACGTAATCGTTCACGTATTCAGTGCCTCAGAACGTGCTTTTTACAACCTAGAAAAATTATGGTCTGATGCGCCGCTTGTGGATCTTAATGAATGGGTCGTGGCGTAATGGCTTACGAAACCTTCGCATTTGTCTATGACGAAGTAATGGATTCCAGTCTCTATAAAAAGTGGCTGGATTTTTCTTGTCGTCATTTAGGAAAAAGAAAACAGCTGTTAGAATTGGCTTGTGGAACCGGTGCGTTAGCCGTTGAATTTGCCAAGGCTGGGTTTGATGTGACTGGGTTAGATCTTTCAGAAGAGATGCTGATGATCGCTAGTCAACGGGCTGAAAAAGAAGAGGCGGCTGTGCAATTTGTTGCGGGTGACATGCTGGATCTCGTAGATATTGGCACCTATCAAGCTATTACTTGCTATTCTGACTCCCTTTGCTACATGGAAGACGAGCAGAGTGTGCAGCAAGTTTTTGATGGTGTTTACAGTTGTTTAGAAGAAGATGGCGTCTTTTTATTTGATGTGCATTCCTTATATCAAATCAATGAAGTGTTTCCTGATTATAGCTACCATTACCAGACGGATGAATTTGCCTTTCTTTGGGAAAGCTATCAAGGAGAAAAAGACCATAGCATTGAACATTTCTTGACCTTTTTTGTTGCACAAGAGAATGGGTTGTTTGAACGCTTAGATGAGCTTCATCAAGAAAGAACCTATCCTCTCGAAAGCTATTTAAGAATGTTAGAAAATGCTGGTTTTGCTAATGTTGAATGCTACGCTGATTTTATCGATACAAAACCAAATGAAAAAAGCCGTCGCTGGTTTTTTGTCTGCCATAAGTAACCGTTATGTAAAACAGGAGGGATGTCGATGAAGGCTTGCGGACTAGTCGTAGAATATAACCCTTTTCACCATGGCCACCAATACCATGTGGACAAAGCCAGGCAAGAAACCAACGCTGATGTCATTGTAGCCGTGATGAGTGGGAATTTTTTACAGCGTGGCGAACCAGCAATCATCGATAAATGGCAACGAGCCCAAGCGGCATTGCAAAATGGCGTCGATTTGGTCGTTGAACTGCCATCCGCTTGGGCCGTCCAGTCTGCTGATTTTTTTGCAGCGGGAGCGATTAGGATCTTACAAAATCTGCAATGTGATTCTTTGTGTTTTGGTACAGATGCGAAACAACCCTTTGACTATGCAAAGTTCGCTCAGTTTGAAAAAGAAAATCAGCGGATGATCGATGACGCATTTCAACGCATAGCTAGGCAAAATGCTACCTATAGTCAAAAAATGAGTATGGTCCTCAGTGAGCTTTATCCTGAGTACCATGCAGAAAAAGACCAGCCGAATCATCTGTTGGGTATGGCGTATGCACGGGAAGTGTTGTGTTATGAAAAACCAATGAGGCTTGTTCCCATTCAACGAATTGCGGCCTCTTATCATTCAGAACAATTTAAGCATCCAACGATCGCTAGTGCCACAGCCATTCGTCAAGGACTCAAACAAGGTGAAGCTGTTGTGGATTTTGTTCCTGAAGCAACACAAAAATTTCTTTCGCAAAAAACAGTCGACTGGGAAGCCTTTTGGCCGTATCTTCAATACCAGATCATTTCTGCCCCCCTCGAAAAATTAGCTGCTATTTACCAGATGGAAGAAGGACTAGAATATCGACTAAAACAATATGTGACTGCGGCGGATTCGTTTGCAGATTTTATCAAGTTGTTAAAGACAAAACGCTATACCCAAACGAGACTGCAGCGTCTTGCTTGTTATGTATTGTTCCAAGTGACAAAAGCTGAAATGAAGGAAGCCCAAGCACATCCCTTTATTCGAGTCTTAGGCTATACAAAGCAAGGGCAGCAATATTTAAAAGAAGTCAAAAAAGAGCTGACCCTGCCGCTGATCGCTAAATTCGGTAAGAAAGAAGCACAGCGCTACGGCTTGTCATTGCGGATCGACCAGATTTATCAGCAAGGGAATGCTCAAATCTCAGAACAAAATTTTCGAAGAATTCCGCTTTTTATTGATAAATAAGTGAAAATTGCTTCACAGAACGCCATTTGACAAGTATAATGAATAAGGATTTTTAAAAACAAGAAAGCGAAGTGAAATCATGGGTCGTAAATGGGCAAATATCGTAGCGAAAAAAACTGCTAAAGATGCAAACAATAGCCGAGTTTATGCAAAATTTGGAATCGAAATCTACGCAGCAGCAAAATCGGGTGATCCTGATCCTCACGCGAACCAAAAATTACGCTTTGTTATCGAACGTGCGAAAACCTACAATGTGCCAAAACACATTATTGACCGTGCGATTGAAAAAGCCAAAGGTTCTGGCGATGAACAATACTCAGAACTTCGATATGAAGGATTTGGACCAAATGGATCAATGGTGATCGTCGATACTTTGACAAACAACGTCAACCGTACCGCAGCCGATGTTCGGGCCGCTTTTGGTAAAAACGGCGGGAATATGGGTGTTTCTGGGGCAGTTGCTTATATGTTTGATAACACAGCATTATTTGGCTTTGCTGGTGACGATGCCGATGAGATCTTAGAATACTTGATGGACAAAGAGATCGATGTTCGTGATGTTGTTGAAGAAGATGGACAAATTATCGTTCACGGTGAACCAAGTGACTTCCATGCCATTCAGGAAGCCTTGAAAGAAAAAGGAATCACCGAATTTTCAATTGCTGAAATGCAAATGATTCCTCAAAATGAAGTAACCTTAACTGGCGATGATCTAGAAAAATTCGAAAAAATGATCGATGTATTAGAAGATCTTGAAGATGTTCAAAATGTCTATCACAATGTGGCAGACGCTGAAGAATAAGACATACTGGCAGCCTAGAGGTGATCTGGCTGCCAGTTTTTGGTGTTTTTTTCATCAACCTTCCGTTGTTTAGTCAAGTGAAAAAAACAAGAGAGCGAGAAGCACTTCTCTTGAAAATTCTTCAATATTCATCGTCTTTTCAGTTGGTTTCCAGACATTTTATATGTTATGATTTACTACATAAGCAAACAACTCGTTAGGGGGGCAGACATGGAAGAAAAAATCGTTTTAGAGCCATTTAATCGAATCTTAAGTGGTTTTGAAAAGCTAGCAGAAGTGTCTGTATCGATTTCTGACTGCTCGGCTCTTTGTCGGAAATATCAAAAGTATGGGGTGGAAGGGTATCGTCTAGGCGATTATCGTGGTTCTTCTTATTTGAATCGTTATTTAAATGTCGTCGTTGATCGCGCACCCTTGTTAATTTATAAAGAGCGATTCTTGATTCCTTTGGTCTTTCGCATGTCGGAATACTCTGAACGGCTCTTTATCGATGATTATCGAATGGAAGGGTTCTTCATGCTGTTGGATTGGCTTTTGGAACACCGACCAGAAAAAGCAATTATTGATTATAAGCGAACGCGTGCTTTACCTCACAGAAAAGAATTGGTGATCGATAGTTCTTATGTGCTTTTTCGATTGACGGAAATTCTCGACGGTGCTGGTTTTCCTCTTAGTCGCTTTACAACGATCGAGGAATTTAGTCAATGGAATCGTACCCATCGTTTGATCGATAATGGCAGTATCGGACGTCATACAAAATTATTTGTTCCAGAAGATCCGGAACACGTTTCTGAGCTGCAGATGATTTTAACAATCGTTGGGATGCGTTATCCAGAAACCCGCTTATTTATTGGCGAATTAAAAGGCTAAAAAACATCACAATCGGCTGGTTTCATTTGAGAATCAGTCGAAAGTGATGTTTTTTTGTTAGGTTATTCGTCAATCCGTGATGCTTCTTGAAACTGATAAGTGGCAGGATCAGCTTTCACTAGAAGCGGCAATTCTTCTTGGGTAAGGACGGTCAACTGATGCATCGCCCGTGTCGCCATTGTATAAAAAATCAATTGGTCTTGTTCAGTCGCGAAAGTGGCACCTGGTGTCCAGACAAATACTTGGTCAAACTCTAGCCCTTTTGCTAAAAAGGCCGGGAAGATCATGACATTGCGTTTCATGAAGTCTTCTTCAGAGGTGATCAGCTGCACTTGTTCCTGCATTGTTTCTGTCAGCTGGGCATATAACTGCTGGCAATCCTTTGCGGTTTTACAAATGATCGCGGTGCGCCAACGCTGATTCTCCGCTGCCTTTCGAATACTGGTTTCTAGGAAAGCCAGATTTTCAGATTCAGTTCCTTTAACAATTGTTGGTACCGCACCTTTACGAGCCGTCAATTCCACTTGATCACTGCCAACTAAAAATTGATTGGCGAAATCTGTGATTTCCTTAGTCGAACGATAGCTGGTTTTCAATTGATAACGTTTCACGCTTTCGTGGGGGAATAATTCTGCTAATGCTCCGACGATCGTTTCATTGCCATAAACTTTTTGGTTCAAATCGCCGCACAGGGTGATACCAGCCTTTGGATAAAGCTGACGCAGCAGAGCCACTTGTGCTGGTGGAAAATCCTGCATTTCATCGATAAAGATAAACCGAGCTTTTTCTTCGACGTGAACAGGATAAAGCTGTTTGATCAGTAAGAAAAACAAAACGGCGTCTTCTTGTTTGATTTGTCTTTGGCGCATTCCTTGGCGAATGTTGGCAATACTTTGCTGCCAAGCCGCAGCCTCGATGCCAGTTTCTTTGACTGCAGCAGACTCAACCGATTGTAAAAAGTGTAAGTATTGCTTGGCTTGGTTGATAAACTGAAAGTTTTTCACTCCCCGCGTCAAGGAACGGAACTTCTTACGGACGATCTGCTGTCTGAGTTTCTTCCGCAAACGGCGTTCGTTTTCTTCGCTGTATTCTTGATGAGGATCGTTGGCAAATACTTGTTGCAATTGCTCTTCGGTCGCTTCTTTGACCCAGTCTTTTTTGGCTTCATCTTTTTCCAAGCCGCCGATTTTTTTTAATAATTTTGTTTGAAGCAGTTGGGTTCTTTGGTAAATCGGCAATTCATGATTGGTTTCTTGGTACCAGCGGCGAATCTGTTCTTTTGTCAAATAGGTTTGCCCTTGGATTTTTAGATCACGGAACAAGGGGCCGATCGGTGCAATCGAACGGACATAACGGTTGATTTTTTCCACCAAGAAAAGACTACTTTTGATTTTTTCAATGGCATCATCGTCGCCGCTTAAAAAGTTCTCTTCTTGTTGGGTTTCTTTTGTTACTTCATAGCCAGTCAGAATCAATTGGATAAAGTGGTGGAAGGTTCTTGTGGGCACTTCACTTTCCCCTAATGAAGGCAGGACCATGGATATATAGTCAGAAAACAAATGATTGGGTGAAAACAGCAAGACTTGTTTTTCGTCCAGCCATTTGCGATTACGGTAAAGTAAAAAGGCGACCCGTTGCAATAAAGCAGAGGTTTTCCCACTTCCAGCAATCCCTTCGATCAGTAAAAATTTATTGGTGGTATCACGAATAATTTGGTTCTGTGCTTTTTGGATCGTTGAAACGATGTTACGCATTTGAGAAGAAGAGGCCTCATCCAAGATTTCCAATAAAAATTCGTCATTGATGATCTCCGAAGTATCGACCATCGATAAGATCTCACCATTTTGAATTTTAAACTGGCGTTTTAAGAGCAGCTCTACCGTAAAACGGTCGGTGTCTGTTTCGTAGAATGTTTCACCAAGTTCTCCTTCATAGTAAAGATTAGCGATCGGTGCGCGCCAGTCAATGACGATCGTTTCTTCCTCTTTGTCTCGTAAAGAAGCGATCCCTAAATAGAGGGTCTCGGTTTCTTGCTCTTCTTTGAAATCGATTCGAGCAAAGTAGGGATTGCCTGCCATCGTTGTTAGGGTTTTGACGCGTTTTTCTTGTGATTCTGCGGTTTGATACTTGATCAGCAGTTCTTGTTCATGCTGCTGGTACTCGATCACTGATTCATAAAAGGCTTCACTGTCGCCTCCGCGAATTTTCTTATCGGCGATTTCTTTTAATTGATCATCCATTTTAGCGGCTAATTCTTGTTTTTGCTGCGAAAGGATCGCTTGTTCTCTGTGGATCAGAGCAATGGTTTCATTGACATGTTGTTGTTCTTTTTGACGTTCGTTCACGAAGGATCCTCCTTAAAAAAATTGCGACATAAAATTATAGCATATTTTCCCTGTGAATGTCGTGGAAAAAAAGAAACTATGCTAATATTTATAAAAAGAGCTTAGGTGTTCAAAAACGAAACGAAATAGAGGTGGAAAAGGTGAGAGAAGAAGCAGAATTGCGCCAATTGATCCTGTCTGTTGGGAAACGTGTTGGGGCACGTGCCATCGGTTTATCTGGTTCACGGACCGATCCACAGGCGCCAAAAGATATTTTGCAGGATTTTGACGTGGTCTTCGTGATGGAGGATATTCAGCCTTTGGTCGATGATTCTTCATGGTTAGAAGCCTTTGGATCAATCATGATCAGGCAAACACCGGAAGCTAGCACGATTTATCCGCCGAGTTTGGGCGGGTGTTTTACGTACTTGATGCATTTTTTAGACGGAGTAAGAATCGATCTCATGCTATGTCCACTTGCACTGGTCGATCGTCTTGCTAAAGAACCAGGCTTGCAGCCGCTGCTTGATCCAGACCAATTACTAAGTTTTGCTAATCAAGCAAATCATTCGCATTACTGGATCAAGCGCCCGACCCAAGCCGCTTTTCAAGAACACTGCAACGAATTTTGGTGGGTAAGCACGTATGTCGTGAAAGGGCTGCTTCGAAAGCAACTAATTTATGCTACGGATCATTTATACACCATTTGTTGGCAAGAATTGTTATGGATAGAAGATTTGTTTGTTGCCCATGCTCAGCAATTTCAGGTGAGTACTGGGAAAAATCATAAATACCTGCAGTCGTTTCTAACGGAAAAGGAGTGGCGGGAATTGACCTCATTGCTTGATTTTTCCACGATCACTGCTTGCGGTCAGTCCCTTTTGAAGATGCAAAAACGATTTGATAAGCAAGCAAAGAAAATCAGCGAGAAATTAGGGTTGGCCTATGATTGGCAAGAAGCTGAGAATGTCCAAACATATACGAAGTATTGGAGTGAAAAAAATTGGCAGATGAGACCAGAGAACCAAAAATAAAAGACAGTCAGATTCAAGCGTTTTGGCAGCGGTTTTTAAAAGCAAATCCAAGAAATCAATCTTCTCTGACCTATGAAGATGCTTGGTCCTTTGGTGATACTTCAGAAATGGCGGATGAACTGGCAGCACTTGTTTTAGCTGGCAAAAAGACAGCGACGACCTCCGCCGCTGCGCTCTATGAAATCGAGCAAGAAGCATTGCCACAATCAGAAACGTATAGTGTCCTTTTAGATGGTTCGGATGTACCAAGAGCTGTTCTTTATTTAGAGTCAGTGTCGATCGTGCCATTTGATGAAGTGACAGCAGCGTTTGCCTTTTTAGAAGGGGAAGGAGATCGCACTTTGGCTTATTGGCGCCGTGTTCATGAAGCTTTTTTTCGACGAGCTTATGCCTCAGCGGGGTTGTCTTTTCACGATCAAATGCTATGCGTTTGTGAAAAGTTTTCTGTCGTGTATCAGGAGGAATAAAGACACGTTTTTCTTTGGAAATCATGGGAATAGCTTTTGTCTTTTTGAAAAAGGTGTATAATCAAAAGCAAACAAAGGAGGAAATCGTATGCCATTTATTCATGTCGAACTAGTTGAAGGGCGTTCGCAAGAACAACTGACGAATATGATGAAAGAAATCACTGAGGCGGTCCATAAAAATACGGGTGCCCCTAAGGAGCATATCCATGTCATCATCAATGAAATGAAGCAAGGAACCTATGCTGTGAATGGCGATTGGAAATAATTCTCTTGCTTTTTCTTGTAGGTAGTGGTTTAATTGAGCCATAATCGATCAATAAAAAAGACACCTGAGTTTGAGAGTCTTCGATAAGAGAGGGAAATCTTGGCTGAAAATTTCCTGGAAGAAAACCAAAGGATGACCACTTTTTTAGACCTCTGTCGAAACGGAGGCGGTTGAACCGTTATCTCATGAAGAGGAAAACAGACTTTTTCTGTTTTCGAACAATAGGTGGAACCACGAGTGATCGTCCTAGTATCGTAACCGATACTAGGACTTTTTTATTGATTGAAATCATTCAAAGGAGGATATTCATATGTCATTATTTATTACATTTCCTGATGGCGCAAAAAAAGAATTTGCTGTTGGGGTAACAACTAAAGAGATTGCTGAAAGTATCTCGAAAAGTCTTGCAAAAAAAGCCTTAGCTGGAAAAGTCAATGGACAACTGATCGATCTTTCACGTCCGATCGAAGAAGATGCAACGATTGAGATCGTGACACCCGATCATGAAGACGCCTTAGGTTTACTTCGTCATTCGACAGCTCATTTAATGGCTCAAGCCATGCGCAGACTCTATCCATCGATCCATTTTGGAGTAGGACCTGCAATTGATTCTGGTTTTTACTATGACACAGACAATGGGGAAAACCCAGTAACTGCGGAAGATCTACCAGCAATCGAAGCAGAAATGATGAAAATCATTAAAGAAAATCTGCCAATTGAACGACGTGTATTAACAAAAGAGGAAGCTTTGGCTCTTTTTGCTGAAGATCCATACAAAGTTGAGTTGATCACAGAATTACCAGATGACGAAACGATTACTGCCTATCAGCAAGAAGAATTTGTTGACTTATGCCGCGGCCCTCATGTCCCATCGACAGGTCGTATCCAAGTGTACAAATTGTTATCAGTAGCCGGAGCCTATTGGCGTGGAAGTTCTGATAATCAAATGATGCAAAGGGTATATGGAACAGCCTTTTTCGATAAGAAAGACTTGAAGGAATTTATTCGTTTACGAGAAGAAGCAAAAGAACGCGATCATCGTAAATTAGGGAAAGAATTAGAATTGTTTATGTTGTCCCCTGAAGTCGGCGCGGGTTTGCCTTTCTGGTTGCCAAAAGGAGCAACGATCCGTCGTACGATCGAGCGTTATATCGTGGATAAAGAAGTTAGCCTTGGGTACCAACACGTTTACACACCAATCATGGCAAACGTGGATTTATACAAAACATCAGGGCACTGGGATCATTACCACGAGGACATGTTCCCACCAATGGATATGGGGGATGGCGAAATGCTGGTTCTACGACCAATGAATTGCCCGCATCACATGATGGTTTACAAAAATGACATCCATTCGTATCGTGAACTACCAATTCGGATCGCTGAATTAGGAATGATGCACCGCTATGAAAAATCAGGGGCACTATCAGGGTTGCAACGGGTTCGGGAAATGACCTTAAATGATGGTCATACATTTGTTCGTCCTGATCAAATCAAAGAAGAATTCAAACGGACACTGGATCTTATGGTGGGCGTTTACGAAGACTTTAATATTACTGACTATCGTTTCCGTTTAAGTTATCGCGATCCACAAAACAAAGACAAATATTTTGATGACGATGCGATGTGGGAAAATGCGCAAACAATGCTAAAAGCGGCCATGGATGAATTAGAATTGGATTATTTTGAAGCTGACGGTGAAGCAGCTTTCTACGGACCTAAACTAGATGTCCAAGTGAAAACAGCTTTAGGTATGGAAGAAACCTTGTCAACGATCCAATTGGATTTCTTATTGCCTGAACGGTTTGATCTAACATATGTTGGTGAAGATGGCGAAAACAATCACCGTCCAGTGGTGATCCACCGCGGAATCGTTTCAACGATGGAACGTTTTGTGGCTTACCTGACAGAAGTCTATAAAGGGGCATTCCCGACTTGGTTGGCACCAATCCAAGCATCGATCATTCCGGTCTCAGTCGAAGCCCACAGCGACTATGCTTACGAAATCAAAGAACGCCTGCAAGCGCAAGGACTGCGAGTGGAAGTGGATGACCGCAACGAAAAAATGGGGTATAAGATCCGTGCATCACAAACCCAAAAAATTCCTTACCAAATTGTTGTTGGGGATCAAGAAGTCAATGATGCGACAGTCAATATCCGTCGCTACGGCAGCAAGGAGACCCAAGTCGAAGAATTGAATCTGTTTGTTGATGCAATGGCTGCTGAAGTGAAAAATTATAGCCGAGCATAGCTTTTGGTTCAAAGAAAACGAATGATTTTATAGTATAGGCACCTGCTTTCAGCAGGTGCTATTTACCTTTTTTAATCTATATAAAATAAAATGATTAGTTTTTTTTTGTTTTTGTGAATAAAATCGTGTATAATTAGTATGTGATAAAAAGGAATAAACTAGAAGGAGTTTGTGATGAATTATAATTACGGAGTTAGAAAGAAATCGGTTGTATCGGTCATTTTATTAACATTTATTACTTGTGGCATTTATACATTCTTTTGGATGTACCAAACAACCAAAGAGCTGGCAGAATACAGCGGGGATAATCGTCTTTCGCCAGAGACGTCGATTTTACTCACGATCCTTACTTGTGGATTGTATCAAATTTATTGGTGGTACCGAATTGCGGATATCTTTATGAGTGCACAACAGCGAGCGAATATGCCTCGTCTGAGTGACAACAAAATTCTTTTTGTCGTCTTGAGCCTGTTTGCTTTTGATTTCATCAACATGGCGATTTTACAAGGTGATATGAACCAAATGTGGGAAGCGGCTGATCAAAATGCCATGACCTCATCTAACAATACAAACGATTCGTCTGATTCAGATGATTGGGTAGATTATTGATTTGTCCGTTTAAATGGTTAACGGGGTTTCCTTGTCCAGGTTGTGGCATGACGCGCGCCTACTTGCACTTATTTCAGGGTGATCTTGAAGGTGCGCTGCATTTTCATCCCTTGTTTTGGTTAGTGCCGATCGTATTCGGAATCGTTTTATTCAAAAAAAATCCGAAAATCAGCAAACTTTACTACAGTCACAACCTGTGGGTGACATTGACACTTTTGGTACTAGTGGTTTATGGTGGTCGGCTCTGGCTTCATTTCCCACATGACGCGCCAATGGACTTTGATCCAGAGAGCATTTTCCCACAACTACTACGTCGGATTGGTCAAGTGATTCACTAACAGCCATTCACCCAAGCATTAAAAATCTTTAAGAAAATGCTTTGTTTTTTTCTGAAAGCGAAGGGAACATGCGACAGTAGTTGAATCTTTATGAAAATTGTGTTATATTTACAATGTAATGATACTTAGAGTGAGTGAGCGGTTTTTTCGCTCACTCTTTTTAATGGAATGAAGTTCGTTTCGTTGAGAAATAAAGGAGGCGATGTTGTGAGTACGGTAGTGGAAACTGTTACAGATATAGTGACCCCTATTCTGGATGCGCAAAAATTTGAATTAGTTGAAGTAGAATTCGTGAAGGAAGGGAAAAATTGGTTTCTTCGTGTGTTCATTGATAAAGAAGGCGGAATCGATATCGAGGAATGTGCCTTTGTCAGTGAACAACTTAGTGAACAATTAGACCAATGCGAACCTGATCCTATTCCACAGGCCTATTTCTTGGAAGTTTCTTCCCCTGGCGCCGAGCGTCCATTGAAGAAAGAAGCAGATTATCAACGGGCAGTCGGCGAGTACATTCATGTTTCTTTATATCAACCGATTGATGGAGAAAAACAGTTCGAAGGCTTTTTACAGTCATTCGATGAAAATCAGCTAGTTATGAAGACCCGAATCAAAACCAGAGAAAAAGAACGAACGATCGACCGGAAAAATATTGCCAAAGCTCGTTTAGCCATTCAATTTTAAACACGGAGGAATGAAAGAATCATGAGTAAAGAAATGTTGAATGCATTGGATGCATTAGAAGCAGAGAAAGGCATTTCAAAAGAGATTGTCATCGATGCCTTGGAAGCGGCATTGGTTTCAGCGTACAAACGTCATTACGGGCAAGCACAAAATGTGGAAGTAGAATTTGATCAGAAAAAAGGCAATATCCACGTCTATGCAGTCAAAGAAGTGACAGAAGAAGTCATGGACTCGCAACTAGAGGTTTCATTAAAAGAAGCGATGACAATCAACCCCGCTTATGAAATCGGCGACAAAATCCGCTTTGAAGTAACGCCTAAAGATTTTGGTCGTATTGCGGCGCAAACGGCAAAACAAGTCATTTTGCAACGGGTCCGTGAAGCGGAAAGAAACATTATCTATAACGAATTTAGTGCGTACGAAAAAGACATTTTGCAAGGAATCGTTGAACGCCAAGACAATCGTTATATCTATGTAAACTTAGGCAAAATTGAAGCCGTGCTTTCAAAACAAGACCAAATGCCAAATGAGTTTTATCAACCCCATGATCGGATCAAAGTATTCGTTTCTCGTGTTGAAAATACTTCAAAAGGACCTCAAGTATTCGTTAGCCGCAGCCATCCAGATTTGCTGCGCCGATTATTTGAACAAGAAGTGCCAGAAGTATATGATGGTACTGTAGAGATCGTAAGTATTGCTCGTGAAGCAGGGGATCGTGCCAAAGTTGCTGTTCGTTCCTTTGATGCCAACGTCGATCCAGTCGGCACTTGTGTTGGCCCTAAAGGTCAACGGGTTCAAGCGATCGTCAATGAACTAAAAGGCGAAAACATGGACATCGTGGAATGGAATGAAGATCCAGCGATCTTCATCGCCAATGCGTTGAATCCAGCAGAAGTCAGCGACGTTATTTTTGATGTTGATAATCCGAAGGCTTGTACTGTTGTCGTGCCTGATTACCAACTATCATTAGCGATCGGTAAACGCGGACAAAATGCTCGCCTAGCAGCCAAATTGACTGGCTTCAAAATCGATATCAAATCAGAAACAGACATGGAAGAATTTTATGCGAAGCTGGATGAAGGCGACTATATCGATGAGTATGATGCCAATGCTTCAGAAGCTGCTGAAGAAATCAGTACAGAAGCAACAGAATCTGCAGAAACAGTTGATGAAGCGATCCTTCCATCAGACATGACTGCGGATGATTATGAAAATGTTGAGTTTGACGAAAAATAGTTGAGGTGAGATCGTGATGAAAAAACGAAAAATTCCTTTACGAAAATCAGTGATTTCAGGCGAAATGCTACCTAAGAAAGAAATGCTTCGTATCACTCGTTCAAAAGAAGGCGTTGTTTCCATCGATCCGACAGGAAAAATGCCAGGTCGGGGAGCTTATATAGCGATCGAACCGGCTGAAGCCCAGAAAGCATGGGATAAGCGTATCTTGGATCGAGTGCTGGAAACGAAATTGACAGATGAATTTTACCAAGAACTATTGGACTATGTAACGCACCAAAAAGCGCGAAAAGAGTTATTTGCAAATGAATAAAACCAAAGCATTAAATATGTTAGGACTAGCCATGCGTGCTGGGAAATTAGTAACTGGTGAAGAAATGACTTTAAAAGAGATTCGCAATGAGAAAGCTGCTTTAGTCATTATCGCCAGTGATGCTGGTAAAAATACACAAAAGAAAATTAAGGACAAAAGTTCTTATTACGAAATTCCGCTCCTAGATGCATTTTCTGCTGATGAAATCAGTGCGGCCATTGGGAAACCAAGAATGGTCATTGGCATCTTAGATCAAGGATTTGCAAGGAAGGTGCAGGAATTAATATTAGGTTAGGAAGGTGATTGCATGGGAAAAAAAAGAATTTATGAACTTGCAAAAGAATGGAATAAGTCGAGCAAAGAGGTTGTTGAAAAAGCACAATCTTTAGGCTTTGATGTCAAAAATCATATGGGCGCGATCTCAGATGGAGAGGCGCAAAAATTGCAGCAGTCATTAGGCGGCAATCCAAATGGTAAAACATCTGCAAACTCAAATCCCGCAAATCAGAAACCAGCCAACCAGCCGGAAAAACAAGAACAAAAGAAATTTAAAACGCAAAGAAATAATCCTAACTTCCAAAACCGTCATAACAATCAAAGTCAACAGCGAACTACGCAAAGCAATAACCGTCCTGCTGGTCAAGGACAAGTAGATCGCACGAACAGTCAAGGAAGTAACAGACCAAATAACCAAGGAAGTCATAATCGAGTGAATAACCAAGAGAATCGTAACAATCAAGGGCAACAAAACCGCCCAACAAACCAAGGACAACAAAACCGTCCGAATAATCAAGGGCAACAAAATCGCCCAACAAACCAAGGACAACAAAATCGTCCGAACAATCAAGGGCAACAAAATCGTCCGAACAATCAAGGACAGCAAAACCGTCCAAACAACCAAGGACAACAAAATCGTCCGAACAATCAAGGACAGCAAAACCGTCCGAATAATCAAGGGCAACAGAATCGCCCAACAAACCAAGGACAACAAAACCGTCCGAATAATCAAGGGCAACAAAATCGCCCAACAAACCAAGGACAGCAAAACCGTCCAAATAACCAAGGGCAACAAAACCGTCCGGCCGCTCAATCTGCAGGAAATACGCAAGGGGCAGACCGTAACAATAACCGTCCGCAAGGATCGAATGATTCTCGTGGAGGAAATCAAAACCGCGGCAAGTCAAACTACGGTGGACGCAACAATAATTTCAACAATAACAATCGCAACAAATTCAATAAAAAAGGCAAAAAAGGCCGTCAGCAGACGGAAAAGAAACCGCCAGTTCCAGCACGTAAATTCCGTGAGCTACCAGAAGTATTGGAATATTCAGAAGGCATGAACGTAGCGGATATCGCGAAAAAAATCTACCGTGAACCAGCAGAGATCATCAAGAAACTCTTTATGATGGGGGTTATGGTCAATCAAAACCAACCTTTAGATAAAGATACGATTGAACTGCTTGCTACCGATTACGGAATCGAACCACAAGAAAAAGTTCAAGTGGATATCGCAGACATCGATAAATTCTTCGAAGCAGAAGAACAAATTGAAGATAATTTAGTATCACGACCACCTGTTGTGACGATCATGGGTCACGTTGACCACGGGAAAACAACATTGCTTGATACTTTACGTCATTCACGCGTAACAAGTGGTGAAGCTGGGGGAATTACGCAGCATATTGGCGCTTACCAAATCGACATCAATGGCAAACCAATTACTTTCTTAGATACTCCTGGACACGCGGCCTTCACTAGTATGCGTGCACGGGGAGCAAGTATCACCGATATCACGATTCTTGTTGTCGCAGCTGATGATGGAGTGATGCCACAAACAGTGGAAGCGATCAACCATGCGAAAGCAGCAAAAGTGCCGATCATCGTTGCAGTAAACAAAATCGATAAACCAGGTGCTAACCCACAACATGTGATGCAAGAATTAAGTGAACATGAGTTGATCCCAGAAGCTTGGGGTGGCGATACGATCTTCGTTGAAATCTCAGCGAAATTTGGGCAAAACATTGAAGAATTGCTTGAAATGATCCTCTTAGTAGCAGAAGTCGAAGATTTGAAAGCTGATCCTACCCAACGGGCGATCGGTACAGTCATTGAAGCGCGCCTTGATAAAGGAAAAGGTCCTGTAGCAACACTATTGGTTCAACAAGGGACTCTTCATGTAGGTGATCCAATTGTTGTAGGGAATACTTTCGGTCGTGTTCGCGTAATGACGAATGATTTAGGTCGTCGTGATAAAGCAGCTGGACCTGCTACACCAGTCGAAATCACAGGATTGAATGATGTGCCTCAAGCAGGTGATCGTTTCGTTACTTTTGAAGACGAGAAAACAGCTCGAGCAGCGGGTGAAGAACGTGCAAAACGTGCTTTGATGGAGCAACGCGCATCAAGCAGTCGTGTGACATTGGATAACTTGTTTGAAAGTCTAAAAGAAGGCGAACTGAAAGAAGTAAATGTCATCATCAAAGCAGACGTACAAGGTTCAGCTGAAGCATTAGCTGCTTCATTGAAGAAAATCGATGTTGAAGGTGTGCGAGTGAACATCGTCCATTCAGCCGTTGGTGCAATCAATGAAAGTGATGTAACGCTAGCAGCAGCAAGTAATGCCATCATCATCGGATTCAACGTCCGTCCAACACCGCAAGCCAAACAGCAAGCGGAAGCGGAAAAAGTCGATATTCGTTTGCATCGCATCATCTACAAAGCGATCGAAGAAATCGAAACTGCGATGAAAGGGATGCTTGATCCTGAATTCGAAGAAAAAATCACTGGTCAAATGATCGTTCGTGAAACATACAAAGTATCTAAAGTGGGCACGATCGCAGGTTGCTACGTAACGGAAGGCAGTATTCGCCGTGACAGTGGCGTCCGCGTGATCCGTGACGGCATCGTTATCTATGAAGGCAAACTTGCCAGCTTGAAACGCTTCAAAGATGATGTCAAAGAAGTGAAGCTAGGGTTTGAATGTGGCGCGATGATCGAGAAATTCAACGATCTTAAAGTTGATGACGTGATCGAAGGCTATGTCATGGAAGAAGTACCGACAAAATAACGGAATGACAACTATACAAGGAGGCTTTTTGAATGGCTAACTATCGAGATCGCCGAGTGGCACAAGAAATCTTAAAAGAAGTCAATCAAATTCTTCGTAAAAAAGTTCGTGATCCTCGCGTGCAAGATGTGACGATCACAGATGTACGAGTAACTGGAGATTTACAGCAAGCAACGATCTTTTACAGCACCCTAACGGACTTAGCTTCAGATAAGCAAAAAGCCCAAGCAGGACTGGAAAAAGCAACTGGCTTGGTTCGTCGTGAATTAGGTCAAGCGTTAACGCTCTATAAAGTTCCAGAAATCCAATTCGAATTGGATGAATCAGTACAATACGGGAATAAAATTGATGAAATGATTCGCGCATTGCACTCAGAAGAATAAAAAAAAGAGCAGCTTCCAATCGAAGCTGTTCTTTTTTATTTGAAAAGAGCATCAGGTATTCATCAGTAAAGTTACCAGTCCAGCAACACCTGTCCCCAAGAGCCAGCCTCCGATCACATCTGTTAAAAAATGGATCCCTAAGTAGACTCTGCTAAAGCCGATCATAAAGCTTAACAAAACTGCCAGCAGAGTCATCGGAAGGACTGCTGAGGGAACCAATTGTCCAAGATTCAAGGCGATCGTTCCGTACATGGCAGCGGATGTGGCAGCATGGGCACTAGGAAAGCTGTGATCTTTTTCTTCAACTAAACGATGATCGATCGGACGATCTCGTCGGACGATCCGTTTGATCAGGTAAGCAGCTGCTGATACTATGAAGATACTGACTGCTGTTTTTGGTGCAAGATCCGCCCGCGATGATGGAAAGACAAACAATAGTAAAGCGATCGCAACTGTCGGAAAGGCTTTTCCTAAATTGGTAAAAAAGTGCATCATGCGCGTCAAAGAAGGCGTACGGCTTTGGATGATCTGCAAAGCAAACGCTTCTTCCCAACGCTGCATCGTGCCGAGCTGAATCATGATCAAAAAGATGGCAAATCCAATAAATGACCCTATCGTTAAAACAACCATTTTAGGACCTCCTTATATGCTTAGTTTATCATGTAATGAGAAGGAGCGAAAAGGATTTTGTCGTGCAATGAATTTTTTTTATATGTTATAATAAGCAAGTTGAAGTGAAATGGAGGAATACGATGGACGGGATTTTACCATTATGGAAAGAGCGTGGACAAACAAGTCACGACTGCGTGTTTAAATTACGAAAAATATTAAAGACAAAAAAAATCGGACACAGCGGCACACTAGATCCTGACGTGGATGGTGTCTTGCCCATTTGTATCGGAAAAGGAACGAAGATCGTCGAATACTTGGTTGATTCTGGAAAAGTCTACACCGGGGAAATCACCTTGGGCTTCAGTACCACTACAGAAGATCGGTCGGGGGATATCGTTGAACAACAAGCACTAACTCGTCCGTTTACGAAGACAGAAATCGATCAGGCAATGAAACAGTTGACGGGGACGATTACCCAGATCCCGCCGATGTATTCGGCGGTCAAAGTCAATGGCAAACGACTTTACGAATATGCTCGCAACAATGAAACTGTCGAGCGACCACGGCGCAAAGCAGAAATTTATTCCTTCAAACGAATTTCAGAGCCGGTTTTTCATGAGGACAATACGCAAAGCTGGCGTTTTGAAGTTTCTTGTGGAAAAGGGACTTATGTTCGCACGTTAGCGGTCGACACAGGAAAATTGCTGGGTGTACCCGCGCATATGTCTGATTTGACTCGCTTAAAAAGCGGTGGTTTTTCTAAAGAACAATCTTACACGATTGCAGAGGTGCAAAAGGCAGTCGATGAACAACGTGTTTCGGAACTACTGCTACCGGTGGAATATGGGGTATCGGAGTTTGTTCAAGTGACGATCGATGCGGACCTCTGGCAGAAAGTAAAAAATGGCATGCGCTTGCCTTTCAGCGTGTTTGGATTACAAGAGCGCCCAGAGGAATTAGTGGCGATTTTTTATCGAGAACAATTGATCAGTATCTATAAAGCTCATGACAAATACCAAGATATGATGAAACCGGTAAAAGTCATCCGTACAGAAATAGGAGAATGAACATGGAAATCATTGAAATGAGACACCCTTATGATCACGAAACGATTCCTGATGAGGAGATCGTCTTAGTGTTAGGCTTTTTCGATGGCGTACATCTAGGTCATCAGAAAGTCATTGAAACAGGACGAAAGATCGCAGAAGAAAAAGGGTTAAAATTGGCATTAATGACCTTTAATCAACATCCCTCGATCGTTTTTCAAAAAGTCGATCCTGAAAAAATGCAATACCTGACCAGCTTGGCTCAAAAGGAAGCGCATATGGAAAAGCTTGGAGTAGATATTCTTTATATCATTGAGTTTACTTCTGCTTTTGCAAATCTGGCACCACAGGTGTTTGTGGATGAATACATGATCGGTCTGCATGCAAAAGTTGTTGTTGCTGGATTCGACTATACCTACGGCAAGAAAGAGATAGCCAACATGGCGCTGTTACCAACATATGCAGAAAATCGTTTTGAAGTTGTGACTGTCGCGCAAGAATCGTTTGATGAAGAAAAGGTTAGCTCCACACGCATTCGCTCTGCCCTACAAAATGGCGATATGGCACAAGTCAATCGCTTGTTAGGGTATATTTATGAATTTGAAGGAACCGTCGTTCACGGTGATGCTAGAGGACGAGAACTTGGGTTTCCAACCGCGAATATCAAAGTAAAGAGCACCGTTCGGTTGCCAAAAGAAGGCGTCTATGTGACGGAAATCAAAGTCGGTGACAAGTGGTATCCATCGATGGGATCGATTGGTCACAATGATACGTTTGGTCAGGGGCGCCAGTTAACAGTTGAAATCTATATTCTCGATTTTCACCAAGATATCTATGGTGAAACCGTGGCGATCCGCTGGCATCATTTCTTACGTGATCAAGTCGCTTTCAATGGCGCACAAGCGTTGATCGAACAATTAAAGCAAGATGAACGAGACACTGAAACTTATTTTGATGGGCTTTCAGAAGAAAACTAAGCATTCGTAGTGAAAAGAAGCGTTTCTGGCTTCTTTTCACTTTTTCTTTTTCTTTCTTTTTATAACGTAGTTTATTTGAATTCTAATGCTTTCCCCATGAGGAAAAAACGTTTTTTCGATATACTAAAAAATAGGCAAAAATGATAATTTATGCAGAATGCTGCAAAGGGAAAGGGAGAGAAAAAGTGACAATTGGAAAAAAAGCGAAAAAGGGGAAAGAAAAGAAAGATTTAACTAAAATGAAAACGCCTCATACGTATGTCATCATCTTTGGGGTCGTATTGTTGGCGTGGTTGCTGACTTTCTTAGTTCCCGCTGGAAAATTCAGTACACAAGAAATCAAGTATACCGATGCAAATGGGGAAATAAGTACCAGAACGGTCTTGATGCAAGATTCGTTTCGTTATGCCTACCCGTTAGATAACGAATACGTCTATCAACAGTTGAATCAATTGGAAGACGATCCACAAGAGTTGGAAGAATTAGATGTCGATCCTGAGGCTTTAGCAGCTGTTCTAGCTGAAGGGCCTAAAGAGTTGTCCCAGAGTCAATTAGATGAGGTGGGACTGACCGATGACACGCTTTACAGTCTTTACGGCGAAAAAATTTATGATACTTCTGAAAAACTGCACAAAACAGCCAAGGTTTGGGGAACTGATGACTTTAACGGTTTCGGCTTCTTAAATTTTGTTTTTGAAGGATTGGTTTCTGGTGATAAATACGGCTCAGCAGTTGGGATCGCAGCACTGATCCTAGTGGTCGGTGGTGCGTTTGGTATTATCATGCAAACCGGAGCGATTGATGCGGGGATCTTTGCATTTATCAGCAAAACTCGTGGATTAGAACGCTTGGCATTGCCGCTGTTGTTCTTTGCTTTTTCATTTGGGGGCGCTACCTTTGGGATGGCAGAAGAAGTCATTCCGTTTTCGATGGTCATGGTGCCTTTCGTGATCGCATTGGGGTATGATTCGATCTTGGCGGTCACCGTCACCTATGTCGCCTCCCAGATTGGAAATGCCACCTCGTGGATGAGTCCGTTTAGTGTGGCAGTAGCTCAAGGGATCGCAGGTATTCCCGTTCTTTCAGGCGCAACGTTCCGAATCATCATGTGGGTCGTGGTTACCGCACTATCCGCAGGGTACCTCATGATCTATGCCGAAAGAATTCGCAAGAATCCTGAGAAATCGCTAACGTATCAATCGGATGCGTATTTTAGAAATCATCTTGAAAAAACCTCCAGTGAGCAAAAACCATTTTTATTAGGTCATAAATTGATCTTGGTTGAAATGCTGGCGGTTTTGATCTGGATCGTATGGGGTGTGACGCAGAAAGGCTACTATATTCCCGAGATTGCTTCTCAATTCTTTGTTATGGGCTTAGGGGCAGGAATCATAGCGGTTCTTTTCAAATTAGAAAATATGGGCTTGAATGATGTGGCGAGTGCCTTTCAATCTGGTGCCTCAGAATTGGCAGGAACTGCAATCGTTGTAGGGATGGCCAAAGGGATTCTTCTGGTTCTCGGCGGTTCTGATGCCAATGTGCCGTCAGCGTTGAATACGATTTTGCACAGCATCGGCGGATTGTTAAGCAATGTTCCAGCTTTTATTGGTGCCTGGTTCATGTACATTTTCCAAAGCTTCTTCAATTTGATCGTGACTTCAAATTCAGGTCAAGCTGCATTAACCATGCCGATCATGGCGCCATTAGCCGATCTTTTAGGTGTCTCTAGACAGATCGCTGTCTTGGCTTATCAATTAGGCTCGGGCTTTATGGATGCCTTCACTCCAGTATCGGCAAGTCTGATCGGTGTCTTAGGTGTCGCAAGAATCGAATGGGTGAAATGGGCGAAATTCCAGATCAAAATGCAAGGTTTCTTATTTGTATTAGGAACGATTTTTATCTTTATTGCGGTCGCAATCGGCTTGCAATAAGAAGTAATCAGCCACAAGGAGGAAGCACTTATGAAGGTGATACGACAAGCAGAGGTTTACGCTCCTGACTATTTAGGAAAAAAAGATATTTTATTAAATGAAGACAAGATCATTGCTATTCAAGATTCGATTGAAGGAGGATTCTCAGGTGTTCCTCTTGAAGAAATCGATGGCACAGGGTTACTCGCTGTGCCCGGCTTTATTGACTGCCACTTTCATATCTTAGGAGGTGGCGGGGAAGGCGGCTTTCAAAACCGGACACCAGAAGTGAAATTGAGTCAATTGACCTCTGCAGGAGTAACGACAGTGGTTGGCTGTTTAGGTACTGACGGAGTAGGCAGAGATATGACTGCCTTGATCAGTAAGGCGCGTGGACTAGAGGCGGAAGGCATCACGACTTATCTTTATGACGGTTCGTATCGATTGCCTTTGGCGCCCGTCACGGATTCCATCATCCAAGATTTTTTGACTATCGATAAAATTATTGGTATCGGTGAAATTGCCGTTTCTGACCATCGTTCTTCACAACCAAGTTTCGAAGAATTTACCCGCGCGGTTGCGGATGCTCGTGTTGGTGGGATGCTTTCTGGAAAAGCAGGTATCGTAAACGTCCACTTAGGTGGAGGAAAGAAAAAATATGAGCTGCTTTTACGAACCATCGAAGAGACAGAGATTCCAATCAGCCAATTTTTACCGACACATGCCAATCGGACCAGCGAGCTTTTCGAAGCAAGTATTGCTTTTGCAAAAATGGGTGGAACGATTGATTTTACGGCGAGTGAAGATCCTGATTTCTGGGAAAAAGAAGACGATGAGGTTCGCTTCAGTAAAGGATTGAAACGTTTGTTAGCAGAAGGGATCGGCCTGGATCAATTTACCATGACCTCTGATGGGCAAGGCAGCCTCCCGTACTTTGATGAAAACAATCAATTCATAGGTCTGGGTGTCGGCAGTTCGCGAGCGCTGATGGTAGGCATTAAAGAAGCAGTCCAAAAAGAGCAGATTCCATTGGAGATCGCCATTCGAGCAATCACTTCCAATCCAGCGAAAGTATTGAAGCTTGATCAAAAGGGACGTCTTGCAGCAGGGATGGATGCTGATATTTGCTTGCTGAACAAAGACTCATTAGCAGTAGAAACGGTTCTAGCAAAAGGCAGAACAATGGTAGAAGAACAAGAAGTAAAAGTGTGGGGTACCTTTGAACAACTAACATAAGAAGAATTCAGTTTTAACAGACTAAGAAACGGTTGTTTTTCTAAACAGAGTTGTAGAAGAAAATAAGCAGCCCGATCCATGACCAGCATTTACTGGACTTGATCGGACTGCTTTTTTCAATTAAACGCAAGTATTCTTAAGCTTGCAACTCATCCAATTTCTTCATGTCTTCTTCAGAAATTTCAAAGTCAACTTTGGCATTGTCAGCAATGTATTCTTCATGAACGGATTTTGGCAATGGCAGAATGTCTTTTTGTAGCAAGTAACGAATTGAAAGTTGTGGAATAGATTTTCCATAGGCTTCAGCAATCGTCTTCACTGCATCGTTATCGAGTAAACGACCAGTAGCGATTGGTGAATAGCCTTCCACTAAAATTTCGTGCGCTTTGCAAAATGTCAATAGTTCTTCATTTGTGCGGCCAATATGGTAAATAAACTGGTTGACCATCGGTTTCACATCGCAATGATCAAAAATATTTTGCAAATCTTTTTGATCGAAGTTGGAAACACCAATCGATTTTACTTTTCCACTTAAGTAGGCTTCTTCTAATGCTTTCCAAACATCGATGTTTTCAAGATAAAAATCTTTGTTTTCTGGATTGTTTCCCATGATTTTCCAAGGACGAGGGGCATGGATCAAAATCAAATCGATATACCCTAAGTCAAGTTTTTTTAGAGAAGCATCAATGCTATCAACCGCTTCTTGGTAGGTCTTTAACTCAGCAGGTACTTTCGTGGTAACAAAAATTTCATCGCGGGCAACGCCTGAATCGCGCACAGCTTTCCCAACCGCTTCTTCGTTTTTGTAAGCTGCCGCTGTATCGACATGTCGATAACCATTTTGAATGGCAAATTTTGTTGCGTTGTAAGCATCTTCTGGAGAAGATTGCCAGGTTCCAAGGCCAATCTTAGGAATTGCCAGTTTGTTCTGCAAGGTAAATGTTTCTTGTAATATCACGTATCTCAACCTACTTTCATCGCTTTTTTTGTTACATCTTCCATTATAAAACGTTTTCTTGTTTGAAACAAATCAGACGCTGAAACTTTTGAGGGAAATTGACTTTCAAAAGGATCTTTGATACATTATCAGCAACCTAAACACAGAAAGATGTGGAAAAAATGGATTTTGTTAAAGAAGATTTTGCCTATTATCGGCGCTCTTTTGAATTGATGTATCGCAGTTATTTCCGTAGAAGAATGATTGCCCTTGGTGTGGCGATTTTGATTATCTTAGGTTATTTACTTTTGTTACAAGAAAGTTTGCTTTTAAATATCATTTTGCTAGTTATATTGCTAGGCATAATGGCGTGGTTGGTTTCACTTTATCAGCGAGCGAGTGAGGTCGTACTTGCTTTCGAAGAAGAAAATCAGGTGCCGCAAATTCATCAACTGACAGAATTTGAGGATCATTATGCGTTCCAAATGAATGATGGAACAACGATGCGCGTGAAGAAAAACGGCAATCGCAACTTTCCTTCCAATAATAAGCAGTACACGTTGATGGCAGGCTATAAAAAAGTTTTCTTTGTGCAACAACCCTTGATGATTTTTTATTATGACCTCTTGGAGATGAAGTATGATGAAGCGTATCGTTTGAAACGAAACCGCCAAAACGGGTTCAATCGTTGGTCGCGTTATTTCAGTTTTCGCTCCTTTAAGGGATCGATTGGCAATGTCTTTCAATTCTTGCTGGGAAATATTTTCTTCTTATTTATTGCGTATCGGTTGATCCGCTATCTGATCGATATTTTGCTGCACATTTTATAACTGTTACCAAGGTGAAGATTCTCATCGTTTTCATAGACTGGTGAAAAAGATGATAGGACTTAATTTTTTTAAAAAGGTATACTTAAGTCAGATAAGACAAGCAATTGTCTTTCATGAATAAGAGTCCTGCTCTTGTTAAGTAAGCCGTCAACAACAGCTTATCTATTGTGGCGCTAACAGTTTGGGGGAAGTGTTAGTTCTTGTAACAAACAGATTTTTTTCTGGGCGGGATAAGAACAAAAGCGGTATTTTACCGTACTTAATAAGAGTAGTGCTCTTTATTTTTTCTATGAATATTTAAAGACATCACTTCTTGGAAGTGGTGTTTTTTCTTGCTTAAAAATAGTCCAAGTGATAGGAGAATTCTAAGAACTATGCTACAATGAGTGCCGGTGCTCTCAGCGGTGGGAGCAAAAAAGAAGGTAGAGGAGAATTACTTAGGAATGCCTGAAGGTCAAACAATAAACGATCCATCTACAAAAAGCGCGCAAAATATTTCTGCGTATATACATATACCTTTCTGTGAACATATCTGCTACTACTGTGACTTCAACAAAGTGTTTTTAGAAGGGCAGCCAGTGGATGAGTACATCGAAGCGTTACTAAAAGAAATTGAGCTGACCCTCTTGCGTCAGCCTCTCAATGAGACGAAAACGATTTATATCGGCGGCGGGACGCCAACGTCGCTTTCGGCGAACCAACTGGATCGATTGCTGTCAGGTGTGCATGAATTGCTGCCAACACACACAACCAAAGAGTTTACAGTGGAAGCAAATCCTGGTGATTTGAGTGAAGAAAAAATGCTGGTTTTGAAAAATCATCAAGTCAATCGCTTGTCGATGGGGGTCCAGACCTTTGATAATCGCTTGCTTAAAAAAATTGGCCGCAAGCATACCGCTGAAGATGTTTATTCAACTATTCAGCTGCTGGAAAAACATGATTTTCAGAATGTGACGATCGATTTGATTTATGCACTTCCGGGACAAAGCATAGAAAGCTTCCGTGATACACTGACGCGAGCGATTGATCTCGGGTTGCCTCACTATGCGATGTATTCTTTGATTTTAGAAAACAAAACCATGTTTATGAACTGGGTTCGCCAAGGGAGAATGGCACTGCCTTCTCAAGAAGCTGAAACGCAGATGTTTGATGAGGCGATCGCCGCGATGACAAAAGCTGGATTGAACCAATATGAAATCAGTAATTTTGCACGACCAGGGTATGAGTCCTTACATAATCTAGTGTATTGGAACAATGAACATTATTTTGGCTTTGGGGCAGGCGCCAGCGGGTATCTTGGACAGACTCGCTACAAGAACAAAGGTCCAATCCAGCATTATTTGAAACCATTACAGGAAAATCAGTTGCCAATCCACGAAATCGAAGAATTGACAACCAGCAATCAAATGGAGGAGGAACTGTTTTTAGGCCTTCGTAAAAAGGTCGGCATTTCAAAAATACAGTTTGCAGAAAAATTCGGGAAGTCTTTTCAGGAAATCTATGGTTCAACGAGCGAACAGTTGATTCAAAAAGGCTGGTTGGCTAGTCAAGGTGACCGTGTCTTTTTAACGAAAGCTGGGATGTTTATTGGCAACGAAGTGTTTGAAGCATTTCTCTTGGATGGAGAAAAATAAGAAAGAACGAGTAAGAGAAGTAGCCATTTCGTGCTGCTTCTTTTTTTGATTTCTTTTTTAGCACTCTCTTAGAAAGAGTGCTAAAAAAGTGATGCAAATACTTGACATTCCTAGCAAATATGGTATATTTATAATCGTGTTAGCACTTAATAGGAATGAGTGCTAACGGAGGAGTGGATAAAATGTTGACACCTAGACAACAAATGATTTTACACCTCATCATCCAAAATTATACGAATACTGGTCAGCCCACGGGCTCGAAGCGATTGATGGAAGATGGGGTTGAAGCTAGCTCTGCCACCATTCGTAATGAGATGAAGGCGCTGGAAGAAGCTGGACTTCTGTTAAAGACACATTCATCTTCAGGGCGTGTGCCGTCAATAAAAGGGTATCGCTATTACGTTGATCACTTATTGAAGCCATCGGAAGTTGACCAAAACGAAATTCAAACCATTCGTCATTCTTTTGGAAAAGATTTTCATGAAATCAATGAAATCATCCAGCAGTCTGCCACGATCTTGTCCAACTTGACTAGCTATACAGCGTTGTCTCTCGGGCCAGATATGAAGGAAAGGAAATTGACCGGTTTTCGAATCGTCCCATTGAATGCACGACAGATCATCGCGATCATCGTGACGGATAAAGGGAATGTCGAAAATCAAGTCTTTACTCTTCCTGAATCGATGAGCAGCGAAGATTTGGAAAAAATGGTAAGGATCATCAACGACAAATTGATCGGTGAGCCTCTAATGACGGTCTACCATCGTTTAAGAACAGAGATTCCTATGATTCTGCATAAGTATTTTCAAACGACTGACGGAATCGTTGATCTCTTTGATACGATGCTGAGCCACATTTTTGAAGAAAAAATCTTCGTCGGCGGGCGAATGAATCTTCTGGATTTTGAACCGACGCAAGATGTTAGTCAGTTCAAATCGATGTATTCATTTATGAAAAATGCAGATCAGCTGACACAGCTGCTGGCGCCAAGAGATTCTGCGATTCAAATCAGAATCGGCTCTGAGCTTGGCAATGACTTGTTACAAAATATGAGTCTGATCCAAGCTAGCTATGAAATCGAAGGTCATGGACAAGGAACGATCGCTTTATTAGGTCCATCAAGTATGCCGTATTCACGGATGTTTGGTTTGATGGAAGTTTTTCGAGGCGAGTTAGCAAAAAAATTGGCCGATTATTATCGCGCATTAGACGCTGCCAATGAATAAGCGGCAATGAAACAAATCGTAGAAGGGATGGTTGAAACGTGACGGAAAAAGAAGAGCGTTTAGATGAAGAATTAGATAAAACTGCTGAAGAAACCGCAGAAACAACTGAATCTTCAAATGAATCAACTGAAACTGAAGCACAGACTCCTCAACCAGAGGAAGAAACAGTGGAAAAAAGCGAATTGGAACTTTTGCAAGAAAAGAATAATGAATTGGAAGATCAATTCCTGCGTGCTCGTGCAGAGATCGCAAATATCACTTCACGTAACCGCAACGAGCGGGAACTTTTACAAAAATACCGCTCGCAAGATCTTGGCAAAAAACTGTTGCCAGCAATCGACAATTTGGAACGAGCGATGGCAGCAGATGTCGATCAAGACCAAGCGGCGAATTTGAAAAAAGGCGTTGAAATGGTTCTTGAAAGTCTGCGTCAAGCCTTAAAAGAAGAGGGAATCGAAGAGATTCCTGCTGAAGGTGCAATGTTCGATCCGAACTTGCATCAAGCGGTGCAGACTGTACCTGCCTCTGATGAAACACCGGCAGACACAATCGTTACTGTCTTGCAAAAAGGGTATAAATTGCATGATCGTGTCTTGCGTGCAAGCATGGTCATCGTTGCACAATAGTTCTTTCTATCTATAAGTAGATGTTTAAATTAAAAAAGGGAGTGTATTACTTATGAGTAAAATTATCGGTATCGACTTAGGAACAACAAACTCAGCTGTTGCTGTCCTTGAAGGCGGCGAAGCAAAAATCATTACGAATCCAGAAGGAAACCGTACCACACCTTCTGTTGTCTCATTCAAAAATGGTGAGATCCAAGTAGGGGAAGTTGCAAAACGCCAAGCAGTGACAAATCCTAATACGATTTCTTCTATTAAACGCCATATGGGTGAAGCTGGATACAAAGTAGAAGTTGAAGGCAAATCGTATACACCACAAGAAGTTTCCGCAATGGTTCTTCAATACATCAAAGGATTTGCTGAAGACTATTTAGGGGAAAAAGTTGAAAAAGCAGTCATCACTGTTCCTGCATACTTCAACGATGCACAACGTCAAGCAACCAAAGATGCTGGTAAAATTGCCGGTCTTGAAGTAGAACGGATCGTCAATGAACCAACTGCCGCAGCTTTAGCTTATGGGTTAGATAAAACAGATAAAGATGAAAAAATCTTGGTCTTTGACTTAGGTGGCGGTACTTTCGACGTATCGATCCTTGAATTAGGTGATGGCGTCTTTGACGTATTATCAACTGCTGGGGACAACAACCTAGGTGGGGATGACTTTGATAACAAAATCATCGATCACATGGTAGCAGAATTCAAAAAAGAAAACGGCATTGATCTTGGAAAAGATAAAATGGCTTTGCAACGTTTGAAAGATGCTGCTGAAAAAGCGAAAAAAGACTTGTCAGGTGTAACAAGTACACAAATCAGCTTACCGTTTATCACAGCTGGCGATGCTGGTCCATTGCACTTGGAAATGACCTTGACTCGTGCGAAATTTGATGAATTAACAGCAGACTTAGTAGAACGTACAAAAATTCCAGTACGTCAAGCTTTGAAAGATGCTGGGCTATCACAATCAGAAATCGACGAAGTGATCTTAGTTGGTGGTTCAACTCGTATTCCGGCAGTAGTTGATGCTGTACGTAAAGAAACCAATAAAGAACCAAACAAATCAGTAAACCCAGATGAAGTGGTAGCGATGGGGGCTGCGATCCAAGGTGGCGTGATCACTGGGGATGTGAAAGATGTTGTCTTACTAGATGTTACACCATTATCATTAGGTATCGAAACGATGGGTGCTGTCTTCACAAAACTGATCGATCGTAACACAACGATCCCTACAAGTAAATCACAAGTCTTCTCAACTGCAGCAGACAATCAACCAGCCGTTGATATCCATGTCTTGCAAGGGGAACGTCCAATGGCTGCTGATAACAAAACATTAGGAAGATTCCAATTGACGGATATTCCACCAGCACCTCGTGGCATCCCTCAAATCGAAGTAACATTTGATATCGATAAAAATGGGATCGTTAATGTTTCTGCAAAAGATTTAGGTACACAAAAAGAACAAAAAATCACGATCAAATCATCTTCAGGTTTATCAGATGAAGAAATCGAACGCATGGTAAAAGATGCTGAAGCAAACGCTGAAGCTGACAAACAACGCAAAGAAGAAGTTGATCTACGCAATGACGTCGATGCATTGTTGTTCACTGTTGATAAAACATTGAAAGAGCTTGAAGGCAAAGTGGATGCAGACGAAGTCAAAAAAGCGGAAGAAGCTCGTGATGAGTTGAAAGCTGCGGTTGAAGCAAACAACTTAGAAGAAATGAAAACGAAACGTGATGCTTTGAATGAAATCGTACAAAACTTAACCGTTAAATTATACGAACAAGCAGCACAACAACAAGCACAAGAAAATCCAGAAGCTGCACAAGGCGGCGCAGACGATGTGGTTGACGCCGACTTTGAAGAAGTAGACGGTGACGATAAATAATCGCTGTTTGTGAAAAAGCCAAAGTCACCGCTTTGGCTTTTTCTTATGAATTTGCGAAACGTATTTTTCTAGAGCGAATTATATGCTAAAATACGAGAGACGCAAGAATAGAGTGGAGGGAAGCCAATGGCAGACAAAAGAGATTATTATGAGGTCTTAGGTCTACAAAAAGGGGCTTCGGATGACGAAATCAAAAAAGCTTATCGTAAGCTTTCAAAACAATATCATCCAGACATCAATAAAGAACCTGATGCAGAAGCAAAGTTTAAAGAGATTTCTGAGGCCTATGAAATATTAAGTGATTCCCAAAAAAGAGCTGCTTATGACCAGTATGGTCATGCTGGTACCGATCCGAACTACGGAGGCGGTTATGGCGGTGGATTCGGCGGCTTTAACAGTGGCGGATTCTCCGGTGGCGGTTTTGGTGGATTTGAAGACATTTTCGAATCGTTTTTTGGTGGTGGAGGCGGCAGAGCAGCCAATCCTAATGCACCTCGACAAGGAGCAGACTTGCAATATGCGGTTGATCTTTCCTTTGAAGAAGCGATTTTCGGAGTGGAAAAAACTGTTCAATACAATCGTGAAGAAACCTGTCATACCTGCGGCGGGAACGGGGCAAAACCAGGTACTTCACCAGAAACCTGTCATAAATGTCATGGTGCAGGTACTATCAATGTTGAACGTCAAACACCGCTTGGTCGTGTAATGAGCCGTCAAACCTGTGATGTTTGTCATGGAACTGGGAAAGAAATCAAAGAACCATGTACAACCTGTCATGGTACTGGCCATGAAAAGAAAAAACATAATGTAAAAGTCAACGTGCCTGCAGGTGTCGAAGATGGACAACAAATGCGTTTATCTGGCCAAGGGGAAGCTGGAACCAATGGTGGTCCTTATGGGGACCTATACGTTGTTTTCCGTGTGGAAGAAAGTGATATTTTTGATCGTGACGGTTCAGAGATTTATTACGAGTTGCCGTTGAACTTTGTCCAAGCAGCTTTAGGAGATGAGGTCAATGTGCCAACCGTTCACGGGAATGTGAAGTTAAAAATCCCAGCTGGGACCCAAACAGGTACGAACTTCCGCTTACGCGGTAAAGGAGCACCTCGCTTACGGGGAGGCGGCAATGGCGATCAACAAGTCAAAGTGAAGCTGATCACACCTAAGAACTTAAATGAGGAACAAAAAGAAGCATTGCGGGCTTATGCAAAAGCTAGTGGTCATGAAACCACCGAACAACAACCAGAAGGGTTTTTTGATAAAATGAAAGATGCTTTTGGTGGGAAAAAGAAATAACAAGTAAATAATCCAATTCATGCCCTTATAAAACCATCAGTTTTATAAGGGCATGAGTGTTTGTATGGCTATAAATGTGCAGTATGTGCGAGAATCGAATCTTCTTGGCCATCTTTTTTTCTTTTCCTTTGAAATCGCTTGCTTAGTGTGTCACAATAAAAGTAGACCAATTGAAGGAGGAGATACAATGGAAAGAATATTTGCGAGTCCGTCACGATACGTTCAAGGAAAAGGAGTATTGAAGGATGGTTTATCTCACATTAAAGATCTAGGAAAGAAAGTGCTGCTTTTGACCGATGAAACAGTTTGGAAAATTGCCGGGGAAGATTTATTTGAAAATCTCAAAGCGGCTGATTTAGGTCCGGTAAAAGAAATTTTTGGTGGAGAAGCTTCTGCAAATGAAATCGATCGTATCGTCTCTAAAGCCAAAAGCGAATCCATTGAAGTAATTGCTGCATTAGGTGGCGGGAAAGCCATCGATACTGGGAAAGCTGTTGCGGATGAATTAAACATACCGATTGCTGTTTTGCCAACGATCGCTTCTACTGATGCACCAACTTCGGCACTTTCTGTTATTTATACAGATGAAGGTCGCTTTGAAAAATATCGTTTTTACAACAAAAACCCTGAACTTGTCTTAGTGGATACAGCCGTTATTGCGAAAGCGCCTGCCAAATTACTTGCAGCGGGTATTGCGGATGCACTAGCAACCTATGTCGAAGCACGCGCCGTTGCCCGAAGCCATAGTAAGAATATGGTGGGTGGTATTCAACCAATTGCCGGCATGGCAATCGCTGAAAAATGCGAAGAGATTCTTTTTGAGAATGCACTGAAAGCCTATCAAGGAAATAAAAAACAAGTCGTTACCGAAGCTTTTGAACAAATCGTGGAAGCCAACACTCTGTTAAGTGGTTTAGGCTTTGAAAGTGCTGGTTTGGCAGCAGCTCATGCGATCCATAATGGCTTGACAGCCCTTGAAGGAGACGTCCATGATTTGACTCATGGGGAGAAAGTTGCTTACGGGACACTTACACAGTTGATGCTGGAAAACGCGGATCCTGATGAAATTGACCAATATATTGAGTTGTATCAGGCGTTGGAATTACCAACGACATTAGCTGAAATGCATCTTTCTGATGTTAGCGATGCAGAGCTTATGAAAGTCGGTAAACAAGCAACCATCGAAGGGGAGACGATTCACAATATGCCGTTCACGGTATCCGCAGAAGATGTTGTAGCCGCGATCAAAGTCGTGGATGCCTATGTGACTGCTTATTATCCTCTTTAATGTTATTTTATAAACGTTCATTGATCGATACTTGTTGATTAAAAAAAATATTTGACAAAAAAAAAGAGTCGTGCTATTTTGATAACAAGCAAATTAAAGGAGGGAACAAGACATGACGAACTTCAACACACAAACTACCTGTTGTTGTTGTATGGTGCAAAAAGCAGCATACCCATTTGTCATGCCTATTATTAGTTCCTTTGTCGCAGCAGATCGCTGATTTTTATTAGTGATTCGCTTCTATCCGGATAAGACGACATTTTTTTGGGGTACTGATGTAATAGTCAGTACCCCTTTTTGTTTGCTTTTTTTTACCGCTTTCATTGGCGACGGCTGATGATTGCAAGCCAAAATAGGTATATGAAGCTTACAAGTTTTGCCTAAAAAACTGAATAAGGAGTCAAACGATGATCGTTAAAAATGTAAAAGAATTGATAGGGCATACCCCGCTCTTTGAATTTGATGCCGCAGCTTTAGGCGGAAAAAAGGGAAGTAAAATCTATGCGAAACTTGAATATTTAAATCCTGGTGGCAGCATTAAGGACCGCTTAGGAAAGTACTTGATCGATGAGGCATTTCGAGAGCGTACAATCAATCATGAGACAACAGTAATTGAACCGACAGCCGGAAATACCGGGATTGGCTTAGCTATTGCCGGGATCGAGCATGGACTAAAAATGATTTTTGTTATTCCGGAGAAATTCAGCATTGAAAAGCAGCAATTGATTGAAGCATTAGGCGCAACTATCGTTCATACACCAACGGAAGCTGGCATTCAAGGGGCAATCGAAAAAGCAAAGGAATTAGCAAAAGGACAGCCGAATAGTTTTATGCCATTGCAGTTTCATAATCAGAACAATCCCGCAGCCTATCAAGCAACATTGGGGCCTGAGATCTATCAGGAATTACATGGAAAAATTGACAGCTTTGTTGCAGGCGCTGGCAGTGGTGGTACTTTTGCGGGTGTCGCGACGTACTTAAAGAAGCAAAAATCAAGCACTCGTCTTGCTGTTGTTGAGCCGGAAGGATCAATCTTGAACGGCGGTCCTGCCCATGGCCACGAGATTGAAGGGATCGGTGTTGAGTTCATTCCACAATTTTTTGACGATTTGCTTATTGATAACATTTATACGATAAGTGATGCCGAAGGCTTTGCCTTTACTCGTTACTTGGCAAGAAACTATGGTCTGCTTGTTGGAAGTTCAAGTGGAGCCGTGATGGCAGCAGCAGTAAAAGAAAGCCTCGAATTACCAACCGGAAGCTCGATCGCCACAGTCTTTCCCGATGGTGGCGACCGCTATCTATCAAAAAAGATTTATGCTGGCGAATCAGCAATCACACCATTCATAGGAGGAACAAACAATGCATTTTAATACAAAAGTAATTCACGGCGGTATCAGCGAAGACGAACTCACCGGTGCAGTCAGTGTGCCAATCTACCAAACATCTACCTATCGGCAAAATGCTCTAGGTCAGCCAAAGCAATATGAATACAGTCGTTCAGGCAACCCAACTCGTTTTGCCTTAGAAGAATTGATTGCGGATCTTGAAGAAGGCGCTCAAGGGTTTGCTTTTGCCTCTGGATTAGCAGCCACCCATGCGATCTTCACGCTTTTTCAGACAGGAGATCATGTCATTTTAGGAGATGACGTTTATGGGGGGACATTTCGTTTGCTTCATCAAGTATTAGAAAAAAGCGGGTTGACTTATTCACTTGTCAAAACCGATGATTTAGTTGCTATTGAAACAGCAATTCTTCCGGAGACCAAAGCGATTTTTCTGGAAACACCGACGAACCCGCTGTTAAAAATCACGGATATCAAATCGGTTGCGAGACTAGCTGCCCAGCACGATCTCTTGACGATCGTGGATAATACCTTTGCGACGCCATATTTTCAAAAGCCGCTACAATTAGGCGCAGATATTGTGATTCACAGTGCTACCAAGTACCTCGGTGGACACAGTGATGTAGTAGCTGGATTAGCGGTTGCCAAAGAGCCGCTAATCGCCGAAAGAATTGCCTTTTTACAAAACGCTATTGGCGGTGTATTGGGGCCTCATGATAGCTGGTTGATCCAACGAAGCATCAAAACACTTGCTTTGCGGATGAAAGCACATCAAAACAATGCGATGAAAATTGCCCACTACTTACAAGCACATCAAGCTGTTGCAAAGGTCTATTATCCAGGATTGATTGACCATGAAGGTCATGAGATCGCCAAATCACAGATGTCTGGGTATAGCGGTATGATATCTTTTGAACTAAACGATGAATCGAAAACAGCAGAATTTGTTGAATCATTAAAGATTTTTACTTTAGCAGAAAGCTTAGGTGGCGTGGAAAGCTTGGTAGAAGTGCCAGCCGTGATGACCCATGCCTCGATCCCTAAAGAAATTCGTGAGCAATCTGGGATCAAAGATGGCTTGATTCGGTTGTCGGTGGGCATCGAAGACGGTGAGGATCTGCAGGCAGATTTAGAGCAAGCGTTTGAAAAGGCAGGTAGCTAGTGATGGGGAGAGAGTTTATTCCAATTTTTTCTGACTGGGCAGCTGAGTACGATGAAACAGTTGCAGGTAAGGATGAAGAATATCGAGCGGTTTTTTTCAAATATGAACAGTTACTCGCTGAAATAGCTGAAAAAGCAGGGCAGTCTGTGGTAGAATTTGGTAGTGGAACTGGAAATCTAACACAAGCTCTGCTTGATCAAGGAAAAAACGTGCTGGCAATCGAGCCATCGCCAGAGATGCGGCGGATCGCCAAGTCAAAACCCAGTCTTTCTAAAGTGACTTTTGTAGATGGTGATATGGAGATTTTTCCTGAAATCACGGATGTAATCGATACGATCGTTTCTACCTATGTTTTTCATCATCTTACGGAGGACGAAAAACAACGGGCAATCGGCAAATATGCGGCGATGCTGCCAAAAGGCGGGAAAGTGCTTTTCGGGGATACGATGTTTCTTTCCTTAGCCCGAAAAATGGAGCTAATCGATGAAGCGCGGCAAGCTGGACACCAGCGACTAGCCGCTGATCTGCAACGGGAGTACTATCCAGTTACTGCGGATATCGAACGATATTTTCGCCAACATGGGTTTACCAGTCGTTTTAAGCAAATCAATGAGTATGTTTGGCTTGTGGAAGCACAAAAAGAGTAGGAGAGATGTACAATGAAAATGAATGTTGAAAGCTTTAATTTGGATCATACGAAAGTCAAAGCACCTTATGTACGGGTTGCCGATAAAAAACAAGGAACAAATGATACCATCATCAAATATGATGTTCGTTTGAAGCAGCCGAACCAAGCACATATGGATATGGCAAGTCTGCATTCTTTAGAACATTTGACGGCAGAGTTGATTCGTAATCATGCAGATTATATCGTGGATTGGTCACCCATGGGATGCCAAACCGGCTTCTATCTGACTGTCTTGAATCATGACGATTATGAAGAGATTTTGACAGTCCTAGAAAAAACCATGAAGGATGTTTTGCAAGCAAATGAAGTACCTGCCAGCAATGAAGTGCAATGCGGTTGGGCGGCGAACCATACCTTAGAAGGTGCGCAAAAATTAGCGCAAGAATTTCTTGATGAACGTGACAATTGGTCGACCGTTTTTGCCTAAACAAAATAGAAGTAGAAAAAAGGTGCCTGCGTTTGTATTCGCGGACGCTTTTTTTGTTAATCCCGCAAAGAGAGGGGGGATTAACTATTTTTCGTTTATGGTTCTACCGCTTGGACGGTGATGCCGACTCCATTCGGATTGTAGGTATGACTAATGTAAAACTCAAATCCTTCATGAACAAAGAAAAGTCTCCGAATGGCGCTAACGTCCCTGATGTGAGCATCTAAACCATACTGTACGATCAATGTCTCTTTGATCTCCTCAACATCAGCCTCTTTCTCGAATTGTGAGAAATCAATACCGAAAAATTCTGGGACATCAACCAATGTGATTTTCGCTAATCTTTCATCACCAGAATCATCAAATTCAAAATCAAAGCTGATTTTGGACAGTTTGTCCCGTGAACCTAAAGGCACTCTTTTTGTCTCGAGAGCGCTGCTATCAACCATCATTGATAACAAATCAATGGCTGAATCAGGTAAGCGAGTGGTTACTTTTCTTACTTCATCAACCATTGCTCCTTGATCGGGAGAAAAAACTTTTCTAGTCTCTTCTGTGACGATCACATTTTCGCGGCGCCGCTTTCGGTTGATGGCACTGCGCTCTTGGTTTACCCGATCACTACGTTTGATGAGATCGAGGCCAAGATCGCTGATGGACTCAGGGGAAGGTCTTTCTTCCAGTAAAGCAGTTAAGTAATCGATCTCTAAAAACTGCTCGTAGGCAGCTGCCGGCTGGTTTTCGCTGTAGAAGAGGGCAGCGCCAAGCAAAAAACAACTGATACCCAAAGAAAGCAAAAGGCTTCTTCTGCTATGCTCCCGGATTTTTTTTCTAAGTCGACTCAGTTTCATTTGATCCTTCAACTCCCAAGTTTTTTAGATGACTTCTGATAAAAGTGGTGATTGAATTTCATCATGCGTTTTACCAATATCAGTCACGTGAGATCGCTTAATGGATTACTCAATTTCTGATTCAGAAAACTGATCATGCCAGGCCACATTAGAAACGGTTCGGTTAATAAGAGTGACAATGATTGCTTCACCATCGGAATTGATCCAGGCATTGGATTCCACACCTACGACTGCTAGTCGCCAAGAAGGAAGGCCACCCATGGTTTCAAGAACTTGATCGCAAGACATTCCTATTTGCAGTTGATGGAGCAAGTCTTTGTTGACTGTTCGATTCCACCGTCGCGGCAGCCCGATCTGCAATTGTTCACAATACGAAAATTGAGGGGCAGCTGTTTCGGTACTGCTCTGAGCTTGTGCAACGTCATCAGAAGAAGGAGTTGTTTCTGATGCGGGTTCTGATGCATGGTTCTCAGTTCTGGAAGAAGAAGCTCTGGTTTCTGAATCAGCTGACAAAGATTGAGAAGACGACGTTGCTTCTGGTGAAAAACTGCTTTTGGTGTTGTCATCCATGATTTCGTCAATCAAGGTACAGCCAGTGAGAAAGAGGGAGAGTATCATTAGTGGGAAAAATAAAATGATGGTTTTCATAAGATAGGTTCCTCCAAAATGATTTTCTTGGCCTTCCTTTGTTATTTTAATGTTGGTTTTTTATTAGGAAAGCCCCGTCATTTGCTATAAAATAAAAAAAGAAAAATGTTTGTATACCTATTTTGGTTTGGAGGGAGTGTTGTTTAATAAGTGTAACATGTTGCTTCTGATCTGGCTACTTGATTTCAAATGTCCTTTCATGGTTTTAGTAAAATTAGTATCTGCAGCTTACGATGGTGAAAAGGAAATGTTATAATAGATTTAACTACTCAATAAAAATTTGCTATTTTAAAGGTGAACCCTGTATACTCTTACCAGATCAACAGGAACCAGCATACCGGTTGCTAAGAATTTATGTAAGGATTCATAACAAGGAGAGGAGGGAATGAAGATGAGCATCTTAAAGCAGTGGCAAGCAAAACATCAAGCAAAAAAAGAAGCGAAAAAACAAGCGTTACGTTTAAAAAATGCGCAACTTCGTGCAGCAGGGAAAGAGCCATTGAAGGGTTGGGGAAAGATGGTTGATACTGGCGTCGGAGGGGCGAACAAAGCCAACCCTATCGATACAAAAGTATTTTTAGGTGAAAATCAAAAGCGGATTTCAGAAGAAACCAAACGAAAAAATCAATAAAAAAAAAGACCTCTGCAACAGTCCGAGAAAAGAGCTGTTGCAGAGGATTTTTTTAGATATTCAATACTTTGTCTAAGAAATCTTTCGTACGATCGTGCTTAGGGTTGGAAAAGATTTGCTCAGGTGTACCGTCTTCCAAGAAATTACCGCCATCAATAAACATCACACGGTTTGCTACTTCTTTGGCAAAGCCCATCTCATGAGTAACGATTACCATGGTCATTCCTTGTTTTGCCAAATCCTTCATAACATTGAGTACATCGCCAACCATTTCTGGATCGAGGGCGGAGGTTGGTTCATCGAACAACATCACATCGGGATTCATTGCTAAGGCTCTAGCAATTGCCACCCGTTGTTTTTGTCCTCCAGACAGATTGTCCGGGTACATGTCTTTTTTATCTGCCAAACCCACCGTCTCTAATAAACGAATCGCGTTTTGTTCCGCTTCTTGCCGAGAAGCATTTTTTAGATCCATCGGAGCTAAAATAATATTTTCTAAAACCGACAAGTGAGGGAAGAGATTGAAATGCTGAAACACCATGCCGATATGTTGACGAACAGCATTGATATTGGTGTTTTTATCCATCAGATGTGCGCCGTCAACGATAATATCGCCGCTGGTTGGTTCTTCTAAGCGGTTCAAACAGCGTAAGAACGTCGATTTCCCAGATCCTGAAGGGCCGATCACACAAACGACTTCTCCTTCAGCGATTGAAACATTGATATTGTTCAATACGGTATTGTCACCGTATTTTTTTACAAGATTTTCAACTAAGATTTTTTCTTTCATGCTATTTCACCTTCTTTTCTAAAACTTTTGCAAGTTTCGTTAAAGCTGTGATCACGACTAAGTAAATAATCGCGATGATCAAGTAGACATAGGTACTTTGTGTGGTTCGTGCAACGATGATTTTCCCAGTTTGCAATAATTCTACGACTCCAATAACCGAGATGATCGTTGTATCTTTCAACGAGATAACGAATTGGTTAACGAAAGATGGAATCATGATTTTGATCGCTTGCGGTAAAATGATTTTCTGCATTGTCCGAGTGTAGGTCATCCCCAAACTACGAGAGGCTTCCATCTGACCTTTTGGCACTGCGTTGATCCCACCACGGACGATCTCAGCGATATAGGCACTGGCATTTAAGGTCAATGTAATGACCCCAGCAGCAAAGTCCGGAATCGTGATACCAATCGCATCGGAGAGGCCGAAGAAGATGAAGAAAGCCAATACCATCATAGGAATACCACGAATGATGTCAACATAGATCCCTGCAAAAACCCGCAATGCTTTGATTGGAGCAACACTAAATAGTCCAAAAATGATTCCGATCACTAATGCTAAGGCAAAAGAAATCAATGCTAGTAAAAGGGTATTCCATAATCCTTTTAACAAGACGTTATAGTTGTTGCTGATCAAACCAGTGATCGTTGATTCATCCACTCGTTTTTCTGTGGCAGATCCATCTTCAATGTATTTATTGATGATTTGATCGTACTCCCCAGTCCGTTTCATTTCTTTCAATGCTTCATTGAACATTTGGATCAGTTCAGGATTTTGGCCTTTTTTCACCGCAAAACCGTACTGACCACCAGATTCTTTTTCAATCGGTGTCACTAGTTTTTGTCCTTGGCTGATGGCATAACCAATCACTGGATAATCATCCATCATGGCATCAATTTGTCCGCCGTTAACAGCCGCATATAATTGATCGGCAGCATCATAATATTTGATCGAATAGCCATATTTCTCTTCGTTGGCGATCAAGAAGTCTGCACTTTCTGTCCCAACTTTTGCACCGACGGTTTTTCCATCTAAATCTTCATAGGATTTGATGGAATCATTGCCTTCTTTTACAGCAATCTGAATACCACTTTCAAAGTAAGAATCAGAAAAGTCATAGGATTGACGACGCTCATCAGTGATTGTCATCCCAGCGATCATCCCATCTGCTTGGTTACCATCCAACGCTTGCAAAGCTCCGGAAAAACCGATGAAATTGAATTCGATGTTGAACCCTTGCAATTCTGCCGCCCGGTTCATTAAATCAACATCGATCCCTACATACTCATTGTCTTCATTTTGGAATTCAAATGGAGCGAAGGCTGAGTCACTGGCAATTCGGTAAACATCTTTCTTTGGTTCGACTTTCACCATTTCACTAGTGCCTGCATCTGTATCAGACGTTGTGATGTAAGTATTGACGATTTCGTCGTATTTGCCGGAAGCTTTCATATTGGCTAAACCAGCGTTGAATTTTTCAAGGAGTTCTTGATTTTGGCCTTTTCTGACGGCAAATCCGTAAGAAGCGCCTTTTTCAGGTTCGCCGACAAGCTTCATTGGTTCGCCATTGTTGATAGCATAGCCAAGCACTGGATAATCATCAAAAGCGGCTGCCACAGTACCATTGCGTACAGCGCCATATAGTCCAGTAGCGTCATCATATAATTTGATGTCGTAGCCATATTGGTCTTTATTGCTTTCTAGAAAGCGGGCACTTTCGGTACCAACCTTTGCACCGACCGTTTCGCCTTCAAGATCCTCATAGCTAGTAATACTGTCATTGTCAGCAGCTACCGCCATTTGAATCCCACTATCGAAATAAGGATCTGAGAAATCAAAGGTTTCTTTACGTTCCTCTGTGATACTCATCCCAGCGATCATGCCATCTAACTGATTTGATTGCACGCCTTGAATGGAGGCGTCAAAACCTAAAGGACGTAAATCAACTGCAAAACCTTGATCTTCTGCGATTGCATTTAATAAATCTATATCGATCCCAACGTATTCATTATTTTCATTTTGGAATTCGAAAGGAGCAAATGTTAAATCTGTTCCTATCTTATACGTAGTTTCCTCCGCACTTGCTGACTTTACTGAGAGCGTAAAAATGCTGATAATCAGCGCGATTAAAGCGAAGGACATGTGTTTTCTTTTCAAGAAAATTCCCCCTTTAGATATAACGTATTTATAGATTATATGGATTTTTTCTTCAACACACAAGTCTTTCTCTTTAAAAATATGACAAAATCGTTTAAACCTCACATTAGATGTTAGAAAATCAAACATGTTAAGTTATGCTTAATCGCATGAAACTTTCATAGCAAATGATGGCGAAAGTATGTTCGCTATGATATACTTATTTATGGAAAAGCGGCAGCGAGTTTTTCTTTTTTTGTTGTCGTTTAGAATAATTGAGGGGGAATGAAGATGATCGAAAGAACAACTTCCCATGAATTTGACTTAGTATCAAAATATCAACCAGCTGGGGATCAACCAGAAGCGATCCATCAATTGGTTGACGGGGTGGTCGGTGGAAAAAAAGCACAGATTTTGTTGGGAGCCACTGGGACCGGTAAGACTTATACGATTTCTAATCTAATCAAAGAAGTCAATAAACCGACATTGATCATTGCCCATAATAAAACATTGGCTGGACAATTATATGGCGAGTTTAAGGATTTCTTTCCAAATAATGCAGTCGAGTATTTTGTCAGTTACTATGATTACTATCAACCAGAAGCGTATGTTCCTTCCAGTGATACATACATCGAAAAAGACTCCAGTGTCAACGATGAAATCGATAAGCTCCGTCACTCGGCGACAAGTTCTTTATTAGAGAGAAACGATGTGATTGTTGTAGCTTCTGTCTCTTGTATTTTCGGTTTAGGTTCGCCGATCGAGTATGCAAGACAAGTTGTTTCTTTACGAGTAGGGATGGAAAAGTCTCGGGATCAACTATTAAAAGAATTGATCGAGATCCAATTTGAACGAAACGACATCGATTTTCAACGGGGGCGTTTTCGCGTGCGCGGCGATGTTGTGGAGATTTTCCCAGCTTCTCGTGATGAGCGAGCGTTGCGCATTGAGTTTTTTGGCGATGAAATCGATCGGATTCGTGAAGTTGATGCCTTGACGGGCGAGATCATGAGTGACACCGAACATGTGTCGATCTTTCCGGCAACCCACTTTGTGACCAATGAAGACCATATGGAACATGCGATCGCTTCAATCCAAAGTGAACTCGATGAACGACTGAAAGTTTTGCGAGCAGAAAATAAGCTGCTGGAAGCACAGCGTTTAGAGCAGCGAACCAACTATGATATTGAAATGATGCGAGAAATGGGGTATACCTCAGGGATCGAAAACTACTCTCGCCACATGGATGGACGAAAAGAAGGGGAACCGCCTTATACGTTATTGGATTTCTTCCCAGATGATTTTCTATTAGTAATCGATGAATCACACGTAACGATGCCCCAAGTTCGTGGGATGTATAATGGTGACCGTGCTAGAAAACAAATGTTAGTGGATTATGGCTTCCGTTTGCCTTCTGCACTGGACAACCGTCCGTTACGCTTGGAAGAATTTGAGAAACATGTCAATCAAATCGTCTATGTGTCAGCAACACCTGGACCCTATGAATACGATCAAACCGATACCGTCGTTCAACAAATCATTCGACCAACTGGTCTGTTAGATCCGGTGATCGAAGTACGACCGATCATGGGTCAAATTGACGACCTCGTGGGAGAAATCAATGAGCGAGTCGAGCGAAATGAACGGGTCTTTGTGACGACCTTGACGAAAAAAATGTCTGAAGATTTGACGGATTACTTCAAAGAATTAGGGATCAAAGTCAAATACTTGCACAGTGACATCAAAACATTGGAACGAACAGAGATCATTCGAGACCTGCGCCTCGGTGAATTTGATGTACTGGTCGGAATCAACTTACTGCGAGAAGGGTTAGACGTGCCGGAAGTTTCTCTGGTTGCGATTCTTGATGCCGATAAGGAAGGCTTCCTGCGCAGCGAACGCTCATTAGTCCAAACCATTGGACGGGCAGCCCGAAACTCTGAAGGAAAAGTAATCATGTACGCTGATAAAATGACTGATTCGATGCAGCGAGCGATCGATGAAACGGCGCGACGCCGAAGTATCCAAGAAGCCTACAACGAAGAACATGGGATCGTACCGAAAACCATTATTAAAGAAATTCGCGATCTGATCGCGATCACAAAAGTGGCAGAAGAGACCGGTGAATACACCACGACTTCTTATGAAGAACTGAGTCGTGAGGAAAAAGCAACCTTGTTGCTGAAGCTAGAAAAAGAGATGAAAGATGCTGCGAAAGCATTGGATTTTGAAACGGCTGCTACCTTAAGAGATGCTATTCTTGAGCTAAAAGCTGCTGATTAGAAGGAGAAACACTATGGCAAATGATAAAATCGTGATCCATGGGGCACGGGCCCATAATTTAAAAAATATCGATGTGACGATTCCCAGAGACCAACTCGTTGTTGTTACTGGTCTTTCGGGTTCAGGGAAAAGCTCCTTAGCTTTTGATACGTTGTATGCCGAAGGACAACGCCGATATGTAGAAAGTCTATCGGCGTATGCCCGTCAGTTTTTAGGTCAAATGGATAAACCAGACGTAGATAGCATTGATGGACTTAGTCCAGCGATTTCTATCGATCAAAAAACCACCAGCAAGAACCCGCGATCAACAGTAGGGACGGTTACTGAAATCAATGATTATCTGCGGCTTCTTTACGCTAGAATCGGTCACCCGATTTGTCCAAATGATCACATCGAGATCACTAGTCAGTCGGTTGAGCAGATGGTGGATGAAGTTTTGGCATTACCAGAACGCACCAAGATCCAATTGTTGGCACCGATCGTTTACCAAAAGAAAGGGCAGCACAAAAAAGTCTTCGAACGTATCCAAAGAGAAGGCTATGTAAGGATGCGCGTAGACGGTGAAGTCTATGATGTTTCTGAAGCGCCTGAATTAGAAAAAAATAAAAAGCACGATATTGCCATCATCATTGACCGGATTGTTGTGAAGGAAGGCATACGTTCACGCCTGTTTGATTCTTTTGAAGCGGCATTACGGTTAGCGGACGGCTATGCGGTAGTCGATGTGATCGGCCAAAAAGAAATGCTCTTCAGTGAACATTATTCTTGTCCTTATTGCGGTTTTACGGTTGGAGAATTAGAACCACGCCTCTTTTCATTCAACGCGCCTTTTGGTGCTTGTCCAGACTGTGATGGTCTTGGCGTGAAGCTAGAAGTCGATGTCGACTTAGTGATTCCCAATCAAAGCAAAACGTTGCGTGAAGGCGCACTATTGCCATGGAATCCAATCAGTTCACAATATTATCCGCAAATGCTGGAACAAGCCTGTCAAGAATTCAATATCGATATGGACACACCATTTGAAGAATTGCCAGAAGAACACAGAGATATTATCTTGAATGGTTCGAATGGGGAGATGTTCCATTTCCATTATGAGAATGATTTTGGTGGGGTGCGTGATGTTGAGGTCGCTTTTGAAGGGATCTTACCAAATATCAAACGCCGTTATCATGAAACCAACTCTGATTTTACCCGTGATCAAATGCGTTTGTATATGACAGAGTTGACTTGTAAAACCTGTCATGGCTATCGCTTGAACCCTCAAGCGCTGTGCGTGCAAGTCAATGGGAAGCATATTGGTGAAATGAGTGAGATGGCGATCAACAATGCCTTGAACTTTGTCGAAGAATTGAAACTAACGGAACAAGAGCAAATGATTGCACGTCCGATCGTGAAAGAAGTCGATGATCGTTTAAGCTTCTTAAAAAATGTCGGATTGGACTATTTGACCTTGAGTCGTGCGTCAGGCACACTCTCTGGTGGGGAAGCGCAACGAATTCGCTTGGCAACACAAATCGGCTCCAATTTGTCTGGGGTGCTTTACATTCTTGATGAGCCATCGATCGGTCTTCACCAACGAGACAATGATCGCTTGCTAGATTCATTGCGGAAAATGCGTGATCTCGGGAATACCCTGATTGTCGTTGAGCATGACGAAGACACGATGCGGGCAGCAGACTACTTGATCGATGTCGGTCCGGGTGCAGGACATGCAGGTGGCGAGATCGTCGCTGCAGGCACTCCCGATGAAGTCGCTGCCAATGAGTCTTCTTTAACAGGTCAATACTTATCTGGAAAACGAGAAATCCCAACACCGACGGAACGCCGCAAAGGCAATGGTGAAAAGATTCGTGTGACCGGTGCCTCTGAGAATAACTTGAAAAACATTTCGGTCGATTTTCCATTAGGAAAGTTCGTCGCAGTTACAGGGGTCTCTGGCTCTGGTAAATCAACATTAGTCAATGAAATTTTGAAAAAAGCCTTGGCGCAAAAAATCAATCGGAATTCGAACAAACCTGGCCGCTTTAAAGCCATTACTGGTTATGAAGCTATTGAGAAATTGATCGATATCGATCAGAGCCCGATTGGTCGGACACCTCGAAGCAATCCGGCAACATATACCAGTGTCTTTGATGACATTCGTGATTTATTTGCTAAAACCAATGAGGCGAAAGTCCGTGGTTATAAAAAAGGCCGCTTTAGTTTTAATGTAAAAGGTGGACGCTGTGAAGCATGTAAAGGGGACGGAATCATCAAGATCGAGATGCACTTCTTACCTGATGTCTACGTACCTTGTGAGGTTTGTCATGGCAAACGTTATAACTCAGAAACGTTAGAAGTTCATTACAAAGGAAAAAACATTTCGGAAATCTTAGATATGACCGTGGAAGATGCAGTGGAATTTTTCCAACATATTCCCAAAATCCATCGAAAATTGCAAACGATCGTCGATGTCGGTTTAGGTTATGTCACTATGGGACAACCAGCGACTACTTTGTCTGGTGGGGAAGCGCAACGGATGAAGCTTGCCAGTGAACTGCACAAAAATTCCAATGGCAAGAGTTTTTATATCTTAGATGAACCGACGACTGGTCTGCATACGGATGATATTGCCCGTTTGTTGAAAGTTTTGGAACGATTTGTCGACGCTGGCAACACCGTTTTAGTGATCGAACACAACTTGGATGTCATCAAATCAGCGGACCATGTGATTGACCTAGGTCCAGAAGGTGGCGAAGGCGGTGGCACGATCATTGCAACTGGTACACCAGAAGAAATTGCTGCGGTTTCAGACAGCTACACCGGTCATTATTTGAAAAAAGTCCTTTAAGCAGATGAAAAAGCACTCACTTTTTCACTTGTCTGTCAATAGGTTTCGCTAAAGTTTAAGGAAGCGTGAAATATCTGCAAATTTCATGATAAGGGCTTGAAATCAAAATTTTATTTGATAGAATAGCAATAGGTATACGTATATTCGCATTGAATAAACTGCCTATAAGTTCTATCCGTTCAAAGTGGGAGAAAGCAATCAAAGATAGATACTTTGATTGCTTTTTTCTTTGTGGTATTATAATGCTATTGTAATTAAACGAAACGAGAGAGGTCGTTTTTCGTATTCAAAAGAGAGAGTGATTTTTGATGAGTCAGGAAAATTTTCTTCCCATATTATTAGGAAGCGATATGAATGTTTATGGTATGGCCAGAGCGTTCCACGAAGCATATGGTATTCAATCAGTTGCCTATGCAGGCGCCGAACTTGCGCCAACCCGCTTTAGTAAAATTGTAAAAATCAATCAAGTGGAAGGTTTTGACCATGATCCCGGATTCACTGAAACGTTGATCAAGTTAGGAAAAAATACTTACAACGATCCTGCGATGAAATATTTGTTGATTCCTTGCGGCGATGGTTATGCGGAACTGTTAGCGAAGCATAAAGAAGAATTGAAGCCCTATTATACCTTTATCGCTAACGATTATTCTTTACTAAAACGGTTGATCAACAAAGTAAGCTTTTACGAAGTCTGCGAGGAATATGGCTTGCCTTATCCTAAGACCTTCATTTTAACGCCTGAACTGTTGACGGAAGGAACGTTCAAAGGAGAGCTGCCTTTTGATTTTCCTGTGGCTTTGAAACCAGCAAATAGTGTCGCGTGGCTGTCAGTTGATTTTGAAGGACGCAAAAAAGCCTTTATTATTGATAATCGAACAGAATTTGAAGAAATCGTTTCTCGCATTTATCAAGCGGGTTATCAATATGAAATGATCGTCCAAGATTTTATTCCTGGCGACGACAGCAACATGCGGGTTTTAAATGCCTATGTTGATGAGAATCACGAAGTTCGTGTGATGGGCTTAGGTCATCCTTTACTAGAAGACCCAACCCCTGGCGCTGTTGGGAATTATGTCGTGATCATTCCAGATGAAAATGATCAAATCTATCAAATGATTCGTAAGTTTTTAAAAGAGATCGAGTATGTTGGATTTGCCAATTTTGACTTGAAATATGATGCGCGCGACGGGCAATATAAATTATTTGAAATCAACTTGCGTCAAGGAAGAAGCAGTTTCTTTATTACCTTAAGCGGATTGAATTTGGCAAAGTTTATCACTGAAGATTTAGTCTTCGAAAAACCTTACACAGAAACGGTTTATGGCAAAGCTGACGCGCCGGAGGCGAAATTATGGCTAGGTGTACCAAAAAACATCTTCTTGACTTACGCAAAAGAAAATCCTGCGAAAGAACGAGCAAAAAAATTATTAGCAGACAATCGCTGGGGAACGACCGTCTTTTATAAAGAAGACTTATCGCTGAAGCGTTGGATTCTATTAAAGAGAATGTTCCATCTATACAACAAACGATTCAAAACGTATTTCCATACGAAAGAAGGCTAGAAGATGGAGAATTTTTTTAGTATTTTAGGTGGCATGGGAACGTTAGCGACGGAAAGTTTTGTCCGTATTTTAAACCGACGGACACAGACCCATAAAGACCAAGATTACTTGAACTATGTTTTATTCAATCATGCCACAGTCCCAGATCGGACGGCATATATTTTAGACAACACGTTAGAAAACCCTGTTCCATATTTAATGGACGACATCGAAAAACAAAATTTGTTAAAGCCTAATTTTATTGTGTTGACTTGTAACACAGCGCATTATTTTTTTGATGAGTTGCAAGCTGCTACTGAGATCGAGATTTTGCATATGCCTCGTGAGGCAGCGAAAGTCGTTTTAGAAAAAGGCGTCACTGGAAAAGTGGCCTTTCTTGGGACAGAAGGCAGTGTCAAAGCCGGCATCTATGAGAAAGAATTGCGCCAGTTGGGACTTGATGTCTATCTCCCAGAGCCAGCGATCCAAAAAAAGGTCAATACATTGATCTATGATCGAATCAAAGAAAATGATCATCTGGATCAAGAACTTTACTTTGAGATACTGGAAGAAGTCACCGAACGCATCGGCTGTGAAAGCGTAGTACTTGGATGTACCGAGTTATCCTTGATGGATGAATTTGTGACTGACAATCCTTATCCAGTCGTGGATGCCCAATCCATTTTAGTTGATCGGACGATTGAAAAAGCATTGGCAAATCGCCAAGCAATCTAAAGCTGATAGCGACGTTAGCGGCATTTTTTGAGCTAACGTCTTTTTTTATGCCGGTGTTCCAATGATACGCCCGGCATGATATAATAGAGTTGTTTCAGAAAGGAGTTTTACCTATGACTGAAGTGGATCATTTAGAATTGGTCATTATTACTGGGATGAGCGGAGCCGGCAAAACGGTCGCGATCCAGAGTTTTGAAGATATGGGGTACTTTTGTATCGACAATATGCCCCCAAGCTTGATCCCTAAATTTTGGGAACTGATCAAAGAATCAGGAAAAGTGACAAAAATTGCCTTAGTTGTCGATCTGCGTTCAAGATCGTTTTTTGAAGAAATCCAAAGTATGCTGATCGATATTGAAAACACGAATTTTATCGACACACGGATGCTCTTTTTAGATGCATCGGACAATGAATTGGTGTCAAGATACAAGGAAACGAGAAGAGCACATCCACTAGCGATGGATGGCTTAGTTACGGAAGGCATTCGCAAAGAGCGAGCGATCTTAAACGATTTGAAGACGCGTGCCAGTATTGTTATCGACACAACGACGTTGACCCCACGGCAACTGAGAGAAAAAATCAATCAAGAATTTCGTGCTTCTCATGAGACAGGGTTTCGTATTGAAATACTTTCGTTTGGCTTCAAGTATGGCTTGCCGATCGATGCTGATATCGTGATGGATGTTCGTTTCTTACCGAATCCCCATTACATTCCAGAGTTGCGTCCTTTAACGGGTAAAGATGAACCCGTGTATGATTACGTCATGTCTTTTCCAGAAACGGAAGAATTCTATCAGCAATTTAGTACACTGTTGCAAACGATCATGCCAGGCTATGTCAAGGAAGGCAAAAGCAGCTTGACGGTGGCTATCGGCTGTACTGGGGGTCAACACCGTTCGGTTGCATTATCGGAGCGCATCGGGGCGGTTTTGGCAGAAGACTATCGCGTCAATATTACTCATCGCGACAAAGATAAGCGCAAAGAGACGGTGAATCGTTCATGAAAATGAAAACGTACCGGATCAGAAAGCCGAAGATCGTTGTGGTAGGTGGCGGAACTGGGTTACCAGTCATCCTGAAGAGCTTGCGGAATCAAGGTGTAGACATCACAGCGATCGTTACGGTCGCTGATGATGGCGGTAGCAGCGGCGAGATCCGCAATTTGGTTTCCTCTATTTCACCACCGGGGGATCTGCGCAATGTTCTGGCGGCTCTATCTGATATGCCGCAATTGTATAATGATATTTTTCAATACCGTTTTAAAGCGGAAGACAAATTTTTAGCCAATCATGCCCTTGGGAACTTGATTATTGCGGCGATTGCTGAAATGCGTAGCAGTACCTATGAAGCCATTCAAATTTTGTCGAAAATCATGCATATCGATGGACGAGTATATCCTTCCTCAGATCTGCCATTGGTGTTGCACGCTATTTTTAAAGACGGCACCGAAGCGGTAGGAGAGTCCAAAATCGCGGTTGATCGCAAAACGATCGAACGGGTCTTTGTTCGTAATCAAGAAAATAATGATGAGCCGAAAGCAGCTCGTAAAGTTGTTTCATCAATTATGGAGGCAGATATGATCGTCTTGGGTCCTGGTAGTCTCTTTACTAGTATTTTGCCCAATCTCATGATCAGCGAGATCGGTCAAGCAATGTTGGAAACACAAGCTGAAACGGTTTATATTTGTAATATCATGACCCAAAAAGGTGAAACCGAACACTTTAGTGATGCCGACCATGTGAGAGTCTTGCATAAGCATTTAGGCAAACCCTTTATTGATACGGTGTTAGTCAACACCGAGAAAGTTCCAGAAGGATATATGGACCCAGAGATTTATGATGAATATCTTGTACAAGTGAAACACGATTTCCAAGGACTGCGAGAAGAAGCCAGCCGTGTCATTTCAGCTGACTTTCTGGAGCTTAGAGATGGCGGAGTTTTTCATGACGGAGATAAAGTGATTGAAGAACTTCTACGTATCGTTTACGGGGCCAAAATCTAAGAAAGGAGGGATTTTTTTATGTCCTTTGCAGCAGAAGTAAAAAAAGAATTGACTGCATTAGAAGTTCATCGCGAACATGCCAAGGCAGAACTGGCAGCTTTGATTCGGATGAATGGGTCATTAAGTATCAACAACCAGCAATTTGTTTTAAACGTTCAAACAGAAAACGCGGCGATTGCCAGACGCATCTACTCTTTACTAAAAGATCATTACGACGTGCGCAGCGAGTTGCTGGTCCGTCGCAAAATGAAATTAAAAAAGAACAACGTCTACATCGTTCGTTTGAAGCAAGAGACAAAGCGCGTGCTTTTGGACTTAGATATCATGGACGGGCTGATGTTTCAAAGCCATGTTTCTGATGAGATCATGGGCAATACTCAAAAAATGCGTTCCTATTTACGAGGGGCTTTCATGGCATCAGGATCGATCAACAATCCAGAAACTAGCCGCTATCACTTAGAGATTTATTCCATCTACGAGGAGCATAACCAAGATATTTGCGATATGCTAAACGCATATGGTTTGAATGCCCGTGCATTAGAACGTAGAAATGGGTATATTTCTTACTTGAAAGGCGCTGAGAAAATCGCTGATTTTTTGACTCTGATCGGCGCCACCAATTCCATGTTGAAATTCGAGGACGTGCGGATCGTGCGAGACATGCGTAACTCAGTCAACCGTTTGGTGAATTGTGAAACCGCCAATATGAACAAAACGATCGATGCTGCTTCGAAGCAGATCGACAATATCGAGTTTATTCAAGATCGAGTTGGCTTGCAAGCTCTACCTGAAAAGCTGCAAGAAATCGCCGAATTACGTTTGGAACATCCCGAGGTCAGCTTGAAAGAGCTAGGAGAAATGATTCCATCAGGAGCGATCTCGAAATCAGGGATCAATCATCGCATTCGAAAAATCAACGAATTTGCCGATCATCTTCGTGAACAAGTCAGCTAGTCGAATGGAATAAAAATGAATCAAAAGAGCAGGAGCAGATTTGACGTGGATGTTCGCGTCAAATCTGCTCCTGCTCTTTTATTTGTGGTTACTCATTGATCAATGCAGTTAATTCCTCAGCAGTGATCGATTCATCAAAAATGTGCCCATCTAAGATAATCGTTGGCACAAATTGAATGTTGGCGTTTTTCGCTTCTTCCACAATTTCTCCGGCGATCGCAGGATGATTTTGTTCAGATAGCCCTAAGGTATTTTTCGCATATTCTGCCACTTCATTTAAAGATAAATGACCCCATTCGTCTTGTGTTTGATAAATTTTTGTAATCTCAGCGATCGTTGCCTGAGGATCTGTACTGGAAACAAACCGATGCATCACATTGCCTCGTTGCAATGATTCTTTTTCTTTGTCGAATAATTTGATGACACGGCGTAGTTTCCCAGCTGTGACAGCTTCACTTAAGGTCGGTAACGATTCCTCAAACCATTGCCGACAATAAGGACAACGCAAATTCATAAATTCGACGATCGGTTTAGCGGAAGGGTCTCCGATATGTATCCCTGTTACCGCATTTGTTTCTTGTGCTTTGATGATTGAAATATCCATTAAGATTCCTCCTTTTTCTTTTAGTTTACCGAAGTTTCTACTGAAAGAAAAGCCTCAGGTCTTTTGATCCGAGTCTGTGAAATGAGGAGGGAAATTAGCTAAATACTATGTATTTCGTTTCACGAAATAAAGAAAATTACCCAGCCGGTGCTTTTATATTCCTTGATTTTCAGCTATAATGAATTGTGTTTTATTGTGCAAAATGATGATTAAAGGAAGTTATATAGATGAGAAAAAGAAAAACAATGGATGGCAATACGGCAGCTGCCTATATTTCCTATGCCTTTACGGAACTTGCGGCGATCTATCCGATAACCCCTAGTTCCACCATGGCTGAATTAGTGGATCAGTGGTCTGCTCAGGGAAAGCATAATCTTTTTGGGCAGCCGGTGAAAGTGGTTGAAATGCAATCTGAAGCAGGGGCGGCGGGTGTGGTTCACGGCTCATTAAAAACCGGCGCCTTAACGACGACCTATACGGCATCTCAGGGACTTTTGTTAATGGTACCAAATATGTACAAGATTGCTGGGGAAATGCTGCCAGGCGTCTTTCATGTCGCCAGCCGAGCAGTAACAACCAATGCCTTGAATATTTTCGGAGATCATACCGACGTAATGGCCACTCGACAAACAGGCTTTGCTATGCTAGCGGAAAGCAGTGTTCAAGAAGTAATGGATTTAGCGCCAGTCGCTCATTTAGCAGCAATTGAAGCCAACATTCCATTTTTAAACTTTTTTGATGGTTTCCGAACCAGTCACGAGATTCAAAAAATCGAGGTGCTGGACTATGAAGAACTCGCACAACTGGTTAATCATGAAAAGTTGGCTGCTTTTCGTCAAAAAGCGATGAATCCGAATCACCCAACAACGAGTGGGACGAATCAAAATCCTGATATCCATTTTCAACAGCGGGAAACGATCAATCAGCACTATCAAACATTGCCTGAGATCGTTCGTTTTTACATGAAGAAAATCAATGCTTTAAGAGGAACCAACTATGATTTAGTGGATTATTATGGTGCTGCGGACGCCGAAGAAGTTATCGTTTCGATGGGGTCCTCAACGCAAACGATCCAGCAAACGGTGGATCATTTGTGCGCTTCTGGACGCAAGGTGGGAGTCTTGTCGATCCATCTGTATCGACCATTCCCATTAGAAGTCTTCTTAGAAAAAATGCCTGCTACCGTCAAAAGTATCGCTGTATTGGATCGCAGCAAAGAACCTGGTGCCAACGGAGAGTCTTTGCTTTTGGATGTGCAAAGTGCCATGTATGATGCAGCGATTCGGCCGACGATCATTGGTGGACGCTATGGTCTTGGGTCAAAAGATGTGACGCCTGATCAAATCGTTGCCGTTTATGACGAATTGATTAAGCCGAAAGCGAGCCAAAAGAAACGCTTCACCATTGGGATCACGGATGATGTGACACAATTGTCGTTGCCATCAAAAGGCACGCTAGATCTAACTGATCCATCCACCTTCCAAGCGAAATTCTGGGGATTCGGCTCTGATGGGACCGTTGGGGCGAATAAGTCAGCAATCAAAATCATCGGTGACCATACCGAAAAATATGTGCAAGGCTATTTCCACTATGATTCGAAAAAATCTGGTGGTCTAACGGTTTCCCATCTGCGATTTGGGGATACCCCCATTCGTTCTACCTATCTGATCGAACACGCGGATTTCGTTGCATGTCATACGCCTGCGTATTTGCATACGTATGATTTGCTGAAAGGACTCAAAAAAGGCGGAACCTTTTTATTAAATACGACCTGGTCACAAGAGCAAATTTTAAATAATCTACCGAAGAAGATGAAACGTTATCTTGCTGAAAACGAGATCCGCTTTTATACCATCAACGCCATGCAGTTGGCAATGGAAGTTGGCTTAGGTGGGCGGATCAATACCGCGATGGAAACAGCCTTCTTTTACTTGGCAAACATCATTCCGACCGAGGAAATCTTGCCGATTTTAAAAGAAGAGGCGCTGAAAAGTTATCGGCACAAATCGATGGCGATCGTTGAAAAGAACCAAGCAGCCATTGATCGCACCATCGAATTATTACAAGAAATCCCTGTTCCAAGCGAGTGGGCAACAATCGAAGTGCCGGAAAGGACATCCACTGCTATGACACAATTTGTGCGGGAAATTGTGGAACCCATCAACCGTCAAGAAGGCAATCAACTATCCGTCGGCACCCTCGTAAGGAACCAAATGACTGAAGGGGTGATCCCTGTCGGGACAACAGCGGTTGAGAAGCGGGGCATCGCTGTTGAAGTGCCCGAGTGGCTATCAGATCGCTGTACCATGTGCAATGAGTGTGCCTTCGTCTGTCCTCATGCGGCGATCCGCCCGTTTTTGGCAGATGAAGATGAATTAACCGAAGCACCGGAAGGCTTTATCGTCAGAGAGATGCGAGGAGCGAACGGCCAAAAATATCGAATTCAAGTTTCCGTTGAAGATTGTACAGGTTGCGGCCTTTGTGTGGAGGCATGTCCCGCCAAAGGGAAAGCCTTGACGATGCGTCCTTACGAAGAACAAAAAGAGCAAGCTTTAAATTGGGCTTTTGCGATGACTTTACGCCAAAAGGAAAATCCAGCAAAACCAGGAACTGTTTTGGGCTCCCAATTCAATAAGCCCTTATTGGAGTTCTCTGGTGCTTGTGCGGGCTGTGGAGAAACCCCTTATGTCAAACTTCTGACCCAAATGTTTGGTGATCGCATGATGATCGCCAATGCGACCGGCTGCTCTTCGATTTGGGGTGGAACCTCACCAGTATCCCCTTATACAACCAATCACTTAGGACAGGGTCCAGCTTGGTCAAACTCGCTGTTTGAAGACAATGCCGAATATGGCTATGGCATGTTCTTAGCCAACCAAACCCGACGGGAGAAATTAGCAGCCCAGTTGCAGTCATTGAAAGCCGCTGTATCAGAAGAATTGCAGGCTTTGATTGATGATTGGGACCTTCATCGAGAAGAAAGTGCTGGGACACAGCAGCGAGCAGCAAAATTGATCGCCGCCTTAGAAGCTGAGGCTTCCACGACACCTCAGCTGAACAAAATCCTGCAGGAAAAAGATTTGTTTGTTAAGCCAAGCCAATGGATGATAGGTGGCGATGGCTGGGCATATGATATTGGGTTTGGCGGTATCGATCATGTTCTCGCTTCTGGTGCAGATGTCAATATTCTTGTGTTAGATAATGAAGTTTATTCCAATACGGGGGGGCAAGTCTCCAAAGCGACACCAACTTCGGCTATTGCTAAATTCGCTGCTAGTGGCAAGTTTGTTTCCAAAAAAGATTTAGGAATGATGGCGATGACCTACGGACATGTCTACGTCGCACAAATCGCATCTGGTGCTAATCAAATGCAAACGATCAAAGCCTTTGAAGAAGCCGAGCGGTTCCCGGGACCGTCAATCATCATTGCCTATACGCCATGTATCACTCACGGTCTTGCTGGCGGAATGCGTCAATCCTTGAAAGAAGCGCAAGAAGCAGTTGCATCAGGGTATTGGAGTCTCTACCGCTATAACCCGCTGTTGGCAGAAAATGGGAAACAGCCAATGACGCTCGATTTCAAAAAGCCAGCATTTGATCAAATGCCTGCCTTTATGCAGACCCAAGTCCGATTTGCTTCCTTGCAGTCTGCCAATCCCAATGCGGCGCAAGCCTTGTTTGAAAAAACCGTTTCAGATGCGAAAACTCGTTTCTATAACTATGCCCGCTTAGCAGGTCAAGAAGAAAAAATTCGAGCAAAGCTTGAAAAAAATGTAAGTACTGATACAGAACAACCAATGGCAGTAAAAACGGAGCGTGTGCGAAGAGAAAAACAGCCGTTAAGCGAAGAACAGCTCGCTGAAAGAGCAGCACAGCGTGCAGCGCGCGCAAAACGTCGTCAGCAAGAATAATCGCTAGCTGAGGAACGACCATGGAAAAACGCTTTATCACGTTTTTTCAGGGTCGTTTGTTGTTAATGACTTTAGTCAGTTTCGTTCGCGTAGCGTACGAAACAAAAAAACCGCGCGTTTCTACGCGTGGACGAAATAGCTTTAGCGATAAAAGTTTAGCACATACCAGATGGAATTGTAAGTATCACATAGTCTTCACCCCGAAGTATCGACGAAAAGTGATTTATGGAAAGTTAAGAGTAAGTATTGGTCAGATATTAAGAAAATTGTGTGAGATGAAGGATGTTGAAATCATTGAAGCTCATGCCATGCCTGACCATATTCATATATTAGTAAGAATACCACCAAAGATTAGTATTTCTAGTTTTATGGGCTACTTAAAAGGACGAAGTGCAACCTTAATCCATGAAAAACATGCGAATTTGAAATATAAGTATGGGAATAAAAGCTTTTGGTCCAAAGGATACTACGTGAGTACGGTTGGGTTAAATCAAAAAACAATCGAAAAATATATTCGAGAACAAGAAGCAGATGATCGAATAAGAGATAGTATAAGTAAACAAGAGTATGTAGATCCATTTAAATAGTTAAAGAGAGATAGGGCTGTGAGCGGTTGGTGGTCATTTAAAAAGCCCCTTTTAAGGGGCTAGCGAGTGGTGAGCCCTTCTAGGGCTGTTAAAAAGCCACCCGTTTCACGGGTGGATATTTACTTTTCCTATGAAATGCGTGCAAGAAGCTCTTTTAGATGAAATCTTCTAAGACCTTTGACAAACAATGATTTCATGATAATGGTAAACTAAATAAAAGAGCTGTTTATTTTTTCAAAACTTTTTCATAAATTTGTTTTTTTTCAAATCTTTGAAGAGGTCCTATGTTATACTATTATCTGAAGTCTTAAGAATAAAGGAAGGCTGTTTATGTTGATAAATTTCAGGGATTTTTTTAATTTAGATTATTGGAGAGAATTGCTCTCATTTGATATATTTTCTTGGTCTTTTTTAGTAAATGTTTTAGATGTGATCGTTGTTTGGTACTTGGTTTATAAGCTTATCCAGCTTGTGCGAGGGACAAAAGCGATCCAGTTGTTCAAAGGAGTCGGACTGTTCATTGTTCTAAGGTTTTTGGCTGGTATCGTAGGATTAAAGACGCTATCTTGGTTGATGGATCAAGTCATTACTTATGGGGTGATCGCCGCAATTGTTATTTTCCAACCAGAAATTCGACGAGGGCTAGAGCATCTTGGACGCAGCTCCTTCTTCAAGACTTCTAAAAACGAAAAACGGCGGGATGAAGTTTTGGTCCAAGCATTGGACAAAGCTGTTCAATATATGGCAAAACGAAAGATCGGTGCATTGATCACGATCGAGCGGACGACTGGTTTAGAAGAATACATCGAAACTGGGATTCCCTTAGATGCGGATGTGACGGGCGAACTACTGATCAATATTTTTATTCCTAATACACCGCTGCATGATGGTGCAGTCATTTTAAGAGATGATAAGATCGCTGTTGCTAGTGCCTACTTGCCATTGTCAGAAAGTCCACTGATTCCGAAAGAATTCGGGACACGTCATAGAGCAGCTGTTGGGATATCAGAAGTCAGTGACGCATTGACCATTATCGTCTCAGAAGAAACCGGCGACGTTAGTATTACGCTAAATAATCGCATGTTGACTGAACTTTCTCGCCAAGAGTATCTCGACGTGTTGAATCGCGAATTAGTTCCGGAAGAAAAACCTGGCAAACGCAACTTGCTGCAATCTTTCTTTGAAGGGGTCAACAAAGGAGGAAGAAAATGATCAAGAAAGAGCGTCGTCAAAACGTATTTTATGGTATACTAGCGCTGTTCTTTAGTCTGGTTTTGTTTTTCATCGCCAGCGGATCAAGCCTGCAAGTCAATCTTGCGGGAACATCAAATCCTTATGAGGAAGAGATCGAAAATGTACCGATTCAGACCACCTACGACACGGATGAATACTTCATCCAAGGATTTGAAACAACAGTGGATGTGACTTTATCTAGTCGAAATCGTGTACAATTGAATGCAGAACGTAGTGAGGAAACACGGAGCTTTCGAGTCGTAGCTGATTTGACTGGGCTCGATGAAGGAACCCATGAGGTCCCTTTAGAAGTAAAAAATCTTAGTTCAAGCGTCACAGCTGAAATCGAACCAAAAACAGTCACTGTGACGATCGAGAAAAAAGTGACCCAAACGTTTACCGTTGAACCCGTCATTTCGACTGACGGAGCAACCAGTGGTTACGGCGTCGATTCAATGAGTGTCGATCCGCAGGAAGTAGAAATCACAACTGGCGATCAAACATTAGCTGAAATCGACCGAGTGGTAGCGATCGTAAATCCAGATGATATCACTGGGGATTCGATCACTGTCAATGGAACCATCGAAGCCTGGGATAGCGACAACAATCCATTAGCGATCATCGCGGATCCTGATTCGGTAGATGTTGCATTGGCGATGGAGGCTCCAAGCAAAGAAATTGAATTGTTTGTTACACAACAAGGGACAACTCCAGACGGGATCTCCCATTACATTTATCGCATGAGCAGTATCAGTGCCGTTCTGACAGGACCACAAAGTATCTTGGATGAAACCCAACAGATCGGTGTGCCGGTGGACGTTAGTGAGATCACGACAACGACGGAACGGACAGTAACCATTCCAGTGCCTGAGGGGACAACAATCAATCCAACGGTCGTGACGATCCAAATCACACCGGTTGCAGAAGCTACTACGGAGAATCAATCAAACAATGATAGCAATGAAGCAGTGAATAGTGAGAATTCTCAAGACAACTCTTCAACAGTCGACACGACGAACGAACAAACAGAGAATTCCGCAAGCAGCACGACGACAAGTAGTTCTTAGTCGTTTGACTGTAGAGAATGAATAAGAGAGGTTATTAAAATGGGAAAATATTTTGGTACTGATGGTGTTAGAGGAGAAGCTAACAAGGAATTGACGCCTGAGTTAGCATTTAAATTGGGGCGTTACGGCGGCTATGTACTAAGTCAACATGAAACCGGGGACCGTCGTCCTCGCGTATTGGTTGGGCGAGACACACGAATTTCTGGACAAATGCTAGAAAGCGCATTGATTGCTGGTTTGTTATCCGTTGGGATCGAGGTATTTCAATTAGGCGTTATTTCCACACCAGGAGTGGCATACTTGACGAAAGTACAAAAAGCAAGCGCAGGTGTGATGATCTCTGCCTCTCACAATCCTGCACAAGACAATGGGATCAAGTTCTTCGGAAATGATGGCTTTAAATTAGTCGATGAACAAGAAGCTGAAATTGAAGCATTACTTGATGCGCCGGAAGATACACTTCCTCGACCTTCTGCCGATGGCTTAGGAACGGTGGATGAGTTCCCAGAAGGGTTATTGAAATACTCTCAATTTCTACGTCAAACGATTCCTGACGATTTAGAAGGGATCACGGTTTGTGTCGATGCAGCAAATGGCGCAACAGCTACAAGCGTTAATCGTTTGTTTGCCGATCTAGAAACAGAATTCTTCACAATGGGAACTTCCCCAGATGGGTTGAACATCAATGATGGTGTTGGTTCGACTCACCCCGAAACATTAGCCGAATTCGTCGTTGAAAAAGGGGCCGATGCTGGTCTTGCATTTGATGGAGATGGCGATCGGGTCATCGCAGTTGATGAACTAGGAAATATCGTTGATGGCGATAAGATCATGTATATCTGTGCAAAATATTTAGCAGAACAAAAACGCTTGAACCAAGGAACGATCGTTACAACAGTCATGAGCAATTTAGGGTTCCACAAAGCAGTGGAAGCAATTGGTCTGAAAGATGTGATCACACAAGTCGGTGACCGTTATGTCGTAGAAGAAATGCGTAAAAACGATTATAATTTCGGTGGCGAGCAATCAGGGCATATGATTTTCTTGGATTTCAATACGACAGGTGACGGTTTACTATCAGGAATTCAACTATTGAATATCATGAAACAAACGGGCAAGAAACTGTCGGAATTAGCAGGAGAGGTAACGATCTATCCACAAAAACTTGTCAACATTCGAGTGACAGATAAAAATGGTGCGATGGATGTTCCAGCTATCCGTAAAATCGTGGAAGAGACAGAAGCAGAAATGAACGGCGAAGGCCGTATCTTGGTTCGTCCTTCAGGAACAGAACCATTGCTTCGGGTGATGGCAGAAGCACCAACCATTGAAAAAGTCGATTACTATGTTGAAAAAATCGCAGCGGTCGTTCGAGAAGAAATCGGTGCGGAATAAATGAAGAAGTAAGACGATCAAAAATATTCTTTGGTCGTCTTTTTTGTCTACTTACCAGCAAGAAGCCAACTTGCGAACTAGAGAAACTTGTCAACGAATTTGTCGACAACGCTTAAAAGGGAACACGCCGTGGGCAAGCCTTGCGAAGTATAGTTGCTTTTAAAAGTCTTTTCGGATTTGTTGGGCAGAAAACAAGAAAAAAGAACCCCTATGAACGATCGAGTCATCGAACGAGGAGTTCTTTTTATTAAACAGAAGATAACCAATTCGGTTTCAGTTTTTTTAAAAACTATTCAACGGTAACGGATTTTGCTAAGTTTCTTGGTTTATCAACATCGAATCCGCGTTGTAAAGTGGCAAAGTAAGCCAGCAGCTGTGTTGGAACGACTGCCACTAAGCTGGTTACCAATGGATGAACATTTGGCAAAATGATTTGATCAGTCGCTTTTGCTAACTCTTGACTAACGATCACAAGGGTGTGAGCCCCACGAGATTCGACTTCTTTCAAATTGCCTCGCGTATGAGAGCCAGTCACTTCTTCCGTGATCACACCGATCACTGGTGTACCTTCTTCGATCAACGCGATGGTGCCGTGTTTTAATTCACCAGCCGCAAAGCCTTCCGCTTGGATATAAGAAATTTCTTTTAATTTCAATGCCGCTTCCATTGATACATAGTAATCATTCCCACGACCAATGTAAAATGCATTACGGGTTTCGGAAAGAAAATCTTCAGCAAATTGACTGATAACAGCTTTTTCATCCACTAAAGCCTCCATTGCAGAAGCAACGATGCTTAGTTCATGGAACACGTCAAAATCCAATGCTTCAGGGACAGCTTTTTCATCACCAATGGCTTTTGCTAATAAGGTCATGACAGCGATCTGTCCGGTATATGCTTTTGTAGAGGCAACGGCGATTTCTGGACCAGCATGAAGCAATAAGGTATGGTTCGCTTCTCGAGAAAGAGTAGAACCAGCAACATTGGTAATCGTGAGACTAGGAAGACCTAACTGGTTGATCGTCACTAATACTTGACGGCTATCTGCCGTTTCACCACTTTGTGATAAGAACAAGAAGAAGGGTTTTGCTGACAACAATGGCATGTTGTAGCCAAACTCACTAGATAAGTGAACCTCAACAGGGATCTGTGTTAGCTTTTCTAAAATGGATTTTGCTGCCCAACCAGCATGATTACTGGTACCACATGCGATGATGTAGATTCGATCGCTAGCTAAAAGTTCGTTTTTTAACGCTGGATCGATTACTACTTCACCGGATTCTCCTTGATATTCTTGGATCAAGCGGCGCATCACGGTTGGTTGATCATCGATTTCTTTTAACATGTAGTAAGGGTACGTTCCTTTTTCGATGTCAGTCAGATCTAGTTGTGCTTCATAAGATTCACGGTACACAAGGTTTCCTTTTGGATCTTCGATTTCGATCGCATCGGCTGTTACGGTCGCCATTTCGCCATCTTCGATCTCAACAAAATGAGTCGTTTGATCGAGCATTGCTAAGGCATCGCTGCAAATGACATTAAATCCATCTCCCAAACCGATCAATAAGGGACTTTTATTTTTAGCAACATAAATGGTTTCTGGATCTTTTTTTTCTACTAAAGCAAAGGCATAAGAGCCGCGAATCAAGGACAAAGCTTTTTTAAAGGCCGCTTTGGTCGTGCTGTTGTCTTGCTCTTTCAACACTTCAATCAAATGAACAACGATTTCGGTATCTGTTTGACCTTCAAACTGGTGGTTGCTTAAATATTCTTGATGAAGCTCTTCAAAGTTTTCGATCACACCATTATGAACCAAAACGAGTGCTTGGTTTGCCGAAGTGTGAGGATGAGCATTCATTTCTGATGGCTTGCCATGGGTCGCCCAACGGGTATGTCCGATACCGATCGTTCCTGTTACTTCAGAAGTCACTTTTTCTTCCAAGTTTTTGATTCTTCCTTGGGCTTTCACTAAATGATCCGAAGTCCGATCAGCGACATAAAGGCCTGCTGAGTCATAGCCCCGATACTCTAAGCGTTCCAATCCGTTTAAAATAATTCGTTCTGCATTTGATTTTCCTACGATTCCTACAATTCCACACATAATGATAATCCTACTTTCAAAAAATTTAGTTTGGCATTATGTATTTCTATCTGCGCAGCAAGTCTTTGTCATCATCTTACGATGAGATTTGTTCTTGCCTGTAGAGTGCAGTCCCTAGAGTCATCCGCCGAATGTTTCGATAAACTCTTTCCTCGTCATCTGTTTCCAGATCAGGCGCTATCCATATTGGTCTATCTATCCTCCTTGTGAAATATTTTATAGAAATACAAGCAATATCATAATATTTATTCCTGTTTCTGTCAACTGTAAGTTATATGAAAATAATTGGTATAGTTATTGGTAAGGTTGATTTGAACCAGTCTAAAGGGAATCAAAATAGCTGACATAGCTTTGTCGAATAAGATTCCCAAGAAATTTCCTCATAAAGCTATGCTTTTTTTTTTAAGTTCGCTACAATAAAAAAGTAAGAAAGTGAGGGAATGAAATGCCAGAATTTGTAAATTGTATGACTTTTTCAGAGCTAAAGAAAATAGTAGCTGCGATAGAAAAAGATCCTAATGTCACAGATGAAACAAAGGTCATGTTGGATACGGGCTGGGACAGCTTGCAAGAAATTTTACCCGGATCAGTCACCGTGGAAACCGCGCAAACATTCAAAGTCCAGGATGAACTAACAAAGGAATTTTTTGGCGGCTACGTCTTAGCTGAAAAAAGCGAGAAATTTGATGCGGTTGGAGACGAAGAAGCAGTGATCGTCATCAAAAATCTATACTAAATTATGGGAAAGGTGAAAAGTTAGGTGGGAAAATGAATAAAAGAAGATGGATCGCAGCGGCGATCGCAGCAGGGTTATTTATCTGCTCGGGGGTTTTTTCAGTAATCACAAATCGTCCAGAGCAAGAGGAAACTCAAACGCTGCAAGGTTTAAATGCTTTGTTCTACGGAAGTAATGCGATCGAAGAGACAACGTTAGTTGCCGGAGATCAAGACAATCGCATTGTTCGCTTATCTTTAGAAGGAACGATCGCCAGCAGCTCCAGTGGCGGCTTATTCACAACAGAATCTTATGATCATCAGCGATTTTTAGAAGAACTACGGATGATCCAAGAAGATCCAACTATTGGGGGCATCTTGATGGAAGTCAATACCCCAGGAGGCGGCGTCTATGAAAGTGCCGAGATTGCTCGTGAATTAGCAAAAATCAAAGAGTTAGGGATTCCGATGTATGTCAGTATGAAAAACATGGCAGCCAGTGGCGGTTATTATATTTCGGCAGGTGCTGATAAAATTTTCGCAACGGATGAAACGATTACCGGTTCGATCGGAGTGATCATGTCGGGGCTCAACTATGCCGGCTTATTCGAAAAGCTAGGGATCGAAGACAATACGTATAAAAGTGGTGCACTAAAAGATGTAGGTTCAGCAACGAGAGAGCCAACAGAAGCCGATAAAGAAGTCTTGCAGACCTATGTCGACAATGCTTATGGTCGGTTCGTTAAAATTGTGGCTGAAGGACGCGGCATGACAGAAGAAGCCGTTAGAAAGATCGCTGATGGCCGCATCTATGATGGTCAGCAAGCAGTGTCTGTTGGCTTAGTGGATGAAATCGGTTTTCCTGAAGATACATTAGCAGCAATGCAAGCAGATCTAGGCTTGGAAGATGCAGAGATTTTCAGCTATGACGTTTCATCTACTGGATTTGCTTCTACTTGGTTAGGTTCAAGTTTAGCCGAACTGCAAGGACTAAAAGAATCAAATACAGAACGAGTGATCCAATTGATGGAAAGCCTAGGAACAAGCGATGCCCCTAAACCTCTTTATTACTATGGAGGTGAATAACTATGACAGAGAAAAACAAGTATTCCGCTGCCGCATCGTCAACGGATGACAATCACACAAGTACATCAATCGATCAAAGGGAACAGCGCGAAACCTCCACACCGTCAACCGGTCATACGGATGTACGAACTGAAGCGCAGGTTTCAGAAACAGCCGAACCAGTAAACGCCAGCAAAGCGATGAAGAACGCACAAGTAAACCATCCCGATGATTTTTATCAACAAGTCTTGACGTCTTTTCAAGAAGAAGAGTATAACCAAAGTGAAATCGAAGAAAGACAAAAAGCGTGGCAGCATTTTGAAGAACCTGAAAAACAGACCGAAGACAAACGGTTCTTTAATGACTTTCCTAGCTACTTTTTTGCCGGTTTTTGGATACGTCTGTTTGCTTTTTTAGTGGATCTTCTAGTGATCCGGGCAATCACGCAAATAGCGATCGGCAGTATCTATAATCTAGCGAATCTAACGGCAACTAACCAGCGGTTTGGACTTTACAACGTCTGTGCCTTAGCGATCTATCTGGGCTATTTTGTTCTGATGACGAAGCTGAATCATGGCCAAACAATTGGGAAAATGCTCTTTGGCATCCGCGTTATTTCTTTTGTAGAAGAAGAACTCAGTTGGCAAACGGTCTTGATCCGCGAACTTTGCGGGCGCTATGTGCTGCAATTCAATGTTTTCTTTTATCTCGGTTATTTACCAATCGTCTTTAATAAAAATAAGCAGCAGGCTGCGGATTATTTTGCAGAAACAAGTGTGGTAACCATCAATTTGATCAAGGCCTTTAATAAACAGGTGGATGCCAATCACGTAATGATTGGTGCACAAAACTAACTAGCAGATCAAGCAATTAGTAAAGGAGGGGTCGTGAATGGGTGAGACGATTGATTTCCCGGGACCAAATGAGCGGCTTCGTCTGGCGGCAGAAAAAGCCTACCAGTCAAAAGAGTTTTTGCAGGCTTTTCGTTTGTACAATGAACTTTATCAAAAAAACGCCAGTTTTGAGATCAATCAATGGCTCGTGGAATGCTTGCAACAGCTGAATGATTTTGCCAAAGCGTTAGATCTTGCGGAAGACTATCTAGATGATTATTTGAAACAAACTGATGGTTTTTTACAAATTGGTCATCTGCTGATCTTGGATGGTCAATACTTAAAAACTCGGCGCTGGCTTACATTAGGTCAGAAAACAAAAATTCCAAAACGCTATCAGGAACAGTTGGCTAGTGAACTAGCTAAAGTAGAAGAAGTACAACAAATTTTAGGATTGGAAGATTTTCATGGGAAACGCAAGCATTTACGCGCATTAGATGAAGCCAATCAACCGGTGAGTGCAACAGAGTGGCACGTTTTTACCCAAGCAATTACCAAATCACAATTTATCTCGCTGATGCATGACACGTTGGCTTCCATCAAAAATCCGTATTTGCTACCTAAATTAGTGGATGAGCTCGTGCGTCTTGAAGTGGACGAACCTTTTGACCTAATCGATTACCTTGGGAATATGCAGCAAATCGTTCCGAAAGAATTGAAACTTTTACAGGAGGATGACGCTGTTAAAGCGATCCATAAAGCGATCGAAGAAACGATCGCCCAAGAGGACCCGATTTTAGCGGAAAGTGTCTCAGCAGAAATCGATGATCATTTAGCGATAAGTTACCCGTTTTTACCGGCAAAAGAAGAGGCAAGCGCATGGGTGGCAAGCTACATTGAAGATTATCGCGGGTTATTTGAAGAAAAAGAACAGCCAAAAGCAGACAATGAAATAGAAGAACGCAAACGACACTTGCGTAATATCCTACGTTTGAGCATTCGCTGAAAGAAAAATTCGCAACTTTCATGGTAAAATGTTTACAATTAAACAACGTTAGTGTACTATTTAAAGGTATGCATGAAGCTATTTCATATGTAAATCAATTAATATTCGGAGGGAAATAAATGACTGCAAAATGGGAAAAAACAGGCACCAATGATGGTGTTTTGACATTTACGATCGCTCAAGCGGAAATCCAAAAAGGCTTGACGACTGCATTCAATAAAGTGAAAGGCAATCTTAACGTACCTGGCTTCCGTAAAGGGAAAGTTTCACGCCAAGTATTTAACCGTATGTACGGCGAAGAAGCGTTGTATGAAGATGCATTGAACGCTGTTCTTCCAGAAGCTTATGAAGCTGCTGTAAAAGAAGCAGGGATCGATCCTGTTTCGCAACCAAAAATCGACGTTGACAGCATGGAAAAAGGTCAAGACTGGGTAATCAAAGCAGAAGTTACTGTAAAACCTGAAGTAAAACTTGGTGATTACAAAGATTTAACTGTTGAAAAACAAGACCGTGAAGTAACAGAAGAAGACGTTGATGCACGCATCAAACGCGAACAAGAAGCACAAGCTGAATTAGTTATCAAAGAAGACGAAGCAGCTGAAAATGGCGACACAGTCGTTATCGACTTTGAAGGCTTCTTAGGAGAAGAAACATTTGAAGGCGGCAAAGGTGAAAACTACTCACTTGAACTTGGCTCAAACTCATTCATCCCTGGTTTTGAAGAACAATTAGTAGGAACAAAAGCTGGCGATAGCAAAGACGTTACCGTGACTTTCCCAGAAGATTATCAAGCAGAAGATTTAGCTGGTAAAGAAGCAGTCTTCAAAGTAACGGTTCACGAAGTAAAAGCAAAAGAACTTCCTGAATTAGATGATGAATTCGCAAAAGACGTTGATGACAGCGTTGAATCATTAGCTGAATTAAAAGAAAAATATCGTGCTGAATTGACTGAAACAAAAGAAAAAGCAGCAGAAGATGCAAAAGATGAAGCTGCGATCCGTCAAGCAGTTGAAAACGCAGAAATCGTTGAATTACCACATTCAATGGTACATGATGAAGTACACCGTTCAATGGATGAGTTCTTGAACAATATGCAACGTCAAGGAATCTCACCAGAAATGTATTATCAATTAACTGGTTCAACTGAAGCAGATCTTCACACACAATTTGAAGGCGAAGCAGAAACACGCGTGAAAACAAACCTTGTCATTGAAGCAATCGCTAAAGAAGAAGGTTTGGAAGCAACAGAAGAAGATATCGAAAAAGAAATCAAAGAACTTTCTGAAGCTTACAATATGCCAGTAGATCAAATCAAACGCGTCTTAACAGAAGACATGTTGAAACATGATATTACAATGAAAAAAGCAGTTGAACTTGTAACAGGTACTGCAAAAGAAGCGTAGGCAAAACTCTAAAAACGGCGAACATCTAGTGGTGTTGGCCGTTTTTTCATGGGAGTAAATAGGGGATATTTCGGAATTACTAACAAATGATAAGAAAACGTTAGGCAAAGTAAAAATGACTTTTTCTTTCAAAAAAGTTATGATATGATTGTTTAAGACTGCAAAGTTAGTAAACCAAATTCCACTCCTTTAAATAGGTTGGAAAATTTTCAAGGGGTGAACAGTATGTACGATAATACAAACGGTAATGAAGCTGTTCGTTGTTCTTTTTGCGGAAAAACGCAAGAAGAGGTGAAAAAGATCGTTGCAGGGCCTGGGGTCTATATCTGTAATGAGTGCATTGATTTGTGCAAAGAAATCATTGATGAAGAGTTTTACGAAGAAGCAGTTCGGGAGTTTACCGAAGTGCCGAAACCGCAAGAACTATTGAATGTCCTCAATGAATATGTGATTGGACAAGATCGTGCCAAACGAACATTGGCTGTAGCGGTTTATAATCACTACAAACGCGTCAATGTAGAAACGACAGCTGAAGATGTGGAGTTACAGAAAAGCAATATTTGCTTGATCGGACCAACAGGTTCAGGTAAAACATTTTTGGCACAAACGCTAGCACGTTCACTGAATGTGCCTTTTGCAATCGCTGATGCAACCAGTTTAACAGAAGCCGGCTATGTCGGTGAAGATGTGGAAAATATTCTTTTGAAGCTTTTACAAGCTGCTGATTATAATGTAGAAATGGCTGAAAAAGGGATTATCTATATTGATGAGATCGATAAAATCGCCCGTAAGAGTGAAAATGTATCGATTACTCGTGATGTCTCCGGTGAAGGTGTTCAGCAAGCTTTGCTGAAAATCCTAGAAGGAACCACTGCTAGTGTGCCGCCTCAAGGGGGACGGAAACATCCGCATCAAGAGATGATCCAAATCGATACGACCAATATTCTCTTTATCGTTGGTGGGGCGTTTGACGGGATCGAAACAATTGTTAAAAACCGCTTAGGTGAAAAAACCATTGGGTTTGGTACAAACAACAAACGTCTTGAAGAAGGCGAGAGCGTGATGCAACAGATCATTCCTGAAGACTTGCTTAAATTCGGTTTGATCCCTGAATTTATCGGCCGTTTGCCAGTGATGGCTGCTTTAGAGAAATTGACGGTAGATGATTTAGTGCATATTTTGACTGAACCAAAAAATGCCCTTGTCAAACAATATCAAAAATTGATGGCATTAGATGACACAGAACTCGAATTTGAGCCAGAGGCTTTACGTGCGATTGCTGCGCAAGCAATTGAGCGAAACACCGGTGCTCGTGGATTACGTTCGATCATCGAAAATATCATGATGGAAGTCATGTTCAATGTTCCTTCTGATGAGTCGATTCAAAAAGTCACTATTACGGAAGAAGCTGCGAAAGGACTTGGCGAACCAAAAATCATTTACAATGAAGAGACAAAAAAAGCAGTCTAATCGAGACCAAGTCGGATAGTTTCATTGCTATCCGGCTTTCTTTTTGAAAAAAATGAAAAGGAGCGATCCAATGAAAGTACATGAAGCTGAGATCGTCATTAGTGCTGTTTCACCAGCACAATACCCAGATACACCCTTACCGGAGATTGCCTTAGCAGGGCGCTCCAATGTCGGTAAATCTTCCTTTATCAATACATTGATTAACCGTAAAAACTTAGCCCGAACCTCGTCAAAACCGGGGAAAACCCAAACATTGAATTTTTATTTGATTGAAAATACGCTGCATTTTGTCGATGTCCCTGGCTATGGCTATGCAAAAGTATCAAAAACCGAGCGAGCAAAATGGGGAAAAATGATTGAAACGTACCTCGAACAAAGAGAGCAGCTGCGAGCAGTAGTATCTTTGGTAGATTTGCGCCATGCACCTTCCCAAGAAGATGTTCAAATGTATGAATTTTTAAAGTATTATGAGATCCCTGTGATCGTTGTTGCCACCAAAGCAGACAAAATCCCTCGTGGGAAATGGAATAAGCATGAAAGTATGATCAAAAAAGTGTTGTCCTTTGATCCAGCTGATACGTTCATTCTTTTTTCTTCCATTACCAAACAAGGAAAAGAAGAAGCATGGAAAGCCATCGAAGCAGCAATCAAATAATTTTGAATAAAGAAACGAAGCGAGCAAGTCGCTCCCTTCGTTTCTTTGCTTTTTAAAAGTAAAAATTGGGGATTTAGGCTATTCTACGGAGCGTAGAGTGCCAAATTTGCCCAATTTCAGCGAAAATCTCCTTAATATTTGTTAAACTTGTAACAAGGAGGTGTGGTCGAATGCATGAAACATTAAGTAAAAAATTAAAAGAGTATCGATCAAGACATAACTTAACCCAGAAGGAATTAGCTGCGAGGTTATTTGTTTCTGATAAGGCCATTTCAAAATGGGAACGAGGAAATGGGTTGCCAGACATCGAGACATTGGTTCGTCTCGCCGATTTATTAGGCACTCCAGTGGAAGAGCTATTAAAAGAAAAGAAAGAAACCTACTATTATGAATACAAAAGTGAACGGAGGGTTCTACGGCTTCCGTTAATGCACATTTTGATTCCCAATTTATTCTTATTACTGAATCAAGTGACGAGCGTTCGAGAGTTTTTTGTTCTGATGAAAGAGGTACCAACTGCCAGCGGCTGGTTTAGTCTTGGTGTCAAATCCAAAGGGGTTATTGCTTTGGGAATTGTCAGCTTAGGTTTTTTATCGATTGGCTTATTGTCCTTCGGAATGCTGGGGATTGGGACAGTCAGCACAGGTGTTATTGCAATAGGGAACCTCTGTTTTGGCTTTTTAGTTGGGATTGGCAATCTTGCTGTCGGCTCGATTGTTGTCGGTAATCTTGGCATTGGCTGGCTCGCTTTAGCAAATGTCGCAATTGCGTGGATTGGGGTTGCCAATTACGGCGTGGGGAGTTTTATGGCTGTTTTGCCATCAAATTCAACCACAGAGGATTTTAACCAAGCCATTCAACAACTCTTAGCTTCGGAGATCCCTGACTTGATCAAGACCACTATCTTTGAACCAATGATTCATTTTACAAATTCACCGATTTTTGTGGTGATCTTCGTGATGACGATCTTAGCAGCCGTCTTCCTTATTCTCTGCTTGTTGACCATTGGCTTGGTGCGCTTACGTCAAAGCATGATGTATGAAGAGCTATAAGGAAACCATTAGATGCCAATTCTGATTGCTGCATTTAAGTAGACTCAGTGGCTCATTTTCTATTCGCATAAGTAAAAAGGCAAGGGACGGAAGCGTCCTTTGCCTTTTTTATTAGTCTGCTTTCTTACTATCTTTTGGTTGTTTTTTATTCTCATCATCAGGTTCGTTTTTTAAGAAACGTTCAATATCGTTTTGTTGCTTTTTATTGTCCTTATCGTTATCGGGAAGAAAGGCAAAATCATCAAACATTTTATCTAGCGAGTCTTCTCGTTGGAATTTTAAGCCCATAAGGTTCACCTCCAAGCGCCTTTAGTTTACCACGAACGGTCGTAGATTTCACCAAAAAAAAGCGAAATAGTGTTCAATCGTTTCTCCCTTTACTATAATTAAAGAAAGGGGATAGAAAAGAGGGATAGCGATGATCAAAACTGAAAAAATTTACGGCTTTCTACAATCGACACAAATGGAAGCATCACAGTTGCGTTTGTTGATTGAAAATTGGTTCGCTTTGGTTCGTCTTAGCTATCAGCCGACGGAATACTATTACAATCAGCAAGAAAAGAAACCTTATGATTTTGATGAGGTCAGTCAACTGCTGCATAGCGCCCCTGAAGAAATCAATACTGAATTGATTGTGACGGACGGCCAAAATGAGTCCAGTATCCATATCATTCAAGAGGCTGTTTTACAACGGCACCTGTTTACGAAAGACGTATTTTCCACACAGAAAACAGTGATTTTAAGTTACTTCGATGAAACGATGCAAAGAGATGGAATGTTTGGCTATTTGCGTTCATATGATGAGTACCTGATGCATAACGTCGAGCGAATCGAGAAAAGACAAAATTTTCAATCGATTGCTGAAATCAACGCGTTACCGAAGCGGAAAAATTTTGAACAAGAGATCGTTATTGATTGCAATCAATTTGCTGGGTACGATGTTTTTTACAATGGCTACACACTGACCTCTTGTTGGCGAATGTACTTTTCGGTATTCTATGCCCGTATTATTCCTCAGGTGATCATTACGGATGCGCAACAAGTCGAGCAGGTCCAAGTTAGAGATCAGGGAATCGTGATGGTGGAATTGTATCGCGATCCGTTTCAGTGGGATCACGAGTTGAATCTTTCATACCAGCGTTTGTTTCGCGATCAAACTGGGATCGATCAATTGACATGGGATAATGGCGTCGGTATTTTGAGGGAACCATATATTGAGTACGCCTTTGGCGACCAATTGATCCAAACCATCCAGTACCAAAATGATCGGCTGCAGCCGACGACTAAGCGTAACGCGACACATTTCGTCACTCGAAGCTTCGATTTGGTGAACGAAGAGTACCAGGAGCGACGGGTGAAAGGTTACTTGAATGCACAAGCGTATTTTCCTTGGATCGACCAAGATCGGTTGCGCATGATGGATTATATTGTATTAAAACCGGAATTGACTGTAGATGATGGGGTCGAGGCATATGCCTTTTATATTCGGAATCACCTCGAAATTGATTACTCAGAGGATCGCTTTAAAGACTACACAGCTTGCTTACAATTTTATTTACCAGAAACAGCCTTGAAGGAGCTGCCGATAGACGGATTGAAAGCAGCGATGCCGGATGTTCATTTTGGGTATTTGCACCGCACGCGCAAATATACGTGGGTCAATCTAAAAAAGAATGGCAAGAAACTTCGAGTGTATTTTATGAATACCCAAAAGCTAGTCGAACAGCAGCTCTTTACCAATCAAGAATGAAAAAGACCCGCAAGATCACGAGGATCTTGCGGGTCTTTTCAATTAGGCAGCTTGTTCAGGCGCTTTTTTCAACAAACCGAATACAACGCCAGAAACGATCGCACCGATTAAGATGAATAGCAAGAACAAAATTGGTTTAGATAATAATAGAACAACAAAGATCCCACCATGTGGTGCCATTAATTGGATATCAAAGGCACCGACAAGCGCACCAGTCAGTGCAGAACCAACGATAAAGCTTGGGATCGCCCGCAATGGATCTGCTGCTGCAAATGGGATCGCACCTTCTGTGACGAAGGATAGCCCCATGACGATGTTTGTTAAACCAGCTTCTTTTTGGTCTTTGGTGAATTTATTTTTAAACAATAACGTTGCGACAAAGATTGCCAATGGAGGAACCATTCCGCCCGCCATTACAGATGCCATCACGACGCTACCACCTTCAGCAACGGTCGTTGCCAATGTTGCAGTACCGAAAACATAAGCGGCTTTGTTGATTGGGCCACCTAGATCGGCTGCCATCATTGCTGCTAACAAAGCACCAAGTAAAGCGGCGTTGGTACCACTTAAGCCAGTCAAGAAGCTATTCAAACCGTCATTGATGGCTTTCATTGGCACGTTGATCAGTAACATCAAGAAGCCAGTGATCAATAGGCCGAAAACAGGGTAGAAGAGGATCGTTTTGATTCCTTCTAATGATTTTGGTAAACCTTTGAATAATGAACGCAAGAACTTGATGACATAACCAGCTAAGAAACCGCCAATCAATGCTCCTAAGAATCCAGCACCACCCGTATTTGCTAGGGCACCTGCTGCGAAACCGACGATCAATCCAGGTCGGTCACTGATACTTGAAGCTATGAAACCAGCTAAGACAGGTAACATAAAACCAAATGCCGCGCTACCGATTTGATTGAACCAAGAAGCGGCTTGGTTGTAGTTTCCTAATTGACTCAAGGCATCTTGAGGGACACCCATGAACTGGTCCACCATGAAGGAAATAGCGATCATGATTCCACCGGCAATAACAAATGGTAACATGTGAGAAACACCATTCATCAAATCTTTATAGATTCGTTGACCGACTGAACCATCAGCAGAAGCGTCCTCTTTATCAGAAGCTTGGCCACTACCGTGAAAAACAGGAGCAGTTCCGCTCAATGCTTCATTGATTAATTGCTCGGTCTTACGGATACCATCGCTCACAGGACGGTTTACTAAATGTTTGCCGTCAAAGCGATCCATTTCAACTTTTTTATCGGCAGCTACGATCACACCAGCAGCTCGGGCGATATCAGCTTCTGTTAAACGATTTTTGATTCCTTCTGAACCATTTGTTTCGACTTTGATGTCAACACCAAGTTCTTTGGCTTTCTTTTTCAAAGCATCTTCTGCCATGTAGGTGTGGGCGATCCCTGTCGGGCAAGCTGTAACTGCGACGATATAGGGACGTTCGCTAGCAGATGCTGCTTCTTGGTTTGCCGCTTCTTCTGCTAAAGCATCGGCTTCTTGCTGTGCCTCAGCTTCTGAGAAAAGTTGTTGTACTTGATCAGCAGTTGTCGCTGTTTTTAGTTTAGCAACGAAATCTGGATCGATCAATAAGCGAGATAGAGCTGCTAACGCTTGTAAATGAGTATCATTTGCTCCTTCTGGTGCTGCGATCATAAAGAAGAGGTACGTTGGTTGTCCATCTAACGCCTCATAGTCGACACCCGCATTACTCTTTGCGAATAAAACCGTCGCTTCTTTGACTGCACTGTTTTTGGCATGGGGCATTGCGATGCCGTCACCTAACCCTGTTGAGGTTTGGGCTTCTCGGGCAAGAATTCCTTCTTTGTAGATTTCGACATCTGAAATCCGTCCGACAGCATATAATTTTGCTACCATTTCATCAATGGCACCTTTTTTGTCTGTTGCTTGTAAGTCCATGATCATGGCATCTTTCAGCATCAACTCATTGATTTTCATTTTTTCCATCCTCCTATAGATTCACTTGTTCAATTATGACTTCCGGTAGTAATTCTTCGATAAATGACGCCTCAGCTAAATCATCTGAAAACGCAGTGGCACTGCCACAAGCGACTCCCCATTTGAATGCTTCAACCACATCTTTGGTCTTTGCATAACGCCCAATGAATCCAGCAATCATGGAATCTCCAGCGCCAACTGAATTTTTCAAAGGTCGTTTCAACACATTGGAGCGATAGATCTCATTGCCAGTAAAGAGCAGGGCACCATCACCACCTAGAGAGACGATGACATTTTTAGCGCCATCCTTTAGCATTCTTTGGCCATAAGGCAAAATATCTTCGATTGTTGAAAAAGAAGTTTCATAAAGTTCCGCTAATTCATGATTATTTGGTTTGATCAGCAAAGGCTGATCGGATAAGGCATCAAATAGTTCCGCACCAGTCGTATCAATGACAAATTCTGCACCAGCTTCTTTAACGATTTTGATCAATTCTTTATAAAAGTCGGCTGGAAGACCAGCTGGTTTACTTCCTGATAGGATGACGATGTCTTCGGCAGAAAGAGCGGCTAATTGGTGTTTCAATTCAGCGATTTCTTGCTCTTGAATGACTGGACCAAGGCCGTTGATTTCTGTTTCTTCGCCGGATTTTAATTTGATATTGATCCGGGTATCGGCAGCGACTTGCGTAAAATTGCTGTTGATTTCCTCTTTGGTCAGCCACTCTTCAATAAAACGACCAGTAAATCCGCCAACAAAACCAAGGGCAGTCGAGGAGATGCCAATTCGCTTCAAAATACGTGAGACATTGATTCCTTTGCCACCAGGTAGTTTAAAGTCTTGTTTCATTCGATTAAGGGCACCGATCTCCAAATGATCGACGTGGACGATAAAGTCGATCGATGGATTGAGTGTTACTGTGTAAATCATTGTATTACCTCCATAATGGTTGTTTTTGCTCTGAATTTCGCTAAATAGTTTTTTGGGCAATAATCGGTGATGATCGTTGCACCTTCAATAAAAGCAACTTGAGCAAAAGTTGTTTGCTGAAACTTGGAATGGTCTAGCAAGACATAGCCTTGTTGGCTATGTTCCAGAGCGATCTGCTTGATCAGCGCTTCTTCTGGATCGGGTGTGGTGAAACCAGCTTCCGAATGAGCACCGTTCATGCCCATAAAACAGCGGTTAAAGCGCAATTTACGCAACTGTTCACCGGCATTGATCCCTAACACAGCGTTCGTAGCTATCTTAATGGTTCCCCCTAAAATCATGGTGTCGATCCCGTGATCAATCAGTAGGGAAGCGTGCTTGACGGAGTTCGTGACAACTTTCAGCGCTGTGATGGTCGATAAGAAAGGAATCATTTCAAGGGTCGTTGTTCCTGCGTCTAGATAAATGACTTCACCATTTTTGATCGTTTGTGCGGCTGCGCGAGCAATTTTTTGTTTTTCTATTTGAAACTTCGCTTTTTTTTCAGACATGTTGGGTTCAAAACCTAATTGCTGGCTTTTTTTGGCCCCGCCGTGAATTCTAACTAGAAACCCTTTATCTTCCAGTTCTTGGAGATCTCTGCGGATTGTTGACTCTGAAGCATCCAGCAGTTGGATCAGTTCACTGACTTTGACGATCTCCTCTTGCTCTAATCGTGCCAAAATCGCTTGATGCCGCTCCTCTGTAAGCATTTACATCACCTCTTCACCTGCCATAGTAACATATGATTCATTCAAAATCAATCATAAACAGTGAAAAACATTCAAAATGAAAGCGTGAATAATAGAAATCGGTCACAAACGGTCATGCTAACCTTCATTTTCCTGAGATTGCTGTCCTTATATTTGACAATTTTTACTATTATTTGGCTTAATTGAATTAAGGGGGGATAAATAAATGAATAACAAAGTCATTTTACAAGGGTTCGAATGGGACCTGCCGGCAGATAGCCAACACTGGAACAAATTGAAAGAAATGAGTAAAGAAATCAAAGAGTATGGATTTACCGCAATTTGGCTGCCGCCTGCCTATAAAGGGACAGCTGGGTCCGAAGACGTTGGGTATGGTGTCTATGATTATTATGATCTAGGCGAATTCGATCAAAAGGGGTCGGTGCCAACAAAATATGGGACAAAGGATGAATACTTAGAAGCCATCAAAGCACTGCAAGAACAAGGAATAGAGGTTTATGCCGACATCGTTTTCAATCACTTGATTGGTGCCGATGAAAAAGAAGTCGTTCCAGCGGTTAAATACAATACCGAAAACCGTAATGAACCGATCAGTGATGAGGAAGAAATCGAAGCCTGGACCAAGTTCACATTCCCAGGACGTCAAGGGACGTACAATGATTACGTTTGGACGTGGCATAATTTTTCTGGTGTTGATTATGATGACCGTAACAAAGACCACGGGATTTTTAACTTCGCTGATAAGGGCTGGGAAAGCCAAGTGGATGATGAGATGGGCAATTATGACTACTTAATGGGTTGTGATCTGGACATGGAAAATCCTGAGACGGTGGAACAGCTCAATAAATGGGGGCAATGGTACCAAGAGCTGACTGGTGTTGATGGCTATCGCTTAGATGCGGTCAAACACATTGAGTTCAATTATTATGCGGACTGGATCTTGAACCGTCGGGAAGAAAAAGGCGAACCGCTATTCGTTGTGGGAGAATATTGGTCAGGGGATCTGCCAAAATTAGAAGAGTATTTAGATTCTTCAGGAAATCTGATTTATTTATTCGATGTGCCTTTGCACTATAATTTATATGAAGCATCTCACTCAAATGGCGAATATGATATGAGTCAAATTTTTGCCGGTACACTGACTGCCGCGCGCGAAGATTATGCCGTGACTTTTGTGGACAATCATGATACACAGGTTGGTCAAAGTTTACAATCTTGGATAGACGGTTGGTTTAAAGTCCATGCTTATTCATTGATCCTTTTACGAAAAGCGGGTGTACCGGTTGTTTTCTGGGGTGACTTATTCGGAATCCCAGCGCAAGAAATCGCTCCTGTTGGTGATGCTTTGATCCATATGTTAAAACTTCGAGAGAAGCTTGCATTTGGGAATCAAGTGGACTATTTTGATGATTCTAATTGTATTGGTTGGGTATTAACGGGGGATTACGAACACGAACTTTCTGGATTGGCGGTCGTGATGACCAATGCTCAAGGTGCGGAAAAAGAAATGACCATCAGCGCGATCCATGGTGGAGAGACATTCGTAGATATATTGAGAAATAATGAAGCGAAAGTTGTTTTAGATGATACCGGAAAAGGACTTTTCCCGGTAAATGATGGCCAAGTGTCAATCTATGTGAATGAAAAGCTAGTAGAGAAATACTTTAGCTGATCTCTTGCAATAGACATAATAAAAAGGCTGTAAGTTTACAGCCTTTTTATTATGTAAACAAACAATAGACTGACTTTTTTCTTTCAAAACTGATGGCATCGTGAGTACTAAAATCAAAGCGCTTTTAATTAAAAGTTTTCAAAGCGTTCGGTTTTCCCCTTTCCCGGATAATGCTATAATTGAGAAGATTGAGAAAGAAAGGATGTTTAAAAGCATGTCATCCAAAAGTGAATTACTTGAACGCATGAATCCACGGCAAAAAGAAGCCGTTATGCATACGGAAGGACCGTTGCTGCTGATGGCAGGGGCAGGAAGCGGGAAGACCCGTGTCCTAACCCACCGAATCGCCTATTTAATAGAAGAAAAAAATGTAAATCCATGGAACATTTTAGCCATCACTTTTACCAATAAAGCGGCGCGGGAAATGAAGGAACGGGTAAGCCAATTATTAGGTTCCGGTGGAGAAGACGTTTGGGTCTCGACCTTCCACTCGATGTGTGTCAGAATCTTGCGCAGAGATGTTGATCGAATCGGTTATTCGAAGAATTTTACTATCGTTGATTCTTCTGAACAAAATACCCTGATGAAACGGGTATTAAAAGAATTGAATATCGATCCCAAAAAATATGATCCTCGTTCCATTTTGGGAACGATCTCTCATGCAAAGAACGAGCTATTGACACCTGAAGCTTACCAAGCCATGGAAGGTAGTCTATTTGAGCAGATCGTGGGTCGTTGTTATGAAAAATATCAAAAAGAGCTGCGCAATAATCAATGCATGGACTTCGATGATTTAATCATGAATACGATCCGCCTCTTCCAAGACAATGAAGATGCGCTGCAATTTTACCAACGGAAATTCCACTATATCCATGTCGATGAATACCAAGATACCAACCACGCCCAATACACGCTGGTCAATTTATTGGCCGCTCGTTTTCGAAATCTTTGTGTTGTTGGGGATGCGGACCAAAGTATTTACGGTTGGCGTGGTGCCAACATGCAAAATATTTTAGACTTTGAAAAAGACTATCCGGATGCCGCGACGATTTTGTTAGAGCAAAACTATCGTTCAACGCAAACGATTTTAAATGCGGCAAACCAAGTAATCAAAAATAACCGCAACCGTCCAGATAAAAATCTGTGGACAGAAAATCGTGATGGGGAAAAGATCACTTATTATCGCGGGGATAGTGAACGAGATGAAGCGCGATTTATCGTCAGTGAAATGCAGAAACAAATTGCAGAAAAGAACCGTAAATTCGGTGATTTTGCGATTTTGTATCGGACCAACGCGCAGTCACGGATCATTGAAGAAATGCTTTTAAAAGCCAACGTTCCTTATACGATGGTCGGCGGCAGAAAGTTCTATGACCGCAAAGAAATCCGTGATATTTTGGCTTATTTATCGGCGATCGCCAATCCTCGTGATTCCATCAGCTTGGAACGAATCATCAATGTACCAAAACGTGGGATCGGTGCGACATCCGTCGAGAAACTACGAGAGTTTGCGAATCTTCATGAATGGTCATTGTTAGAAGCAGCCATGAACGTCGAGTTAGCAAATATTTCGGGGAAGGCCGGCAAAGAATTAGGAAGCTTTGGGATGATGATGGATGGCTTCGCCCAAATGGTTCCTTACCTCTCAGTAACCGAACTGACGAAAGAAATATTAGAAAAAACGGGTTATCGTCAAGAGTTAGTCAACCAGAATAATTTAGAAGCACAAGCTAGACTTGAAAACCTGGAAGAATTTTTATCGGTTACCCAAGAATTCGATAAACGATTTGAGGCGCAAAACGAAGACGATGCAGATGCACCAGATGAGAAGTTGAGTGTTTTCTTAAATGACTTAGCTTTATTGTCAGACGTCGATAGTTATGAAGAAGAAAGTAGTCAAGTGACGTTGATGACCTTGCATGCTGCAAAAGGACTGGAGTTTCCAGTGGTATTCTTGATTGGTTTGGAAGAAAATATCTTCCCGCTTTCTCGGGCTTTAATGGAAGAAAGCGAACTCGAAGAAGAACGGCGCCTTGCTTATGTGGGAATCACTCGTGCTGAGGAAGAGCTCTTTATGACCAACGCTTTTTCCAGAACATTATACGGTCGTACCCAATACAATCGTCCGTCACGGTTTATCGAGGAGATTGAACAAGATCTGCTGCAATCATTAAGCGAGCGTTCACAACCGAAAGCTGCTGCACCGTTTCAACCAAAAGTCTTTAAACCGAGCTATACACAGCCGCGTCAAACGACCGTCGCTTCTAAGCAACAGACCTCTGCAGCTGGTAATACATGGCAAGTAGGCGAGAAAGTTCAACATAAAAAATGGGGAATCGGTACGGTCGTTCGGACGACTGGCAGCGCGCAAGATATTGAATTAGATGTGGCGTTCCCACAACAAGGCGTCAAACGACTGTTGGCGGCCTTTGCGCCGATTGAAAAAGTTGAAAAATAAGGAGGATATTAGGATGGATGTCCCTTCAAAAGAAATCCAATCACGAGCAGAAGAGCTGCGTACGCAATTAAATCAGTACGCGTACGAATACTATGTAAAAGATCAACCTTCTGTTGAAGATTATCTCTATGATCAGCTGTATGCAGAACTGGTTGAAATTGAAACCAATTATCCGCAGCTAATAACCGAAGACTCGCCCACCCAACGAGTAGGCGGCATCATTTTACCTGGCTTTGAAAAAGTCACCCATGATATCCCACTTTATAGCCTGAACGATGTCTTTGACAAAGAAGGAATCGTGGCTTTTGATGCTCGTGTTCAAAAAGCATTGGGGAAAGCGGTAGATTATGTCTGCGAGTTAAAGATCGATGGATTGTCAATTTCCTTGAAATATGAAGAAGGGCGCTTTGTTCGGGGAGCGACTCGAGGAGATGGTACGGTAGGTGAAAACATTACAGAAAACCTAAAGACTGTCAAATCGATCCCACTGAAATTAAAAGAACCGATCTCGTTGGAAGTTCGTGGCGAATGCTATATGCCAAAGGCTTCGTTTTTGAAATTGAATCAACAGCGAGAAGAAGAAGGGGTGGAGGTTTTTGCCAATCCGAGAAACGCAGCTGCTGGAAGCTTACGTCAATTAGACACTCGGATCGCAGCCCAAAGAAACTTGAGTACCTTTTTATACACACTAGCTGACTTTGGTCCAATTGAAGCTAATGATCAATTTTCAGCATTGAATGAACTGGATCAATTAGGCTTTCGTACAAATCACGAACGCAGAGTGTGCCACACCATCGATGAAGTGTGGGCATATATCGAAGAGTTTCATGACAAGCGCAGTGAGCTCCCGTATGAGATTGACGGCGTAGTCATCAAAGTCAATAATTTTAAAGATCAAGATGCGTTAGGCTTTACCGTAAAAGCACCCCGATGGGCGGCGGCATATAAGTTTCCACCGGAAGAAGCGGAAACAGTGATCGAAACGATCGAATGGACCGTGGGACGAACGGGTGTTGTGACACCGACCGCTGTTATGACCCCTGTCCGGGTTGCCGGAACGACGGTCAGCCGCGCCAGTTTGCATAATGTAGATTTCATTAAAATGAAGGACATTCGCATTGGCGATTCGGTCATCATCTATAAGGCGGGGGACATTATTCCAGAGGTTGCGAAAGTCTTGGAAGAAAAACGCACGGAAACAAGTGAACCCTTTGAATCGCCTACACATTGTCCCGAATGCGGGAGTGAGCTGATCCATTTAGATGAAGAAGTTGCCTTGCGTTGTATCAATCCGAAGTGTCCGGCGCAGATCAAAGAGGGGTTAAGCCACTTTGTTTCCCGAAATGCTATGAATATTGATGGTTTAGGGCCACGTGTTTTAGAGCAAATGTTCGATAAATCCTTAGTTAAAGATGTGGCCGACTTGTACTTTTTAACAGAAGAACAATTGCTGACCCTCGATAAAATCAAAGAGAAATCAGCTAATAACCTTTTGCGTGCCATCCATCAAAGCAAAGAAAATTCAGTTGAGCGCTTGATTTTCGGGCTAGGCATCCGTCATGTTGGTGCCAAAGCGGCTCGGATTTTAGCGGAACATTTTGGTGACCTTCGAACCCTTAGCAAAGCCAAAGAAGAAGAGATCATTTCGTTGGAAACCATTGGTGCTACAATTGCGGAAAGTGTCGTTACGTATTTTGACAATCAAGAAGTTCACGACCTTTTAGATGAACTTGAAAAAGCGGGTGTTAACTTTGCTTATTTAGGGCTGAGAACGGATCAATTGGAAGAAGTGGAGTCGCCATTTAAAGAGAAAACAGTTGTTTTGACAGGAAAATTGAGTCATTTCACCCGCGAAGAAGCCAAGGAACGAATTGAAAATCTCGGTGGGAAGGTAACAGGCAGTGTGTCGAAAAAGACTGATATCGTTGTTGCCGGGGAAGAGGCTGGCAGTAAACTGACCAAAGCACAGTCCCTAGGCGTTACCGTTTGGGATGAAGCTCAAATGGTGGCTGCGATCGAAGGCAGTCATTCGGCAGATCAATAACTGTTAAGTATTGTCACAGACGAGAAGCAGTTGTTTCTTCTTGTCTAATTGAAATCATTTCTTCCCTGCAGTACGAGGAAAGAAATGATTTCTGCTTTTATTTGCAATTATATTTGATAATTTTCAAATTCTATTTCATGATTTGTTAAAAAAATGATACAATACATTGGAAAAACGTAAACGTAGATTACGGATGCGAGAAAGAGGAGGATTTTATGGCGATCAGCGAAGAACAAGTCAAACACGTTGCCAAACTAGCAAAACTTTCATTCTCAGATGATGAATTACATGAGTTTACCTCTCAGCTAGGAAAAATTATTGATATGGTAGAAACACTGGAAGAAGTGGATACTACAGGAGTACCCTTTACATCGAATGTCGCAGAAACGATCAATGTGATGCGTGAAGATGTAACGACCGGTGGCTGGGACCGTGATGAATTAATGAAAAATGTTCCAGAATCCGAAGAAGGCTTTATTAAAGTGCCTGCAATCATTGACAATGGGGAGGCGGGTGCCTAATGACTGAACTATATAATAAAAGCTTAGAAGAATTGCATAGCTTATTAGTATCAAAAGAAATCACTGCGACAGATCTAACGAGCGAAACCTTTGCTCGCATTAAAGAAACAGAGCCGAAAGTCGATGCGTTTCTTGCATTGAACGAAGAAAAAGCCCATGCGTTAGCGCAAGCTATCGATCAAAAAGGTATCACTGAAAGCAATGTGTTGGCTGGGATTCCCATTGGGATCAAAGATAACATTGTTACGAAAGATCTACGCACAACAGCGGCTTCTAAAATTTTAGGCAACTTTGACCCAATCTACGATGCAACAGTCATGGACAAAGTTTACCAAGCAGACATGATTCCAGTTGGTAAGTTAAACATGGATGAATTTGCCATGGGCGCAAGTACCGAAACGTCGTTCTTTAAGAAAACGAAAAACGCTTGGGATGAGACAAAAGTACCTGGTGGTTCATCAGGTGGCTCGGCGGCTGCCGTTGCAGCGGGACAAGTCCCATTATCATTAGGTAGCGATACAGGTGGTTCGATTCGCCAACCAGCAGCTTTCAATGGAATCGTCGGGCTGAAGCCAACATATGGACGGGTTTCTCGTTTTGGTCTGATCGCGTTTGCATCCTCGTTAGATCAAATTGGTCCGATGACCCGTGGTGTGAAAGACAATGCCATCGCATTAAATGCCATCAGTGGGTTTGATGCAAAAGATAGTACGTCAGCCGGGACAGCTGTTCCTGATTTTACAGCAGGTTTGACTGGTGATATCAAAGGCATGAAAGTTGCTTTACCAAAAGAATACTTAGGTGAAGGAATTCAAGCAGGCGTCCGGGAAGCAATCTTAAAAGCTGCAGACACTTTCCGTGCGTTAGGAGCGACCGTGGAAGAAGTCAGCTTGCCACATTCAAAATATGGGGTAGCTGTTTACTATATCATCGCATCTTCTGAAGCAAGTTCTAATTTGCAACGTTTTGACGGTATCCGTTACGGTTTCCGTTCAGAAAATGTCCGCAATTTAGAAGATGTCTATGTCAATTCGCGTAGTGAAGGATTCGGGGAAGAAGTCAAACGCCGGATCATGTTAGGTACGTTTTCACTAAGTGCTGGCTACTATGATGCCTACTTCAAAAAAGCCGGTCAAGTTCGGACGTTGATCAAACAAGATTTCGATAAGGTCTTCAGCCAATACGATTTGATCATTGGCCCAGCATCACCAACGGTAGCATTTGGTATTGGAGAAAATATCAATGATCCAATTACCATGTACTTAAATGATATTTTAACCATTCCTGTGAACTTAGCAGGACTGCCAGGGATGTCGATCCCAGCAGGTTTTTCTGAAGGACTGCCAGTCGGCTTGCAGATCATTGGGAAACATTTTGATGAAGCAACCATGTATAAAGCGGCTTATGCCTTTGAACAAGCAACTGATTTCCACACGAAAAAACCAGTGATTTTAGGAGGGGATAAGGCATGAACTTCGAAACAGTCATTGGGCTTGAAGTCCACGTAGAATTAAAAACAGAATCAAAGATTTTTTCTCCAGCACCTGCTCACTTTGGCGCTGAACCAAATAGCAACACGAATGTGATCGACTGGGGCTATCCAGGTGTTTTACCAGTAATGAACAAAGCGGCTATCGAATTTGGGATGAAAGCTGCGCTTGCGTTGAATTGTGAAATCTCAAAAGAAACGCATTTCGACCGCAAAAACTATTTCTATCCCGATAATCCGAAAGCCTATCAAATCTCTCAATTTGACCAACCAATCGGTCATGACGGGTGGATTGAAATTGAAGTCGAAGGCAAAAAGAAAAAAATTCGCATCGAGCGAGTTCATTTGGAAGAAGATGCTGGGAAAAACATGCACGGCAAAGGCGGTTATTCTTATGTGGATCTGAATCGTCAAGGAACCCCTTTGATCGAGATCGTTTCCGAAGCGGATATGCGTTCACCAGAAGAAGCATATGCGTATCTAGAAGCATTGCGCTCAATCATCTTGTTTACAGAAGTATCTGATGTGAAGATGGAAGAAGGTTCCATGCGTTGCGACGCCAATATTTCGTTGCGACCTTACGGCCAAGAACAATTCGGAACAAAAACAGAATTGAAAAACTTAAACTCTATGTCCTTCGTGAAAAAAGGTTTAGCATTTGAAGAAAAACGCCAAGCCAAAGTATTGCTTTCTGGAGGCGAGATCCAACAAGAAACTCGTCGTTTTGATGAAGCAACCAGCAAAACTTTATTGATGCGTGTCAAAGAAGGTTCTTCTGATTATCGTTACTTCCCAGAACCAGATATCCCACGATTTGTGATCGATGATGAATGGATCGAACGGGTACGTCAAAGCTTGCCAGAAATGCCGCAAAAACGTCGTGCCCGTTACATCTCTGAATTGGGCTTACCAGAATACGATGCAATGGTCTTGACTTTATCAAAAGAAATGTCCGATTTCTTTGAAAAAACCATTGATGCCGGTGCTGATCCCAAACAAGCTTCTAACTGGTTGATGGGGGAAGTTTCAGCGTATCTGAACAGTGAAAAATTGGAACTGCCAGAAACGAAATTAACCCCAGACAATTTAGCGGGAATGATTCGTTTGATCGCCGATGGCACGATCAGCTCGAAGATTGCGAAAAAAGTCTTCAAAGAATTGATCACAAACGGCGGCGACGCTGAAGAAGTCGTAAAAGCCAAAGGATTGATCCAATTATCAGATCCTGCGCAATTACTACCAATGATCAATGAAGTACTAGATAACAACCAACAATCCGTCGATGACTTTAAAAACGGAAAAGACCGCGCAGTTGGTTTCTTAGTTGGTCAAATCATGAAAGCAACCAAAGGACAAGCGAATCCAGGCGTTGTGAACAAGCTGTTGCAAGAAGAACTAGCAAAGCGATAAGAGGCAAGCGATGAAAAGAGCAAGAGTAATCTATAACCCGACATCTGGGAAAGAATTGATTCGAAAAAATTTAGCAGATATTTTAGATGTTTTGGAAACTGGCGGTTATGAGGCGAGTGCATTTGCCACCACCGCTGCGCCATTTTCCGCTCGTGATGAAGCAAGAAGAGCCGGCGAAGCTGGTTTTGATTTGGTGGTAGCTGCCGGTGGTGATGGCACGATCAATGAAGTCGTCAATGGGATCGCTCCTTTAGAAAAGCGACCAAAAATGGCGATCATTCCTGGAGGCACGACCAATGACTACGCACGAGCACTAAAAATTCCCCGTACAGATATCAAAGCAGCTGCGGAAGTGATTTTGAAGCAGCAAACGGTGAAGATGGATGTCGGAAAAACACCCAACACGTATTTTATCAACATTGCTGCTGGTGGGCACTTAACGGAATTGACCTACGATGTTCCTTCTGAATTGAAAAGTATCTTTGGCTACTTAGCTTATTTAGCAAAAGGAGCTGAATTACTGCCCCGCGTCAAACCGATCAAAATGCATCTAAAGTATGAAGACGGAGAATACATTGGCGGAGCCTCAATGTTCTTTTTAGGACTAACGAATTCAGTGGGAGGTTTTGAACAGATTGCCCCTGACGCAAAGCTTGACGATGGGAAATTTTCGTTGATCATTGTCAAAACGGCCAATATTTTTGAGATTGTCCACTTAGTTGCTTTAATGATGAATGGTGGCAAGCACATCAACGATCGTCGTCTGATTTATACGAAAACATCTTTTCTTGAAGTAGACGCGCCAGAGCAGGTCAATCGATTAATGATCAACCTTGATGGTGAATACGGCGGAGATGCTCCTATGCGCTTTGAAAATCTACACAATCATATTGAGTTTTTTGCGAATGTCGATCAAATTCCTGATGATGCGGTCGTTGGTGAGCAGAACTATCAAGAGATGAGCGAAGGTTTTATTAAAGAAGTCGAACGTCTTTCCGATGAGGACATCAATGGAGATGGCAAGATCGGCGACGAAACAAGGTAAACGATTTTTCTTTTCATGCAAAGTGAAAGAACAGGGACTTTTGGACCTGTTCTTTTTTTAAAAAATAAATTGTGGAAAAAGTAACAGGAATATTTTTAAGAAAAGTTGATAGAGCAGCTTTTCTTAAATTTTAGTAAAGGACGTTTTTTGCGTTATGTTCCACATCGGGTATTTGTTTCACGGCTATCAGCGCGATTCATGAAGATAAAGCGAATGAAAAATTGAAAAAACGAACGATCTTCGCTAAAAAACGAACTTTTTGAAAATATACTCGTTAAAGTTCGTCATTTACGTATTTCTATGCAATCTAATGATGCAAAAGCCAGAGAGAATATGCTATAATGGTGAAACGAAGAAATGGGGGGGACCGGAATGGAGCACATCGATTCTACAAAAGCGCTAGATCTGCTTAGAGATGACGCAGAACGAATCAAAAAGCTGATCCGAAACCAAGAAAATAGTTTATGTATCGCACAATGCAAAGCATTTGAAGAAGTGGTTGATACCCAAATGTATGGTCTATCACGGCAAGTGGCATTTGCGATCCGCTTGGGGATCGTCGATAATCAAACAGGACAACAATTGATGGCGGATCTCGAAAAAGATTTGAACCAATTGTACAGCGAGGTCTATGAAGACCAGCGGACACCTGAAATCGGCAAGGAGGCATAAACTTGCCAGAAAAAGTAAAGAAAAGACATTTATTAGATTATAGTATTTTACTGCCTTATATAGTGATGTGTGTTACGGGTTTGATGATGGTCTACAGCTCCACATCCTATGTTGCGATGACCGCCACACAACCGACCACAGCTGCTTCTTACGTCATCAATCAAGCAATATTCTGGTTGTTGAGTCTAGTAGCAATCACTGTCATGTATAAAATGAAAACGGATGTTTTTCGGAACAAAAAATTTGTCCAGATCGCCATGATCGTCATTTTGTTTTTATTGATCGCTGCCTTCTTTTTCCCAAGAAGAAACGGGGCACATGGTTGGTTAACAATTGCGGGCTTTTCCATTCAACCAGCTGAGTACTTGAAATTTATTGTCATCTGGTTTTTATCTGTGACTCTTTCCTATCGTCAAAAAGGTATCCAACAAGAGTTTTGGAAAACGGTTTGGCGTCCAATCGGAATCGTCTTCGTCTACACCGGGATCATGGCCTTTTATCCCGACTTCGGGAATGCTGTGATCGTCATGCTACTGGCTTTTGTCGTTTTATTATCTAGTGGTCTGAATTACCTGTATACCCTGATATTAGGTGTGGCAGGAATCGTAGGCAGTACATTGATCGTCTTCTTGGTAAATTTAACTGGTGGAAAGCTTTTACCTGATTATGTCTATAGTCGCTTCTCATCATTTTTAAACCCATTTGCGGATGAATACAATACAGGTCATCAAATGGTCAATGGGTATTATGCAATGTTCAACGGTGGGCTTTTCGGACGCGGGCTTGGAAATAGTATCCAAAAACGTGGCTTCTTAAACGAAGCGCACACCGATTATATATTTTCGATCGTTATGGAAGAATTAGGCTTGATCCCATCGATCATTATCTTAGGTGTTTTGTTCTATATGGTGGGACGGATCTTTCTTGTCGGTATCCGTTCAAGAGATCCCTTTAATTCCATGATGTGTATCGGCATAGGGACATTATTTATGTCTCAGATTTTCATCAACTTAGGGGGGATCACTGGTTTGATCCCATTGACGGGAATCACTTTTCCGTTTTTAAGTCAGGGTGGGTCAAGTTTGCTGATGCTGTCGATTTGTATTGGTTTTGTATTAAATATCAGTGCCGAAGAAAAGAGGAAACAATATTATTTGAATTATTGATCAATTGAATGGAGTGGATTAGATGAAGAAAATTCTTGTTGCCAATCGTGGAGAAATCGCGATTCGTGTCTTCCGCGCATGTGCGGAGTTAGGAATCAAAACAGTCGGTATTTATGCTGCGGAGGATGAATACTCCGTCCATCGTTTTAAAGCAGACGAAGCGTATTTAGTGGGGAAAGGCAAACGGCCGATTGATGCGTATTTAGACATTGAAGATATTATTCGCACAGCGAAAAAAGCCGGGGCTGAAGGGATTCATCCAGGGTATGGTTTTTTATCAGAAAACCTGGGCTTTGCTCAGCGCTGTGAAGAAGAAGGTTTGATTTTCATCGGACCATCCACTCACCACTTAGATATTTTTGGCGACAAGATCAAAGCAAAAGCAGCAGCGATCGAGGCGGGGATTCAATCCATTCCCGGATCTGACGGTCCAGTGGCATCGATTGACGACGTTTTAGCATTCGCTGACGAACATGACTATCCAATCATGATCAAAGCAGCTCTTGGCGGCGGTGGTCGAGGCATGCGTGTCGCTCATGATGAAAAAGAAGCACGTGATGGCTACGAACGTGCCAAAAGTGAAGCGAAAGCGGCATTTGGTAGTGACGAAGTTTACGTTGAAAAATATATTAGTAATCCAAAACATATTGAAGTCCAAATTCTAGGGGATACGCACGGAAATGTCGTCCATCTATTTGAACGTGACTGCTCTGTTCAGCGCCGTCACCAAAAAGTAGTCGAAGTGGCACCTTGTGTGTCAATGACGACTGAACAACGGGAAAAAATTTGTCAAGCTGCCGTTCAATTGATGAAGCATGTTGGCTATATCAATGCCGGAACAGTGGAATTTTTAGTTGAAGGCGATAAATTTTACTTTATCGAAGTAAACCCTCGGGTCCAAGTGGAACATACAATCACTGAAATGATCACCAATTTAGATATCGTGACGACACAAATACTAATTGCACAAGGCAAGGATCTGCATAAAGAAATTGGGATTCCTGAACAAAAAGATATTCGCTTCGAAGGGGTTGCGATTCAATGTCGCGTGACAACGGAAGATCCAGCGAATAATTTTATGCCAGATACTGGTAAGATTGATACCTACCGTTCTCCAGGTGGATTTGGGGTTCGTTTGGATGTCGGAAATGCTTACGCAGGTGCGGTGGTAACCCCGTATTTCGACTCACTGCTTGTAAAAGTCTGTACACATGCGGCAACCTTTGATCAAGCGATTCAGAAAATGATGCGCTGTTTGAAAGAATTTCGTGTACGTGGGGTAAAAACAAACATTCTCTTCATGCGAAATGTCGTTTCTCATCCAGCCTTTCGTTCGGGTGAAGCCAAAACCACCTTTATCGACAATACGCCGGAACTATTCAATTTCCCTCGGATTCGTGATCGTGGAAACAAAACCATGAAGTATATCGGGGAAATTACCATCAATGGATTTCCGGGGATCGAAAAACAAAAGAAACCATTTTATAATGAGCCACGGATGCCACAACACATCCAAGCAACGCCTGATTTTGTCAGCGCCAAAAATATTTTAGATACGAAAGGTGCCGAGGGTGTCGTTGAATGGATCGGTCAACAAAACAATGTCTTACTGACGGATACAACCTTCCGAGATGCCCATCAAAGTTTGTTGGCAACTCGTGTAAGAACCCATGACTTTAAGAAAATTGCCGCGATGACGGAAGCTGGCCTGCCACAATTGTTCTCAAGTGAAATGTGGGGTGGAGCAACGTTCGACGTTGCCTACCGTTTCTTAACAGAAGATCCATGGGAAAGATTGCGGATGTTCCGGAAAAAAATGCCGAATACCTTGTTGCAAATGTTGTTTAGAGGCTCCAATGCTGTGGGATATTCCAATTATCCAGACAATGTATTGGAAGAATTCATCAAAGAATCTGCAGCGCAAGGAATTGATGTGTTCCGAATCTTTGATAGTTTAAACTGGGTTCCACAAATGGAGAAAAGTATTCAAGCCGTTCGCGATACAGGAAAAATTGCAGAAGCAACGATTTGTTATACCGGGGATATCAATGATCCGACCCGTCAAAAATATTCAGTACAATACTACAAAGATATGGCGAAAGAATTGCAAAACCTTGGTGCCCATATCATTGCTATCAAGGATATGGCTGGATTATTAAAACCGCAAGCGGCTTATCGTTTGATCAGTGAGCTAAAGGATACGATCGATGTGCCGATTCATCTGCATACCCATGATACGAGTGGAAATGGGATCATTACTTACTCAGCAGCTACTAAAGCCGGTGTTGACATCGTGGATGTCGCTATGTCAGCGGTCAGTGGCGCAACGAGTCAACCAAGTATGAGTAGTTTGTATTATGCACTATTGAACGGCGAACGCTGCCCAGAAATCAATGTAGACAACATCCAACAGTTGAACCACTACTGGGAAGATGTCCGCATGTACTATCATTCCTTTGAAAATGGCTTGAACGCACCTCAAACGGAAGTGTACAAGCATGAAATGCCGGGGGGACAATATACCAATCTCCAGCAGCAAGCCAAAGCCGTTGGTTTAGGCGAAAAATGGGATGAAATCAAAGAAATGTATCATGAAGTCAATATGATGTTTGGAGACATCGTGAAAGTGACGCCTTCTTCGAAAGTCGTTGGGGACATGGCACTCTTTATGGTTCAAAATGGCTTGTCTGAGAAAGATGTTTTTGAAAAAGGCGATACATTAAGCTTCCCTGAGTCAGTAATCACATTCTTCCAAGGTGAGTTAGGTCAGCCAGTTGGTGGCTTCCCGAAAGAATTACAGCGCATTATCTTGAAAGGACGCCCAGCCTTTACCGAACGTCCTGGAACATTCGCGAAGCCAGTTGATTTTGCTGATGTGAAGCAAGAACTAGCGGAGAAAATCGGCTATGAACCAAAACATGAAGAAGTCTTGAGCTACTTGATGTATCCGCAAGTCTTCCTTGATTATCGAAAAGCTTATGAACAGTTTGCAGATGTGAAAGTTCTTGATACTCCAACTTTCTTTAACGGCATGCGCTTAGGTGAAACGATCAATGTTGAATTAGAAAAAGGCAAAATCTTGATCATTCGTCTAGATGAGATCGGTGAGCCAGATATTGAAGGCAACCGAACACTCTTCTTTAACTTGAACGGACAACGCCGAGAAATCGTCGTTAAGGACAACTCAATCATCAGCTCTGTTCAAACGAAACGTAAAGCAGAGCCAACGAACAAAGAACAGATCGGTGCTTCGATGAGTGGCTCAGTTTTAGAAGTATTAGTCAAAAAAGGCGACCGGGTGGCACGTGGACAAACCTTGATGGTCACGGAAGCGATGAAAATGGAAACTTCGGTTGAAGCCCGCTTCTCAGGCGTAGTTGAACATGTGTATGTAACCGATGGGGAACCAATTCAGTCAGGAGATCTTTTGATTGAAGTCAAAGAGAAGTAAGGAGTCGATCCACAGATGAAGCGAAGAGGATTATTGTTTTGCGGCTTATTTGTCCTAGCCCTAATAATCGTGTATTTGCAGCCAGTTTTCATGCAAAACGCTTCAGATTCAAGAGTGACGATCGAAAACCCAATCAAAGCACCAACAAGCATGAATTACGAACCAATCGCAGCTCAAGGATTAGCTGAATTGATCGGGGAACCTGTTTCGGATTTCGAAGAAGTCTATGGTCTTCCAGTTCAAACATATCGATCAGGTTACGAGTTTGAAATTCGGGTCTACAATCAATTAGACGATCAACAGTATGTTGAGATCAATACCGATGGTGAAAGTGTGCAAGCAATCAAAGTAATCGGCGCCGGGGGCTCTTCCCTGGCACCTTTTACGATGGGCATGACCTTGACTGACTTGACGGAGTTGACCATGATCTATCCTAACTTTACCTTGACACAAAATGATCGTGCGATCAGTTTCGAATTGATGGAAGAAGATATGAACTACCGTCCATTAGTGGCTTTTGACAACGGGACATTTGCTGTTTTGTTCTTTGATCAGGAGACTGCCCAACTGCAAGCCGTCACTTACTTGGATCAGACCACATTACTTAAACTGGCACCTTATCCCTTGACGGAAGGGCAGCGACCGCTGTTTCAAGTTTCGCAAACAATTGACCAAGCCCAAGCCAACCTTGAAAAAGAGACCTTGGCGTTTGTTATCATCGATAAAATTCGCCAGCAAATCGGCTTAGACAGCTTCTCACAAGATACCCAAACACATCAAGAAGCAGCTGGACTTTTATTTAATTTGACGAATAACCTATCAGACTATTTGACTTCTCAACGAATCCATTCTTATCAACGAGCACTTTCTTCGGAAAAGACAAGTAATTTTGTCTTATCGAATGACGAATGGCGAGAGTTGTTAGCGGAAAAGGAATTGGAAGCATCTGCTTCAATCTTCGAAGCGCCTGTTTATGATCCAACTTTTACGATTTTGTCATGGTTCAGTAACCCAAGATTTACTGAGCGCCTTACCCATGAACAATCAGAAAAGATAGGAATTGCTTTTTCTGAAGCAAATATGGTAGTCTTAGTGCAAGAAGATGTGGAAGGGACCGAGGATAGTACGTCAGATGATTTACGATGAAGCCTTTTTTGAGATTGAAGATCAAATTGAAGCACTTGTGAAGGCAATCAGAGCAAGTGAAACGTGTAAAACCTATCAAAAAGCGAAACAGGTCATGCATCAAGACCCTGATGTTCAGACATTGATGCGATCGTTTTTAGAAAAAAAACTAGATTTTGAAAGAATTGAAGCTTTCGGTGAGTATGCGCCTGATTTCAAAGAAAAAAAACGGGCGTTGCGCACAGCCAAGCGGCAGTTGGATCTTAATGAACAAGTAAGTGAGTATCGCTGGAGTGAAACACAACTGCAGCGTTTGCTGGATGAACTGACTGTGGCGATCTCTACTTGTTTTTCTCCCTCTGTCAAAGTGGACGCTGGGAGTCCCTTTTTTCAATCAAAATCAAGTTGTGGAGGAAATTGTCATGCACGAGGATAAAGAGCCTTTTACGATGCAAAAGCGTCGAGGATTGATCGTATGGGTTTACAGCCTACGTCAACTAAAGAATTTGCGCCGTTTTGGTTTTGTTCATTATGTGTCACGCAAGATGAAATACGTGGTCATGTATTTGAACGAAGAAGAATACGAAAGCAAAAAAACAAAAATCGAGCAGTTTCACTTTGTTCGACAAGTTGAAGCTTCCTATCGACCAGATGTCGAAATGGATTTTGCTGAAAAAATTGGTACGTCAGCAGCCTATCCAGTGAAAGATGAAGGGTTTGATATCGAAGAAAAAAATACGATGATTCGATTGGCAGAAAACGTGTAATAAAAAAGTGGGGGTGCCTTGAGTCACCGCCATTTTTTTATTGCTATTTATAGAAACAGTGCTATATTTGTATTTACGAAGATCTTGGAGGGAAAAAAGCATGCGTGTAGTAGCCGGAGAATATGGTGGCCGCAGATTAAAAAGTCTCGCTGGAGACAACACTCGCCCCACGACAGACAAAGTAAAAGGGGCGATTTTTAACATGTTAGGGCAATATTTAGATGGAGGTGTTGTACTGGATTTATTCAGCGGAAGCGGGGGCTTAGCTATCGAAGCGGTCTCTCGGGGAGCTGATCATGCGGTTTGTGTCGACCGTAGTTTTCCAGCAACCAAAGTGATCCGCGAAAATATTGCTATAACCAAAGAACCCGAAAAGTTCACGGTGCTAAAAATGGATGCGAATCAAGCTTTACGGCAGTTTGCAGCTGAGGGACAAAGTTTTGACTATCTCTTTTTAGATCCACCTTACGCAAAGCAAGAGATTGTGCAACAAGTGGAATCAATGATGATAGACGGATTGATCCGCCCCTTTGCTTACGTAGTTTGCGAAACAGACAAGTCCATCGTCTTACCAGAACAAATCGGCTCGTTGCATTTGGTCCGTGCCCAAACCTATGGCATATCGGCAGTGACGATCTATAGAAATGAGGGATAACGTGAAAAAGATTGCTTTATTTCCAGGGAGTTTTGACCCATTGACATCCGGTCATGTTGATCTGATCGAGCGAGGAGCCACGCTTTTCGATGAATTGATCGTCGGCGTTTTTACAAACACCAATAAAAAAAGTTTTTTTACTAGTGAAGAAAAAGTTCATTTGATCGAAGAAGCCCTCGCCCATATTCCTAACGTCAAAATTCTGGCACAAGAAACAGAGCTAACAGTCACGATTGCGAAAAAATTAGGTGCCCAGTTTCTGCTTAGAGGCATTCGCAGTGTGAAAGACTATGAATATGAGCGGGACATTATGGAAATGAACCATCACCTAGAACCCTCATTAGAGACCGTCTTTCTTTTAGCAGACGCAAAACATAGTTTCATCAGTTCCAGTTTGTTGAAAGAGATCTTAACCTTTAACGGCGATGTTGCCGAATATTTACCTCAAAATATCTACGATGCTATAGTAAAGAAGCGTGATACCAATGAATCTTAAATCAACGATCAAATATGTTCTCTTGTTTGTTTTAGCGCTGATCATCGCCGCTTGTGCCTTTTTGCCGATTCCCTATTATATCGAGCAACCAGGAGCAACGATCGATTTAAAAGAGCTGATTACCGTCAATCAAAAAGAAGACACATCAGCCGGCTCCTTTTCTTTGACCAGTGTTGGAATTCGACAAGCTACCGTGTTCACAGCGATTGGAACGAAATTCAATGAATTCCAAGACTTGATCAGTGAGGAAGAACTTTTAGGCGGTGCGACAGATGAGGAGTACAACCGCATTCAACGCTACTATATGGAATCCTCGCAAAATAGTGCGATTGAGCAAGCATTAAAGCTGGCAGACTTACCTTATGAAATGACCTATAAAGGGGTCTATGTCATGGGGATCGATCCAAATTCCAGCTTTGCTGGGAAAATATCCGTTGGAGATACCGTCACCGCAGTCAATGGTAAAGAATTTAAAAGCAGTCAAGATTTTATAGACTACGTCCAAAGTCAAACCATTGGTGATGAAATCACCGTGACTTACTTGCAAGATGGCGAAGAAAAAGAAGCAACGGGCAAACTAATTGAACTGGAGAGCAATCAAAAAGCCGGTATTGGCATCTCCCTCGTCGATCATACAGAGATCACTTCTGATGAAGAGATCGTGATCGATTCTGGCAATATCGGAGGACCTTCCGCTGGTTTGATGTTCACCCTTGAAATCTATGAACAGTTGACCGGAGATAACCTACGTAAAGGTCACAACATAGCTGGGACAGGAACGATTTCAGCTGACGGAACCGTTGGTCGAATCGGTGGGATCGATAAAAAAGTAGCGAGTGCCAGTGAAAGTGGTGCAGAAATCTTCTTTGCCCCAGATGATGAAATCACTGACGAAGAGCGTGAAATAGATCCTTCCATCAAAACAAATTATGAAGAGGCAGTAGCAGCAGCGAAAAAGTTAGACACGGATATGAAAATCGTTCCGATCGCCAATGTCCAAGATGCCTTGGATTATCTAGCAACACTAAAAGAAGCAAATTAAAACGGCACTCGCCGTTTTTTTTTATTGTCTAAAGAATACAGTAGGCTCAAAGAAAAGGTTATGCTATACTTTTAGATAAGGAGTGTGAATCTAGTGGAATTAAAAAGACAACAACCGATCGTTGAAGCATATCATTTCGATATGAAACCGAAAGACAAAGAAATGGAAACCAAATTGAATGTCGGCTTTGCGCCGTTAAAAGTCAAAGATGAAGAATATATGGAAAAAAACAGTATTATTGGCGCCCGGCTAGAATTTCAATTAGTGTTCCCTGATTATGTTTTGTCAGGACGTGTCGGACAGGTCAATCATATTTTGAATCGTAAAGTCAATTCTGGAGAAGATCTAACAAAAGCTGAAACTGATCGTTTGGTTGAGCCATTGTTTGATATCGTCAAACGCCTGACGTATGAGGTGACAGAAATCGTGACCGACAAACCAGGACTCCAACTGAACTTCAATACCAACTCGAACCCCACACAAGAATCGACCGAAGAAGAAAAATAAGTTGAAATAGGAGGGATTTCCATTGTTTTCCAACCAAATGCAAGTGATGCTCTACGTTGATGATGTGACGAAAGCTGTCGAATTTTGGCAAGAATTAGGCTTTGTGATCATTGAACAGCAAACGATCGATGGAACATCCGTCGTCGAAATCGCTCCTTCAAAAGAGGCAGAGGTTCATTTTGTCTTATATGACCGTGAGTTCATCGAAACGCACTCACCTGAAGTCGCATTAAATTCCCCATCGATCATGTTTTTTGCTGAGGATATTACAGCTCTCTATAAAAAACTTTTAGAGATGGAAGCAGAAGTCGGCGAATTGATTCAGATGGAAGAACAGCTGGTTTTCAATTTTGCCGATCCGGATGGCAATTATTTTGCTGTTTCAGGAAAATAGGTTTTACCGATCGTAATCAATCATTCGTCTTTATGAACCCGACTCTATGCTGTCGAACCGTTCAAGACGAATGATTGTTTTTTGATTTTAATGCAAGACATTTTGCAGCCAAAGGGCTAAAATTGATAATAAGAGACTCAATTGCCTTTAAGGAGGGAATGACTATGCAAAACTATCTTTATGCAATCAGTGATATTCATGGAATGGCCGATCTTTTTAAAAGTCTTCTTGCGGAATATGATCCGAAAATCCATCAGTTGCTTTTGATTGGTGATCTAAATGACCGAGGACCAAAGTCCAAAGAGTGTTTAATGCTCGGAAAGAAATTAGTTGAAGAACATCAAGCGATTTATTTACGTGGCAATCACGAAGAGTATTTTCTGCAATTTCTAAATGCCCCAGAGGATTGGTTCGCCGCCTACGTACGCAATGGCGGCAAAGAAACGATTGAAAGTCTTTTACATTCAGGAGCTACTGAAGAGTATTCGCCAACGGAAATTGCCTTGATGATCCGAAGTAGATATGGAGACTTAATAGAGTTTTTGATGGAGCGGCCGCTTTATTACGAATGGGGGAAGTATCTTTTTGTCCATGCGGGCGTGGATTTAAGTAAAAAAGATTGGCGGAAGACCGCCGACCACGATTTTATCTGGATTCGCGAGCCATTTCATAAAGGAAAAAACCGTACAGGAAAAACGATCGTTTTTGGTCATACCATCACGCCAATGCTGCATGGAGATATGCAGACGACGGATCTTTGGCAACAAGACGACAAAATCGGCATCGATGGCGGGGCAGTATTTGGTGGATCGGTGCATGGCGTGATTTTTGATGACAAAGGGGTCCTTCAGGATATCGAATATCAAAATTTAGCAGGACCTTGGCAACCAGACTTTTAAAAGTCTTTTCTAAAAAGAGAAAAGCAGCCATTACAAGAGCCCCGAAGCAATGTTCCTTTCGTGCCTTCTTGTTTCCTCAATGGCTGACTTTTTTATGTTAAAATAGCAAAAGCAACAAAGGAAAGGTGAGAACGAATGGCAGAAATGAATCAAGAGGTACTTGATTTAGTGAAACAAGAACTAACCTCTTTTACCCAAAAACAAATCAGTACGGTGTTACAATTATTGCAAGAAGGAAATACCGTTCCGTTTATTGCCCGCTACCGTAAAGAAATGACGAATGGACTTGACGAAGTTCAGATTCGAGAAATCGAAGAGCGGTATCAGTACTTAGAAAACCTAGAGAAACGCAAGCAAGAAGTTTTGCGCTTGATAGAAGAACAAGAAAAGCTAACGCCTGAACTATCACAGGCGATTTTAGCTGCGACAAAAATGCAGGCCGTCGAAGACCTGTATCGTCCTTATAAACAAAAACGACGCACCAAAGCGACGATCGCCAAAGAAAATGGCTTGGAACCATTTGCTCAGTGGCTGTTAAGCTTCTCAAAAATAGGTGACGTACAAGAAAAAGCGACCGAATTTATGAGTGATGCTGTCCCTACTGTAGAAGATGTCTTGGCTGGCGCCCATGAGATCATTGCAGAAGGCGTTGGTGATACTGCAGAATTTCGAAGTTGGATTCGGAGCTATTATTCTAACAAAGGACTGTATAAGAGCACGGTCAAAAATGCTGAAAAAGATGAAAAAGGCATTTATGAAATGTATTACGATTTCCAACATCCTATCAATAAGATGGTTTCCCACCGGGTTTTAGCCACCAATCGTGGAGAAAAAGAAGACATTTTGAAGGTAACGCTTGTGGCAGATGAAGAAAAAATCATGGAGTACCTACGTCGGAAATTGATCACAAATAGTGATTCACCCGCAGCCAGTTTTGTCCAAACTGCTGCTGCTGACGCCTTGAAACGTTTTATCTTACCAGCGATCGAACGAGAGATCCGCAATGAGTTGACAGAAAAAGCCGACGAACAAGCAATTGCGATTTTTGGAGAAAATCTTCGCAATCTGCTGCTGCAGCCTCCGTTGAAGGGGAAAGTCGTTTTAGGGTTTGATCCAGCGTATCGAACGGGCTGTAAATTGGCCGTCGTTGATGAGACAGGAAAAGTATTAGCGATCGAAGTGATCTATCCCCATAAACCGGCGCCGATGAATAAACGAGAAGCGGCTGGACCAGCGTTTCGTCGCTTATTGCAAACCTATAAAGTTGAAATGGTCGCAATCGGTAATGGGACGGCGAGTCGAGAGTCAGAGCAATTCGTCGCTGAACAATTAAAATTGATCGATCAAGAGGTATATTATGTGATCGTGAATGAGGCAGGCGCTTCTGTTTATTCGGCCAGTCCGATCGCCCGGCATGAATTCCCTGATCTGCAAGTGGAAGAACGAAGTGCCATCAGTATTGGTCGCCGTCTCCAAGATCCCTTGGCAGAATTAGTTAAAATCGATCCACAATCGGTGGGCGTCGGGCAATACCAACATGACGTTTCGCAAAAGCGCTTAGCCGAACAATTGGATTTTGTCGTGGAAACGGTCGTCAACCAAGTAGGCGTTGATGTCAATACCGCAAGTGCGGCACTTTTACAGCACGTGGCGGGCTTAAATAAAACGACTGCCCAAAATATCGTGACCTATCGAGAAGAAAACGGGGTATTTACGCAGCGCAATCAACTGAAAAAAGTCCCTCGCTTAGGGCCAAAGGCCTATGAACAGGCGATCGGTTTTATGCGGATTCCTGGCGGAAAAGTCATTTTGGACAATACCGGGATTCATCCAGAAAGTTATGACACTGCCAAAGAAATTTTGGCGCTCGCGGATATTTCTCTAGCGGAGCTTGGGAAAGAACAATCGGAAGAAAATAAAGTGAAGTTGGCGCAAATGCGTCCAGCAGAACTTTCTGCTAAATTGTCTGTCGGGAAAGAAACCATCACAGATATCTTAAAAGCGTTAATGCAGCCAGGACGTGATATGCGGGATGAAATGCCAGCCCCATTATTGCGCAAAGATGTGTTGAGTATGGAGGATCTAAAACCGGGAATGGAATTGAAAGGAACTGTTCGAAATGTGATCGACTTTGGTGCTTTCGTCGATATCGGTGTCAAACAAGATGGACTGGTTCATTTGTCGAAGCTGAGCCGTTCGTTTGTAAAACATCCGAAAGACGTTGTTTCCGTTGGTGATGTCGTAACCGTTTGGATCGAGCAAGTAGATGTCAAAAAAGGCCGTATCAGTTTAACCATGATCGATCCAGGAAATGCTAAATGACCCAACAAGAATTGCAGCGTTTGGTGGAAGAGCTTTCGCTGTCTGTTTTCAATAAACCATTTACGCATCGAGCGGTATTTAATTCTCGCTTAAAAACAACCGGTGGCCGTTACCATCTAAGTGATCACCACTTGGATTTCAATCCAGTGATGCTCACAGAACACGGGATGGAGGTTTTTATCGGCATTATCAAGCATGAATTATGTCACTATCATTTGCATTTAGCAGGTCTTGGTCATCGTCACCAAGATCCTGCTTTTAAAGCATTGCTGGCAAAAACGGGAGGCCTGCGGTATGCACCTCCTGCCAAAAGGACAGCGAAACATCGCTATCGATGTCAAAATTGCGGCTGCGAGATTCGGCGGCAGCGGCGTGTGGATATCAAAAAATATGTTTGTGGAAAATGTCGTGGACGTTTGCTAGAAATAGGAAATGATGAGAAAAGTCAAGTCGAAAAATAAAACTCGTTGCTATTTTTTTCATTTTGTATGATAATGTAGGTCGTGTGACAACCTGATATTTGTCAATACACGCGTTTTTTTACGACGCGGATTTGAGAAAAGAGGATTATAATAATGGAAAATCAAAACAAAATACATCATTTTGTTGGAATCAAAGGTTCCGGTATGAGTTCATTGGCTTTGATTCTGCACGAAAAAGGCTACCAAGTACAAGGCTCTGATGTGGAAGAATATTTCTTCACTCAACGTGATCTAGAAAAAGCAGCAATCAAATTGTTGCCTTTCGATAAAGCAAACATTCAACCAGAAATGGTCATTATCCAAGGGAATGCTTTCCCTGACACCCACGAAGAAATCATACGGGCCAAAGAACTTGGTTTAGAAGTCACTCGTTATCATGACTTTATTGGCCAATTCATTCAGCCCTATACGAGTATTGCTGTGACTGGTTCTCACGGAAAAACCAGTACGACAGGATTGCTTTCTCATGTTTTAAGCGGCATCCGGCCAACAAGTTTCTTGATTGGCGATGGTACCGGTCATGGAGAGCCCGATGCGGAATTCTTCTCGTTTGAAGCTTGTGAATACCGCCGTCATTTCTTAGCTTATTCACCGGACTATGCAATTATGACCAACATCGATTTTGATCATCCGGACTATTTCCACTCGATTGACGATGTCTTCTCAGCCTTTCAATCGATGGCAAGTCAAGTAAAAAAAGGCATTTTTGCTTTTGGTGATGACGAGTACCTGCGTAAACTTGAAGCAGATGTCCCGATCTACTATTACGGCGTCAACGATAACGACGATGTTCAAGCAAAAAACATTGAACGCACCACCCAAGGTTCAGAGTTCGACGTCTTTATCCATGGTGAAAACATTGGCCATTTTGTCTTGCCAGCGTTTGGTCAACACAACATCAACAACGCACTCAGTGTGATCGCTGTGGCTTACAAAGAAGGATTGGACATGAAAGAAGTTGCCGCTGAGATGCTCTCATTCCCTGGAGTGAAACGTCGCTTCAGCGAAAAAATCGTAGCGGATATGACGATCGTAGACGATTACGCCCATCATCCTGCAGAAATCAAAGCAACGATTGATGGCGCTCGTCAAAAATATCCGGATAAAGAGATTATTGCTGTCTTCCAACCTCATACCTTTACCCGTACGATCGCTTTAATGGATGAATTTGCGGAAGCGTTAGATCTTGCAGACCATGTGTATCTATGTGATATTTTTGGATCTGCTCGTGAATCCCGAGGGGATGTTAAAATTGAAGATCTGGGCAATAAAATTCAAAGAGGCGGAACTGTGATCAAAGAAGAGAACGTTTCTCCGCTACTAGATCATCAAAATGCTGTCGTGATTTTTATGGGAGCAGGCGATGTGCAAAAATTTGAAACAGCCTATGAAAAACTACTAAGCAATACAACTCGTAACGTATTGTAATCAAAGACTCTTGTGGCGTGTTTGCTGCAAGAGTTTTTTACATCTGAAGTTTTTGCAAAAGCAGCACCGCGAACTTGCACTTTTGTCGGCATCTGATAGAATATACTCAGATGAAACTATTCTTTTTGGAGGAATTAAATTTTGAATATAGGAAAACCGCGAAAAATAGGGAAAAGTATTGAAGATATCGAGGAAGGCGATTCGTTATCCTTAACAGAATCGATCGAAGACAATCAACTGTTGTTATATTTAGGACTTACTAATGATGCAAACCCTTTGTATATTCAACATGACTACACGCAAAATACTGAGTATCAGCGTCCCATCGTACCATCCATCATGTTGATGGGGATCATCACCAGTGCCGTATCGAAACATTTGCCTGGTCCTGGCTCTCATGTAGTCAATTTTTCGGTGAACTTTATTGAACCTGTATATCATTATGAAACATTGACCTTTGAATTCGAAGTGATCAAAGTGGATAAAATGAAAGACGTGGTAACTATTTCGGTTGAAGCGATCAACACAGAAGATCATCGTATTTTAGATGCTGTGGTCATGGTCCAGCCGCCAAAAGCAGTAGCAGTAAATGAGGAGGAACAACAAGATGAATAATTTAAACAATGAAACCGTCCAAGCCCAAGGCTTAAATCGCTTTTATTCAAAAGTGTATTTATTCTTCGGCGTTGGGCTTGCGATCAGTGCGATTTCAGCCTATATTTTTGGGGAAGTCTTCAAAGCGCAAACCCTGCAATTTATCGACAATTTTCCGCTAGGATTTACCGGTCTTTGGATCTTACAGATCATTCTAGTTATTGTATTAGGGGTGAAGGCGCAGAAAAATCCGTCCTTGACCGTTGCTGGCTTTTTAGTCTATTCGCTCTTGAATGGATTGACCTTGTCTGTGACATTGATGATCTATGACTTTGGATCGATCGTGGGAGCATTTGTTTCAGCAGCCGTCACTTTTGGTGTCATGTCAGCATTTGGGATCATGACCAAACGTGATCTAAGTGTGGTTGGTCGTATCGGCTATGGTCTGTTGATCGGGATCATCATCTCAACGCTCTTGAATGTATTTATTTTACGCAGTCAACCGGTTGACTTTTTCTTATCGATCGTGACCGTCTTTGTCTTTATGGGAATCACCGCTTATGACAATCAGCAAATCCGCAATGTATACTTCGCAACGAATGGTGGCGCAAATACAGGAGTGGCCGTTTTCATGGCATTACAACTGTATTTAGACTTCATCAACTTATTCCTAGCGTTATTGCGAATCTTTGGCAAAAACAACTAAAAAAAGTGCGAGGAAACTCGCCTTTTTTTTTGTATAAAATGAGAGAGAAAACAAAGCAATTCATCGCTTTTGTGCCCGTTCTTTGATAGAATAAAGAAGAACTTTTTGAGAAAAGGAGTAATCAAATGCCAAAAAATAAATTACTACTCGTTGATGGGAATAGTGTGGCTTTTCGCGCGTTTTTTGCGTTGCATAATTCATTAGAACGGTTTAAAAATGCCAATGGGCTGCACACAAATGCCATCTATGCGTTTCATACTATGTTTGAAAATGTGATGGCAAAAGAACAGCCAACACATGTTTTAGTGGCTTTTGATGCTGGAAAAACCACCTTCAGGACAGCGATGTATGAAGATTATAAAGGTGGACGTTCAAAAACCCCTGGGGAATTTAAAGAACAAATGCCTTACATTCGCGAATTGATCAACGCGTTAGGTGTTCAATACTACGAATTAGATAACTATGAAGCCGATGATATCATTGGCACATTGGCAAATAAAGTCGATAAAGAGCTATTTGATGTCGTCGTTTTATCTGGCGATCGCGATTTGACCCAGCTGGCAACGGAGCACGTGAAAGTTGACATTACGGTCAAAGGCGTTAGCGAAATTGAAAGTTATACGCCCGCTCATGTGGCTGAAAAATATGACGGCCTAACGCCCTTACAAATCATCGACATGAAAGGACTAGCTGGCGATGCTTCCGATAATATTCCCGGCGTCACCAAAATTGGTGAGAAGACAGCCATTAAGCTTTTAAAGGAATATGGCTCCGTTGAGGGAATCTATGAACACATCGATGAAATGAAAAAAAGCAAGATGAAAGAAAACTTGATCAATGACCGTGAGATCGCCTTTCTTTCAAAACAATTAGCAACCATCGATGTGGATGCGCCCATTGAGGTCGATGTCGACAAACTGAAATATGAAGGCAAAGATTTAGAGAAATTGGTGCCATTCTACCAAGAAATGAACTTTAATAGCTTCTTAGATAAGCTGCAGATTACAGCTGAACCAGTTGAGATGGAAGACATTTTGTTTTCGGTCGTTGAAGAAGTAACGGAAGATATGTTCCAGGGAGACACAGCATTGTATGTCGAGATGATGGGGGATAACTATCATTTGGAAGACATTGTCGGTGTTGCTTGGGGCAATCAAGAAAAAATTTATGTCAGCAATCGTGAAGAATTGTTTGAAAGTCCAGCCTTTACCGATTGGTTAAAAGACGAGAAACGTAAAAAATTCGTCTATGATGCCAAACGCACGTACGTGGCGTTAAACCGGTACACGACAGCACCAAAGGGAATCGCTTTTGATGTTTTATTGGCAGCTTATCTTTTAGACACGAATGATACGAATAATGACATCGCAGGTGTTGCCGCTCACTATGGCTATGATGCGATCCAATCGGATGAAGCGATTTATGGAAAAGGAGCGAAAAAAGGGCTGCCGGCGGATGAGGAAGACTTCTTTGCTCATTTAGCCCGTAAAGTAGCGGCGATTACAAACCTAACACCAAAACTTACGGAAGAATTGGCAGCGAAAAATCAAACAGCGCTCTTTGAAGAAATGGAACTGCCTTTATCAATGATTTTAGCTGAGATGGAGATTACCGGCATCAAAGTTGATGCGTCTCGCTTGCATCAGATGAAGGGCGAATTTGCACAACGGTTGCATGAAATTGAAGAAAAAATCTACGCCGAAGCTGGAGAAACCTTCAACTTAAACTCGCCGAAACAACTGGGTGTGATTTTATTTGAAAAAATGGGCTTACCAGTTATCAAAAAAACCAAAACTGGCTATTCGACCGCAGTCGATGTGTTAGAACAACTAAAAGAGCAAGCACCAATCGTTGAAGACATTTTGACTTATCGTCAAATCGCTAAGATCCAATCAACCTATGTAGAAGGCTTATTAAAAGTGATCCAAGGAGATGGCAAAGTCCATACGCGATATGTACAAACCTTGACCCAAACTGGTCGTTTAAGTTCTGTCGATCCAAACTTACAAAACATTCCGATTCGTTTAGAAGAAGGTCGAAAGATCCGCGAAGCCTTTGTGCCACGAGAAACTGATTGGGTTATCTATTCCTCGGACTACTCTCAAATCGAACTACGGGTGTTGGCACATATTTCAGATGATACCCATTTGAAAGAAGCCTTTATCGAAGGTCAGGATATCCACTCAAGTACAGCGATGCGAGTCTTTGGTATCGAAAAAGCAGAAGATGTGACACCAAATATGCGTCGTCAAGCCAAAGCGGTCAACTTCGGTATCGTTTATGGTATTTCTGATTATGGATTATCACAGAATCTAGGAATCACCAGAAAAGCCGCCCAACAATACATCGATACGTATTTTGAAAAATATCCTGGTGTGAAAACGTATATGGAGGATGTGGTTCGTGAGGCGAAGGACAAAGGGTACGTTGAAACCTTGTATCATCGCCGTCGTTACCTACCTGATATCAATTCGCGCAATTTCAATATTCGGACTTTTGCTGAAAGAACCGCCATCAATACACCGATTCAAGGCAGTGCGGCGGATATCTTAAAGATTGCCATGATCGATTTGGCGAAACGTTTGAAAGAAGAAAAATTAGCAGCAACGATGCTGCTGCAAGTACACGATGAACTAGTCTTTGAAGTACCTGAATCTGAATTGCCTCGTCTTGACGCTTTGGTGAAAGAAGTGATGGAGCAAGCCGTTGCATTGCATGTCCCTTTACTGACAGACAGCAATTGGGGCAAAACATGGTACGATGCAAAATAAATGAGGTGAACAGAGGTGCCGGAATTACCAGAAGTTGAAACGGTCCGCAAAGGACTTGAAAAACTTGTTTTAAATAAAACGATCGAATCGGTTGAGATCCTTTGGCCGCGAATCATCGAAAGTCCTGAAGTACCGATCTTTTCGACACTTTTGAAAGGGCAACGTTTTGAAAAATTTGAACGACGTGGAAAATTTTTGATTTTTAAATTGACAGATTATGATCTGATCTCTCATCTACGAATGGAAGGCAAGTACGAGTATTTTGAGTCAGACCCGATTGTCGATAAACATACACATGTCATTTTCCATTTTACAGATGGCAGTCAGTTAAATTACCATGATGTAAGAAAATTTGGTCGTATGACCTTAGTGGATAAAGACCAAAGCGCAGCCTATAAAGGGATCATGCAATTAGGTCCTGAACCTAAGCCTGAATTGTTTTTATTAGAAGCATTTGAACAAGGATTGAAGCGTTCGAAAAAAGCCATCAAACCGTTATTGCTTGACCAAAAGCTCGTTACTGGTTTGGGCAATATTTATGTAGATGAGGCGCTGTGGCAAGCAAAAATCCATCCAGAGCAACCAGCGGATTCATTAATGCCAACTGAAGTAGATGTGCTGCATGAAGCAATCATCGATGTCTTAGAGCGAGCTGTTGAAGCAGGCGGAACTACCATTCGAACCTATCTCAATGCACTAGGAGAAGCCGGGAAATTCCAAATGTCATTAAATGTCTATGGCCAGACAGGCAATCCTTGTGGCCGATGTGGCACACCAATCGTCAAGATCAAAGTTGCCCAACGGGGGACGCATTTTTGTCCTCAGTGTCAAAAACTGCATGTGAGGTCCAACAAATGAGTTTTGTTTTAGGCGTCACCGGGGGAATCGCCACTGGAAAAAGTACTGCAGTCGCGCATTTTCGATCACTGGGTTTACCGATTATTGATGCCGATATCATCGCAAGAGAAGTCGTTGAACCGAATACGGAGGGCTTGCAGGCGGTGACGCAAGCCTTTGGTCCGCAGATTTTGACCGATGATGGGCACCTAGATCGACAAACCCTCGGTGCTTTGATTTTTAACGATCCAGAAAAACGCCGCTTGCTGAATCAGACGTTATCTCCTTTTATTCGACAAGAGATTTTGTCTCAGATCGAAGAAAAAAAACAGGAAGTGCCATTGTTGATCGTTGACATTCCTTTGCTTTATGAAGCCGACTATGACCAATACATGGATCAAACCGCAGTCGTTTATGTGCCAGAAGCCATTCAAAAAGAGCGGTTGATGGCACGTAATCAGTTGAATGAGCAAGAAGCGCAACAACGAATCGACAGTCAGCTGTCAATTGAGAAAAAGAAACACCGGGCCGATATTGTCTTTGATAATCAAGGAACGATCGCCCAACTCAATCAGCAGATCGATGATTGGCTCGCATCTATAAATAAATAGGTAAGGCAGCAGGTTCCCTTTCACTAAAGGGAACCTGCTATTTTATCTTTCAATAGCAAACCTAGCCCTATCATTTCCAAAAAACAACTGGCGCTGAAACATGTCGGAAACTGTTTGGTTTGGAAAGTAAGACGATCGTTTATGAATGGTTAAATATCAAAGTACCAGCCCTGATTTATTTTGGGGTCACGATCACGCGATTGCTGGAAAAGGGGTGAAGAACGATCGGCTGATCATAAAAAGAGGTGAGAACCTCCTCAGTAAAAATCGTCTCTCGTTGACCAGCGGCGTGGACTTTGCCGTTTTTTAACATCAGCAAATGAGTGAAAATCGGTAGTAGCTCTTCTGTATGATGGGTAACGTAAAGAAGAGTCGGCGTATTCGGCAGTTGTGAAAAAGCCTCCAGACGGGTTAGCAGTTCTTCTCGCGCAAATAGATCAAGGCCCGTACAAGGTTCGTCCAAAATCAGGATCTCTGGTTGTGCCATCATGGCCCGTGCGATCATGACAAATTGTTTTTCCCCTTGAGAAAGGACGTGATAGGAACGATTGATCAAATGCGACAAACCTAAGTCAGTCAAAAGCGCTTTTGCTTGGATCAGCTGCTCTTCTTCATAGGACTCATAAAGACCAATACTGGAATAAAGCCCCGAAAGAACGATCTCTTCGGCAAGATCGCGACCATAAAACTTGCTTTGCAGCGCTGAACTGACCCAACCAATGCGCCGTTGAAGATCGGGCACAGACGTTTTTCCGTAACGCTCACCTAAGACCGTTCGTTGACCAGAAGAAGGCCATAAACTTCCCGTGATCATTTGGAGTAATAAACTTTTGCCAGCACCATTCAGACCTAAAATCACCCAATGCTCATTTTTTTTCACTTGCCAATTGATCGCTTTTAATAAATAGTTCTTGTCGCGAACGAATGAAACCTGTTGGAAATCGAGGATTGTCATCTATTGTCGAACCTTAAACAGGTTCTTCACCTCCAGTTGTAAGAATATTCAGAAAATAATCGCTCATATTATAGCATAAAGAAAAACATTTTGCTGACTGTTTGGTATCGCATTCATATCTTTTGTCAGAATTCAGAATGCTTGTTATGATGAAACTATACAGGAGGGATGATAACTATGGGTACTTTTAAAGACGAAAAAGATGTGATCGTTGGCAAGGCTAAAGAAAAAATCGGTGAGTGGACCAATAATGAAGAACTTGCCCATTCTGGGAAAGAACAAGCACACGAAGGTCAGATCAAGAAAGAGCACGATCAAAAAAGAGTCAATGAATTAGAAGATCAAAATGACGAGCGCGATGCCCGCAATGATCGAACTACCCCAGAAAATGTCAGCAGTGAAGAATTGTTGCGAGCTGAAAATCCTGATGCCAATAAAATTTCTTCTGCCGATCGTCGAGATGCAGACCAGCTGAAGCATTATACTGGAATTGAAGATAAATTATAACTGAACACGGATGCCTTCGTCTTCTAGACGAGGCATTTTTTTGTTAACCAGAGTGGATGAAGAGTCAAGAGACTACTGCTCAGTTGACAATTGCTCAACATCTCATTATAATCCATTAAGATCGCATAGAGAGAAGCAAAGAAATTGGGAGGTGGTCATCAAATGCTTATTTATGCATTGTGTACGACTGTCAAGAAAGTAGAACAGCCGCAATAGGAAACGGAAAATTAGAAAGAAGGCTTTTTTATGATCGAACCTTACCAATTTCATTCAATTAAACATCAAGTATACCAATTAGTTCGAACCTATCAATCGGTGAATGATCCTCGAACGATCAAAACGGTTGAAACGATGACCAAAGACGCCATAGAACATTTTTTTCCTGAAGAAGAAACAGCACCACGTGAAATTTTAACTGCTTTCTTTCAACAGGGGATGACGATCAGTCGCAGCAATGAGCTGTTAACAGAACTCAAAGAGTACGTCCGACCCTTTCAGGTGCCGACAACAAAACAAATTGAAAAAATGTTTCGGAAAGTAAAAAAACTGAAAATACCTGATTTTGCTTCCGTTGATTTAAAAGAGACCACTTATCTTGCTTGGGATGATATCGGTAGTCAAAGCAAGTTTATGATCATAGCCACTGAGCAGGGATTTACAGGACTTCACGGTCATGTGTCAACCGAGGTCAAAAAAGGGATCTGTCCCTTGTGCCAGCATGAAGGAAATGTGTCGATGTTTCTTTCTTTGACCAAGAGCAACGGCGATGGAACATATACGAAACGCGGGAATTATATTTGCCGTGATAGCCAAAGGTGCAATCAGCAGTTGGAACAGCCAGCAAATTTGCATGATTTTGTTTCTTTGCTGCAAATGAAAGATAAATAACGAAATGAAACGGCAGAAATCTTTCTGCCGTTTTTTCTCATTGAAAAAAACAACAGTTATAGCATTATTTAAATTTTGTATTAAATGAACAGAATAAACCACTTTGGCTATTGTACCAATGGATTTCATGTTATAATTAATCATAGAAACCGATGACTTTACGTGAAAACGTAAGCGCATAAGAGAGAAAATGAGGTGGAACTATGCAATGTCCAAAATGTCATCATAACAATTCGAGGGTAGTTGATAGTCGACAAGCCGATGATGGACGTGTGATTCGCCGTCGTCGTGAGTGCGAAAATTGCGGCTATCGCTTTACAACATTTGAACGTATTGAAGAGGCACCGTTGCTTGTGATCAAGAAAAATGGTGCCCGTGAAGAATTCAACCGAGAAAAAATTTTACGGGGCTTGATTCGTTCTGCTGAAAAACGACCAGTGACAATGGATCAGATGGAAACAATCGTCGATCATGTGGAAAGTCGTGTCCGTGCTCTTGGTGAAAATGAAATATCTACGACACAAATTGGTGAGTATGTGATGGAAGATCTAGTTGATTTAGACGAGATCGCTTATATCCGTTTTGCCAGTGTATACCGCCAGTTTAAAGACATGTCAGTTTTCTTAAAAGAACTACAAGACATCGTCGAAAAAGCGAAAGAACCACAAGAATAGAGGGGGACAACAAGTGGGCAATAGTTTACCGAATCAATCGTACAAAGTGTTCAAAAGCCGTCCACTTACAACGGAAGGGAAAGACGCCCTCATTTATTTGTATCAACCAATTATTGAAAGTGATGCTTTAGCGTTGTATTTGACACTAGCAAGCGATGTCCAAGCCCAAAGCATTTCTGGCGAGGAGTCGATGACGACCGTGCATCTAGATATCTTGAATGCCATGAATGTCGGAATGCCTCGCTTCATAAAAGCCAAGCAAAACCTAGAAGGTATCGGCTTGCTGAAATCATATGAAAAAGCAGATTTGCAAAACGGATCCTCCTATCTGTATTGGTTGCAAGAACCGGTCCATCCAGCAGCGTTTTTTCAAGATGAATTGTATGCCTATCTGTTGTTGGAAAGAGTCGGAGAGCGTAAATTTAATCAGCTGGTCAAGCTGTATCAGCCAAAGCAGTGTTCCTTGACCGATTATCAGGAAGTGACTCAATCCTTCTCAGCCGCCTATGGGTTAAATACCGCACGTTTTGCTTCCCATGAAGAAACGTTACAGGCAGTCAGTGATTCTTTTCAAGAAACCAATGCGAACTTGGTGCTTGACGAAAAGCAGTTGGATTGGGACTTTCTTTTATATGAAGCGCAGCGTCGGTATATCCGTGCCGCTAATTTCACGCCAAGTTTTCGACAAAAGTTAGTTCTATATTATTCCTTATATGGCTATGATGTGTTGGAATTGTTGGATTTGATGGCGGACAATGTTTCTTTGACAACAGGCGAGGTCGACCAGAAAAAGCTGGAACAAGCCATCATGAAGAAATCACGACAAACATTCACGAAAACATCAAAAAGAGAAGATCCCCAAGCGGAAAGTCAGTTGCGCCGCTTCAATACCTTAAAACAGAATGGTTTTTCAGAAAATGATGTATTATTGATTCAAGAAAGTGAGAACAATGCACCGATCGCTTTTCTAAAGGCGATCAAAGCGGAGAAAAACAGTTTCATGACGGATTCAGAACAATGGCTGATCAAGAGCCTTGTCGAACGGTCACCATTGCCTAATAGTGTGATCAATGTTCTGGTTCATTATGTCTTGGTGGTCCAAAACAATGCCGCTTTGTCAGGGAATTATGTGAACAATATCGCCGCCCAATGGTCAGAATTAAAAATCGGCACGGCAGAAGATGCCATCAAACATGTTCGGAGCCTTGTTCGAAGTGCCAAGGAAAAACGCAGCCGACCACAAACTAGTGGCAAAAAAATCATTCGCGAAGAAAAGCTGCCTTCTTGGGCTGAAAAACCAGTGGAAGAGACAGCCTTAACACCAGAGCGACAAGCAGAATTAGATAAAAAACTGCAAAACTACTTGCATAAGAAAGCTGGTGACAAGTAATGGAAGATGTAGGGAAAAACTTAGGAAAACTATTGGATAAACGCAATTACCGTGATCAGTTTTCAGCAATGATGGCAGAGGTTTTACAAGATCCTGATGTCAAAGCGTTTATTGCCGAAAATGAAGAGGTATTGACCGAAGCAGATATTCAAAAAAGCTATGCGAAACTGTATGAGTTCGTCCAAGAAAAGCGGAAATTCCGCATCAATGATCCATCCATGATCGCACCGGGCTATGAGCCGCGCTTAGCATTAAATTTTCATTTTATTGACGTCACCTATGTACCAACGAAAGAACTACTGGCATATCAAAAACAAGAAGAAATTCGCAGTCGCATCAAAGCGATGGATATGCCTAAAGATATTCAAGAAGCGAGCTTTGCAGATTATCAGCAAACGCCTGGACGCATGGAGGCTATCGCAGCCGCCGTTGATTTTATTAGTGAGTTGACAGCGAATCCGCAAGAATTTCATAAAGGACTTTACTTTGTGGGAAGTTTTGGGATCGGAAAAACCTATCTGCTTGGCGCGATCGCCAGAGATTTAGCGGAGGCAGGCTACACGACGACATTGGTTCACTTCCCGACATTTGCAGTAGAGATGAAGCAAGCAATCGGCAAAGATCAGGTGGGGGATAAGCTGAACGCAGTGAAAAAAGCCCCAATCTTAATGATGGACGATATCGGTGCTGATGCGATGAGCAGCTGGATTCGCGACGAAGTCTTCGGTGTCATATTGCAATACCGCATGCAAGAACAACTGCCGACCTTCTTTACTTCGAATTTTACTATGCATGAGTTGGAACAGCATCTTTCGGTGACGCAACGAGGTGAATCCGAACCATTAAAAGCCAAGCGCATTATGGAACGTATCCGTTATTTGACACAAGAAATTCAAATGACTGGTAAAAACCGACGAAATGATGGCCAATAACTGACTATTACTGGAGGAAGAAGATGATGACAAAACAGGTAATAATAGGATTATCCTTTGCAGCAATGCTGCTTTTAACAGCTTGCGGCAATCAGGGAAACAGCGCTGCAAATGGGGAGACTGGAACTTCTGAAACTAGCGAGCAGACCAGTTCCGTATCAAATAGTACATCAGAAACGGAAACAGCCGCAATTTTTACTGGTGTTATCCAAGAAGATGCGATAGCAGGATCGGATGATACCTTTTCACTCTTTTTGAAAGAGGTGGCGGCAGTGGAAGATGACGATCAAGTCGTCCAAAGTTTTCAAAATGATGGGGTCATCCTACATGTCCCAGTCGAGGCTTATTCAGGAGATCTGGAGGAATTGACGGAAGGTGCTACCGTCCAGGTGACGTTGCAAGGCATACCGATCATGACGATGTCGATCCCACCGCAAATTCCCGGTAACTCGATTCAAAAGGTTGAATTAGTGAACGATTAATGCAATGTGCGCCTTGGCAATGGCACCACAGTCAAGACGCACATTTTTTTCTATTTATGGAAAGCGTGTTATACTACAAAAGAAGGAGTGACAATATGAACGAACATGCATTATCGGATCGTTTGGCTTGCGTGGGCGAACAAATTCCCGACCAAGCACGTTTCGCCGACATCGGTTCCGACCATGCTTACTTGCCTGTAGCATTGATGCTGCAGAACAAAATCTCTTATGCTGTAGCTGGAGAAGTTGTTCAAGGACCTTATGATTCTGCCAGCAAACAAGTGCGTAAGAACGGGTTAGCTGATAAAATCGTGGTTCGCTTGGCAGATGGACTGGACGCGATTCAACCTGAAGACAACATCGACACCGTTGTCATTGCTGGAATGGGCGGCACACTGATACGTTCGATTTTAGAAGAAGGTAGCCGGAAAAATCGCTTAGCGGGAGTCAAACGCTTGGTCTTACAACCGAATGTTGGGGAACGGACTTTGCGAGAATGGCTCGTTAGCAACAACTTTATAATCATTCATGAAGTACTTTTAGAAGAAAACGACAAAAACTATGAAATTATCGTTGCGGAAACTGGAAAAACGACGTATACGTCCCAGCAATTATTTTTTGGTCCTTTTTTATTAAAAGAAAAAAATCCAGTTTTCCTTAAAAAATGGCAACATGAATTAAAGCAACGACAACGCGTCATTAAAGAGTTAGAGAAAGCCAAAGAACCACCTGCTGAAAAAATCAATGAATTAAAGGATCAGATCGAATGGATCAAGGAGGTGTTGGCATGATTTCTGGTCAAGAATTTATCAAACGCTTTGAAGCATACTGCCCTTTGTGGTTGGCAGAAGAAGGCGATCCTGTTGGTCTACATGTTGGCACATTAAACAAACCGCTCGAGCGAGTCATGATGACTCTTGATGTACGTCCAGAAGTGGTTGCAGAAGCCATCGAGAAAAAGATCGACTTGATCATTGCCAAACACCCACCGATCTTTCGGCCTTTGAACCGCTTGCTGACAGATGATCCACAACAAAAGATGCTAATGGATCTCGTCAAGCATGATATTGCCGTTTACGCCGCCCACACCAATATGGATATTATTGAAGATGGTTTGAACGATTGGTTTTGTGAACTATTAGAAGTTGAACCCGACACGTATTTGAAGCAAACCCATCAAGTAAAAATGAAGAAGCTAGCTGTTTTTACCCCTGTTGAATCGGCACCAGCGTTACGAAAGGCATTAGGTAAAGCAGGTGCTGGTCAGCAAGGCAATTACCAAAATACCAGCTATTCCTTGATTGGCACCGGTCGCTTTACGCCACAGCAAGCGGCACATCCTGCCATTGGTGAGATCGGAAAAGAAGAACAGGTGCAAGAAGCGAAGATCGAAGTCATTTTTCCAGAAACGATCGAGAAAAAGGTGCTTTCGGCAATGATCGCTGCTCATCCTTACGAAGAGCCAGCTTATGATCTGTATGCCTTAGACAATTTGCCGAAAACCTATGGAATCGGACGGGTTGGCAACCTCGCTGAGCCTCTTTCCCTTGATCAGTTTGTCGAACGTGTCAAAGAGCGCTTTGGTTTGACTGCTTTACGCCTCGTCAGCTTTCCTGGTGCACCTGAAAAAATTCAGCGAATCGCCATTTGCGGCGGCAGTGGCCAATCGTTTTATTCGGATGCTTTACGCCATCAAGCGGATGTGTACATCACTGGCGATATCAGTTACCATTTCGCCCATGACATGCAAGCCAATGGGTTGATTGGGATCGATCCAGGGCACAATATCGAAAAGGAATGTATTCCTCGGTTTATTGAGAAATTCAACCAGTGGAAAGCAGAAGAGAACTGGGCTGTGACCTTTGTTCCTTCCACCACTTCAACAAATCCATTTGACTATAGATAGGAGAATCTTTTATGTACGAAAATTTATTGCCTCGCTTTTTGAATTATGTAAAAACAGAAACTCGCTCTGATGCGACAAGCACGACAACACCTTCTACCCAAACACAGGTCGCGTTTGCCAAAGAACTGCAAAAAGAACTTGAAGAATTAGGATTAAGCGATGTTCATTACAATGAATCAAATGGTTTTGTGATCGCAACATTACCAAGTAACGTGGATCATGACGTACGCTCCATCGGTTTTATCGCCCATATGGATACCGCCGATTTTAATGCAGAGAATGTTGATCCGCAGATCATCGAAAATTACGATGGCGAATCAACCATTAAATTAGATAAAGAAGGAAAATACACATTAAACACAAAAGATTTTCCGAATTTAAAAAATTATGCTGGGGAAACCTTGATCACTACTGATGGTACTACTTTATTAGGTTCTGATGATAAGTCAGGTATTGCAGAAATCATGACAGCCATGGAAATTTTACTTAAAAACCCAACGATCAAACATGGGGAAATCAAAGTCGCATTTGGCCCTGATGAAGAAATTGGGGTTGGTGCAGATAAATTCGATGTTGAAGATTTCAATGTTGATTTTGCGTATACAATGGATGGCGGTCCAGTAGGAGAATTGCAATACGAGACCTTTAATGCGGCGCAAGCTGAAATTACGATCCAAGGAAAAAATGTCCACCCTGGAACTGCTAAAGACACCATGATCAACGCTTTGCAACTAGCAGTCGATTTTCAAAATGCGCTACCGGCTGATGAAGTTCCTGAGAAAACCGAAGGGACAGAAGGGTTCTTCCATTTGATGAGTCTCAGCGGCTCAGTAGAAGAAGCGAAAATGGCATACATTATTCGAGACCATGACCGGACCCGTTTTGAAGAAAGAAAAGCACAATTATTAGCGGTTCAAGAAAGCTTGAATGCCCGCTTTGATGAACCGAGAGTACACGTTCATCTATATGATCAATACTACAACATGAAAGAAATCATCGAAAAAGATATGAGTATCATTGATCTAGCAAAAGATGCGATGGAAGCAGTGGGAATCACTCCGATCACAGAACCTGTTCGTGGTGGAACCGATGGCTCGAAAATCTCCTATTTAGGGATTCCAACACCGAATATCTTTGCTGGTGGAGAAAATATGCACGGACGTTATGAGTTCGTCTCACTACAATCAATGATGAAAGCGACCGATGTGATTGTAAAAATCGCCGAACTGAATGCTCAAGCATAAACGTTGATTTTTGATTTGTTGGAATAAATGAAAAACTCTTGGGCTGGGAACTCTTCACGCAGGTCTTGCGTAAGACCCGGCCTTTTTAGGATGTGAATAGGATGAAAATTCTCGTTTTATACAATGATACAGCGGGGAAAAGTGAAGCAAAAGAAACAGCAGAAAAATTCCAAGCCTATGTGAAAGAACAAGGCGAAGAGCATCAAGCGTTCTTGCAGGCCTCAAATCCAGACGTCGATCCCAAAGACGTTCGAGAGGCTGCCGAAAAACACGCAGTCGATACGATTGTGATCATTGGTGGAGATGGGACGATCCATCATGGATTGCAAACCTTTAAAGAAAAGTTAGATGTGTTGAAGGTCGGCATCATTCCTGGTGGAACCGTAAATAATTTTGCCAGAATGTTGGGGATACCGGTGAAGCCCGAAGAGGCCTTCGAGACGATCTTAACGGGGGTTGAGCGATCGATCGACTACGGGACGGTCAATGATCAAGTCATGATCTCGACCATGACCATTGGTCTTCTGGCAGATACCGCCGCAGCCACTTCCCAAGAAGAAAAACAGCAATATGGGCCGTTAGCGTTTATGAAACGGTTCATTCATCTGTTGATCAAAAAGAAACAATACAAATTAGAAGTCATTGCTGACGAACGGAAATGGCAGGGGAAAACTCAATTACTGACGATCGTCATGTCGAATTCAGCAGGTGGGTTTAAGAACTTCGATGAAGAAGCAAAGCCTGATGACGGATTGTTTCATATCATTCTTTTGCCAAAACTGAATATTTTACGATTTATTTTGTATTTACCAAGAATTATTCGTGGTAGAATTGCCAAAGTACCAAGTGTTGAATATTTCACTGCCGCAAAGGTCTCAATAAAGGCCAAAGAAAAAACGGTTCATACTCGAACCGATGGCGACCCAACGGATGATCTACCGATTGAGATGAAAGTTATCAAACATGGTTTGACGATGCTGGTACCTGAAGAAGCACAAGAATCAAAATAATGATCCCTACGATCAATCATATGGAGGAAATGGATGAATGCACTGATTTACAATCCATTGTGGTTTTATTTAATTGCAGTCAATCTTTATCTTTTCTGTCTGATGGGGTATGATAAATATCAGGCAGTGAAACAAGGTTGGCGGGTTCCCGAAGCAAATCTCCTTTTTATGGGGGCGATTGGCGGAGGATTAGGCGGTTTAATTGCGCAACGCGTATTTCGCCACAAAACAAGAAAGAAGAAGTTTCACCTCTTTTTTGCTTTTGGCACCGTTTTTGCTATCCTGCTGATGGTCTTTTTTGCATAAATTCGGTATAACAAGCAAGGAGTTAATATGAAAACTAAAGTGAAGTTCGCCCTTAATTTACTTTTACTAGTAGGGATTCTGGGTGTGATGTATTTTTTTGTCCGTAACTCGATGATGGATATTTTGGCGGGGCTAAGAGAGACCAGCTTTCTCGTCGTCTTACTGGTTATGGGGCTTGGCACATTGTACCTAGTGATTGAAGGACGAACAGTCAAAGAGATTGCCGTGACTTTCCAACCGGAATTCACAACCAAGGCGGGGTTTCTGACCGTCTGTTACAGTGGTTTTTATCGGATTGTGACGTTTGGGGCAGGCACCTTAATCTCAGAGGTGAATTTTTACCGTAAAAATGGCTTGCAGTTGTCACAGGGCGTTGGGGTCACCACCTTACACATGGTGATGTATAAGTTCGCCATATTGACTTATGCAATCGCTGGGTTGATCATTCAATTTTCGCTATTCTATGACAATGCACCCAATATGATTTGGGTAATTTTAGCGGGGATCGTACTCGTTTTTTTGATCATTGCCGCTTTGTTAGCACTTTCGGTCAGCATCAACATTCAAGTCTTTTTCGTGATCGTCAGCAATAAGCTGTTCAAAAGTGCGACATTAAGAGGAATCGTTGACAAATGCAACACCCAAATTTATTCTTTACGAGAAACAGTCAATGCGATCATTACCGACCGCACCGCTTTCTTGCGTATCTATTTGTGGAATCTTTTGAAGATGCTGCCTTGGTATGTGATTCCTTATGTGATTCTTGTTGTGCAGCATCCAGAGATCGATTTCTTGTTGACGTTATCCTTCATCAGTTTTGCCGTCGTCTTGTCCGGGGTGATTCCAACACCGGCAGGGATCGGATCATTTGAATTTATTTATATGCTGCTTTTTGGTCCATTAGTTGGCACGGTCGATGCTGCGTCTTCCATGCTACTGTACCGTTTAGCAACATTCATTTGGCCCTTCATAATTGGTTTTGCTTATGTAATGAAAGAAAAACGCAAAGATATTAGCCAAGAGTTGACTGAATTAAGAAAAGAAAAAGTGGAAAGTTAAAAACACGCTTATCTTCGAATAGAGGATAAGCGTGTTTTTTTAGTCTTTCAAATCAATGATCCGATCAACAAAGGATTCATAAAACTCGCCTTCATGGGAAACGATCAAAACTGTTCCAGGAAAGGCCGCTAGGGTTTCTTCCAAATTGTTTTTCGTATCTTGATCGATATGGTTGGTCGGTTCATCAAGAATCAAGAAGTTACTTTTGATCAACATCATTTCGGCTAGTTTGACTTTTGTCTGTTCACCACCACTTAATAGCTTCAATTCTTCCTGGGCTAATTGGCTAGGTAAACCTGCCCGAGAAAGTTGCCGTCGCAATTCTTTGTTGGTGGCCTTCGGAAAAAGATCCTCAAGGTATTGAAGAGGGGTCTGCAATGGATATTCCCAGTCAAGGTCTTGAGAAAAGTAATTGAATTTTGTATGCTGTGGGTAAGAAACGACCCCTTCAATTGCTGGGATCACACCAAGAATCGTTTTGATCAATGTTGATTTACCGATCCCATTAAATCCCCGTATAGCAATTTTTTCGCCATAGCGGATCGTTAGGTTGATCGGGGAGAGTAAGGGCTTTTGGTCGTATCCAATGACTAGATTGGTGGTTTCCAAGGCCAAGGTGGTAACGATTGGTGCCAAATCAAATCCTAAATGGGGTTTAGGGACATCTTGCGGTGGGGTCAAACGATCAATTTTTGCCAACTGCTTTTCACGACTCTTTGCCATCGTTGAACGAGAACCAGCTTTGTATTTACGAATATAGCTTTCGGTTTTCTTGATATGCTCTTGTTGTGCTTCGTATTGCTTCATATAGCTTTCATTTTGCAGCGTTTTTAGTTTTAATGCTTTGTCTAAATTCCCCGTATACTTAGAAAGCTTGCCAAATTCGATATCAATGATATGGGTCGTGATTTCGTTAAGGAATTGACGATCATGAGAAACGACTAAATAGGTACCGGTAAAGTCCTGTAAAAACTCAACTAGCCATTTGATGTGCTCATCATCTAAGTGGTTGGTCGGTTCATCTAAAATCAGCATGTCGGGTTTTTCTAGCAGCATTTTTGCCAAGATCAGTTTTGAGCGTTGACCACCACTTAAAGAAGCGAGGGGGGTATCCATTCCGAGAACCGAAATACCTAACCCTTCTGCTAGATCATCGATCAATGTATCCATTTGGTAGAAATTTCCTTGATCCAATTGATTTTGCAATTCGCCCGCTTTTTCTAAAAGCTTATCGTCGAGGCTTTCGCCATAAGAAGTATAAAGATCGGCAATCTGTTGCTCTTTTTCGAAGTCTTCTGCAAAGGCAGAGCGCAAAAAATCACGGATCGATTGCGTTTCATCAACATTGACGTATTGATCCAAATAGCCCATTTTCAAATTTTTCGGAAATTGGACGAAGCCATCATCGGGGAGAATTTCTCCTGTAATGATTTTGATTAAAGTACTTTTGCCAGCGCCGTTCCGTCCAATCAAACCGACTTTTTCACCACGGTTGATTTGAACGGAAACGTCTTCGTAAAGCAATTTGTCGCCAAATTGTTGGCTAATATTCGTTAATGTTAACATCATTTCCTCCATATAAAAAAGCTGTAAACAGTAGACGTTACAGCTAAGTAGATAATCTTACTGAATAAAAATCGCCAAAAAGCGATCAAAACGATCAGGAAAATCGATTGTTCCTGACCAATCAGGACCTAGCATACCATTGCTGCTTCCCATCTGTCAATTTTCATGAAAGAATACTGAAAAAAATCTTGATGTTCGAGGGAAAACTTTTGACCATTACTGACCAACGTTGTATAATAGAAGAGTAGAAAAAAGGATACTGCTTGCAGCGTACTTTTTTCTGACTACCATTTTGGGAGGGAAAAGTATGAACCCAGAAAAAATGACGACTACATTACAAAGTGCTATCGCTGAAGCCCAGCAGATTGCCATGACCCGTCACCATCAAGAAATTGATATTCCGCATTTATGGAAGATTTTATTGCAAGCCAATCAATTCGGCCGCAATTTTTACACGGACACAGGTCTCGATGTCGATGCTTTTGAAAAGGAAGTCGACCGACTATTAGATGAACTGCCTTCGGTTGAAGGAGGAAATGTTCGTTATGGTCAATCCATGAGTCAAAATCTGTTTCATCTTTTGTCTGAGGCAGATCAATTAAAAAATGAATTTCAAGACGAGTATCTTTCCACAGAAATCGTCCTTTATGCGTTGATGAAATTGAAAAATCATCCATTGACGGTGTATTTAAAGAAACAAGGAATCAGCGCGAAAGAAATCAAGCAAACGATCGAAACATTAAGAGGAGGGGATCGTGTGACCTCACAAAATCAAGAAGAACAATACAAAGCTTTAGAAAAATACGGCGTTGACCTGGTGCAACAAGTCCGCAGCGGAAAAATGGACCCAATTATCGGACGAGACGAAGAAATTCGCGATGTGATTCGCATCCTTTCTCGGAAGACAAAAAACAATCCCGTTTTGATTGGTGAACCAGGAGTTGGTAAAACAGCCATCGTTGAAGGATTGGCACAACGGATCGTGCGAAAAGACGTCCCAGAAAACCTAAAAGACAAAACGATCTTTTCTCTGGATATGGGTGCCTTGATCGCAGGTGCTAAATTCAGAGGTGAATTTGAAGAGCGTTTGAAAGCTGTCTTACAAGAAGTGAAAAAAGCCGATGGACGCATCATTCTCTTTATTGATGAGATCCACAATATTGTAGGTGCTGGTAAGACGGAAGGCAGCATGGATGCTGGAAACTTACTGAAACCAATGCTGGCACGGGGAGAATTGCATACGATTGGCGCAACCACCCTTGATGAATACCGTCAATACATGGAAAAGGATAAAGCTTTGGAACGTCGTTTCCAAAAAGTGCTGGTACAGGAACCAACCGTTCAAGATACGATCTCAATTTTACGTGGGTTGAAAGAACGGTTCGAGATCCATCATGGCGTCAACATCCATGACAACGCGCTTGTTGCAGCGGCTACCTTATCTGACCGTTATATCACGGACCGCTTTTTACCAGACAAAGCCATCGATTTGATCGATGAAGCAAGTGCCACGATTCGGGTGGAAATGAATTCGATGCCTACTGAGCTCGACCAAGTTACCCGTCGTTTGATGCAACTTGAGATCGAAGAAGCCGCATTGAAAAAGGAATCCGATGATGCATCGAAAAAACGCTTAGGCATTTTACAAGAAGAATTGGCGGAATTGCGTGAAGAAGTCAATACCATGAAAATGCAGTGGGAAACGGAAAAAGAAGAAGTCAATGCAGTTTCCAACAAACGGGCAGAGATCGATAAAGCCAAGCATGAGTTGGAAGATGCTGAAAATAACTATGATTTGGAACGGGCAGCTGTTCTTCGTCATGGGACGATTCCACAACTGGAAAAAGAACTAGCTGAACTGGAAGAAAAAAATCAAGATGAAGGCATTCGGATGGTCCAAGAATCAGTGACCGAAAATGAGATTGCCCTAGTCGTTGGACGTTTGACAGGGATTCCTGTTGCGAAATTAGTGGAAGGCGAACGGGAAAAACTGTTGAAATTAAATGAGACCTTGCATCAACGAGTGATCGGACAAGACGAAGCCGTCGATGCCGTCAGTGATGCCGTCATTCGTTCACGAGCTGGCCTGCAAGATCCAAATCGACCATTAGGTTCCTTCTTGTTCTTAGGTCCGACCGGCGTCGGTAAGACCGAATTAGCGAAAGCGTTGGCGGTCAATCTCTTTGATTCAGAAGAGCATATGGTTCGGATCGATATGAGCGAATACATGGAAAAACATTCGGTGTCTCGCTTAGTCGGTGCCCCTCCAGGCTATGTAGGGTTTGAAGAAGGTGGACAATTAACTGAAGCTGTTCGACGCAATCCATACACGATCGTCTTATTGGATGAGATCGAAAAAGCCCATCCTGATGTTTTCAATATCTTATTACAAGTGCTTGATGATGGCCGTTTGACAGATTCAAAAGGGCGAGTCGTTGATTTCAAAAATACAGTCTTGATCATGACTAGCAATATCGGCTCTCAAGTCTTGCTAGATGGCGTGACCGCAGAAGGGACGATCCCAGAAAACGTTGCTGAAAATGTCCGTAATCTCTTGAGAGGGCATTTTAAACCAGAATTCTTAAATCGGATCGACGACACGATTTTGTTCACACCGCTTAGTCTAAACGATGTGACAGGCATCGTCGACAAGATCATCGCACAGCTGTCACAACGACTGGAAGTCCAAGATATACTGTTGACGATCACTGAAGAAGCCAAACGCTGGATCGCTGAAAATGCTTATGAGCCAGCATATGGTGCGCGACCTCTCCGTCGGTTTATCACGAGAGAAGTCGAAACCCCATTGGCAAAAGAAATCGTTGCTGGCAGAGTCTTACCAAAGACCCAAGTCACGATTGAATTATTGAACGAACAGCTGGTTTTTGAAAATACGCCAATTACCGAGTAATAAAAAGATAAAAAATGGATAAATGCAAAACGATGGTTGCCGTTTCATTGGCAGCCGTCGTTTTTTTGCCGCTCAACATAAGACAAAAAAGTTCCCCTTGCTTGTTGTTTGGAGGAAATTCGCACTTCGATTATACTGTTCTTATGGAGTAGGAGAGGAATGAAAAGATGAATACTTTTTTTGAAACGTTGAATGAGCGAAAAGGGGAATTGCTGACAGCTGTCTTTGAGCATTTGTCATTGTCAATCATTGCGCTGCTGGTGGCGATCGTTATTGCTGTCCCGTTAGCCATTTGGCTGGTTAATCATAAACGGGCAGCGGAAGTCGGCCTACAAATAACGAGTGTGCTACAAACGATTCCATCACTGGCACTGTTAGGTTTATTGATTCCATTTGTGGGGATCGGAACGCCGCCTGCGTTGATCGCACTAGTTATTTATGCGTTATTGCCGATCTTTCAAAATACCTATATTGGCCTTTCGGAGATCGATCCATCAATCGAAGAAGCTGCGGCGGCATTTGGTATGTCTCGGATGCGCCGATTGATCAAAGTCGAATTGCCGATTGCCTTGCCTGTCATTATTTCGGGGATTCGCACGGCGTTGGTCTTGATCATCGGAACAGCGACTTTAGCCGCTCTGATTGGCGCTGGTGGGCTAGGTTCCTTTATTTTGTTGGGGATCGATCGGAATGCCCCTGAATTAACGTTGATCGGCGCGATCGGGTCTGCTTTACTGGCTATTATTTTCAGTACGTTGATCCGTTATCTACAACACCTGAAACCGCGCTATACCTTGATTACGCTGGCAGCGATCATCTTGCTGATTGGCGGCGTTTCTTTTTCACAGAGCGGATTTTTCGCGCCGAAAACCATTACCATCGCTGGGAAGTTAGGGTCTGAACCTGATATCTTGATCAACATGTACAAAGAATTGATTGAGCAAGAAGATCCTGATGCACAGGTTGAATTGGAACCTAACTTTGGGAAAACTTCTTTCTTATTCAGTGCTTTAGACAATGACCAAGTCGACATTTATCCAGAATTTACTGGAACTGTGTTGGAGAGTTTAGTGGATGTACCGGAAAAAACCGCTAGTCAAAAACTTGACTCTGACGAAACCTATACCGAAGCAGTCAATCTGTTAAAGGATCAGTTTGAGATGACCTTGCTTCAGCCGATGGCGTATCAAAATACCTATGCGTTGGCTGTGAAAAAAGAATTTGCTGAGGAAAATGGACTAACCACGATCTCTGATTTGAAGAAAATCGAAAATCAAATCAAAGCCGGCTTTACCCTCGAATTCATTGATCGGACGGACGGTTATGCGGGCATCCAAGAACTCTATGGGCTAGATTTTCCAAGTGTCCAAAGTATGGAACCAGCATTGCGTTATCAAGCCATCAATAATGGCGACATCAATCTACTGGATGCCTATTCCACGGACAGTGAATTGCGTCAATATGGCTTAGTTATTCTAGAAGACGATCAAGAACTATTTCCACCTTATCAAGGAGCGCCTTTGATGAAAGAAGCCTTTGCCAAGGAACATCCAGAAGTCGTCCGTGCATTGGAAAAGTTGGCAGGTAAAATCACCGAAGAACAAATGAGTGAAATGAATTATCAGGTCAATGTCGAAGGAAAAAATCCAGCAGAAGTCGCGCGTACCTTCCTGATAGATGAAGGATTAATTAAGGAGGGACAAGAATGACACCAATTATTGAATTTAAAAACGTCAGTAAAAAGTTTGATCAAAAAATAGTGATCGATCAATTAGATCTGAGCATCAATAAAGGGGAAATCTTTGTTTTGGTCGGTCCTTCTGGGAGTGGGAAAACGACGACTTTGAAGATGATCAACGCGTTGTCAGAACCAACGGATGGCGATATTTACTTCAAAGAAAAACGAATCAAAGAATACAATATCCAAAAAATGCGTTGGCAAATGGGGTATGTTCTCCAACAAATCGCCCTGTTTCCGACAATGGATGTGAAGCAAAATATTGAAGTAATCCCAGAGATGTTAGGGTGGTCGAAAAAAGATCGCTCAGAAGCCGTGGATCGTTTGCTGACACAGGTCAAACTTGACCCAGAGCAATACCGCCATCGAATGCCTAAAGAGTTGTCAGGAGGAGAACAGCAGCGGATCGGGATTTTAAGAGCGTTAGCTGCTAACCCAGAAATTATTCTGATGGACGAGCCCTTTAGTGCTCTTGATCCAATTTCTCGAAATTCCTTACAGGAGTTAGTCCTCGATTTGCACCAAGAGCTTGGGACGACGATTATTTTTGTCACGCATAACATGAAAGAAGCGGTAAAACTAGGTACGCGCATTGCTGTCATGAATCAAGGGAAGATCGTCCAATGTGATACACCGGAAGTGATTGTCTCGCAACCAAAAACTGCTTTTGTGAAAAGTTTTTTTGAAGAGACCGGTGAAGACGAAGCAAAACTGGTCACTGCAGGGGATTTGATGCGGATGAACTTTTTCAGCGATGAAGTCAACCCAGTGGCTCCTCAAATCGCTGCATCTACTACTTTAAATGAGTTGTATACCTTATTTGCAACTCATGACACGGTAGTGATTGAAGAAGAGCAGAAACTCGTAGGGAGTCTAAGTCGAAAAGATGTGTTTGCTTTCTTGAGTCGTGATCGAACGTAAAAGGTTCTTTATGGCCACTAGAAATGTCATATTTTTTTAAAAATCGATGATTTCTCTTGCTCAATGTAAAAATTCCACGTAAGATTGAGGAAGATATCTTTTGTCAGAATGCCAGAAACGAGCTTTGATAATGACAAAAGATGCAGTAAAGGAGCGAAAGAGCAGCTATGGTAAAAATCCTAAAAGAGAATTGGTTACTGCTTTTCTTTATCGTCGCCGTGGTTCTCATCCGTTTGTTTGTCCTGACGCCAGTTCAAGTCAGTGGCCATTCTATGGATCCAACTTTGGCCGATAAGCAGCGTTTGATTGCATCAAAAATTTCTTCATATGACCGCCAAGACATCGTGATATGTGTTGAACCAGATGATCCAAGCAAAATCGCTGTCAAGCGGCTGATTGGTTTACCCGGTGATACCATTGAAATGAAAGATGATGTCCTAACAATCAATGGAGAAGTATACGAAGAACCCTATTTAGATGATTTTAAAGAGAAATTTGCGGACGATCAATTACAAGACGAATATTCTTATCGCGAAATGTTTCAGCAAATCGCCGCTGGTGCCGAACACTTTACCGATGATTTCACGGTAACGGTTCCTGAAGGCAGCTATTTTGTGATGGGAGACAATCGTTTGATCTCTCGGGACAGTCGCAGTTTCGGGGTTGTAACAGAAGATCAAATGGAAGGGAAAGTGCTGCTGCGTTTTTGGCCTTTGAATCAAATCAAACTTTTCTAATCACAAAAAAACATTCTTGCCAATGCAGCGAAAACGCCGCAACTGGCAAGAATGTTTTTTTAGATGACCCAAGCGACAAATGCAACCATTGAAAAGAACATCGTCCAAACCGCAATAATAGCTGATGCGATAAAAATAATTTTGATTGATAAAGGTTGGACAAATTTTCGGGCATCTTTAGAGAACGCATAGGTGATCGATGAAAAAATCAAGCAGCATAAAATAAAAAACACTGTTAGAACCATAAGCCTCTCCTTTACTGACGCAATGTCAAATGAATAATGTAATTATAACAGACCATGGTTTTTTGGGGAAATAAAAATGATTAAACGAGGGAATTTTCTTGTAGTTGTAACCGTTTTATAGGGAAGTGTAAGGAAGGTCGAACCTTGTTAGACAGCGAATCCATAAAAATAAGATGTGTTATTTAAGTATTTTTATAAATTTTTCTTTATCAATAAAAGAACAAAAGAAAAAAGCTTGTTGAAAAACGATGGTTTCAACAAGCTTTTAAAGGTTGGTTATGATAATTTTTTAATCCGATAACTTTCAAAGTAATCAGGTTTGCCTCGTCCTTGAACATACGCGATCACGCCCATCAAAGCAGCACCAATCGTGTTGGTTAGTAAATCACCCATCGTATCCATCAATGCTTCACGACCAATAAACGGGGTGCCATCTAAGGTTGCATAACGTTGGAGATTCATTCCACCAACAGAGTCGCAGATGAATTCCCAAAACTCCCAGAAAACACCACACAAGCCAGCAAAAGCAAAGCCCATCAGTAAAAATAACCAAGGCGAAACTTTTGAAACGGGCACTTCTTTTAGTAAGAGACAGATCAATCCATAGCCTACAGCCGTCAAGACCATAGGACTCACCGCATGCAGAATTTTATCCCAGAAAGCAATGGTTTCGATCAAATGTAAGATCGTCCCCATGAATACGGAGATCAGCAAGAAAAACCAATAAAAGTAGACGGTGGCATTTGGTAGCTGGATTTTTAAGAACTTTTTACTCATTTCTGGGACAAAGATCAATAAAATCCCAAGTAAGGCTTGACCCAAGAAAATCAGTCCTTGTGTTTGCGGATAGACGCCACGGAAAAATTCCCACAAAGAAAAACAAAACACGAGAATACCGAAAATAGTGAATACCTTTTGCAGTCGCTGATAATTTTGCCCCATTTAGTTGTCCTCCGAAAGATAGTCTGCTAAGCCAGCTAAAAGGGCTGCTTCAGAGGAATAAATCTCACCGTTTAGCTTGATCAAACCCACCGTATAAAGATTGACATAGTGGAACTGATTTTCCGCAACGGTTTGTAATGCTGCCAGCTTTTGCTGATTATCGGCACCTTGTTGGCGACTATCTGTATAAAGCCCTAACACAGGAATGCCTTTTGCATAGGCGACACCGATCTCAGAGGCAACCCCAGCATCGATGGTCAAACCATCCAGCAAAGCGATCATCAAATCGCTTTCCAGTACTTTTTCGGTATCTGCCAACGCAATCATTTTGCTATCCGCGTAGGCGGACTTATCATTGATCGCGGCATTTTCTTGAGGTAAATAAATCTCCAGCTGCGGATACTGCTGACGAATCGACGCAACAAGTTCGGCGTTGTAGCGAAGGTCACTAGCAGCAAACAGGGGAGCAGCAAAATATAGTTTCATTCAAAAACACTCCTTAATCATTCATAGTTGTACGTTTTGTTGATTCGTTGTTTAGAAATAATCACTGAAATAGGCTTCCATATCAGGGATGATCGATTCTAGTAATGCCAGTGTTTCTGAATCGGTATTTAGCCGTTCCACACGCTCTAAGTAAGCTGGACGGCGGTAATTCATCAACAGACAAGACAATGTCTGAATATCCAGCTGGACAGCTTTTCCGATGGCTTCTCTTGAAACCACGATCTCCCCGTGATTGTATTGGACACCGAAGATTCCGTTGTTCCAATCGGCAACTGGGTCAGAAACAACAAAGTGAAAGGGTGTTTGAAAGGCTTCAAATGGGAAGTTTTTCAAAAACTGTTCAACATCGACGATCCGCGCCATGTAATAAGGCTCAATGGTTTCTTTGATTTGGCTATCATCCAGGTAGAAGGACAGGGGTTCATTTGAATAAATGTCTCCTTTGACCCAATAGACCATTGAGAAATGAGCAGAGATAAAATTCCAAAGACCATTGCGGGCTTCTTGATCTAAGTAGAACATTTCCTTTACATGGAAGACTTCTTCGGCTACCCAATAAAAAAGTACACCAGTCGGATGACCACTGGCATTGTAATAGACAGCCGCGGTGCGCTCTTCTTCATTTTCATAGCGCCAATACTCTTCCCAGTGAAAAGAGGTCCGCTGCAAGGCGCCATGGTTGTCGCGGGAGAATTGGTTGTAGACAGTAAAAACATCAGGGTCATCCACTTCTTTGCGCTCTACGATCCCAGGGACTTCTTTGGTTTTCGGAAGCTGGGTATCACGAATTTTGAAGGTCAGCTTGTCGGACATGATCTCCCAGCCTTTGCGACGATAGTAGGGCACATTGTATGGATAAAGGTAGGAGATCCATTGCTGATCTTCCCGCATGGTTTCTAAGGCAAGCTTGATCAAGTCTTTCATCAGGCCATGTCCGGCATATTCAGGGTAGGTCCCAACACCGGTCACTCCGCCCATTTTGATTAATTTGCCGTGTATATTGACTTCACAAGGATAAACGGCGATTTGCGAGATCAACTTGTCTTCATTGAACCAGCCAAAGACCTTGGAAAGCTCTAAGATCGGGCGCTTAGATTTAATCATTTCCCGTTTGCTCTCATAGCCGCTTTCTTCAATATCCGATTCAGTGATCTGAAAAACGTAGCTTAACAGTTCGTTGAACTGATCAACGTCTTTTTCATCCACCGCTCGAATATGTAGATTTTGATGAAAATTATTGTCCATTCTTTCAACTCCAATTTATTTGCTAGCTCTAGTATAGCAAAACCTGAATGAATATGTCTAAATAACGGTTAAGAAAAATACTTTAACTATTGGCGTTTCGTTGGTATAATAGAAAAGCTGACTAAAAGAAATGAGGAACGTATCCATGAACATAGAAGAAATGAAAAAACGACAGGAGAAGATTCGTAATTTCTCCATTATCGCCCATATCGACCATGGGAAATCAACACTGGCGGACCGTATTTTGGAACAAACCCATACGGTGACGTCTCGGGAAATGCAAAACCAATTATTAGACTCCATGGATCTTGAACGTGAACGAGGAATCACGATCAAATTAAATGCTGTGGAACTTAACTATACCGCCAAAGATGGAGAAACCTACATCTTCCATTTGATCGACACCCCAGGGCACGTCGATTTCACCTATGAAGTTTCCCGCAGTTTGGCCGCTTGTGAAGGCGCCGTACTCGTCGTTGATGCGGCTCAAGGGATCGAAGCACAGACATTGGCAAACGTCTACTTGGCGTTAGACAATGATTTAGAGATCCTACCAGTTATTAACAAAATAGACTTGCCAGCTGCCGATCCTGAGCGAGTACGAACAGAGATCGAAGATGTTATAGGTATCGATGCCAGTGAAGCTGTTTTAGCTAGTGCCAAAGCAGGTATTGGGATCGAAGACATTTTGGAACAAATCGTTGAGTATGTCCCAGCTCCAGCAGGTGATATTGAAGCACCGTTAAAAGCGTTGATCTTTGACTCCGTGTACGATTCCTATCGTGGGGTGGTCTTAAACGTCCGCATTATGGACGGGATGGTCAAACCTGGAGATAAAATCAAAATGATGAGCAATGGCAAGACCTTTGACGTCACGGAAGTCGGTGTCTTTTCACCCAAAGCTATTCAACGAGATGCGTTGATGGTGGGCGATGTTGGGTATATCACTGCTGCCATCAAGACTGTTAAAGATACGCAAGTCGGAGATACGGTGACTTTAGCCAACAATCCAGCAGCCGAAGCATTGGAAGGCTACCGCCAAATGAATCCAATGGTTTATTGCGGATTGTACCCAATCGATACCTCACGCTACAACGACCTTCGAGAAGCATTGGAAAAATTACAACTGAATGATGCAGCATTGCAATTTGAGCCAGAAACCTCTCAAGCGTTAGGATTTGGGTTCCGATGCGGCTTCTTAGGCCTATTACACATGGATGTCGTGCAAGAACGGCTAGAACGTGAATTTAACCTTGAGCTGATTACGACTGCACCATCCGTAATCTATCATGTCAACAAGACAGATGGCTCAATGGTCGTCGTTGATAACCCAGCAGAATTTCCTGAACCAGTCACGATCGACAATGTACAAGAACCATACGTAAAAGCACAAATCATGGTTCCTAATGATTACGTCGGTGCTGTAATGGAATTGTCCCAACGCAAACGGGGAGACTTTGTCACGATGGATTACTTGGATGATTATCGAGTAAACGTCGTTTATGAGATCCCATTATCGGAAATCGTCTTTGATTTCTTTGATAAATTGAAATCCAGCACGAAAGGGTATGCATCACTCGATTACGAAATGTCTGGTTACCGCACTAGCAAGCTAGTGAAGATGGACATCTTGCTGAACACTGAAAAAGTCGATGCATTGAGCTTTATCGTTCACCGTGACTTTGCTTATGAACGAGGCAAAGCCATCGTTGAAAAACTGAAGAAACTGATCCCACGACAACAATTTGAAGTACCGATCCAAGCAGCCATCGGACAAAAAATCGTTGCCCGTTCAGACATTAAAGCCTTGCGTAAAAACGTATTGGCGAAGTGTTACGGCGGTGACGTTTCTCGAAAACGCAAACTCCTAGAGAAACAAAAAGAAGGGAAGAAGCGGATGAAACAAATCGGCTCTGTCGAAGTACCGCAAGAAGCCTTCATGGCAGTTCTTAAGATGGATGAGGATGAACCGAAGAAGTAACTCGTTTCAATTTGAAAAGTCTAATAAAGCAATCTTTTCTTGTGTTAGAAAAAAGTGATTTAACCGTTTATAAAATTTAAACAGTTATACGGATTGTCACTGTTGAATAAAAGGACAAGAAAAAAATCTCTTGCTTGAGAATTTTTAGTTGTCAGCGTATGAAAGAGCATCTCATAAGGAGGTGCTTTTTTCATACCATTACATAAAAATGAATGAATCCATAGAGGAAAGCATTTAAAGAAAAGCAGATTATCCAATCGTTCAACTCTGGAATATTTAGCGATGAAGAAAATTCTTTTCAAGCTGCTATTGAAAAAAAAAAATGGGTTGAGTGACCTATCTTAGCAGTGTGATAAAGTTTTGAGTATGATACAAATGTATAAGAGAAGTAGCTCAAAAAAAAGTCTCGGCTATTAACAGAGATAAAGAAATAGCAGCGTATTAATTACTTCTCTCCTGAAACACTATCAAAAAACTAAATTGAGATGCCACTTTTAAATGATCATCAAGAAAGCACGCTAGAAAAAGAGAAGAAGCTTTATTTCTTGACGGCGATCACCAAACCGTTCTACTATCAAATTGATAGCCCTCCGTATGATTCGATAATTAAATGAAGGGTGAGCAATCGACGCCAGCTCACTCAAATATCGTCAATGGAAAATTCAGAGAGTAACTAAATTTTTGGATGCAAAATCCGTATTGAAATGACATCGATCATCAGAGGGAAACAAACATGTTTTACGGGTATTTGAACTTTAAGAATGAAATGTTTCTGTAGTTGATCTAAGTAGCAGGCCGATAGATCAAGCTGTTTTACATCCACGAGTAAAAGAAAAGAGGAACGGAAATGAAGTAGGCAGTTACTGGTGCCACAGTGAATTTAGGCAGTCGAGTAGTGAAAGAATTTAGTCGTTTGGTCGATAAGAAAGAAATATTTGCTCTTGTGCATACACTGTCTCTATGAGCAATAGTCAGAGCTGCAGAAAAAGCAAGTGAATGACAACGCTATTTCTTATGAGTGGTGTCGAAAGATGTGAAGACGTAAATCAATTTCATTTGTAACGAAAAAGCCCACTGAGATGTCAGTATCTCAATGGGTTTTTTGGTTTTATAAAAATGGCTCAAGAAAAGATTTGTTTTCCGGTCGTTTGCTTTCCTCTAAACTTGCAATACTTGTTAATAGAGAGAACAGATTGATTTTCGCCATTTTTTCTTCGACAGTTACTTGCAATTCATTATACGCACCATCCAGTACTTCTTGTATATTTGCACCAACAATGCAGTCTGGATTCGTTTTAGGATCGACTTGAATGAGATTTGTGTTTCCATGAATACTTTTATATATATCAAGTAGACTAATATCTTTGGGGTCCTTTGCTAAATAGGGCTTTGGTTTCCCAGTAGTTGTTCGGATCAGTCCAGATTTTTTTAAGTTTGCCATTATTTTTCTGACATTTGCAGCATTAGTTTCTACACTTTGAGCAATCATCTCACTTGAGAGCATATTAGTATCTTTATAGATGACGATATAACACATAATATGAATTGCATCACTGAGTTGAATAGAATATTTCAAGTGAATTCAGTCCTTTTTAGATTTTCTTCTTGACTTATCTTAACATACTATTTATTATATAGGTGTATCTTATAATTGTACAGCTGAATGTACGAACTAAAAAGGAGTGTTTTATATGACATATTTAGTAACAGGAGCTACTGGTGGTTTTGGAGGATATGCACTTGAATTCTTGAAAGATTTAGTTTCTAAAGATCAGATCTATGCTTTGGTACGATCTGAAGAAAAAGCAGCTACACTAAAAGAGAAAGGCTACAATGTAAGAGTAGGGGATTATTCTGACATCAATTCGTTGAGTAACGCTTTTGACGGCATTGACCGCTTGCTTTTTGTGTCTGGCGCACCAGGCAATCGTCAAGAAGAACATGCTAATGTGGTTAAGGCAGCCAAAGACGCTGGTGTTCAGTATATTGCTTATACAAGTTTTGCTGATGCAGATCACTCAACAAGTGCATTAGCTGCTGATCACATCTTTACTGAAAAACAAATCAAAGAAGCGGGAATTGCGCATACATTTTTACGTAATAACTGGTATTTAGAAAATGAAATGCCGATTATTGGCGGTGCTTTAGCTAGTGGGAAATTCGTTTACGCAGCTAAAGAAGGCAAAACCGGCTGGGCTTTGAAGCGCGAATATGCTGAGGTTGCTGCAAAAGCACTAGCAGGAACAGAATACCCTGAAATCCTTGAATTATCGGGCAGCCCTATTACTTATGCTGAATTAGCAGCAGCTTTAAAAGAAGCAACAAGGAAGGAAATCGAAGTAGTTTCATCTGATGATCAAACCTTTGTAGATAGTTTGACAGCAGGCGGTTTACCACAACCTGTTGCAGAAATGTTCTTGTCTTTCCAACATGATATTAAAAATAATCAATTAGATGTGACATCTAGTGACTTTGAACAAGCTTTGGGTAAGCCTTTGACGAGTCGCGTAGAAGCAATCAAAGAGTTGTTAAATTAGTCTTGCTATTTCCCGATTATCGAAAATAATCGGGAAATTTTTATAAAGAAGGTGTTGACGATGAACCATAGCGAAAAGAGGAAATGGCTGATTAACTATTTATTAGAGGAAAACAGTCACTTAAGTAAAATAGTAGATGCTAGCTCGGATGATCCGAAAGAACAAAATGATTTATTGCGATGCTTATTAAATATAAGAGAAGCGCGACCTATTCATAAGGACTTTATTGACATTCAAAATCAATTTCTTTTAGAAGAAAGAGCTGAAAATCAGATTTTTTCACTAAACGATGCGCAACAGTATACAAAAAACCTTTATCTCTGGCAAGGAGATATCACGAGGTTGGAAGTGGACGCCATCGTAAACGCTGCAAACGCACAGCTACTAGGATGTTTTGTTCCATTACACAGGTGCATCGACAATGCGATCCACTCTGCAGCAGGTATTCAATTAAGACTAGCATGCAAAGAAATCATGGACGCACAAGGGCATTTGGAAGAAACCGGCTATGCAAAAATCACCGACGGCTATAACTTGCCTGCCAAAAAAGTGATACATACTGTTGGGCCAATCATAAAAGATACCGTAACTAAAGAACACGTATCCTTATTGGCTGACTGTTATCGTCGCGTCTTGTTGCTTTGCGAAGAGTATCAATTGAAGAGCGTCGCTTTTTGTTGTATCTCAACAGGAGAATTTCGTTTTCCCAATGAGTTAGCTACAGAGATCGCTATCAAAACAACGCAAGAATATGTAACGCGTGTTCATTCACCTATAAAAATTATTTTCAATGTGTTTAAAGACATTGATAAGGAGTTGTACCATGAAAAACTACAACAATTATCAGAAAGTTTATCAAAAGATAACTGAAGCAGAGGCAATCGTTATCGGTGCTGGATCAGGCCTTTCTGCTGCTGCCGGGTTAACCTATTCTGGTGAACGGTTCAAAAAATATTTCAGAGACTATATTGATTATTATCATTTAACCGATATGTATTCTGCCGGATTTTATCCCTTCGATTCATTAGAGACGTATTGGGGTTATTGGAGTAAACATGTTTTTCATAATCGATATCAGCCTGAGGCTTTGCCGCTATATAAAGAGCTTCTATCTTTGGTAGAAGAAAAAAATTACTTTGTCATTACTACTAATGTAGATCATCAGTTCCAAAAGACGGGCTTTGATAAGAGACGATTATTTTATACACAAGGTGATTATGGGTTATTTCAATGTTCACGTGCCTGCCATAACAAGACGTACGAGAATGAATCATTGATTATGCAAATGGTCCATCAGCAGAATCAGTTCAAAATTCCCAAGCACCTCATACCATATTGCCCCAAATGTGGACAACCGATGCGGGTCAATTTACGGATAGATCAATTTTTTGTACAAGATGATGGTTGGGAAAGCGCAGCTAACCGATACAAAGAATTTCTAGAAAATTATTTAGGTACTAAAATCGTTTTTTGGGAGATCGGTATTGGTAACAACACGCCTTCCATTATAAAATATCCATTCCAAGAAATGACGAGGGCAACGAATCAGTCGACCTATATCGTCTGTAACCAACAAGCACAACGCATACCAGATGAACTCATGGATAAAACGATTATTCTACAAGGAAATATAGTTGAAACGATCAGAGAAATCGATAATTTTAGATAGGAGCGCATTCATGGACCATTCAAAAATGAAGACAGAAGATTATTTGAATTATTTAAAAAATGAGATTCATTCTACCGTTTTCGCCACAGTAGACGAAAACGGAAATCCGGTCACCAGAGTAATCGATATTATGTTGGTAAAAGAAACGAAGCTGTATTTTTTGACTGCAATATCCAAGCCGTTTTATAAACAGCTCAAAATGAACCCGGTCGTTTCCATCACAGGTATAGAAGGAGAAACATCAATGGAATCGTTTTCTATTACCTTACAAGGGAGAGTAAATGAAATAGGCTCTACCTATTTAGATGAAATTTTTGAGAAAAATCCTTACATGGCAAAAATATACCCCTCTGTAGAAGACCGAAATGTTTTACGAGTCTTTGAAATTTATAAAGGCGTTATGTCAATCTTTGATTTAAGCAAAAAGCCTATCTATCAAAACGCTAAATCTTTCGGATAACTCAAAGCAAAAGGAGACAATCACATGGCAAATAAAGTATCAGAAGAGGAAATGAACGAAGAAGAGTGGTTAAGCTGGTATAAGAAGCAGGAATTACCACAATATCCAAAACCAGCATTTACTGTTGACAATTTGATATTCAATGTCACGTCGGATGCAGTATACATTTTACTTGTCAAAAGAAAAAATCATCCTTTCAAAGGAAGGTTCGCTTTGCCAGGTGGCTTCGTTAACGAAGGAGAAAATATCATTAAGGCTGCCATCAGAGAGTTAAAGGAAGAAACGGGCGTGGAAGTGCAGGAAGTTTCTTTATTAGGTGTATATGGAGATAAAAATCGGGATTCCCGTGGATGGACTATTTCTGCTGTTTATATAACTGTTCTACAGCAGATGAAGACTCTTTATGCAGGAGATGATGCTTCTGAGGCTTTTTGGTATAGGGTTGATAAGGACAAAGTACTCTATCAATATGTTACGTCAAAAGAACGATCCTCTACGGAGAACTGGGAATCTCTTTTTGCTTTTGATCATGCGCAAATCATCCATGATGGATTTAAGTGGTTGAACGACGAATTAAGGCAAAGAGGCCTTTAACAAGTAGAAGCGATGTGGCTTAATTTTTTTCGAGTGGGGATAATTATTTATATGATAAAATTGATTGATCGCCGGGCGACTTACGCCATCTCTTTCCTGATATCCTCTAAAAACCATGGATAGTCAGTTTGGTTCCGATGTAATGAACTACTTCTGAGGATTTATCAGACTTAAAAGATGATGGCTTCAAATCCTCACTTCTTTCTCTTAGTAATAGTCAGCTTTGTTATAATCCTGTTTTACACAAAAGTAGTTGATTTATCTAGGAATAAGGTGGGTTAGACATAACTGGAATTGATAAGGAGGATCTGAACGAATAATCTACTTTGACGAATCTCATCTAGAAGAATAGAATGAAAGTATCTTCGTGAGAAGGTGCTTTTTTTATAGTAAAAAATGACCAAAAGAACTTAAATTATTTATTTTTATATGATTTCAATCTAATGATAGTTGGCTAAGTGATAGAGCTTTGGTTTCATAAAGAAAATCACACGATTTTGATTGGCAAAAGATAGGAGATGTTTTGTGCATGAAGGCATTGTACTTTAAAGAATTTGGCGATTCAGATGTGTTAACTTATGGTGAATTGCCTGATCCCGTCATTCAAGAAAATGAGCTAATGATAGAAATGATGTATATTGGGTTGAATTATGCAGATATTTATCGAAGAAAGGGCAGCTATCATATTGAATCCCGAGACCCTTTTATCAATGGCTATGAAGGAGTAGGGAAGATTGTTCAAAAAGGAACATCAGTCTCCAAATTTCAGCTAGGGGAAACGATTCTTTTTGTGGATGTTCCTTTTGCCAACGCAGAATTGGTGGCTGTTCCTGAGGAAAATGCCATCCGTATTCCATCTGGTATACCACCTAAATTAGCAGCCAGTATTGGTCTGCAAGGGTTGACAGCTGATTTTTTAGCTCATGATCTTGGCAATAATGTGAATAATAGTAAGGTCTTCGTCCATGGGATAAGTGGTGGTGTCGGACAAATTTTATCGCAACTATTAACCGCAGATGGTCTAGAAGTTTATGGCGTCACTTCTACGGAAGAAAAGCGACAACTGGCTTTAGACCAAGGAGCAAAACATGTCTTTTTAAGAAATACAGAATGGCAAGAAACCTATATTTCTTTCTTTGATACCGTTTATGATGGCATTGGGCATACATTAGCCGAAAGTGTCGACTTGCTCAAAAATAGAGGGAAGGTTATCTTTTTTGGCATGGCCGGCGGAAATCCGCCAGCGATCGACTTTATTCCCTTGTTATCAAAATCAAAAAGTATTTTGACAGGGGATCTGTGGGATTACTTGACAAGTTTTCAAGAGCGGGAGAGAAGAAGCACCCGACTGTTTACTTACTTTAGCAAGGATCAAATGAAAATCAGTCAACCAACCATTTTTTCCTTAGCTGACGGAAAAGCTGCCCATGATTATTTAGAATCTGGAAAAAGTGTCGGGAAAATTTTGCTGCAACCATAAGAAAGTAAAAAAGCTAAATGACTTTATCAGAAAAGATACACCGAATGTTTGCTAATTCACTAAATTATCTTTTTATATAATCGATACTTTTCTTATGATAAATCATTAAGGATAAAAATAAGTATAAAATGAGTAGAATATTGCAAGAATCTAATGTTTTCTGTTTCTTCAGTGAGAATCAGATAAAACTTTGTGATAAACAGTACATTTAATTTGAAAATATTTAATTACAGCAGTAAGATAAATATATCAAATACTTAAGGAGTGATATCTATGACAAACTATGAAGAAAAGGAAGCAAAAGCATTGGTAAAGATTGCCGAGGTTCTTGATAAGTTAGATGAGAATTTAGCTGAATTAGACACACTAGATGCTGACGCAAAAAAACATAGTATGAAGAAATGGATCGTTGAGAAAAAAGCGATTCACGAAATCAAAAAGATCGCACACGAAGCCGGTAAGTATGAAAAGTACGATGAAAAAGCACTACAAAAAGAAATTGATGAAGTTGAGAAGTATATGTAATTGAAGAAAAATAAGAAATTGTCTTCATTATTCAGCAATTGAAATCTGAATTGATAAAAGCCAGATTTTAATTGAAGATTTAGAATTGACGATGATCTCACTAAGCCCATGCTCTTATGAGTGTGGGCTTGTTTGCTGTACATATGATTAAACACGACAAGCTGAATAGGCATGGAAGATCATGTTCTACAACGACAAGATAAAACCTTAGTTAAAGGAAGACGGGGAAAAATCAAAAAAAACAAAGAAAGTCTGTTTTTTCGTTTTTTTCATCGACTTTCTCCATTTTTTTAGACAAGCTTTTCGCTTATTCTAAATTTATGAGCGGTATCAAAGTAAAAAGTTAACAAAACGTTTAGACCATTTGAAAATACCTTTGCAGAAAATAGTGACGAGAGATTTATGGCTGATAAGCAATTCGATTGCCTTTTACAACATAGTAGAAAGTTCTTTATTGAAGATAAAATAATAAACTATATAGATGAAACGGGTGATTACATGGAAACAACATTTTTCATTTCTAAAAATACTTCTGTTACGTCAAAACAGTTGGAAAATGAAGTGATTGGACATGCTTGCGAGATCTTGCAACGTGACATTTTAACCGTTGTGACAGACACGAGGAAGGCAAATAAAATTGAATTGGTTTTACTTGATGAAAAAAATGAAACGGATGCTTTTCATATACTTTTCGTATCGCCAGATAAAGTAAAAGTGTGTGCTGAAACACCGTTAGGATTAATGTATGGGGTTCTTGAAATCTCTCATAAAATTTTAGGTGTTCAACCCTTTTGGTATTTCATGGAGATTCCCCCAATAAAAAAGCCATTTATTGAATGGACAGGTTTTGACTTAACATTGCCTGATTTTGCAACGGACTATCGGGGCTGGTTCGTTAATGATGAGTTGCTGCTGGATCAATGGGAAGATAATGGTTCAAATGAATATGTATGGGAACGTATTTATGAAACATTGTTACGTTTAGGCGGAAATGTCATCATCCCTGGAACAGATAAGAACAGTCATAGACATCGAGAAAGTGCGCAAGCGATGGGGTTGATCTATACACATCATCATGCCGAGCCACTAGGCGCTGAGATGTTTGCTAGAAGGTATCCCAGTTTGAAGGCTTCATACGAGGAACATTTTGTGTTGTTTCAGGAATTATGGAAAAAAGCCTTACACGAGCAAAAAGGTACCAAGGTTATTTACACACTCGGTTTTCGTGGACAAGGGGATTGTCCTTTTTGGTCAGAAGATCTTGATCGACAGTGGTCTGCAGCGGAAAAAGCAGTAGTGATCAACGAAATCGTCCATCTACAATATCATATGGTTAAAGAAGTCGATCCTCATGCAGTATGCTCGATGAACATTTATGGGGAGATGACGGAATTATTTAATCTTGACTTACTTGAGCTTCCAGATGATGTGATTGAGATTTGGGCGGATAATGGTTATGGCAAAATGGTTTCTCGTAGACAAGGGAATCACGATCCACGAGATGAGGTGTTAACAAACACACCAAAACCAAATCAATCAAGAGGAATCTATTATCACGTTGCCTTTCATGATTTACAAGCATCTAATTTCTTGACGATCTTGCCTAATAGCCCAGAATTTGTTTCTAGAGAGTTAATGGCGGTTAGAGAAGTCAAGATGGATAAGTTTGTCTTAGTTAATACAGGTAACATAAAACCGCATATTTTGTTCTTACAAGAAATAGCGAATTTCTGGCGAGCAGATTATCAGTTACGAACCAATCAAGAGATAATTTTAGAGCATGTAACACAATACTATCAAAATCAGCAAGAAGAGATCCAAGCTGTCTATGAAGCTTACTTTGAAGCGGTTATCCGCTATGGAACACATGAGGATCAAACCGCTGGGGATGAGTTTGCCTGTTATTTGATTCGAAAAATTATTCAATCCTGGCTCAAGCAAGAAACAAAAATTCCGAGGTTAGAATGGTTGATGGGTGATCGGAAAATCAAGGAGCAAGTCACAGAAATTTTCTCTATGATAGGAGAAAAGATAGTAGCCTGGGAGAATCTATTGCTGAGATGCCAGCAGATTACATTATCCCTTCAGGATAAAAATCCGGAAAATGCTCGCTTTTTTAATGATATTTACCTCTCAGTAGCCGTTCAATGCAAAACATTAAAAGCACTGCTCCGTTTGTTAGACGCTTATCAGATGATTGATCGGGAAGAAATGGTTTTTGTATTTGTAAAAGTTTTCGATGCGTTAGAAGAAATCCATCAACTAATTCAAATACTGAAAGAAAATCCAAGTGATACATGGTATGATTTTTATGAAAACGATGGCTATACCAACCTAACATTGACAAAAGAGATGATTAAAAGTCTGTTGTCTTACATTCGCATCATTGGCGATGGTCCAGATCAAGACCAGTGGGAGAGAAAATATATTATGGACTCCACTGAATCAAGAGTTATGTTGCTTTCAAATACTAAAAAAGCGTTGACGGATGAAAAGTTAGCAAGAAAAATCAGAGTAAGTTTTAGAAAAGTTCGTAAATAATATTAATTTGAGATGAAACGCCATTCAAAAGTTAGACTTAATATCTTACTTTTGAATGGCGTTTCATCTAGTATGCAGTTTTTTATTAGAATTCATTAGGCGTGTTGGCCAATTCTAGCACCATATTATACCAAGCAACACCTGCATGTTGTGATTCTGACAGTCCTTCTAGTTGATAGCCATGCTTTTTGTAATATGGAATCAATGATTCTAAACAAGTTAAGGTGATTCCTTTTCTATTTTGAAGACGACATTGTTGTTCAAGAACTGACAGTAGTTTACTACCAATCTGGCAGTTTCTATAATCAGGAGCGACAGCTAAGCTAAGAATACTTTGGTAGCCACCAAAAGGCTGATTAGGACGAGTACTTTCAAAAAGATCGTCAGAGAGATAACGTTTAGAAATAATGGGTCCTACAACGTAGCCGATCGGATAATCCTTTTCATTTACTGCAACAATAAAACTGTCACTTATTGTAAGTATACGATCCATCATCGCAGATTTGGATGCTGCTTCATCCGCTGTAAATCCTGCATTTTCAATCTGCATGATTTGATCAATATCATCTTCTTTTGGTGGTCTGAAAAAAACGTTCATTCAATCACTCCTATAATATTTAGGAATAGTTTATCATATAATGATCCTATTAAAATCCATCTTACGCGCTTCTATTTTATTTTTGCTTGTCTAACGTTTTTTAACATAAATGCGTTGACTTTTTCGCCACATATTTGAGGAAAATCGAAAGATAAATGGAAAAGTCGTTAATAAATTATTGTTTACAACTTTCTTTCAAACTCTTTAATAAGCCTTAGAAATTTTATATGGAAAGATAATTAAAAAAAAGATTGGAGAGCCTTAGTGGTAAATCAACTTTATGATTTATTCAAAAATGAAGCTTTCTTCTTGTACCAGGAGTAATGCCATATGTTTCTTTAAATTTTTGGTAAAAGAAATTAATATTCTCAAATCCGACTTGTTGCGAAATATCAACGATATCCATGTCAGTTGAAAGTAAAAAACGATCAGCTGCCAAGATACGTTGATTGATTACAAGTTTTTTGTAAGAATAGCCGGTGTTTTTTTTTAAAAGATTGGACAGATAATTAGGATTAAGGTTGAATTGTTTCGATAATTCTGTCAAAGTCACATTTGCATAATTTTTCTCAATGTATTTCAAAATTGGAACAATCGGGCTCTTTCGATATCGATCAGAACGATCCGTATAAGAGTCTTGATAGATATTCACAAGATCCGAAATGATCAAACTCAACAACCCTTCACAAATGTCGGTATATGCTGTTGAACGATCGAACCATTCGCATAACAACTCTTTAAAAAAGAACTGTAGACGTGTCCTTGTTTCTGAAGCAAAATGAATAAATCGATCATGTTTCATTCCATGAGTGATGGCTTCAATAAAAAATGAAGTCAAAACGCTGTCCGAGGAAAAACGGTTGAAGAAATTTGCAGTTAAATAGTACTTGGGAATAATCAAATTAATGAGAATATCATTTTCGCCAAGCGGTTCAATCTTGTGAACAGTGTTTGCATCCATCAGCAAAATTTGCCCTTCATACAGAAAATGTGGCTCATTGTTAATGATCTGCTGACATTTTCCAGCATACATATAATTAAACTCGATCCAATCATGGCAGTGAATCGGATAATTTTGAAAACGAGAATGCCGTTTTATAAAAAAAGGCTGTTCTTGCGTAATCATCTGTGAATTTGTCAGTTCCATGCAAAGAACTTCTTGACCATTGACAACTACTTTTTTATAGTCGGAATAATCAGGTTTCAAATTTCCGTTTCGATACGCCTTTTCATGATTAGAAACCTTACGGATCAGCCTGTCTAGGGATAAATGGTCCATCGTTGCGCTCCTTTTTTATCGATTTTAACAATCAAGAATCAAGTAGTCAAATCTGTGTTTTTGTCAAAAACAAGTCAGGAATTGATATTCGCTTTCGCTAAAGAGTCTGTTATATTGATAACAAGTTGAAATTGAAGGCGCTATCAAATCAACAATAAATGATTGGAAGGAAATATTATGAAAGAAAAAATCACAGGTCATTTCGATAAATTAAGTCCTTTTTTTGACAAATTAGGCAACAATGCTTATTTAAAATCGATCTCCGGGGCGATGATGGGGACACTAGGTCCTATTTTGATCGGCTCGATCGCTGTTTTACTTCTAGTATTACCTAATAGTCTTCCAGCACTTTCATTTTTAGCTGGTTTCGCAAATGTTTTTAGCAAACTAAATCAAATAACTATTGGCTCGATGGCTGTTTATGTCGTGGTATTAATGGCTTATCATTTAGTGAAAAATCTACGTCCGACAGAAGATGGTATTTCTGCTGCTATTATCGCATTGCTTAGTTTCTTTATCATTACCCCTCTAGGTACAACGACGGATGAAGTCAGCGCAATTCCAGCTACTTGGCTAAGTGCACAAGGAGTATTTTCCGCAATGATCGTTGGTTTGGTAAGTGGAAGGGTATATATTTGGCTGAAAGACAAAGGTTGGACAATCAAAATGCCAGCAGGTGTACCTCCTATGGTAACAAAAGTGTTTGAATCAATTTTACCTACGATTCTTATCAGTGTGCTCTTCATTGTACTAAATTCACTCTTTGAAGCAACCAGCTTCGGCAACATGCATCAGTTTGTTTACAGTATCATACAAGAACCGCTTCAAGGGATCGGAGGATCAATCAGTGCAGTCATTCTGATCTCACTGATTCAACAGGTTTTGTGGTTTTTCGGTATTCATGGAACAAATGTCGTTATGCCGATCGTTCAAGCCCTGTGGATGGCAATGGACGTCGAGAACTTAAACGCTGTTGCGGCAGGCCAAACACCGCCAAACATTACTGGCTATGCATTCTTTATGATCATAACTTGGAGCGGTATGGGCTTAGGATTAGCATTATTAATGCTGCGAGCGAAAAGCAAGCAGTATCGAGAAACAGGGAAAGTCGCAATTGTTCCAGCTCTTTTCGGAATCACTGAACCATTGATTTTTGGTACGCCTTTGGTATTAAACTTTAAATTAGCGGTACCATTCATTACCAATAATAGCATTGCTTTAATTTTAGCTTATGTTTTAACACATTTTGGATTTGTCGCTCGTTTTACTGGTGTTACTGCCATTTTCGGTTTACCAATTGGGTTCCATGCTGCTGTTCAAGGGAAACTGTCGATTATCATCTTACAGTTGTTCATTCAACTGATTTTGTCCCCAATACTATGGTATCCGTGGTTTCGAAAGCTGGATAAAGAAACCTATCAATTGGAACAAGCCGCATTGAAGGAGCAAGTGTAAACCCGAAAAAGAAAGCGGCTAGTGTCGCTTTCTTTTTTCTATGTGGCAATACAAAGAGAAAAGAGGAGCACAATGAAGTATACCAATCCGGTTATCAAAGGATTTCATCCTGATCCGAGTATTTGTTTCGATGGAAAATCATACTATTTAGTCTGTTCAAGTTTCGAATATTTTCCTTGTCTGCCGATTTTTAAAAGCCAGGATCTACTCAATTGGCAATTTAAACAGTATGCGATTGATTGTCCAGATCATATCAATCTGAAAGAAATCAGCAACTCGATGGGACTTTTTGCCCCAACGATCCGCTTCTTTGAGGAAACATATTTTCTGATATGTACAAATGTCACTCAAGGGAATTTCATCTGCCATACGAAAAACCTTGACCATGGCTGGTCTGATCCAATCTGGATCAATTGTCCTTTTGGGATCGATCCCTCGCTTTCATTTATTGATGGCCGATTTTTCTTCCAACTTGCTGCATCAATGAAAGGGAAAAACAGCATTCTACAATTTGAAATCGATCCTTACAGCGGGAAAATGCTGACAGATCCGGTAGAAATCAGCCAAGGGTGCGGTGGACGCGACGCGGAAGCACCACATCTTTTCAAGAAAGACGAATGGTACTATCTTATATTGGCGGAAGGTGGCACAAGAGAAGGACATATGGTAACGATTCAAAGAAGTAAATCAATCAATGGTCCATATGAAGGAGCAAGTATGAATCCTATCCTCTCGAATAGAGATATCAAGTCGCCGCTTCAAGCCGTAGGGCATGCAGATTTCTTTCAAGATAAAGAAGGTTTTTGGTGGCTGACAGCTCTTGCGACTAGGCCCAAACGTCATTTTACCCTGCTTGGTCGTGAAACGATTCTATTACCTGTAGAGTGGATTGACGGTTGGCCAGTTGTCAACCAGACAGGGAACGCATCGGTTGAAGTTGAAACAGATCGTTTTTCAAAGAGCGTTAAGCAGCGGAATGAACCGGTACCTTTTCTCTGCAAGAAGTTGCAGAGTGTACGTTTGCCAATTGATTATACGTATGATACTGATTTGGTCATTGATAACTTACCGACCCGTTTAGGAACTTCTAAGGACGAGCCCATTGCCTTTTTGTCCTTAAGTCAAGCTGATACTGACTGCTGCTTTGAAACGACATTGATGGTTGACGAATGTCAGGAGGGAACTTTTGGCATAGCAATCTATAAGGATGACCTGCATTTTTGCCAATTCGGATTGCGAAAAACAAAACACCAAACAGAGCTTTTTTCCAGCAAAATCATCTTCGATTTACATCTGCATCGATCCAATAATTTAAAAGATAGAAACAGACTGACCCTGAAATTATCTGGAGACAGCAATAGCTACAATCTGCTGATTATAGATGGAACGAGTACTGTAGTGTTTAAAGATCAAATCGCTGTACGTCATTTTACAAACGAATGTTCTGACTCAAAATTTACCGGTGTCCAGTTAGGAGTTTTTGCAGAAGCAGCTACAGGAAAGACTCGCTTTATCACACCAGAACTAAGATATCAATAGAAAAAACTATGCGAGGAGTAATAATATGAAAAATCAAACACTGGTACAATTAGTCAACCAACTGACCTTAGATGAAAAAATCGGCCAATTGGTGCAGTTATCTGGAGAATTCTTTCACGGAAGCGATTTGTCTTTGGGTCCTCAGCAAAAACTTGGCATCGAACAACAAACCATCGATGTTGTCGGTTCAGTACTAAATGTCACAGGGGCTCAAGTAACTCGAAAGATTCAAACAGACTACTTAAGAAAAAGCCGACACAAAATCCCTCTATTGTTCATGGCAGATATCATTTATGGATACCGAACAGTCTTCCCGATTCCTCTAGGATTGGGAGCAACATGGAATCCGGCGTTGATTCAAAGCGCCTACCAAGCCGCAGCCCAAGAAGCAAGAGCGGCTGGCGCGCATGTAACTTATGCACCGATGGTCGACTTAGTACGCGATGCTCGCTGGGGCCGATGCTTGGAGTCGACAGGAGAGGATCCGCTGCTAAATGCTGATTTTGCGAAAGCGATGGTAGAAGGCATTCAGCAGGAAAAAGGGGGGGATCTGTTCGGAATCGCTGCCTGTGTTAAACATTTTGCTGCTTATGGAGCAGCAGAAGGCGGACGCGATTATAATACAGTTGATATGAGTGAACGCAAACTGCGTCAAGACTACTTAATCGGCTATAAAGCGGCTGTCGAGGCTGGATGCAAACTAGTCATGACTTCTTTTAACACGTATGATGGTATTCCCGCTACTGCTAATCAATTTCTGATCAAACAAATTCTAAGAGAAGAATGGCAGTTTGACGGAGTCGTTATTTCGGATTATGCAGCTGTTCAAGAATTGATTCCTCATGGGATTGCTGCGGATGATCGAGAAGCGGCCAAATTAGCGATCGAAGCAACAAATGACATCGATATGAAAACCCGCTGTTATGCGAAAGAGCTTCGTCCGCTGCTGGAAAGCGGTGCGATTGATCAGCGGTTGATCGATGACGCTGTGTATCGTGTCTTGAAACTTAAAGAGGATTTAGGGCTGTTTGAAGATCCTTTCCGTGGCAGTTCAGAAGAAGTAGAGGCTCAAATACTTTTATCCGAAGAGAACCGGCAACTTGCACGAAAAGTTGCCTCCGAAGCGATCGTTTTATTGCAGAATAAGCAAGAGGTACTTCCTCTTACTCCAAACAAAGAGAAAATATTACTCGTTGGTCCCTATGGTGACAACCAAGCAATGATTGGTTTATGGGCAGTACACGGAAAAACAGGGGATGTCACAACATTAAAAACGGCGCTCCAAAATGCAGTTACGGAAAAATATGTTCATTACGAACCAGGTTGTCCGCTTTTAGAAGATGATTCTATACTTGGAGACTTTGGCTATACTGCCAGCGGCAATTCCTCATCAGCTGCACAGCAAGATCTTTGGCTGAAAGAAGCGTTGAAATCTGGCACTGAGGCAGACATTATTCTTTTTGCTATGGGGGAACACAGTTTGCAAAGTGGGGAAGCTGGCAGTCGAACGGACCTTCATTTACCAGCTGTTCAAAGAGCTTTTATTAAAAAAATTACCGCTCTTGGTAAAAAAAATATCTTGATCAATTTCAGTGGTCGCCCACTGGTGCTAAAAGAAGAAACAAAACAAATGGATGCAATATTACAGGCATGGTTTCCTGGTACAGAAGGAGCACAAGCAATCGTTGATATACTTTTTGGGAAGGTCAATCCTTCTGGTCGTTTAAGTATGAGCTTCCCAGAAGATGTAGGGCAGCTGCCACTTTACTACAATCACTTCAATACTGGAAGACCATTGAACAGCAAGACACATACAGGACGTTTCGTTTCGAAGTATCTGGATTGCTCAAACGAGCCGCTCTTTCCATTTGGTTATGGGTTGAGTTTTGGGGAAGCATCATACCATTCGTTAAAATTGAGTGATTCAACCATGAATGAAACGTTGGAAGCTGAAATTACGATCCGCAACAATTCTGCTTACTCCAGATTGGAGACAGTCCAGCTTTATATCAGAGATCACGTTGGATCGGTAGTTAGGCCTGTGAAAGAATTAAAGAAATATCAAAAAATCTCTTTGTCAGCTTATGAAGAAAAAACCGTTCAGTTCACAATAACAAAAGAAGATCTTTATTATTATCAAAAAGACATGAATTATGGCGTCGAACCAGGAATGTTTACTTTGTTTATTGGAAAAAATTCATCTGAGGGCGAATCAACAACTTTTGAACTTCTCTGAATTTCCTTCGCTGGCCCAGATTAAACACTGAAAAACAAGATAGAACAATAAGAGATGAGACTTGGGAGAGCTGTAGAACAACAGGAATTGTTTTACGGCTTTTCATTGTGTTGATTTTGTGAGAAATTGGTAAAAGAAAATCTAAAAACGCTTCTAGCGTATTGCCCTAAAGTACACTTCAGGAAATATACTTAAAAAGTCAATCTGATTGATAATAAGAAAAAGGGGTAATATGATGAAAAAAATTTTGTATGGAATACTTTTTTTAGTGATCTTTCTCACCGGATGTGGTCAATCACAAAATGAAGAGACAGAAAATGGTGCGACGACTGACAATACAGCAGAAGTTGATGGTCTAGAAAGTGAACAAGTAGGGAATGGAGGGGTAGAAGCTACGATTGCCATAGCATACTTTACACGTCCAGAGAATTTAGAACAAGAGCCTGAGATCGAAGCTGTTTCAAGAGCCAGTTTTAATATAGTAGACGGTGAACTCGCAGGAGATGTGCGCATTTTGGCTGAAATGATCGCAGAGGAGACAGGTGGTGAAATATTCTCCATTCAGACAGTATCAGGCTATCCAAATATTTATGATGAACATACAGCTACAGCCACTGTAGAGGTGGAAGAGGATGCGAGACCAGAATTGATAGAGAATACTGAAGAACTAGAAAATGCAGACGTTCTTTTTATTGGATTTCCTATTTGGTGGAACCGGGCACCGAGAGCTATTTTAACATTTCTTGAATCAAATGATTTTAGCAACAAACAAATCGTTCCATTTGCAACACACGGTGGTAATGGATTAACAAATAGTCAAAATGAATTGGAATTGCTATATCCAGACTACGAATTTCTCCCAGGATTTGGGGTAAGAGGGGGAAATGTGGAAGCGTCTGAAACGAACCTGCAGGATTGGCTAACGGAAATTGGATTCTAGCTATTTCTTTAGGTATCAGCAGATGGATGATACCTTTCTTGAAAAATAAAATGAAACATAATATTGTTATGGTAAACTAAATTTAATCGGAAGTCACAGCTACAATGAAGGAACATAAGGATCTTCATCGCAGCTGATTTGTAAAAAAAATCTATTATTAACTTGCTACATGAGCTTGTATAGATATTTAGACTATCTCGGGTAAGAATAAGCATAACAAAAACCCACTTATCCTACGTCAAATGCCATAAAATAAATAGCTGATAAACCTGTTCGTTTGTGCGAACAGGTTTTACATGTCATTCCATAAAACGATCTTCTTAAAATTCTACAGTCTTCTCCGCTTTTTTAGCATGATTCGCTGAATTAGCGATTCTTTGTTATTATTAAAAATGAATAGACCAAGAAGTAGGATGATTCTTTTCATTGCTAAGAGTTAAAATGTTGCAAAAAAGAGGAGGCGATTTAGTGGAATTTCGTTTATTAAAATATTTCTTCACGATTGCAGAGGAAGGGACAATTTCTCAAGCTGCAGAAGTGCTCCACATCACCCAACCGACATTGAGCCGTCAATTAAAAGAATTAGAAGATGAATTAGGAACGGCTCTTTTCATTCGTGATAATCGTACAATGCTCTTAACGGAAGCAGGTCGTTTTTTAAGAAGCCGTGCCGAGGAGATATTGAGTCTAACGGATCAAACCTTGCAAGAGTTTGAAGCTCGTAAGAAACAGTTGTTTAGTGGTCATTTCACAATTGGCTGTGTGGAAGCAGATAATTCCGACACGCTTTCTTTGATGTTGGAAGAATTTATCAGTGACTATCCAGATGTCCGCTTTCATATTCACAGCGGCACAGGAGATGATATCAACGAGCGTTTGGAGAAAGGCTTATTGGATTTGGCGATTTTGATCGAACCTATCGAGATCGAGAAATACGAAAAAATCGTTCTACCAAGAAAAGAGACTTGGGGCATACTGACATCGGCTGATTCTTTTCTCGCCCATAAAGAGGAGATCACACCAGAAGATATCAAAGGGGTGCCTTTGCTAGTGTCAAGGCGCCCGGAAGTTCAGCAAATGTTCAGTCAATGGTCAAAAATACCAATAGAAGAATTACCGATCGTTGGAACATATAACTTGATTTTCAATGTCTTTTCCTTAGTAGAAAACCATGTTGGTTCGGCGTTGACCATCAGCGGAGCTGTCGGAGAACGTAGGGATGAAACGATCAAATTTTTGCCTTTAGTCCCTCAAATCGAAACCAGCTGTGTCTTGGTGTGGAAAAGAAATCGTGTGATGTCGCCGGTTGTGACGGCGTTCATTGCCCGCTTTCGTGACGCTTTTGAATAATTGCATCCTAAAAGCCAAAAGAAGTGGAGTGATCCGCTTCTTTTGGCTTCCACCTCTCCCTATGCTTCGTAAGCATAGGGACTTTTTATAGAAAGCATTATTCAACGGCTCCGCTTTGCCTTACTATTAAATATACCAAGAAGAGAAACCAAGGAGGTGACAAAATGCCGGCAATACTTGTGTATTCACGAGCAGGGGAGAATCTTATTGAAGGGCAGCGAAAAAAGCTGATAGTGGGAAATACGCGGGTTCTAGCAGAGAAAATAGCAGAGAAATTACAATGCCCGCTTTATTCTCTTGAACCGACTTATCCTTACCCTGAAAGCTATCAAGCAATGGTCGAGCTAGCAAAAAAAGAAAAGGCGGCTAATGATTTCCCCCTCTATCAAGAGGTATCGACAGCGTTTTTTAATGAACGGGTCTTGTTTATCGGTTTTCCCAATTGGTGGGGCACATACCCGATGATCCTAGCGAGTTTTTTAAAAGATCACCGATTGGAAGGGAAGATTATTTTTCCGTTTTGTACTCATGAAGGCTCAGGATTCGGCAATAGCATTGAAGACTTTAAAAAGACTTGTCCTGATGCAGTTGTTTATCCTGGATTAGCTGTTCGTGGTTCAAGAGTAGCTAAAGCGGATATAGCTATTCAAAATTGGTTAAATCAGTATTTCATTAAAATAGATGAAGGAGTCGATCGATATGGTCAAGAAACAAACAGCAGGAAGAGATAACTTAGGCAACTTTGCGCCGAAATTCGCGCAACTGAATGATGATGTGTTATTTGGTGAAGTTTGGTCACGTGAGGCAGAATTGGCTCCTCATACGAGAAGTTTATTGACGATATCTGCCTTGATTTCCGGTGGCAATTTTGAACAGTTGACTGCCCATTTGACGATTGGCAAGGAAAACGGGATCACTGTAGAGGAAATTGCAGAAGTAATCACTCATCTGGCTTTCTATGTTGGCTGGCCCAAAGCTTGGTCTGCTTTTAACATCGCCAAAACGGTTTATCAAGAAGAGTTAGCAGAAGTGGAGGAAAAATAAATGTCAAAAGCTGATGCAGCAAAAGAAGCAGGAATCTTTTTATTGGGCAACACAAATGATGCCTATGCGCAATATTTTAGCGGTCAGAGTTACTTGAATCCGTTAGTAGCTGATCCAGCGATTCCAGTCAACATTGGCAATGTGACCTTTGAACCGGGTTGTCGCAACAATTGGCATCGGCATATCAATGGTGGGTATCAATTGTTGTTGGTGACCGCAGGAAAAGGCTGGTACCAAGAAGCAGGTAAGAAACCGCAAAAACTTACTGTTGGGGATGTCGTAGTCATCAAGGAAGGGGTCAAACATTGGCATGGTGCAGCAAAAAATAGTTGGTTTGCCCATGTAGCGATTACTGCTGGTGCTTCAGAATGGTTAGAAGCAGTCAGTGATGAAGAATACGATCAATTGCCTGACGCATAAGTGATGGTAAGGCAGCCGTACTTGAAGGCGTGTAACAAATCTTATGAGGTCTCACCTGACTGGCAGCCAATACTGTGGCTAGTCAAAAGAGATCGAAGAGATCAATGTGAATGAATGTACGGTCGATTCGATGATTCAACCGGGGTAAATAGGAAAGAAAAAAGAAGCGTCCACTTGCACAACTAACGTGCGAGTGGACGCTTCTTTTTGTTTAGCCAAGATAAAATTCAATCAAGGTTTTTGCAATCAATTTTGTCATAGGATGACCTTTCGTAAAGCTTGATGCCAAATAGATCGTCCTTGATAAGGGAAAATCTGCTAGTTCACGTAAAACGAAAGGTGCCTCATCTTCATAACCCCAAGTAATTTTAGGAAAGAAGGTGATTCCTAGTCCTTGATTGATAAGGGAGCGCAGCGTCGCTGGATCGTCCGTCGTTGAGCCGATAGTCAAACTGATTTTTTTTGCTTCAAAAGCTTCGTCGATGGTTCTACGCAGCGGGCTGTTTTCAACCAGCATCAGCAAAGGCACGTGTTGGATATCGGCAACTTGCAAGTCTTTTTTTTCTGCCATGGGGTGCTTTTGGGGGATCGCCAGTAAGATGGGTTCCGTGAATATCGGCAGATTAGTCAAGCCGTTCTTTGGCTCTGAGGTAATGTAGAAGGCTTGTTCTTTGTTGGTCTCCTTACTGCCGTGCTGCTTGATCGAAAGTTGGATCTCAGGGTGCTTTTCAACGAATGTCGCCACCAAGTTAGGCAAGGAAACGGATGCGACTTCAGAGTAGATCGTCACCGCCGGGACCATTTCTCCATTTAAGGCTTGGATCGCACTCATTCCTTCGTCGAAACGTGCTAACGTCTCAACGACATAGGGATAAAATTCTTCAGCATACATCGTCAACTCGATATGCCGACCGGCATGATAGAACAAAGGAACGCCTAGTTCACTTTCTAGGTGTTTCATGGCACGGCTCAAGGCAGGTTGTGAGATGTATAATTCTTGTGCAGATTGGGTAATATTTTTCGATTCGGCTACTTTTTTAAAGTAGCGTAAATGATCAAGGTTCATCAGATACTCCTCTTTCCATACCTTTTGGTTATGGATATTCACGAAACTGGTATTTTTTATTATAACAAACTTCCGTTATTATGACACAGGAAAGAGAAATTGTTTAGGAGGTGTTTCATGAGTACAGGTTTCTTATACCCAGGACAAGGCAGTCAGACCAGCAAGATGCTTGAGGACGTGCCTGCCAGTTATTTCCATCGGCTAGAACAGGCGACAGGCTTTGATTTACACCCTGTATCGGGGGATCTCAAACAAGATACCGTCTCTATTCAGTTGGCCCTTTTAGTAAAAGCGGCTTTTTACACGGACCAGATGAAAGCATCTGGTGTGCAACCTCAGCTTGTGGCGGGGCATTCGATTGGCGCTTTTTCCGCTGCGTTAGCTTGTGAAAGCTTAAGTTTCGAAAACGCCGCTAGCTTGGTCTATCATCGGGCGACACTGATGAAAGAAGCCTATCCGACTGATTATGCCATGGGGGTACTGGTTGGTGTAACGAGAAGTGAAGCAGAAGCGCTCGTGGCAAATACATTTGATCCTGCTGCTCCCGTCTATTTATCAAATGAAAATTGCCCCATGCAGCATACGATCTCTGGTCATATCAAAGGCTTGCGCAAGACGCTAGCTCAAGCGAAAGATTATCATGCGCAAACCGCCAAACTTTTAGCAGTGCCTGTCCCGTCCCATTGTGTGTTGATGGCAGAACTCGTGAAACGGTTTGCGCCATTTATGAACACGGTATTCCTTGATGTGCCTATCTGTCCCTACCTCAAAAATACGGATGGTCGGATGACCATGAACCCTGAAGAGATCCGTCGAGATTTGCTGCAAAATATTGCTTTTCCGGTGCAGTGGAACAAGATCATGGATGTTGCCTACGAAGCAGGACTTGATTTGGCTCTTGAATTTCCTCCGGGCAATACCTTAACAAAACTGATCCAAGCAAAATTTGGTAAAAACAAAGCGATCCGTGTGATCAATTTGGATCAACATGGCATGGATGATGCTTTATTCCTATATCAAAAATGGAGATGAATACAATGGAAAAACCTGCAAGAAACTGGGCAAGTAAACGTGAAAAGAAAGCCCAAATCATGAAAAAAATCGAGCATCTTCTCGATGGAAAATATGTCCCAACGGAAGCAATCATTGAAGTCTTAGAACAGTTGATCCGTCCGGGAGACAAAGTGGTCCTTGAAGGCGACAATCAAAAACAAGCAAGCTTTCTATCAAAAAGCTTAGAACAAGTCGATGCTCAAAAAGTCAACAATTTGCATATGATCATGTCGAGTATCTCCCGTCCAGAACATTTGACGATATTTGAAAAAGGCATTGCAGCGAAAATCGATTTTTCTTATGCAGGCGCACAAAGTACGCGCGTTGCCCAAATGATTGAAGACAAAACCATGAAATTAGGGGACATTCATACGTATTTGGAATTATATGGTCGCTTATTTATCGACTTGATTCCGAATGTGGTCCTTGTGGCGGCGGACAAAGCCGATCGCCAAGGAAATCTTTATACAGGTTACAATACGGAAGAAACACCAACGATCGTCGAAGCAGCAGCCTTTAAAGATGGGATTGTGATCGTCCAAGTTAATGAAGTGGTCGATCGTTTGCCGCGGGTCGACATTCCCAGCGATTGGATCGATGTCGTCGTGGTAGCAGACCAACCGTATCAATTAGAAGCCCTCTTTACGAGAGATCCGCAAAACATTACGGAATTACAAATTTTGATGGCGATGATGGCATTAAAAGGAATCTATGCAGAACATGAAGTACAATCGTTGAATCATGGGATCGGTTTTAATACCGCTGCGATCGAGTTACTTTTACCAACCTATGGAGAAACCCTTGGAATCAAAGGAAAAGTAGCGAAAAACTGGGTCTTGAATCCTCATCCAACGATGATTCCAGCTATCGAATCTGGTTGGGTCGAAAGCATCCACAGTTTTGGTGGGGAAGTTGGTATGGAAAAATACATTGCCGCTCGTCCAGATGTATTCTTTGTAGGAAAAGACGGCACGATGCGCAGCAATCGAGCATTATCCCAAACTGCAGGTCAATATGCCATCGATATGTTTATCGGTTCGACCTTACAACTGGATTATCAAGGAAATTCTTCTACAGTGACGAAAGGCCGCTTATCTGGATTTGGTGGTGCACCAAATATGGGGCATAATCCGGGGGGCCGTCGGCATTCGACTCCAGCTTGGCAATCCTTGCGGGATGAAACAGATCCTTTAGCAAAAGGACAAAAATTAGTCGTTCAAATGGTTGAAACGTATGGTTCCAATAAAAAACCTGTTTTTGTAGAAACGTTAGATGCGTTGGCTGTCCAAAAGCAAGCTGGTTTAGCCAATGCCCCAATTATGATCTATAGCGAAGATACGACGCATATCGTGACAGAAGAAGGCATCGCTTATCTTTATAAAGCAAACTCAAAAGAGGAAAAACAAGCAGCAATCGCAGCCATCGGTGGTGTAACCCCACTAGGAATGACCAGCACAAAAGCTTCTCTGGATGCCTTGCGCAAAGCGGGAATCGTGAAATTACCAGAAGACTTAGGGATCAAACGCAGTGATGCCAAACGATCATTGCTAGCAGCTCAAACCGTTGATGATTTGATCGAATGGTCCGATGGGTTGTATGAACCGCCAATGAAATTCAGAACGTGGTCTTAATAAGAGCAAGAGGAGAGAAGAAGAGATGGAAAAATTAGCTTATACGTATCAAACAACGAAACCAGTCACCAAAAAAGTCCATGTTGGCGTGGTTGGTTCTGGTGACTTGGAAATTCTGCTTTTTCCAACAGACAAACAAGAAACCACCGTTTCAGTTTGTACAGGAAGTGATGGCTTTGGCGATGTGTGGCAAAATGTCTTGACACGTTTTTTTGAGCGCTATCCAATCAGTGCGCAAATAGTGATCAACGACTTTGGCGCCACTCCCGGTGTGGTTTACCTACGATTAACCCAAGCAATGGAGGAACTAGCAGATGAAGAATAGTTTTGTAGAATTAAATGCCCGAGAACGGGTGCACGCATTATTGGATGCCAAGAGCGGTCGTGAATTGATCGATCCATTCGACCAAATGATCGCACCCAATCTGGTGGCTCAAGACATCGTGCCACAAAGCGATGATGGGATCGTTGTTTGCCGTGGAACGATTTCTGGAGAAAACGTGGTCGTGATCGCTATGGAAGGAAAATTCCAAGGTGGCGGGATCGGTGAAGTTTCTGGTGCTAAAATCATCGCGGCATTGACTCATGTGTTGGAAGAAAACCAAAAGGGCAATCCGATCACACCGATCATCATCCTCGATACTGGTGGCGTACGCCTCCAAGAAGCGAATTACGGCTTATTGTCGATTGCAGAAATCGGCAATTTGATCGTTGCAATAAAATCGTATGTGCCAGTGATTGGCTTAGTGCCAGGTCGGGTGGGTTCTTTTGGCGGTATGTCGATTACCTCAGCACTTATGAGCTACTTGATAGCGACGAAGAAAGCCCGTATCGGTTTGAACGGTCCTGAAGTCATCGAACAAGAAGCTGGCGTGAGAGAATTTGATTCCAGTGATAAAGATTTGATTTGGAATACCATTGGCGCCAAACAACGTTTGGCAGCACAAATGATCGATGAACTAGTGACTGACAGTGTCGAATCGATCCAAGAAGCTGTGATTGCGGCGATGGTTGAAAAGAAAGACAGTCATCGCAGCGAAAAAAGTGGTTTTTATCTTTCTCTTTTAAACGAACTTGATCTATCAAAGCCGCTGGCTATCGAGGCATACAATAAGGCTCTTGCAACGCATAAAGCAACTGAAGTGGCACCTATTACTGTAACAGAAGGCCAAGAAGCTGCTGCTGACAGTATCGGTTATCATTGGTTTTCAGCATTGACGAATCTGCAGTTCCCAACCTCAACTAGTGCAACTGTCTATGCAGCTGCATCTGACCTTTTTACTGAAGAAGTCGTTGTTACAGCGATCGTGCCAAACCCAACTAATCCGATGTATCGGGTACGCAATGGAGAAGTTGGTTTAGTCGAAGGGTACGAGATGGGCCACCTGTTAGAAACTGTTTATCAAGAAGACAAAGAGAAAGCAGTCAAACGACCAATCATTGCGGTCATCGATGTCCCTAGCCAAGCGTATGGCTACAATGAAGAATTGATTGGTATTCATGCAGCTTTAGCAAACAGTGCGGCAGCTTATGCCAAACTACGCCAAGCGGGTCATCCAGTGATCGGTTTTATCGCTGGTAATGCGATCTCTGGGGCTTTCTTAGCGCATGGCTTGCAATCAAGTCGTCTGATCGCACTAAATAGTGAAAAAATCACTGTTCAGGCAATGTCAAAAGAAAGTGCAAGTCGGGTCACCAAACGGTCGATTGCCGCGATTGAAGCCGCTGCGGAAAAAGTACCAAGTATTGCTTATGATATCAAAAATTATACGAAACTTGGGGCAATCTTCACTTTCTTATCCTCCATTACGGATCAGTCTGTCACCTCTGAAAGCAAAGCGACTGTAATTGAAGCGATTAATGAGGCGATTGATGATGTGCGTAAAACGAATGACACGATGTTGACCAGTCGCTACACCAATCCGATCGCTAAAAAGAGCGGCCGGCTGGAAACGAATAACGTATTTGAAAAAATGAATGCAGAATGGAATGAGTAACGAATGAACCGTGCCCACGATATCGTTCAATTAGATAAAGAAGTTCTTGATATGATTGATATTCCGAAATGGTTTTCTGAAAAAGAACAGCTTTTTGCGACCGTCCGTCGTGGGAAACCCAGCAACCCTAGCTATTTACCCGTGGGGTTGCGCGGGGAAAAGCGGCAAGAACGGTTTGCCTTTGAGGCACCCTGTAACATGATCAAACGAACGATCCATCCTTGGGAATTGACCAGTCGTGAGAGCTTCCGATTCAATGAAGTAGCCAATTATCCAGTTTACCGCAGCTATCAAAAAGCACGGCTTTTATTGAAGTACTATTCTTGGGGAATTGGTGGCAGTTTGGGTTTTGAATTAGCTGCAAAACAGGCAGCAATCAAGCCGACAAGTGATTTAGATCTGTTGCTTTATGCCGACACGAAAGAAAAGCTGCCATTGGAACTATTGGAAAAGCAGGCAGCCTTTTTTCAACAGATCGATGTTCAAGTTATCACAAAACAAGGCGGGTTTGCCTTAAAGGAGTATTTGGAACATCCATCAAAAAAAATCTTAGTAAAAACAGACGAAGGGCCAAAACTCACCACTGAGATTTGGTAATTATTAGAAAAGTGAGCGAAAAACATGTTTGAGAACAACGATTTAAAAATCAACATCAGTGATTTCCAAAAAGTATTTGCCGTGACAGCAGTAATGATGCAAACGATTTTGACTTTTGCCTTATCCAATACCCAAGATGAAAAGACTGCAGCATTCATCGGTACCTTTTATGTCTTGGTGAAATTTACCGCACCCCTGTTTATTTTTGCTATTGTTTATAACATGGTTAAGACAAGTCAACATCTGTCTTATCTAGAATTTTTGAAAGAAAAGTTTTTTGAACTTGTCGTGCCATATGTGCTTTGGACGACGGCTTATTTATGGCTCTTTCCCGCTGTCCAACAAGGAAAACCTTATACTGATACAGCAACGTTTTTACTGAAATATGTGACGGGGGATGCGGCGCCACACTTGTGGTATACGATCATGATGCTGCAGATCCAATTGTTGATGCCGTTTTTTGTCTGGTTAGGTTACAAAGTGTTGACGAAGAAAAAAGCTGTTTGGCCAGTATTGATCGTCGCAACTGCTTTGTATGCCGCTTGGTATGTGTTTTATGATCGCCAAGTTTTTGAAGGACCGCATCATGAAAACTGGTATTTATTGGATCGGTTTGTCTTTAGCTTTGCGATCTATGGGATCTATGGCGAAGCCGCTTTGATTTATCACGAAACTGTCTATCGCTTCCTATACAAGATTCGCTATGCTTTCTTGCCAGTGGGTTTAGCATTGGGGCTATTATCTGCCAATCATCTGCTACATTATGCAGGTGATCTAAGTTTCGCTCATGCACCGTATTTAAATACATTGCAAAGCTTATATAGCTTAGTATTGATTTTTGCAGTCTTTATGTTTGGGTCAACTATGATCAAGAACAATGCCCCTCAGTTAGGGACATTTAAGTGGCTATCTACTTATGCGTATCGAACCTATCTTGCCAATGTTTTTGTCTTTCAAGTTTTGTTGCTATGCTTCAAAGATTTGTTGCTGCAACTGCCAATGGGCATCATGATCATCGTCGCTTATTTGGCAACTGCCAGCTGTGGTTTTTTAACAAGCTATGTTTTGCATGTTTTATGGGTAACGATCAAAGGTCAAATCAAAAAATAGAGGAGGAGTTGGATGTTTGCATTTGCTGTAGAAGAAAATTGTCGACGACTCGCCCAATTGGTAGAAGAAGCCTTGATTGCAGAAGTGACATTGTCCCCAAAACCTGGGTTAGTGGATGCCATTGATTCAGGTGCCCATCACGATATGGATCAAGCACTCTTTCTGCGATCAGCTCGAGCATTGACGCCATACTTTGAAGAAATGGCCTTGGTGTCTTGGGGAAGCAGCATGTCTCAAGAGTTGCGGGAAGCAATCGCTGCAATCGGTCGGAAGGCAGAACAGGCGATGTTGGCAGCCACTGGTGGCATCAACACTCATAAAGGAGCCATTTGGGCATTAGGCTTGCTCATCAGCGCCGTCAGTAGCCAACTTAGTCGCAAACAGCGGATTTTTTTGCCAGAAGTCTTTTCTGACATCCAGCTTCTCACTGCATTTCCTGATCATGCGCTGACTCAACAAACGGAAAGTCATGGCAAAACTGTTCAAGCCAAATATGGACATCTCGGTGCGTATGGGGAAGCTGCTGCTGGGTTCCCCCATGTTCAAATCGCTCTAGCGGATTATTTTTCTCGGGATTGTTCCAATGAGACTGAAAAAAGGCTCCACATGCTGTTGGCGATCATCGCTACACTGGACGATACGTGTATTTTATACCGCAGCAATCAAGAGGTACTGGCACTGGTTCAGCAACTCGCACAAAAAGCCAATCAGCAAGCGTTGCCGAACCCAGCATTTCATGCACTAGCAGCCTTCTGCCAGTCAGAAAATGTGTCTCCAGGCGGCAGTGCTGATCTGTTGGCTGCCAGCTTCTTTTTATTGTCCATCAACTCGGTTTTACCCGTAAACGAAGGAAAGACCGTTTACCAATAACTCTTTTCCTTAGAAGAAAGCCAACGATTCTTCTAAGGATTTTTTGTTTCATTTTTTCGCTCGATTAAGAAAAATAAAATCTCTTGCTATTTGCATAGTTTAATGATTAGATAATTCTTAGGCACTACTGAAATGCTTCGTTGCTCCATTGCAACGAATAAAGGAGTTACAGATGAAATACTATAATGCTTTTCTTCAAAATCTTGTGTTGCGGCGCTGGACGGTCCTGTTTATGCTTGCGGGCATTCTTTTTTTGTTTCGCAGTATGATGACCATTCTTTTGCTGACCTTTATCTTTACGTATCTGATTTATCGGCTGGTTCTTTTGCTCCATCGAAAAAGTCATCTGCCCATTAAGCTTACGAGCATCCTGACTTACAGCTTGATTGTTTTTATTCTTTATTTAGTAGCAACAAATTATGTACCAATCATCATCAAACAATCCGTCCAATTAGTCAATTCCGTTGCTGATTTCTACCAACGGACAGACTCCAACAATGAATTGATCGAATATGTCTTGAATTTATTGCAAACCAGTGAATATATTCAGAAATTACAAAGCGGCGTTCTAGTCGTGATCAATTATCTGTATAATTTCGGTGAGTTGGCATTGACGGTGCTGATCTCATTTCTGCTTAGTTTCTTCTTTATGATCGATAACAAAAAGACCGTTGCGTTTTCTCGGCTATTTTTGCAAGGGCGAGGGGCGTGGTTCTTTGAAGATGTTTACTATTTAGGAGCTAAGTTTACGCGTGCTTTCGGAAATGTGATTGAGACGCAGTTGGTGATCGCCTTAGTTAATACAGCAATCACTGTCTTCGCCTTAGCGGTGATGGGCTTTCCGCAGCTGTTGAGTTTGGCGTTGATGATTTTCTTTCTCAGCTTGATTCCTGTTGCTGGTGTGATCATCTCGTGTATTCCATTGACGTTTATTGCGTATTCTATCGGCGGATTTAATGACGTGATCTACATTCTATTGATCATAGTGTTTGTTCATGCGTTGGAATCCTATATCTTAAATCCCCGCTTGATGGCCAATAAAACAGAGATCCCGATGTTTTACACGTTTATTCTCCTGTATCTTAGCGAACATCTCTTTGGCTTGTGGGGCTTGATCATCGGGATCCCATTGTTCACCTTCTTTTTAGATTTAATGAATGTGAAAGAGATTCCGCGATTGCGTAAAAAAACCGATGACACCTTGCAGGACCAATAAAAATGATTGCTGTAAAGGATGGCAATTGATAGAAAAAACCATCTCTGCCGATGAAAGGCGAGATGGCTTTTTTATTTCGCAGCAATTTTTTTCGTAAAGGAGACAAAGCAGATTGCTGAAGAGGTGCTTTGAAACCTGCCTGTTTGGGAATACCCCAAAGAATGATAAAAGTGAACCAGCTTGGGTTCTTGCAGGATCGTATTCAAATGTATCGTATCTGTTTGTACGTTCCTTTCAATCAAGGTCATTGCTTGTCTACCGATCCCGCGGTTCTCGTAGGAGGGAAGAAGGGCGATGGAAGATAGCTTCGTCGTATGCTCCTGCTCAACCGTCAGTTTTAGGAAGCCCACGGTTTTCTGAGCGGTCATGATTAAATAATAAGTGGTATTCGACGCAGAAAACTTTGCGTTTAGCTTCTCAAAACTTTGTAAATAGGGAGAAGTTTCTCCATCTTGATAACGGAGAAAGAGAGATTTGAAGGCAGCTTTTTGTATCAAGTAGATAGAAAGTAAATCGGAAAGCTTCGCTTCTTTAAGCTGAATGAGCATGCACACCTCCATAAAAAGTCAGACATCATTTGTTGAAAGACATTGATTCGGTATAGAAGGTCCTGATGAAAAAGCCATCGAAGAGCAGTCTTTCATTGGCTCGTTTCCGTTTTGATCCTTCCCTCAACCAGAGGTTCAAAAACGAAGAGATCCGCAGGGCTTCGTGCCAACGGTGTTTTATTGAAAAAGATCATTTATCGATGTAACCAAGTCGTCATAGGTTTGACCGGTAGCGATTGCATAAACGGAAAGCAAAAAGACGAGGGCTGCTGCCAGCACGTAAAAAATTCGGAGGCGATAACCGTCACCTGTCCGGCGATTTTTTACAAAAGTAAAAATCGTCACAGCTAGATAAGCGAAGGTCAATAAACAAATAAGATAAGTAATAATTTCTGGTGTCATGGGCGTTTTCCTTTCTTTTTCTATTTGTATAAAAATATACTCAATAAATATAATATAACCATTTCGATACCGTCAAAGAAAGCGCTCAATTTTTGATACAAAAAACTGACCGAGTGGTAGCCACTGGTCAGTTCTATTCAAAAACGATGGGTCATGATCTTAATTGTCTTTTTTTTCCGCATCTAGCAAGCTTCTTAGTTCATCTGCTAAAGCGATACAGGCAATACTATCCGTTAAGGACATCAGGGAATTTTCGAGTTGTCCTTGTGCAAGAGCGGTGTGAACTGCTTGAATCTCTGAATGGAAATCATCGATCTCGTACCCAATATCATAGACCGTGTCTTCTTGGTCAATCGTCACGGTAAAAGAAGCGGGGCGATGGAAGTTGGGGATCGTGATTTTCCCTTTTGTTCCTTGTAATTCCGCCACCGTCTCTTTTGTTTGGTCAAATCCAGTCTCAATCACTGCAACAAAGTCTTCACTGACAAAGCGTGCTTCAACATAGGTATCAACCCCAGTTTCATAAAGGCTGTAATCGATCATTTCGGCAGTTAAATTTTCTGGTGAAAAATCTTGGATAAAGGCTAAGTTATAGATCCCCATATCCAGTAAAGCACCCCCTTGTTTTGGCAGATAATGGTAAGAACTGCCTTCGACTGGTAAATGGCGGCGAAAAGTAGTCGTGACACTTGTTAGCTCACCGATATGACCACCATCCACAAGTTCTTTTAGTTTGCGATACGCTGGGGTGAAGCGTGGCTTCATAGCTTCCATAAAGAAGACTTCGTGTGCTTGAGCTTGTTTTTGTACATCGCGCATTTCTTGTGCAGTCAAGGTTGCTGGTTTTTCACATAAAACAGCTTTTTTCGCTTGAAAGGCTTTGATGATCCATTCATAATGATACAAATGTGGCAAAGCAATATAAACGACATCGATAGTTGGATCATCTAATAGGTTTTGGTAGTCATCAAAGACGGCATCACACGGAAATTTTGCTTGAAACGCTTGCGCTTTTTCCATCGTACGACAAGCAACCCCATAAAGCTGGGCGTCTTGAAAATTTTCTAAACTTGCAGCAAAGCGATTGGCGATATTTCCGGCACCAATAATTCCCCAATTGATCATTTCATTTCCCTCTTTTCTTCAGTTGACGGGTATTCTGAGAGAATCCCTGATTCCAAAACAGATTGTTTTTTTCTTAACTCGACAATATTTTTTTGATATTCTTTGGCATACAGCAAGGCAAACAGTGAATCTAAAATATACTCAAAGGCGACCTGTGAAGAAAAGGTACCGACTTTGAGAAAATCACGTTCATCATGAGAAGCGATGATCGCATGGGTCGCTAATGGGATGATTTTCGCATGGGCGTTGCCAGAGATTACGATCACTGGTACCCCAACATCACGAAAGTGTTGCATGATTTTTTCGTATTGTGTATTTTTCCCACGATAGGTAATAAACACGGCACAATCATTTTGCGTGACGTTCGATGCATTCCACGCATCATCCCCATATTCATCCGCAATGATCAGATACTTATTGATTTTGACCAACTTATTTTGAAAACTTCTTGCCCGGATCTGAGAATCACCGCGAGCAAATAAGAAAATCCGCTGCGCAGCTTCCAACGATTGCACCACTGCTTCCATCGTTTCTGGGGCAACCTGAGCATGAGTTTTGTGGATCGAGTTGATCGTTAGATCGGCCATTTTTTTCAAAATATCAGGTGTTTGATCCTTGGGCGAAAAGGGAAAATTCGCGTCAACAAAGGTTGGATTGAACATCTGATTATGGGCAATTTCAGCCAGACCTAAGCGAAAACTTTTAAATCCTTCATAACCCATCTTTTTGGCTAGACGAATGACGGAAGAGTGGGATGTGTACGTATGCTTGGCGATGACTTCAATCGTCAACGAAGGCACATCATTGATATTTTGCAAAATATAATCGGCAATCCGTTTCTCCGTATTGGTCAATCCTTCTTGAAGCCGTAATTTATCTCCTAATAACATCAAACCACCTCTTTCTAATCATAGCCTAGGACAAAGAAAACCAAAAGCAAAAACTGCGCCTGTTTGGCAATTTGGTAAAAATGTTCAGAACCACTCAGCAGTTTGCGAAAAAGTCTGGTCAAAAGAACCTGTTTTTGGCAAAAGACTTCTCATTTCGAAGGATATCAGCAATAATCAAGCTATCAATTCATAGGAGGCGTCACAATGTTAACTATCGCATATCTCGGAAACGGAAAAAGCACCAATCGCTACCATCTGCCTTTTTCAACCAAGCTGCAGGATAAGATCAAAGTAAAGACGATCTATTCACCAAGCGGCAAGCTGACCTGGCCAACACTAGAAGGCGTTCATTACACCTCTGACTTAGAGGATATCTACCGTGATCCTGAAATTCAATTAGTTGTGGTCACGACCCCCAGTCATTTGCATTATGAATTAGGCAAGGATGTCTTGCTCCATGGGAAAAATGTCTTGATCGAAAAACCTTTTACGGAAACTTCGGCACAAGCAAAGGAATTGTTCGCACTGGCGCAAGAGAAAGGCTTATTTGTGCAATGCTATCAAAATCGCCGCTTTGATTCCGATTTTTTGACTACGCAAAAAGTGATCGAAAGCGGCGTGCTCGGAGATCTCTTAGAAGTAGAGATGCATTATGATTATTTTCGTCCAGAGATTCCACGGTCAGTGACCGAATTTTCATTGAATACTAGCTACTTGTACGGACACGCTTGTCATACACTGGACCAAGTGATCTCCTATTTTGGGCAACCAGACGATGTCCATTATGAGGTTCGGCAATTGCTTGGAAAAAATCGCATGAATGATTACTTCGATTTGGATCTGTTTTATGGTCGAATGAAAATCTCTGTCAAATCTAGTTACTTCCGATTAAAAGAGCGGCCTAGTTTTGTCGTTTATGGCGAAAACGGCGTTTTTGTAAAACAAACGAAGGATCGACAAGAAGAGCATCTAAAACAGTTTTATCTCCCAGATCATGCCGATTTTGGGATTGATTTGCCAGAGCACTATGGCACACTAACTTATATGGATGCTAACGGTGACTACCATGAAGAAAAAGTCATCTCTGAAATTGGTGATTATAGCCGTGTGTACGAGGGCGTCTATGAAACGATCATCCATGGCAAAGAGAAAATCGTGAAAGACGAAGAAACGATTTTACAAATCGAAATGCTAGAAACAGGCATCAATCAAATGATCACTGAGTCATAAGGCAGAGTGATTACGAGGCTTTTGACAAACAAAGCGCCTGAAGGCATCAACTGACTCATCGTAAAGGAGTAGATACGAATCGAATCTTCAGAAATCCTGCAAGAAGAACAGCAGCTGCAGTTTGCTCATTTTGACAATGACCTCGCATTGCGATTGGTAATTGCCATTGATCAGTACGTTAAAAGGAACTACCCGAAGCCTGTAGGGATCAAAGTTGTTCATCATGGCTTGCCGATCATTCGATTTTTAATGGCAGGGCGAAAAGAAAGCCCTTGGCTTGAAAGAAAAGAACGAACGGTACTAGAAAGCGGGCATAGTTCACTATACGTCTATGCGCAAAAAGATAGAGATATACAATTTGCTAAATGGGCACAAGACGAACATTATGCAGTTTGTGGTGGTGGTTTTCCAATTATCGAAGATAGAGAAGTCACTGGTGCTATCTGTGTGTCAGGTTTGGCCCATTTAGAGGATCATAAAGTGATCACCGAGGTATTGAAACAAATGATCTAAGAAGATAGAAAAGGGGAAGCAAGATGAACTTAGCGATTTTAGGGGCAGGCATGATCGTCCATGATTTTTTGACGGTGGCAGGGGATGTCCCGCAGCTTGAACTGTCCGCTATTTTTGGGACAGAAAATGATTTAGAGAAAATGAATCACTTAAAACAGCAATACGGGATTCAAACCGTCTATACAGAGTTAGGGGCATGTTTGGCGGATCCCTTCGTTGACACCGTGTATGTCGCATTGCCCAATCATTTGCATTTTTCCTTTGCCAAAGAAGCGATCCTCGCTGGCAAACACGTCATTTGTGAAAAGCCATTTACGTTGCAGACACGAGAATTAGTAGAATTAACAGAATTGGCTGCTGCCCACAAGGTGCTTTTGATCGAAGCCATCACAAATCAGTACTTAGCCAACTATCAAGGAATAAAAGCGCAGCTTGAAACATTGGGAGAGCTGAAAGTGATTGAATGCAACTATTCGCAGTATTCTTCTCGTTATGATTTATTCAAAGAGGGAACCGTTTTACCTGCATTTAACCCGAAAATGGGTGGAGGGGCATTGATGGATATCAATATCTATAATATTCATTTTGTCGTCGGGCTTTTAGGAAAACCAAAAAGTGTCCGCTATTTTGCTAATGTCGAAGAGGGGATCGATACTTCTGGCATGCTGTTTTTAGACTATGAACAAACAAAAGTCGTTTGTATTGGCGCCAAAGATTCGACAGCGACGATTCGCTCAACGATCCAAGGGACGAAAGGATCGATCATCGTCAATGGGCCGACGAATATGCTTGCCAGCTATGACGTTGAACCGGTCAATGGGGGAAAAATCCATCAGGATCAAAGCGTTCACGGACATCGTATGTTTGAAGAATTTGCCCGTTTTGCACAAGCCATTCACGAAAATGATCATGTCTTTGTCAAGGAACGCCTTGCACATAGCAAGCTGGTGATGGAAGTAGTGGAAAAAGCATTGGCAGATGCCCAGATCGTATTAGGATAATCGCATCAATGTGGAAAGACACCAGCTTCTTAGAGAAGTTGCTGGTGTCTTTGTGTGTTGTCTTATTTTTTCTTCTTTAAACTCAATAAGGTTAGTGGGATACCCAAGGTGAGATAGCCGACAATTGTCATCAAACAGACGACCAGCCAAAAGTTATCTACTGCTAGAAACGCAATCAGGCCATAGGCCACCAGAATCGAGAGGAAATAAAAAAGAAAGAGCTGAAAAAAACGTTTAAAACTCACAGTCATTCATTCTCCTTTGTCGTTAAACTGACAAGAAAAGTATACCATATCAAACGCAATTTTAAGGGATGATTGTGATCATTCGCAGGAGCCGTTAAAGGCGAATTGTTTTGTGGGCTGACCGTGATTCGCTATACTTGAAGGGAAGAGAAAGAGCAGGAATTTTTTTTAGGAGAAGGAGGAGACAGATGAAAAAGGTGGATGTACTGATTATCGGAGCGGGTCCAGCTGGTACGGCTGCTGCCTACGGGTTAAAAGCCAAAGGAAAGACAGTGGCGATCGTCGAAGCTGATTTATGGGGTGGCACGTGCCCCAATCGCGGGTGCGATCCGAAAAAACTACTGATGCGAGGCGTAGAAGTCAAAACAGAGGCGAAACGTATGCAAGGCAATGGCGTTCAAGGGCAGGTAGCCATTGATTGGCCGGCACTGATGGCGTTTAAACGCTCGTATACTGATCGTGTGCCGGAGTCAACCAAACAAGGGCTACTGGCAGAAGGGATCACTACTTACTACGGACAAGCCGCTTTTCGTGATGTCCATACGGTCATCGTGGGCGCAGAAGAGATTCAAGCAGAAAAAATAATCATTGCGACAGGACAGCGTCCAGCCGTACTGCCAATCGTCGGCAAGGAGCATTTACAAAACAGTACTGATTTTCTTTCCTTTGAAAAGATGCCAGCAACGATTGCTTTCATAGGTGCTGGATATATTACCTTCGAATTGGCGATGATCGCTCAAGCAGCAGGTGCTGAAGTTCATGTGATTCATCATAATGACCAGCCATTAAAAGGATTTGATGCTGAATTGACCGCAGAAATGGTTCGTTCAATGCAGGACCAAGGTGTTTCGTTTCACTTTAACCAGAACGCACAGCGAATCATGAAAGAACAAAACCACTATACAATTCAGACACAAGCATTGTCTCTCACCGTAGAAGCAGTGATTGGTGCCACGGGACGCAGACCCAATAGCGATCAGCTGCAACTGGAAAAGGCAGGGGTAGAAACGTCAAAACAAGGGATCGTTGTAAATGAGTTTTTGCAGACTAGTCAAACACACATCTACGCAATCGGAGATGTGCTAGCGAAAAAGCAGCCAAAACTGACGCCTGTTGCTAGCTTTGAAGCCGCCTATCTTGTCGAGCATATAGATGACCAGAGAACGCCCATCCGCTATCCACTGATCCCTACACTAGTTTTTGGTGCGGAAAAACTGGCAAGAATCGGAATCAGTGAGCAAGAGATTGCCGATCATGCCTCAGAATATCATAGTGAGGTGATAGATCTTTCTTCTTGGTATACCTATCGACGAATCAATGATCAAGAGGCAAAAATCAAATTGGTTTATGACACATTTGATACAATCGTTGCTGTCACGATTTTTTCTGCACTGGCGGATGAGTTGATCAACCACTTCGTTTTTGTGTTGGAAAATCAGCTATCGAAAGAAGCACTGGCACAAATGATTTTTGCCTACCCCACACCTGCTAGCGATTTGTCCTATTTTCTATAAATAAACAAACAAGCCTGCGCTAGTTTCCGCTAGCACAGGCTCTAAATTATTATGTCCGTATTGACTATAGTCCGTGAACCTTAAATGAACCTTAAAGTTAGGCTGGGTTTCATTTAAGCAATGTCTTTGTTTTCTAGTAACCCTAGGTTTAGGCTTTTTTTGAAAGCCGACGGACAGCAACAATCAGTAAGATCGATGACAAGAAGAGTCCGACCAAATAGATGATGAAAATAAAATCCGGCTCATAATGCCGATAATTGAATATTTTTATCATAAAAAAGAGAAACGGGATCGCTGCAATAAGGGTTGAAACGAAACGTTTCCGCCATTGTATGAAAAACGATCCAATCACTAGAAAAAGACAAAATGGGACCCAGAAGATCAGATGTCCGATAAGTTCGATTTTTCACACCTCCTAGCAAGTAAAATCATCATAACGTTTCTTCCTAAAAAGCAAGCGTGAATGAAAAAATAATCCCATTAGGCATATATGAAATTATGAGTGGAGTCTTCTGAAAAGTTCACAAGAAATCTGAGAATTTCAAAAGGAAATGAAAATCGAGCGATTAGGAATGTCCCAATAGTCCGAGACAAAAAAGCACCTCTTGCAGCATTCGTTTTCACTTGAATCCTGCAAGAGGTGCTCTTCCGTAGAAAATCTGGTGCTTTATTCAATTGATATCAAAGAAATGATTAGGAAGGAACGGCAGTCTTTTTTTATGGCAAGATGTTCTTACTATACAAAAGGGAAATGACCATACCTATGTCCAATAGATCCTTATAATAAAATCCTTTCAGTGGCCCAAAGTGTAAGAAAAATCCGAGAATCAGTAATACAAACAGCAGCAGGAAGAGCATGTTGAAAATGGTCATTAAGCGAAAACTGAAATGCCAATTACTCAAGAAATACTGATATTTGGCTGCTCGGTAAATTTTGTTTTGAATCGGAATTTTCTTGAGTGCAGGGATCGATTCATGATAGGACGTAAATAACTCGTAGTCTTTTTTTGTCAGCACTTCTGAGAAAATGTGTGTCCCCGCTTGAAAGTCGAAATAGCCCCAATGGAATTGTTCTTTATCCTCTGGTGATTCGTGCTTCATCAGCTTTCTTGGCTTGATGGTGAAGGCTTTGATGGTCTCATAGGGGTAACTGAAATAGGTGTTGCTTTCTAGATAGTCGATGATGACCAAAAAAAGCATTCGGGTCTCTGTGAAAACCAACAAACGATTGCCGCGGGTATCATGAAAGATGTCACGGTATGCTTTTGCTTTCTCAGTTGTTGCATACGCATAGGCGCCAAGCCCTTGGTTGGCGAAGGCGAGGTTTCCATCTGGCGTCAAAGGCAGATAGCCAAGAATCGTTTCGTCTTTTGCTAAAAGCTTCCGAAGCTCCTCTAATAGATCTTGCAAGAAAACATATTGTTTGGACAGCTCGAAGGTTGTTGCTTTTTCTTGTTCAGTTACTTTTATCAGTGATTTATTTTCATTTAAGACTAACTGTTTAAAATCCATCGATAGTCATCCTTTCTTTTAAGCGTTTGCGGCCACGGGAAAGACGATTGTAGATTGCTGAGACATTTAAGTCCGTCTGCTCTGCGATGGTTTCGGGTGATTCCTGATAAAAATAGTAGAGCAGAAAGATCCTTTGATCAAGGGCTTCAAGGTCTTCAATAAAGCCCAAAAAGTTTTCCTTTGTTAAAGGTGATTCTTCAATAGCTAGTTCCTGCTCATCAACAGGTTTTTCTTCCAATGAGCGCTTGTTCAACTTCCGCTTGTGGTCAATCGCACGACTACGACTGATTAAAAGCAGCCAAGTAATCAAGCGGCTTCTGTCAGGTTGATACGCAGCAATCTTTTGCCAAACCTCATAAAAAACTTCGTTCGCTACATCTTGGCGCTCGCTCACTTCATGCGGTTGGGAGAGGACACTATGAATCGTCCTCAGCATGCTATCACCATAAACAGCTAACAGTTCTTCTAAGCCGGCATAGTCTTTCTTTTTGATTCGTTCAATGATTTCTTCATCCTGCACCTTCTTCACCCCTTCACACTATATACGAAGAATTTTTGCCTTTTCTATCAGAAAAAGAAAAAAACCTCTGTTAACGAGGTTTATGATCTTTTGCCAGTAGATCTGTTGCCAAGCGCTGTGCCAAATACTCCCAAAGAATGCCACCAAAAAAAGCGCCTATCATATAAAGAGTAGCTGCTTGCAGCTCCAATGGATTATTTGCTAGCCAGAAAGAAAACAGCGAGCCGATGATGAATAGGTAGCTGCCAAAAAGCACTTGCCGCCACGAGCGTTTTTTAACAAACTTGCTAATGAGAAAGGTTGAAAGGATCATCAAGAGAATTTGGATGAATGCCAGAGAAGGAAGAAGTGCAAAGTCAGAAACAACCATTTCCCAAAATTGTTGAATCAAGAAAAAGAAAGCAAAGAGAATGAGCCCGCTTGAGAATGTACTAAGCCACAATGAAGATATTTTTTTTCGCATTGGTTTACTCCTTGAAAGGTTTTCTTTATTATAGCAAATTTTTAGTTAAACAATGTAAAAAGATGAACGAGAAGGTCTGCAAAAAACTTCTCCTAAGTATGCGCTCTTTTAGTATACTTGAAAGAAACGAGTGGATGGACTCGATACATGAGGAGGATTACATGCCAATGATTCTTTTTGCACCTGCGGTATTCAACTTGGCTGAAACGACACGGATGATCGAAGTCGCTAAACAAATGCAAGGAAATCACCACTGTGAGTTCTTTGGTTTTTCAAAGACCTTTGCTTCACGTATCATTGAAAGTGGTTTTACGTACCATTTATTGACGCCGACTCTGACAGAAAAACAAGAGGAACAGATCATAAAATTAGATCAACTGCGCTCATTCAAAAATCCCTTCACCAAAGAGATGGTTGCTGCGCGTATCCTGAGCGAAAAAAAACTGGTCGACAAGCTTGCTCCTCAGGTGATTGTAACTGGATCGAATGTCACGATCTTTCTATCTGCTCGCAGCAAACAGATTCCCTTAGTCTACGTAAAACCCTATGCGATGAGTGATCCCTTTTTTCGATCAGATAGCGCGTTTATCCCTTCTAGTTTGCGTTTCTTCGGACCGTTAAGGAAACCACTTTGGTATTGGACAAGAAAACAATTGGTAAAATCCCGCTGGATGCCCCGAGCATTCAAACACGCTGCCCAAACAGAAAAACTTTTTATGCCTGAAACGAGCTTACGAATGATGGACGCTGATTTAAATCTCATCACCACTCCTGATTTATTTTTAACGAAAGAGCAGCTGCCAGAAAACTATCAAATCGTTGGGCCGATTTTTGCGAAGCTCGGGTCTTCTTTACCAGACGAAGTGTTGACTTTTATTCAACAAAAGCGGCGGGAAAGAAAACGAATCGTTTATTTTGCGATGGGCAGTTCGGGGAATCCGCGCATGGTGCGAAAAATCTTAGCTTTCTTGCGAAACCGTTCGGAACTAGCGATCATTGCTCCGGTTACGCATCTACTCAAGGGGAAACACAACGTCTCAAAGAATTTGTTCCTGACCGAATATCTGCCAAGTCATCTATTGCATGAGCATATCGATTTTTCTTTTATCCATGGTGGGGAAGGGACTGTTCAAACAGCTTGTGCCTCTGGGAAGCCGTTTATCGGAATCGGGATGCACTATGAGCAAAGCTGCAATATTCAGTACTGCGTGGCGTATGGCAATGCAATTGCACTAACAAAACCAGTAACTGTGAAAAAGCTAGAAGTTGCCCTGACTGAGGTTTGTTTACCGAAAATCCGACAACAAGCCTGCCAGCTAAAGAAGCATTTCCCGACAAATGGTCCTCAGAAAGCGATGCAGGAGATTGAACACTTTTTAGAAATAAACAATAGTGATTATCATTGAGATAATCACTATTGTTTAATAGAGATCTAATAGCATCAGCAAACCTGGGACCCACGTAGTGAAGACACCGCAAGCGATCGCAAAATAATGAATTTTACGACCGAAGTTTACCTTCACGATCGTATCCAAAAAGCCGCAAAACCATAACGCTCCCCATGTTAACCAAATCAGTGCAAAAAGGGGATCTTGCTCCCATCGCCAAGAAACCCAGGCAAAAGGCAAGGTATTGATGGCTACGAATAGCGCAAAAATCCCATAAATACGTAGATCTAAATCAAAAAGGTAAATGATCCCTACCAATAAATACGTGAAGGCAAAGAGAAAGCCAGTGCCTGCTTCATAATAAGCGCCTTGAAGCATATAGATTAGATTGATAATGAAAGATAACGAACCTGTAAAAAGATTAATTAAAGCAAGTGAACGATAGTCAATGTGAAGTAAACTTCCCCAGCCGTTGATTATCAAAGTAATTCCTACAAAAAATAAGCCGATCCCTAACATAAAATCCTCCTTTACTTAAATTTAGAATAACAAATTCCAAGAAAAAATAATACCTTTATTTATTTTTATGTCAATAAAAAGGAAAATAATTTTCAAATTTACTATTTTTTGCTGTTAAATTTGATAAAATCAATAACAAAGAGCGCTGCTTGCCGATGTTTTTCTCGTTAAGGGGAAAATTCCAGCGTTTAAGAGGAACTTTAACTCGTTGGAAGAATGGGAAAAGAGGGAGAAACAATAGATTTTCAGTGTATTAATTGGACAAAAAGCTGACGAGGCAGTAGCTTATCGGTTTTTACGAATTTGCAGCAGTGAAGACTGTTTTGCGGAAAGGAGGAATTATGCCGAGAAAAGATCGAATCTTACTTTTTATTGACGAATATATGCAAGCTCAAGGTTGCTCACCTACCATACGAGAAATCTGTGCCAATGAAGAGATAAAAACAACTTCTTTGGTTTATCGTCATTTATTGCGTCTTGAAAAAAGAGGCCTGATTTACCGAGCTTATCGCTTTAAGTCACGTTCGGTTCGTTTTACAGACGAAGGGAAGGCCTATGTCAAAGTGTTGCGACAAGCACAAGCCAACGAAGAATAAATAAAACCAAAATAAAAAAGCCTAAGGCTTTTTTATTTTGGTGCACGGTAGCCGGCAGCTTCCGCTTCAGCGATGGTTTTGAACCATTCTTTCGGGTTGGTAGTATCCTCGTAGTATTTAGATCCGGGCAAATGATAGATGCCGCTTCTTGATCCTTTGATCAAACCGTTTCCTTGTTGATCGACATATTCTTTCTGTTTTTCCTCTGTTTCACTGCTTTGAGAAGTGGCTGTTGTCGTGTTGTTTTCACTACTTGTAGCATTCTCCGGCTGCGTCATATCTTCGTTGGAAATCTCGCTGCTACCATCCGCATAGTTGATTGTGACACCATCTTGGATGTTGAAGATATAATAGTTGAATTGGATCGTATCCTCGCCAATAGATTGGGCTTGCATCTGTACCCCACGGGCAACCAGCTCGTCATCGCGATAGATCGGGGTGACGGAATATCGGACATAATGATTTTTATCTTGCTTGAGATAATAGTTGATATCCATTTCTAAGCGCAACATCTCGGGATTGTTCAACTGACTTGTCCCTGTGATCAGATTCTTCCAGTTTGCATTTTCGCCAGCTAAAGCAAAGCCAATCAAGTGGGTTCGATTATATAAATATTTCCCATTGGGGAGCTGTTTATTACGCCAACCTGTCGGTTTCACACTGGAAATATCGCCACGCTTTTCCGTGGGCATCAAGGATTGATTCAACATTGCTTCAGCAGAGGTCGCACGATTGAGGTGATCGAGGTCGCCGTATGCTTCCCAGGCGCCATTTTCAAGGGAAAGATCATCTTCTGAAAACTCAGGAATGTTCTGATTGACTTCAATCGTTTGGGTGCCTTGGTAAGTTAACTGTGCCAGCTCATCTGCACGAATATCCTTAGCAGAAGTGACTGCCACTTCTGATGATGGTGTTTTGTGATTTGGGAATAGATCATTACTGTGTAGGAAACTAAATCCGACTGCTGCGAGTGCGAGAAGCGCAGTGACCGATCCGATAAATGTTTTTTTCTTTGCCATCTTTTTTGCCTCTCTTTTCATTGATGTATAGTTAGCATAAACGGGGAGTAAAAAAACTGCAACCCATTAATCATACCATTTGCATGGAGCGTTTTACAGAACTTTCAGGTTTCTTTTGCTTTTTGATCTCAAATGTTCTTAACCCACTTTCTTTACCAAGGGAACATGCCTGAATGGTTTTTTTTATTTGCAAGTCAAATTTTTCATGTTTTAAAAAAACTATGTGATATAATGAATAAAGTTGTTGCTATTTCCCTTTGATGCTTGTTTTAATAACAGGCATCTCCAGCTGCGGAACGAAATTTCAGCTGTATAGCACGCAACCTTCAAACGAAAGAAATCTGGACAATTTTCTGAACGATTTCCTTTCTTTCTTTGAGCAAAATTACAGGAGAAGGAGTGTATCCCATGAACCAGCAAGAAACCATCTTACATTATTTAAATCAGAAAGACTCTGAAAAATTAAAAGAACTCGTATCAGGAATGGAAGAGCTGCCGCTGTTACAATTGTTCAGCAATTTATCCGCGGATGAAAAAGTGATCGTTTTCCGACTATTACCAAAAGATAAAGCACTTATCCTGTTTGAAGATTTGACACCAGCTACACAACAACACTTATTACGCTCTTTCACCGATGAACGGGCAACCGAGTTTGTGAACGAAATGGCACCAGATGTCCGAGTAAGACTCTTGGATGAGTTGCCAGCGACCGTAACACAAAAACTTTTACAATCAATGGCACCGGATGAACGTGCTGCAACAAACCTCTTATTAGGGTATGAGGCTGAGACTGCTGGACGTTTGATGACACCGGAATTCATCACATTGAAAAAAAATATGACGGTCAATCAAGCGTTAGAAAAAGTGCGAATGCAAGCCAAAGAAAAAGAAACGATTTATACGCTTTATGTTACTGATCAAACGAAAACATTAGAAGGTGTTTTGTCGCTGAAAGATCTCTTAATGGCGCAAGGGGATCAACTCATCAGTGAAATCATGTCCCAAAAAGTTATTTATGTTACCACGGACACGGACCAGGAAGAAGCGGCACGTTTGCTAAATGAACTAGATATCATTGCGCTACCAGTCGTAGACAAGGAATCGCGAATCGTTGGGATCATCACTGTCGATGACGCCATCGATGTCATCGAGCAAGAAACGACAGAAGACATGTTTAATGCCGCTGGTTTAGTCGATGTTGCTTCTAATGAAGCAGACCGTAGTAACGTTCTGATCAACGGCACCCTTTGGCAAATTTGGAAAGTCCGATTGCCGTTCCTAGTGATCACTTTGGTTGCCGGTCTTTTAGCTGGGGTAGTCATTGATGAATTTGAACAAACATTGGAATCGGTGGCAGCCGTTGCGATTTTTATCCCTTTGATCATGGATATGGGTGGAAACGTTGGTACACAGTCCTCAACTGTTTTTGTTCGCGGGATGTCATTAGGGCATATTGATCTTTCGACCTTCACTCGCCATTTCTTTAAAGAAGTTTGGATCGGCTTAAGTCTAGGTTTGATCGTAGGGGTCATCTCTGGGGCTGCTGCATCACTTTGGCAAGGAATCCCGATGTTAGGTGTGGCTGTTGGTATTTCGTTAGTTTTTGCCATGACCTTAGCCGCAGCACTTGGCTTCTTAGTCCCGTTTGTACTGATTAAACTAAACATCGACCAAGCAGCCGGTTCGGCACCGATCATCACATCGATCAAAGATATCGCCGGCTTGTTTATCTACTTCGTTTCAGTAAATGTTCTTTTGGGTCATTTGCTTTAGCATACTGTCCGTTCCGGTGGTATAATAAAGCGACATCACATGATGAGCACAACATAGAAAGGGGAAATGTCTTATGACAAATCAAATGAAGCAACATCAACTCGGAGGTTTCTCTTTTTAAGTGCGGCCTCCTAACTAACTGGAGGGAAATCATGGAAAAACAAGGAATTGTGGTCTTTCAGGCCAAAGATATCGCAAAAGTCCGCTTGACCACAGGAGAAGAATGTTTAGCAACGGTTTCAGGAAAATTTCGCCAACAGGCACTAGCGCCAAAGGATTATCCGATCGTTGGTGATTCTGTACAAGGACAGGTGTATGATCAAGATCATTTCTTGATTGATGCTTTGCTGCCACGAAAAAGTTTTTTGCAACGAAAAGTAGCTGGAAATCGCACGGACGAGCAAGGCATTGCGGCGAACATCGACACAGTTTTTATTGCAACTAGTGCCAATGAAGAATTCAATTTGGCTCGGTTAGAGCGCTTTGTAACGATCGCTTGGGACAGTGGGGCTAATCCGGTGATTCTCTTGACCAAAGCCGATCAAGTTACTGCTGATAAAAAAGCAGAGCTGCTGCAAGCATTAAACGATGCATTTGGTGTGAAAACATTTGCTACGTCCATTTTTGAACCAAACGAATTGCTGATGGAAACGTATTTTTCTGACGGACAGATCAGCGCATTTATCGGTTCATCTGGGGTCGGAAAGTCCAGCTTATTAAATCAGCTTATGGCGCAAGACGTTCAAAAAACCAATGACATACGAGAGGATAGTCGAGGACGACACACGACGACGAGTCGCCAGTTGTTCACTCTGTCCTCTGGCGCAATAATCATTGATACTCCTGGCATGCGGGAAGTTGGCATCAGTACCGTCCGGTCAGCTTCGATCGACCAATCCTTTGAAGCGATCAGCCAGTATGCTGAAGGTTGTTTTTTCAGAGACTGTCGTCATGAAACAGAACCGAAATGCGCGGTCAAAGCGGCCATTGCTGCCGGTGAACTTTCAGAAGAAGCTTTCGCCCGCTATCGTAAAATGGAAAAAGAACTGGCGTATTTGAAGCGAAAAGAACAGATCAAAGAATTGAAAAAGTAAAAGTTAGCACTCCTTTCTTTAAGAGGAGTGCTTTTTTGTACGTGTTAAGAGAGTCTTGTTGAGTAAAGAAGAGGGACGTAGACAATGTCCTTGTGTTTTCACGAAAAGGCGGCCAATTCCACTGGGCACTACATGCTAAGTGGTTGAACTAAGCTAAGAACGCCTGTCTGGTTGAAAGCTACCGTCAAGAAAGTCAGTATAAAAAAACACAGTGGGGTGTTTTCCCACTGTGTTTTGAGCAATGATTTGCCCCTGCCAAGGTATTTCAAGTATAAAGCGTTGATTCTTAAATAGCAACTCGAAAAAAATCGCCTCATTCAGCAGAGCGCAGAATTTTCGTCATGGCTTTTCCTTTCGCCAGTTCATCGATCAGTTTATCTAGATAACGAATTTCTTGGACCATTGGCTCTTCGATCTCTTCTACCCGAATGCCGCAAATGACACCAGTGATCTGCTTTCGTGCGGGATTGAGCTGAGGGGCTTGACTAAAAAAACGTTCAAAAGAAAGCTCTTCATTCATCTGTTGCAGCGTTTCTTGGTCATAACCGGTCAGCCAGGTAATAATCTGATCCACTTCTTCTTTTGTTCGATTTTTCCGCTCTGCTTTGGCAATATATAGGGGATAGACTTTCGCGAAACTCATTTGGGTGATCTTTTGATTTTTCATGATATACTCCTTTAGTCTTTACACAAAGTATACTTTATTTTCTTCGTTTTGCCGAGATTTTCAACGTTTGTTGTGTGCCAAAATAGGCGAGGGGACTAAAGAATGATCTTTTCTTTTTGTTCACGAAACCCTAGAACTTTTTGACGTGACTCGCCATCCCAATAGAGTAAGTCCAAATTCTTATGCAGCATTAGCTGTGTATATAATTCTTTCAGCGTCAGAGCGGGTTTTTTTGGTTCAAAAAATAAAATCAATTGGTTATGGCTATCTTGGGCGATCGTCGTAAAAGGAATCAAGTTTTCTTTGTACGTTAAATAAATTCCTTGGTAATCTGCTGCACTCGACGACGTTGTCAGTGCTGTCAAGAGGTCTCTTGCTCTCATAATGAACCCGCCTTTACTGTTTTTTGCCGATAGGCATCGATATCCAACATGATTTTCGTTTTGCCGTACACCGTATACTTTTGCACCACGAATTGACGGCGCTTATTCCAATAGCCGCCCACGGTTAGAAACATGCCGTCATCAACATCCCCTAAAAAATTCAAACTGTGTTTCGCAATCAAACAGTTGGTGGTACCTAGTGTAAAGCGGACCAAAGGGGAGGGGGCAAAGGAGACGATTCTTATTTTTGAGACAGATCCTTTTTGTGTTTCCATCATTTCTTCCTCCTTTAGTTTAAGTAGTGTAAACAGTTGTATTATTCGCTGAGATCAAACCATTTTCTTTCTTCGTAGAAAGCAACGTGACGAATCTCATCATAATGGATTTTTTCCGTTGTTTCTCCCGTCAAATAAATGCCTAATGGGTCATAACCGCTGATTTTCCCGATAATATCTGGAGGATAGCCGCCTTCTTCATTAACTTCTTCTCGTTGGATCGCCACAGTTAGGTTCTTTTTCATGGCTTCAAATAAACACTGATTGATTTCTTCCGTTGTGAGTGACGGCTTAGGTGGACAATCAAACTTACGTGTCGGTTCCTCTTCAATTTCAGTTGTATGCTCAGATAAAAAGAATCCTTGCCACTTTAGCTTTTTTCGATCTTCATATGGTTGTAGCATACCCATAGCAATCACCTCTTATCTATATAATACAAACATACGTTCTCTTTTGTAAAGCGAACAGAATTTTAAATTTCTGATTCTTCTATGAAACATTTGAAAAGCGCATCAAACAAGGGGCTAGTGGTGGGTATCGTTTTTTTTACACTATATCTGTTATAATTTATCATGAAGCACCGATGAACGATTTGGAAAATAGCTGGCGAAAAAGGAGAATAGTATGTCTGGATTAATCGTGGTCCTGCTTACGATCTACTTTGCAAGTAGGAAAGATAAAGAACAGTGGCTTTTTGATCGCAAACGATTGACTATTCTGGCGCTTATGTTTGTGATCGTCGGCATAAGTTGGGGCTTAAATGACAAAATAATGAAGGATCCTCTGAACCAAAATATTAGAAGTGATTTACTGTTTAATTATTCGTTTCCATTATTGATATGTATGCTAGGTTTATTTATCAAAGAAATACCACGTTGGGGACGGATCGTGACTTTGTCATTTGGCTTTATGATTTTCGGGTATTTAGCTTTGCACTATTTGATAGGGTTTCACAACCCGTATTGGGAAAATCTACAGCTAAGTCCATTGTATTGGCTGCTAAGTGACTAGCCATACGAAAGTATCGCCAATGGAAACGCAAAAAAGCACTCCCTTTATTGAGTGCTTTTTTGCGGCTAAATAACTGCAGCAAGGTGTTTCTTTTCCCAAAAAAATAGGTTAGACCTAAGTAACGAGGGGATCATATAAGGAGAAGTCATGACTGTTTAAATCAAAACGATTGATTCTTGACTAAACCGTGTCTTTTGATCATTGCCAAAGTAAAATATGCGACGAGCGTTCCTGCAATCCCAAAAAGTAAATCGATTCGATCAGGGGTGTTCATAAAGCCAAAGACAGTCTCACTTAATAGATTGGCAATGAGCAAAAGCAGGGTCAATAGCGTGACGGCTTTAAATGGCGCACCCAACAAGAGCCAAAAGTACCCCAGTAAGCCAATAATCAAACTAATCGAAAAATTGGAGATATGAAGATAAAAGTCAGGATACATCGAAGTAAAGAAAGAAATGTCCAAGTACTTTGATAAGTAGAGGAAGAGGGCTGTGAACACGAAAAGCAAGTAGAGGAGTGACGCCCATATTTTTGGTAAAAAGACTAGCTTTAGTTGCGTATTCTTTTTCATTTTTATTCTCCTTTTAGGAATTATCAGCTATACTGATGGAATTGCTTTTATCGGGCATTAATTACACAAATGGAAAAACAAGCTGCAAACCAGGCAAATCAGTGGTCTGCACCTCATTAATAGTAAAATGAGGCGAGGTGATAAAATGACAATAATAAACAATCAGCGATTATGGTTAGGCTTAGGGGTAGAAATTATTTTGCTCATATCATTCAGCATGATTATGTATTTCATCCTGACGAGTGGCAATTTGAAGCAAAACCCGTTCACAAGTCGACAAAAAGGAAAAATGAGCTTATGGATAGCTGCTGGTTTGATTTTACTTGCCATGGTTCTAGTATTCCAAGGAATGATCAACGGCGCTTTATTCAGGCTTTTTTAGCAGAATATGGACGTTTATGGTGACCTACGAACATTACAATTATATTAAATAACGAAATGCCCTAAGTTATCTACATAATTTTAGGGTTCTTTTTTTATAGAATCATGTAACGGATATTTGTCAGTATTTGCAACATCTAAGCACTAGTGTAAGAACTTTGAAACGGATTGGCTGTATATGAATAAAATTTGAGAAAAAAGCTCAAAGATTTTCAAAATGATTATAGCATACAATCAAACCGATTGGTTCGTGAATCAAGGCTGATAGCTTGAATCTGTATTTGCTGAGATAAAAAAGACGAATCCGCAAGTAACTTGCTACAAGACAGTTAACAATGAACAATCTGTTAATCAGCAAATCAAAAAAAGAATCTGAAGAACATGTAAAACAAGAAATTCTTAGTTTTAATTGAATTTTAGGTGCATTAGCGACAATCTACTGATAAAAGTCATTCGGAGGGAGGTAAAATGATACAAAATTGTCTTGAACTATTTAGAATGGCACGAACCCTTTTTTGAATGTAACTTTGTATAATATATATTATGTAAACTAAAATAAAAAATTTTTTGAACACCGTATTTAGCTAGTAATTGTGCGACTCTCCTCCCTCTTATTCATGATTATTTCCTTCAAATTAACCTAATTAGCAGTATAATCCAAAAAAACGGTTATTTAAGCGATAGTTTAGGATTTTTGTTTATTTTACGACTGACAAGAAAATCAATTGACAAATTATATCTGTACCTTTGTCTGTATTTGATCTTGTTGATCCTTGAATCTTTGAATTCAAAGATAGTTTGCAGCTGATGGCCAATCTCAATGAATCACTCAATGCTTAATGAATCACTGTTCACGATTTTATCAGTAATGATTCGTACATAACCCAGCCAAATTTGTTCTAACTAAATAGCCTAATGGGAATCTTGATCACAGGCAAACCAGCAACGATAAACAACAAAAGTTGAGTTGCGTTCAGTTTTTACCTAAACGGATCCGATTCCCATAGCGAGTCCTAATCAAGGGATCACAGTCATCTAAGTACAATTTTCTTTTTGTTGCTGCTAATAAAGCAATGACAGCTACGGAAAGTTTCAAACTATGTAATACAGGATCGCCGAAAAGACAATGATCAAAACGACCAAAACAATGATTAGTTGATTTAAACGTCGAATAAGCAGGTTTTTCTTATTTTTTTCAAATTCTTTTCCTTCATTTCGATAATATTCTCTATCTTTTGTTCCCACGAGCGCCAACTCCTTTTCCCTGATTTTATCACTATCCTGAAAACAATGGGTGCAATCAAGGTGTTTTGTACAATAAATGGCAGTATTTTGTTAGAGCTTACCATCGTATACGTATAGAGACTAAATAAGACGACTGACGAGTTCCAAGTGATTCATAACCGCAGCTTTCCGAATAACGCCCATACCTGGAAACGACCTTTGCTGATAGGCAGCAATTAATAGCTGCAGCCCAGCTGTTTGTGTAGAATACTCTTCTTCATGCTGTAACAAAGCTTCCATGACTTCGAAAAATTTTTCTTTCTGATTTGGTAATTCTTCCTCAGAAAATAAGTGAACGATTCGCAAATCTTGCTCAGTTGTCGGATAGATCCAATGCAAAACCAACCGCTTTGAGGGATAACTGTGCTCATAATAAATTTTGCTATCGACAGAAAAATCACTAAACCCAGCATAACCCAATTTTTGATAAAGATGATGGGTTTTTGAAAACCCTTCGTCCGGACATTCTGTATAAAAACTATTTTTAGGTAAACGTGTAAACGGATCTTCCATCAGTAGTTTCGGGCCGTTGATTTTATTTAACAAACGAAACTCTTTGCCTACCAGCACCGGCAGTGTATTTTCCCGCCAATCACTAGCGAGTGCTGGGTCCGCTTGATGAACGATCCAAAGATCAGGCGTTTCTTCCACTGTTTCAATGGGTCGATCTACGATCATTGCTTTAGGGGCAGCAACATTTTGCAACTCTGCTAACCCCTCTGCAGTCAGAAAAGCCCCAGCCTGTGGATTGCGAACAAGATAAAAAGGATGCTGCTTCCTTTGAAACAGGTCAATGGTCGTCCAAAACGTTTTTGATTGCTTGACCGGTTCAATGATCGGCTGGATCGCTTCTGACAAGCGATCTTGTTCCAACAGTGCTTTCAATGCCAATAAATCAAATTGTTTTCCACGAATATACGGGAAGTACATCTTCTTCTCTCCTTCTTACTCGCCTGATAAAAAACGTTTTTCCAGCGCTTCATAGGCTGCTCTCGTAGCGGCCAATTCTTCTTTCAAGGCTTCGATCGCTTGCAGCTGAGTATCTTCAATAAATCGATCATAGTAATTGACTCCACCACCGAACAAGTCATACTCAGGCTGGCGTTTCTTCAGTTCTTGGTACAAACGTTCTGTTGAAAATACCCGCAATCCTCGAGCAGTCTGTTTTGCTTTGCCGACTTCTCTCGCTTGTGCCGAAATCAACCGAAACAATAAGCCATTTTCTGGAACCTGCAGCTCTTGCCGTTGGGGTTTCTTTTCGACACTGAAATACCCTTTGCTGCCCGTTTCTTTTTCAAGAAATGCATGATAGACCAAAACACCAATTGTAGGTGCAATCTGATCTTTGACTTTTTCATACAATGACTTGGGTAAGACAAAATAATTATAATTCCCAATAAAGGATAGTTTTGCTTTTGAGCGAAAATCTGCCAAACTAACTTTGAGTTCGTAGCAACGCCATTCAAATGTATTTTCAGTCGTCAAGCGACAACTCAAAGTATCCACGATGCCGTGATCATCTGGCATGACTACCTCTTCTACCACAATATCACTGTTTTCACGACAATAATAATAAAGTGCCTCTTCCATTTCTAAAGTTAAGGATGTCTTCACAAATTCACGACCTTTATCTTGTTTCACCTATTATAAAACATATGTTCGCATTTTAAAAGAGGGAAATAAAAGCAACCTATCATCCCCTCACTCATTCGGGCATCCGTTACCGAGAATCTCTTCAACCGTCCTCTTTGTACCGCGGAATCGTAACAAAAAAAGCAGCAAGAGCACACCAAGTTGCGTGATTAATAGACCTTTAAAGGGAAATTCAAAAGTAAAGCCTGCGGGAAGATGAAAGAAATGAAAAAAATCCTGCAGTGCTTTTTGACTAAGCCACAAACCGCTGACAAGCCCTATCAAACCAATAACAATGCTTTGAATGCCTACAAAGAAAAGCTCTTCTAAGGTGACCACCAACGGAGACTGTCCTAACAACAACCGAATACTCAGAGATTGCTGCTCCTCCCCCATCAAATGAAAACGATACATGTGATTGCAGTGCCATAAAAAGGCGGCGATCAATCCTATAGCTAGAATGCTAAGTACGAAGCGCAGCAATTGCAAAAAGAAAAGCCAACTGGCATATGTGAGATCCATCTGATTCTCACCACTATTTGTTTCGTAGTGCAGCCATTGACGAAAAAAAAACTAGCCAATTCTTTGCAAAGATGGCAATGATCAGTAGAAGAATCGCCAATACACCACTCATCAGCAAACTGCGCCTACGAAGTGCTGCGTGCCAGCCGAATTGGCAAGGATAGTAGAAGTACCGCCATTTGTTCATGATAGCCCTCCTTTTGGCGCCTATTTTACAGAACTTTTCAAATTTAGACAAACATCTTCTTGTTTACATAATATAATTATGATCAAAAAAGAGTGCGGCACGTAGCCCACACTCTTTTCCCTTTAGCTATCGACGTCTACAAATACCTTGTCAGCAGCTGCAACAAGCGCTGCGGAAATTCTGTTAGATTGGAAAGATCAATAAAGCGTTCTTCCCCATAAATCGCTTTGATCACCTCTTTGTCTTGGCCAATGGCAGCTGCCAGAAACAGCACCCCTTGTCGTTCATAGTCAGCGATCACCTGCTGAATATCTTCTTTGGCTTTTACCCCTGTATAATCAGGAAGAGCTTTTGGCTGGCCATCACTGATATTCAAGAGTAATTTAGTGGTTGCCGGCTGATGAGCGAGCTTTTCAGCTAGCACGCGCAAGACAGCCCCATCACGGTTATTTTGCCGAGGCTTCATTGTCATGAGTTTCTCTGGCACAAATTCAAAGCCTTCATTAAATTCTTTGTAAGCAAAAAGCGAGGTTTTTTCACGAGCGGTCACGTCCGCTGTATCGCCATAGATCATCAATGGCAAAGATAAACGTTCGGCAAAAGCATTCACCGCTAAGACCGCCTGTTGCGCATACAATATCCGATCTTCTCGAATCATCGAACCCGATTCATCGATGCGCAAAGCAAGAGCTAAGGAAGGCTGTTCATGAGGTGGATTCTTCTTGTCAAAGGTCCGGAAATCTTGATACGCAACCTTGCTGGCATCAAAGCGTGTGCCGCTGTACTTACCTTTACTGTATGCCGAAGCTTGTTCATTTTCCAATACTTCTTGGGTTTGCTTGATCAATGACTCTACGATCGGCAGCAACGGCTGCAAACGCTGTTGGGCTTCAGTCGCTTTTTCTAAATCGACGGGTGGTCGATGAACGATCAGCCCTTCTTTGGCATGGATTGATTCTTTCAATGCTTGTCGTGCTGCCTTTGATGCCGTAGTTTTCTTTTCTTTCTCCTGGGCTTCATACGCTTCGATCGACAAAGAATGAGCAGCAGGAGCTGCCTCTTGTGCCTCACTCCCAGCTTTTGCTTGGCCATCATGACTATTGCGTTCTAGTTCTTCTGAAAACGTCGCCTCAGTTGCTGCGCTTTTCGCTTCTTGTTTGTCAGAATCACTGGTTTCCATCGTTTCCGCCTCAGTTTCTTGATTGGCGGTCTCAAGGACTTGCTCATTTTTTAGGACGGGCGTGCCTTCTTCCACTACATTGCGCTGGTCCGCCTCTTCGCTGCTGATTCGGCGTCCTTTGATTTGTTCTTTAAAGGCATTTAGCGGTTGTCCAGAAAACAAAAGCCGCAATTGCGCCAATAACCCTGAAGCTTCTAGCGCCTGTTGTAAAAGAGAAAGCTCATTCGGATCGGTGGTGATTTTGTATAGCACTTTGCTATCAATTGCTGTAAAGGGATCTTGTCCTTGCTTGACTGCATTTAGCCAATAAAAATAGGAACGCATGCCCGCCACTCCTTTGATGGCATTGGCTTTGGCGGTCACGTCTAGCAAGCGTATGATCTCAGCCATTTTCTCCGCAGTCGTTTTGTCCGGATAATTGGTTTTGGCAATGCCTCGCTGCACCATGACTGCTAGCTCAGGTAAATCCATTTTTTCAGCATGCTGCATCCGATCTCGCAAGGATTCGTTCAATGGTCGGTTGCCTTGGTAATTCCGATTCGTTGTGATGATTACCACACAGTCAGGGTGTCGCCGAACAAAGCCAGTTGGGATATTCAGCATCCCGTTTTGTTCAAGGGCCGAGTTTAGTGCCACTAGTACCGAAGCATCACGAATGACCGTTGGCTCTTGAATCTCAAGCAAATAGCCTTTTTCCAGCGCCCGTACGATTTCGGAGGGATAAAATTTGTATTGAATCGTCGGTTGCTGATCACTGGTTTCAATCCGTTCGATCAGTTCCGCAAATTTCGCCCGTGCCCGCTCACGAGTCAAGGAAAAATGCCGCTGGATCAAAGCCAAGACATCTTCAAAACAATCACTTTGATAAATCGCATCCAGCAAGTCCTTGTCCTCTTCTTGGTCGGTGTTGATCACTGGTAATAAAGCACCAAATACATCTGACTTATCCATATCCGCAAAGCAGGTGATTTTGGTGTAGGGCAGTTGCAAGTCGGCAGAAAGTGCCTTTGCCAACTGAGTCTTACCCGACCCAGCATCGCCTTCCAGCAACACATTGAAAATCTTCATCTCTGGATCCGCCCAATTCAACGCGATCTCTGAAGCGATTCGTAGTTCTTCAGCACTGGTCTGATGACTTTGTGGTTTTTTCCAAATCATGGTTTGTTCTAATTTGCTAAAAGCGCGTCCTTTCGTTACGACAAAAGACGGTTGATTTTGTGTCATGGCAATCTGCTCCTTTTCTTAATAACCTAGCTCATCTAAAAGCCGCTTTAGGATTTTGAAGCGTTCGCCGTATAGCTCGCCATCTTTTTGCAAGGAATCATAAAAAAGTAGAATGTCTTCATCGATCTTAGGATTTTCGGTGTCTACTTCAACGGTCATACGATTTCCTTGTAAGCCAATGATCTCGATCAACGGATTTTCAGGATCGTAAAACTTTTCATGGCGATAAGCCTCTTGAAAATACAAACTGGATTGCGCCACTAAGATTGCTAGATCTAAGATTCTAGTGAGCGGTAGTTCTTCTGACTGACGAGACCATTTTTCACCTGTGTGGCGCCAAACCTTGCCTGAGATATCGACTTTTCCCCGGTCGTTCCATTGTGCCAATCCGAGGGAAAGGCCTTTTGCATCCGTATGTAACGCATTTTTTCCGTCAACAGTATCATAGTCTTCCACTTTAATGACGGGCTTATGTTTCAAGTTTTCTGGTATTTTCATTGTTCTCACTCCTTGTTTAGTAAATTACTAATTTACTAGATAGAGTAAGTATAATGAGGAAGCTAGTTTGGGACAAGCAAAAGGTCTTTTCTAGTAGCTAGGGACAGATGTCTATAGAAAAAGCACTTGATAAGAAGTATCTAAAAACAAACGCTCTTAAAAAGTGCTTTTTTATGACGCATTACTTCACTAGCTCAATTGATTGAAAAAAAGGCGCAATTCTTGCTTTCTCTGACTTGCAAGTTGGGCTTTGGGAATGCCTTGGATCGCCCCTTCAATACCATAGAGCATATGGAGGCAAGCGCCCGCATCACATTGTTGGCGGATCGTCACAAAAATGGCTTCGGCCGTTTTTGTGCGCAATTGTTCAGGGGTACTGATGCCGATACGAACCAGGTGATCCGCTAAAACTTGGCCTACATTTGGTAACTTTTGCAGTTCATTCATAGGTTTCTCCTTTTTGATTGTTGTCATCCTGCCCGTCTTCCTCTTGACGAATCAACGCATAGAGTTTCATATCTAACAGCTGATGGTTTTTCTCCGCATGCTTTCGCAAAACGCCTTCTAATGTAAAACCTGCCTTTTCCAACACACGACAAGAGGAATGATTCTTCGCAAAAGATTCAGCAGAAATACGAACGATAGTTGAAGTAGTAAATATATAGTCACATAGTTGTTGAACGGCTTGTGTCATCAAACCTTTTCCCCAGTACTCTTGTGCAATAGAGTAGCCAATCTCAGCCGTTCTATAATGGATATTTTCTTTGCGAACAGCACGGATACTGCCGACTGCTCGGTCATCCACAGTGATTGCAAAGGCAAATTCTGCTTCTTCCACAGATCGAATATAGGCTTGTGCATCTGCGACCGTATACGGGAATGGCAACCCCTCCCGTAAATAATCGTGGATGGATTGATTATTTAACGCATGGGCTAAATCTTGCGCATCGCTCATTTGCCACCTTCTTAAGGAACACTTCATAGCAATTCCTCCTTTGCCAGTCCTTCATTTTGATCCTATTGTACGAGTTTGTGTGATTTTTTACAAGCGAATCTCAAAAAAGCAGAAAAAAGAACCAGCTAGACGAACGTCTAACTGATTCTTACATACATTGTCTTGAGGAGATAATGGCGTGAATAAACATAGAAAAAATAAAAATTATTGCGCTGAAATAGCGATGCCAATGGCTTTTTCCCCTAAATGCGTGCCGATAACTGGTCCGAAGTGACCAATCTCAATTTCTGCATTTGGGTATTTCGCTTGTAGCTTCGCTTTTTCTTCTTTCGCTACTTCTAAATTATTGGCGTGGATTACATAAAATTTAACAGGCAATGCGATTTCTTGCTCCCGTTGACCAATGATATCTTCCGCGCGATTGAATGCTTTTTTGCTGGAACGAATGCGCTCGTAAAGCACAATTTTTCCTTGATCAAAGGTCAAAATCGGTTTGATTTTTAATAATCCGCCAATCAAGGCTGCTCCATTGGTTAAGCGACCGCCACGAACCAAGTTATTCAAGTCGTCAACGATCAAATAGGCATAGGTATTGTCTCTGATAGTGTCCAGATGGGAAATGATCTCTTCTACGGTTTTGCCTTGACTTGACAGATCAAGAGCGGTTTCTACCATGTGCCCCATCGGCATACTTGTGATTTTCGAATCGTAAGGAATGATTTGAACGCCTTCGATTTCATCGGTAATTCCATAAAGCGTTCCGATAAATCCAGAGATACCGCTTGATAAGTGGATACTAATGATCGTGTCGTAACCGCGATCTTTCAATGACTCATATAAGGCTAACACTTCTCCTAATACCGGTTGAGAAGTGGTTGGGAATTCTTTGCTGTTTTTCAACAAAGCGTAATACTCATCAGCTTCAATGTCGATGCCCTCATTGTAGACTTTTCCATCTAAAATAACAGGGATCGGTATGATAAACAAATCTTCATGGTTTTTGATCCGTTCCGGCAGATAAGCTGTACTGTCAGTAACAACGGCTAATTTCATTCTTTTTCCTCGTTTCAACAAATTTCAAACGTCATTAATAATATAGCATAAATTTACTTACTTTCAAATGGTTTTCAGAACTTTTCATTCTGCTTACTCATTAAGAAAATTCCTGATCGCTTGTTGATTGGTTTCAAGATTGACGACTAACACACTTCCGGCACTCGCACTTGAACCGTATTGCCAAGAGTCAGCGACTGGGACAGTCAAGCTGTCGACTCCTCCCGCCCCTCGAGCAATCGAGAAGGTATTTTTTAATAGGAAAGACATTGGCAGGTTGGTGGAAGCATAGCCTAAGACTTTTCCAGCTGCATAAGGCAATTTTAAAATAGCTAAAGGATTTTTCATTTCGCTAAAGATCGCATCCATTACTTGCTGCTGTCGTCTTACACGACCGAAGTCACCTTCTTCGTCCATCCGAAAGCGTGCGTATTGCAACAGCTCAAGCCCATTCATTTGTTGTTGCCCTTGCTTGATGGCAACTTCAAGATTTTTACTCATATCTTTTTCCGCGTTGATAGCAACGCCTGAGGGAAACAATGTGTCGATCACTTTTTCAAAGGAACGAAAGTCAACTTTTGCATAATAGTTGGTTTCTAGCCCGAAGTTCTCCGCTAACGTTTGTCTAACCAAATCAGCACCACCAAAGGCATAAGCCGCATTGATCTTGTTTTCGCCATAACCGGGAATCGTAACTAAAGTATCCCGCATAAAGGAAAGTAGCTTCGGTTGCTTACTGGGACCATCTAATTGCAAAACCATAATAGTGTCTGCTCGTCCAGCTTCTCCTTCACGACTATCACTACCAATGAGCAATATATTCCGAGCACCATTTGCAGCGGCCGTACCATTAAAGGTCTCTTCATCAGTCGTAGCAAAAGCAGCGTCACTTCTTGCGACTTGCTGACCGACAAGAAACGCAATCAATGAATAGGCAAAAAGCACCAATAGTACCCGAACCACAATACGCAGAACTGGGTGCTTCCGCTTTTTCTTTTGTTTGGGTTGCTTGGTCTTCTTAAGCTTTGGCGGTTTTTGTTTGCTTTGTTCCTGGCTTTGATGCATCGCAGGCCCCTGAGCAGATAGCGGGGGGATTGCGCTTTTTCGTCCCTCAGATTTTTTTGCTCCTACTTGTGACTGTTCTCGGAAACTTTGGGCCACACGAGGGTCGCTTGCCCTAGACTGCTGGGTGTTTTGATAAGAAATGTCTCCTACCCGCTCATCAGCAGACGGAGTAGAATCGCTCGGTCTGACGCGCTGGTTTCTTCTTTTGGCTTCTCTGCGGGCAAAGATACTTTCTTTGGCTGCCTCACTGGATTCCTTTTCTAGCCGCTCATGCAGTTTTTTATTTTTTTCCATCCTGCTCATTGCTTCTGATCCTCCAACTAAAAAATAGCTCTCTGTCTATAAGGATACCCTAGACCTTATAGAAAGAAAGCTATTTTCTGAAATTTTAACCTTTTTCTAGGAAATTTCTTCATATTTTACCTTAGATGCTTTGATGCACCTTGTCGTATGCTCACAAATCCTGCTTGCTCATAAAATGATTTCACTTGGTTTGCCGACCAAAAGTTTAGTGAGAGATCATCGAAGCCTTTTTCCAGCGCAACGTTTTCAGCAAATGCCAACAATTGTTTTCCAATATGCATCCCTTGGTACCGAGGGTCAACAGCGATCGCTGCAATTTCCAGCCACTTTCGTTCATGCATCATCGCATTTTGTGGCAAACAGACCTCTTGAAGATGCACAAAGCCACAAGGCTGGTCCGCCAACCAAGCGATAAAAAAGTGGTGGCTTGGCTCTTGCAGCTGCTGTGTGATTGCTTGTTCAAATCTTGACTGATCAAAGGGCTTAAAAATCGTTGGGTACCATTGATGGTGCTGTGTTTGGATCTCTTTATGAAACGTTGCTAAAAGGGTTTCATCTTGGCTAAATTTTATTTTGACTTGAGTCATTTTTTGTCACTTCCTCAACAACATTTACGGAATACACGCCGAGAAGATGGACTTGACCACCCAACAACTGAATCTCTTCAAAAGCATTTACAATCAGTTGCCACGGCTTGTCCATCACCAGATCGATCACGAAAAAGTATTCCCCTAAGGTGGTTTTTGAAGGCCGCGATTCAATTTTGCTTAAATCAATTTCTCGCCAGCCAAAGGTTGCTAAGATTTTGTGCAAGATCCCCGGTCGGTTTGCTGGGAGCGTCACAAAAATCGTTGCTTTCTCAGCAGTCTGCTCTGGTAACTGGGTGTTTGCTGCTTTCTTCGTCAAAACCCAAAAACGGGTTTGATTAAAGGCAACATCTTGAATATTGGTTTCTTTGATCGTTAATTGATAGGCCAATGCCGCTTCTTTGGAAGCAATCGCCGCAACTGCTTCTTCTGGATGTTTTGCTACGTAGGCTGCTGCAGTCGTTGTGGAAGCAACCGCCTCAACAGTAGCTCCAGCAAATCGGGCTTCGATGAAGTCGGCACATTGCGCTAAGGCTTGCGGATGAGAAATAATCTTAGTGATGGGACGGTTGTCTTTTGCTGTTTGCTGAGAAACTAACAATTGATGATTGATCGGTAAAATAACTTCCTGTTCGATGCTCAACTGATTTTGACGAAAGAGCGTATCAATCGTGGCATGAACAGACCCTTCTAATGAGTTCTCGTTCGGAACGACCGCGCGATCGATCACGCCGTTAGCTAGCGCTTGAATACAAAGCGGAATCGATCCATAGGGGATACAGGTATTTTCCGGATAAGCTTCTTGCGCAGCTATATGCGTAAAGGAACTTTTCGGTCCTAAATAACCAATCTTCATTTTATGCACCCGCTTTGATCAAAATTTCCTGTACGATTTCTTCTGGTGCTTTGTTCGTCGTTTCAACGATCAATGAAGCAGTTTCTTCATAAAGAGGGATCCGAGGACGGTAAACAGCCAATATTTCTTCTGGTGATTTTGAGACGACTAAGGGACGAATGCTGCCATTATCCGCCTTTAAGCGATGAATCAGCTCCTCGGGATCTGTTTTTAAATACACGACGAGCGGCATCTCTTTTAAAAGTTGACGATTTTCTTCTTTTAATACGATGCCCCCACCAGTGGAAATAATTTGTTCCTTTGCCAAAGTTTTAGCTAAAATATCCGTTTCGATTTTGCGAAAGGCTTCCTCACCGTGTTGGTCGAAAAATTCTTGAATGGTCATGCCGATCTCAGCAACGATCAAGTCATCAAAATCCACATGAGACTGTTTCGTTTCTTCAGCCAAAAGACGACCAATCGTGGTTTTTCCAGCACCCATAAATCCAATTAATATCACTTTTTTCACTCGCTGTTTCCTCCTTTAGCCAAACGTGCGACATCCTCAAAAAAATCAGGATAAGAAACTGCTACGGCTTCGGCTTTTTCTAATTCTACCTCTTCATCTGTCAATAAGGCGGCAATTTGCAGCATCATGCCGATGCGATGGTCCCCCCGACTTGACACACGTCCGCCATGCAAAGGGGTTGGACCGTTGATGATCAACCCGTCCTCGGTGGGAGTGATGTCCGCTCCAAGTTTTGTCAACTCTTCGGCAGTTGCATCAATTCGGTTGGTTTCTTTTACTTTTAGTTCTTCCGCATCTTTGATCACCGTTTTGCCATGAGCCTGCGTGGCTAACAACGCAATGATCGGCAATTCATCGATCAAACGTGGGATAATATCGCCAGCGATGGTCACTGCCTGCAAGGTAGAACTTCGAACGGTAAGGTCAGCTGATTGATTCTGATCGTCTTGATTAGAACAAGCAATTGAAGCACCCATCTCCTCTAGTACGTCAAGAATTCCTGTACGAGTGGGGTTGATCCCGACATTTTTTAAAACGATCTCACTTTCTGGCATAATCGCGCCGGCTGTTAGGAAAAAAGCAGCGGAGGAAATATCACCAGGAACAATTACTTCTTGTCCTTGGAGTGTTTGAGGTCCCGTCACAGTGATCGTTTTGCCTTGTGTTGTAATGACACCACCGAATTGACGAATCATTTCTTCGGTATGGTTGCGACTTGTCTCTTTTTCAATAATCGTCGAGGTACCTTGTGCTTGCAATGCCGCAAAAATCAGCGCCGATTTTACTTGGGCACTTGCTACGGGCATCTGATAATTGATGGGCTGTAAAGAAGCAGTACCATTAACGGTGATCGGTGGGAACTCCGTCTGCTCATGCCCTCTCACATTGGCACCCATTTCTCTTAATGGCAGCATCACTCGGTTCATCGGACGTTTATTCAAAGAGTTATCGCCGAATAAGGTGGTTGTAAATGGCTGTCCAGCCAAAATCCCCATCATTAAGCGAATCGTTGTACCAGAATTGCCGATATCAATTGGGTCTTGGGCAGGCTTAAGGCCATTAAAGCCCTGTCCTTCAATCGTGATCGTCTGACCGTCATCATGGATTGGAACGCCTAATGATTGAAATGCATGAAGGGTGCTATAGCAGTCTTCTCCACGCAAGAAATTACGGACAATCGTTGTCCCTTCGGCTAACGCCCCGAACATGATACTACGATGCGAGATTGATTTGTCAGCAGGGACTGCTATCGTCCCTTTTAGATGTGTTGCTTTTTTTAGTTTCATAACGGCCTCCTATTTTTTTCGACATGAATAGGTCGTCTTTTTTTGAATCAGCTGCTCTGCTTGCAGCAAATCATTTTGCGTTTTGAATGAAATCTGTAAAACACCAATAATATCTTCTCGAGTTTCAAGAATTTTCAAGTTGATCAAAGAGAGCTGATGTTCGCTCAATAGCCCCGTCACTTCAGCGACAACGCCGGGATGATCCGGTACATCGATGAATAGATCATAGAATGCTGGGATCGCCCCATTTTGATGAACCGGCAATTGATCCCGTGTTTCCTTCGCGGATTCAAAAAACCGAAAGATCGCCCGTTCGTCTTTTTTCTGCAACCAGTGAGCCATGGTCGTCATTTGTTTTTGCCACTCATCGATCAGCTGCAGCAGCTCCTGTCGATTACTCAATAAGATATCGGTCCACATACGAGGATCTGAAGAAGCAATGCGAGTGATATCGCGAAAACCGCCTGCTGCAAGTTGCTGTGCTCTAGGGTGTTCGTGGTTGAAGGCATCTGCCTGATTGACTAATCCCGAAGCAATAATATGAGGCAGATGGCTCAACATCCCTGTGATTTGATCATGCTCTTGGGGAGCAAGTGCCACATATTTGGCTCTAGTGCCGCGAAAAAGCTCTTGTAGTTCTTCCACCCGCTGACTTTTCGTCGGTGTGAAGATATAGTAAGCATTCTCGAAAAGGTTCTCATCGGCTGCTGTGATCCCTGATTTATGAGAGCCAGCCATCGGATGGCCCCCAATAAAATCAAAGGAAAAGGACTCGGCAAATTGCGTGATTTCCGCTTTGGTACTGCCGGTGTCTGTTACTAGCACCGAAGGCTTTAATGAAAGTGCCCCCAGTTCGGCAAGATAGTTTTTGGTGATCTCTACCGGCAATGCCAACAAAATCACGTCGGCACGGACAGCACCTTCAGAAAATGAAGGGGGCACTTCGTCTACTAAATTTGTTGCTAATGCGATCTCATTGGTTTCCTGACAATCCCACCCCATCAAATGCACTTGCGGATGTGCCTTTTTGATACATGTTGCTAAGGAAGCGCCGATCAATCCTAGACCGGCGACGAAGATATTTTGGCTCATGAAAAGAATCCTCATTTCTACTGGAATTTTTTGCTGTTTCTTTAATCAGTAGGTTAACAAGTATTCTCGATACGCCTGAACAGATGCGGTCAATTCTTCGAAAGAATCACTTGGAAACTTTTCTAATAGTTCATTGGCCACCACTGTTGCCACCACACTCTCACAAACAACACTAGCTGCTGGTACAGCGGTGCTATCTGAGCGTTCGACGCTTGCTTTATACGGTTCTTTGCTGTCGATATCAACACTTTGCAACGGCTTGTACAAGGTCGGGATCGGCTTCATAACCCCGCGAACCACAATTGGTTCCCCGTTCGTCATGCCGCCTTCAAAACCACCTAGGTTGTTGCTGCGACGGGTGTAGCCCCGTTGTTCGTCCCATAAAATCTCATCCATGACTTTAGAACCCGGTAAAACACCTGCCTCAAAGCCAACACCGAACTCAGCACCTTTAAAGGCGTTGATACTGACCACGGCTTGGGCAATCTTCGCATCAAGTTTTTTGTCCCATTGCACGTAACTGCCAAGACCAGCAGGAACGCCGCCAACAAGCACTTCCACTACGCCGCCGATCGTATCACCATTTTTCTTCGTTTGATCGATCAACTGTTTAATTTCTTCCTCGACAGATGGATCTAAGACTCTTACTTCCGAGGCTTCAGAGCGTTGTGCGATTTCTTTGACAGTCAAGCCTTCTGGAATTTCTGCTTTGATGCCGCCTAACATCGTTACATGACCTGCCACATCGATGCCAAGCTCCTTCAAAATTTTCTTCGCGATTGCGCCGATGGCTACCCGCATAGTCGTTTCCCGGGCAGATGAACGTTCCAGGACGTTTCGTAGATCTTGATGGTGGTATTTCATGCCGCCGACCAAGTCAGCATGACCAGGTCTTGGTCGTGCCACTCGTCGTAGTTTGCGGTCTTTTTCTGGTACCTCTTCGATTGCCATGACCTTGGTCCAATTTTTCCAATCTTTGTTCTCGACCACTAAAGTCACAGGAGAGCCTAATGTTTTTCCATGACGGATACCGGAAGTGATACGGACTTGGTCTTTTTCAATCAACATCCGTCCCCCACGACCATAGCCGGTTTGTCGTCTCGCTAATTCAAAATTGATGTCTTCTGCTGTTAATGGCAATCCTGCCGGTAACCCTTCGATAATGGCGGTCAACTCTGGTCCATGTGATTCGCCTGCTGTAATATAACGCATGATCCGTTACCTTCCTTTCTTATACTAGGTAGTCTTTGATTTTTTCAGTCGGGATCGTCACGATTTTCGCCTGACCGATCGCTTCTAATAGAATAATCTTCAATTGTTGCCCGCGGGCTTTTTTATCATGAGTGATTGCTTGGTATAATTGCTCTTTATCTATTTCCCTTGGTGTAATCGGCAAGTGAAACTTCTCAACCATTTCTGTAAGTTGCTGGGTCGTACCTTTTGGTGTTAATCCGGTGACTTCTGCATGTCGGGTGATCATAATCATCCCCATCGCAACGCCTTCTCCGTGACTTGTCTCAAAAGAAGCCGTTCTTTCTAAGCCATGACCGATCGTATGACCGAAGTTCAGTGTCAGACGACTACCATGATCAAAAGGGTCTTCTTCCACTACTTTTTGTTTAACCTTTAAAGAAGCTGTGATCACATTTTCAGCGTGGGCCAACAAATCGGCTTCATCTTTCAAACCTGCTAACGTTTGCCAAAGTTCAGGATCTGCAATAGCGGCTGACTTGATGATTTCAGCAATGCCTTCTTGGACGCGTTTAAGCGGCAAACTTTCAAGTAAATCTGGATCGATCATCACCCCGGCTGGTTGGGCAAACGTGCCAACGAGATTTTTGGCACTGCCAGTATTTACAGCTGTTTTCCCGCCGATACTTGAATCGACCTGTGCCAATAACGTCGTCGGAATCTGCAAGAAATCAATGCCGCGCATATACGTAGAAGCAACAAATCCTCCGAGATCACCGATCACACCGCCACCAAGGGCAATGATTCCATCGCTTCTGGTCATTCCGAATTGGGCAAGACCATCATATAAACTAGCTGCTTGCTCTAGTGATTTGCTTTTTTCGCCGGCTGGTACGATTAACAGTGTCGCTTCAAACCCGGCAGCGGTTATGGAATCAACGATTTGTCCGCCATACAGGGGTGCGACATTGCTGTCTGTAATGACGGCAATGCGCTGTTTGTCCCACAACTGTTGTACCCAAGTTCCAACTTTTTGAAACGACCCTCGTTTGATGAGGATATCATAGGAATGTTCTTCTAAGTGAATGTGTAACATTGATTTTTGCACCTCTTTTATTGGTTGTCTTCACGCTTAGTCTTGCAACGCTTTGATTTCTTTCATCGCTTTTTCCATGATATGGACTTCTTTCATCATGTTCATGTACGTTTTTTCATTAAGTGATTGAGGGCCATCAGACCAAGCATTGGCTGGATCTGGATGGATCTCAACGATCATCCCATCGGCGCCAGCAGCAACACCCGCTCTTGCCATTGGTGGTACAAGATCCCAAATACCTGTTCCATGACTAGGATCAACGATGATTGGGAAGTGGCTCAATTTTTTGATGATTGGTACTGCACTTAGATCAAAGGTATTACGGGTTGCTGTTTCGTAAGTTCGGATCCCACGTTCAATGAAAATCACTTCACTTTTATCTTGAACGGCGATGTATTCCGCAGCATTCAACCATTCGTCGATCGTGCCTGAGATGCCTCGTTTAAGGCCAATTGGTTTCCCGGTTTTTCCAACGGCAGCTAGCAATTTGAAGTTTTGCATGTTCCGAGCACCAATCTGTAAAATATCACTGTATTCCGCCACCATATCGATATGCCCTTCGTCCATGACTTCTGTGATGACTTTCATGCCAGTTTCATCAGCTGCTTGGCGAATGTATTTTAGCCCTTCTTCTTCAAGCCCTTGGAATGCGTAAGGCGACGTGCGGGGTTTGAAGGCACCACCACGTAAGATTTGTGCACCACCAGCTTTGGCGATTCGGGCACATTCACGAATTTGGTCTAATCCTTCAATCGAACATGGACCAGCCATCGTAACAAAGTTGCCGTCACCGATTTTCACACCATCTACATCCACAACCGTATCTTGCGGATGGAACTCACGAGAGGTCAATTTGTAAGTATTTGAGATCCGAATGGCATCTTCGACACCTTCGTAGCTGCGAAAAGCAACATCTTGGATGCGGCGTGTATCCCCTTTTAACCCGATAACGACCTGTTCTTTTCCTTGGTTGACTTGAACATCTAAGCCTTCTTTTTTGATTCTAGTTACAACAACTTCAACTTGTTCTGGCGTAGCGCCTGGTTTCATAATTACGATCATTTTATCTTCCTACTTTCGTTTTTTCTAATTTTTTTATTTTTTACATGGATTCAATAAGTGCTTTTACTTTTTCAACAGGCATTTCTTGGCCTGTCCAAAGTTTAAATGCAGCTGCACCTTGATACAGCAACATGCTTAAGCCGTTTGCAGTTTTGGCACCGACTTCTTTCGCATCTTTCAAAAGCTGCGTTTCTCTTGGATTATAGATGACATCATAGACAGCTAATGATTCCCGCAAGAGTGTTTTGTCTTTTAGAGGACTTACCGTATCATTCGGCTTCATCCCCACGCCAGTAGCATTAACTAAAAGACTGCTTTGATCGATGGCTGTTTTTAGAGCCGTCTGATCTTCTAAATCCGTTAATGTGATCTCAGAGGCGGTCTTTTCTGCGATCTGTGTCAATTTTTCCTGGATGATTGGATAAAACTCATCCTTGCGGTTAAAGACACGGATCGTTTTGACACCATCTAGTGCAGCTTGACTAATGATTGCTGTCGCTGCTCCACCTGCACCGATCACAGTCATCGTTTTTCCAATGATCGACACTTGAATGTCTTCAAGTGCGCGCATAAAGCCGATACCATCTGTATTGTGACCAATCAATCGCCCCTCTTGATTGACGATTGTATTGATTGCGCCGATCAGCTCGGCTGCTGGTGAGCATTCATCCATCAACGGTACTGCTGCCATTTTATGGGGCATTGATAGATTGACACCTAAGAGATCCAACTGACGGATGCTTTGGATACTAGCGGCTAAATCATCCGGCTCAACATCAAAGGCCAGATACACGGCGTCGATCCCTTGTTCTTCAAAAGAAAGATTGTGCATCGCTGGAGAGATGCTGTGTTTGGCTGGTTTGGCAAATAGCGCCGCCAACCGTGTGTGACCGGTTATCATTTGTTTCATCTGGTTCATTCCTTTCAACAAAAAAAGATGTCCACCGTAAATTTAAGAATCTACAGTGAACACCTTCAAACATTACATATCGGCAAAGCTAGATATGTGAATATAAAAAATAGCCACTATAGATTTTACGATCTACGTGGCTGCGAATTCATTACGAAATGCTCTAGCCATCATAGATACAAACTTAGCGTTTGTACCCATGCCTTCATGAATACAAACCTATCTAAAATAGCTAAAGTAATATTTATTCAGTTGTGTGGGGTTCGTTAGCAATAATTTTTGCATAGTCCTTCGCTCCAAACTGATGTAAGATTGACCTAAGTATAGGTTTAACTTTGAAAGATGTCAATGATTTTTTCTTATTTTTTTCATTTATTTGATTATTTTTTTTGAAAACACTGTTCTATCAAGGGTTTATAAGTCGTCTTCAAAGAACAGCAACAGTTCTGGTAAACTTAAGCGAGCTTTTTCATCTGCTGAAAGATCCTTGACGATTTCCCCTTTTCTGAGCAGGATCAGGCGGTCTCCGTATTTTAATGCATCTTCCATCCGATGGGTGATCATGAGACAAGTTAGGTTTTGTTCTTCCACGCGTTTTGCTGTGATTTGCATCAGCTGTTTGGAGGTCTTTGGGTCTAACGCAGCCGTATGTTCATCTAGCAACAACAGTTTTGGTGTTTGAATCGTTGCCATCAATAAACTTAGTGCCTGTCGTTGACCACCAGATAAACTGCCCGTTGGCGTATCCAAATGATTTTCCAACCCATTGCCGATTTCTTTACAAAGGGCATAGAACGTTTCTCTTTGCCCTTGGAGTTGTCGAAGACCTAGTGACCGTTTTTCCCCTCTTTTTTGTGCTAATAGAAGATTTTCTGCCACTGTCATACGGGGAGCCGTCCCCATTTTCGGGTCTTGGAAGACACGTGCCAAAAAGCGGGCGCGTTTTTCTTCCGAAAGTGCGGTCACGTTTTGATCATCGATCATCACTTGCCCACTCGTCAAGGGCATGGTGCCTGAGATGCAGTTGAATAACGTACTTTTGCCGGCGCCATTTCCTCCGACGACCGTGACAAATTCTCCTGGTTTTAAAGAAAGATCGATTTTATTCAAGAGTACTTTTTTCTCATTCGGTCCGTTGCCGACAACTTTAAAGGCTTTTTTTAAGGCTAACATTATTCATCCTCCGTTTCAAAACCAGTGCGTAGATGCAAGGCTTGTTTAAATTGAGGGATCAACAGGCAGATCGTCAAGACGATTGCAGAGAAGATCTTCAAGTAAGTCGTATCAAATCCAGCTTTGATCACAAATAGGATCAATAATTGGTAGATAATGCTGCCGATTACGATAGCGATCAGACGTTCCAGCAAGGTCAATTCACCATATAATACCTCACCAATGATGATTGACGCCAGTCCGATAACGATCACACCGATTCCCTTGCTTATGTCGGCGTAGCCGTCGTTTTGAGCGATCAATGCGCCTGAGAGTGCGATCACGCCATTGGAGACGATCAGTCCAATGATTTTCATTCGATCCGTATTGATCCCCATTGACTTGGCCATGTGTTCATTATCCCCGGTAGCAATATAAGCTTGACCCAAGTTGGTATGGAAAAAGTAAACCAAGACGCCCCCAATCAACAAGACCATGATCAATCCGATAATCACCGTATCATAATAATTCGGTAAATTCATTCTAGTAAAAAAATCTTGAATTTTCGGTTGGTTTAATAAAGAGAGGTTTGGTGAGCGCATCACAAACAGCATGACCGAGTTCAATGAAGACATCACCAAAATACCTGCTAAAATCACGGGAATTTTGCCTTTTGTATAAAGAAGTCCTGTCACACAGCCCGCACACATCCCAGCCAATACTCCTAACAAAGTCGCTAAGACGGGCGACACCCCATGGGTGATCGCTGTCACACAGACAGCACCGCCTAACGGAAAGGACCCTTCCGTCGTCATATCCGGGAAATTCAAAATACGATAGGTCATAAAAATCCCTAATCCCAGGATTCCCCAAAGTAGCCCTTGCCCTATTGCTGAAACAATCATCATTCTTCCTCCATATTCTTACAAGTTTTCTCTTTCAAGACTCTCTCGGTGATCGCAGGTGATTGCTGTTCCTAATTGTTACTCATCACTTGCTTCACTTTCCGGTGTCGTTGTAATCAATTTTGCCTCGTCTTTGAGGTTTTCTGGGATAGTGATTCCCAATAACTGCGCTTGTGTTTCATTAATGATCGTTTCGCCATCGCTGAATGTATAGATCGGAGTTGTCGCAGGTTCGGCCGTCCCGTCAAGAATTGCTGCCACCATCTTCCCAGTTTCGACCCCAATCGTAAATTGATCTTGCCCAACCGTTGCTAAGCCGCCTTGTTCCACCATCGTATCAACAGACGTGATGATGGGCGTTTTTGATTTATTGGCTTCTTGTACTACCGTCTGCATTGCGTTTGCGATCGTGTTATCTAACGGAATATAGATAAAGTCGACTTCTCGTGCCATCACTTGCACCATTTGAGCAATTTCGTTACTTGAAGGAACGGCATACGATTTGCTGGTCAAGCCATTTTCTTCGGCAGCAGCTTCTGCTTCTGCCACTTGGTATTTCGAATTGTCTTCAGTCGAAGAATACAAAATGCCGACTGTTTTTGCCTCTGGCAGCAAATCTTTTGCTAGTTTGATTTGTGCAGCAACTGGTGCTTTATCGGAAACACCAGTGATATTGCCGCCGGGTTGATCCATATCTGCCACGAGATTTGCCCCAACTGGATCAGTGACCGCTCCTAAAACGATCGGTACATCCTGAGTGACATTCGCCAACGCTTGTGCCGCGGGTGTTGCTACCCCAACCAAAACGTCGGCATCTTTATTTAGCAGCTGCTGGCTCATCGTTGCCAATTTGCTTTGATCCGCTTGACCGTTCTGGAATTCGATCGTCAAGTTGTCCCCTTCGGTATAGCCTGATTCTTTAAGGCCTTCTTTGATCCCCTCGGTGATCGCATCTAACGCTTCATGACTGACAAACTGCAGGATCCCAACTGTTTTTTCAGCTTTTTCTACTGGTTCCGAAGTCTCACTGGCTTGATTGGTCCCACTTCTCATTCCTAACTGATAGACAAAGGTCGCTCCTAAAAATAATAAAATAACGGCAACCGATGCAATTAATCCCTTGTTTTTCATTTTTCATTCTCCTTTTTCTGCTTACGTTTTTCGTGTTTTCGTTTTTACGGTTTTTGAGAACAAAAAAAGCAACTGCCTATGTGACGGCAATTGCAAGTAAGCAAAAGCCGCATAGAAGGTTGTCCTATGCGGCGATAAATTCAACTACCAGCATAGATACAGCACTTTAGAAGGTTCTCTAAAAAGTTGTATCTATGGAATGAGGTCCCATCAATACAACTATCTACGCCAGTTTTGCCATGATTTCACTTGCAATGGAATAAATAGTTTCATGATTGTTCCTCCTTCTCAACTTGTTTTCTTTCTTGATTGAATTCAGTTTAGCCTATTGATAAAAAAACGTCAACAATTTTCTGTCAAATTGTCAGATTTTTTTATCAATCATTGGCAGAAGAACGAATCGTCCACATGGGTAAACGATTCAATTCTGGGATGAATTCCGTCGTTGGCTGCTCAAATGAATCAAAAGTAAAGCGATTTTTCTCGACTCCTTCTTCATAGAAGACAAAGGTCACTTTATCAGGATCAATGTCATATTCATTGGAGAAAAATGCCACGTCATAGACGATCGGATAATAAAAAAATGTTCGATTCATTTCGTCTTCCTGTGCTTGGATCAGATCAAACACTTGATCCAGCTGTGGGCCATTTGGTTTACTGTACATCACAGAAATCGCTCTTGTTTCGCGAATCGTCTTATCAGCTGTCAAATATGGTAATGGCTGTACTTTTTCCGAAGGTAACTTGTCGAAAGCGATTCGATCCACTAAAGAGGCGTTGATGCGATTTTGAGAAAAAACGATCAAGCCTGCAAAAACCAGCGCGAAAAGAATGCCTCCGATCAGCGTGAAAATCGTTTTTTTCTGATCTCGGTATAGATCATCTAACAAAGCCTGCCAGCTTTCCACTGTTTTTTCTTTCGTGTAATGAACAAAGTTCCTAACTTGTTCCATAATTTGCCCACCTTTTTTAAAAATCCTACTATTAATTCATACTATCAATTCCCTTCTAGAACGTCAAGAAACTTCACATTTCTTCGATAATTCGGTATGATAAAAGAAAACGGTAAAGGAGTCATTATGCATAATCTAGCTAGTTCTTTGATGACTGGAGCCAACCCAATCTTCGATTTCATTGTTGTCTGTTTAAACTTTCTCTCCATTTTCGTCATCGTTTGGGGTGTATTGATCGCAGGCATTGATTTCGTGCGCTACGAATTAACAGAAAAGGACCGTTTGGTGGCAGCCAGAGAGAATAATTTTATCCGCAATTATTTAGGGAGTTATGTCTTATTAGGTCTTGAGATCTTGATTGCAGCAGATATTATTGAGACGATCATCCACCCTACTTTCGAAGACATCGTACGTCTAGCTGCAGTCGTTATTATTCGAACAGTCATCTCTTATTTCTTGAACAAAGAAATTGAGCGTGCACTGCAAACCACCGATCACCAACCTAACAAGAAAAAGGAAAGCTAGCTGCCATGGCTTTTCTTTGGATTCTTCGGTATAATAGATAGGAATATTTGACATTGGAAGGATCAATCCCTCAGTCAAACTATCCTTATAAGAAAAGAGGGAAACAATATGTCTTTTGATGGTGTTTTTACCCATTTAATGGTCAAAGAATTAAAAAATCAATTAACCAGTGGACGTGTGAACAAAATTCATCAACCTTATGAAAATGAGGTCGTATTTGTGATCCGTGCCCAAGGGAAAAATCATAAACTTTTGCTATCCGCACATCCCACCTATGCTCGTGTGCAATGCACAACGATCGCCTATAGCAATCCAGAAACCCCACCGAATTTCTTGATGATGCTGCGGAAATATTTAGAAGGGGCGATCTTAGAATCAATCGAACAAATCGACAATGACCGTGTGATCCATTTTCATTTTACTCGACGAGATGAACTAGGTGATTTACAATCCCTCGTCTTGATTGTCGAATTGATGGGCCGTCACAGCACGATTTTATTAATGAATAAGACGAGCGGAAAAATTGTCGATACAATCAAACACATTGGTCATTCACAAAATACGTATCGTACTTTATTACCGGGTGCTACTTATATTGCACCACCAAAGCAAACAACACTTAATCCTTTTACAGCCTCTCGCACCAAAATTTTTGAAGAATTATCGACCATCGATCCCTTGACGGCAAAAGAACTTCAACAACGATTCCAAGGCTTAGGCCGCGATACAGCAGAAGAATTAATCGCTCGAATCAATGCCAATCCCAATGAAAAACTGCGTCAGTGGGAAGCTTTCTTTACAGAGCTTACCCAGGAGCTAGCACCAAGTTATCTCCAGTCAGAGAAAAAGGAATATTTTACACCAATTCCCTATCCATCATTGATCGATGCGACCACCACTGTCACCTCTTATCAGAGTCTGAGCGAGCTTTTAGATGCGTTTTATCACGACAAGGCGGAAAGAGATCGGGTCAAACAACAAGGTGGCGAATTACTAAAGAAGATTGAGAATGAACTGAAACGGAACCAATTGAAGTTAAAGAAACGCCAACAAACGTTAATCGATTCAGAAAACGCCGAAGAATTTCGTCAAAAAGGTGAGCTTTTGACGACCTTTATGAATCAAGTCCCCCGTGGTGCTGCTTCAGTTGATTTGGAAAATTACTATGATGAGAATCGGCTTTTGACGATCAAATTAGATCCCGCTCTTTCTCCCAATCAAAATGCTCAGAAATATTTTCAACGTTATCAGAAATTAAAAAATGCAGTCAAATTGGTCCATCAGCAGATTGCCGAAACGAAAGAAGAAATCGCGTATCTCGAATCCGTGTTAGCCCAATTAGAAATCGCCTCTCCAATGGATCTGGCGGTTATTCGGGAAGAACTGATTGCACAAGGCTATGTCAAAAATCGGACGAAACAGCGTAAAAAAGCCGCTCCTTCGCAACCAGAACGATTTCTTTCTTCAGACGGAACAGAAATTTTCGTTGGAAAAAACAATTTACAAAATGACCAACTGACCTTAAAAACAGCTCGTAAGAGTGATATCTGGCTGCATACCAAAAATATTCCTGGCTCTCATGTCATCATTCGTTCGGATGATCCTAGTGAGACAACCTTAATGGAAGCTGCAGAGCTTGCCGCATATTTCTCAAAATATCGTCAATCTGCCCAAGTACCGGTGGACTATGTGCAAGTCAAACATATTCGGAAACCGAATGGTGCCAAACCTGGATTCGTCATTTATGAGAATCAAAAAACGCTTTTTGTGACACCTGATGAGGGAATTTTGAGATTAAAACAGTCCTAGCTGCTCCTCAGTCTATTCGGATCAAAAAATCATAGTGTAATCAATAAAAGAACCGACCACAAAAGCGCTGCGAAACTACACGCGCTTGTGATCGGTTTTTATGCTTTTTCCTTCTATCTACTGCTCTTTCAGCGACAATTTTGCTTAGCTTGAAACACAAAAGGCAAGCCTTCTCAGAATTTAGCCATCGACGTATCTGCTAGATCCGATAGAATGGCATTCGAAAATCACCGTGAGAAAGTAGCTTCTGCTAGCTAATAAATTCCACCATCCTCCATAGTGACTTTCTTCTCGAAATCAAAATGATACAGCTTTTCCCAGTGATTGATATTCAACGTTCCTTTGGTCAAATGGATTGCTAGAAAGCAACAGCCTTTATCATTCTCATTGTTGACTTCGTCGTACCAGACAAAGGCTTTGCGAATTTTGCATCTTAATTCTGCATTTTTAGGGTCTAGCACCCAACCTAAATTCTCCCCTTGACCGACCGCAGTAAACCATTCACCGCTAACAGCAATGGAAACTGCTGGGTTCTTTTTGATTTGCTTGATTTTATTGGATTGCTCGTGTGTCGACACGTAAAAAACGCCCTCTTCATAAAAAGCATCAACTTCTCGAACGACTGGTTGTATGTGTCCCTCTACAGTTTTGTCACAAGCTGTCGTCGCAAGGGCAATCACATTGTCTTTAAAATGTCCGAATTTTTCTTCAAGCAGCTTTATTCCTTCTTCATACTGGTGGGTCATTATTCTGTTCCTCCTTGCATCTTAATTCTTTTTTTAAAAGGAATCCATAATTCGACATGAACCACATGATTTTCCCCTTTTCGATAAAGCTCAGGAAAAAAATTCTCAGCAATCCAGCCATTTTTCTTGAGCCAAAAACGGGTATAACGCATCGCCTTTCCCATATTGATGATCAGTTGCTCTGAGACCGTATCAAAACTGCAAACAATATACTCACGTTCTGGTAAAGTCCATTCAGTGCAGTTGAGAAATTGCGAACCATCAGATATTTGACCAACAAAATAACTTGAATAGCCTTCAGGCGCATCTCCCGGAAATGAAACACCGATCAGGCAATGATCGGTGCGAGGCTGATTGGCAGTCTTTTGATAAAAATCATGCCAAATATCATCAATCGGATCAATCCCTGTTCGTTGGCCCAGCATTTTTCCATACTTAAATGGATAGTAACCAACAACGCCACAAAAAACCAGCGGTTGCTGATTTCGCTTCTTCTGAATCTCCAAAACGACTCCTTCGCTGATCAATGGATTGCCTTCTTCTGTGACAATATACCCTAAAGATAGATCCGGCTTATCAAAATTTTGCAAGCCGATCGGCGCTTTTTGGTAAAGAGAAGGTGAAAGTCCATAAACGGTCTTAAAGGTTCTTGAAAATACTGCATGGCTGCTAAAACCAACCTCAAAAGCGACCTCAATGACTCGACTTTTTCTGTCTTTTAATAAAACAGCGGCTCTGGCCAGACGACGCAGTTTTATATATTCCCTAACAGAAATTTTAACTAAGCGAGTAAATAAGCGTTGATAATAAAATACAGAAAGTGATGCGACTTGTGCTAACGTTTCGATCTCTAGCGACTCAGCAAGATTGTCTTCGATAAAATCGATGGATTTTTGGATTGCTTCCCATGCATGCATATGGATTTCCTTTCTTTCACTATAAAATACTCAGCCAAAAAAGCTTTACCGTGTCTGCTCTTTTTCCAAAAAAAACTATATTTGTATTTATTTTCACAATGCATTAACCGCCGAGAATCAGCTTATTTAATATTTTAGCATAGCCTTCATGGTCCTAGAATATAAAAATAAAAAAAGACGAAGAGTTTTCGTCTTTTTCTAGTCAATGAGATTCTAAAAATTCTAACATCATTTTTATAGATTACCCTTACGAAGTGGTTTCTATACTGCCCATCAAATGAAGTCAGTGATAAACACTACGTAAAAGGATCTATTTTTATAAATTAATAGAAATAAATAGGCCGATCTTTGCGGTCTTGTAATGGGCGATTATTGTTTTCTAACACTTCTTCCCGGAATTCCAAAATGAAGCGGCGGCTCATCTCCCCGATCCAGTCAAAGACGAACCAATTGATTGGCCCTTTGGTTGGCGGTGTCGTCAACGAACCCACATAATGGAAATGGTGGGTGCGTTCTGGTAAGAACATAGTCGGATCAAACCATTGCGTATGGTTTTCAAAGTCCCAGATGCTGTCGTCTTGCTGATTGCAGATCCAGTTGAGCTTATCCGTCAATTTGAATAAGATGCCCACAACCAAGTTTTCTCCGTCCTCATTCATATGGACGAGATGAAACTCTAATTCTTGCTGTTCATCATCGATAATATGTTCAGACGGCATGTGGAAATGAATATCCGTCAAATAGTAGTTGATCCCTTTAAATGTGACATAACTTTCTTTGTTATATGGAACGAAGTGAATCGTATTTTTGAATTCTTTTTCCGTGAACCGCTCTCGTTTATAGTGAAAAGCCAAGTCCTGATCGATAGGTTCTTCGGTTTCATCGTGAACTAAAGCAATTGGGGATTGGTAAGGAAATTCGGCGCCTTGTGCATACCAATCGCACAAAGTGTGCCAATGTTCAGGTCCATTGTCTCCGGAATAACTCCAGGGAACATCCATATTTCTTTTCAAAAAAACAGCCTCCTAATTCAAGTTGACAGCAAGGAATAGCCCTTCCTATCAAAAAAACTTTCTCCCAATGCTATCAGAAAATAGGTAAAAATAAAACGAATATGCTTGGTCATTCCCTCACATATCCGTTTCTTATTTCAATTCCTTATTCACTCAACCAAGCAGCAGGATCTTTTCGCCACTCTTGTAACAGGGCAACATCAGACTCTTGAATAGCACCCGTTTCTAAAGCCGACTCGATCAACGCTGTATAGTTTGTCAAAGTCACATAGGATAGACCTGCTTGGTCAAAATTCTCTTGGACTTGAGGCAGCTCGTAAGTAAAGATCGCAGCGACGCCTAATACGTCGGCTCCTTCTCTTTTGGCTGCTTCACAAGCTTCTAAGACACTGCCACCTGTTGACAATAAATCTTCAATGACGACCATTTTTTGATTTGGCTGAATACGACCTTCAATTTGATTGCCTTTGCCATGTTCTTTTGCTTTGCTGCGAATATAAACCATTGGCAAATCTAACAATTCAGCGACCCAAGCAGCATGGGGAATCCCGGCTGTTGCGGTCCCTGCAATCACTTCTGCTTCGGGATAAGTCGTTTTGATGACTGCAGCTAAGCCTTTCGCAATGGCGCGACGTACATGAGGATAACTCATAGTGATTCGATTGTCGCAGTAAATAGGGCTTTTGATGCCGCTTGCCCAAGTAAATGGTTCATTCGGTCGTAAAAAAATCGCCTCGATGTCTAAAAGATCTTTGGCAATTTGATTGGATTGTTCTTTCATTGGCTAGCTTCCTTCCATTCTTGTTTTATTTGCAGATAACTTTCATACGGTGTCTTAGACTGGGTGATTGGACGTCCCACAACGATCATGGTAGCCCCCGCATTGCGAGCTTGTGCAGGTGTCATGATCCGTTTTTGATCGCCAACTTCACTGCCAGCTGGTCGGATACCAGGCGTCAAGCGTATGAAGGCATCGGTTGTTCTTTGCTTGATCTGTTTTGCTTCGTGTGCGGAGCAAACAACACCGTCTAATCCAGCTTTTTGGGCACAAGTGGCGTAATGGATAACACTTTCTTGCAGTGACGTCATGATCTGCTGATCATGATGCATTTGTGCCTCACTAGTGGAGGTCAATTGGGTAACTGCAATCAAATCAGGGACTTTGTGTCCTGCGGGGGTTCCTTGTTGCAGACCTTTTTTAGCAGCAGTCATCATTTCAATCCCGCCGGCTGCATGAACATTCGTCAAAGCAACACCTAAAGAAGCTAAGCGCTCCATTGCTCGTCCAACAGTATTAGGGATATCATGTAATTTTAAATCTAAAAAAATATCATGGCCAAAGGATTTCAACCAAGTGACGATCGCTGGTCCTTCTTGGTAGAAAATCTCCATTCCAACTTTTACAAATAATTTTTCTTCCACAGGAAATTGCGCTAAAAATGTTTCAATAGCCTGTTTGTTGGGGAAATCTAAGGCAATAATTGGTCGTTCACTCATCACACGTGCTCCTCTCTCACTTCTTTTATCAACTGTTCCAAAGAAGTGATCCCTAATTCTGCCATTCGGATAGGCAATTCTTCAATCAATTTTGGGCAAATGTAAGGATCGGTAAAGTTTGCGGTTCCTACTGCAACTGCACTTACACCTGCCAGATACATTTCAAGTACATCATCCACCGACATCACGCCCCCCATGCCAATAATTGGTAATTGAGAAACTTGCGCCACTTGTTTGATCAGGCGGATCGCCACTGGTTTGATTGATGGACCAGACAAGCCCCCGGTTTGGTTGGCTAAAATCGGTTTTCGTGTTTTTAAATCGATCCGCATGCCCAAAAGCGTATTGATCATCGTAAACCCGTCGGCGCCGCCTACTTCGATCGCTTTCGCAATTGGGACAATATCCGTCACATTCGGCGAAAGTTTGACATAGATCGGCACTTGCGAGACTTTTTTGACCGCTTCAGTCAATGCACCAGCAACCGCAGGATCGGTTCCGAAAGTGATACCGCCATGTTTGACGTTAGGGCAAGAGATATTCAATTCGATCGCTTTGACATTTTCTGCCTGACTGATTTCCTGACACACAAGAACGTAATCTTCGACGGTCGAACCAGCAACGTTTGCAATGATCGGTAACTCTGGATGTTTTTGAGCTAAGTCCGGCAATATTTGATTCATGACCGTTTCTAACCCAGGATTTTGCAACCCGATGGCATTTAACATACCACTAGGCGTTTCCGCTACCCTTGGGGTTGGATTGCCGAAACGTGGTTCAGGTGTGGTCGCTTTGATCATCACCGCACCTAATTGACTGATGTCATAATATTTATCATATTCTGCACCAAACCCAAAACAGCCGCTGGCTGGCATGATCGGATTTTTTAGACTCAATCCGGGTAGCTCGACGTTGATCGACATTAAATGACCACCTTTCTCGCCTGAAATACAGGCCCTTCGTCACAAACTTTGACACTTTTGGTACCTTGTTCGTCATCTTTCGTATGGCAAACACAGGCATAACAGGCACCCATCCCGCAAGCCATTCGCGCTTCCATGGATAATTGAACATCTGAAAGGTCTTCGAAAAGCTGGGCGGTGGTTTTTAAAAGACCGTTATTTCCGCAGGCAAAGACTGCCGCAGGTGTTTGCTCTGCAGCTAATAACAGGTTGCCAACATTTCCTTGTAAACCAGCGCTGCCATCATCGGTAGCGATCCTCGTATCTCCCAGTGCGCGAAATTCCTCTTCATAATACATGACGTCTTTGCTGGCAAAGCCCAAAAAGTGAATGACGTGGATCCCTTGTTGCGTCAGACGTTTCGATAGTTCGTAGAGCGGCGGTACACCGATACCGCCACCTACGATAAATGCAGTGTCCCCTTGGTTTAAATGATGATAGCGAAACCCATTTCCTAAAGGCCCCATCACATCGATTGGATCCCCAACGGTCATTTCTGAAAAAATTCGTGTGCCATCTCCTTCGACCCGGTAAATGATTCGGCATTCTTTTTTCTCAGCATCGATATGATTGATACTGATCGGTCGGCGAAGAAGAAAGGCATTTTGAGGAACCCGCAGGTGCAGAAACTGCCCTGGGGTCCTCATCTCATTGACTAATTCACCAGTCAATGTCATTTCAAAAATCCGTGGTGCCAGTTGACGCTGTTTGCTGATGGTCATGATTTCTTGCTTCATCAAAAAACTCCTTTATCTGCGTTAAATTGCTTTTGTTGAAAAACTGCGGGATTCCATCACTTTTAGAATTGCATCCGCTGTATCAAGAGAAGTAAAGGTCGGTACACCATGCTCCACTGCTTCTCGGCGAATGATAAATCCGTCTTCCGTTGCATTTTGGCGATCTTTGTCCATGGTATTGACTACTACTTGGGTCGTTCCTTTACGGATCAAATCAACAACCGTTTCTTCTGCTTGTTGATCAGAGATTTTAGCAACTCGTGTCACTTGCAGGCCTTTTTCTTCAAAGTAATCAGCGGTTCCATTGGTAGCCATTAAGGTGAAGCCGACCTCTACGAAACGCGCCGCCAGTGCTGCTGCCTCTTCTTTGCTTTCGTCTGCAACGGTGAAAAGTGCTTTTCCAAATTCAGGAATATGCAGGCCTGATGCCTCAAAAGCTTTATAAAGTGCTTTTGCCAAATCTTTATCTGATCCCATTACTTCACCCGTTGATTTCATTTCAGGGCCTAAGTAAGTATCGACTTTTAAAAGTTTTGTAAAGGAGAAGACAGGTGCTTTGATGTGTACTTCATTTGGTGTTGGAGCAAGTCCGTCTTGATAACCTAACGCTGTGATCTCTTCCCCGAGAATCGCCTTCGTGGCAATTTGTGCCATTGGGATCTCTGTTACCTTGCTTAAAAATGGCACGGTTCGGCTAGCACGAGGATTTACTTCAATGACATACACTTTGTTCTCATGGATGACAAATTGGATATTCATCATACCGATACAATTTAAACCTAATGCCAAGCGTTTGGTATATTCTTCGATCGTAGCAATTAGTTCATCCGAAAGATTTTGCGGTGGATAGACCGCCATTGAATCTCCTGAATGGACCCCTGCACGCTCGATATGTTCCATGATTCCAGGAATCAAAACAGTTTTGCCGTCACAGATAGCATCGACTTCACATTCTTTACCAACCAAGTAACGATCGACCAAGACAGGATGTTCTGGTGATGCTTTCACTGCATGACGCATATAATCTTCTAAATCGGCTTGGTTTTCCACGATTTCCATCGCACGTCCCCCTAAGACATAACTTGGGCGGACTAAAACAGGATAGCCGATTTTTTGTGCGATGGCGATCGCTTCTTGTTCGTTCGTCGCCGTGTCGCCTGGTGGTTGCGGAATATCTAATGCTTGTAATGCTTGCTCAAAGAGATCGCGGTTTTCGGCACGATCAAGATCTTCAATGCTGGTGCCTAGGATTTTGACTCCGGCTTTCACCAAAGGTTCGGCTAAATTGATCGCCGTTTGCCCGCCAAATTGGACGATGACCCCAATTGGCTGTTCCAAATCGATCACATGCAAGACATCTTCTAAGGTCAACGGTTCAAAATACAGCTTGTCGGAGATAGAAAAATCAGTCGAAACCGTTTCAGGATTACTGTTCATGATGATCGCTTCATAGCCAGCAGCTTGGATCGCTTTCACCGAGTGCACTGTTGCATAGTCGAACTCCACCCCTTGTCCGATTCGGATCGGTCCAGAACCTAGGACAAGAACAGATTCTTTTTCACTGCGCTTGCTTTCATTCTCAAACTCATAGGTGCTGTAGAAATAAGGTGTTGCTGATTCAAATTCTGCGGCACATGTATCCACCATTTTGTAGACTGGCAAAATCTTTTGCTCATGGCGCAGCGTGCGGATCTCAGCTTCCGTGGTTTCCCACAGCTCAGCGATCTTTTTATCCGTAAAGCCGTTTTGCTTGGCTTTTTTCAAAACATCAAGGGATTGTGGATCGTTTGCTAATGCTTGTTCGATCTCAAAGATGTGAAGCATTTTATCTAAGAAGAATAAATCGATTTTCGTCATTTCATTCAAATCTTCGATAGTATACCCTCTTCGGATGGCTTCCATGACGTAGAACAGGCGATCATCTTGCGCCTTGATGACCTTCTCCATCAGATCATTGTCAGAAAGAGCTTCTAGTTCTTTCATTTCGATATGATGTGTGCCGATTTCCAATGAACGAACAGCTTTCAGTAATGACTCTTCAATATTACGACCAATGGCCATCACTTCTCCAGTTGCTTTCATTTGTGTTCCTAATCGACGTTCCCCCGTTTCAAACTTGTCAAACGGCCAGCGAGGAATTTTTGCCACAACATAGTCAAGGGCGGGTTCAAATTCTGCATAGGTGGTTTCTGTGACTGGATTTTTCATTTCATCCAATGTTAAACCGACGGCAATTTTCGCTGCCAGTTTGGCAATTGGATAACCTGTTGCTTTACTTGCTAGTGCAGAGGAACGAGAAACCCTCGGATTTACTTCAATCACATAGTAATTAAAGCTATGTGGATCAAGTGCCAACTGAACATTACAACCACCTTCTATTTTTAATGCGCGAATAATTTTTAATGACGCATCTCGCAACATTTGGTATTCATGGTCTGACAGTGTTTGACTAGGGGCAAAGACGATGGAATCGCCGGTGTGGATGCCGACTGGATCGAAGTTTTCCATATTACAAACAACGATCGCGTTGTCTGCAGAATCCCGCATCACTTCATATTCGATCTCTTTAAACCCTGCAATACTACGTTCAATCAAGCATTGGGTCACGGGCGAGAGCTTCAAGCCGTTTTCAGCGATTTGGCGCAGCTCTTCTTCATTGTTACACATGCCACCGCCCGTTCCTCCTAGCGTAAATGCTGGACGAACAATGATTGGAAAGCCGATTTTTTTCGCAAATTCAACTGCTGCTTCCACCGTTGATACGATTTCGGATTCTGGGATCGGTTGATCCAATTCTTCCATTAATTGTTTGAATAAATCTCGATCTTCTGCCTGATCGATTGCCGCTAATTTGGTTCCTAGCAACTCAATTCCTAATTCATCCAAAATACCTGAGTTGGCTAATTCCATCGCCATATTCAAGCCCGTTTGTCCGCCTAATGTCGGTAAAATTGCATCAGGCTGTTCTTTACGTAAAATCCGTGAGACAAACTCAAATGTGATTGGTTCAATGTAGACTTTGTCAGCAATTTCTTTGTCCGTCATGATCGTTGCGGGATTCGAATTGACTAACACCACTTCGTAGCCTTCTTCTCGTAAAGCTAAACAAGCTTGTGTACCGGCATAATCAAATTCTGCCGCTTGTCCTATAATAATCGGTCCAGAACCGATTACCATGATTTTCTTGATATCTGTACGTTTTGGCATATTAGTTCTGCTCCTTCCATGCATCGATCATCTCTAAAAATTCGTCAAATAAGTGGACCGCATCATGCGGGCCCGGTGCCGCATCTGGGTGGTATTGGACACTGAATGCTGGGTATCGGCGATGACGAACCCCTTCGATCGTGCCATCGTTCACTTCGACGTGTGTCACCATTAGTTTTTCAGGATCGATGGATGCTTCATCCACAGCAAAGCCATGGTTTTGTGAGGTAAAATCGATCCGACCAGTGGCGATCTCTCTTACCGGATGGTTCAATCCGCGGTGACCGAACTTCATTTTATAGGTATCTGCCCCATTCGCTAATGAGAAGAGCTGATGGCCTAAACAAATCCCGAAGATCGGTACCTTGCCTTGAATCCCTTGTATCATTTTAATTGCTTCTGGCAAGCTTTTAGGATCACCCGGTCCATTTGTCAGCATTACACCATCTGGTGCGAGGTCTAAAATTTCTTGCGCTGTCGTATTGTATGGCAAAATCGTTAAATTGCAGTTGCGGCGTGACAACTCCCGTAAAATACTGTGCTTCAAGCCGAAGTCGATGACCACGATATTGCGACCCGTTCCAGGACTTGGATAAGGTTTTGAGGTAGAAACTTGTGCCACTTGATTGGTTGGTAAAACCGCCGCTTTTAATTGATCAAAGGCATGGTCAAAGACATCTCCTGCATCAACGATACTCGCTTTCATGGTCCCATGTTGACGGATCTTTCTTGTCAGCGCGCGTGTATCGATTCCTGCGATCCCTGGAATATTTTTGCGTTTTAAAAATTCATCTAACGTCAGCTGTTTCCGCCAATTGCTCGCTAGACGCGCGTGTTCTTTCACAACGACCCCTTTACAAGTCGGTGAAATTGATTCGTAGTCGTCTCGGTTGACGCCGTAATTTCCAACCATCGGATACGTAAACGTAATGATTTGTCCGTTAAAGCTTTGATCCGTAATGGCTTCTTGATAGCCCGTCATGCTGGTGGTAAAAACAATCTCACCAAAAACATTGATACTGGCACCAAAGCCTTCGCCTTCAAAGTATGTTCCATCTTCTAAAATAAGCCAACGTTTCATATTATTGCCCACCTTTTTGCCATACTAATTTTCCATTTACAAATGTATAACTTGTATCCCCATATAACGTCCATCCACCGAAAGGCGTATTGACTCCTTTTGATAGAAATTGCTTAGGATCCACGTTATAAGCTGATTCTAAGTCAAAAATCGCGAGATCGGCTTTGTCTCCGACCATCATCGTTCCGGCGCTTAGACCAAAGATTGATGCTGGTTTCACGGTCATCCAATCCACTAGTTGCTGCAAGGTAAAGCGTCCTGTTTTGACAAAATGAGTGTACAACAATTGGAAGGCATATTCTGATCCGACGATGCCAAATGGTGCTTTTAAAAAGCTTTGCATTTTTTCTTCATAGCCATGTGGGGCATGATCCGTCGCGATACAATCGATCGTGCCATCCAGCAGACCTTCGATCAACGCTTCACGGTCTTCTTGCCCACGTAACGGTGGGTTCATTTTCCAAAAGCCTTCATCGGCAGGAATATCTTCATCGATTAGAAGCAAATGATGAGGAGAAACTTCAGCTGTCACATGGATACCAGCTTTTTTGGCATCTCGGATCACTCGAACACTTTCTTTGGTCGAGACATGGCAGACATGGTAATGAGCACCTGTTGCTTCCGCCAAAAGTACATCACGAGCGATTTGAGAAGCTTCCGTTACACTCAAGATCCCCGGTAGTCCAAGTTCTTCTGCTTTTTTACCAGCATGCATCACGCCGCCAAAGAGTAAGGAGTCATCTTCTGTATGGGCAACCAAGGCCAAGTCATTTTCGGCTGCTTGCTTCATTGCCAGATACATTGTGCCAGCAGTCTGAACACCCACGCCATCGTTCGTCAAGGCGAAAGCGCCAGCAGCTTTCATTCCAGCTGCATCCGTCAACGTTTCACTGCGTAAGTTTTCTGTGATCGGGGCGTATTGTAAGACATTGATTGACGCATCTGCGTTGATTTTTTCGTAAACAGCTGTTAATTTTTCCGGTGTATCGGGAACTGGGTCAAGGTTTGGCATTGCGCAAACTGTCGTGAACCCACCGCGAGCTGCTGCCATGCTGCCCGTTTCAATTGTTTCTTTGTACTCAAAGCCTGGTTCTCTGAAGTGTACATGAACATCCACTAAACCTGGCGTGATCAATTGCTCTTTGGCATCGATGACTTCGTCAAAATCTGTTTCGGGAAATGCTGTACCGATCCCGCGAATGATTCCTTCTTCGATCCAAATTGCTGCAGGAACACAGTGATTGTCTTTTTTGATGATTTTACCGTTTTTAATGAGTGTTTTCATGTAAACTTCCTCCTCTAATTCTTTCCTTTTTGCCTGTTAGGCCTTACCGTTCAACACCGCTTCAAGAATCGCCATTCGAACAAAGACGCCATTGGACATCTGTGTGATGATTCGTGAGCGTAAGCTTTCAACTAGCGCATCAGCCAATTCCACATCGCGATTGACCGGCGCTGGGTGCATTATGATCGCATGCTCTTTCATTCTTGCGGCCCGTTCGACGGTCAACCCGTGATTTTTTAAGTATTCTTCTTTGGAAAAGCTTTCCGTTCCATCATGGCGCTCGTGCTGGACACGAAGCATCATCATAACATCGACTTCTGCAACCAATTCGTCTAATGGTAGCCAATGACCGTATACTTCAAATTCTTCGTCATACCATTCCTTTGGACCTGAGAAGAAGACTTTCGCTCCGAGACGCTTCAACATTTGCATGTTTGATTTTGCGACCCGTGAGTGGGTGATATCACCTACGATTGCGACTTTCAAGTCGTCAAAATGCCCAAACTCTTCATAGATCGTCATCAAATCTAGCAAGCATTGCGTTGGGTGTTGGCCGCTGCCGTCCCCGCCATTGATGATACTGCACTGGATCGTTTTGCTTTGGATCAAAGCGTCGTAGTAATTTTCATCGCCGTGGCGAATGACCGCAACGTCTACACCTAAAGCTGACATCGTCAAGACCGTGTCATACAAGGTCTCGCCTTTTTGAACAGAGCTGGTGGAGGCTTCAAATTCGATGACTTCGATCCCTAGTTTTTTCTCAGCAACATCGAAGCTTTTGTGGGTTCTGGTACTGTTCTCAAAAAAGAGATTTGTTGCGAAATATTGTTCTTTTTGGGGCATCCATTTCGCCCCTCTTTTGAATTCTTGTCCTCTGCGGATGAGTCCCATCACTTCACGGTCCGTCAATGCTTCTACCGTCAAAAGATGCTTTAAGCTGATTCTTTCGGATTGAATAATCATGAATGAATTCCTCCTTTGATTCTGTTTAAACGATGAGTTGGCACAAGTTATTTTTCTTCGCTGCGAGAGCTGTCAGGTAAAATAAGATTCAAGAAGATTCCTAGGACAGTTGCTAACGCCATTGCGGATAATGTGAAGGTACCGACCGTGAATACAAGACCGCCGATTCCTACCACAAGGATCACTGACGCAATGATCAAATTCTTCTTACGATCAAAATCGATTTTGTTGTCGATCAAAATTTTCAACCCGCTGGCAGCGATGACACCAAAGAGCAGGAAGCTGATCCCTGAGATGACTGGACCAGGAATACTTAAGATCAATGCGCTTAGTTTTCCAACGAAGCCTAGTACGATGGCTAGAACTGCTGCACCACCGATGACGAACACACTGTGGACCCGTGTAATTGCTAAAACCCCAATGTTTTCTCCGTAACTTGTCACTGGGGGGCCCCCAACGAGACCGGCTGCAATTTGAGCAAACCCATCGCCCAATAGTGTTCGGTTCAAGCCTGGCTCTTCAAAAAAGTTCCGCTTCGTTAATTTGTTCAAGACCATCAGATGACCGATGTGTTCGGTCATGGTAACAAAAGCGATCGGCGCCATCGTAGTGATTGCATTCAGATACAGTTTTGGTTCATAGTTAATGAAGGGAATCTCGAAGCTTGGCATGCCAAACCAGTTGGCGTCAATGATGGGCTGCACATCGACGATCCCCGCTGCTAAGGCGATCAAGTATCCGCCCACGATCCCCAGAAGGATCGGGATCAATCCTAAAAACCCTCGCAGAAACATATTGAAGAAAATCGTTAATCCTAAGGTAGCCAAAGCTACCAGAATGTACTTGAAATCGTAGACTGAGTCATTGTACATTGCATTCTGGGCGGCGTTAGCGGCTAACCCTAATCCAATCACCATAATCACAGGACCGACAATGATCGGTGGTAAAATTTTATCCAACCAAGCTGCACCGGCACGTTTAATGATCATCGAAACGATCACGTAAACCAACCCAGTCGTGATGGCGCCTTGTGCGATAGCTGGGTAGCCATCAGATTTCATCAGCATCTGCATCGCTGCGATAAACGCAAAGCTGCTGCCTAGATACGCAGGAATCTTCCCTTTCGTTGTGACCAAGTAAACCAATGTTCCAATACCTGAACTAACTAAAGCGATGCTGGGGTTGATCCCAACGAGGATCGGAACTAATACTGTTGCCCCAAACATCGTGAAAAGATGTTGTAAGCTTAGACCTAACCAAGGCAGTGCTTTGGGCCGATCTTTGATGTCTAAAACTGCGTCTGGATTACGAAATTCTTGCTTCTGCATGTTGCTGTCACTCTTCTTCCTAGTCGTTTTCTTTATTGATCATGATCCGGTCAGAACCATCTGATTCTTCCATCTCCACGATAATTTCTTCACTTAAAGCAGTTGGAATATTTTTCCCAACGAAATCTGCCCGAATCGGCAGTTCACGATGACCGCGGTCAACTAGAACGGCGAGTGAGATTCGCTTTGGTCGACCAATATCCATGATGGCATCCAAAGCTGCCCGAATCGTCCGTCCTGTAAACAAGACATCATCGATCAAGATGACTTCTTTGCCATCAATGGCAGTCGGGATGTCTGATGAATGGATCTCTGGATCATCTTCTGCCTTTTTGTCATCTCGGTACAAGGTGATGTCCAATTCACCGACAGGTACTTCTACGCCTTCTAGTTGTTTTAAACGTTCTGCTATTCGTTGAGCGATATAGATGCCTCTTGTCTTGATTCCTACCAGCACCAAGTTATCAATGCCGCGATTTCTTTCAATAATTTCATAGGTGATCCGCGTTAACGCTCGTTTCATTGTTACTGCATCTACTACTTCTTTCGCTGCCATATGTTATTCCCTCCTAATTTTGAACATAAAAAAACTCCTACCTGCTTGAGGTAGGAGTCATGTTTTCCGATCGTTACCTAAAATCCCATTCTGTGGATTTTGGGTACACGTTATCATCTAGTAAGGGTTCGAATCTCCAACGCGGGAGTCGTCTGCTTACTCATTCCTTCTTAGCCTCACGGGACTACATTTAAAGGAGCTATTTAGTTGTTACAATTACTATACAGTTCTCACACAAAAAAATCAATCATTTTTCCGCAATTTTTTTAACGTGTCCGCGAACAGCTCTGGTAATGGGGCTTCAAAGACCATTGACTCACCCGTAGCGGGATGTGCGAAACCTAAAAGCTTGGCGTGTAAAAACTGGCCGTTGCCTTTTAAGGTACGCTTTGGTCCGTAGATTGGGTCACCGGCTAACGGGAACCCGATATATTGCATATGCACTCTAATTTGGTGGGTTCTTCCAGTTTCCAATTGCAATTCCACCAAGGTAAATTGATCAAAGCGTTCCAACACGGTGAAATGCGTCACTGCGGGTTTGCCATTCTCGATCACGGCTTGCATTTTCCGATTGACTTTCGAGCGGCCGATCGGTGCATTGATCGTGCCTTTTTCGTGGCTGATATTGCCATGGACCAATGCCACATACTTGCGTAACGAGGTTTTGTCTTTCAATTGTTTCGCTAACGACTCATGCGCCTGATCATTTTTGGCAATCATTAACAGACCCGACGTATCTTTGTCGATTCGATGAACGATTCCTGGCCGAACAACATCATTGATCGTGGATAAATCATCCATATGGTACAATAACGCATTGACCAAGGTGCCATTTGGATGCCCAGCGGATGGATGAACCACCATCCCTTGCGGCTTGTTGATGACTGCCACATCAGCATCTTGATAGACGATCGTCAAAGGAATATTTTCTGGCTCTAAATCTACTACTTCCGGCTCTGGCACTTGGATGACCAAGTGATCGCCTGCTTTTACTTTATAATTAGCCCGAACCGTTTCACCTTCTAAAGTAACGGCATCTTCTTTCAGCCATTGTTGAACTTGTGAACGGCTATGGTCAGGCAAGCGTTCAGCCAACACTTTGTCGACCCGCCCTTTTTCTTCTTTAATGATTACTTCAATTTGCTTTTCCATTTGATTCTCCTTGTTTCCCTTTTGCTTCGTCATCTACCAGTGCATAAATAAAAATCAAGATTACCCCAAACACTAATGACATATCAGCGATATTGAAAATTGGGAAATTGATAAAATCAAGCTGGAACATGTCCACCACAAAGCCATGCTGCAAGCGATCGATGAAGTTTCCGATAGCGCCACCTAGAACAAATGCCAATCCAAAGCGAAACCACAAACTGCTTTTTTGGTAACGAAACAATAGGTAAACAACGACGGCAACCGCGATAACGGTGATGATCGCAAAAAAAGTGATTTTTCCTTCTAGAATACTCCAAGCTGCACCGGTATTCTGAAGATAGGTCAGGGACAACACATTGTCGATCAGAGAATGTGTTTCACCTAGTTGATAATTGGCAACGATCCAAATTTTCAGCCATTGATCCAAGCCAATGACAACAGCACTTAACAAAAAAAACAACGCGATCATAAATTTTCCACTCTTTCTTCTTTAAAAATATCTCGTGGACGGATGATGCCCAAGAGATTTCCATTCGGATTTTTATCCTTGGTGATCAAAACCGCCTCAAGCAGGGCATTTTTTTGAAACAATTCTTCCACTTCTACGATGGTCGTTTCAGCCGACACGAAACAATAATTTGATCGTTTCCCATCTCCTGCTAATAATTCATCTGCCGTTCTGCCTGTCAACTTGATTTCACCATGGAGGCTTTCTTTCGCTAACCAGTATCCCAGCATCCGCAAAGTGATCAAGCCCAAAAATCGACCATTATCATAGATCGGAAATTGTGAATAGCGCTTTTGGGCAACGATTTTCAATAACTCTGGTAATGGCAGGTGCTTTTCAAAACCAGTCACTCGTTTCGCAAAACGCGGCATGACTTTTTCAGGTGCCAGTAAAGAGCGTTCAATTTCTTGAATGCGATTGACGACCCATTCATTCGGTTCAGCAATGACAAAGTTTTCTCCGATTTTTTCATGTACGATGGCATTGCGCAGCTGAGCCATTTGTAATAGATCATCTTCTGCTCTTCTGACATTGATATTTTTGCTTTTTGACAAGCGACGAACCATTTCAGAAAAACCCATATTCCGTGGATTATCCAATTCGTCACGAAGCCGCTTTTCGATTCGATTAAAACTACTCAAAAATTGATCTGCACCACTAGCCATGAGGAACCTCCTTGATAAGATACGCTTTTTTCAAATAAATCAAAACAAAGACAAAATATGCCACCAAATACACCCCGACAAAAAGCAACGAGTAAAGGGAGATAGAGAATAAGCCCAATACCCCCATCATGAGAAAAAGGCTTAAATAAAAGCCGATATATAATCTTTTAAGCGTAGGATTCATCACGATCTCCAGCTTGAGCGCTGATTGGCCTTGTGGTAGCTGAAAAGGCTGACTTTCTAAAAAAAACATGCGCACACGAATCGGTGTCTGCTCAGCTAACTCTAAAAAAATCGTTTTCTGATGATTGATGGCAGCGATTCTTTTTTTCCCTTGCATGACCTCTAAGGGACTGCCCATTCCATAAAAACCAGTCCTCCTAGTTAGTTGTAGCTCCATTGACAAAGATCACCTCAATTGGTTAAGTATACTTGATTATCAAAAGAAAGAAAATAGACTTTTGCTTGCTTCCTTGATTATTATAACAAGAATCCCTACTTTTATCTTCCATCACGTCTAATGAACGAGAAAAAGACGAATGCCGCTTGCATCCGTCCTTTCAAATCATCTCTTTCCGTTTTTTCGTTTCAAATGCAGCGAATGTCTTCTTTGCTTGTGATCACTCTTTTAGAAAAGACCGATCGCTTGGCCATCAGAAGTCACGTCCATATTGATAGCCGCAGGTTTCTTCGGTAATCCAGGCATTGTCATCACGGCACCAGTCAAGGCAACGATAAAGCCAGCACCTAATTTTGGCACGAATTCGCGAATCGTTACTGTAAAGTCATCTGGTGCGCCCAATCGCTTTGGATCATCACTGAAGGAATACTGGGTTTTTGCCATACAAATCGGCAGCTGATCCCAGCCTTGCTCTTTGAAGCTTTGTAACTGCGCTTTGGCTTTTGGTGCAAACTCAACCTCAGCTCCTCCATAGATTTCCCGCACGATCAAAGAAGCTTTATCCGCTAAAGGCAAATCGTCGGTATACAAGCGATGATAGTTGGCGGGTTTTTCCTCGATTAGTTGAACCACTGCTTTTGCTAGATCCGTTCCACCGGCGCCACCTTCTGCCCAAACGGCTGTCCGTGCGATGGTGACGTCGATTTGCTGGCACAAGGTTTCGACTAATGTTCGCTCCGCTTCGGTGTCTTGTGAGAACCCATTAAGCGCAACGACAACTGGAATACCGTATTTACGCATGTTTCCAACATGACGCTTTAAATTACTGAAGCCCCGCTCTAATGCTTCTATGTTTTCTGTCCCTAAATCAGCGACAGCGACCCCACCATGCATCTTCAGTGCTCTGATCGTCGCTACCACTACGATCGCATCTGGTGCCTTTGATAAGTTCGGTGTTTTGATATCAAGAAATTTCTCTGCGCCTAAGTCAGCACCAAACCCAGCTTCGGTCACCGTGTATTCGCCTACGTGCAAAGCCGTCTCGGTTGCGATGACACTATTACACCCATGGGCGATATTCGCAAAAGGTCCGCCATGGATCAGCGCAGGGGTTCCTTCAATCGTTTGAACGAGATTCGGTTTGAGGGCATCTTTTAAAAGTAAGGCTAAAGCACCTTGGACCGCCAAATCTTTTACGTAAATTGGTTGTTTCTCAAAAGAATAACCAATTAAAATCTTTCCTAATCGCTCTTTTAAATTATCAATGCTTGTTGCCAAGCACAAAATCGCCATGATTTCACTAGCAACGGTGATGTCAAAACCGTCTTCTCGGGGAACGCCTTGTAACGGTCCCCCTAGACCGACAATCACTTGTCGTAACGCTCGATCATTCAAATCGACAACGCGTTTCCATGTGACCCGACGTCCGTCGATCCCTAATTCGTTGCCTTGTTGGATATGATTGTCGATCAACGCAGACAAGGCGTTATTGGCAGCCGTGATCGCATGCATATCACCTGTGAAATGTAAGTTGATGTCTTCCATCGGTAGAACTTGTGCTTTGCCGCCGCCGGTGGCGCCGCCTTTGATGCCCATTACTGGGCCCAATGATGGCTCACGTAAGGCGATGACGGTTTGCTTGCCGATTTGATTTAACGCATCTGCAAGTCCAATGGTCACGGTTGATTTACCTTCCCCTGCTGGCGTTGGGCTGATCGCTGTGACTAAAATGAGTTTACCCAGCGGATTGTTTGCTTTTTCGTTGATTGCTGACCATTCGATTTTTGCTTTATATTTGCCATAAAGTTCTAGGTCATCCCCTGTTAAACCAAGTGGTTCAGCAATTTCAATAATCGGTTTAGGCATTGATTCTTGTGCAATTTCGATATCTGATTTCATTTTTACCCTCAATTCACGAACTATTTAGCACTTTAAAATGTATTTTGTTTGCTATGCTCTTATTATACTTGATTTTATTCAGAAAGAAAGAGAGATTTTCCACACTTTTACAAGAAGTTTGCCGAATCCTCTATGTAAACAAAAACAACGTCCTTCCTAAGGCTGTGCCGCCAAAAGGAGTGATCGCTGTTTTCTAGATTTCTATGAATTACTCGTTGGTTTCGACCTGCACCCTTTTTTCAGGGATTTTTTCTTGAAAAAAAGTTTCTAACCATACCACATCTTTTTTACGTAACGTGAAGGTATACGTTTTTTGATGATCGGTAATGCTGATTAAATGGTTTTCAATTTGCCATTTTTCTATCTCAGGTAAAGAAACAAGGCGTTTCTTCCATAAGCGGGCATAGCGAATAAGGAGCAAATCATTCCTGATGAGTATGCTTCGATGAATACCTAACCATACAAAAAAGAAAAAGACGGCTAAAACGAGGTTGCTTTTCCAATAAGGTCTGGTATTTTCTAACGAAAGAATCAAACTGATAAATAATATCATCATAGTAAACGACCAATAAATGATCGCTGTAGCAGCTTCCGGTTGCCAATACAATTTACGCTTCATAAAAGTTCCTCACAACATAAAATTTCTAGTATACTATCTTTATCATATCAAAAAAGGGTGAGACAATGTTAAAAGTTTATCTTGATGCTTCCACGAAAGGCAACCCCGGCCCTAGTGGCGGTGGAATCGTCATTGTCGGTACTGATCTGCATGAGCAAATTGCGTTTCCGCTACCTGATTCAACCAACCACCAAGCAGAGTTCGCTGTGATGGTAAACGCGTTGCAGCTGCTGATTGACAAAGGGTTACAGGAACAGACGATTATGCTCTATACCGACAGCAAAGTCGTTGCGCAGACTATCGACAAGAATTATACCAAAAACCCTGCTTTTTCTGATTATTTAACGGAAATTCAATGCTTGTTGAAACAGCTCCCTTTAGCGATCATCCAATGGATCCCTGAGAGCCAAAACAAAGGTGCCGACCATTTGGCACGCCAAGGATTAGCAAAGGCGTTGAAATTAAAGGATCGGAGACAATAACCGAGAGAAGTTTTGTTTGAAGCGCAACCAGTAAGACTGCTTAGCTAAAATTTCATCCGTCAGTAATGTGGATTGCGCCATATCCTCTTCAAAGAAGCCTTTCAACGTTTGCGTGACATCGTGATCGTAGGCAAAAGCATTGACTTCAAAATTCAAGGCATAACTCCGAATGTCTTGATTTGTCGTCCCAAAGGAACTAATGGTATCATCCATCATGACCGTCTTCGCATGGAGGAAACCATTGTTATAGATGTAGATTTTTGCACCACGACGATGCAAATAATTGGCATAATGCTGTGTTGCCCGGTAAATGAATGGGTGGTCAGGCATACATGGGATCATGATTCGGACGTCTACACCTGAGTGGATGGCAATTTCCAATGCGTTCATCATACTGTCATCAGGAATCAAATAAGGCGTTTGGATCCAAATCGATTCTTTGGCAGCTAAGATCATTTTTACAAAACCGCCTTTGAGAATTTGGGTCTCACTTTCAGGACCATCAGCGACAATCTGCAAATCAACATTTCCAGAGAGCTCTTTCGGCGGTAGAATAAAGTAGCGATCCTCGTATTCCAGTTGATCCTCTTCTTTTTTTACAGATGCGTTCCAGTCACGAATAAAAATCTCTTGTAGTGTAAAACTGGCAGTACCTACGATTCTCGCATGGGTGTCTCGCCAATAGCCAAATTTGGCCTTTTTCCCTAAATATTGATCGCCGACATTAAAGCCGCCAGTCCAACCAATTTGACCATCGATCACAACGATTTTTCGATGTAGATGATAGTTCAATCGTGTGTTACGGATCAGGTTCTTCGAAGTGATGAAAGGCACGACTTTTCCACCGGCATCAATCAACGGTTGAAAGAATTTCCGATTGGCTTTCGGTGACCCCCATGGATCATAGACCAAACGCACTTCAACACCTTCACGGGCTTTATCGATCAAGATAGACAGAAATTGGCCACCGATCTCATCATTAAAAAACGAATAATATTCCACATGCAGATTATCTTCTGCTTGCTTCATGTCTTCAAACAATGCTGCAAATTTTTCTTTTCCATCTGTATAAAATTCTACTTTGTTTCCTTTAGTCAAGGGCGATTCATCAAGGTTCTTAAAATAGCGCTCTAATAGATGATTGTCATCTGAGTAAGGATGTTCAGGAAAAGAATAATTGTGCACTTTGATGATTTGATTCAACTCATTGATCCTACTTTGGTGGTGCTCACTAAATTTATAAATAATTTCTCCGTCGATCCCCCGACCACAAAACAAGTACAACAAAAACCCGATGCCGGGGATGAATACCAACGTCATCATCCAAGCAAAGACACTTGCAATCGAGCGTGGTTTCCGAAAAACAGTAATAAAGGCAGCAATCGTATTAATAAACAAAAGTGCCAATAATACCGTGGAAATCATGCTCATATCCATTTTTATCATAGTTTCCTCCTATATCCTGTAACCCTATAATAGGTAACTATGATCGAAAGCAAGCTTCAATTCATAGTCCCCTAGTGTTTCTTTGATTTTTTGTTTCAGCATTTCTTCGATTTCTTGATCACTATACGCCGATTTTGCGGGAATCACTAAATCAAACGCCAACAGATCTCCTTTGACCTGAAAATCATGCATCCGTAACTGCGGATCAACGAAGCGAATGATCTTTGACACTTCTTTTTTTAAATACCGATACTGCTGATCTTGAATTGGTACTGGATCAAGATGACAGACAAGGTCGACCTTTAAAGATTGGCGAAAATCTTGTTCAATAGCATCAATCACCTCATGCGCTTCTCGTAAAGACCACGTTTCATCCACTTCGATATGCACACTGGCAAAGCGATTTTTCGGTCCATAATTATGAACCAGTAAATCATGGTAACCGAGAATCGTCGGATAGTGATCCAAGCGCTGCTCCATGGCAGCTACTTCTTCTTGCGTTGGGCGTGCCCCTAATAATTCGTTGATAAAGGAACGAATCATTTTGATTCCGCTAATCAAAATATACAAGGCAATCAGACAGCCGACAAAGCCATCGATACGTAGGCCAGTCAACCACTCGATCGTCGCTGAAAACAAAACCGCACCCGTTGTATACACATCGTTGAGACTGTCTTGCCCACTGGCTTTAAGTGTTTGAGAGCCAATCAGGTTCGCCAATTTTCGGTACATCGCTCCCTGCCAGATTTTGATCAAAATCGATAAAACCAAAACGATAAACAATAGTGGTGAAAGACGGATACTCGTCGGTTCCATGATGCGTTGCACAGAGCTGATGAGAAATTGACCGCCAACAAACGTGATGATCAAAGATACCACAAACCCACTGATGGCTTCAAATCGCTCATGTCCATATGGATGTTCACTGTCGGCTGGTTTCGCCGAGATCCGAAAACCGATCAATGTTAAAATAGACGAGGCTGTATCTGAAAGACTGTTGATGGCATCGGCCATAATCGAAACAGATTGTGCAGATAAACCAATGATAAATTTTCCGGCAAATAATAGGAGGTTGGAAAGCAACCCGAGGCTACCTGCTAACTTCCCAATGGCTGTGCGTTCGTAGACACCATTTTTTTTGCTACGATTTAAAAAAAAGTTTAGCAAATCATCACCCTCTCAAAAAACCATCTTTCTTATTTTACCCCGAAGGAATTCAATTAAACAACTATTCGTATCGTTTTTTCGAAAAAAAAGCGAATTCCCTTCAATTATCAAACGCATTTTCAGATAACACGTAGGAAAAAAGGAAAAAGATAACGGAAGGGTCTCCCCCTCCGTCATCTTCGTTCAAAAAAGGAATGTGTTAAAGACCTACGCTCCTCTTTCACCTATCTTCTTAGAAGGAAAGGAACTCGCGGGTACAGATTCAACCATAGTGTGCTTACTTGGCAGCTAACCACGCTGCTGCGGTCTCAAGTGCTGCTGTGATTCCTTCAGGATTCTTCCCGCCGGCTTGTGCCATATCAGGACGGCCGCCACCGCCGCCACCAACTTTAGGTGCGATCTCTTTGATCAAATCGCCCGCTTTCAATCCTTTTTCATTGGCTACTTTGTTCATAGCAGCTAAAAGATTCACTTTGCCATCATTCGCGGTAGCTAACACTAAAATATCAGAATGGTCTTTTTGTTTCCATTGATCGGCTAGTTGACGTAATTGGTTCATGTCCTTAACAGTCACTTTCGCTGTGATTAGACGCAGACCATTTACTTCTTTGACATCTTTGAAAACATCCCCTGCTTGCTGATTTGCTAACTTGCTGGCAAGAGCTTCGTTTTCTTTTTGCAATTCACGTAGCTGCGCTTGCAGTTGTTCTGTTTTGGCAACGACTTCTTTTAATTGGGCAGATTTAACGATTCCTGCGATTGCTTTTAATTGCGTTTCTTCTTCATGCAATAACGTATAGGCCTCTTGACTAGTCACGGCTTCGATCCGACGAACACCAGCACCGATCCCTGATTCAGAAACGATTTTGAAAATACCGATATCCTCCGTATTTGCCACATGGGTTCCCCCACATAATTCGATCGACCAATCGGCAACATTGACGACGCGAACGTCATGCCCATATTTTTCACCAAAGAGTGCCATCGCTCCCATGCCTTTTGCGGTATCGATATCCGTTTCGATCGTCACAACAGGGAGGGCTTCCCAAATTTTTTGGTTGACGATTTGTTCCATTTGGCTCAGTTCTTCGCTGGTCACTTGCCCGAAATGACTAAAGTCAAAGCGCAAATGTCCTGGAGCAACTAATGAACCTGCTTGGTTCGCATGGCTACCTAATACTTCTTTTAACGCTTTATGCAATAAGTGAGTCGCCGTATGATTTTTGATAATCTTATTGCGACGATGCTGATCCACTTGTAAGAAATAGTTCACGCCTTCTTGTAGTGGCGCTTTGACTGTAGCAGTATGCAAGAACTGACCGTTCGGTGCTTTTTTGACATCCGTCACTTCCGCTACGATCGTACCATCTTCTGCTACGATCGTGCCTGTATCCGCAACTTGTCCACCCATTTCTGCGTAAAATGGTGTTTCAGCAAAAATCAGTTTTGCTTCACCTGTCGAAACAGAATCGTGTAACGCTTCGTCTTGGATGATCACTAATAATTCACTGTTAGCTTCAAGTGAATCATAGCCAACGAAACGGCTGTCTACTTTGATATCCGTCAATAAAGCGGATTGTACGCCCATTGAAAGCTCCGTTTGTCGAGCCGCACGAGCGCGGGCACGTTGTGCATCCATTTCTTGTTCAAACCCTTGATGGTCCACTTTCAACCCTTCGTCTTCCGCCACTTCTTCTGTCAATTCAACTGGGAAGCCGTAAGTATCATACAATTTGAAAATATCTTGACCAGCTAACGTATCTTGGTTGTCTGCTTTTACTTGGGCGATCACTTGATTTAAAATATCTAACCCTTCATTGATGGTTTCATGGAAACGTTCTTCCTCGTTGCGGATCACTTTTTCAATAAATTCTTGCTGCTCTAGTACTTCAGGATAGTAGCTTTCCATGATCTCGCCAACGATCGGTACTAATTTGTATAAGAAGGCAGCATCGATCCCTAATTTTTTCCCATGCATGACTGCACGACGTAATAAACGACGTAAAACATAGCCACGGCCTTCATTTGAAGGAAGTGCCCCATCGCCGATCGCAAAAGAAAGCGCGCGGATATGGTCTGCAATCACTTTAAAGGAGATATCTGTCGTTTTGCTGTCGCCGTAGTTCACACGACCGCTTAAATCTGCCACTGCATTGATGATCGGCAGAAACAAGTCTGTTTCAAAATTGGTTGGTGCATTTTGAACGATGGAAACCATTCGTTCCAGCCCCATCCCCGTATCAATGTTTTTATGTGGTAGTGGTTCATAGGAGCCATCTGGTTGATGATTGAATTCTGAAAAGACCAGATTCCAGATTTCCAAATAGCGCTCGTTTTCGCCACCAGGATAGTTTTCGGGATCATCTTCCGCTACGTCATTAAACTCAGGACCACGGTCATAGAAAATCTCCGAATCCGGTCCACATGGTCCTGCACCGATGTCCCAAAAGTTGTCTTCAATCTCAACGATATGCTCTGGTGTCAAGCCGACTTCTTCTGCCCAGATCCGTTTTGCTTCTGTGTCTTTTGGATAAACCGTGACATATAACTTTTCTGGATCAAAAGCCATCCATTCTGGGGAAGTCAAAAACTCCCATGCCCAATGAATCGCTTCATTCTTGAAATAATCGCCGATCGAAAAGTTTCCTAGCATTTCAAACATCGTATGGTGTCTTGCTGTTTTCCCAACGTTTTCGATGTCGTTGGTCCGAATTGATTTTTGCGCATTGGTCATTCTTGGGTTTTCAGGAACAACACTGCCGTCAAAATATTTTTTTAGCGTTGCCACCCCTGAATTGATCCATAATAGGGTTGGATCGTTGACTGGGACAAGGGACGCACTTGGTTCAATTGAATGACCTTTTGATTGAAAGAAGTCCAAAAACATTTGGCGTACTTCTGCACTGGATAATTGTTTCACGTTATTCTCCTACTTTCTTCTGTGTTCGCTTAAGATACAGGGGCTGACAAAATTGCTGGTAAGGCGCTCTTATGCCTGTAGAGTCGTTTTGACGATAAAAAAACACCATTGCAGAGCAAGGACGTCGATACGCGGTACCACCTTGCTTGCAATGATGTGACTCATTACCTCTTAGACTCGTTAACGCGGAGTGGACGGCAACATTTCTGCTGCAGTTGAGCACCAAAGGGAGCAATCCGTCTGAATTCATGTTTTTCTCTCAGCAGTGAAAAACTTTCTGTAATGAATCATCAAACCGACCATATCCTTCGTCATTCAAAGTATAAGGAAATGTGTCGAAAAAGTCAATCCTCAAATCCGGTCTTTATTGATCAGAATCGCTTTGCGGTAACGATAGCTCTGCGGAGAAAGCTTTTGATCTGGCTGTAGCATTTTCCGTGAACGGTAATAACTGGCATAAGGCAATGCATCGAATAAGGGATGCCCACAAATTTGCCAGTTCTCCATTTTTAAAGACAAGCCATCTGTCAGCTCCCACGCATCCGCAAGCCCATAGGTGCAGCCAAATAAATTCGGTTCAAGCAATTCAGCGGTTGGCAAAGAGACACCATCGTCGCAAGACTTTTCATTGCCCCAGCGAAAAAGTCGCCGAGTAGCAGCACCGCAGACATATTCCCATTGATCCTCTGAAAGCAGCTGAAAGCCTTGTTTATCTAACTGCTGTTTCAATTCTGTTTGACTGACGGATTCGTGGGTAAATAACTGATAGGTTTCCGATAACGGCTCTAGTGCAGCAAAATAGCGATTCTCTTCGTGATAAAAAGCGGGTAATTCCCAACGCAAGCTTTCCTCAAAGGACGCTGGTGCTGTGAATTGTGCCTTTAGCTCTTTTTCGAAAACACTGAATTGATCGACTAACCCGTGAAACTCCCCAGTGATCGTATTTAACTGCCCGATATACCTTGCGCCAGCAGGCAGAGAACTTTTTTGGACTAGCATGGGATCAATCACAGCTTTACGCAAAGGGCTCGTCGACTCATTGACAAAAATCCCCCAATCCTGGCTGGTTTCTAACTCATAGATTGTTTCCAGTTGGCGAATGATCTCATTGGGTGGTGACTGCCAATTTTTACTCCAGCAAGTAGCCGGTAATCCTTGCACACCGAGATCCCAACCTAAGATCGCCTCAGAATTCCCTGGTATAAAGACAAAGTCTTCGCCATCGATCGTTAATTCAAAGGTAGCACATTTCAATCCTGCATACGTCAACTGACTAAAATGGACATCGGTGATCTCCTTTAAAGGACTGACAAAATACATTAAAATTTGCTGGATCAGCTGTTCTTTGATTTCAAAGGACAGTGTCTTCCAATTTGACCATTGTAACGCCTCAAAAAAATCCACGTCATTTCTCCTCTCATCTGCTACAATTACTATATAACGAGTATACCACGAAAAAGGAGGAAAACGACTGATGCTTTATTTTGGACGCAGTCCGTGGATGCTACAAGCGGTTTTCGCCTTGCGGCAAGCCGTTTTTGTAGAAGAACAGCACATTCCGGCAGAATGGGAATTTGATGAAAAAGACCAAACCTGTCCATACTTTCTTTGGCTTGATGGAAACACACCGATCGCTACCATTCGCTATCAATTCTCTACACCGAACACTCTGCAACCTGATCGCTTTTGCGTAGCTAAGGCCTTTCGGCACCAAGAATACGGCACCAAATTATTGCATTATCTCGAAATGCGTGGTGTCCAAGAGGGTGCCCTCCAATCAGTGTTATCCGCAGAGATCGACGCTTGTGCGTTTTATGAATCCTGTGGGTATCAAAAAACATCTGAACCCTATGCTGAAGATGGCGTATTGTGTGTAGAAATGACCAAACAATTAAAAACAGCAGTCAAGGAAGAGTAGTTCTCTTCCTTGACTGCTGTTTTGGTAAGCATTAGCTATTCGAATTTTTCTTGTTTTTGCGGGCGGTTCGAGTCGTTTGACGACGTTCGATCTTCCGTTTTTCTTTGTTCTTCTTATCAACGGCCCATTGAATTTTTTTCTTGTAGCCAGGCTTGATTTTTTTCTTCTTTTTCTTGACTAAGCCAATCAAGGTTGGGTCTAATTCGTCACGAGATTTTTCCCGCTTTTGCCGACGATTCCGATCGTAAGTCGCAACGATCTCGCCATTTTTGATTTCCTTCGGTTGGAAAACAACCCCTAGATCTTCGATGGCTTGGATTGCCCCTTCATCGCTTGGATCATATAAAGTGATCGCGGTCCCATCCATTTGATTTCGACCGGTCCGACCAACACGGTGGATAAAGAAATCCAAATCAGCTGGAATCTCGGCATTGATGACATGAGAAACCCCTTCAATATCAATTCCTCGCGCAGCTAAATCTGTTGCGACAACATATTGGTAGTCCAAATTTTGCACTTGGCGCATGATCCGTTTTCTTTCACGAGGACTGATGTCGCCGTGGATCTTCGCTACTTTTAAGCCTTGTTCCTTTAAGTAATCCGTAATTTCATCCACACGGCTCTTCGTGTTGGCAAAAACGATGGCAAGATAGGGATGGCCTGTAGTCAATAATTGATAGATCAATTTATTGGTATTTTTCCCTTTGGTAGAAATCAACCAATTCTCGATCGTATCAGAGATGACTGCTTTCGATTTGATTTCTTCGATCAATGGATTGGCCATGTATTTTTTCAAGAATGGGCGCAATTTCTCTGGAATCGTTGCGGAGAAAACCAGCATTTGTAGTTTCTCAGGCAAACGCCCCGCAATTTGATCGACTTCTTCCAAAAAGCCCATATCCAAGGTCATGTCTGCTTCATCCACGACAAATACATTGGCAGTGTGAACCCCTAAGGCTTGTTCGTTGATCATATCCAAGATACGACCAGGTGTCCCAATCACGACATGGGGCTGTTGATTTTGCAGACGGCTCAATTGGCGCTGTTTATCCGTTCCTCCAACAAAATTTGACACACGAATCTCCGGATCATGAAACCCGCCGATCTGTTTTGCGGCTTGATAAATTTGTGTGGCTAATTCACGACTCGGTGCAGTAATCACGACTTGCACTTCATCTTTTTCGGCATCAATTTTATCCATCAATGGCAGTAAAAATGTATGGGTCTTACCACTCCCAGTCTGAGATTGTCCAACAACACTACGGCCTTTTTGGATAACAGGTATCAATTTTTCTTGCACTTCTGTTGGATTAGAGAACTTTTTATCAGCAAGTGCTTCATAAATAAATGGTTGAAATTTAAATGACTCAAAAGACATTCAAACACCTTCTTTCTTTTAGCATCCTTTGGATTATAGCATATGTTGCCTTGATTTCCTAACTTTCTTTTGTCACGGGTTTTGGATCAATCGTGCTAATTGTATACGTTGCACTGCGGCGTTCATAGAAAAAGCGGCTTTCTTTTTTTATTGCAGCCCAAAAGAGATTCATGTAAAAGCCAAACTGGATCAAGCCAAAAATGACCACCATCAATAAACTGACGACCAGAAGCAGCGTATTATCCGAATCAAGAAACGGTGCAAAAAAGATGTTGACCCGACTGATGCTGGCATAAATCAGATAAAACAAACCATAACGTTTCAATAACGCAGCCAAGCTGACCCTCTGACGGGCTTCTTGCATGATTTTGATTCGTACGAGTTTTTTTCCAATCGTTTGTCCTTTGGCAAGATAAGCAAACAACACAAAGTACAGTAATACTTCAAGAGCAAAGTACCAATAGTCCCCACTAAAGTCCCTTACCGTCTGTTGAGTAAGCAAACGAACAGCGATCACCACAATGAAACTGACCACATTCAGTATTCCCCAATCGATCAACCAAGCAAATATCCTTCGTGTTACGGTTACCCGAGTACCTTTGGCGTATGAATCGGCATCCATCTCTTCTCTTGATGGCAATAAGAACGTAAATAGCGGGGCAATGCTCCACCCCAACAATCCTCCTAGTGTATTGACAAAGAGATCATTAACATCAAATAAGCGATAAGGACGGGGATAAATAAAATAAAGTCCTGTCAGCTGAGTCAATTCAAAAAACAATGTCAGACAAAACGTAATCGCCAGCGTTTTCAGAAAAGAACATTTGAAGTAATAACGTAAGTAAACGCCGAAAGGCAAGGTCAACAATAAATTAAAGAGTGGTTCGAGAAAGACCCCCTGCTTCATGGCAGGAAGATAGGTTTGCGGGTCGTGGATATTTAAGACCGTCTGTTGGACAAAATGGTGCCAGGATGCTCCTAGCTGCAATTCCATCTTAGGACCAGTCATATGAGCTACCTCTTCAATCGAGGGCAATGGCAAAATAACTAAAAAATAGGCGCATAATAAATAGAAGACAAACGAATAAAGAACCAGTGCACGAGAAAAGATAAAACGACCGTATTTTCGATATTGGATAACAAAAAAAATCATTGATATCGCCAATGCTAGAAATGGAAAAACTAGCAGAGCAACCTTTATTGGGGTAATATAAGCGGACATAAAGAACTCCTTCACGTTTTCTTTTTATCTTACACGCTATTTCCCAAAACGTAAATTTTGGAGTATCATAAAAGAAAAGGAGGTTAAAAAACCATGTTAAATCCCTATTTTGCCTTTGGCGTACCGGCATTCCTTTTGGTTTTATATGTAGCTTTTGCTCTTTTTCGTCGGTCTTCCGATATACCCTACTTAGGATTTGCCCTATTCATCATTGCTGGTTTTCTGACTGGATTTAGTTTACAAGTCATTCAACAAGCCATCAATGAAGTGGAGAAAACTTCTCTTGAACACGTGCAAGAAACCCACCTTTACTCGCCCTACTTATTAGCGATTCCATTGATTGTGGGCATTCTTTTACTTATTCTCAACTTGATTCGCGGCTATCTAAAAGTCAAAAACGTTCGTCTGCGGACAAAATAAAAGCAACCTACCTAGAAATACGAAATGATCCTGTTCCTCTTAATGGGAAATGAGATCGCTTCGTATTTTTTTTGGTAAGCTGCCTAGATTGCTAAACCCCTTCAAAAGATCCAACCACCACTCCCGTAGTAAAACAGTTTATCAACCACAAAAAGCGTTTATTCGTCGGCTAGTTCTTCATCCAGGTCTGTCTCTGACGTATCAGCAAAAGATTCTTTTACATCATCATTGACTTGTTCCAATAAATATTGCCAGTCACTATTCGACACAACCACCACATCGATATTCTTTTCTTCATCGATCAGCTCGAGATTCGAAACATCCTCTCCTAACTGCTGGAAAAGGTCAATCAATGTTTTGTCTTGGAGTGTTACGTATTCAGTCCGTTTCATTCTTCTTCCCCCCATGAATCAAAAAATTCATAAAACAAGATATCGAAACTAGTAAGATCGGTCATCTTTTGTAAAGTAGATAGATCTAAACGAATAAACGCTTTTTCCACTAATAAATAATGGTTTTCTTCCAACGCTTCTTCGATAAATGGTAAAATCTCTTCCTCGTCCCCTAATGTCTCACTAGAGATTTGTTCGATTTGATCAAACAAGCGATCATCTTGCAACAAAAAGAATTGATCGTCGTAAAGATAGACTGCGATTTGATATTGCCGGATGGGTAGCTCAGCCCGAATGACAAAAAAGCATTCCCCTGAATTGGAAATCGCTGGCAATAGTTCACTCGGTTGTAATGCCTGTTGGTAGTACATTTCCATCCCTCCTTTGTACTTACTATTATAAAGAACAATAAAGGAAAAAGGAAATAATCGAATTTCAGTTTAAAAAACTCTAAACAAAGTTAGACATCCCATTCTGCATAGAATTCTTCTAAAAAATCCTTCATGAAAACCACACGTCGCTGAGCTTCTTTTTTGCCATAATCCGTGGTCATCTTTTCAGGAAGCAAAAATAGTTTTTCATAAAAATGATTGATCACCGTCGTCCCTTTTCGGTAATCCTCATGATTTTGAAACGTCTTTGGGGCTAAGTCACTGACATGGATCGGGTGTTGATGACTGCCACCAAAATAGCTCGTCCGTAAAATACCGATCGCACCTAAAGCATCGAGACGATCTGCATCACGAACGACGCGGCCTTCTACTGAGACAACTTGTGCGCCTTGCAAAAGTTCTTTTGAAAAAGACAGATTTTCGATAATAGAAAAAATTTCTTTCGTTTGTGCTTCACTTGCCCCTGCTGCGGTCAAACAAACTCGCACTTCGGCATAAGCCGCTGTGACATCCGCCACAACTTTGTCATCCACCGTATCATGCAAGTAAGCTGCCGCCTGTACGACAAAACGATCAACCGCCAATTCGTCGGCATCGATGATAGCTTGACTTAAGCCCGCCACCCGTTTGACATGATCAAACCCATGTCCTGTGTAATCATTCCCCAAAATACTTTCGGCATAGGCAATTACTTTGCTAAGATCGGTAACATTGTTTTCTTCCTTCATTTTTTTCCTTCTTTCGATACGAAAGTAGCAAGCCTTCCTTTTTTCAGTGGTTATCGATACAAAAGGAAAAGAAGTTCAACAAAACGAGCATCCCACGAAACAGTTAGGGCGGCAACGTCTTGCGAAGCTTCTTTCCACTCGTTATTTTTAAGCGAAATCTTGCGTCTCGCTGATTTTATAGACACTAAAATAGATCTTGCGTAAATAGTCTAATAGATATTGAGGATTCAATAATTCATCCGTTGCATCTAAAATCAATTCATTTGGTTTCTTTGATGCGCCATATTGATGGATATTTTCAGTCAGCCATTTACGAATCGGTGAATAATCATCTGAAGCCAACACTTCATCGACATTGATTTCTTTTTCCATCGCATGCAGTAATTGCGCGGCATACATATACCCTAACGCATAGGATGGGAAGTAACCAAAGCTGGAACCTGACCAATGAACATCTTGTAAGATTCCTTCAAGGTCATTCTCTGGACGGATCCCTAAATATTCCTCGTATTTGTCATTCCAGATTTTCGGCAGTTCATCGATCGATACGGTTTCGTTAAAGATCATTTTTTCGATCTCGTAACGAATAATGATATGGATTACGTAAGTCAAACTGTCAGCTTCAATACGGATCAAGCTGGCTTTAGAATGCTTCAAAGAATCATAGAAGGTGTCAAAAGACACATCATCAAATGAGCCTTCCGCACATTCTTGGAAAAATGGGTATTGCTTGGCCCAGAAATTGCGATTACTGCCGATAATGATCTCATTAAACAGCGATTGAGATTCGTGGATCCCCATAGACGCTCCTTCATGAACCGGTGTTCCTTCGTATTTTTCGTCAATATTTTGCTCGTACATTCCATGTCCGGCTTCATGAATTACACCGAATAGTCCCATTGAAAAATCGTTTTCGCTCCAACGAGTAGTCAAACGCACATCGTTGTGATTGATCCCCGTAGCAAATGGGTGGACCGTATTATCCAAGCGGCCGCGAGAAAAGTCATAGCCTAAGTCGGCAATCACTTTTGAGATAAATTTACGTTGCTGCGCTTCGGTCATCTTACGTGACAGGATCGAAGTATCTGGTGCTGTTCCTTTTTCAGCCAATTGACGACGAATATCCATGATACCATCTCTCACTTGTGAGAAAACATTATCCAAGATCTCAACCGTCATATTTGGTTCGTATTGGTTTAACAACACATCATAGTTTGTCAGCTCATTCTTCTTCCAATAAGGAATCAATTCTTTCGTCAAGCGAATATTTTCAGAAAGTGCGTCTTTAAATAAAGAAAAATCTTTTTCTTTACGGGCTTTGAGCCAAGCAGTATGTGCTTTTGACGTTGCTGCGGAAGCCGCCATCGCCAACTCATTTGGTACATCTTTTTGCAATTCATACTCTTCTTTGACTAGCTGATAAGCCGCTTTCCCAACCTCTGATAATTCTTCTGGGTGTTTCCCAAAATAGCTGATTGCTTCTTGGATCGGCTCTCCAATCTTTTTGTCAAAATAGAGGCCATATAAATAGCTGTCAACTTCCGCCCGGTAATCACTGGCTTTTTCTGGCATCCCCGTTTGATTGTCCCAGCCTAAGATCCCCATTGCTTGTTGTAATAGATCGATTTCTTTTAATTCTTTCAGAAATTCTTGTTCTTTCATTCAGCAAACTCCTTTTTGCGTGGCGGACGTTGTCCCCAGTATTGGAAGAGATCGGTACGAATCGCACCGTTGTATAATTTGCGTTTTTTTGTCGCTTTTTCGCCGTAATGGGTCTCAAAAGTCAAGTCACTGGTCAAAAAGTATTTACTCCAGGTTTTAAGCGGTCGAAACACTTGGCCCATTTCTTGATACAGTCGCTGAACAGACTCTTCTTCTCCTAAGCGTTCGCCATAAGGAGGGTTAGCCACAACGACACCATACTCTTTTTCTGTTTTAAAGTCTTTAACAGCTTGTTGTTTGAAGGTGATCGAGTCTCCAAGACCTATTTCTTCCGCATTCCGGCGGGCGATCTCAATCATTCGACCATTGATATCCGAACCGGTAATATCTAATTCGACATCATAATCTGCTGCTTCATCTGCTTCTTTCCGTACTTTTTCAAATACTTCTGCTGGGAACCAATCCCACGTTTCGCAAACAAATTCCCGATTAAATCCAGGGGCGATATTATGGCCGATCAAAGCTGCTTCAATACACAATGTGCCTGATCCACAAACGGGATCGACAAAAGGCTTGTCTTTGTACCAATTTGTCAGCATCACTAAAGCCGCAGCCATGTTTTCTTTCAGAGGTGCGCCCCCTTTTTCTAAACGATAGCCGCGTTTAAACAAACTAGGGCCAGTCGTATCCAATGTGATCATCGCATGGTCTTTCAATAAAGCGACTTCTAATTGGAAAAAAGCGCCAGTTTCAGTCAGCGGCACACTTGCCGGACGATGATATACTTCTCTTAAGCGATTGACGATTGCTTTTTTGGTAATCGCTTGGCAGTCAGGTACACTATACAATTTTGATTTGATTGATTTTCCGGCTACTGGAAATTCAGCGTCTAACGGTAAAAAGTCTTCCCACGGTAACGCTTTAACTTCTTCAAACAGCTGATCGAAAGTCAATACGTCAAATTCCCCAACGACGATTTTGATACGGTCGGCTGTACGGAGCCACAAGTTCGCGGTAGCAATGGTCTCCATTGTCCCTTTAAAGCGCGCTCGGCCGTTTTCAACCTCACACTCGATCCCTAAATCCCGTAATTCTTTGCCCACTAGTGCTTCTAAACCGCTCGCAGCGGTGGCAATACAATTAAATGTTTTTTCAGTCATAACGCTCTCCTTCTTGGTATAAAAAAACCTTCCGTTGCTGGAAGGATTCCCTGATAGGTTGTGATTTTCTATAAGCCATGTTTTGTCCGTATTTTCCTCAGGGAGAAGAAAACACTGGGTAATTATCTATCTGCAATTACTTGCCTTCTTGCTCCGTTCATTTCCGTGCAAAAAGTGCCCCTACCATTGTTTGGGTTGCTCGCTCGAGGGGTTTACCGCGTTCCACCAAGACGGTTTCCCGGCTTGCTTCGTCACTGTGGCACTTTCAAGGATACTTTAGCATAGCTTGCACCTTAGCCATTTTTCCTGCCGTTACTTTCTCAAGTACCCTAGCTTATGGTTTCGCTAGGCACGAACACTACAAGCGTCTCAGCTTGTGCGAGCATGGACTTTCCTCAGCATAATCGAGTTATGCCGCAATTACCCGAAAACCACAACTATCTTTTCTACATTAGAATTGACGGGTTTTTTCATTGTCATCTTCAAAATCAGCATTTGTATAGTTGCTGTTGTATGAAGAAGAACGAGTGACAGGTTCTGATTCACGATCAAGCTTTTTGCCAAAAACTTCTTTTTCAAGATTAGACAAACGTTTTAAAATATCAAAATTTGTGACTGTTTGGCTTTTCGGTGCTTCTTGTTGAACACGAGAAGCGATTGCTTGGTTTTTCGACAATTGATCGATTTTCGCTGTCAGACGATCGTTTTCTTCTTGCAGGGCTAAGATCTCTTTATTGTAGCTTTCGTAGTCTTTAATGATATTATCTAAAAACTCGTCCACTTCCACTGGATCATATCCACGCATTTTTGTTTTGAATTCTTGTTGCAGAATATCTTTTGGACTATAAATTAAATTTGCCATTATTTACACCTCATTGTTTATTCCAAATGGTTTTCACTTTCTAGACCATTCTATCAAAAAATATACGAAAATCAAAGTAAATTACTATCAAATGTTGCGTTTTGTAAATCATCCATTGTTATTTGATGAATAAAGTAGGGATTTTGCTCACTATAGGCTTTCGCATCTCTTAAGAAATAATTAGGTTTTCCTGGAAATTCGTCATCATATAACACAAGTGCGCCTTCAGTATGCTCCAGTAAAAACGCTGTATGATTTCTTAATTGACTGGGGTCTTGGTAAGGCTTATGGCTGGTGGCATTGACATAATCGGCAAATGACTTCGCTGTTTGCAGTGCCTGCTGATTTGTTTCGTTCCAATTTTCACCAAACCCTTCAAAAGGAAAAATAATTCCTAGTTTCAGTTCCGGGTATGTTTGTTTTAATTGTTCAATGACTTCGGCACACCACAGCTCTGCTCCAAGATTCCCGCTGATCAAGAGCCATTCTAGCCCTTCTTCGACATAATTGGTCAATGCCGACATTATTACTTTCTTAATAACTGCAATCTTGGGATCTTTTGCTTGAAAGACACCTAATTCATAATTACGATAGCCAGTAAAGTATAAGGTTTTCATTGTTTCTCTGGTCATCTCTTTTCTTTCCAAACGACTTTTTGGTATAATGTTGCCTAGGAGTGTGAACAACATGGTTATTCGTTACCCGAATGGACAATCTACTACCTATGATGACGGCAAAAAACAAAAAATGCAAGAAAAACTAATAAAGCCAAAAACGTATGCCAATCGTGGGATGCGTTTTGAAGAAGCGATCAATGAAAGCAACCTTTATTATTTAAATCGCAAACTTGCGGTCATTCATAAGAAACCGACACCAGTTCAAATCGTCAAGGTAGATTATCCGAGAAGAAGCGCCGCAGTAATTAAAGAAGCCTACTTTCGAGAGGCCTCTACCACCGATTACAATGGGGTTTATCAAGGGCAATATATCGACTTTGAAGCGAAAGAGACTCAAAACAAAACGTCATTTCCCTTTAAAAATTTTCATCCACACCAAATCAAGCATATGGAAGACTGTTTGGAACAAGCGGGATTATGTTTTGTTCTTTTATGGTTTTCTAGTCTACAACGCTGCTTTTTTCTAGATAGCAAGTGCTTAGTTTCTCAGTGGCACCTGCAAAAGGAAACGGGAAAAAAATCAATGACACTGGCCTATATTGAAACGAATGGGATTGAAATTATCCCTTCAATTGCGCCGCGTATTCCCTATTTAAAAGCAGTTGATCAATTTTTAACGATGAAGGAGAATGATGAGTATGGCAAATGAATCACAATCGAGGACCTCTCGGCATGATTCTAAGAAAGGCACTGCTAAAAAAGCACCAAAGCCCCCTAAAGCCAAAGGCAAACGAAGTATTGGGAGTATTATTTTAAAAGTGTTTATGGGCCTATTTTTCTTAGGCTGTATCGGGATTTTATCAGGAATGGGGCTGTTTTGGTGGTACGCCAAAGATGCACCAGCACTTGATGAAACACGTTTGGATTCGACTGTTTCTTCGCGCTTTTATGCCTCCAACGGTGAATTGATCACTGAATTCGGAAGTGAAACGAGAGAAAAAATCACCGCAAGTGAGATTCCCCAACTGCTGGAAGATGCGATCGTCTCTGTCGAAGATCGTCGGTTCTATCAGCATATCGGGGTCGATCCGATCCGAATCGTTGGTTCTGCATTATCCAATGCCACAACCGGCGGTATGCAAGGCGGAAGTACGTTGACTCAGCAATTGATCAAGCTGTCCTTCTTTTCTACCAGCGCCGAAGATCAAACGTTACGAAGAAAAGCGCAAGAAGCTTGGATGGCGGTACGGCTTGAACAAACCAAATCAAAGCAGGAAATTTTGACTTACTATATTAATAAGGTATATATGTCCAACGGGGTTTACGGAATGCAAACAGCTGCTATGAAGTTTTACGGCAAACCTTTGGCTGAACTAGACCTAGCGCAAACCGCTTTGATTGCTGGTTTACCAAATGCCCCTTCTGCGTTTGATCCTTTCGCTCATCCTGATAATGCGAAAAGTCGTCGAGATGTGGTTTTAGGCGCAATGCTTGAAAACGAGAAAATCACGCAAGCGGAATATGATTCGGCCGTTGCCGAAGATATTCAAGAAGGATTGCAAGAAAACCCGCGAGAAAACCAAGAGTGGAAGTACTTTGATAATTACTTCAACGAAGTGATCGCAGAAGTCAAAGAAAAAACCGGCAAAGATGTTTATACCGATGGCTTAGATATTTACACCAATGTAGATATCGATGCGCAAAAACGGTTATATGACATCGTCAACAGCGATGATTATGTTAATTATCCAGACGACAAGATGCAAGTTGCCGCTACTTTAGTTGATGTCAATACGGGCAAAGTCACGGCTCAAATTGGTGCCCGCAACGTTGATGACGTTCTCGCAAACAACCTGGCTGTCAACGTCGCTCGGGACTTTGGATCGACCGTTAAACCGATCACAGACTACGGCCCTGCCTTCCAATTTCTACAAGACTCTACCGGTAGAATGATTTTAGATGAACCTTATACTTATAAAGGAACCGATATTCCTGTGTACAACTGGGATCGCCAATATATGGGCAATATCACGCTTCGAACTGCTTTAGCAGAATCCAGAAATGTACCAGCAGTGAAATTGTTTGATGAAGTTGGCGCGGATAATATCGCCGACTTTCTTAGCGGGTTGGGTATCGAATACCACACGATTACTCAATCTAATGCGATTTCTAGCAATACGGATAAATTAGATGGCACAAAATATGGGATCTCCAGCCTGAAAATGGCCGCTGCTTATGCTGCGTTTTCAAATGGTGGCACCTATTATGAACCTCAGTACGTCAACAAAATCGTCATGCAAGATGGGACCGAAGATGAAGAATCCTTTAAAGTTGATGGTCAAGAAGCAATGGATGATACGACGGCTTATATGGTGACCGATATTTTGAAAGATGTTATTTCTGTCGGTACTGGGACCAATGCGCAAATCGATGGGTTATACCAAGCAGGGAAAACGGGAACTTCCAATTACACCGATGACCAGCTAGCACAACTGGATACATCAAACGGTGCTTATCCGGATATAACTTTTGCCGGCTATACTCCCTCCTACTCATTGGCGGTATGGACCGGATACAACGACAAAATGACACCAATCACTGATAGTAGTACCCATGTGGCTTCAGATGTCTATCGTGAATTGATGCGCTATGTTTCTGCTTCTGTAGAAAACACGGACTGGACAATGCCTGACGGATTGACACGGATCGGAAGAGAGCTTTATCTTGAAGGGACATACACGCAGCCAAGCTATTCAGCACCAAGTTCTTCCAGCAGTAGTTCGTACGTTGAACCGACGACACCTTCTACAGAAAGTAGTGAAGCAACACCATCAAGTACAACAGAATCATCAAGCGAAGTGACACCCCCAGTGACAACACCTGATGAGGATGATTCATCTTCGGTCGTTACACCTCCTGCTTCTAGTCAGGATCCTGGCTCAACAACGCCTTCCAGCAGTGAAGAAAATCCTTCTTCACCGCCGGATCCACCAGAACCAAATGATGGTAACTCCGAATAACTGAGAATAGTGAAAAACAGTAGATCAGATTTTGATCTACTGTTTTTTTAATAACGACCATATAAATGTAGAAGCTTACTTTTCAAGCTCTTCAAAAAGCAATTTTTTATCTGAAAGCTGATAAACTTGATTATGCAGATCGTCAAACAAATGAATCACATTTTCTTTCGTCTCGTTCACTTCAAAAAGAATCTCCTTGGCACGATCATGAATGCCATCGATTCGCATTTCTGTCGTACGGATCATTCGTTCAGATTCGATCTTCGCTTCTTGAATCGTGCGATTTGCTTTTCTTCTAGCAAAGACTAAAACCTCACTGATTTCTGTTTGGAACTGCTCGTTTTCGATTTGTAGGGTTGCATTTTCTTCCCTTAGTGCTTCGATCTTCGCCTGAAGCTCTGCGACTTCTTCATTTGATTCGCTAGCTGAAACTTTTGCTGCAAGCTCTTCTTTTTCTGCCAATTGCTGTTTCAAATCAGCAATTACTTCTTGCAACTGCTGGATTTCTTGCCGCTTCAACGTCCATTCAGCGCGTTCCTTTTCGTAATTTTGTTTCTCTTTTTGCTCTTTTTCTTGCTGAACAGCTAACTTAGCTTCTAATTGCTGGATCTTTGCTTCAAGTTTTTCTGTATCTACTTTTGTAAGCTGTTCTTCTAGGTCTTTGACTTTCTTATTCGCTTCTACTAGCGAAGCTTTTAATTCTTTTGCCTCTGCTTCTTGTTGAGCCACTACCTTCTGCTGTTTTTTTAACTGTTTTTTTTCTTCCTGTAGTTGCTCATTTTCTAAAATCAATTCTTTAATTTCAAAAGATAAATTTTCAATCATATGATCCTTTTCTTGTTCTTCTGAATCTTGCTTATGTGTCTGGTTTATACTCAATTCTTTCTCCATACGTTCTCCTTTGTCTTCAACGAGTTGACTATATTTGGCGTGGTTATCACGGTTACCAGAGGATTTTTGCTGCACTGCTATCTTTTTGACACTTTGATCTGTCTGTTGATCAACAGGCACTCTTTGGTGAGAAATCGGTTTTGCTAAAGTCTGTGCGACAGGTTTCGCTGTTTCTTTCTGGGTTTTAGGGGGTTCATTGTCCGCTTGTCGATTGGTTCCTTTCTCTTTTTTTTCAGGCGTAGCCTTTGCGGACCCTTGATCCTCAATGATTCCCTCTTCTTGATTTGTCTCCTCAAATTCATTCAGCTCTCCTATGGATAATTGATTTACTTCATCCATTAGCTTTTGGACAGAAAACAAACCTTTGTTTTTCTTTTTCATCATTAATTTTTCACACTGCCTTTTTGTTCATTTGTATTGATCGTTTCACTTTGATCCGTTTGAGGAGTAGAGGATATGCTTTCGCTCCCCTCGTTATTAGCTACTTCTTGAGCGTCAGTGTTTGGAAAGCTGCGTTCTAAAAGGGTCCAAACTCCATTCTCATCACGAATGATCGTCTGCTCAAAGGACTGATCAGAATCCTTGGAAAATTGAACAGAGAAGGTTCCTTGGGTGATCAAGGGAACGTTCTGCATATCATGTAGTAGACGAGAAAAATTTTCTTCCCATCCGTTTAAGTCATCAATTGATGGTAATTTGCTAGATAGAACAATCAAGATTTCTTGCAAGGGCTGATCAACAAAAATCATCGCTACGGTGCGACCTAGATATGGTGATAACTGATAGGCCAACTCATATTCAGCTGCAAACTGTGCTTCACGATCATTGGATACGAGTAAATGCTCCCAATCAATCGCTTCAAAAGCAAAGCCGTTCTCAGGATAAGCAAAAATCGGCATACGCATCAATTCAGTTTGCTCAGTTCTTAGCGCGAAGACTTCCTCTTTCAATTGACTGGTTTCTTCTTGCAGCTTTTGCAAATGAATGCCGCCTGTCAGTTGAAAAACTGTTAATAGCAAGACACTTACGATTATGGCACTACTGCAGCCCAATACAATTAGCAAGTGCCCACTACGCAGGTTGTGCTTAAATAAACGCAGTTTCCTTTTGGCTAAAACATCTGACGACAGCTGCTTTTCAACTTTTCTTAATAAATATTCTCGATACAATCGCCAACCGATGATACTACCTGCTCCAATGGCAAGCAGTATCATCCCAATATAAATAAAAATCACAGTCTCTTCCTTCCATCAAAACTAAAATTCGTTTTATTCATCCCTTTTGATACAAACTTAGTCTCGTTGATATGTTGCAAGAAATGAATCATCGCAAGCTTCCTTTCAAGAAGCTGATGTGTCAGAAGAACGTGATCACCACACCATAAAAGGTTTTACTTGAAATGATTCCAAATTCTCTACTATCACTTGAAGTGAGCAGTGCATCGCCAACGACAAAGTACTCATCTTCTTTGAGGTACCCCCGAATCGGCAACGCCTCAAAGGCTTCATCCTTCACAGTGATCATAAATGAAAAATCAAAGTCAGTATCCTCCGCCTCAATCAATAAACGCTCCTGTGTACGAACGAAGGAATCTCCCGGCACACCAATCACTCTCTTGATCAAAAATTCCCCTTCCTGTTCGAAAGCGATCAGCTGATAGCGATTTGGCTGGCGCTTTTTATGGATCAGCACAACTTGTCGATCCTCGATCGTCGGCAGCATGGACGTTCCTCTGACTAACGCCAGTCGATACGGCTGAAGAAACGCAATAAGCAAAAGGACCATCAAAAAGATACCGCTGATAGGAAGACCTATTTGTCTATGCCTTTTACTCATATTGCCAGCCCTCCATCCTTATTTTGGCATAATATATGAAACACTTGATGAGTGCGCCAATTCATTGCTGATCACGCGATAAGAGATTGTGGTTCCACCATAGACATTTCCTTCTGAAACCAAAATACCATTTGGACCAACGGCTTCAACAAAAGCGACATGCCCATAACGAGGATCAGATCCAGCTGTTCCAGGTGCAAAAGAGATCATACTGCCTGCTTTAGGCGTTTGACTGACGTTGTAACCTAAACGTCGTCCGGTATTGCCCCATTGACCACCATTTCCCATGTAGTCATCTACTTGACCGCCTAATTGACTCACGCGATTGAACACATACCAAGTACATTGTCCAACAGGATACGAACCAGAAAGATTGTAGTCACGACCGTTGTATTCTCGAAATGTCATGAGGGAGCGATACTCTTCTGGAATTTGTTCTTTTCCTTGGATAAACAAGCCTGTTTCTGTTGCGATCACTTGGTCATATTGCGTCAATCCATAGACTGCAATCAGTGAATTGATTTTTTTACTATAATTAACATCGGTCGCATAAGTGCCCGTCAAAGCATCTGCTGCCCGAAGATAGTTTTTTGATTCAGAGCGCCACACGTCTTGATAAAAGGTTGGATTTCCAGTGATTCCTCCGCGAATCAATTTGACATAATCAGCCATGGAATCTCGATAACTTGAATAGGAACGAAAGGCGGCTTGAATTTGGAATAGTTCTCCGTTGCCTTTATCTTCCATTGTTGGTAAAGTCACGCTGTTTCCTTGATAACTGCCTTTGATCCCAAAAAAGTTATAATGGGGACTGCTGGAAAGCCCGCTGTCGCCACTGCCGCTTTCAAGGATCGCTTGCGCGATCAATACAGAAGCAAAGACATCGTATTCTTGCCCTAAGCTTTGGGCTTCTTGTGCCAATGTTTCAATAAACGTCTGGGTCTTTTGATTCACTGTAAATTCGTAAGGGGCTGGATATTCAGTAACTAGCTTTTTGCCATATGTAGCCAATTCAGGATTTGATAGCCGTCTGATCGATAGCGGCTCTTCGATAGAAACCCGCTGAACTTCGATGGCAGTTTTCGTTGGCTCTTCTTGATTTGTCACTAAACTTGCTTGGTAACCATCTGCGAGGTAGATACCGATTAACTTATTTGCGTCATATAAAAGATCCCCCGGTTGTAATTGTTCAACCTGCTGTTCTTTTTCTATCCAGCTAGCTTCTCCTTTTATAACCGCTTTGATCCGTTCATTGATCCATTCGTCCATCGTCAATGGTTCTTCTAGTTCACCAATTTGCCCGATGATCTCGTAGACGAATGCCGCTTGCCATTGCGCATCATAATCAGCTAATATCGGCAAGGTGAAATCTAACAGATTCGAATCTGCGATCTTTGCTGCCCGAAAACTCTCTGGTAAATCAATGGTACGTCCATCATAAAAAGAATTTTTCAAGTCAGAAGTAGCATCTGGTGATTGAACGACAGGGTTTATTACTTGCTCAGGTGCAATAATCGGAGGTGTTTTCGGCTCCTCTTTTTTTGCATTTTCAGTATTTTCGTTGCTCTCAGTTGAAATTTCATTTTCTTTTGGTAGCAATGACTCATCAATCAAGTCGGTCTCTTTTGGCTTGTTCTCTGTTTCTACTTCTAGATCGTCCGTTTCAGCATCTATTTTTTCCTCTTCCTCGGAAGGTTCCTTGGACTCTGATTCCTCTAGTTCGGTCGTTTCCGCTGACTCGGTCGTTTGTGTTGAGTCTGATTCTTCAGACGAATCAAGAGATTCTACAACGGTATCTGCTGTTTCTGAATCCATAAGCGGTTCATTTGATTCGGAGGATAACTCGGTCGAGTCCTCCGTTTGCTCTTTGCTGACGTCTTCTTGACTTTCTTGGTCTTCTGCTGCCGATGAATCTTGGTCATCAAGTTGCTGTTCGGCATTTGTATTTTCTGAATAGTTATCAGGCTGAGGGCTTTCTTTCGCCAGTAATACGGGAGAAACAAAAAGTTGGCTTGCTAAAATCCCAGCACTGAATAATGTTAAATATGACTTCTTTTTTCTACTCTTCATACAGTTTCCTTTCTCTTGTTTCAGCCGGCATCCTTGGTTTTGATCAAAACCTGACGAACTGATTCAAAGTTGCTTGAATAGTTTTTGCACGAGTTTAGGTGAACTCTGTATCTTCGTGTTTATTTTTGAAGCAAACGATTGATTTAGCCAGCTTAAGCAGATTTTGCTCAGCAGCGTGATCTACCATAAAAAAGCGTTAAAATCCACTGCTTTTCAACCGATTTACTCACTGTCTTCCTATCAAGAATGGAAGCTGTCATAGGCGTCAACAGCTTCCATTTGATAAGATTGAGCATCGATCATTCGGTAGATGGGACAAAACTTAACTCCCATTCAATCGTTGCTTGATAGGTCATGTTACGGGGATTTGATCCAATGGGTACTTCAAGTTTGACACTATCCCCCATCGTCCCCATATCCCCGTAGCGCTGAATCCAGGTACCGCTTCCTTCATTTGCATCCGCTTCAGCGATCAAAGCGGGTACCCCAGGATCAAGGATCATTGATTCACTATAAGTGGGAGGAATTGCTGAATTGGCGGCATTCGTCAGCATAACTGCATTTTCTAAAATAATTCGTGCACCCCGAAGTTCTTCTCCTCGATCATTACGAAATCCTGCAGCGGATAATGTCGCGTTTAATTCCCAGCCGGTAAATTGAGCGCGCCGGTCAGAAATCTGCACGTAATTTGGCCGTTCCTCAGTTACTGAGCCATCAGCACTGCTAAGACGTTGTGGCAATGCCTTGTACTGTTTGGTATCTGCACTTATTGATACATCTCCAAAGCTATACTGGGAGATGAAATCGATACTGATAAACCCTAAATGTTCTGGTATATCCGGTTTATTTTCTGGATTCACTTCAATATCTGGCGCGATCGGATCTCGTGGATTCATTGTGGCAATCTCTTGAACAACTGTTTCAGCTGTATCAAATTTTCCATTTAAGAAAGCGTAAGCCGTCACCGTATTATGTTTTGTAAACCGATCCCCCTCGGCTAAGGTCAAGCTGAAATCACCATTGGCATCTGCTTGAAGATGAAACAAGCTGTTATCATCAAAAGAGGGTGATTGCAGTTGCGGTGCGGGAATCGCTGGATCTCCGTCAAAACGAATCACACTATATGGTGTGGCTTTTCCCCTAATGATTCTTGAGCCCTCCAGTGCCGGATCTTCCGTTAATGGTTCTAAATGAACCTCGACATCTGGAATATATTCAAATAGAATACGTTGTGCTCTTGTGGTAAAATTCGCGCGAAAATGATCAACGATCTCTTGTGAGATGGAAGAAACATTCGAAATCGATGACAAGGTAGAGGCAAAATTCACTTTTAAATTGAAGATTGGACTCCAACTGAAGTCTGGTTCCTCCGTCAAGTTTCCATGCCGCCATTGCTTCGCAGCTTGAATATCCACATCTAATAGCCCACCGCTGCCGGAAATCGAAATAAGGCTACTATTTGCTGCATTTCCGGTAACCGCCCTTGTTTTCTCTAAATTGATGCGTTGTGCATCCGCAAAAGTGAAGGTTGAGGCCGAGCTCAAAAATGTCATCAAGGAATGAGAGGGATTGGTTCCGTCCGACTTAATATCCAAGACTCCTTCTTTAGCAACAATAAATGTGGCGGCACCGGCTACATGGATCACTCCGGAGGTGGTGGTCCCTTGATTCACTGCATCAATTTCGACACTGCTTTTATTTCCAATAAGCATCGTGCTTCCAGCACCCATGTAGATAATGTTATAGCCCCATCCATTGAGGCTTGTGGTACGTCCATCAGCTTTGATTACCACTTTGCTATCCTCAGACATTTCAAAGTGGGCGCCGCTAGCATACATACTGATTGCGGGGGAGTTGGCTCGGGCAGTCAAATGAAGCTCTGATCGATTACCGATATTGATCCGTCCATTCGCAATATAAATATTTGCTCCAAAAGCCTCACCGGCTGTTCCAGCAGCACGCAGGGACATCTTTGCATCATTGCCAATAGTCATACGCCCCGTTGCATAATATAAATAGATATTGCCGGAATTTATTGTCGACATGTCAACTGTTGCGTTATCAAGAATTTCTAATTGTGTTACTTCCATATTCGCTTGGTTGGTTGCATTGATCGTTTGCACACGTCCAGATCTGGAAGTATATGTCGGAGTTTGATGCGATATTACTTCGCCAGACATAATAACAGGTGTCGCTAACGAGTGGATCAACTGATTGCCCGCGTTGGTTAAATTGTGGTAACGCATTCTGGATAGATTTTGTTGCGGAATACTCATATTCGTAAAATTCATGAAGCCATAATAGTTGCCATGAACGATATCGATATTTTGGTACGTGATATCCCACGGCGTTGCACTATTGACGGTACTATCATAAAATCCGACAGCAACAGCTCTAAAGTCGATTTGATACCCATTGCCTTCGATCACAAGCGTTCGCGAAATTCCAGAAGCATTGGTCCAAATATAGGCTACCCCATTCGACGGGTTGGAAGTTGCACTTCCCGCAGCCACTCCGGAAACTCCTTGAGTAGGATTGTTTGATGATTCAAAGTCATTTACGATATTGATATAATTTACTTCTCTATTCACGATTGCCGCCATAAACTCTTGCCAGTTGGAAACATCCCGGTGACTGATTTCGTCTAACGGTGTGACAGGTTCTGTCAATTGGGCAATTGCTTCTGCTTGGTCAGCTTCTGTGTCTTGCTGATTCTCATTTAGGTTCGCGTCATTAGAAGGTTGCGTGGTTCGTTTCCCTTCCTGAGGCGTGTCTGATGGTGAGACCTCTGTCTCGATCGTTTCATTATCTGCATCATCATCCGAGTCCTCTTCCCCGTCATCTTCTGCCTGTACTTCGATCGTTAGTTCCGCTTCACCTATAAAAAGTCGATAATCGCCTATTTTATTAAAGACGATAGGAATCTCGAACTCCATTAGCTCTTCATCAAAGGTAAGCGTCCATTCCTGTTCTTCTTCAGACAGCTTCTTATTCTTCACTTCTGCAGCAAATTCTTCTTCCACGATCGCTGCTTCTTTCGCTACAACTAGCGTAATCTCATTTAAAGGTTGGCTTGATACGACGAAAACGTCGATCGGTTGATCCACGACACCTTCAATCACACTAACTGGAAACTGAAAAAAAGGTTGATGGATGTCAAATTCTTTTGTTTGGATCGGTTGTGTTGCTTTATCAAGCAAGGACATATTCTGCGTTTCGTCCAACGGTTCAATCGTGTGATCGATGGCGTGGATTTCCGGCAATAGGATACTGCTCAGACTTGGAAAAAAAGTTTGCACACTTAGTAATCCAATAATGATCGCAATTATTACCTTGTGCGGGGTATTCTTCATTTCAACTTTTCCCACCTTCCTTTGCATTTTTTTTCTTATGAACAATTAGGATGATCGCAATAATTAGAAGCAAGCTGATTAGACCAGCCGTGGCGATCATCCACCAATTGAGTGACGTATCTACAGTGACATCGAGTTCATTTAAGCGGCGAGCATCTTCTGCCTCTACGCTAAATATCTGTTCCCAAGACCACTCTTCCTCTCCTGACCGCGCAGTAAGATTCAATACATACTCCCCATTACGAAAACGATCGCCATCCAAGGGAATTGGGAAATGCATATGTGAATTAGGAGCCATTTGCATAGATGATTGACTTGTTTCATATAAGATCGTCTCACCATCAACAGAACGAATTTCAGCTGTTACTTCCAATTGATTGACAAATGTTGCTGTATAATTTTGGATAACAGCACTAAATACGTTTCGGTAGTTTACTTGATCCGCAAAAACATCAAGCAGTTCCAATCCCGGATCCGTTGCGGACCGATTGTTGCTTACTACCACACCAATGACATAGGAAAATGCGTTCCGAATGCCTAATCCTTCTTCAGCAGATTGTGTTTGCTCCTCTTCCGAAATAACCTCTTTGATTCGAATGCCACCTGCCAAAACCCCTTTAAATTCCTCTTCTGGCATCGTAATCGGTAAAGAAATGATTCGTTTTTCTAATGGATCGAACGATACGGTTTCAGGCACCTCTACCAGTTCATCAATTGATGCAGGTAAAGTCGGATCAGGGGATTCTGCATCCCTGCCGTATTCCACAACACCATTCACATTCGTAAATGCCGTATGGGCAGAAATTTCTATTTCGATCGCTTGATCAGAACCATTTTCGATCTCTAAAGCCAATTCATCACGTTCTCCTGCCCCAAGATTTAAATCGAAATACCCCAACGCCCCTCCTTCCAGCTGACTTTCCGGTAAGATAGGAGTCACATAAAAGTTTAATTCTGATTCTGTCTGAGCATAGCTCATTCTTGGTGAAAAAAAGAATGATAGTAGGATGACCGCACAGGTAACCGTTTTTATCCATTTCATTCTCATACGTTGTTCAGTCAAAAGTGGTTCTCCTTCCAAAAAAGGCAGGAATAATTTACTATTCCTGCCAGTTGTTTCTTGTTGCAAGCTATGATCCTTCTTACGGATTTACTGTTTCGCCGCCACTATCAACAGAAGCAGTTAGCGTCCATGTCATTTCCGCAGTATAGTTAGTTGCTAGCTGCGTGGTAGAGCCTGGTACAAATAGTTGAATATCATCATTTCTGATCATTTCGCCTTCTTGTTTATTAAGATTTTGTTCCGTCAATTTTTCTTGATCTCCCCAGTAAATCGATGAAGCGCCCGCGCCTTGACCGACCGAAGCACGCATGACAGGAATGTCTTGATCGTTGACATCTAGGATCAACGCATTTTGTTCTTCATTATTGATAACGGCACTTGGCTGTAAGTCTCGATCACCCTCGCCTTTGTTGAACACGATTTCAGGGTTTGCCAACTTGATTTTTGCCCCAGTCAAGACATCTCCTGATTCAGAAGTAAAATCAGTTAGACTAACATTTAATGTCCAACCAGCATGCGTTCCTCGGGTATCTTGCACTTGGGCAAACGATACGTACGGTGTCGTCCCTGATTGATCAGCCAAATTACGCTCATCAGCAACGATTGAATACCAACGATCACTGGTAGAAATAGCATTCTGACCAAAATCGAATGTTTGTGGTGCATAAGCAATGGTAAATGGGCCCGTTTGTCCTGGCGGTGTTGGTTCGATTGTTTCTACTTCTGGGTGCACGACTGGCGGTTGTACCACTGTTAGATCGCTTCCGTCTGAGGTAAACCCTACAACGTTATCGGTAGTCGTTTCTAATGAAGATTGGGCAAAGGCTTGAACGCCTCCTGCTAGTAAAGTGGTGGATAATACAGCGACCGTAGCTAAACGAATCTTTTTCATTTCTAGTTCCTTCTTTCTTTTTTTATTCAGTACAAAACCAAGTTACTCAACCGTTTCTCCGTCCGGTCCAGCTGTTGCAGCCAAAGTCCAAGTAAGAGTTGCTTCATAAAGAGCAGCGTCTTTTGCTGTTGATCCAGGAACAAGTAACTCGATTCCAGCATTTTCAACAACCTCTGCACCTGCTTCTACTTGTCGATTGATTTCTTCCTGATCGCCCCAAACGACTGACGATACGCCAGCACCTTTTGTTTGAGCAGCAGTCAGAACCGAACGTTCACTATTTGTAGCATCTAAAATCAATCCATCCGCATGAATTTGTGGCTCATTTTCTTGGTTGCTTCCGTTATATTCCAATTTTGGCGAATTAAAACGAATTCTTGCTCCAGTCAGTTCATTATTCTGTGTTCCTGATTCAAAAGCACTTAAGGAAACTTTTAAGTCCCAACCAGCATTTGTCCCACGCGTATCTTGGACTTGAGCAAATGAAACATATGGAACTCTTTCTTCACTATCTTCCGCGTCTTTTAGCTTGTGTAATTCAGCCACTAGCTTATATTCTTGATCGGTATTAGAAATCACTTGCTCACCGAAATTAAGCGTAGGTGCGTAAGCAATCGTCAATGGTCCCGTTTGTCCTTCCGGGCCGACTGGATTGATCTCTACATCTGGACCATTAGGACCAGGATTTGGTGGTTGAACCACTGTCGCTTCGCTATCGTTTGGTACAAAGAGAACTTTCCCTTCTGTATCATGGTTTGTTACACTTTCAGTAGCGAAGGCTTCCGCGCTAATAGTAAATAAAGTTGCAGCTAAAACAGCTGCCGATGCAAATCGTACGAATTTCAAATTAATCCCTGCTTTCAAATTATTTGTCTTTTCTTTTTAACCATCACAAATTTTGATCGATGTTTGGTATATTGCACATACAATACAACCAGTACAAGCAGTAATCCAAGAAAGATTACGCCGTAAGTTCTTGTCTCGTTGGTCTTTGGTAAAATACCACCTGGTTTTGCTACCTTGTTTGGTGGCGATATATTCTCTGTAGGGCCTGCTGGCGGTGCTGGTTCGGGTTGCCCAATAGGCTCATAAACACCGGTAAAGAGCACAGAGCTTTCTGTTTCAACCGACTGCACTTCCTGAGCATTCACCGCTGCCGTAGAAATAGTTATCCCATAAAAAAGAGTGCAAAACAGAACCATACGAACTAATTTCCATACCTTTTCTCCTTTCATTCTCCCTCCTCCTCTATACTTGCCACGTCTTATAAGTGATCTTTTCAAAACAGCGTTTGCCTAAGACCCGTTAACAAAAATGATTTTGAGATCGTTTCAGAATCATTTGAAGTGTGCAACGCTTTTTCTGTCATTCGTAAAATAGCAGAGAAAGACTTATAACTTTTGACAAAGTTCACTATACTGATGATTTTCACAGATTTGAAATATTATTTTTCACCAATGGGTGAATTTTCTTATTAATATTCCTTTTTATTGACCAAAAATAAGCATTTTTATAAAAAGAAAGGGTAAAAATTTTGCGAAAGAAGCCCATCATACTAAGCTTACAAATAGTTTCAAAAAAAAGGCGTATTGGAAGGTTCATTTCGCATCGAGCATCACCCCTCACACGATCTATTTGTGAAAAACACCTGATTTTGAGTGGTGTAATCAAAAAAATTCAGTAAGCTTATGTTTTTCCAGTTACTTGAAAGGGCTTTAATAAAGGGTATTACGTTAATTACCTGTTTTTTTATCAAATTGTGCAAAAAAAAACGCTAAGCGATTTCGCTTAGCGTCTTGATCCTAGATACTTTTGGTCTATGTTCACCATTAAATGGTTTTCTTCCCCTTCATGCGAAGCTTTCCTTCTTGGCACATCGCCAACAACGGGCAAATCTCACACTTTGGCGCCCTCGCGGTACAATGATAACGGCCAAAGAAAATCATCGTATGGTGGGTTTTGACCCATAATGGTTCGGGAATCTTTTTCATCAACGTTTGTTCAACTTCTAGTACATTGGCATCTAATTTACAAATGCGCAATCTTTTTGACACCCGTTCGACGTGGGTATCGACAGCGATTGCCGGTATCCCATAGGCATCACCAAGTACCACATTCGCAGTTTTTCTACCGACACCTGGCAAAGAAACCAAATCTTCTCTTGTTTTCGGCACTTCACCACCAAAACGTAGCAATAGTTCCGAAGCACAAGCTTTGATATTTTTTGCCTTGTTTCGATACAGACCGATCGACTTGATTTTTGCAATCACATCTTCTAAAGGTGCTTCGCTCAAAGCTTGCGGTGTAGGATAAGCCTCAAAAAGTGCCGGGGTGACTTTATTTACCGAGACATCTGTTGCTTGCGCACTTAAAATGACTGCGATCAATAATTCAAACGCATTTTTGGATACCAATTCACCATGCGCTTCGGGAAACATCTCGTACATTGTTTCGATGGCGATCATTGTTTTTTCTTTGCTGATCATAGGACTATTTGAACTCCTTGTCTGTTACTCTCCTTCTAACCAATTATGCATAGGGATTTTGGGCATTGGCCCTTCTTCCTGTGAAATATTCTCATTTTGAAGAAATTGTTTTTTTCTTCTTTTTTGTTCTTCCTCAACTTGCGCTTTCGACGTGATATTCTTACGTTCCCAAGAAAGTAAGATACGATCGATGTAATTTAAGCTATAAGCCTGATTCAAAACCGCTTCTCGCAAAGCAAACTGAATCAGTTCCGGATCGTAATGGTCCTCATCCAACCACTGCCCGATCCGCTGGTATTCGATTGCTGACAATGGCCGACCAAACTCGCCTTCAAACAAGCGATATAACCCACGGATTTTTTCTTCATTTGATTCTACTGCCTCATTTTTCGATTGCTGTGTCAAGAGAAATTCTAAACGGTCATAGATTCCTGTGAAATCATAATAATCAACCATTTTTCCGGCAGCATCTTTTTTTGATTCCATTCGCAGTACATCTTTTTTAAGTAATTGATTTAACCAATGATAAATTTCTTTTTGATCACTCCCCATCACAGAGGCAATCTCACGTAAATCAGGGAAATCATTTCCTTGCTCATGACTGCGATACAACTGCAGCCATAACAAAAATTCGTCATTTGTCAATCCAAGATGATGGTAATTTTCTAAAAGCAAATTTGATATCGTTGTTTGCCCTTTTGCTAAATAGTCCTTTAACGAAACCATACTGTATCCTCTTCTCCTTGATTCACCTGAAACTCTATGATCCTTTGGTCCAGGATCGATCCAATAAAAAGGGGACGACGCAAAGGCGGACGTCCCACGATTCATTCTTGGTTACGCTTTTTCTTTGACTGCTGCGATGATCTCAACTTCAACCAAAACATCTTTTGGCAAGCGGGCAACTTCTACAGCAGAACGTGCAGGTAACTCTTCATTGAACAATGTGCTATAGGTATTATTGAAAGGAACGAAATCATTCATATTTTTTAAAAAACATGTCGTCTTAACGATGTCATCTGGCGTAAGTTCCGCCGCTTCAAGAATCGCGTTGATATTTTTCAATACTTGCTGAGTCTGTACTTCAATCGTCGTACCGACAACTTCCCCCGAAACAGGATCTAATGGCACTTGACCAGAAGCAAACAAAAAGCCGTTTGCGATTTTTGCTTGAACATAAGGACCGATTGCTTGTGGTGCTTGATCTGTAGAAATTATCTTCATTTTGTTTCCTCCTCTTTCACTTGGCATTCGGGACATAGACCATAAACTTCTAGTCGATGGTTATTTATTTGATACCCAGTTAATTTCGAAGCCGCCATTTCGACATCTTCCAATCCTGGATAGTAAAAATCAGCGATCTTTCCACACTTTTGGCAGATAGCATGATAATGAGGCTCCGTTGTAAAATCAAAACGACTGGAGGCATCTCCATAATTCATTTCTTTTACAAAGCCAATTTCTGTGAACAAACGTAAGTTATTGTATACCGTTGCGACACTAATACCAGGAAAATGAACTTCAATCGCTCGATAAATCTCTTCAGCGGTCGGATGGGCATCGTGACTGGCTAAAAACTCTAATATCGCTACTCGCTGCGGTGTAATACGAATATTTTCATGTTTTAATCGTTTGATCGCTTCATCGTAGATCGTACTCACAGGAGTTCCTCCATTTCTCTTATCTCACCTATCATACTATGTAAAACCTAAAAATTCAAACAGCTTTCCTTATTTTTTCAAAGGCAAAACGCTTTTTTCAGCCCGCTTCCGTCCCCTTTTTTCGAGAAAGAAAAGCAGACATTTCAATGCCTGCTTTCTCTCGATTGTTAGTCTTCAAACTGATACAGTGCTGTGGACAAATAACGTTCGCCATTGTCAGGCACGATTGCTAAAACTTTTTTGCCTTTGCCTAGTTCTTTTGCTACCTGTAAAGCAGCTTGGATCGCAGCCCCTGAAGAGATTCCAACTAAAATCCCTTCTTTCATCCCAACTTGCCGTGCAGTTTTCATCGCATCGTCACTGGCAATTGCAATGACTTGATCATAAATTTCGGTATCTAATACTTTAGGGACAAATCCAGTACCGATCCCTTGAATCTTATGCGGTCCTGGCTTACCACCTTCTAAAATCGCAGATTCAGCAGGCTCAACACCAACTATTTTCAAATTAGGATAGACGCGCTTCAGTTCTTTGCCCGCTCCAGTGATCGTTCCACCAGTGCCGATTCCAGCGACAAAAGCATCTAAACCTTTTGATTCAAATGCATCCTCAATTTCTTTTCCTGTCGTTTTTTCATGAATTTCTGGGTTAGCTGGATTTTCAAATTGTAATGGCATATAGTAGCCGTCTTGCTCCGCTAATTCTTTTGCTTTGTTAATGGATCCTGTGATCCCTTCAGACCCAGGCGTCAAAATCAACTCTGCACCATAAGCTTGTACGATTTTCCGTCTTTCGATACTCATCGTTTCTGGCATAACCAACACAACCCGATAGCCTTTTGCCGTACCGATCATGGCTAAACCGATCCCCGTATTTCCTGAGGTTGGCTCGATAATCGTATCGCCGGCTTTCAATAAGCCGCTTTTTTCGGCTTTTTCAATCATGGCTAAAGCAATTCTGTCCTTTACGCTACCCCCAGGATTGAAAAACTCTAATTTCACATACACATCAGCAGAACCTTCTTCTACGATATGATTTAATTTGACGATTGGCGTATGACCAACTAATTCATTGACCGATTGATAGATTTTTGTCATTGAAAATCCCTCCCGTTCTTATTCTTCCATTCTACCTAAAATACCTCGGAGTTGCGAATAAAAAGTAAGCAATTTCAAATTTTTTTTCATATAGTTTTATACTTTGTTCTATTTCCACTGACCAGAGTTTGATTGCCACGTCAAAAAAACCTTAAGATTGGCTGCAATTGTAGCAATCCATCTTAAGGTTTTTAACTTACTTATACGATCAACTCTTGTCCGATAACGATGATCTCACTGGATAATCCATTCGATGCCATCAACGCATCAACGGTTGTGCCAAATCGGTTGGCGATATCCCAAAGCGTATCCCCAGAAGCAACTTGATAGCTCTGTGCTGAAGATGTACTACCTGAATACGTGGTCGTCGTTGTTTCGCTGGTCGTTGTGCTAGTTGTGTTTGTCCAGGCTGTATTTTGTGTCGTTCCTGTATCGAACCGTGTAAGCTGATAGGTTTCGATCAACCAGTTCAGTTTTTGTGCGTAACCTGGATCGGTAGCATAACGTCCCGTCAAGTAATTCGTTGCATCATAAAATGAGGTTGTTTGGCTTTTCCAGACACCACTGTAATGAGCAGTCCCTGTCGCGAAACTTGTACTTCGCAAGACGTTCGCATGATCCTGAAACGATTCCCAATAAGAGTTATATTGACGAAACGGTTCATTCATCTCTACCCACTGACCATTCAAATACTCTTGGGTAGGCATATACACACTTTGTCCGTTGTAACTGCCTTTGACCCCAAATAAATTGTAATAGGGGGCATTGGATAATGCGGAAGAACCATAGCCGCTTTCCAAAATCGCTTGAGCGATCATCACAGAAGCATATAGATCATTGTTGACAGCAACATCTTGTGCTGACCAGCCAATTTGTTCGATGAACCCTGAGATGTCCTGCGTCGCATATTGATTCTCAGCAGCTTGTACCTGTTGAGGAACGAAAGTGACCGTCATTGGCGCTAACATCATTCCTGCACCCATCAAAGAGACCACCGCCTTTTTACTAGGTCTTTTCATCGTCTTCTTTGGTTGATGATGTCTTTCACTTCTTGTTTGATAACTTCCCATCTTTTTCCTCCAGTAACTGTACGTTTTTTCAAATAAATCAATACAGCTATTATACGGAAAAATGCCTAGCAGTGCAAACAATGTTCACTTCCGACCCGACAAAAGACTTTTAAAAAACTTCCCAGACATCCCTCTCAGTTTGTTAATTACTGAGAAGTTTTTAAAAAAACTATTAGAATGGGGTTGTATTGCTTCTCTCTTACTATTTAAAAGAGTCTATATCTTGTGGTGAAACCATTTTTCAGAAACCTTAGCCACTACTACCTTAAATAAGTCACTCTGGCACTTTCAGAGTGAGCAGTACTCGAAAAAAACACGCTCGAAAATCGAAAAGATTCTCGAACGTGCTAGCTTTGATTGATTGTCGATCAATTAATCGATTGATTTAAAAGTATTCACAACATTTTCAACACTAAAGCCGAATTCTGCTAATACTTTGTCGCCAGGTGCTGATGCACCGAAGTGATCGATCGCGATCACTTTTCCATGGCAACCGGTGTAACGTTCCCAACCAAATGGGGAAGCCGCTTCAATCGCTACCCGTTTCTTCACTGCTTTTGGCAAGACGCTTTCTTTGTATTCTGAGCTTTGTGCTTCAAACAAATCAAAGCTTGGTAAGGAGACCACCGATACATCGATGCCTTCTTCTGCCAATTTAGCTTGTGCTTGGACCGCAAGATTCACTTCAGAACCTGTGGCGATCAAAATACCCGCTGGTGTTTCACCAGCTTGTTTTGAAATCACGTAACCACCTTTTGCGACATTTTCATCCGCACCGGTTTGCGTGCCTTCGATCACTGGTAGGTTTTGTCGGCTTAAGACTAAGACCGTTGGTTTATCCGTTGTTGTCATAGCCAGTTTCCAAGCAGCACGGGTTTCGTTGCCGTCTGCTGGACGAATCACTTGGACATTTGGCATGCAACGGACGCTAGCTAATTGCTCGATTGGCTCGTGGGTCGGTCCATCTTCCCCAACCGCCACGGAGTCATGTGTCAAGACATAGATCACAGGTGCATGCTGGATCGCAGACAAGCGCACCGCTGGACGCAAGTAATCAACGAAGACGAAGAAGGTCCCGCCATAGATTCGGGTACCGCCATGCAATTGGATGCCGTTCATGGCTGCCGCCATCGCAAATTCTCGGACACCAAACCAAATGTTGCGGCCTTCGTATTGGCCAGGTTCAAAGTCTTTTTCTGCTGCCACCATCGTGTTGTTGGAGCCAGAAAGGTCAGCCGATCCACCCCAGAGACTAGGGACGGCTTTGGATAAGGCTTGGATCATCTCTTTGCTAGAAACCCGACTAGCTTGTGAGCTGCCAACTTCGTAGCTTGGTAATGTTGCATCCCAATCTGCTGGCAATTCACCCGCAAAGGCTTGTTTGAATTGCGCCGCAAGTTCTGGGTAGGCTGCTTCATAGGCACGGAAGGTTTCGTTCCAAGCGGCTTCAGCTTTTTGCCCTTCATCGATCATGGTTTCTTTGAAGCGCGCGGCAACTTCTTCAGGTACGGTAAATTCTGGGTATTCCCAACCATAAATCGCTTTAGCTGCAGAAATGCCTTCGGCACCGATCGGCGCACCATGAACGGCAGAGGTGCCTTGATTTGGCGCACCGTATCCGATCACAGTCTTGATTTCGATCAAGGTTGGTTTGTCGCTTTCAGCTTTTGCTTCGTCGATCGCTTTTGAGATTGCTTCTAAATCATTGCCGTCTTCAACGAGAATGTGTTGCCAGCCATACGCTTCAAAACGCGCACCGACATTTTCTGTAAAGGCTTTTGAAGTCGGACCATCTAGGGAAATGTCATTTGAATCGTACAAGACGATCAGTTTATCTAATTTCATGTGACCCGCCATGGATGCAGCTTCTTGCGAAACACCTTCCATCAAATCCCCATCGCCACATAAGGCATAGGTATAGTGATCGATGACTTGATACTTGTCGCGATTGTAGGTTGCAGCCAAGTGGGCTTCGGCCATTGCCATACCGACTGCCATGGCGATCCCTTGTCCTAAAGGTCCAGTGGTTGCTTCCACGCCGTCTGTGTGATCGACTTCTGGATGTCCTGGCGTGCGGCTATCCCATTGACGGAAGTTTTTTAGATCCTCAATGGTCACATCGTAACCAGACACATGCAACAAGCTGTACAATAACGCCGAACCGTGTCCAGCAGACAAAACAAAACGGTCACGATCCACCCACTTGCGAGAAGTCGTTGGATTGACTTTCAAGTGTTTGGTCCACAAGGCATAGGCCATGGGTGCTGCCCCCATCGGTAATCCTGGATGTCCTGAATTGGCTTTTTGTACGGCTTCGATACTTAATGTACGAAGGGTGTTCACTCCTAATTGATCGATTTTATCAAACAATGGTAGTTCCTCCTAATTTAGGTTTTTTTTACCTTTATTACATCTTTTATTATACGTGATTCAGATGCTTATTTCAATAGCAATGAAAAGGAATTCACAATTATCTGCCGTGGAGACCTTTTTTCTTTTGAATCTCTTTTAATTTCTCTGGTGTCACATCAGCACCTTCAGGATCAACGATCTTCATTCCTTCGATATGGTGACGCATTCCTCCACGAAAGGCGGTTAAATACTCGTCACGTAGAACTTTTTGTTCGTTCGTTTCTGCCTCAGTCAAACCCTCTGTTTTTTTCTTGTTGGCAAGTTCATTGATTCGAGCTAATTTTTCTTGAGATAGCATATTCGTTCCTCCTTTTCCCTCTTGATTTTACTACAAACTAGCGAATAAAAACAATAGTGTAAAAAGCGAACATTTGTTTGAATATTCGATATACCTATGGTACACTAATGTTATCAAATGAAAGAAGGTGTCAGTTTTGGCAAAACGAACAGAAAATCGACAAATCGAAATTCTTAAGTTCATTCATACCCGTGTCACTGAAAAAGGCTATCCGCCGACTGTTCGCGAAATTGGCGAAGCCGTTCAGTTATCTTCTACCTCAACTGTTCATGGCCATTTGTCCCGACTTGAAAAAAAGGGGTTGATCTTGCGAGATCCTACAAAACCCAGAGCCATTGAATTAACTTCTTCCGGTCTTGAAAAAATCGATGTTCAGCCAGCATCCATTCCGATGCTTGGTGTCGTAACTGCGGGAGAACCGATTTTAGCAGTGGAAGATGCATCCGATTTCTTTCCGATTCCGCCAGATTTAGCAAATAGTACCGGTAGTTTGTTTATGTTGACGATCCGAGGAGAAAGTATGATCAATGCTGGCATCCTTGACGGCGATCAAGTGATCGTTCGCAAACAACAAAGTGCGCAAAATGGTGATATTGTGATCGCTATGACAGATGAAGATGAAGCTACTTGCAAACGATTCTATAAAGAAAAGAATTACATTCGTTTACAACCGGAAAATGATTACTTAGAACCAATCATTTTGCCTGACGTAACGATTTTAGGATTGGTTGTTGGGTTGTATCGACATCTGCTTTGATGCTCAACGAGCTGACTAGGAAATCTTCGTTTTTACGAAGATTTTTTTTCTTTCCTCTTTACAAACCGAACAAACATTCGTATAATAAGTATACAAACATAAGTTCGTATTATTTAAGGAGTGAATGAGATGAAAGCAGTTCGTCGATTTGGTTTTATGTTATGGGTTTTATTGATGGGTATTGTTATTGGCTATTTTGGCGTTCTAAGTGCTGTTCTGATTTTTTGTCCTCTAATGATGCTTTGGTTCATGCTATGGGATGAAAAGAAATTCCGCCAAGCAGAGCGCAAACGTAACCGCCATTATTATCACGATCATGATTTTTATCGTTACGAACCATGATCCTTCCCCTACATACGCCATAAGGCAGAAGAAACAAAAAAGGACTCCTGCGAGTCCTTTTTTGTTTCTTCTTTTTTAGTATTCCATTAACGTCTTGATTTCAACACCTTGGATTTTATCTCTTCCATGTAAATCCATTAGTTCGATCAAAAAGGCACAGCCCACAACGATACCGCCTAGTTTTTCTACGAGTTCAATCGTTGCTTTGATCGTTCCGCCAGTTGCTAGTAGATCGTCACAAATCAAGACACGTTGTCCTGGTTTGATAGCATCGGCATGCAACGTCAAAACATCCACGCCATACTCTTTTTCATACTCTGCTTCAATGGTTTCCCGTGGCAATTTGCCTTTTTTACGTACTGGGGCAAAGCCGACACCTAACTGGTACGCAACTGGGCAACCAACGATAAATCCGCGGGCTTCTGGTCCTACCACCATATCGATGCCTTTTTCTTGTGCATACTCAACGATCTGCTGTGTCGCATAACGATACGCTTCTCCATCAGCCATTAGCGGCGAGATGTCCCGAAAAATAATTCCCTCTTGGGGATAATCCGGAATACTAGCAATATACTCTTTTAAATCCATTTTTTTTCCTCCTAGACTGTCAACCACTGACGTAGGGTTGATAAATCACTCATTAATAAAAATTCTTCTGTTTTGATCATTTTTTGTCGTTGCTGATACAAATGACTCTCTGTCAGCGGACGAGAAACAGGATCAGCCGTTTTATTCAAAACACCATCTTGTATTGTAACAAATTCCAGCTCAGAAAACACCTGAATCATAAAAATAAGTAATTTTTCTGGAATTTTTAGATAGTTAGCGACCATCTTTAATTTGTAGCGAATATCCAAACGAGGCTGCTGCTTGATCAATTGAAAAAGCCGACCATATTGCTCTCTGGTTCCTACCCCGTCTAAATAGGCATCTTCCGTCGAGTAAAACACAAACGCAATTCTTGAAGCATGAAGCGCTTGAACGACCTCTTTGATCACAGCAATATCAGCAGGACAATCTAAAAACGCGATCTCTTGGAACGGACCAGCACAAAATGTATCTTTCACAGCAGCCACCGAGTCGAATAAGATCGTTTGTCCACAAAATCCTTGCAGCTCTCGAGGCAGTTTCTTATTGAAAACGACCCCTAATGTTTCATTTCCCAGAGAGACACCTTGCCGACTCCTTTTCGAACGATAATCAAACAACTGCAGCCCTTCCACTGCAAAGTCATCCAACATCAGCTGCGGTTTTTTGTTGCCATTCCATTCATTGATTGAAAGCTGACCGACGATCGATAGTCGATCATTTTCAAACTCTACTGAGTCTTTTCCAAAACCAAAGCCAATCACATCTAGCTGTAGATTGGACTCATCTGTCATCACTAACTTCAAGTGCTGGTTTTCGGTACCAATCTGGCGGGCATTTTGAGTCGATAAATTGGAAAACAGAAATTTCGGTAACGGATTGTCCGTTCCGAAAGGCGCTAAAACGTTTAAAGACTCAATAAAGTTGATCGATACTTCCGCCAATGGCAGTTCCTCATCGATCGCTAAGGGGATTCCCTGACTAAGATCAATTCCATTTTCTTCCACATAGCGATTCATCTGAGCTTGTAGCATGTCCAAATGATCAATCGGGATACTTAAGCCGACCGCCGCATGATGACCACCAAAACTGGTAAACATGTCTTTCATCGTAGCCAACATTTCAAATAGATTCAACGCAGCGACACTTCTACCTGACCCTTTTGCTAACCCATTTTCTTTTTTGGTCAAAACGATCACGGGCTGTCCGGTACTTTGCATGATACGTCCAGCTACGATTCCTAAAACCCCTTCGTGCCAGTTATCACCTACGACCAGATGAACATGATTGGCCGGGTCGATTTTTTCTTGCGCTTCTTTCATGATTTCTTCAACGAAAGTTTTTCGCTGCTGATTGATCGTATCTAATGTCTTGGCTAAGGTTACTGCTTCTTCTTCATCAAATGTGGTTAACAAACGAACAGCAGGATTAGGATCTTCCAACCGACCAATTGCATTGAGGCGGGGGCCAACAGCAAAACCAATATCGGTTTCGTTGACTGTTCGTTTTTTCAACCCACTGACCGTCAACAACTCATTCAAACCAAGCCGATCAGTTTGTTGGATCATTTTCAGGCCATTGCTGACTAGTAGTCGATTCTCATCTGTCAAAGAAACCATATCAGCAATCGTCCCAATTGCAACAAGGTCCAGCAGTTCGACGGGCACTTCTTCTAATAGGGCACAAGCCACTTTAAATGCGACACCGACTCCCGCTAAATCACCAAACGGATAGTTTCCTTCAGGGTGACGGGGATGAACGATGGCAAAGGCTTCTGGGAGTTCTGCAGGAAGTTCATGGTGATCCGTCACGATCACATCGACCCCTTGCCCTTGAGCATAAGCAATTGCCTCATGTCCAGATACCCCATTATCAACGGTGATGATCAATTGCGTCCCTGCCGCAATTTTATCTTTATAGACAGTTATGTTGGGACCATACCCATCTGAAAAGCGATTGGGCAGATAATATTCAGCTTCAGCCCCTAGCAACTCCAGTGTTTCTTTTAATACGGTGGTGCTCGTAATCCCATCTGCGTCATAGTCGCCATAAATCAAGATCCGCTCACCATTTAAAATGGCTTCATGGATCCGTTCCACGGCCTTATCCATATCATGAAAGAGAAACGGATCATGAAGGTATTGCAGATCCGTTGATAAAAAAGCGTCTAGCGCTTCTGCTGTTCGAATATTTCTTTGCCATAGCAACGCGCCGATGCGCTCAGGAATCTTTCTTGCTTGGATCAATTCTTTAAATACAGGGGTAGCTTCGCTATCTTGCGGTCGCACCCAATGAAAATTTGCACGTTTCACCAAATCACTCCTAACTAGGTTATTATAGCAAAGTTTATGTAAAAAGGAAAAACAACGAAAGAAACAATTTATTTTTTCATATCACAAAAAAGAGCTTGCAGCGAACGATGCGCCGGCAAACTCTTTTCTTAATTGCTCTCATGTATTCTAGGCTTGCGATTCAAAAGACTTCATTTCTTCATCAATCGTTGGCGGCGTTGAGGCGCCTGCAGCACGTGACGAAAGTTGCGCTTCTTGATCGTCGAGTTGTTGCTGCCTAGCTGCTAACTCCGCCTGCTTGTTGGTATATTCTCGTTCCAAGGCTTCTCGTTCATCTTGCAGAACTTTCTCGTTATTCGTGCGATAATCCGAGAGCTCTTTTCTCAATTGTTTTAGTTCTTTTTTTTGACGGAACATTGCACTTGTGGAAACCAGCAACAAAATCAATGCGCCTAACAAAGCAGAACCAATAATGACTAAGATCAGTGGCGATTGAATCGTTGTGAAGCCAAAATTGATCGGAACAGTCATATTGTTTGCAACCGCAAATAAAACGATCACTAAAATCAGTAAAATACCAACGATAACACGCCATTGATTTTTCATGGGTTTCAACTCCTATTTTTTGTTGAACATCGTTCCTGCCATATAATCCCCGATTGCAGGAAACAGTGTATACAGTTTTGCTGCCGCCCCTAAAATATGTGGGCGATTGATTTCTCGTTTTGGATGAATCATGGCTTTGACGATCGTTTGTGCCAATTTGTTTGGTTCAAGGACAAGGCTGCCCACCGATGATAAGTAACTACCGCTAGGATCTGCTTGGTCAAAGAATGCCGTTTCGATCGGCCCTGGGTTGACCGTTGTTACGTTAATCCCCAGTGGTTTTAGTTCTAAACGTAAGGCGTTAGAAAAACCAAGTACAGCAAATTTCGTTGCAGAGTAAACTGCGGTCTTCGGCGTAGCGATCTTACCCGCAATTGAAGCAACGTTTATGATATGACCATGCTTTTGTTCAGCCATTTGAATCGCAACTTGCTGAGTCAAAACCATCATCCCAAGTACATTGACTTCAAACATATTACGGATGACCGCAGGATCCATCTCTGTAAACTCTTGAAAGATCCCGTAGCCAGCATTATTGACAAAGACATCGATCTTTCCGACTTTCTCACTGATTTTTTCTAATAAGCGCTCCACGCTTTCAGGATTTGCTACGTCCAATTGAAACGCATACGCTTCTTTGCCGCTTAATTCCATACATTGCTCTTTGACTTTCCCAATCAAATTCGTCCTCCGGGCACAAGTCACGACGATCGCACCACGTTTTGCGGCTTCATAACAGATTTGTTCTCCAAGTCCGGCAGAACCTCCTGTTACAACGACAACTTTATTCTCCAAGTTCATCTGATTCTTCCTCTCCGGCAAAAGGGATCTCGACAACATCAAAATCTTTGACGATCAACGTATTCGGAAATACTTCTTTTGCTTCATTTACTAAATTTGTAATATCTTTGCCAACATAGCGCGCGCTGATATGGGTCAATAGCAAACGCTTGGCGTGAGCTTCTTGGGCAACTTCAGCAGCTTGTCGCGTCGTCGAATGAAAATAAGCGCGAGCCAACTTGGCTTCTTCTTTGTTGAAGGTACTTTCATGTACCAAAACATCCGCATCTTTCGCTAAAAGCACGGCGTTTTGACATTTACGGGTGTCACCTAATATTGTCACGATCCGTCCTTTTTTGGCTTGACCTAAAAAATCAGCCCCATTGATTTGACGACCATCATCGAGGGTAACTACTTCACCTTTTTTCAAACGTCCGAAGACAGGACCAGGTTTCAGCCCAAGTTCAAGCAATGCTTGCACTTGCAACTCCCCTTGATGGCTTGCTTCGACAATACGATAGCCAAAACTATCAATCCCGTGATCAAGGCGCAGACAAGATACTTCAAATTGCTGATCTTTAAAAAGAATCCCTTCTTCTTCAATCTCAAAAAAATGCAATGGATAGCTGACTTTCGTCTGAGAAATCCGCAAAACGGTTTGAATGTATGCTTTGATCCCCTTGGGTCCATAAATCTCTAGAGGTGTGTCTCCGCCTTGAAAGGAGCGGCTGCTGATCAATCCTGGCAATCCATAAATATGATCACCATGAAGATGGGTAATAAAGATTTTTTCAATCTTTCTCGGTCTAATCGTAGAATGCAAGATCTGCATTTGTGTCCCTTCGCCACAATCAAAAAGCCAAACGGCATTGCGTTCATCTAATAATCGTAACGCAGTGCTGGTCACGTTTCGATGTTTCGCAGGCACTCCAGCACCTGTTCCTAAAAATTCTAATTCCATAAGCTTCTTTCCTTTCATCTCTTTCCAATTTTAGCGGAAAAGAAATCAAGTTGCAATTGAAGCTTGCGGTTTTTATTTCTCGGATTGGCTATCGGATTCATCGTTATGGGAATTTTTCCAATCCTCTTGAACACGTGCCTTGGTGGATTCTTCGACTTTTTTGGCCGTCTCGATCTCTGCCTCGACATCATCGTAGTCAAAACGAGTGATGTCACCGCCTAATTCATTCATGATCAGTTGGTTCAAAGGACGATTGTCCTCTTCATCGGCAATCAATAATAACCCCGTATCGCCTACACCAATTTGGTTTCCGACGTGTTCGAAGAGCATTTGCGCATTTTGGATCTCTTTTGCGTCACGAGTAGCACCGATCATACTACCGCCAAACCAGCCCAGCATGATTCCCAAAGGCCCACCTAACACACCAACGAGCATCCCGATCAAACCACCAGTTGATGTCTTATTGTTTCCAGTAAAATCAAGAAAATCCTCGACTTTAAATTGATGCACGCCTTCATTGGTGTGGGTAAGAACCGCCATTTGCTCTCCTTTGATCTTTCGTTCCATATGCATCCGTTTCACTTCAGAAAAGGCTTGATACGCTTTGGCACTAGCATCAAAGTTCATTACAATGACTCGTTTTGACATAAAAATCGCTCCCTTTGGTTTATTTGTTCTTTTCTTTATTTTAACAGTAAATCATTTAAATGAAAAAAGAAACCAAAAAGACTGCTGATCATTGATTTCTTAGAGAAAATCAATGATCGGCAGTCAAAACCAATTCAACTATGAAGGATTTTTTTAAAAAAATGATGTTCTTTTAAACGCTTATTCGACAAACTCAAATTCAAAATTACCGATACGCACAATATCACCGTCTTTGGCACCTCTCGCACGCAATGCTTCATCGACACCCAATCCACGTAATTGACGAGCAAAACGCATCACAGTCTCATCGTGATCAAAGTTCGTCATTTGGAATAGTTTTTCGATTTTCTCACCGCTCAAGATCCAAGTTGCATCAGGATCGCGATCGATTGCAAACTCCGGTTCATCCGATTGGAAGCCGTAATGAACCACATCTTCTTCGATTTCTTCATCGTACAAGAGGAACTCAGGAGTGACTTCCAATAGATCCGCTGTCGCATTCAGCAAGGCATCGATTCCCTTACGAGTGACACCAGAGATTGGGAAAATCATTGGTTCATCCGCGAACTCATCCGTTTTTTCTTTTGCCAGCTGCTCTTTGAAAAGGGCTAGGTTTTCTTCAGCATCCGGCATATCCATCTTATTGGCAACGATGATCTGTGGGCGTTCTAGTAAGCGCAAGTTATGGGTCAACAATTCATTGTTGATGGATAAATAGTCTTCATATGGATCGCGCCCTTCCATGCCGCTCATATCGATCACATGTAAAATAACCCGCGTCCGTTCGATATGACGTAAAAACTGAGTCCCTAAACCAACACCTTGCGAAGCACCTTCGATCAAGCCAGGCAGATCGGCTACTGCAAAACTACGACCATCAGTGGTCGTTACCATGCCTAAATTTGGTACCAGTGTTGTAAAATGATACGCGCCGATTTTTGGACGAGCAGACGAAATCACAGAGAGTAATGTTGACTTCCCAACTGAAGGGAAACCAACTAAACCAACATCTGCTAAGACTTTTAGTTCGAGCTCGATCTTTCTTTCTTGACCGGGTTCTCCGTTCTCTGCTAATTCTGGGGCTGGATTTTTTGGAGAAGCAAACCGAATGTTCCCACGGCCGCCCCGCCCGCCTTTTGCGATTACTAATGTTTGACCTTGCTCAATCAAATCACCTAATAAGGTACCTGTTTCAGCATCACGAACGGTGGTGCCTTGGGGTACTTTGATGTAAGTATCATCTGAGCCACGGCCGTGCATTCCTTTACTCATGCCATTTTCCCCGGGTTGCGCTTTAAAATGACGATTAAAGCGGAAATCCATTAATGTACGCAAACCTTCGTCTACGACTAAAATGACATCACCGCCACGTCCCCCGTCCCCACCTGCGGGTCCGCCGTCTGGGACATATTTCTCTCGGCGAAAAGCAACCATCCCGTCGCCGCCTTTTCCTGCTTTGACATCGATTGTCACTTGATCTAAAAACATGGACATTATTTGTCCTCCATTCTTTTTTTACTACCTTCTATACTTTTTGATTATCAGTTATCTCACTTTAAGTGGTTACTATTTCTCTAATAAGAAAGTCTATTTTATTGTAACGACCGAAACGCCTTTTGTCTATCTTTTCTCATGGGTTTCCGTAAGAAATCGCGAATTCTTAAGGGTTATTCTTTGACAGTCACAGGAAATCGTAGCAAACTTTTAAGTGTACCAGTACACAATCAAAGGAGGAAACAAGAAATGACAGTAAAAGTTGGAATCAATGGTTTTGGACGAATTGGACGTTTAGCTTTTCGTAGGATCAGAGAAGTTTCTGCCGATATTGAAGTTGTGGCAATCAATGATTTGACGAGTCCAGTCATGTTAGCACACTTATTGCAATTTGACTCGACCCACGGCACGTACCCTGGAACTGTTACTGCAACGGATAATGCTATCGTTGTCGATGGCAAAGAGACCCGAGTGTACGCTGAACCAGACGCAAGCAAAATCCCCTGGGCAAAAGAAAATGGCGTCGATATCGTATTAGAATGTACGGGTTTTTACACTTCCGCAGAAAAAGCCCAGGCCCATCTTGATGCAGGTGTCAAACGAGTCGTTATCTCCGCACCAGCTGGTAATATGAAAACGATCGTTTACAATGTCAACTCAGACACGTTAACACCGGATGATACTATCATATCCGCAGGTTCTTGTACGACCAACTGCTTAGCTCCAATGGCCTACTTTTTAAATGAGGAATTCGGGATCGAAGTTGGTACGATGACGACGGTTCATGCGTATACTTCTACTCAAATGCTATTGGATGGTCCTGTAAAAGGCGGAAACTTAAGAGCCGCTCGTTCCGCTGCTGACAACACGATCCCTCACTCAACGGGTGCCGCCAAAGCAATCGGTTTGGTTATCCCAGAATTAAATGGCAAATTACAAGGCCACGCCCAACGGGTTCCGGTCGTCGATGGTTCTTTAACAGAGTTAGTCTCAATTTTGAAAACCAAAGTAACCGCCGATGAAGTCAATGAAGCGATCAGAAAACACACCGTCGATAATCCGTCATTCGGTTACGATGACCGTGAAATCGTCTCTGGAGATGTGATTGGTACCACTCAAGGGTCTATCTTTGATCCGACACAAACAGAAGTAACCACTGCTGGCGATTTCCAACTGGTGAAAACCGTCGCTTGGTATGATAATGAATACGGCTTTACTTGCCAAATGATTCGCTTGCTAGAAGAATTTGCTCGTTTATAAGCTAAAGGTCAAGCAAAAAGTGCCGGTTCTTTTTTAGAACCGGCACTTTTTTATTCACTTGCTGGATGATCGTATTTGTCCAAAAAAGCTGCAATGTTTTCTTTATAAAGGTCTGGATCTGTTTTGTAGCTTTTCGCATGCTCGGCACCTGAAACAACCCACTTTTCTTTTGGTGCGTCGGTCGCGTTATACAAAATATCCAGCATCGAATAAGGAACAAACGTATCCGCATCGCCATGGATAAAAAAGATCGGACGCGTATTCTTTTGCAGTTGTTTGACTGCATCTGCTTCACCGAAGAAATACCCCGCTCGGATTTTTGTGACAAGACTAGTGACATTCATCAATGGAAAGGCCGGTAGACCAAACAATTGATCGAGTTGATAACCCAATTCTTCATTGACGTTGGTATACCCACAATCTTCAATAATAGAAGTGACATTTTTCGGTAAGTCTTCCCCACTGGTCATCATTACCGTGGCAGCCCCCATACTGATGCCATACAAAGTGATCGTTTCTTCAGAACCATTTTTTGTGAGTACTTCATCGATCCATTGCAAATAATCCTTACGTTCGTGCCACCCAAAACCAATATAATCTCCTTCGCTTTGACCATGCCCTCGAGCGTCTGGAACCAAGACATTATAGCCTAAATCATGATACATCTTAGCGTAGTCCGCCATCGTTTCTGCGTTCCCCATATAGCCATGCGCGATGATCGCCGTTTTCCCGCGATTCTTCTCCTCCGCCGGTAGATAAATGGCGGATAATTTTAAATCATCTTCAGAAGTTAGCTGCCACATCTCACGATTTGCTGGATCTGTAAACCAATTTTGCGATTCATTTCCCGTCTGATTTTCATCCGTACCAGGGGTATCTCCTTCCAAAAAATCTTTTTCTGAAGGAACCACCGCATAATCATAAAAATAGTTTCCTGCATACCCTAACCCCGCAATTGCTAATACAGCCACTCCGATGGCAATCTTCCAGCGCAATTTCACACTTGTCACGTCCTCTTGTTATATAGTTTACATAATATTATTATGGTTTCGTCATTCCTCAAGGAAAGAACCCACTACATAAATTACCGTTTTTTGCTCATGTTTGTCAATCGCAAGCGCCCAAAAAGAAAACCATTGCCAACAATCTTTGTTGGCAATGGTTGATTTTCGTGGTAATTAGTTATTTTCGACCAATTTAAAACTTGACCAAGGTTTCAAAAATTCTAATAAGAATAGTTCCTCATCAGCGATCTTACCAACGACATTGACTCGACCATCATTTTTCATTGCTTTCAAGGCGATTTGCGTCTCCCCTTTGTATTGTCCATAGCCAGCATTATCGATCAAGACATCCCCTCTTACCATATCACGGGTATCATGAGGCGGAAATTCCTTGTCTTTATAATAGATCCGCGTCATCGTTGAACGCAAGATGTATTCCGAACGATCTCCTCGATAGCTGTGCAGATTATCGAAGAGACAAATTCGTTCATCTTCAGTGATTCCGTCAACGACATCGACTCTTAATGTCGGATAATCCGCGTGAAACGCTTCAGCCATTGCTGCCAATTCTGCTTCTGAAGCATAGGCATTTCCAACAGAGATATCATCGATCAAGCCAGTCAACACTAAATGTTTGACTTGCGTAGCTAGTGGCAGATCACGATGATCTTCCAAAGAGCATAAACCATCTTGTGTTGGCCATGGACCGAAATCAGCTTCGTGAGAATTCACGAAAGCCATCGTATTTAAATTGTATTTGCGGAATTTTTCCGAACAAAAAACGAAATGGTCGTAGCCCAACCCTGAATAGCGATGAGGATAGAAGTTATGCGAGCCTAGTAAATTTTCAGTATTAGGCGAATAACTCATGATGTTATCCACGTAGCTCGTACCACTGCTCATATTGATTTCGATTTTAATCCCGTAAGGATTACGCGTCATTTTGGCTTCTTCTGAACCAGTAAAACCAATATCTAACCGAACACCGTAAGCCCCCATCTCATCAAAGAAGGATAAATCATCATAAGAAATACCTAGCTGTTCGAATAAACCAGGATTGATATCTACCATGACTTCCATTCCTAACTGATTGGCATAATCCACGACTTGTTTAAAGTCTGCCAAGACTTTTTCTTTGTCATCGTTGATTTGTAGCAAACTGGTAAATACCCGTTTAAAGCCGTATTTGTGTGCCAAGTCTAAATACGCTTTGTCCTTTTCAAACGTTGAGCGCTCTGGATAAATCGATATCCCTAATTTTCCCATCAAAAAAACCTCCTGTAAATTCTATCCGTTTATTATAATGAATCCTCTTTCATTATAACAAACATCTAAAAAGTGGTCTACACCTTTCCGCCTGTTTCTTTCTCATTCCACAAAATCTGCGCTTTCTTCTATGTCTCTTTTTTGTTATGATTATCATTAAGAAAACTGGAAGGAATGAAAGAATGAAAAAAATCCTATTCGCACTGACAGCAGCTGCTAGCCTTTTATTATTAGCTGCTTGTACAGGTTCAAGTACCACCGATCCCTCATCAAGCAATTCGGCAGAAAGCACGTCGACCTCAGAATCCGTTGACTTGAATGCCCTGGAATTGCCGCAATTATCAACGGATGTGCAAGAGAATGAAGCTTTAGTTGAAATGGTGACGGAGGAAGGCTCGATCAAAATCAAACTTTTCCCAGAGATTGCACCCAAAGCAGTCGAAAACTTTTTGACCCATGCCAAAGATGGTTATTATGACGGCTTGACTTTCCATCGTGTCGTAGAAGAGTTTATGATCCAAGGGGGCGACCCTAATGGTGATGGCACTGGCGGAGAAAGCATATGGGGCGAAGGATTCGGCGAAGAATACTCGAACCAGCTTTATCACTTGCGAGGCGCATTGGCAATGGCAAAATCAAGTGCGCCAAACAGCCAAGGCAGTCAATTCTACATCGTTCAAAATGATCAAGACGTATCCGACGGTCTAGCGATTCAACACTATCCTGAAAAAATCATCGAAGCCTACAAAAATGGTGGAACACCACAATTGGACGGTAGCTATACCGTTTTTGGTCAAGTGATCGAAGGCATGGATGTCGTAGATAAAATTGCGCAAGCAGAAACCCAAGACTCTGGCAATGGTGAGAATTCTCAACCGGTTGAGCCAGTGAAGATCGAAACGATCAAGGTCTTACAAGAAGCCAAAGAATAAATAAAAAAACCGCTGAAGTCTCCGATACTCGGGAATTTCAGCGGTTTTCTTTTACTTTTGGTCGCCAACGATAAAGGTAAATTCGCACTCAGCAGCTTTTTTGCCATCCACTGTCGCTACCGCATCAGCAGTTCCAACGGAGCCTTTGATTTTGGTGATCTCAAAAACAAGTTTCATAGTATCTCCCGGAACAACTTTTTGACGGAATTTGGCTTTGTTTATGCCGCCGATATACGCCGTTCTACCTTGGAATTCCTCGGATTTCAAGATCAGGATCGATCCTGCTTGTGCCAATGTTTCTAAAATCAAGGCACCCGGCATTACTGGATTTCCCGGAAAATGACCTTGGAAAAAGTCTTCGTTGATGGTAACATTTTTCGTTGCGATAATCTTTTTGCCAGACTCGATTTCATCGACATAATCAATATATATAATTGGGTAGCGATTTGGAATCAAATCCATGACTTCTGTTTCAGTCAATAGTTTTTTCATGGTTTCCCTTCCTTGCTTAAGAATTTATTATAGTTTGATTATCAAAGTATCATAGTTCAACGGAATTCGCAACTAAATATTTATTAAGAAAAAAATAGTTTGACAATCAAACAATTATGCTTAATAATTAGAAATCAAGATAGTTTGATTTACTATTTGTCATTATACGTATTTTATTATTGTTGAATTTATTAAGGAGTGGAATTATGAGTTTTTTAACCGGTAAAAAAGTTGTCGTCATGGGCGTTGCCAACAAACGCAGTATCGCTTGGGGCTGTGCACAAGCATTAAAAGCACAAGGAGCCGAAGTGATCTACACGTATCAAAACGACCGCATGAAGAAGCCTTTAGAGCGCTTATTGGAATCTGATGAATTTGTAGTGGAGTGTGACGTCGCTAATGACGAAAGCATTGCTGCCGCCTTTGATACAATCAAAGAATATGCTGGAGAGATCCATGGTGTCGTCCATGCCGTCGCTTATGCTAATAAAGAAGATCTTTCTGGCGATATTTTGAATATTTCTCGTGACGGTTATGCTTTGGCGCAAGACATCAGCAGTTATTCATTGATTGCTGTCACCAAATATGCCAAACCAATCTTAGCTGAAAATGCTGGAATCGTTACCCTTTCCTACTTAGGTGCCGAACGGGCAGTACCAAACTACAACATGATGGGTATTGCGAAAGCTGCTTTGGAATCAAGTGTTCGCTATTTAGCTGCCGAACTTTCACCGCAAAAGATCCGTGTCAATGCGATTTCAGCTGGCGCCATCAAAACGCTAGCAGTAACAGGTGTAAAAGACTATCAAAAACTGATCCAATTGTCAGAGGATCGAACACCAGATCATATTGGTGTAACGATCGAAGAAGTCGGCAATGCTTGTGGCTTCTTGATCAGTCCTTTATCAAGCGGGATTATCGGCGAAGTGATTTTTGTTGATAAAGGCGTTCATTTATCTTAATCAATGATAGTCATAGAAAAGTCTGCTATTTGCCTACCCGTTGGCTGAGCAGGCTTTTTCTGAAAAAAACAGGTATTTCAGAAAACCTCCTTTGCATTTCTATTTTATCTTCGTTAAAATAGATGCAGTAAGACTTGGAGGGATTTTATGAAACAACTGCTACTCGCAGCTAGCACGACCGATTCAAGTGGTTCCAGCATTACTGAACCAGCAGCTGCTCAGCTCAATGCATTGCAAAAATGGTGGGCGTCCATCGACTGGGAATCGATCATTGGCCTACTGATTCAAAAAGCATTGATGTTGCTTTTTTTATGTATCCTATTCGGTATTTTATTGAAAATAAGCAATATGATCATCGATCGGATCTATCGTTCCTATGAAAAAAAAGCCAGTTTCAATGTGAGTCGAATCAACACGATCCATACCCTGATCCGCAATACGGTTCATTACACATTAGGCTTCTTTTTTGTCTATGCACTCCTTTCAACCATCGGCGTACCTGTAGGCTCGCTACTAGCCGGTGCCGGAGTCGTCGGTGTCGCCCTCGGTCTCGGCGCCCAAGGCTTTATGAATGACTTGATTACTGGCTTCTTTATAATTACCGAACAACAAATCAACGTTGGTGATTACGTCCGCTTGACCAACCTGACGCTTGAAGGTACGGTGACGGCCGTCGGTATTCGGACTGTTCAATTAAAATCCGTGGACGGAACCGTTCATTATATCCCAAATCGTAACATCACGACCATCAGTAATACATCCAGAGCCAATATGCAAGTCGTGGTAGACGTACGTATCTTACCCTCTGAAGGCTTAGATGAAATACGTGCCATCATTGAAGAAGTCAATGAACAGATTGCTAAGCAGCATGAAGAAGAGATTCAAACGGCCCCTACGGTCTTCGGTTTGGTGGATCTAGGAAACAACAACTTTGCAATTCGCACGACCATGTATGTGACCAACGGTACGCAATGGAAAATCAAAGAGGAATTTTTGGCCGCATCGATCGATGCATTAACTGCCAAAGGCTATACGATCCCCAATGCGCCGATCGTCGGTATTTAAAAAAAGGTTATCCCGAAACTGGGATAACCTTTTTTCTATACCACATGCAGTTCATCTGTCATCTTTGGGGCATCTTCTTTAGAAATCAGCAAATAGCGTCTTTCAATTTCGTGCGCCAAATGATTGACGGATTTTAAAATCTCTTTGCGGGTGATAATCCCAACAAAGACATTGTCATCATCAACGATCGGCAAGAATGCTTGATCTACTAACAAATGCAGCATACTTTCCAACTCATCGTTTTCTTTGATGCAATTCACATTGACTTCCATGACATCTGCCACAGTCAGCCCTTCAATATTTTCCATACTGAAGCCAGTGAGATCCATCATGCGTTCTACGATGTTTGAGAGGCTGATTAAGCCGACTAAATGGTCCTCACTATCTAGTACAGGGATCTTTGAATAGCCCACTTTTGATAAAACAAGCAATGCGTGACTCAAAGGGTGGTTATAAAATACCGATGCCACATTTTCTGCCGGCACCAAGAAATTTTCTTGGTTCTCGAGTAATATTTTTTCTACGGTCTGTCCTATCAATCTAATTGCCTCCATTTCACAGCTACTCTTCTATTTTACTTGAAAATGAGAATAGAAAGTTGAAACCTGCAAAATTATAATGAAATTTTTACTTTTTGATTCCGCTTACTTAGCGTGTGAAAACAAAAGCTAGCTCAGGGACTTTATGAAAGGAACGATCATAGTATTGGATTGCCCATTGTTCTGGCGTACTTTCGATAATCGCAAAGCTTTTGATTTGAATTTGCCCTCGCGGTTGGGAAATACTGCCGGGATTCAAGAAAAGCCGATTCCCAACTTTCTCACAAGCAATTTGATGCGTGTGACCAAACAGTGCGATCGAGGCATCGGCTTGTTGCGCTTGCAGCCCTAATTTCGTTACACCAAAACGGACATCTGCTAAGTGGCCATGAGTCATATAGATGGTGTCCAGCGGCGTTTTGATGATACGCTCATTGGGAAAACCACCGCCATAATCGCAATTGCCGCAAACGACTTGAAAAGTATCCCACAAAGGGTCTGTGTCAGGTAGTTCGGAGTCCCCACAGTGCAGGAATAAATCGACTTGATTTTCGAATTCATTTTTAAGATCAACAAGAATTTCACGATCTGAATGATTGTCACTGACAACTAAATATTTCATACATTTTCTCCTTCTAACCACTCCTGCCACTGTTCCTGCAGCTTTTTGATTGCTAGACCACGGTGGCTGACTCGGTTCTTTTCTTCTTGACTCATTTGGGCTGCGCTTTGCTCTGAACCATCAGGAATAAACAATGGATCGTAACCGAACCCATTTTCTCCACGGGGGATACGGCCGATTCTTCCCGGCCATTGAGCTTCAACCACCAAACTATCTTTTCCTGGCGCTGCGAAAACTAACGTACAGTGAAATTGAGCACTGCGCTTGTCATCTTCGACATCCGTCAATTCGTAAAGTAATTTTGCATTATTGGCAGCGTCACTTTTTTGCTCACCAGCAAATCGAGCAGAGTACACCCCTGGTCGCCCCCCTAATGCATCGACTTTCAGTCCTGAGTCATCAGCTAACACCGGTCTTCCCAAAATTCTGGCGATGGTTTCCGCTTTAAGGCGGGCATTTTCTTCAAAGGTGGTGCCGGTTTCTTCAACATCCGGCAAGGAAGGATAGTCTTTTAAGGTGCGGACATCGTAACCTGCTGCGCCAAATACGGCTTTAAACTCCTTGGCTTTTCCTGGATTGCCTGTAGCAATGACAATCGTTTTTTCGGGAATCTCATAAGGGGGTTCATCTGGTAAAAACAGTGCCTCTTTTTGATAGGCGATCAATTCTTCGATAGCCGTTTTTCCGTAGATCAGCATCTCATTCAACTGCTGACCATCAAAGGTCGCTTCTTCCCCAGTTCCTTGCAATTCGACAAATCGACCAGATTCCGTCATCACCAAATTCATGTCAACAGCAGCTGAAGAATCTTCTTGATAATCGAGATCAGTCACACAGGTACCATCTGGTAAGATCCCGACACTAATTGCTGCCAAATGCTCCTTGATTGGATCTTCCGTCAATGCTTTGTCACGCAACAAGGTATCGATAGCTAAACGCAACGCGACAAAAGCGCCGGTAATACTGGCTGTTCTGGTACCGCCATCCGCTTGGACGACATCACAATCGACGACGATACTACGTTCCCCTAATTTTTCTAAATCAACTACGGCTCGTAAGGAACGAGCGATCAGCCGTTGGATCTCCATCGTACGACCAGAAAGCTTGCCTTTGGCACTTTCTCGACGATTACGAGTGTTGGTCGCTCGTGGGAGCATACTGTATTCGGCTGTGACCCAGCCTTTTCCCGTATCTCGTAAAAACGGAGGGACCCGATCTTCAATCGTTGCCGAACAAATCACGGTTGTGTCACCAAAAGAGATCACAACCGATCCTTCGGGGTGTTTGTAGACGTTGGTTTGAATGTTGACTGGTCTTAACATTGTTTCTTTTCTGCCATCATGTCGCATTTAAAAGCCTCCTAAATCAGTGTGAATCGATGAGATCGTGTCTAAATCAAGCCAATCATTGGCAATCTCATCAAATATTTTCGGTGAACCAGTAGTAAAAAATGCATGTTGCGGATGCGGATCGTCCTGACTCGTTGCTGCAATGGAAAAATAGTCCAACAAGGTACTGACTTCCCCCACCGTTTCTGCCCCTGAATCAATCAGCTGGATATGGGCGCCTAATTCATTTTGGATCAAAGGGCGCAATAAAGGATAATGAGTACAGCCCAGAATCACTGTATCTAACCGCTTGTTTTTCAATGGACGCAACGTTTCTGCCACGATTTTCTTGGCGACCGAACTATGGTATTGTTTGCTTTCTACGATCGGCACAAACTTTGGGCAAGCCAAACTGACGACTGACGCATGGGGCGCTTTGCCATGAAGAGCGCGCTTGTAAGAGTCGCTTTTGATCGTTCCATTTGTTCCGATGACACCGATTCGCTGGTTTTTGCTTGCTTTGACTGCTGCTCGACTACCGGGCAGGATCACGCCAATCACCGGGATCGCTAGTTTTTCTTTGATTTCTTCAAGGGCGACCGCTGTCGCTGTATTACAAGCGATCACCAACATTTTAATGTTTTTTTCTAATAAAAAACGGGTCATTTGCCACGTATACGCGATAACTTGCTCAGCAGGTCTCGGACCATACGGGCATCTGGCTGTATCTCCCAGATAAAGAATCGATTCGTTGGGTAATTGCTTGATTGCTTCTTTGACGACCGTCAACCCACCAACACCAGAATCGATAAAACCAATTGGTCTGTTGTTTGTCATAGTTTCCATCCTTTACATGAAAAAAAGAGTTTGGTGCGTTTTTCTCTCTTATTCATTTTGGACTTTTTTTGTCTATTTTTCAAGTATTCCTTTCGTTTGCTAAAAAAGCTTTCCCAAAAAATACGAAACGGTCAAAAAGAAAAAAGCCCCAACGATTGGCTCACAACCCACAAGTTGCACTTGCATGGGTAAAAGACCGATCGTGGGGATGTTTTTGTCGATTATTCTTTTTAGTAATCGTACTGACGTTTTTCCAAAAAGCCAGAAAGCAATGACAATGCATAACAAACCAAAAAGTATAAAACAGTCATTGCCAAAAACATAGGCAAAACATAGTTTGTATTTTGACCATAAATGATTCGAGCATGATGAGTCAGCTCTGGTAAAGAAATAATCACGGCTAATGACGTATCTTTGATCAAAGAGATCAACTGACTGACGATCGCTGGCAACATCGCTTTAAATGCCTGTGGCACGACGATACTCCGCAATACTTCGACATAGCTTAGCCCTGTTGACAAACCAGCTTCCATCTGCCCTTTTGGCACAGCATTCAAACCAGCACGAAAGATTTCAGAGAGCATCGCTGATTCAAAAATCGTCAACGCCACAACCGCTGACCAAAAAATATTAAAGCGGATACCGATCTGCGGCAATGCAAAGTAAGTGAAAAAGATGATCAAGAGCAAAGGCAAGTTACGAATAACATCGATCACGACACCTAATACTTTAGAAAAGACCGGGATCGAGCTGAAGCGCAAAATGCCGGCGATCCCTCCGATAATAAAGCTAAATAAAATCGATAGGATCGACACTTCAACTGTTACCCGCAAGCCATCGATCAAGAAGCGAATGTTAATCGCTGAAAAAGCTTCAAAAAAATCCATAGTTCGTTAGCTCCTTTCTATGAGCGGACAGCCCAACGCCGTTCCAAGTAAACCATCAAATAAGACAATGGTAGGGTAATGATCAAATAGAAAAGACCAACAATGATATACGTATCGAATGTATTGAAGGTCTCACTTGCGATCAAATCCCCTTGATACATAATATCTAATCCTGCGACCATCGCCAAAATTGATGAGTTTTTAACAAGATTGATAAATTGATTGCCTAACGGCGGTACGACGATCTTAAAAGCCTGAGGCAAAATAATGTAACGCATCGCTTGGCTGTACGTAAAACCAGAAGACAAGGAAGCTTCCATCTGGCCTTTAGGAACCGTTTGAATCCCTGACCGGATCGTCTCAGCGATAAATGCCGATGTATAGATCGTTAAGCCAATCGTTCCCGCTTGAAAACCGTCAAAAGAAACCCAATACATTGGCACAACGACATAAAAGAACATCACGATGATCAATAAGGGAATATTTCTAAAAAACTCAACATACGCTTTGGCAATCCCTTTGATGAGGCGATTGTCTGACAACTGAAAAATTGCCATTAAGGTTCCGATCAAAAGACTAAAAAACAGTGCGATCAAACTCGCCATGACTGTGTATTTAAAGCCTTCAATAAACTGACCGGTATACGTTTGAAATAATTCAACCATTCAGTTTCCTCCTACTCTACTTTTCCTGATTCGTCTTCAGGGAACCACTTGTTGTATATCTCATCATAGGTTCCATCTTCACGCATTTCCCGCAAGGCTTGATTCACTGCATCAAGAAACGGCTTTTGTCCTTTATTGATGGCAATCCCATAAGGTTCTTCTGTAAAAGTTTCGCCAACTAAATGGTAATTGGGATTTTCACTCGCCATCCCTAATAAGATCGCATTATCCGTGGTCATAGCATCCCCTTGACCAGATTGTAAAGCAGTAAAGGCTTCCGCATAATTCTCAAGTTCTAAAATTTGCGCTTCTGGTGCTGCTTCACGGATGTTCACAGCTGAGGTAGAGCCTTTAACGACCAATACAGTGGTGTCTGCGGTCAAATCTTCGATCCCTTGAATAGGACTGTCTTTGGCAACTAATAACGATTGACCTGCATCAAAGTAGACATCGGAAAAATCGACCTGTTTTTTACGTTCTTCCGTGATAGTCATCGTGGCGATGATTGCATCGATGTTGCCGTTTTTCAAAAGAGGAATCCGGGTTTTTGAGGTAACTTCAACAAAGATGGCATTGCCATCACGACCTAAAATTTTCTCAGTGATTGCACGAGCGATATCAATATCGAATCCCCGTACTTCTCTAGTCGCGATATCCATCAATCCAAAAAGACGGGTATCGTTTTTTACGCCCCAAACGATCTGATTCGTCTCTTTGCTGTTTTCTAAAATATCGATATCTGCGGCACTTTGTCCTTTACAACCTGAGAAAGTCACAAGGGCAAAGGCTAAGACTAGAAAGGAAAATATTTTCTTTCTCATAAGGGTTCCTCCTATTGCTTAATGATTTGTGACTTTACTCAAGAATTGTTTTGCACGTTCGTCTCTGGGTGCATCAAAGAATCCATCGACATCGCGCCGGTCTTCTAAGACTTGTCCTTCCGCCATAAAGACGATTCGATCTGCTACTTCACGGGCAAAGCTCATTTCATGGGTAACAACGATCATGGACATACCTTCACTGGCAATTTTCTTCATGACATCCAATACATCACCAATCATTTCTGGATCCAATGCTGACGTTGGCTCATCAAAAAGCAGCATCTCTGGTTTCATCGCAAGCCCTCTGGCAATTGCGACCCGCTGCTGTTGTCCGCCGGATAACATGGAAGGATAGGAATCTTTTTTATCTAACATCCCTACCCGATCAAGAAGTTTTTCCGCCAAATTGATGGCTTCTTGCTCATTTTGTTTTAATACTTTAATCGGTGCCAACGTAATATTTTCTAACACGGTTTTATTTGGATACAAGTTGAAATGTTGAAACACCATGCCGATGTTTTTTCTAATTTCTGTCATTTTGACATCTTTGTCAAACAAGTTCTTACCATTGACCAATAATTGACCACCTGAAATGGTTTCTAGACCATTAATCGTACGGAGCATTGTACTTTTACCAGATCCTGAAGGCCCGATAACAACAACGACCTCACCTTTTTCAAATTCAAGGTTGATGTTTTTTAATGCATGGAACTTTCCGTAATATTTCTCTACGTTCTTAAATTCGATCATTGCCATTGATTCACACTCCTAGCTTTTTTTAAAATTAAATGAGTAATTGGAAAGATTTGATTCATATTATAGCTCAATCTTTTTTCATTTGTAAAGGTTCTTTTCCAATGTTCCCCCCTTATTTCTGAAAAGACAAGTGCTATTTTACTTTGATGTGAGGTTTTTGTCCATGAAAATTTTTCTCACCCCATCAGATCACAAGGAGAACCGGTTGTTTCTTTTGCTAAAAAAAGGTAAGATAAACCATATAACAAAGGAAAAGGTGGAAAAAAAGTGAATACGATTTTAACTGGCGACCGCCCAACTGGCAAATTGCATCTTGGCCATTATGTGGGGTCTTTAAAAAAACGGGTCGAAATGCAAGCTGACCCTGAAAATCAGCTTTATATCATGGTCGCTGACATGCAGGCACTAACAGATAATGCGAAAACACCTGAGAAGGTCTCAGCGAATATTTTAGAAGTTGCTTTGGATTATTTAGCCGTTGGATTGGATCCAGCAAAAACAACGATGTTTATTCAATCGCAAATCCCTCAGCTCTCTGAATTGACGATGTATTATCTCAATCTAGTCAGTGTTGCTCGAGTACGACGCAATCCAACCGTTAAAGCCGAAATTGAACAAAAAAAATTTGGTGAAGGCGTTCCTTCTGGTTTCTTCATCTATCCTGTCTCTCAAGCAGCGGATATCACCGCTTTTAAAGCAAATTTAGTCCCAGTCGGCGAAGATCAAAAACCAATGCTGGAACAAACGCAAGAAATCGTGCATAGTTTTAATTCTACGTATAGTGAAGTATTAGTCGAACCAAAAGCGGTTTTACCGCCAAAAGGCATGGGACGTTTAGCGGGGATCGATGGGAACGGGAAAATGAGCAAATCATTGAACAACGGCATTTACTTAGCTGATCCAGCCGATGTATTACAAAAGAAAGTGATGAGCATGTACACGGACCCAAATCACATTCATGTCAACGACCCCGGACAAGTTGAAGGCAATATGGTCTTCACTTATCTTGATGTATTTGGTACCGAAAAAGAAAAAATTGCTGAATTAAAAGAACATTACACCCGTGGTGGATTAGGCGATGTCAAAATCAAACGCTATTTGATCGATGTTCTAGAAGCCGAATTTGCACCGATTCGTGAGCGCCGTGAAGCTTTTGCCAAAGATCCCGGTGAAGTGATGAACTTACTAAAACTTGGTAGTGAAAAAGCTGAACAAGTTGCCGCTCAGACGTTAGCTGAAGTCAAAAATGCAATGGGCATCAATTACTTTGCTTAAAAAAACAAGCCTTTACGGCTTGTTTTTTTGTTTACAAATCGGAATGAATTCTTTCATGCAAAACCTATGTACAAACTCTGTGTTAGATTTCACGAGAACACTTCCTCCCCAGACTGACACTTTGTGTATTTTGATTTGATGCTGTTTCTTGCGCAAAAATCGAGGAGCTGTCCTAAAAAATAACTTCATAAAACGCTGATTAGAAAATGCATTTTTTCAGCCTAGCCAGTGTTTAAAAAGGTTGTACCAAAAAAGCTGGAATGCCTTCTATAGAGAAATCTTTTACGGCTTTCACTCAACTCCTAACATTCTTGTGTCATCTGAGCATCTATTATAATAGTAGAAAACGTTCCCTACCCAACTTCTTTGTATGGTGGAGAACGTTTTTCTACTTATTTGATTAGCGGATTTCTGCTTGAACGTTTTCTTCTAAGTTACGAGTAATTTTCGCTATTGCTTGATTGATCTCTTCATCCGTCAGGGTAGCTTCCGGATTGCTAAAGGTCAGACTGTACCCTAGAGATTTTTTACCTGCTTCAATGTTTTTCCCTTGATAAACATCGAATAAACGAATATCACTTAAGAAGCGACCTGCACTTTCACGAATGATTTCCATCACGGATTGGTTATCGATCGTTTCATCGAGCAAGAGTGCCATATCTCGGGTCACTGATGGGAACTTAGAAACTGGTTGATAGACCAATTGTTCTGTTTTAGCTGCTAACAACTGATCTAAGTTCAATTCAGCAACATAGGTTTCACTCACTTCGTAGGCTTTGGCGATCGATGGGTGGACTTGTCCCAAGAAGCCGATTTCTAGGTCATCTAGCAAGATCATTGCCGTACGCCCAGGATGCATCTCTTTGATATCTGCCGTTTTTTGATAACGAATACGGTCGGTTAATGCCAACGAATCAAAAAGATTTTCTAAAATGCCTTTCAAATGGAAGAAATCAACTTTTTGAGCTTGGGTTTGCCAGTCTTTCTCATGGATATTTCCTGTCAATGCTAGCCCTAAGTGATTGACTTCTGTTGGCAGTTCGTGTTTACTGTCGCCCGTTTGATAGAAGACGCGACCAATTTCATATAAAGCAACACGATTGTTTTTACGTGCCAAATTGTACGCAACGTCGTCTAACAAACCTGAAATAAGATTCAAGCGCAAGACGGCACGCTCTTCGGTCATTGGCCAATCCAATCGAGTCACTTGGCTCGATTTATCCGTAAAATGTTGTGCCTTCTCTTCCGTTGTCAAAGCATAACTGATGGCTTCACTGACCCCGTTGCCTTCCAAAAGAGTCCGAACTTCTCTAGTCAGACGTTGCGCTTTGGTTAAATGACCGGCAACCGTTTCTCCTTGCGGTAAAGTCGATGGCAAACGATCATAACCGTAAATACGCGCCACTTCTTCAATGATATCTGCTTCGATCGTAATATCCCAACGACGAGGTGGGACTGAAACAATATAGCTGTCTGCTTCTTGACGATGACCAAAGCCTAATGCATCAAAGATTTCTTGCACTTCTTCATCAGTGATTTCTGTGCCTAAATAGCTATTGATCCGTGCTAAAGTAATCGCAACCTCCACAGGTTCTACTCCTACTTGGGAACCTATTACTGCCTCTTTTAAGACCGTTCCGCCAGCAAGTTCCGCAATCAGTGCTGCTGCTGCATCACAAGCTTTTGCAACCGTTGCTTGGTTGATCCCTTTTTCAAAACGAGCGGATGATTCGCTTCTTAAATTGAATTTTTTCGAAGTCAAACGAATCGCTAATGGATCGAACAAGGCCGCTTCTAAAGCGACTGTGGTCGTCGTTTCCGTGATTTCAGAATCAAGACCTCCCATGACGCCTGCGAGCGCAACTGGTGTCGTTCCGTTGGTGATAACGATGTCTTCTGGGGAAAGCTGACGAGTTTCTCCATCTAAGGTAACCAGGCTTTCATTTTCTTTGCCGCGACGTACCAGTATTTCCTTGCTGTCTAGCTTTTGATAATCAAAAGCATGCAATGGTTGACCAAATAACAGTAAGATATAATTCGTCACGTCCACGACATTATTGATTGGACGAATGCCTTCATTCATCAAGCGATTTTGCAGCCATTGTGGACTTGGGGCGATCGTTACGCCATCAATGATTCGAATTTGGTAGGCGGGTGCATCCGTTACTTCAGTGACCTTCACCTGAATTTTATCGGCAGCAGCTACTTCACTTTCGGTAAGCGCAATTTCAGGAAACTTCGGTGTTTGCCGATAGATTGCACCGACTTCATAAGCAACCCCCCGCATGCTCAACGCATCCGCACGATTCGGAGTGATCGATAATTCGATAATGTGATCATCCATATCAAGATAAGGAAAAACCGGTGATCCTGGTTCTGCTTCTGCTGGTAAATAATAAATTCCTTCTGCGTATTCTTTGGGAATCACGCTATCGGCATATCCCAACTCTTGCAACGAACAAATCATGCCGTTGGAAACTTCTCCCCGCATCTTGCCCTTTTTGATTTTTACGTTGCCCGCGATTCGAGAGCCTGGTAATGCCACGATGACTTTGATGCCGCTTTTGACATTCGGCGCACCACAAACGATCTGTGAGTCTTCATCCTCGCCAATATTTACTTGGCAAATTGATAGATGATCAGAATCTGGATGTGGTCGGCAGTCGGTCACTTCTCCGACAACGATTTTTTTTAAACCCTCTTCAGGCACGTCAATACCTTCGACTTCGATCCCCGTCACTGACATTTTATCCGCCAGCTCTTTGGGTGTGATCTCAGACAGATCAAGGTATTCATTTAACCATTTGTATGATACTAACATTTATTGTTCCCCCTTGAACTGGCGAATGAAACGCACATCATTTTGATAGAATTGGCGAATGTCGTTCACGCCGTAGCGCAGCATTGCCACTCGATCAGGACCTAAACCAAAAGCAAATCCTGAATATTGGGTTGGATCGATCCCTGACATTTCTAAGACGTTAGGATGCACCATTCCAGCACCGAGGATCTCGATCCAGCCAGTTTGTTTACAAACATTACAACCGGCACCACCGCACTTGAAGCAGCTGACATCGACTTCGACCGATGGTTCTGTGAAAGGGAAATAGCTTGGTCGCAAGCGAATTTGGCGATCTTCCCCAAACATTTTTTGCATCATGACTTCTAAGGTTCCTTTTAAGTCACCCATCGTAATATTCTTATCGATTACCAAACCTTCAATTTGATGGAATTGGTGGCTATGGGTCGCATCATCTGTGTCACGACGGAAAACTTTCCCGGGTGAGATCATCCGCAGCGGCCCTTTAGAAAAATCATGAGTCTCCATTGTTCTCGCTTGCACTGGTGACGTATGGGTTCGAATCAGCACTTCCTCTGAAATATAAAAAGTATCTTGCATGTCTCTGGCTGGATGATCCTTTGGCAGATTCATCCGTTCGAAGTTGTAATGATCTTTTTCCACTTCGTAACCTTCGACTACTTGGTAGCCCATACCAACAAAGATATCTTCGATTTCTTCCATGATTTGCGTTAGCACATGGCGTGTTCCTCGATCCATCTTTTTACCAGGCAACGTTACGTCGATGGATTCTTCAGCAAGAGCTTTTTCCAAGTTTGCTGCTTCGATAGACGTCTTGGCTTCTTCGATCGCTTCTGTCAAGATATCACGAATCTCGTTGGCATAGCTCCCCACCTTCGGCCGTTCTTCCGCAGAAAGATCTTTCATTCCCCGCAGAACTTCTGTTATGGGACCTTTTTTTCCAAGCACTTCCACTCGAATTTGATTCAAGTCATTCATGGTTGGACTTTCTTTGATTTTAAGCAATGTCGTTTCCTTCAATGCTTCTAATTTCTCTTGTAAAGACATGTATTTCCTCCTTCTATGCTGTGAATAGTGTAAGAATAAAAAGACTGGATTGACTGAATAAAGTGAGTATCATTCATATAAAGACAAAAAAAGACATCATCCCTTAAAAAAGGAACGACGTCTCGTGTTACCATCCTCATTCGCGAAAAAAACCGCGCACTCACTTCGGCTAACGACAGCAAAACTGCCGACTGACTGTAATCAGCAAGCTCCAGAAGTGAAATTCATTTTTCGAATACAGGACTTGCTTTCAGTCTGTGACAAGTCTCCCTTTTTCTGATTCAGCCAAATTACTAGTTTCTATCAACGCTTTTTATCTATTCATTTAAGCTTAGTTTACCTAATTTCCGGTGAGAAATCAACTGCATTCTTCCTCACGCACCCAGGTTTCTGCCCAACGCTTCACACTCATCATACTCTTTTCAAGAGCAATACCTCTTGGCGTCAAGCAGTAAAGATTGTTTTCTTTGCAGACAATTTCTTCCCGCTCTAATTCTTTCAAGCGTTCGACTAACACCCGATCACTCACTTGAGGAATCTTGTTTGCTAACTCAACAAATCTTTGTTTGCCGTCTTCAAGAAGGACATCAATGATCAAGCCGTTCCACTTTTTGCCTAAAATAGAAAAAGCTTTTTCAAATTTAGGACAAAGGGCATAATCCGATTCTACTTTTATCATTCTCCATCACCTCTTTTACCTATTATAGCATATGACTTACGAATTGTAAGAAACTAGGATCGATCAGCTAGAATGCCACGATCATTTTAGGTTTTAACAGCACTAAATAGGTCTGTTTCACTGGTTTGTTCAATGCTTTCTCCAATGCTTGGCAGTAGAGTTTCAATTGACCATAATATCGTTCGCGCATTTTCTTTTCAATCTGAGCCTGACTGCCGAAAACATCATCTGTTTTAAAGTCATATAAAATGATTTCATCCGCCAATTCAATATAGCCGTCGATAATACCATGGATCAAAAGCGGCGCATCTGGTTCGTCAAACCCTTCAAAGATCGTATCAGCCTCTTTTAGCATCGAAAACGGCTGCTCCCGCTTCACCACATCAGAGGATCGGTTCAGCAGTTCACCTAGTTCAGTTTGATAAAACCACAAAATGCTCGATCGGTCAATTTTTTTGGCGATTTCTTCAGAAAAAAATTGCTTTTTCACGAGTTCAGCAATCAGGAGCGCCAAAGTATCTTGTGTTGGCGTCATTCCTAATGGGATCATTTGCAAAACCGTATGTGTTGCTGTCCCGATACTGCTGGCGAGAGGCTTCGTTTCTTGCAGAAATTTTGGTTTCGCCAATTCATCCTGTACGTAGCGATACTGCTGAGGATTCGTCTTCTCGGAAACCGACCGCCATTCCAACAAAGTGGTCTGTTGATCATCGGGATCGTTATAGAGTCTTTTCAATTCTGATACAGATTGATAACTAGTCGTTTGGGTCGCTTTTTGATAAGGATAGCGATATGCTAGGCGTTTCAAAAGATCATCGATATTGCTATCTGGCGCAAGCAATCGTTTAGACTCCTCGACTGGCGCATGGGTCTCTTGGACTTGTTGCGTGATCGTTTCTTGATTCCACCATGACAGACGAAAATGAGCAGGATGAGCGATCGTCCGCTTGCGCTCTGACGCTTCAGAGAATACTGCTTCCATATCTGGATGGCGCATCAGGGTCCGTCCGACCCAATCCATCAAGCTCCCCCGGGCAACAAGCCGTAATGCAGGATCAAGAACCATCTCGGCTTGTGTCAGGCCAGATTGCCAAGTCTTAAAGGCATCCGCTTGATTTTTATAGGAGCCCACTAAGAAAAGCTTCTGCTCTGCTCGTGTCAATGCTACGTATAATTTTCGCATTTCTTCTGACAAGGCTTTTTTCAAACGAACTTGCTTGATGGCTTGAAACGGCAGTGTCTCAAATTTAAGGTTTTCTGCTGGATTCACATATTGGATCCCAGCTCCCAGCTGTTCTTCAAAGATATAGCGTTTTTGAAAATCTTGGTAGTTAAAGAATTTTGTTGTATCCAGTAAGAACACAACAGGGAATTCCAAGCCTTTACTTGCATGAACGGTCATCACTCGAACGGCATCTTCTACAGGAGTAGCCACAGGCTCCGCCAAATCTTTGTTTTTTTCTTGCATTTTTTCGATGAAGCGAATGAATTGGTACAAACCACGGAAACTGCTCTTTTCGTATTTTTCGGCTCTGTGGATCAATGCCACTAAATTTGCATAACGCTGCTGTCCTGCAGGAAGTCCCACAACATAATCCAAGTAAGCAGTATCTTCATAGATTTGCCATAATAAGGTCGGGATCGGTAATCTGCGTGCTTCTTCGCGCCATTGATTTAGTTTGGCTAAAAACCCATCCACCGTTTGCCACAAGGGTGACTCTTCTTGTTGAACATGATAATCCAATACTGCATCATAGTAGTCGCTGGAACGATTTGCTAAACGGATCTCAGCCAATTGATCTTCTGTTAGGCCGACGATTGGCGAACGCAAGACCGCCACAAGGGGGATATCTTGGTACGGATTGTCAATGATTTGCAGCAAAGAAACGACGGTTTGGATTTCCGTTGCCTGAAAATAGTTTTGAGCATCATTCACCGCCATCGGAATCCCAAACTGCTTAAAGACATCCAAAATGACAAGATTGTTTTTACGTGTAGGGGTCAATAAGACGATATCGTTGTAAGTGATTGGTCGATTTGTTTTGGCTTTTTTGTCATAGATCATGAATTTTGATTCAATCAACTCTCGAATCTTCAATGCAGTAATCTGCATTTCACCCTCTGTTTTGTCATCGATCAATTGTTCTTCGGATTCATGCTCTTTTTCATATAACAAGAGCTCTGTGGCAAAGGCGTCGCTTTCTGGAAAATGAGGAAAACCGGTAATCAAGGCTGCCGCCTCATCATAAGGGATTTGTCCAACCCGTTCATCCATCAGCTGTTGAAAAACTAGATTCGTAAAATCCAATACGTCGGAGCGAGAACGGAAATTTTCTGCTAAGACGATTCTCCGCCCACCATTCTCCGTTTCAAATGCCAAGTATTTTTCGATAAATAGCGTCGGATCTGCTAGTCGAAACGAATAGATCGACTGCTTTACATCCCCCACCATAAACATATTGCCGGGGTTATGATCGACTTGTCTCACCCAATATAAAATTGCCTCTTGCAGCCGATTGACGTCTTGATATTCATCGACTAAAACTTCTTCAAAGCGATCACGATAATAGGTCGACGCTTCACTTCCGCTACCGTCTCCTTGTAAAATCTGCAAGGTGAAATGTTCCAAATCATTAAAGTCTAAACGGCCTTTTGAAAGTTTCCTTTCTTGGAATGCTTTCATAAACGCTTCGGTCATAGCTGCCATTTTTTCAACGACAGGTGCGGACCGATGAAGCAGCTCCATCATTTCAGCCGGTGGGTATGGAAAGGCCGCTTTCAATTGCTCAACCAATTTTTTCGCATCATCTCGCAAAGGTTTAATTTCTTGAGAGAGTTCCTTTTGTTCTGGTTTGCGAAAAGCTGGGTAGCGAGCAAAACGCAACACTTGGATTTGCTCATAGAAGCCATCAACATCGTCTGAATCAAGCAGAGCCTTTAAGGTTTCCACCATTCCTAATTCGGTATCGATCAATAGTGCCGCTTTTTCCATCGCTTCATCAGAACGGGCATAGTCTTGCGCCGCCTGCAGCAAATGCGCCGCTGTCTTCAAGTTTTCTTGCAAAGTCGGCTTGATTTGCGATTGGTACAGGGTATTTTCAGCAAAGGTTTCTTTGCCGATATAGTGATCACTTAGATGAGCTAACCAGTTTACTGGATCCGGATTTGCTCGGGCAAAGTCATAAAGAGACAGGATCAGATCCCCGACGCCTTCATCAGAACGATCACTAGAAAAATTTTCTGTCAAACGAAAGAAGGCTTCATCATTGGCTTCATATTGTTGATCTCTCAGCTGTGTCCAGATTTCTTCTTTCATCAATAAAATTTCGGTTTCATCAGTCATCATGCGGAAATTTGGATCTAAATCGATCAAATAATAAAAACGCCGAATCACAGTTAAACAAAACGCATGCAAGGTAGAAATGTTAGCTGTCGGCAATAGCTGCAACTGACGGACGAAGTGCTGACGCTTTTGCTCGTCACTTTCTTGATTGATGGCCTGCTGCAATGCCGCTTGAATCCGTTCTTTCATTTCTCGAGCAGCTGCTTCGGTAAAGGTCACGATCAGTAAAGAATCGATCGTCGTTCCTGCTTTTAGCTTTTCAATCACTCGCCGAACCAAAACGGTGGTTTTGCCTGAACCCGCTGAAGCGGAAACGAGGATATTATCCCCTTTATCAAAAATGGCTTGCCATTGGGTATCCGTAAAGGTTTCATTTTGCGGTTTTAAAGGGATCTTACTCATCTTCTTCCTCCCTTAAGCGATGGATAATCTCATCTTTAGATAAGTTTTCTAAACGGTGGTACTCATTTTCTTTCAACGATACATCAAAGTCACAGATGCTGCGAAACGGACAAAACTCACACGCCCTTTTTTTGTCTTTTAATTTATAAGACGGGTTTAAGGCGATTTCACCGCTCAACAGCTTCTCACCACTTTGTTGCATATTTTTCCGATTGTGTTTTCTTAATAGTTCAAGCTCTTCTTCTGTATAAAACTTGTTTTTCGCCTGTGTTGTTTTTTGATAATTGCCGTTTTTGTCTTTCCGAACAGGAAATACCGGCGAATTTTTGCTGGCTTCAACTTCCTCATCGAGTAACGGGAAAACAGCCGGTTCGTCAATAAACAACCCGTCATACTTGAAACGTTTTAAACGTTCTTCTTCACTGGCTTCTTGTCCGTCCAAAAGCGGATTATGCACATGCAGATAATATGCCCCCGCTGGTCGAACCTTTGGCGAACCAACCAGTTGGACAGCATCCGTCAATGCGACGTCGAGATACGTGATCAACTGCATCGCAAGTCCGTAGTAGGCTTCAGAAAGGTCAAAATCTCGGCTGCTAGATTTATAGTCAACAACGGAAAGCCATTGTTCTTCTTCCGTTTTCGCCGTATCGACACGATCAATCTTCCCCCGCACATGTAGTTTCCCGCCAGAACTTAATGGTAATTCGATCCCGTTAATCCCATTTGAGCCAGCGATCTGGCCGAACAGCACCTCCGTCTTTTCAGGACTAAAATGCATTTTTTGTCCTTGTTTCGCTAATGCCCACGCTACTCGCTGAATCGTCTTGCCTAATTGATACCGAATAAAATTCATCCGAGCAGAACTCGTCAGTAAGCGATAACGGCTTTCGCCAAAAATTTCCTGCAAAACGACTTCCACAAATTGCACGCGTTGGTCAGCAGTTAACTGGGTCAAGGAAATATTTTCAGCAATTAGGACTTTGACAAAGCGGTCCAACGCATCATGGAAAAACTCACCGGTCATTGCTGGATTTAAGCCATAAACTTCCCGTTCTTTTAACCGTAATCCGTAGCTGACGAAATACTTGTATTCACACTGATAGAACGTCTCCATCTGAGAAATGGAGCTGTAGATCGACGGGCCATATAGCGCCGCAGCTTGTGCTTGAGACAAAGGAATCGGAATATTTTGATGGGTTTGGCTTTCAAATACTTGGGCAGCTAAATCTGTCCATTCCGAACGTAACAGCGCTTGTTTCAGTTGCTCCCACACTCGAGGCAAATTCTCTTTGTTTTTTTGCGCTTGCTGACTGAGATTATTGATTTGGTAGATCAGGCCACGATAACTGCCAACATAGTCTCTCGGGTCACTGACTAGCGTCAAGATCCCCCGCTCTTGCAGTGGTACATCCAAATGCTTGACCACGCGGTCTAAATAAGGCGACATCTTGATGTTTTGCTGTGTATCAAAATTAACGGCATAGGACAGTGATAAGTGCTCTGTCGCTGAAAGCAAGACAGAATAAAAGGCAAATGGTTCTTTGACACTGCCTTCCACCACTGTATCTCTAAGGTATTTTTCACCATTAAATAACTGATTGAAATGCTGACGTTCTTCATTCGTCAACAATGTTTTATTTTCCATTTTTCTTGGCAAAGCCGTTTCATTCAATCCCGGTGCAAATGTGATCTTCGCTTGTTTCGGACGTGCCAAATCAAGGCGGTTGATGTTGACTTGGTCGATCGCTGTTGGGATCTTTCCGAATGTGACATTTTCTAAGCCAGTCAATAAGACATCTTCAAAGAGCGCAAAATCAAAGGGCTCATCTCCATAGATCGTGGCATACTCATCCAGCAGATCCATTAAAGCTTGCCATGCTTGTTCATGATTGCGGGCTTGATCTAATTTTCCTTGTTGGATTGCCTGGTCTCGCCAATGCCTCAGCTGTTGCTCGACACCCGCATTCAGTAAAAAGCGATACAGCAGTTCTACGGCATCTCGATTTGTTCTAGCTGCTGTCAGCCAATCGAGTGTATCCACGACATCTTGCTTGAAAGCCCTGCGAAGCTGATTGGTGTACGCCGTCAAATCCACTTTGTCCACTGCTTCTTCTTCCGATTGTAAATACTCGATCAGTTCCCAATCTTCGTTTCTCGTCCAACTCGCTCCTTGGAAATCATGAGCCAGCGCTTTGTTCTCGGTAATATCCACCAACTTACGAAACTGGTCACGCCCAACAAGCCAATCTGCTTCGGAGCGATAGGCTGCCGGTAAGTAAAGTTCCGTTCTAAGCAACCGTAAAATATCATTTAAGCGAAAGCCATAGGATTGACAAGCAAAAAAAGCATTCAAAAACTCAACCAATGGATGTTGCGCCATCATCTGCTCTTCATCGATATAAAAAGGAATCTCAAACTCAGTAAAAATTTTAGGAATATACTGATGATAGACTTCTGGTTCGGCGATCAGTAATTGGATATCACGATACCGTAATGTTGGGTACCGTTTCTTATCACTCATCATCCCGCGGATCGACGCTGCGATTTGACGAATCTCTTCTTCGGGATTCCCAACTTTCCAGACAGCCAAGAAGTCTTTGACGGACGTCTGCTGATGATAATTGGCTTGTGATTGGGTCTGCCGCCAAAAAGTTTCTACTTCCTTGTATGCCTGCGGGATCGATCCCTCGTCTTCTTTGTCCACCTCTTGGTTGACGGAAAGTTTCTGATCTAAGTAAATGTTCACTTGATTGTCACGAGCAGAACTGATCAACTGATAATAGGTCCGTCCTGCTTCGTAAAATAAATTCAATGGCGTGGGCATCTCTTGTGGGTACCCGCGATCCAAAATAAGATCAATCACTACATGACTTCTCTTCATCAGTACTTGAATCAACTGTTGCTCTTGTGTTGAAAAAGCGGAGAAACCGCTGATAATAAATAAGGCGTGGGAAAGATCTGGCGCTTTGTTCAAAGAAACAGTGGTTGGCATTGCATGATCCACCGAGGAATCGCCCAGCAAGGAACCTTCCAGAAAGCGTGTCAGTAAGGTGATCGGTTGTTCGACTTGCAAGGCACGCTCTAGAAGTTCTTGTTCAAATCGTTGAAAAATTATCGCTAATTCACTGTATTTTTTTTCTTCGTCTTGGGTTGCGCTTGGTGCAGCACCACCTGCTAATAAATCTTCGATCCCCAATCGACTTGTATGCATTTCTTGATAGAAAGCCAACAATTGTTGGATAAAACCCGCTTTGTTGATCTCACCACGGTATAAGACGAGTTCTTCTTCTAGTTCCAAAAGCAGCTTACGCATGATCATGGAGGCACCATTTTCAGTGATGGCATTTTGAGAAAGCAAGCCGGTTTGCTGCAGATAAAACCAAGCCAAACGGTGAAAACTATACACTTGCGCGCGAATAGAAGCAAAATCTTCTACGCGATCCTCTTTCAGTAATTGAAGGATCTCGCGCTCTCGTTCAAATTTGTTGTAGTTAGGTACCAGGAAAAATACTTCTTGATGGTCTTTTTCTAACCAGCTTTTTGCATTTTCTATCACTGCTTGATCATGACGACAACGGCCATCGCCAAGAATAAATCGTAAACTCATGAAAGGACTCCTTCTCTCCATCGTCTTTTAAAAAAATCCACTAAAAAATCAGCGACACGCTTTTTCGAATGCGTCTTTATTTTTAAGAGACCCTCCTTAAAAACAAAATAACAATCGCAGAATTTCATTCTTTGCCTACCATACCAAAATCGGCAATTGGCCAGAAAACAAATTTTACATCCCCCAAAATTGTTGATTCATCGATCAGACCTAATTGACGACTATCTTTGGAAATTCGACGGTTATCCCCTAACACTAAAATTTGACCTTCAGGAATGACTTCAACACCAAATAACCCCATATCAAAATCACTAGTCAACGGAAAGCCATCTGCGACAGCTGCTTTGAATTCATCCAAGTAGGGTTCATCATATGCTTGTCCATTGATATAAAGGGTATCGTTTTGATAGGAAACCTGGTCGCCAGGTAATCCGATTACGCGTTTGATATAGTTTTTGCCTGCTTCATCCGGTGCTTCAAACGTTATGATATCGAAACGTTCGATCTCGGTATTTTTCAAAGCAATCACCCGCTCACCATCATGTAATGTGGGGTCCATCGAATCTCCTTTTACGATCACAGGGGTAAAGACATACTGTCTTAATAACAAGAGGAATAAAGTAAAGATCACGACAAATCCTACTGTTTTTAAAAGCTCTTTTACTTGTTGCACGCGTCCCTCACTCCTTGAATGTTTTAACTATATTTTCCAAGAATCGAACAAACATTCTTATTTTTCTATTCTACCATAAAATGAAAGGAGCAGGACATCTCCTCTCTGGTTCTTTATGAAAATTTGGGGAATCATTGGACTTGCGTATGAATTGTCATCTTATCTAATCCGTGCTACGGTTGAAATAGAACCCATTATTGAAAGGAAGTGCCAAAATGAACCAACAGTTACCACAAGTGCCCACAAAGTTATTGATTGACGGAAAATGGCTTGAAGGAACAAAAGAGTCGGTTTCGGTTACCAATCCTGCCACTAATGAAGAACTGGTAAAAGTCAGCCAAGGAGGCATCGATGAAACAAAGCAAGCGATCGATGCCGCCGCGAAAGCCTTCACAGATTGGTCAAAACGTTCGCCTCGAGAACGAGCCGATTTGATGAACAAGATTGCTGATTTAATGGAACAAGAAAGCGACCGTTTGGCAAAAATTATGAGCATGGAACAAGGAAAACCATTAAAGGAGGCAGAGGCAGAAATCCAATCCAACGTAGACAATTTCCGTTGGAATGCCGCCGAAGCACAACGGGTCTACGGCGAAGTGATTCCAGCTCCTGCACACAATCATTGGCTGGTGCGAAAAGAAGCCATCGGTGTTGTTGGTGCGATCACGCCTTGGAACTTTCCTTCCAATATGATTGCTCGAAAAATCGCTCCTGCCATGGCAGTTGGCTGTACCCTTGTTATGAAACCATCTAAAGAAACACCCCTATCAGCATTGGCTTTAGGTGAACTTTTTCAACAAGCGGGCCTTCCTGACGGAGTCGTCAATATCGTCTTAGGGGATTCTTCTGAAATCGGGAAAGAATTGACTGAGAACAAACAAGTCAAAAAAATCACCTTTACCGGCTCCACGAAAGTTGGGATGAAATTATACGAACAAGCTGCACCAACTCTGAAAAAAGTTTCATTGGAGTTAGGCGGCCATGCCCCGTTTCTTGTTTTTGCTGATGCTGATTTAGATTTAGCTGCTGAAAAATTAATTGCAGCAAAATTCCGCAACAACGGTCAGGTCTGTACATCCCCCAATCGAATTTTTGTCGAAGAATCCATCAAAGAAGCCTTTACTAAAAAGCTATTAGGGCAAATGGAAGCCGTAACTGTTGGTAATGGTTTAGAGAACCCCACCGTTGGTCCTTTGATCAATCAAGCAGGCGTTAAAAAAATCATCGACCAGCTGGAAGATGCGGTAAATAAAGGGGCTAAAGTCTTATTCGGTGGGAAGAAGCTTACTGAAGGTGAATACGAAAAAGGCAACTTCTTTGCACCAACGGTCATCGACGGCATCACTCCTGACATGACTATTTACTATGAAGAAACCTTTGGACCCGTGATTCCATTGATCTCATTTACGGATCGACAAGCAGTCATCGCTGCGGCAAATGATACGGAATTTGGATTAGCCTCTTACTTCTTTTCAACGAATCTGCAAACAATCTCGGATGTAGCCCAAAACCTCCAATATGGGATGGTTGGGGTCAATGACATTGCGATTTCAAACCCAGCGGCTCCCTTCGGCGGCGTCAAACATTCCGGTTTTGGTCGTGAAAACGGCAAATATGGTCCTGAAGAATACGTGACTGTCAAATTTATCGCCATTGATGCCCAGTAAAAAAAAAAATTCAGGCGCGTTTGCCTGACTTTTTTCTTACAAAGCATTTTGTTTTACTAACATTAAGTAAGAATGTATACTTCATTCTATGACAATAGAAAAGGTGGAATACTATGACAAAATTTCTTGATACGATCAAACAGCGCCGTTCAATCTATGGATTAGGCAAAGATGTTTCACTCTCAGATACAGAAATCGAAGCCATCGTGAAAGAAGCAGTAAAAAACAGCCCAACTGCTTTTAACGCACAATCGCCACGTGCCGTGATTTTATTTGGCAATGCCCACGAAAAATTATGGACGTTAACGGAGGTTGCTTTAGAACCATTGACACCACCGGAGGCGTTTGAAGCAACGAAACAAAAACTTGCTGGCTTTAAAGCAGGTTATGGGACCGTTCTATTCTTTATTCACACAGATACCGTTAAGAACTTGCAAGACCAATTTGCCCTTTATGCAGATAACTTCCCGGTCTGGGCAGAACAATCGAATGGGATTGCCCAAGCGAATGTTTGGGTAGCTTTAGAAGAAGCCGGATTAGGCGCCAACTTACAACATTATAATCCAGTAATTGATGATGCTGTTGTAGCTGAATGGTCAATTCCTGAAAATTGGCAGCTGCGGGCCCAATTAGTTTTTGGTTCAAAACAAAGCGAACCAAATGAAAAAGAATTTTTAAATGATGACGAACGTTTCCGCGTTTTCCATTAAAAACGATTCCCGATTTTAAAAAAAAGACCCTTGATTACGGCCACATACGGCAGCAATCAAGGGTCTTTTAGTCATTTTTTCCTTGATCATGATCGACCAGAATATCGATCGGTGTTCCTTCATTCAAGTGCTCCGACAAAAAAACCACCAATTCAGCTAACGGTTGTTTGAATTTCATTAATGGTCCCCGCATCCCTTTTCGAAAATAGTTCATCTTGATGGGCTGCCCTTCCTTTTCTTGAAATAATACGACCCGATCAATGTCTTGGTACAGTACCCCTTTAATACTCATTGGATGGACAATAATTCGATCTAGGGCTAACCCGCGGCTGTCTAGCACAAAGCTTAAAAAGACAAAACCTGAAACGATTCCTCGCACCTGATTATCCAATTGGTCATCCATCATCAACATGGATAGGATAATCATTACTGAAAAGATCGTAATAGCGATTTTGCTTAGTTTGCGCTCAACAGCAATAAAGTGAATCTCTTTGCGTACCACCAATAAATAGAGGTACAAAACGATCGTAAAGGCACACATCAATAGCGTTAACCCACTCATAAAACTCTCCGTTCTGTTTTCTTTTCCCTATTTTACCAAAAAATGATCTGTTACAAAAGGCTTAGCCTATTTCCTAGGTTTTTTGATATCTATTTTCACCAGAATTCGGTACAATAAGAAAAAAAGGAGGAATTATCATGAATGCATTCTTTGATAAATTACAACGCTATGACTTGCTTCGTGCCGTCGTATATATCGTCTTCGGCTTCATTATCTTGATTGCACCACGATCTGTTTTCAACACGATCGTTTATCTCGTTGCCGGATACATCGCATGTCTAGGAATCATCAGCTTGTATACGAGCTACAAAGAAAAACAAAAGGGCTATCGCAATGTGCAGTCGGTCTCTGGTATCTTACTGTTGATTGCTGCAGCTGCGATTTTAGTTTTTGCTAAAGGATTACTTGCCATCGTGCCATTTTTCTTAGGGATTATGATCACCATCAGCGGATGCACCCGCTTAATGGCAAGCTTTAACCAAAAACGCATTGGTTTACCTTACATCACGAGCTTAATCATCAGTCTTTTGATTATTGCTGCTGGACTCGTTCTCTTATTGAATCCATTCGCCACTTGGCTACTGTTCTTCCAAATTTTTGGCGGTATCTTGATTTTCATGGGGGCATCCGACGCTATTAATCATTTTCAACGAAAAAGAGCCTAATAAATGAGAATGTTTTAAAATTTTCTACGAATCTAACATCTACATGTAGACTTTTCCCGCTATTCCTTTTAAAATAGGTGATATCAAACAGTCAGTCCATTGAGAGGCGGGAGGTGCGACATGAAGAAAATTAAGCAAGAAGCAAAACATCCAAATGATGTGCCGGTAATTTTTTTGACCGATGCAACTGGCAAAGTCGTACGAAAAATCTCGATCAATGAGTGGCGTGCGTTAAAAGCGAATCCAGAACAAATCGAAGAACTCGATATCAAATTGTATCGTGAAGCGATCAGTTTCTATCTTCAAGAAGACTATGCGAAAGCAAAAGATCTCTTGCACTTCTTGATCAATAAAACGGACTATAGTCATTACGAATATGTTGAACGATTAGCCAATATCTATCGCATCGAAAATCGTCCTGCTAAAGAAAAAGTCCTATTGCTGACTGCTTATCATGCAATCAAACCGTTAGAATCCTCTGAAGGAATTCTAAGAAGGATCGAAAATCGATTACAAAAAATCGATGCCTTTGATTTTCCAACTTCGACACAATTCAGTCATTAAAAAAGCAGCTATCTTTCGATAGCCGCTTTTTTTATGCTTCTGGCAGTTTACGCAAAAGACGTAACCCGTTAAACAATACGATCAATGTACTGCCTTCATGGGCAAATACCCCCAACCCAATGTTCATCATGCCGAATAGATTCAAGCCGACTAATAACGCGACGATAAACATGGAGAAAAAAATATTTTGCCAAATGATCCGATCCATCTTCTTCGCTAAGCGATAGGCATATGCAAAACGCGAAAGATCATTCTTCATGATCACTGCGTCTCCTACTTCAATCGCAACATCTGACCCTTCCCCCATCGCAAAGCCGATGTCTGCTTGAACAAGTGCAGGGGCATCATTGATACCATCACCCACCATGGCGGTTTGTCCGTATGCTTCTTGGAGTGCTCGTACCGCTTCCGCTTTGTTCTCAGGCAAAACATTGGCAGCCACTTGGTCAACCTTTAAGCGCTGACCGATTGCTTCACCAGCAGAAGCACTGTCTCCGGTGATCATAACAGTATGGATACCTTCATTTTTCAAATAATGAATCACAGAAGCTGCCTGTTCGTTCGGCTCATCCATCAATGCGATGATCGCCGTAACCTCTTCGTTGATGGAAAACACGACCATTGTTTTTCCTTGCGCTTCCAATTGACGGTACTGTTGCTCCATCAAACCTGTTAACTGGGTGTTTTCGGTTCTTTTTCCTAATCGATAGGTTTTTGTTCCTGCGACGGCACCTAAACCGGAACCAATCTCGTTTGTGACAGTCAACTGTTCGATTTCTCGTATTTTCTCTGTCTTCTCGAAATAAGTAACGATCGCATCTGCTAATGGGTGGTTGGCTTGCTTTTCCATCGAAACGATGACCGCTGCTGCCTCTGCTCGATCGATCGTATCAACGAAAACGGCTTCCGTGACTGTAGGTTTTCCGACGGTCAAAGTTCCCGTTTTGTCAAAAGCCACCGCTTTGATCTGAGCGAAATTGGTCAAGTAATTGCTCCCTTTAAAAAGAATCCCTTTTTTCGCTAGATTCGAGATCGCCGATAAACTAGCAGGGACGGCGCTTGCCGCTAAAGCACAAGGAGAAGCCGCAATCATCATTACGATCCCACGATAAAAACTTGTATACCAATCCCAACCAAAGAGAAACGGTGCAGTCAAAATGAACAAAGGAACTGCAATGAAAACAACTGTTACATAGATTGGTTCGATTTTTTTGATTCGTGTTTCGGTCGGTGATTGATTTGATTGCGCCGCTTCCACCACTGAAAGAATTTTTGCGAAGACTGTTTCAGAGCTGTCTTTCGTGACTTCCATCAAAAATGTGCCGTTTCCATTAATCGTACTCCCATAGACTTCGTCTCCTGTAGTCTTTTCTCGAGGAATACTTTCCCCATTGATCGAAGCTTCATTGATGGCACTCGTTCCAGAAAGGATTACGCCATCTGTTGCTAACTGATCACCAGGTAGCACTTGCAAAATATCTCCTTTTTTTATCTCAGAAGCGGCAATTTTTTTGGTTTTCCCATCCGGACCCATCAAACGGGCTTCCGTGGGATTCAATTTGAGAAGATTGGTGATTTCTCTTCGACTTTGTCCCTCGGCGTATTCTTCTAAGAAGTGAGCGCCTGCAAAAATCAAAATCAACAAAGCTGCTTCATTAAAATTTCCTATGACCATGGAACCAATCGCTGCCAACAACATCAAAAGATGTACATTCGGTGTGAATCGCCGATTGGCTCTGGTACTCTTTATGGTATCCTCGATTCCTTCCCACGAAATGTGATAACCTGCTAATAAAACCGCAGCAAAATAAAACCCATCTTTCACCCATTGGTTCGGAACAAAAAGTGCCAGTATAAAGAGCAGTAAGCCTACAAAATAAATGTTACGTGGGAGAGTCCCATGATCGTGAGTATGAGAATGCCCCTCCGTTTTTGTGTGATCATGTTGACAAGTATGTTCAGCCATCATTAAAACCTCCTCTAGTCCATCTGTCATATGAACGATCAATCATATTTATAGACTTATTATATATGAATAAACAATCATATGTCAACCGAAAGAAGTTTTTCTTGTGAAATGTAAGCGTTTTGGGTTTTGTGATTCCTTATGGCATGCTAGAATAAACTTAGGAGAGAAAGGAGTGTTGGTTATGAGAACATTTACTGGCGGTATTTCACTAAGTCCCCCATTAAAAATGTTAAAAGAAAAATTAATGATCGAACAAGATGAAATTCTTACCTTTTCACCCACGATGGTCTTTATCCCTTTAGCACAACATATTGGTGCTCCGGTGGAACCGATTGTTTCCGTTGGTGATTACGTCAAGCAAGGGCAAGTGATCGCTGAGTCTGATGCGTTTGTATCTGCCAAAATTCATGCATCTGTTTCGGGTAAAATCGTCGACATGGTCGATTGGCCGAATCAAAACAATGAAGAAGGAAAAACCATCATCATTGAAAATGATTATGCTTATCAAAATGATTTTTTGTCAGCCCCCTTCGACTGGCAATCTGCTGCTAACGAAACCATCCTCAACAAAATCCGTCAAGGCGGCGTCGCCGGCAAAGGCGGTGCAACGTTTCCCACCCATGTCAAATTCAGTATTGATGAAACCAAAAAAATCCATACTTTGATCTTAAATGGTTCTGAATGTGAACCGTTCTTACGCAGTGATGCTTTCTTAATGCAAAAAGAAGCCCAGAAAATCATTCACGGTGCAAAGATTGCCCAAAAGTTACTGGATGGTCCAAAAATCATAATAGGCATCGAAGATGACAAACCAAGAGCCATTTCAGCCATGCAAGCCGCAAGTGCAGAGGATGACACGATAGAAGTCGTTACTGTCCCAACTGTTTATCCAACCGGTGGTGAAAAGCAGTTAGTAGAGTTATTGACCGATCAAGAGGTGCCGTTAGGTGGTTTGACTGCCGATATCGGTATCGTCTTGATCAATGTTGCCACCAGCTTTGCCATCGGCGAAGCGGTCTGTTATGACAAACCGTTGATTGAACGCTATACAACCGTTACCGGCGATGTTCAAAATCCCTGCATCGTCAAAAATCCGTTAGGAACACTCGCAGGAGAATTGATCGACTTTGCCGGCGGCTTTCAAGGAGCCCCCAGCAAATTGATTCTTGGTGGACCAATGATGGGAAAATCCGTCAAAACCTTGAAAGTTCCGGTCACCAAAGGAAGCAACGGCATCGTTGTTTTTAATGAAGAAACCGATTGGCTCTATGCCGAAAACCCCTGTATTCGCTGCAACAAATGTGTCGAAGCTTGTCCAATGCGCCTCATGCCAATGGAGATCGATCAGTTTTATCGAGCGGGGGATTATCAAAAGTGTGAAGAATTATTGGCAGAAGCATGTATCAATTGTGGTGCCTGTACCTTCGTCTGCCCAGCTAAACGTTCCTTAGCTGCCAATATCACTGCCGCAAAAGGCAAAGTTGCCCAGTTGCAAAAGGAGGCGAAGGAAAGTGCCTGATTATTACAAGGATTCCGATAGCGAACGTCTCTTTCAGCAAAGGAAAAATCAAGAAACACCCCCAAGCCCCCATATTCGCAGCAATGACGAGACCATTAAAATCATGGGGTGTGTGGTATTAGCCTTGCTGCCAGCAGTTTTATTCTCTGGCTACCTTTTTGGATTGAAAGTTTATGGCTTGTTTTTCATTGCACTAGCCACGGCGTTTGCTGCCGACGGACTTTGGTCCTATCTTGTCAAACGGCCGTTTCGCTTCGATTTAAGCATCGTCGTGACGGCCTTGCTTTTAACGATGAACCTCCCACCAACCGCACCTTGGTATTTTCCCGTGATTGGGGTGGCGTTTGCCGTAATCATCGTCAAAGAATTTTTTGGCGGTATTGGTTATAATTTTCTAAATCCAGCCCTCGGCGGTCGAGCCCTGTTGATTGGCTTGTTTTATAACCAAATGTTTCTAATCAGTTGGCCTGATCCACCTTTTGGCAGCATCGCACCTGATGTCGTTTCGCAGGCTACAGCGAACGATGTTGTTTCTGGTGCCACACCATTAGCTGTCATGAAAGCAGGAGAAACGTTGAGTGGCTCTGAACTAGTGGATGCCTTTTTAGGATTTACCGGAGGACGAATCGGTGAAACCAGTGCCTTACTTTTACTGTTGGGTGGGATTTTTCTCGTTTACAAGAAAATCATCTCCCCTCGTATCCCACTGATTATCTTTGCGACGATCGGGCTCTTTGCTTTTATCCTTGGTCCAGAAGGACTTTTTACTGGCAGTTGGCAAACGGTCATCGGTCATATCATCAGTGGTGGTGCCATGTTGGGTGCGATTTATATGGCGACTGATTATTCTTCGACACCAGGAACAAAAGCAGGAGAAAATCTTTTTGCCTTAGGCGTTGGCCTCCTCGTTGTGCTCTTCCGTTTCTTTGGTTTTACAAATGAAGGCATGAGCTATGCCATCTTGATCATGAATTGTTTCACCCCACTTATTGATCGCTTCTTACGCCTTCGCATATTAGGGGAAGGAAAAAAGACCCCGTTCAACCTTAAAATCATGAGCTAAATCGTAAAAAAGGAGGGTTCCTTATGATGATCGCCAATCGGCTAGTGGTCTTTCTAGTCATTCTACTCACAAATTACGCCTGTCAAAATTTGGCACCGACCGTCAAAGAGAAAAAACCGAACGTGACGACACGGGTGGTTTTCCTCTCAGGGATCATTGCGGTCGCTTACTTGTTCAGTGGGTTAAGCTTTTATCTTTTACTTCAAAATCGTTTCGTCTATGGCAATCAAGTGGTCACCAACTTGGTAAGTGCTGCCATCATCGCCTTGATTGCGGGGGGCTTGTGTTTACTGATCGTTCCTGCAAAAAAACGTTTCTTGACGACTGATCTAAAAAAAACGCTCCTAGTCAATGTTCTCTTGCTGACGATCGCCACCGTGACCCAATTTCCCTATACCGATTATTTAACCAATTTATTTGTTGCTGTAGGCATGTATTTCCTCTTTTCTTGTGCTTTGTCAGGGGTTCATACACGGAATCAAATTGCCACGATTCCGCCAATTCTAAAAGGTTTACCGCTGGATATCGTAACACTTTTTCTATTCTATCTAAGCTTTTCCTTTCTCAATGGTGTCTTCTTCAATTATTTATTCTAAACAAAAAGCAAGTCCCGCTTTGGCAGCGGAACTTGCTTATTTTTTGCGGAATAACTCTCTGAAGGAACCGATCAAAAAACCAGTCGAAAAAGCATTTTGTGCTTTTTGCTCTTTTTCAGCAGCGATTTTTTGTCGGGTTCGCAGCCCCTTATTGGCATTTTTGGACTTCTTCCCTTCACGGAGTTCTTTCGAAACCTTTTGAAACTCATTTGAGAAACGATTATACCCAACCATGTCGTTTCCCTCCTTTCTTTGTGCTTGACCTATAATAACGAGGATTTATTATAGGAATTGCCTTTCTGATGCAAATCAGGTAACATAACAGACAGAAAGATGATTTATCCCAGGTTTATCAGAAAGGAAGATCCCATGAACGAAACCCACACTGGATTGTTAGTCAATAGCCGCGTTTTTCAAGAAACGCCAATGATGCTGACAGGTATCCAACTTTTAGAAGACCACAAAATCGTAAATTGCATTATTAAGGATCGCTACTTAGCCAGCTATGTCTTACGCCTTCCATTAAATAAATACCAATTAGAAGTTGAAGGAAAATGGAACAAGCGGGAACAGTTAGTGATCAAACATATGAAGATCAAGAATATCGATGAATTTATTAAAATCGTCGGTACGCCAGAATAACAGGACTCACGAAAAGCAAGTGCAGACAACTGCCCTTGCTTTTTTTCTGAAAAAATCCAGCTGATTTTTCCCGCGTGTTCCTCCGATTTTTATCGCGACATTCTGGTAAACCGATCGATCAAGGCTTTTTGCTCCTCTTTGATACCGATCGCCAACGGTTTGATCATTAATTTGACAGTGGACGAAGGTGTCTGAATCTGAACTTTTTTATTTACCACACCGCCTAGTTGTAATTTTGTGATCTCATGGATCATAATTGTCTGCATCCCTTTTTCATGAAATTGCAGATCTAACTGAATCAAGTGGATTTTTTCTTCGTCAACCACCACGATAAAATACTTTGGTGTTGGCAGGGCAATCATTTTGGCTTCCTCGGCATAACCAGCCAGTTTTCCATGGAACTTCGCACGGTAGCTTTCTAAATCATCTTTTTTCACGATCCATTTCATCAAAAGCCACATCCTTCCTTAGATACCTTAAGGATACCTGCAGAAAACGCTTTTGCACAACAATATGCCTGCTTGTTTCCTCACATAGCCCCATTCAACACGTTTGATCATCAAAGACTTTTCCTCTAGACATAGACGTTTTTGTCACCACGACTGCTGAGTCAAGCAAAAAGACAGCGAGGCGCTTAGTGCCCTTCGCTGTCTTTATTTGGATAGTAGTGTTGGAAAAGTCGCAGAAAAATCGGTGCCAGCATCAAATAAAAGATGCCATTCCCCGCTGCATGCAACGCATCAAAGCTCACTCCTTGAAAATAGTAAGCCCAAAAACTAGGAAACCCATAAAGCTTGACACTGATCCAAGATATCACAAAGCCATACGCAAAACCTGCAAATACACTATAAATGACTTGTAAATACAACTTTTTCATAAACAGTTTGCTTTTTGATAATAGATACATTCCAAAAATTACGACGGCATAGCTAATCAATTGGGCAATCGTCCATACCCCCATTCCCATGTAAAAATTGGTAATCAGCATCGAGAGCAGACAAACGATCAATCCACGACTAAGACCTAAATGGATGGTTACTAATAAAAAGATCACCGTCATTGGTTGAACATTGGGTAAAGGTTGAAAAAGTGTCCTGCCGACGACGGCTGCTGCTACAAGCAACCCTAAATAAGCAATTTCTTTTCCAGCAAATACAAGTGGTTTATTCGAATTTTTCATAGGTGAAAACCACTTTATCGTTGTTTCCTAAAAAGGTATCATCTGCCCCAGTCGTAATCATTTCATCATTGATCGTATATGTCCAATAATAGCCAGCTTTTTCATCTTGGGCTAAACCGTCGATGCTGGTGATCATCCCTTGATTTTCTTCCAAGTCAAAGTTCTCTTTCATGATAGTCATCAAAGAAACCCCTTCTTTAAAAGTGACGGTTTTGGTTTCGATCTCCTGGTCTTGCTCTTCACTTTTATTATTGAAGCTGATTTGGGCAGTGCGCTCTTCGGCATTTTGTTGGACTGACGAAGAGTCACTAGAGGAGTTACCCGCATCCATCGATGGTTTGGCACATCCGGCAAAAACCAGACTTAGTAAAAAAATATAACTAAAAATTACTGTTTTCTTCATAATAATGGCTCCTTTGATTTTTTTTACAACACCTTATTGTACTAAAAATAAATAAAAAAGGCGAAATTTTTTTGTTCCCCTCTATAGAAAGCATTGTAAATCCATGTGACTATGGGTATACTAGCTTCAATCATTCGTAAGAAGAAATGAAGGAGTGTTGGAAAGATGGATAGAAAAAAAGCGTCCTGTACCACTTTACTAGTAGGAAAAAAAGCATCGATTGACGGCTCGACCCTGATTGCCCGTAATGAAGATTCAGGGAGCGGTTCGGAACCGCAAAAATTCGTCGTCATCACTCCAGAACAGCAAGGAAATGAATTTTACGCCGTTTTAAGCGGCTGTCGAATCCGTTTACCTAAGGATCCCTTACGTTATACTTCGACACCTGAAGCAGATGAATCCCAAGGAGTCTGGGCAGCTTCAGGAATCAATGAAGTAAATATCGCCATGACTGCGACAGAAACGATTACGACCAATTCACGCGTTTTGGCCATTGATCCATATGTGGAAGATGGTATCGGGGAAGCTGATTTCGTCAGCATTGTACTGCCTTACATTCATTCCGCTAAAGAAGGTGTTCTTCGCCTAGGGGAACTCTTAGAAACCTATGGGACCTACGAAGCCAACGGGATCGCGTTTTCTGATGCCGAGGAAATTTGGTATATGGAAACCATCGGTGGACATCACTGGGCAGCTGTTCGCATACCAGATGATGCCTATGTCGTGGCACCCAATCGCTTAAACATTGATCACTTCGATTTCGCCTCAGAAATGACGTTGTGTTCGCAGGATCTCGAACAGTTGATTGAAGACTATCAATTAAATCCTGATTTTGAAGGCATTAATCTACGCCATATTTTTGGCAGCTCCTCAGAAAAAGATACCCGTTACAACAACCCGCGGGCATGGTACATTCAAAAACACTTTAGCGGAACAGTTGCTGAACCGATCGATCAAGAGCTCCCGTTTGTATGCTACCCAAAACAAAAGCTATCCGTGGAAGATGTAAAATGGGCATTGAGCTCCCACTTCCAAAATACGCCTTTTGACCCTTACGGTACAGGGACCGAGACACAAAAAACACAATTTCGATCGATTGCTCTCAATCGCAACCAGCAAGTCCATATTTTGCAGATCCGCAACCACGTGCCTGCAGCAATCGCTGGCATTCATTGGCTCGCCTTTGGCCCCAATACCTTCAACGGCGTTGTGCCCTTTTATGCAGCTATCACTAAGACCCCACTTGGCTATTGTGATACGACAAAGACCTACGATCCAACAAATAGCTATTGGTTAGGACGCACCTTGGCGTTGATTGGGGACAGCGACTACGATCGCTATAGTGATCTTGCCAACCGTTTTGAAATGGAAACGATGGCGGCTTGTCGCCGCATCCAACAAGAAACTGATCGTAAAGCTTCCGCTGAAAAGGAGCCTACTCGTCTGCTTGAAGAAGCCAACGCTGAGATGGCCGAACTGTATTTAAAAAATGCAACAACGTTACTAGGAAAAATGGTGGAGTCTGGCAGTAATAAAATGGCCTTGCGTTTTTCTTTAGCCGATTAGTCAATCGTTGAAAATAAAAGGATTAACAAAAACTTTACATGGAATTGCAGCAATCTAAACATTGCTCTCCTATACTAAAGATACCAATTCGTTTTCTTTTTCCTTGCTGGTACAAATCAAGCAATTGATTTGTACTGGTCCCCCTATTGAAGACCAGTTGGGAAAAAACGTTGGGAGGAATGAGCATGACTGCAAGTATTTATCGGACTGTCACCAACGAAATTGTTAAAGGTGAAATCATCAAGAGCCAGAGTCAGCAAGATATGCTGATCATTCAAGACAAAAAAGGCTATTTCCATGTCGTTGAACCAATCCCCGCTACTACTACATCAACTCCCCACAGGACCAAAGACTAAAAAATCCACTGGCGATCAGAAAGAATACAGGATCTTTCTGATTGCTCAGTGGGTTCTTTTTTGTTATGTCAAACTCAATGTGAATCGGTTCAATCCATCAATGAGTTTTTCTCGCGAACAGCCAACGTTTAGGCGTAAAAAATTTCTCCCTTCATTCCCATAGATTTCCCCTGACATAATCGCGACTTTTCCCTTACGAATCATTCGTTGCTGCAATTCCACCATCGTTAAATCCAGTGCTGTACAATCAATCCACATAAGATACGTGGCTTCGCTTTTCGTGACCACGAGTTCTGGATGATATTCCTGTAAATAAGCAATCACATAAGCAATGTTATCATCCAGATAGTCATTGAGCTTATCCACCCACTTACTTTCATTATCGTAGGCAGCAATCGTTGCGGTCATGCCAAAAATACTGGTGGAGCTCAACCCATCGGCTTCTTTCAACTGAGTTAAGAAGCGATCACGCAACTTGGAATCAGGAATAATTCCATAAGAATAAATCAACCCTGGGAAATTAAACGTTTTGCTTCCCGAAGTAACAAGGGCTACATTTTTTTGCAACAATTCAATGATTGGTTGATGCCTTTGTCCTTTTCTTACAATATCCATATGAATCTCATCAGAGATGATAAATACATCATGGATTCTCGCCAATTCGATCATTCGTTGCAACTCATCTTTTTGCCAGACTCTCCCAGTTGGGTTATGAGGACTACATAAGAGAAGAACTTTGTTTTCAGGCTGTGCCATCAATCTTGTTAGCTCTTCAAAATCAATGCGATACGAGTTGGCATCATAGATGAGTGCATTAGGTACGATTTTTCTTTTGTTCTCTTTGATCATTTTATAAAACGCATCATACGCTGGCGTCTGAATAATGATCCCATCTCCTGGATTGCTGAGTAAGGTGACGAGTAGTTTGATGCTATACATGACGGAAGGACTGTAGACCAGCCAATCGCTGTCGATCCTACTTTTAAAGCGTTCAGAATACCATTTGCAGACCGCTTGCTTGAATTCATTATGATTCCAACGTGTATACCCAAATACCGGGTGCTGCATCCGCTTGATAAGTGCCGCTTCAACTGCAGCTGGCACCTTGAAATCCGTATCGGAAATCGTAAATGGCAACAAGTTTTTTTCACCAAAACGGTCTTCCACATAATCCCACTGGGTACAATGGGTTCCTTTACGATTGATTGGCTCATCAAAAAACATTTTCTTCACTCCTACTACTTGACAATTTTGCTAAAGAATCGCATCAAGTTGATTTCTGACTGTTGTTACTTTCGTTCCAATGATTACTTGAACGTTCGTATCATCTAAGTGAACGACCCCAAGCGCACCTAGTTTTTTTAGCCGTTCATCATCAACCAATGTACCATCGTTTAGAACGAGGCGTAGCCGTGTAATGCAATTGTCTAAAGAATCAATATTGCTTGCTCCCCCTAAAGCTGCCAAAATACCATGGGCATCGTAGCCACTCTTTCCAGAATAGGTCATTTCCTCTTCCAACTCATTCGTTTGATCGTTGTTCTCTTCTCTACCAGGTGTCTTCAAGTTCTTGCGAAGGATCACTGTTTTAAAAACAAAGTAATACAGGGCAAACCAGCAAGCTCCTACGATCAGAACGAGCCACCATTTTGTATATGCGCCTTGCATCACGCCAAAGATAAGAAAATCAAGCACGCCCCCATCGGTATTTCCAATCGTGACACCCAATAGACTCATTACCATAAATCCAGCACCTGTCATGATGACATGAAAAATCCATAATAAAGGGCTGATGAATAAGAATAAAAATTCGATTGGTTCAGTAATTCCTGTCACAAAAGTTGCAATGACGCCTGAAATCAACAAGCCTTTTATCTTTGAACGATTCTCAGGTTTTGCTGTCTGGTACATAGCTAATGCTGCTGCCGGTAAGCCAAACATAAAGGTTGGCATTTTCCCTTGAGACAAGAACGCCGTTGCACTTGGTGAGATGCTTAAACCGTTTTGTAATTCCGCATAAAAAATATTTAACGCCCCAAAGACTTGCTGACCATCGATCAGCTGACTTCCCCCTGCTTCGGTAAAGCGAATCATGGAAACCAAAATATGGTGTAACCCAAATGGCAGTAATAAGCGCTCACCTGAACCAAATAAGAACGGACCGAAAGGACCAGCTTGTTGGATCAAATGTCCGATTCCTGTGATGATCATAGCAAACAATGGCCAAATCATCGGAATGATCACCCCGACCACAGCTAAAGTAAGCGAGGTGATGATTGGAACAAACCGGGCTCCTGAAAAGAAGGCAAAACTATCTGGCAATTGAAAATGGTAGAAGCGCGTATGCAATTTATAAACGATCAATCCTGCGATAATACCACCTAGAACACCCATTGATAATGTTTGAATGCCAAAAACGATCTCTTGTCCTGCTTCTCGAAGTTGATCTGCAGTAGCTAATTGATTCGTTTCTTGTAAATAAAAATTGATGGATAAATGCATCACGACATAGCCCACAAAGCCTGAAAATGCCGCAACTCCCTTCTCTTTTCGTGCTAGACCTAAAGGAATCGCCATCGCAAACATGACGGGTAAGTAACTAAAGGCAAACCCACCGATCGTTGACATGAAACGAAAAACCACTTGAAGCCAAGAGGCACCTAAAAATGGGAAAACGTCGATCGTTGAAGAAGATGAAAATGAACTACCAATCCCTAAAAATAAACCCATGAATGCGAGTAAAGCGACTGGCAACATAAATGTTTTCCCAAGTCCTTGAAAAATTTCCATCCAGCTTGCTTTCTTTCCTTTTTGCATATCATTTCCTCCTAACACTTTTATCTCTTAAAATGTAAACGATATCAAGAAGGCTTACAATACAGTTACCAAAACAAGAATGACCATTCACAAAATGGAATGGTCATTCCGGAGCAAGTACTTCTTCGATTTGATTGGCGTATTGAATAATTAAAATATCCAGTAACGCTGCTAAAGAGATCCGTGGGCTCAAATCGACTTCATGATGATAAATCGTTGTCATTTCAACAGAAAAAGAGAAGGTGGCAAGCTTTTCCAACGTGCTTGTTGATTGACCAATACAGGCTAAAATCGGCACACCTCTTTGTTTCAACCGGTTAGCATAATTTAGCATCCCGATTGTTTCCCCACTATGACTAATAAAAATAGCCATATCTTTTTTTGATAGTTGATTAGCGATGGTTGTCAATTCATCCCAATCCGTTGAAGCGCCAACCGTTTTTCCTAAGAACCGCAACTTTCGACTCGCAGATAATGCAACCGGCGCACTTTGCCCTAAAGCAAAAAATTCGATTCGTTGTGCTTGCTGCAACATTTCCACGGCACGCTGAAAGTCAGCCTCTTCAATCATTGATAAGGATGTCGTCAGCTGGTCAATCATTTGCTTGATCAGTGGGGATAAGCCAAGAGAAGCTTGAGTAGATGATTTTCTTTCAAGAGTTTGATAATTCTTCAGTGAAAATTTGAATTCTTGAAAACCGGTAAAGCCAAGCTTTTTTGCCATTCTGCTGATCGTCGCTTGACTGGTGTACGTTTGGGAAGCTAACTCATCGGCCGTCATTTCTGAAACTTTCTCGGGCGCCCTTAAACAATAGTTAAGGACCGTTCTTTCTACTCGGTTCAGCTCTGGAATTTTGTATTGGATTCGTTTATATAAATGATTCATCACCTGCTTCTCCTCCCTACTATTGCTTCATTCTTCCGTCTCCACTATGCTTCATTTACTCATTATACCTTCCCTCAACAAAAGTACAAACTGATGATGAATGGCTTGAAATAAAAAAAAGGACTCACCCTTTGAGGAGTGAGCCATCTTTGTTATTTTCTTTGCATCGGTCATCTGTAGACAGTCACTTCAGTAAACTCTTGCCCGTTGCCGTAATCATTTTCTTTCGTTTGACGCTTTCCATCAATTCGTTGTTTGCAACTGGCAAGTCCATTTTCGACATAGTTCACTGTATTTGCAACGATCCTTATTATAGTTGCTAGACCTTTCATCAAGGGATCATTTGATTCCATCCTCTATTCCCCCATTTCTATCACGCTTAAGCCGCTACTGGCTTTTTCTTATAACAAGTATAAAAGAAGTACCTTAAACGAAACTAAAAGAGAAGAACTTCGACAAAAAGAAAAGCAGACTAGTTTCTCTTTTTGGTAAAATATGGTAAATGTAATAGGAAAGGATGATCAGTCTCATGATAAAAACTTTAGTGGTAGCCAGCCATCCGGATTTCCACAATTCGCTTTCCCAACGATTCTTTAGTGAAAGTGCCAAGCTTCCTAACGTCACCATGCATTTCCTTGATGATCTTTCTGATTTTTCTCTCGCCAATGAACGGATGCTGTTGCAAACATGCGATCGTTTGATTCTACAATTCCCCCTATATTGGTACAGCGTTCCAGCAAAAATGAAAGCTTGGATCGATACGGTTTGGGAAAAATGTGCCCCTGCATTGGTGGGCAAGGAAATCAGTTTCGCCGTTTCTACCGGCGTTGCCGCCAAAGAATTTCAGCTAGGCGGCCGAGAAAATACGACCTTCAATGAAATTTTGCACCCACTGGTACTCATGGCAAAAAAACACCAAATGACGGTACTCCCCATCGTTGTCCTCGATCAACTGATGTATAAATCAGAACAAGAGAAACGAGCCTTTGTCATTGCCTATCAGCAACTTTTATTAATGCCGGCTCCCTTTACATTTGATCAAAAGCAACAATGGTTTAGCGAAAAGCTGGCGCGTTTGGTTTCTGAAAAACCGCAGCTTGCTCCTTTGCTATCCTTGTTGCAGGAAAACCATGAAACGTTGATCGAATTAGATGACGCTTTAACTGAATTGGAGGTGCTGTGATGGATCACGAATGGCTGAAGCCACTGATAGAGCAGTCAATAAAAGAAACAGCTGACTATCACGAAAAAGCATTTTTGCAAGAACTAGAGAAGTTGCTTCATCAGCAAGAAATTCGAATCGAATTGAAACAAGGAGAACTTGACGGAAAATTGTGGAATCCTAGTGAATGGTAAAATCTGCACTTGTATCCAAGAAAAAACTTTGGTCCACCTAGCTATAAAACATGCTGGGTGGGCCAAAGTTTTTTTGAATCGTTTCTTTTGCTTGTTAACTAGGATTCGCACATACTCTTTGTAGCAGCGATATAGGCTGCTTGCAAACGTTTCGTGATCGAACCCAATGTACCATTGCCAACTGATTTCCCATCTACTTTGACGATAGGCACAATTTCCCAGACAGAATTGGTCAAAAAACATTCTTGCGCGTTGTTTAGTGCCTCAACAGGGACAGGTTCTTCTCGATAAGGAATTTCTAATTGCTGACACAACTGTAGCACCTTCATTTTCGTGATACCTGGTAATACCAAGCGTCCATCCGGATGTGTATAGACGATACCATCAATGACAAACCAGAGATTTGATGCCGAAGCTTCCGTGAAACATCCATCTCGTTGCAGGAGTGCATCATCGAACCCCGCTTCGATCGCTTGATCTAGCGCTAACAGATTTCCTAACAAGCTCAATGATTTGATATCACAATGCAACCAACGCTCATCTGGAAGAACGGTCGCAGATAGCCCTGCATGCTGCATTTCCAGAGGTCGTTCAAAGGGGATCACATTTGCGGTCACGACTCCTTTGACTGCTCCAGCAGACGGAAACTCGTGATTGCGGGGAGAGGCGATTCCTCTGGTGATTTGAAGATAGATCTCTCCTTCTGTGATTCCTTCGGTTTTAACCAGTAACTTAAGGTTTTCAGTTAATTGGGGAATTGTATAAGGCAACGTCAGTTTAATTTTTTGCGCACTACTTTCTAAGCGAGTCATATGCTCCCCTAACATAAAGCAGCGACCATTATAGATTCGAATCACTTCATAGATTCCGTCACCATACTGATAACCGCGATCTTCAATGTCAATTTTCACCGCTTCTCGATCAACGATTTGATCGTTCCATAAAACCTTCATTTCCTCACTCCTATCGTCCTTCTCGTTTCAATAAGTATAGCATTTGTCTTTAGGCCTTGCTACGTAGTGCTTAAAAACAAAAAAACCTGCTGATGGAGACCGCTCCAACAGCAAGGTAGAACATTTTCGTTATAATGAATCTTTATCAATTACAGATCGTTCTAATTTTCGTTCTTGAAAAAAACGCAACAATGTACCAGACATTGCCATCACGATCGAATACACTGGCAGTGCCACGATCATGCCTACAAATCCAAGCAAGTTGCCGGCAATCAATAATAAGAAAACCGCAATGATTGGATGGATATGCAATACTTTTTTCATCACTAATGGTGAAACAAGATATGATTCACCTAACTGAATGATCGTGATTCCGACAATCAGAAAAATAGCTGTTCGAATGTCTTGACTTAACGCAAATAAAAAGGCTGGTGCTGCTCCGATAAAGGGGCCGAAATAAGGAATAATGTCCAGAACGCCGCAAATTAATCCTAATAGTAAGGCATTTTGTAAGCCTAGCAAAGAAAAAATGAAATAGCTTGAAACCGCAACATAAGAACAAACCAGCAATTTCCCACCGATGTACGCTGACGCTGCTTGATGAAAATCACTACAAAGTTGTCGCATTAAGCCTTGATAGTTTTTCGGTGTCTTACTTGCCAAAAAATCAGGAACTTTCTCACCGTCTTTAAACATATACACTAATAACAGTGGGATCGTAAACAAGACGATCGCTGAATGAGAAACGATGGAGATCAAACTCGTCAGACTATTGGTTGCCCCGGTAATAAACTGTAAGGCAAAGTTGCTAGCTTGGGAAATATCAATCGAATCAATAAAAGGACCAAATAATTCTTCTAAATAAGAATGATCAATAGTATCGATCACCAAATTGATGATGATGGGAATTTGATTGATAAAACGCCCCATCTCATAGGCTAATGCTGGTCCAATCACCTGAACGATCAAATACGCTGCAAAAACGATCAGCAGCAATGTCGAATATAGCGCAATGCTTTTCTTTTTCGTTCTTTTTTTCACCCAATTAAAGAAAGGTAAAAAGATGTAAAAAATAAAAATCGAAATCAATACTGGTAAAAAGACACTAGAAAAAATGGCTTCCAGTGGTCGAAAGACAAACAGTATATTTGAATAGATCCAGACCGCGATCCCTAAGAGACAGACGATCACTAGACCTGCAAAAATTTTTGATTTTTTAAGAAACTCCAATAATAAATCCTCCTGATTCTAGAAAGTAATTCAACTTCTTTCAGTTTAGCATAATTTTAAAAACGAAGGATGATTTCAAGAAGAATTTTTCAAAAATCCATGTTTTTCATAGCAAACTTTCAATTAATTTAATTTTTTTCATCTCTATATCTCGAATCTAATCAATTTTGATGAGCTGAAAACGGCAACGGAATATGCAACCGTCTGACAAAGTAGACTGCTGAAGCAAACTGGAGCAACCCTAGCAAAAAGAAAATCACATGCAAGACATTCCATTCTTGTAATAAGATGACCTGCACGATGATCCAGACAACTAAACTCATGCCTAAAAGCATTACCCCGTGGTACCCTTTGTTAAGCCGCAAGAGGAAAACAACAATCAGATTACCCAAACCTAAGATAGCGAACAAAAACAAGCCGGGAATTAAGAAGGTCGTGAAGGGTGTTCCTTGCAGCATGGCCGCTTCCAAACCAGCAAATGTCTCCCCTTTGCTTAACGGCTCAATGCTTTTAAACGCCAATAGACTTCCTCCACAAGCGCCAACACCAATAAAGAGACACAAAAAAAGTAACGCAAAGCGCATCTTCATTTTTCTCCACTCCTTCTTCAAACCCAACGCAACTAAAAAAATATTCTCAGTGACACATCGATTTTCTTATTCCTTATTCGCTTTTTGCTGAATAGATAAATGCGGCAATTTGCTGCTCTTCCACAGAGGAAAAGCCACACGCCTCATAAAAATGACGCGTTTTTTCTGTGTTGTCCGTAATCAAAACCTTTTGCCGTATTGATGGATGATTCGCCAGCATTTTTTTGAGTAATCGCTGACCAATTTTTTGACCTTGAAACTCAGATGCTACTAATAGATCTTGAATATAAAGAATGGTTTGTCCATCGGTTATGCAACGGATAAGCCCCACTAGCTGCTCTTCAAGATAGGCCGTGATCACCTCTGAGTGGGCTAACGCATTTAAAAGACGCTCGGGATCTTTAGTATAGGCGCTCCAGCCAACTCCCTCATACAAAGCGAGTACTTGATTTGAATCAGATGGTAATTGGTCTTTAAAGACGATCTTCATACTTTTCCTCCTTGTAATAACTTAGCGACAGGGTGGAACAATAGAAATAGAGTTGACAGCTCTTTTCCAAACAAACTCTTGTTATCAAGCCGTAATGCATTGCTTGACTAAAGAGTATCCTGAGGAAAAGCGGCTGTCAACTCTAATTCCGAAATACTTGAAGAACAAAATTGAACTGGTTCTGTTTCTAAGCCAGGACGTTAATCAATCAACAACTCATTTTTTAAACGTTGGCTCGTCGTCTGTTGCTCTTCAGGCGTTACTTCTTGATAGGAAATTCCATATTCTCCTCTGAAGCCATCGCCGGTGAACCCACTGCCAGCCATTTGGTAAGACTCGACAGTCCCTAATGCTGATTGATATTGGATAAATAATTGACTCATTTGCGAAAAAGTTAGATCGGTTTCGCCATTTTCTCCAATGATCGTTAGCAAATCCTGAATCCGCATCACGCTGGAAAGTGAAACTAACTCTTTTGCCAGAATCTCAGTCACTTCTCTCTGACGGCGCTGACGGCCATAGTCACCTTCTGGATCATCCTTTCGCATACGAGTATACTGAAGCGCCTCCCAGCCATCTAAATCGAGGACCCCCTCTGGGTAATCGATTTTCTCAGCAGTAAAAGCAAATTCATTTTCAACCGTGATGCCACCAATTGCATCAACAAGATCTGCCATCCCATCCATGTTTAAGGAGAAATAATGATGGATCGGTATATCAAGATATTGTTCGACGGTTTCAATCATCATTTTTGCTCCACCAAAAGAATGGGCATGATTGATTTTATCATGGTACCCTTGTCCCACGATTTCCACATAAGCATCTCTAGGAATACTCGTGAGGGTGGTTTTTCTTGTGGCAGGGTTCAACGTTGCTACCATGATGGTGTTGGCGCGAAAATCGGTTTTGCGATGAGAGTCATTGGCGATCCCTAACAAAAGAAGGCTTAGAGGCTCGGCATTTTCGATGACTTCCGCCTCTTCTCGTCCTTCGATTGGACGATGGATCGAGTGGGCAACATCCTCTACTTGAAAATACACCTTAACCGCATAGACAGTTCCTGCTGAGATAATTCCGGTCAGCAATACCAGGAAAATGATTATTAGTTTTTTTGCTGTACTCAATTTATCTCCCCCTAAGTACATATTTTTTGATTGAAAAGACGAAAGCATAGGTGATATAACTGATCCCACTTGCCAATAAAATACTTGCTAGCAAGTCGCTGGGATAGTGAACCCCAAATAGCAACCGACTCATCATAATCAGCAACAAATAGATCAATCCTAGAAATAGGGCCATGTTTTGGATAAAGTGACGCTTGCCTCTTTTGGCAGGAACTGTTTGCCCCAAGAAAAAGAGGAGAGAAATAATCAACGTGGTCGCTAATAATGTATGTCCACTCGGAAAACTTGCTGATGCCCGTTCCATACTGTCAGCAAAATCCGGTCTCGGTCGATCAACTACTTTCTTGATCACTTGACCAACACCACTGATCACAATCATATTCCCCATCAACCAAAGACTTTCTAACCGCTGCTTGCGCATAAATAAAATACTTGCTAACAGGAAATGAACGACAGCTATGGGAATGATCGTGGCCGTACTGGCAAGTGGGAGAAAAAGCGATTCCACAGCAGGTGTCCGCCATTGAGGCAACTGGGAAAAAAGGTTGTCGATGCTTTGGAACCAGCGCGGTTCTAATGCAACGAGGAAAAACAGCCATGCAAAACAGCTGCAGAGTATTCCGCCTATCACTCCTTTTTTTGCTGTTTTACTCATGTTAAGCCCCTACTTTCTTTTAATGTATACGACCTATTTTTGGCTTTTATCGGAAATTTGTCTAACCCAAAGATAATTCCCATAGCAATGCTGATCGCAATCAGAGAGGTTCCTCCTTGACTTAAGAATGGTAAGGGAATGCCGGTTAAAGGCAGCAAACCGATCGCCGCTCCGATGTTTTCAAAAATTTGAAAAACCAAACCAAACACATAGGTAATCGCAATATAGACCGATGCTTTGTTATTTGTTTTTAAAGCAGCAAAAATGATTTGATAGATCAGATAGAAATAAAGGAAGATGACTAAAGTACTTCCTAAAAAGCCATACGTTTCTCCAATGACTGTAAAGATCATATCTGACTCCCGAACCGGCACATACACCGTTGTATGGGTATCAGGTGCCCCCAATAAGCCGCCAGAACCAATCGCCCACATACTGCGGACTTGTTGGAAAGCGATGGAATCTTGGTACGCGAGTGGATCTGCCCAGGCTCTCACCCGATCCAATTGATATTGTGAAAAGTGAAGGCGAAACAACACACGATTGCCCCATTCCGTGAATACGAGTAGCAACAAAATAGCACCAAGAGCGGCAATCAAACCGATCACGACGGTCAGTATTTTCCAATGAACACCGGAAATGATGAATAAGGCACCTAACATCACGATAAACACCAAACTCGTTCCAAAGTCCCGCTGCATAAACATCAATAAAAATGTGGGTAAGCTGTATAGCAGGATCTTAGTAACATAGATCAAATCGGATTTGATTGTTCGTTCTGCTTTACGTTTCTCATAGACTAAAGTGAGATAGACCATAAAGAGCATAAAGGCCACTTTCATAAACTCAGAAGGCTGAATCGTAAACGCACCAAATCTGATCCACCGTTTGGTGTGCGTTTGTTCAAACATCGTTTGATCGTAAAACCAATGAAGAGAGGCCATCAAACCAAGTGATAGTAAGTACAAAAGACCAGAAAAGCGGAGGAGTAAATTCGTAGGAATCAAACTCGTTACAAAAAGAGCAATCGCCGAAAGGATACAAAAGAGGATCTGCCGAAAAACAATCCCTGAAGGATCATTGCCATCCATCACAGAAGCCTGATGTTGTACCCAGATACTTAACAAAAACAGCAGGAAAATCGGCAGCAATAAAGCATAGTTTGCTTCATGTCGTTTGAGGAACTTCATTAAGTATACCCTCCTCTCGTTCTAGTTTCAGGCATAAACTGAAGGCAAATGAAAGAATAAAGTAACTGGAGCCACCATAACTAATGAATGGCAAAGGTACCCCCGTCATCGGCATCAACCCTAAAATACTGGCAATATTGATACTTGTTTGTAATAACAGCAACGTGCTGGTTCCCAATAATATTAAGCCAATCTGAGGATTTGCGATTGCCGCTGATCGTATAAACAGACGTAAAATAATTACGAATAATAAAGCGATGACAAAAATGCCGAAAATCAACCCTAATTCCTCTACTAAAACGGAGAAAATAAAATCAGTCTCTGCTACTGGTAAAAAGCCTTTCTTGGTGATGCTATTTCCTAAACCAAGGCCCGTAAGACCACCATTGAACAAAGCATAGTAGGAATGGATCATTTGGAATCCTTGATTATATGGGTCGGAAAATGGATCTCCCACTAATCGAATTCGGTTATACACATGCATAAACATGTGGGGCAATAAATCATTGTTTCCTAAAAAGAGGATCAACATAGCAACCAAGAACAGACTGATTAATAACCCGCCAAACAAAAGAGCCGTGAGTTTAACGGGTACCTGAACCGTGGTAATCATGATAAAAGCCAAGAAAAGTAAAATCATCACGCCGGCTACTTTTGGTTGAATGAGGATCAACACACAGCACAAAAATAAAACGAAAAGCGGACGTTTCATTTCCTGCAAGGTAGTTTTTGCTGATTGAAAGTAATGAGCAAGGTATAAGACCATGCCCACATTCACGATCTCTGAGGGCTGAAATTGTATCCCTACAATCGAGACCCATCGTTGCGCTCCATTGACAGAAACACCGAAAAACGGCAAACGTGCCAATAGTAAAGTAAAGACGCCAAATGCCAACAGACCGATCGCTAAATATTTACTGAGCAGAATCTCACGCCGTGTTCGCTGAATAATGAAAAGGAGCACCCAGCTGAGTAACAGAAAGACAAGCTGACGCATAAATAAGCTTGCTGGCGGCTGATCTCTCGTTAATAAACGATAAGAACTTGCACTATAAATCATTAAAAGACCGATAAGGCTCAATAGCAAATAAGCTATGATCAGCAGCCAATCGATCTTCTTTTTTTCTATCATTGCTTCCACTCCTCTTGCCTTGGAGTAGGTGTTCAGACGGTACCAGTTATTATGCCCTTTGAGCTTAGTCATCCATCAAAGAGAAAAGCAAAAAAGTCTCACTTCTCTTAGGACGTCAGACTTTGCTAGCAATCTCATCGTCCGAGTTTTAGCACTATACAACGTAAAGAAAGTTGTTCCCTTTCTTAGCTATTTTATGAAAAGCCTTAATCCGACAATTCCTGTTTTACACATTGGCGTCTTTCGACGTTTCTGCGCAATAGCTTATGTTTGTATAGGAGCCTCACCTAACAAGGTTATATGTTATTTTCAATCCACTATGAATGGTACCCTTCCTCGTATAAAGATACAACCCATTCTTTGTTATTTTTATTTTTCTTTAACTTTTCTTAAAGAATTTAGATATTTCGAGTAATTTCCGATATTTAAAGAAAAATCAATGGAAATCATTCGACCATCACTGGATTCCCTTCGATCATACACGTTATTAAAAAACGGTCATTTTCAAAAAAAGACAGCTCTTTTTCTAAAACTCGAAAAAGAGCTGCTTTCTTGATTTTATACTCCCGCTCTAAATATATCTGTGCCGATCAATCCAATGATCGTTTGGCCTGACGCTCTTGCGCTGCTTTTCGTAACTGCTTTTGCGCTTTTTTAGACCCACGTTCAATATCTCGGGTAAATTTACGTTGGGCAAAATCGGAAAATAATTGATCTAGATCATAGCCGGCTGGATAGAGTGCTTCTCGTTTGGTGAGCAGTTGCAATCGCCGAGCAGCAACAACGAAACATTGTTTCTCAATATAAATCTTCGCTTGTCCCTGTTCCAAGTATTCATAAAAAACTCCCCGTTTTTCATGCTCTGCTGAAAAGACCTGGTCTCCCTTTTGAAAAATGTGCTCAGACTTTGTTTCCTGAGGATCGGTTCGTTTTCTGGACGTCTCAAAAGGCTGCTTCTCAAAAGAATAAGATTTATTCTTTAAATAGTCCTTTGCCGTTTGCACGACCTCAGCAGGAATCGCCATTTTTTCGGCGATCCAAAACGCATTACTTTCACCGACCGCATTGGTCAACAAGCGGTATTTCGGCGTCAGGGTCTTGGCATCAAAAGCCATCGCCGCTGTTTCAAAATCTTGGTGATCAAGAGCAAACTGCTTGATTTCACCATAATGAGTCGTGGCGATCATTAACGCCCCCGATCGATAGATCGATTCCATAATGGCGATCGCTAAAGCTGCCCCTTCATTTGGTTCAGTCCCGCTGCCAATTTCATCTAACAAAACGATACTGTTCCGGCTGGCATTCGTCATGATCTGTGCAATATTCGACATGTGTCCAGAAAAGGTACTTAAAGAATTTTCTAGACTTTGCTGATCCCCGATATCCATCCAAAGACTTTTTAAAAACGGCACGCTGCTGTTGCCATTATGCGCTGGAAACAAGCCGTAATGTGCCATCGCACAAACGAGTCCGACGGTTTTTAAGACAACCGTCTTACCACCAGCATTCGGCCCTGTGATGACCATACATCGGTTCTCTTCTCCTAGTTTTAAAGATAGAGGAACAGCATCAGTGCCCAGTAAAGGATGCCGGACTTGATCAAGAAGCAAAACTTCTTCTTCAGTAATTGCTATCGGTTGACCATTGATTTCCCGACAATACTTTCCGCGAGCAAAAATAATATCTAGTACCACTAAAATATCAAGACAGGCAAATACTGCATTCATTTGTTCGGCGATTGCCCCGGTCAATTCTGATAAAACTTGGTATTGGGCGGCCGTTTCTTCCGCCTGTGCCAAAATCAATCGATCATTCAGACGGGCAGCTGCCTCTGGTTCAATAAAAACAGTCGCGCGTTTATTAGAACGTTCGATGATCGTCCCTTTAATTTGCTGTTGAAATTCGGCACGTACCGGCAGCGTATAACGGTCGTTCTTTTTGATCACACGGTTTTCTTGCAGATAGCGACTTTCTTTAAAAAACTTTGCAAAAACTTTTTTTAAATCGGCCTCATATTTCTCAATTATGCCACGAATTTTCCGTAATTCTCGGCTGGCGTTACTATCTACCTGACCATTGCGAATTTTTTGGAAAATCATTTCGGCGATTTCAGAAAAGTCGGCCAACCCCTGAGCATAGTGATGCAATCTTGGGGCAATTGATTGATTTTTCTCAAACAATTGACGGATGATGCGAAAAGACCGTAAAAAGTCTCCGTATTCAATCAATTCCTGCGGCTCCAATACAAAGCCTTTTTCAATCTTCTTCGTATGATGTAAGACATGCTGAAGCCCCATGAAAGGGACTTGACGTCCGGCGTCTAATAGCGCCATCGCTTCAGTTGTCTCAGACACTCGTTTTTGGGCGGAATGGATCGTAGCTGCTGGTTTTTCATTGGCAAAACGTGCTTTACCATAATCGCTGATTATTTTTTTACTTACTTGTTCTTTAATTTGTTCAAATTCAGTTGCTTGAGGTATCTTCATGAGTGATCCTTTCTTGTGCCTGAGGATCCCGGTAACATCCCCGTCCAAAAAAGTGTACAAAAAAAGCGATAGTCTCCCATCACCTGATTCATCAATAACGATTTTTATCGGTATCTACAGGCACAACAAATAAACAGTCTGTTTTTGCTTATTTGTTTTAATTAGCTGATTAGATACCTACGACACTCATTAATATACCTCTTTCTTTTTTGAACGAGTTTTTTTCATTGTAATATAGAAACTGTCCTTCTGTCAACTTCCTTCAAATCTCCTTCCCCTCAAAGAAAAAACGTCTCAGAAGCTGCTAGAAGCTCCTGAGACGTTTCTGATCTAGATCAAATAATAAGCCTACTTACGAGCGAATCAGGTAATCAAACGCACCTAATGCAGCAGTGGCACCTGAACCCATTGAAGTGATGATCTGTTTGTATACACTATCGGTACAATCTCCCGCTGCAAAGACCCCTTCAATGTTGGTTGCGCCATGTTTGTCCACCACGATCTCATTGCGTTCATTTAAGACGACACGATCTTTTAACCATTCAGTATTCGGCATCAAGCCAATCAAAATGAAGACACCCTCCACAGCTAAAGTGAATTCACCATTCGTTTCACGATCAACGTAGGTCAATTGTTCGACATGATCGGATCCAACAATTTCCTTCGTTGCCGCATTCGTAATAACAGTCACATTATCTAACGTGTTCAAACGGTTTTGTAGCACAAGGTCCGCTTTTAGTTCTGGTAAAAATTCAAGAACATAGACATGTTTCGCCATGCCAGCTAAATCGATTGCTGCTTCGATCCCAGAGTTTCCGCCACCAATGACGGCAACTTCTTTCCCAGCAAATAACGGACCGTCACAATGCGGACAATAGGCAACACCTTTATTTTTGAATTCTTTTTCTCCCGGAACATTGATGTTGCGCCAGCGAGCGCCAGTTGCTAAAATGGCCGTTTTGGTTTTTAATACTGCACCATTTTCTAATTCAACTTCGATGACGTCATTGCGGCGAATATCTTTCGCACGCTGACCTTTCATCACGTCTACATTGTATTCGTTGATGTGCTCTTCTACCTGACGCATTAATTTTGGACCTTCGGTATAAGGGGTACCGATCATATTTTCGATCCCCAGGGTTTCCATTACTTGTCCACCCATTGTTTCGACAACCATCCCAGTATTGATGCCTTTACGCGCTGCATAAATCGCTGCGCTTCCGCCTGCAGGTCCGCCACCGACAACTAATACATCGAAAAGCTCTTTTTCAGCAAAGTCATCTTTACTCGTCGGACCAGCTGCTTTTTCCAACAACTGTTCGATCGTTTGTCGGCCGCTTGCAAATTCTTCCCCATCTAGAAAGACTGTTGGCACAGCCATAATTTTTTTCTTGTCAATTTCTTCTTTGAACATCCCACCTTCGATCATGGTGTGACTGATGGAAGGATTTAGCACTGCCATAATGTTTAACGCTTGAACAACATCAGGACAGTTATGGCAGGTCAAACTGACATAGGTTTCAAAATGTAATGGCTTATCGATCGCTTTGATGCGCTTTTGAAGTGCTTCATCAATTTTCGGCGGACGACCGCTTACTTGAAGCAACGCTAAAATAAATGAAGTGAACTCATGTCCTAACGGTAAACCAGCAAAAGCGATGCCGCTTTCTTCACCGGGACGATTGATCGAAAAGCTTGGTGTCCGTTCACTTGCTACAGCTTGAATCGTGATTTTTGACGACATTTCTGCGATTTCTTCTAAGAATTCACGTACTTTCGTTGAAGAATCATCCTCACCTAAAGTCGCCGCAAAAACAACCTCTGATTCTAGCATCGCTAGATATTGCGTCAGTTGGTCTTTGATTGCCTTATCTAATGCCATGAGAGCCTCCTAAATCTTGCCTACAAGGTCTAAGCTTGGCGTTAAAGTTTCTTCGCCTTCTTTCCATTTTGCAGGACATACTTCACCTGGATGGGTACGGACATATTGTGCGGCACGGATTTTATCGATCAAACCACTAGCATCACGACCGATACCATCCGCATTGATTTCAACCGTTTGTACCACACCATCCGGATCGATGATAAATGTACCACGTTGAGACAAACCTGATGCTTCGTCTAATACATCAAAGATTTCTGAGATCACATGAGAAGGATCAGCAATCATGATATATTCGATTTTATTGATAGCATCAGAGTGGTCATGCCACGCTTTATGTGTGTAGTGGGTGTCAGTTGATACAGAATAAACTTCTGCGCCTAATTCTTTTAATGATGCATATTGGTCTTGCAAATCCTCAAGTTCTGTCGGACAAACAAATGAGAAATCTGCAGGATAAAAACAAACAACGTTCCATTTTCCTTTAAAATCTTCTGATGAAACATCGATAAATTTTCCATTGTGGTAAGCTTTCGCTTCGAATGAACCAATCTCTTTTCCAATTAATGACATATCATTTCCTCCAATTAGAATAATTATTTGAGAATAATCTCTATTAATTATTAGTATATCTAACTACAAAATGCAATAGTTTATTCAGAAATAGTCAAAAAAAATGTTATCATCCTCAGAAATGAGCATATTTATTTTTTATCGAAAGCAAATGGAGTATAGTAATAAGTTTGGCTAATCATTTCTAAGCAAAGTTCCTACCTGTTAGATTCTCAATTACATCTCTTATTCTCAATTAAACAAAAAAAGATTGCCTCTTCCTATGATTCCTCACAATGGAAAGTGAGTCATAAAAAAAGACAATTTTTTTATTTAGTATTGAAATAGTTGAACAATCCACCGATCGTTCGCTCCTTCAATGTAATCCGCTTGCCGTCTAGAAAAACTTCTTCGACTGGGTAATGATCTTGAAAAGGTGGAACTTCCAAGTATTGACTTGCGAGAAAGCGCTCTGGGGATTCAATTGTTGTTATTTCTTTGCTACCATTTTTCAGATAATGAATTTCTAACATATCCATTGCCTCTTTTCTTGTATTCTGAACTTTTGAAAAAGCATTGAGAGGATCTTATTTCTCGCTGTTCTTTTTGCTTGGTTCAGTTACAAGCCGTATTATAGTCTTCCTTTTTTTAAAAGTAAAGAAACCACTCTCGGTTGAAACATCTCTTATTTTTTGGCTTTTGTCTGACCGATAAAGTAGTCCTCTAAGACACCACCAATCACAAAAATGACCCAAGAGTATGCCCATGCATGAAACATGAAGGACCAAAGCATATAAACGACCAAAATCACTGGCCAGTAGACTGTTCGAAAAAAGGTAACTCTACCAGCGGATTCGCCATATTTATGACGTGTTGCTCGATCACCAAGATTCTCTTCGTCACGAATAAAATACGTCTCAGTTGCCAGCTTCGCAAAGCCTGTACGAATAATACTTACATAAATAATAAAGAACACACCCACTGCAACTGTCAAGAAAAACAAGGAAATACCAAACTCAACAGAATAATAAAACAATTCACTTAAAAGTACAGGCGCAATTGATAAAATACAGGCACCAATTCCTAAAACAAGACCAATACGAAAACTTTTTTCATAATTTGCTAGTTGCTGAGCGGCTTCTCGTTTGGCATCCCTTTTGATTGGTCGATCATCTAACTGCTTACGAGCACCGGAAAAGTGCAAACTGCTAGAGATGATAAAACCAACCCCGATGGCGATGAAAAGAAACATCACCATTATTCCAAAGGTCTCAGCATAAACACTAACAAAGAGCATTAGGGCTGCTAGGGAGGCGATACAAAAGCCGATTCCTATCGAGAACGAAAAAGCAAAGTGCCGCACAGTTCCCCAATAATCAAACGCATCGTCTTCTGTGATGGCATCGGACCAATCATCAATCGGCTCTTCTTCTTTTGAAACATCTAACTCTTGCAGCAGTTCATCCACCGAACCAAACTCGCTGATCACCGCACCGATGGCTTCATGCTCACTTTTCCCTTGGTGAATCAGTTCCAAGTAATGGTCTTCCATAATTGCTAAAAGATCTTCTTTTGCCTTCTTCGTTTCCGGTGTGATGGGTACTGATAAAAATAAGCTGTCTAGATAGTCATGAATGGTTTTCATTTGTCTCCTCCTTGTAAGAACTGGTCAACGACGATCTTCGTCTGCTGCCACTCCAATAGTTTCTCCGAAAGGCTTGCTTTTCCGTCTGCAGTTATCTGGTAATAGGTCCGCTTTTTGCCATGTGTCACTTCTCCGGGATACGAACGGATCAATCCTTGTTTTTCTAACCGAGTAAAAGCGGAATACAACGTCGTTTCTTTGATCACATATAAAGCATCTGTTCCTTCACGAATACGCTTGGATATTTCATATCCATAAGAGTCTTCTTTCGAAAGAATGGATAAAATGATTGCGTCGTTATAGCCGCGAATTCCGTCACTCGAGATCACGCAATCGCCTCCTAAATTACTTCATCTGTCGTACTAATTATAAATCAATTACTACGACAGGTAAAGTAAAGCTGGATAACTTGTCAAAAATCAGTCGCAGGTCCTAGAAACAGTTCGAATAAAAAGACACGCTTTCTCAGTAAACTGATAAGCGTGTCCCTTATTACTTAATTTTTTTCACCTATTTATTCAACGGCTGGCTTGACATCATCCATCATCAATTGGATCGACTCCAATCCGGAACCAGCTAAATACCAAACCGCAGCATCCAATTCAATCACTTGATCGTTTTGCCCTGCATTTGTTTCTTGAACAATTTCATTTGCAACAAATTCACTTTCGCTTTCATTGCCACCGATCGCTTTTGTCCGATCGATCACGAAAATGACATCAGGATTTTTTTCAAGCAAGTACTCATAAGAAATACTTTGTCCATGTGTCGACGCCTCTAATTCCTCATCTACTGCTGGGAAACCAAACGTGTCATACAAGATACTGTAACGAGAAACTGGACCAAAAGCAGAAAGATTGCCTTCATTTACCATAACAACCAAGGCTTTCTCGTCAGCATTTTGCGCTTGCTCCTTCAAGGTATCAATCTGACCTTGTAACGATGCTAGTTGTTCTTGCGCTTCCTCTTCCTTACCAAAAATTTGACCAATGGTCGTAATGTTGGCTTCGATCGATGCCCAAGTATCACTATTGTCAACGCTTAAGAAAACGGTTGGCGCGATTGCAGACAATTCCTCTTGGAAATCACGTTGTCGACCAGAAATAATGATTAGGTCTGGCTGCAGTTGATTGATTTTTTCTAAATCAGGCTCTTTGATTCCCCCTGCTGATTCAACATCCGCATACGCTGATAAATAATCTGGCAAATTGCTGGTTGCGGCAGCAACGATTCGATCCCCAAGGCCAAGTGCATCCATCGTATCTAATGCACTGTTGTCAAAGACAACAACTTTTTCCGGCGCATAAGGAACAGTGACAGTCCCATTGCTGTCCGTAATCTCGACTTCTGTCGGCGTTTGTGTACTTTCTTCTACTTGGGTTTGAGCTGTACCCGTTGAATCTGTTGTCCCTGTATTATTCGAGCCGCAAGCGGTCAACCCCGCTAATACGAAAATACTCATAAAACTTACTGCTATTTTTTTCATTTTTTCCTCCTTTGAAACATATTTTTTATTGGAAGGTGTAGCAAAATTGCCGCCCATCCACTTGTACCAGTTTGATTGGAATCTCATACAATGATTCTAATAGTTGTTCTTGAATCACTGCCTCTGTGTCAGCCGCTTTAAAAATCTGACCATCTTTCATCGCGACGATGTGATCGGCATACCGTGCTGCAAAATTAATGTCGTGCAAAACGATCACAACAGTTTTCTGATAGTCTTCCACCAAGGTTGTCAATAGCTTCATCAGCTGGTTGGCGTGTTTTAAATCTAAATTGTTTAACGGTTCGTCCAAGAGTAGATAATCTGTATCTTGGGCTAAAATCATCGCCAAGTAAACTCGTTGTAACTGACCACCAGAAAGTTCATGAATCGATTGATCACTATATTCGGTTAGAGATAACTTAGACAAAGCGTCATCAATGATCCCATCATCTGCTGCCGATTGTCGCCCCCGGTTATACGGATAGCGACCAAATGCCACCAGCTCTCTTACAGTCAGATTGACGGCATAGCGATTGCTTTGCTGCAAAAAAGCCATTTTTTTTGCTAGCTCTTTGGACTTCCATTGACGAATCTCCGTTCCATCCAGATAAATATCACCGGTGCGTTGATCCAACATCCGACTGACTAAAGAAAGCAAGGTACTTTTTCCGGCACCATTGGGCCCGATGAAGGCAATCATTTTCTGTTCCGGCAACGCTATAGAACATTCCGTCAAAACTTGTGTTTTTGCATAATTCTTGGATACATTTTTGGTTTCGATCATGATTTTTTCCTTTCCAGCAGCAATTTGCTTATAAAGAAGATACCGCCTAATAATTGGATCACGGTGCCGATGGTCGTTTGCCATTGAAAGACCTGTTCCACTAGGAATTGACCTCCTACCAACAGGAGAAAACCAATCAAACTCCCACCGAAAAACAACCAGCCGTGACGATAAGTTGGGAAAAGCTGATAGGTGATCGTCGCCACCACAAAGCCTAGAAAAACTGCTGGACCAACTAAAGCAGTGGCGGTGCCTGTCAGTAAAGCAATCAAAAATAAAACACCTTTATGAAGCCATTGAACAGATACACCTAAACTTTTGGCTTGCCCACTTCCTAAATGGAGCAAATTCAATTCTGGAATCAGCAGAACCAGACAGATACTCCCTAGCAAAATGATCGCGGCAGCAATCAGTAGATGCTGGGTATTGATATTGCCAAAGCTGGCAAACAAACGACCTTGTAGTAAATCATATTCATTTGGATCCATCAACACTTGCAGAAAGGTGCTGAGACTACCGAACATCGTGCCACAGACCATCCCTGCCATCAATAACAAAAACAACCCAGCGACTGATTTTTGATAGAAAAAGCCAATTAAGAAGCTACCTAGAACGGCAGTTAAGCCGACAGAAAACAAAAACATCGTTGCTGTTTCTTGGCTCAGCATCTGAATTCCGCCGATAAAAAAGAAACAAAGGGTTTGAACAAGAACATACAGTTGGTCCAAGCCTAAAATTCCAGGGGTCAGATAGCGATTGCTTGTCAGTGTCTGTAAGGTGATGGTACTAAAGGAGATGGCGATTGCAACTAAGGCAAAAGCCAAGATTCGGCGTCCCCTTAATGCAAAAGCAAATGACCAGTTTCCATAGGTGTTATAGGTCAGATAGGCACCACATGCACAAAGGATCAGAAACAACAAAAGAAAAAGTTTTTTCTTCATCGAAATTTCCTCCCCAGAAGCAAAATCAAGAAACAGCAGCCACCCAGTACGCCGGCAACAACACTGACCGGCATTTCATAAGGTGCGATGACGATTCTCGCCAATACATCACACAATAGCAAGAACGCGCTTCCGGCAAAGCTGATCAAAAGCAGATTGTTTTTCAAGTGATCCCCAAAAACCATGCCGATCATATTTGGGATAACGATCCCTAAAAAAGGAATTTGCCCCACAGTCAATAAAACGATACTGCTAGCAAACGCCACCAGCGCAAATACAGCAAAACGCAAGAACAAGTAATTGATTCCCAGACTCTTAGCCGCACTTTCTCCTAAACCGGCGATCGTGATCTCATAAGCCAAGAAATACAATAGACCGAAAACGGGAATCGTCAAATACAAAAGTTCATACTGTCCAACCATAATGGTGGCAAAATTTCCTTGCAGCCAAGAAGAAACATTTTGAACCAATTGGAAGCGATAGGCTAAGAAGCTACTGATAGCCCCGATGATATTACCGAACATCACCCCTGTTAACGGCAGCATCATTGGATCTTTCTTTGGTAGAAATTGGCTTAAAAATAAAAAGAACAACACACCTGCGTAGGCAAACACAAATGCTGCTGTAGTGCGAATCAAATTTGAGGCATTTGGTAGAAAGAGCATAACCAGCAAAATTCCTAAACGGGCGCTATCCGTCAGTCCAATCGACTCCGAGGCCACAAATTTATTTTGCATCATGTGTTGCATAATTTTTCCACAGATACTAATGATCCCACCTGCAATGATCAAACTGATCGTCCGTGGAAGCCTAACTTTTACCAAAACAAGCCAATGATTCGGATCACCCTGCTGTAAACCTGATAAAGACAATTCATGGGTGCCTGCCAACAAGGAGCAACCCACTAGAAGAACAAAGATCAGCAGTAATCCGATTTTTTTAAACATGCCCCGCCCCCTTATTGAGAATGATTCTCACTCTCTTTAATAGGGTAACGTATTTCACTTAAAATCACAAGAATTTTTTTTAAAAAATCCCTTTCCTATCGCAATTTCGAAAAAATGAGTGTGTAAAGAAAAGGATTATGTGATGTTTTTCTCTTATATCCTTGCGAGAAAACTTATTTTTATCTCAATATTGTCTATTTTATTGCTTTAATTATAAAATGCTCGCTCATACTATATTCATTTTATGAGGATCATTCAATAACAGATCACTTAGATTTGCAATTATTTTCATCTATTGAAACCCTTGTAAAGCCAGCACTTACTGATGCAATGGTGATGTAACTTTTCAGATAAAAGCAAATGACGCGCCGTCTCCTCCACCTAAACACCATTCGTCTATCGATAAGAAATTGTGAGTAAAAACAGTTTAGTCGTGGAACGAGTTTTATAGTTTTCGTTTTGAGTTTCTTCTTCCAAAAAATCATGATACCAGTTGAATTCAATCTCCGACAAAAGCCTACCTGTTTTCAATACGCGATACCAGTCACTGATTGTAATCGATAGTCTTTCCCGATTATCTGTAATTAAAAAAAATAAACCTACGATCATCGCAGGTTTATCAAGAGTTATTATTTTACTTTAACAAGCCATCAAGGGCTAATTGATTCAAAAAGTGCAAAGGGAAAGAAATGGTTGGATTGAAAAAGTAATCCATTGTCGCTAGTTGGTGCAAGGTCGTCTTGCTATTGATCAAGGTTGAGATCGTATTGATGATCTCCAAACTTCCACGATCACTCGTAATGATTTGTCCCCCCATAATCACTTTCGTTTGCTGATCAAAAATCAGTTTTAACGTTACTTCAAAATCCTCATCTGTCGCGAAAAATGTCCGAGAATGAAATGTCTGCGTCACTGAATCTACTTCAAAGCCGTAATACGGTGCCTCGGTCTCATTAATACCTGAACTGCTGACGAAATAGCCAAACAGTTTACTAACGACGGTCCGTTGCATTTTTGGAAAAGGAATTTTCGTCGTTCCCCGTTCATTTGCCAATAAATTGGTGGCAGCTACGATCCCCGTCCGATAAGCATTAGTCACTAAAGGGATATACAAAGAGCTATCCGAATGATTGAAAGGAATCGAAACCAGGTCACCAATTGCATAAATCGCTGGGTCAGACGTTTGTAAATATTCATTTGTAAATACCGTGCCATCGAGATTTAGTTTTAAAAAGTCTTCAACCAATGCGACATTCGGTCGCGGATTTACGGCATAAACGACCACGTCAGCTCGAATCTTGGTTCCGTTTGAAAGCTCGATTCCCTGATATTCACCCTTCTCGTCTTTGATCGTATGGGCGACATTGCTGTTAAGATAGATTTGTAAGTTCTCTGGAAAGCGCGCCATCAAAATTTCAGCAATTTCTTGATCAAAATAACGGAACAAAAGGGTATCCATTCGATCAATCAAATGAACGGCTTTTTGCTGGCCACTTAAAGATTCAGCCAATTCAAACCCAATCAGACCCGCGCCAACGATCGCCACGGTTTGCGCACTTTCGATTTTTTCTAACGCTTGCTTTGATTGACCAATGGTTTTGTAGGTCGTTATATGTGCTTCGACATCTGAGGCAAACTCCGAACGGAAAGTACTCGATCCCATCGCCAAAATCAAGCCATCATAACTCACTTCGTCTTCTTGCTGATAAGATTCCGTTGATGTGACAAAATGAACCGTTTGTTCTTGCGGAAAGATTTTTGTGACTTCACTGTTTAACATCACATTGATTCCTTCAGAAAGAAGCTCACTCGTAGTTGCCGTTCGGGAATCTTCCAATCGTTGAATGTAGCCTTCCAGCACTAAATTCAAACTGCTAGCAACATAACCCAGAACGCTTGATTTTTCAATAATTATCACATCGACTTTTGGGTCAACTTTTTTTAAATGACGGGCAGCAGCAATTCCTGCATGAGAGCCTCCAATAATCACTATTCTCATATCTTTTCCAACTCGCTTTCAAGGTTCTCATTGCGTATTTCATCCACGATTTGATGAAGCCGCTCTTCTTCAAATGGGGTTGCCCCACCTGTTAAAATCAATCGTTTTTTATAACGATAGCCTTCCGAGATCTCAGAATGATCAACGATCAATAAATCATAATCCTTCTCCTTCGTCCCCTCAAAATGAATATTCGGATAGCCAGCCAATTCTTTGATCAAAAAACGCCGCAAAAAGCCACTGCGTAATCGTGATTGAGTCAACAAAATGCCGACCGTAAATGCTTTTTCCTGTTTTACTTGAATCCATTGACGGATCAAAAGCAATTCATTGGTCAAATGCTGCTTTTTCTCAAGAGAAAAGGACTGGTTTACGTTTTTCTCCAACTGTTCGATTGCTTGCTGTGCCACTTCAATCAAGCTCTCATTCGCAACACTTTGCGGCTGAAATTCAGCAAAGGCAATAATGCCGCCATGAATGTACAACGCTTGGATCGTCACACTCGTCAAGAAGACGCATAATTCCGTAGAAGTTTCTGTAGTCTTTCTCTCACTATCACCAATTGCCTGCAGCAGCTCCCCATTTAACGCATCGATCTCTTGGAAGAAAAGTGATTTTTGCAAGGAGTCATCCAGTGAAGGGCGAATCAAGCCTTCAGCTAATAAAAATAAATAGAAATAAACCGTTTCATAATCGCTCCAGGATACGGCAAAACGACTGAGATAGCGTCCTAATATATTCCGCAAAAGCTGGAACATCGCTTCATTTTCCAATGACTTCAACAATGGATACGATGCTTCATGCTGCTGCGAGCCACGATAATCAAAACGGGCTTCCATAATACCTAACCACAGCCCGACTTTCCAGCGTTCGGATTGACTAAACGTTGTCTGTAGCTGTTTTTCGATTACTCGAATCAAATTGTTGATGGCTGGTGCATTCAAGCGAGCGATCAATTCTTCATTGGGATAACTTTGTGAAAAAAACTGATAATAGAAAAAGCGAATCTGTTTTTCATCCCCAAGCAATTTTTTATTTTTTAATTGGATGTCGAATTCTTTCAATAACTGATTGATGGCTTTGAATCGACGAAACAATGAAGCTTCACTCAACATCAGTTCTAACATCATTTTCGTCGTTGACTCATCTCGATGAAAAAACAAATACGACAATATCTGAAAATCGATTGCTTCTGAAAGATACGCATAAAAGAATTTTTTTAGTGAGAAATCAAGCGGAAGTGTTAACTGTACTTGATCATTTTCTAAATAAGTCAATGCCGCATCCTCATGGAAAGCGACTAAATTTTGATGAAGATTTTGAAGTTCTTTTTGCAAAGTGGGTGCGGAAATGGATAATGTTTTTGCAAGTTTCTTGTAAGAGATTTCTGAGCCGTTCTGAAAAAAAACAGCTAAAATTTGAAAATGAACCTGCTGATTTTTTTCAAGCAGCTGCATAACATTCATTTTTGAACCTCCTTCACCTTTCACATACTAATTTCCCAATTAATGGGTCGTTTGTCAACTATAAAAATTGCCTGAATGCCTTTGAGTTATATGGAAAAAGCGTTATTTATTGTTCCTAAAGCGCGGGAATGGTAAAATTCTTGAGAAGAAAGGTGGTGAACTATGGGAAAACGAATGTTAGCATTTTTTCGAACGGATCGATTATTTTCGATTTCCCTGTTACTAGCACTCATTGCGTGTTTTTTCGGCACCTTCCGTTGGTCATTTATTGACTTTAAAGTGATTTTATCACTGTTTGGATTGATGTTAGTAATCAATGGGTTAGAAGAAGCTGGTCTTTTACGAGCATTTGGACAAAAATTAGTGGAAAAAAGTCGCAATCTGCGTGACTTGATCCGTTCAATCGTCTTGCTAAGCTTCTTCAGTTCGATGTTTTTAACAAACGACGTGGCTATCTTAACATTATTGCCCATCTACTTACTCTTAACGAGGAAAGAACAACAGCGCACCAGTGTCTTATTAGGCGCTATCTATTTGATTGTGGCAGCCAATTTAGGAAGCAGCCTGTTTCCATTTGGAAATCCGCAAAATCTATTTTTATTTTCTTACTATCAGATTTCGCTGCCACAATTCATGTGGACTACCGGCACCTTTGTGGGACTTTCTTTGCTATTACTCCTTGTTTCGATCCAGCTCATCCCAAAGACTCCATTGGAAATCGCCCTGCAAGAAGAGCCCTTTGAAAAAAAGCCAGCGCTGCTCAATGCAGGATTATTTGTCCTTATGATTCTTGGTATTTTTAGTGTTCTACCTATTTCAATCGCTGTGCTCGTCGTCGCAGCCGTGGTTTGGTTTAGCAACAAACGATTATTCGCAAAAGTTGATTATCGGTTACTACTTACCTTCCTCTGCTTCTTCTTGATCGTTGGGAATATTCAAGACCAACCTCTGGTCACCGATCACATTCGACCATATTTTCAAGAAACACATCGCGCTTTTTTAGGTAGTATTTTACTCTCTCAAGGAATATCTAACGTTCCTGCAGCGATTTTGATTGCTCCTTTCACCGATTTAGAAAAAGCCGTTCTTTTGGGCGTCAATGTGGGTGGTTTGGGTACATTGATTGCTTCTTTGGCGAATTTGATTGGGTACAAATTACTGAAACAAGCCAGACCCAAAGAAGCGGGAATGTTTCAAAAGCTATTTTTTATCGTTAACGTCGTTTTTTTACTGTTATTAGGCAGTATCGTCTACCTTTTATTGTAGTAAATTCACTGTAAAACGAGATTCCAGCATAAGATGTTTCCAGTCAGCAGTCAACAGAACCCTACTTGCTGTACCTGTTTCTTGATCTTATGTCAGAATCTCGTTTTTTGATGTCTATTGTGTGATTTCTCCTAGGCTAAGAGAAGCTCAAAGGTGATTTTCGTTTGGCTTTCGACAGTCAATGCCTCACCAAAGACATGTTGAACCATTTCTTGCCGCTGTTCCAATGAATACTCCTCCTCAAAATAAAGATGAAATAATTCTTGATCGATCTCTTCCTTCAAAATATACTCGAATTGCCGACTCTGCCAATCGATCGCTTCTTCTGTAAACCACTTCTTGTAACAAGTATTTAGGTTCAGATCGTTCTTCGCTGAATGATTTTTTTCATAAGGCTGAAACACGTTCTCTTCTTCTGCGATCATTCTTAGAATAATTAATTGATGGGCCTTTCTTTGAAACTGAAGCAAGGTTTCTTTGTCTCTGACTGCCGGATTCATTGCTATAAAAATACAAGGCCAGTGCTGTTCTGCAGACAAAAAGTCTTTTTGGCTCTGCTGAACCAGATGGAGCTTGCTCATCGGATCTTCAATCGTTTCTTCAATGATTTTTAACATTTCTTTTGAAAAATCAATTGCGTAATACTCATCTACAAAAGGATAAAAAGCTGAAATGTAGCGACCAGTGCCCGCAGCAAAGTCAACGAAGGTCGATATCGGAAACACTTTCTGCTCCACCAAAAAAGCTGCTGCCTCTTCGGCAATTTTCAATTGGGATTCTCTTTGAATTTGCGCATATTCTTGCGCAAATTCATCCCAAAACAGCATCGCTTCCTCTTCTTCCATCTAGCGGACGCCTCCCGTGATCACTGTTTTTCCTTTTGTTCCTTGCTCAACCGCTTTTGTAGCGTGCTTTAAGGTCTCGATGGTAATTCCTCCATCAAACGTTTGGACCGCAGTCGTATGGATCTTTTTGTCAGCGAGCAACGAGGCGATCCGTTGCAAAATGCCCCCTTGTGTTTCAATCATCAACTGAGCATCTGTTTTTGTGAACATATACTCCCAATAAAAATCGATGCCGAGGTTTTTAAATGGATTTAAATCTAGCGCTTCTTTCGTATTCACGATCATTCCGACTTTGCCAAATGGCAAGATTGCTTTCGTTAATTGTGGCAAATAGGCCGAGGCGTCATAAAAAAGTGCAACGGCTGAAAAAGGTTCAGTGATTTGTTCAGCTAACGGCAAGCGGTGATTAAGTACCTGATCCACTTGATTGTCTTTAAGCCATTGATCGTTCTTAGGACTCGCAGTGCCATAGACTGTCAATCCTGCCCATTTTGCTAGTTGCGCCGCAATCGAGCCAACACCACCGCTGGCATTGACCAATAAAATTGATCCTTCATTCGCGTTTTCTTCAGGCACATACCCAAATTTTTCAAAAAGCAATTCCCACGCTGTAATACTCGTTAATGGCATAGCTGCAAGATCACCGTCAGAAAAGCCGGCTGGCGCCTTTGCTGCGATTCGAAAATCAACGACTTGAAACCTTTGATTCGCACCAGGTCGTTGTGTGGTTCCAGCATAAAACACCCGATCACCAACGGCAAAGCCATTAACTGCTGAGCCGATTTCATGTACTATACCTACTGCATCATATCCCTGGATATGGAATTTCTCACTTAAAGTGGTTGTTTGGCGGCGTTTCGTGTCAATTGGATTCACAGAAACAGCTTGCACTTCCACCAATAGATCGTTTGCCTGACAAGTTGGCATTGGAAATTCCTTTTCAATAAATACTTCTGGATCATCTAAAGATCGTCCTTCATAAAAACCTAGTGCTTTATTTATCATCATACTGCTCCTTCCAAAAAAAGTGCTGAATAGTTATAAAAACCATTCTAGCACTTTTAACCAATTTAGAACATTTATTCTTCACCTTGAACGACAAGCGGAACCAAAAATGGATAACTTGTGAAGAAATCCAATAAAGATCGCTTCCATTGATCCGAGTCAATCGTGAGTAACGTTGATTCTGTGTACAAATGAATCGTCAAACGCTGATTTTTATCAAGCAGAACAAGGATCTCGCCTTTGTTTTCTGTGATAAAATCATACGACTGATTTTCCATCGTGATGATGAAAATTTGGTCAAGGACTTCCGCTGCAACAGGAAAATCTGTTTCCATATCGACAGCTAAGGTTTGAGTATTGTCGATCAAACTTGGCGAGACAGTAAAATCCAATTCTTTTAAATGAGCCAGTATCAAATTTACATCGTAATTAAACAGTGAAAGTTGATTGACTGAGAAAATATTATCGGCATGCCATTGACTGATCAGATGTAAAATCTGTTCATCGTTGACCACCACCGACTGGG